>NZ_PZZN01000001.1:0-640713 GCF_003046295.1 Sphingomonas aerolata
CAGCAACCAGACCGTGTGGCCGTTCGCTGCGGTGACACCCCTCTAGGGCCCATCCCCAATCCCGTCAAACGCAAATTTCACTTTTATGGCAATTTTTGCGCCCTGGCGCGTTCTGCGCGCCCAATGGCGCGGAGCCGGGTCCGATAGGCGATGATCGTACGAGCCCGGCCGCAAGAACGACGCAATCCAAGTGCGTTGCCACTGAGCGGGATCAGGATATTCCATAAGTCGAGCGATTCGAACGGTGAGCCGAGCGCATCACACACTTCCCCGGTCATCCCCCGCTGGGGCGTTCTCGTTCCTGCTTGATGACCAGCGTCTTATCCGAACATCGCCCCGGCAGCACCTCAGGCCCACGAACGTCTTTTTCGACGCGGAGTCCGGCGGCGGACAAGCTTGTCCGGAAGCTGCGCGACCGGCATCCTCTGTCGGCTGCCGAGGAGGTCGCGCTTAACACGTTGCTTGCGGCCAAGGCCGGGCCGATTTCCGGACGGACGGTGTTGCTCGACCGGGGGATGCAGCCAAGCGGGATCCATGTCCTGCTTGACGGCTGGGCGTGCCGCTACACGATGCTCGTCGATGGGCGCCGCCGGATCGTCGCCTTTTATCTCCCGGGCGATGTCTGTGATTTCGACGTCTTCCTGCTGGCGGGGATGGACCAGACGATCGCCGCGATCACCCCTGCACGCGTTGCGGTGGTCGATGCCCCGATGCTGGCCGGGCTTGCGATCGACCACCCGCCCCTGACGCAGGCCCTGTGGTGGGAATCGCTGACCGCCGCCGCGATCCAGCGCGCCTGGACGCTCAATGTCGGGCAACGCAGTGCCAAACAGCGAATCGCACATCTGCTGTGCGAGTTATATCTGCGAATGGACCGTGTCGGGCTGGTACAGGACGGCAGCTGTGCGCTGCCGTTGACCCAGTTTCATCTGGGGGATGCCTGTGCGCTGACGTCCATCCATACCAATCGTGCGCTTCAAGAGCTGCGCCGTGACGGCTTGCTGTCGCTCGAGGCCCGACGCCTGACGATCCACGACTGGCCGGCGCTGGTCGATCTGGCCGCGTTCGACCCCGCCTATCTTCAACTGTCCAAGGAGCCCGGTACCTCTGGTGATAGTGCGGCCCTTGGCTGAACAGCGTCCCGGGTGGTGGTCTGCTACTTCATAGAGGTCCAGCTAAGGCGGCGTTACCGCTCCAGCGTGCCACGCCACCCCGTTAAGCCATGAACGCCCGCTCGCCACAGAGCCGTCTGCAGACAGGTGGTCTCTGGGCGGGCGAGGCTAGACGCGGCCTATCTAGCGGCCGCCAGACCTACAGGCGGAAGGACAGCGACGCGACATAGGTCCGCCCGTTCTTGTAGAAGGCCGTGGGCCGATCGGGCGTCGCGTTATACTGGCGATAGGTCTCGTCGAGCAGGTTCTGCGCGTTGAGCGACAGCGTGACCTGCTTGGTCAAATTGAACCCTGCCGACAGATCGAGCTGGTTATACGCGGCGACCATTTCGCGCGAGCCGAGACGGCCAATCGTGCGGAAATACTTCGTCCGGTAATTGTAGCTCAACCGCGCCTGGAACGGTCCGCTTTCGAAATAGGGGATCACGTTGACGGTGTGCTTCGACAAATAGGGAAGGTTGAGATCGGCGCCCGACGCGTCGGTCGAGGAGGTCGTGCTGTCCTGATAGGTATAATTCGCCTGGAGCCCAAACCCGCCCCAGATCTCGCTCTGCCCGGACACGAGTATGCCGTTCACCTTCGCCTTGCCGCCGTTGATCGGCTGCGAAACGCTGTAATTGTTCTCCAGCCGCCCGGTCAGCGAATTGAACAAAGTCACCCCCTCGGTCCGGGTGGTAATGATGTAGTTGCTGATGTCGCGACGGAAGGCCTCGACCGCGAGCAGGCTGCCCGGACGCGGGTAGAATTCCGCGGTCAGCTCGTAATTGGTCGACTCATACGGCTTCAGATTGGGATTGCCGCCACCCGCATCGCGCGTCGTATCGTTTTGCGAGATCGATGCCGCCAGATCCTGATAGCGTGGCCGCGAGATCACCTTGGCGACCGCACCGCGGAAGATGAGCGACGAACTCGCCTCATAGGCGATATTGAAGCTCGGCAGGAACTTCAGATAGTCGGTCGATGTCGTGGTCGGGGTCGGCACGGGGTTGGGGTTGGCCGCGGTCGACAGCGTCAGCGCATAGTCCGAAACGTCCTTGGTATAGACCAGCCGGCCACCGATATTGCCGCGAAAGCCGCTCTGCTCGAAATTGAGCTGCGCATAGCTCGCCACGACGGTTTCCTTGACCCGGGTCGACGCGCCGATCTTGCGGATCAGCGGCGAATTGATCGCATTCGCCAGGATATCGATCACCGACTGTTCGGACAGGTTCAGATACTGCGTCGCGTTGCCCAACCCGCCGCTGCCGCTGAATGTGCCGTCCGGAGTCGACGCGGTCGGCACGTTGAGCTGCGATGCAAGCTGCGACGTGGTGAGATAGGTGTTGATGCCGCGACCGTCGATGCGGTTGACATGGTCGGTGACGCGTGCGCCGAGCATCAGCTGCGTGAACGGCCCGAACGAAACCGGGATCGTCGCATCATAGCCGCCGAAGATGTCGCGATCGGTCGTCACGCTGTAATCGAGGCCGCCGATCTGCGCGGCGTTCAGCTGCGTGCCGCCGACCAGCACCGGGCTGCCCTCGATCTGTGCGGGATTGTTGTTCGGGTTGGTGAAGTAGTTTGCAGGGTTGGTCGGATCGCCGGTGAAATTGACCGTCGCCGTATCGTTGGTGAAGGCATAGCTGAATGGCAGTCTGGTCTGCACGTTGAACAGATATTCGGGATTGCGCCCGCCCCTCGCCCGGCTCCAGCCACCCGCGAACGACACCTTGGCGCCGTCATCGCCTTCCCAATCCGCAAACAGGTTCAGATTGTCAGTGGTCAGCTTGGTCTTGCGGACGAGCGTGTCGAGCTGCGCACTCTGGCTCGTCGCGGCACCGAAGGTCGCGGCGTTGACGACCCCGTTGCTGATGTTGGCCGACTGTAGCACGTTACCCGTCCAGGCCCCGGGAATGGTGTACATCGATTGGCTGTAATTGTCGTAATTGCCGTTGATGTGCAGGCCGTTGAGCGTCAGCGTTAGCTCCGAGCTGGGGCGGTACTGCACGGTGCCGGACACGCTCTTGCGCTCGCGCGTCTGCTGGAAATAGGCATAGTTGATGCCGAACGGCGATGCGGCCTTGTAGAGATCCGCAATCGTTCCGCCGGTGATGGTCGCACCCGGGCTCTTCAGGCTGAGCGTGCCGTCCTGCGCGCGGTTGACGAACGGGCTGTTATAGGTGCCGTCCGCATTCGCCGCGGCATTGTCATAGCCGAAGAATTCCACGCCGGCGCGCGTCAGGCTCTGCTTGTCATAGGTCGCGGCGACCAGCACGCCGAACGTCTCCGCATCGTTCTTCCAGCTGTACAGCCCCGAGCCGCGGACATTGCCCTTGTCCGAACGGTCGTTGTACGAATAGCCGCCCGACGCGAAAATCGAATTGGCCTTGAGCTCAAGCGGCCGGCGGGTGCGGACGATGACGGTGCCCCCGAGGCTACCCTCCTCGATCCGCGGCTCGGGCGACTTGTACACCTCCAGCCGGTCGACGAGTTCGGGCGCGAGCAACGAATAGTTGAAGGTGCGGCTCGACGGGTCATTGTCGTTGCCGCCCCAATCCGCCGACGCGAGCGCATGACCGTCGAGCAGCATCCGGTTCAGCGCGGGATCGGTACCAAGAATGGCGACCTTCTCGCCCTCGCCGAAGCGCCGATCGATGCTCACGCCCGGGATGTGCGACAGCGATTCAGCGACGTTGCGGTCGGGAAACTTGCCGATCGCTTCGGCGCTGATCACGTCGACCACGGCATTGGCCTCGCGCTTGACCGCGATCGCGCTGCGCAGGCTGCCCCGGATACCGGTGACGACGATGTCGCTGTCCGCGTCCCCCGAGGGGGCGGCCTGCGTGGGGGGTGTCTGCGCGGATACGGGCTGCTCGGCCGCGGCTGGCGGGACCGATGACGGCGCGGTTTGGGCGCCCGCAGGCGCGATCAGCCCGGCGATCGCGCTGGCGACCACGGCGGTGGATGCGAGCAACATCTGCTTAGGAAGAACCATTGGTCAAAGCCCCTTTTCATAGGCGCCATCGCGCCATCCCGATGCAGCCCATGCCTGCACCCGTAAATCCCGCGAATCGCCCGGTATTCTTTTGGTAGCCAGGTCGATGTCTAGGCGCCGCTACCTATATCAAATTCATTTTCCGAATCTAATGAGAAAATTACCTTTTTATTACCAATTCTGGGAGGGACGCATTTCAGTCCGGCGATTGCCCCGTGGCTGCGGACCTGACATCAGCGAGACCCGGGCCAAGTCCGTTCGACAAGGCAAGACGCGTCAGCGCATCAATTTGCCAAGATACTCCACGTTTCGGAAGATGGTGTCAGTCGCGAGCCGAAGACACATTCCTTCGCCCGTCGAGGGACTTGCCCACGCTTACTGACAGGCGCTAGCGCATCATGACCCCGGCAACTGACGCCAAGATCGACCGCAGCGGATCTAATACTCGCTTAGGCTCGCGAGGTATCCGTTGGCGAACCCCGAATAAGGGCAACACTCCGTACCAATATAGGATGTTTGCGGCGTCCACTGAGCCATGCGGTTTGTGCGCGGCGGGTGTCGCTACCAGCCCCAGCGAAAGCGCTGAGCAGGCGAGCGCAGAATATCCTCGTAGCGCAATGCTGCGCGCGGCAGCGCCCTGTCCATGGCGCCGGAGCCCCTGCCCATGGCATAGGGCCTGACCAACCCCATGGTCGCGCAATTCCTCCGTGCGGGGGGCGTGCCTACGATTCCCCCGTACCTGCGCCACTCGCGGGGCAGATCGCTCGCCCTATCGCAGGATCGGCAGTGTTGCGGGCTTCCCGGGGAACCGCTCGCATGACAAGGGGTTTCTGAAATTGGCCGTTTTGGCCGTATCCCGGGAGACGATACACAATGACTGATTTTGCCGATCTTGTAGATGGATACCAGCGGTTTCGGACGTCCGACTGGCGCCGCCAGCATGACCGTTGGGAGAAATTGAAAGTCGGACAGGAACCGCGCGTCATGGTGATCGCCTGTTCGGACAGCCGGGTCGAACCCGCGCAGATCTTCGACACGTTGCCTGGTGAGATGTTCGTCGTCCGCAACGTCGCCAACCTCGTTCCGCCGTTCGAGACGGGCGGCGGCTATCACGGCGTTTCTGCCGCGGTGGAATTTGCGGTCACGCAGCTCAAGGTCGGCGAGATCGTCGTACTCGGCCATGGCCAGTGCGGCGGCTGCAAGGCGGCGCTCGCAGGCACGTTCGACAAGGCAGAGCGCGGCCAGGGTGGCTTCATCAGTGACTGGGTGCATCTGCTCGATGGCGCACGCGAGTCCGTCGCCAAGGATCATGCCGATCTGAAGTCTGAAGAGGCTCGCGAGGCGATGGAGCAGGCTGCCGTTCGGACGTCGATTGAAAATCTGCGGACCTTCCCGTTCGTCCGCGATGCAGAGGCTGCCGGCGATCTCGAGATCCGCGGCGCGGTGTTTGCGATCGACGACGGCATTCTGCGCGTGATGGACGAGGATGGCGGGTTCACGCCGGCTCAGCCCCGCGCGGACTGATGCCGAGGCCGGGCCGGCGAAAGTCTCGTCGGCCCGGCGCATCTTTACTTCAAACCTTATCTGCTGGCCGCTGCGAGCTCTCGCAAATGGTCAGGGGAAACCGAGACTGTAGGCGGGTTGCGGCCCGTCAGATTAGGGCGCTATGTTGCTGGCTTCTGACTGGAGGTCCTATGACGCGCCTTGCCTTGGTTATCGCTGCCGGCCTGTCGGCCGCCACAGCGGCGTATGCCGCACCCGATCCCGCGCCGAGCGCCGCTCTCGTCGCGGCGACCAAAGCCGGGACGCGAACGCCCGCGACGATCGCGCGCGACGCTTTCCGCCACCCCGCCCAGACGCTGGCGTTTTTCGGTGTGAAGCCTGGTGACACGGTCGTCGAGATCTGGCCCAGCGGCGGCTGGTATACCGAGATCCTTGCGCCCTATCTCGCGGCCCGCGGCACGCTTTATGCCGCTGCGCCGAGCGAGAAGGGTCTCGCAGCTGTCCGGGCCAAGCGCCAGGCGATGCCCGAAGCCTATCGCGCGCTGCGCTATGCCATGTTCCCGGCAGTCGCCGGCCAGCCGACCGTTCCCGCAGGCTCGGCGGACGTCGTGCTGACCTTCCGCAACGTGCACAACTGGCGGTTCGGGGCCGCCGATCAGACCCAGGCCGCGTTCGACCAGATGTTCGCGATGCTCAAGCCCGGCGGCACGCTTGGCCTTGTCGAACACCATCTGCCCGAAGCGTCGGGCAAGATCGAGGAAGGCAAGAGCGGCTATATGAAGCGGTCTTCGGTCATCGCCTATGCCACCAAGGCAGGATTCAAGCTGGCAGGCGAGAGCGCGGTGAATGCGAACCCGAAGGATACGCATGACTATCCCAAGGGCGTGTGGACCCTGCCGCCCAATTACGCCGAGGGCGATGTTGGCCGCGCGCGCTATGCCGCGATCGGCGAAAGCGACCGGATGACGCTCAAGTTCGTCAAACCCCGTTGATCGCCGCGCAGAGTGTCACCCGCCGCATCCAAGATTTGGAAGCGGCGGGCTACACTGTTACGACACCTGTGTGACCGCCACCCCACTCCGTTTCCTCGAACGTCTGCCGCTGCTATGGGATCGCCGCGCCATCGCGTACGGCGTTGCGGTCGCCCTCTCCATCGCTGCCTGCGCGATCCGGATCGGCGTCGATCACCTGCTGCCGCCCGGTTTTCCGTTCCTGACCTTCTTCCCGGCGGTCATCATCTCGTCCTTCCTGCTCGGGCGCGGTCCCGGTTCAGCGGCTGCACTGTTGTGCGGTGTGCTGGCCTGGTATTATTTCATCGCGCCACGCCAAGGGTTCACACTCGGCGTCGATACCGCGGTAGCACTGCTCTTCTATGCCGCTGTTGCTGCCGTCGACATCGCGCTGGTCCACTGGATGCAGCAGGCCAATCACCGGCTGCGCGACGAGCGCGAACGCAACGCCGACCTTGCGCTGCGCAGCGGGCTGCTGGCTGATCGGACAGAGGTGCTGTTCCGCGAATTGCAGCACCGCGTATCGAATAATCTCCAGATGATCGGGGCCGTCCTCGCGTTGCAGAAGCGCGGTATCGCCGACCCTGCCGCGGCTCTCGCGCTCGACAATGCAGCGACCAAGATCACGCTGATCGGCCGGATCCAGCGGCAGCTCTACGATACCAGCGGATCGCTGATCGCGCTCGACCAGTTCCTTCATCAACTGACTGCCGACGTGATCGAGGCGGGCGGCAATCCCGGTATCGTCCACTCCGTTTCCGCACCGCCCGGCGTCATGCTCCCCCCTGACGCGCTGATCCCCGTTGCGCTGATCATGGCGGAGGCGATCGCCAACGCGATCGAGCATGGTCTGGTCGGACGCGACCATGGCAGCATCCGGGTCGATCTCGTCCAGACCGCCACCGGGTTGCAGCTCTGCGTGACCGACGACGGCGCCGGATTGCCCGAGGGATTCGATACGCGCGGCTCGACGAGCCTCGGCCTGAAGATCGCCACCACGCTAGCGCGACAGCTCGGTGGCAGCTTCGACGTCAGAAGCGCCGATCCGGTCGGCGCACAAAGCGTGCTGACCATTCCCCATTCCCCCGCAGGACAGCCCCCTACCCCATGATCATCCGCAGCGACGAATTCATCGATATCCCTCGCATCGCCAGCGGCACTCCTTCGGATGATGCCATGCCGTCACCAGGCGGCGTCATGCGCACGCACCTGTTCCGCCCCGCGGTCGAAGGACGCTATCCCGGCGTTCTGCTGTTCTCGGAAATCTACCAGGTCACGGACCCGATCCGCCGGCTTGCTGCCTATGTCGCCGGTCACGGCTTCTGTGTCGCGGTGCCCGAGGTCTATCATGAGTATGAGCAACCCGGGACGGTGCTGCGCTACGACGCGGCCGGCACCGATCGCGGCAACGCGCTGAAGGTCACGAAACCGGTTCCCGCCTTTGACGAGGATGCGGTCGCCGCGCTCGACGGCCTTGCTGCGCATCCCGCCTGTACCGGGCGGCTTGCGACGATGGGCGTCTGCCTGGGGGGACATCTTGCCTACCGCGCAGCACTCGATCCCCGCGTCGCCGCAGCGGCATGCTTTTACGCGACCGACATCCACAGCGGCACGCTGGGTGCGGGCAAGCAGGATGACAGTCTGGCGCGCATGGAGGAGCTGAAGGCGGAAACGCTGTTTATCTGGGGGCGGCAGGACCTGCATGTCCCGTTTGCCGCGCGCGAGACGATCCGCGCACGGCTGGAGGCGGTCGGTGCCAATTATGGCTGGCTCGAGGTCAACGGCCAGCACGCGTTTTTGCGTGACGAGGGACCACGCTATGATCCCGCCCTGTTCGCCCAGACGCTGAACGCGGTCATCGCTCTATTTAACCGCACCCTCGCCGGATGACGGCGCACCGCCGGTCAGCCGGCTAGGCGCCTCGCGGGCTCCGACGCAGGAGGCTCAGCGTGGCCACAACCGCGCTGCGCCACGCACGCCTGAGGAATCACCCCAACGGGCCGGCACCACCTGCCCCTTCCAGTCGCCACCGAAGCTGTAGCGATCGATCACCGCGGGAAGCCGGGCGTAGATCGCCTCGACATTCGACATGCCGCCGCCGAACACGAAGACGTCCGGGTCGACGATATTGGCGATCATCGCCAGCGCGCGTCCAAGCCGATCGACATAGGCGTCGAGCGATGCGACCGCGTCGGCTTCACCGTGTCGCGCGGCCTCGACGATCGCGGCCCCGTCGAGCATCTGCCCGGACCGGGCGGCATGATCCTGCCGGAAACCGGTCCCCGATATCAGCATGTCGAGACACCCGCTTTGTCCGCACCAGCAGGACGGACCGGGATATTCCGCCGCGGTCATCCACGGAAGCGGGACATGGCCCCATTCGCCGCCCATGCCGTTCGCGCCCTCGACGATGTGGCCGTCGACGACCAGTCCGCCTCCGACGCCGGTCCCGACGATCACCGCAAAGGCGGACCGCGCGCCGGCTGCCGCACCGTCAACCGCTTCGGACAGTGCCATGCAGTTTGCGTCATTGGCCATCCGGACCTGACGGCCGAGCGCAGTCTCCAGATCCTCGCGAAAGGCGCGGCCGTTGAGGAAGGTGGCGTTCGAGTTGCGCATCAGCCCGTCGCGCGGACTGATCGACCCGGGCGTGCCGACGCCGATCGAGCCCATGGCGCCCGCCTCGCTCTCGGCTCTGGCGATCAGCTCGCCGATCGTCCGGATGGCGCCGTCGTAATTTCCCGGGTTCGGGCTGCGCACGCGGGCGAGAAACTGACCGTTGGCGTCGAGGGCCGCTGCCTCGATCTTCGTGCCGCCGACGTCGATACCGATCTGGATCACTGCATCTCTCTCTGACCTTGATTTTGCGGCACCCTGCCCGCGAGAAAGATAAAGTCAATTTGCTTTAACAATCAGCCCTTGATCAGGATGGCGTCCGACGGCAGGATCCGGTCGAGAAACGGCAGGATCGCAGCGCCCACGGCGGGCGCATCGCGCGACAGTGTGGCGCGCCGGATCGGTGCACGCGCCGGGATCGTCGGCGCCGCCGCGATCAGCTTGCGCGTCGTTTCCGACGCCAGTCGGTCGAGCACCAGGTCGGGGAGACGTCCGCCGATCAGCACCGCGGCCGGGTTGATCAGGCAGTTGACGGCGGTCAGCGCGGGCACGAGGGCGCTCGCGCACTCGTCGACCCATGCATCAAGTGTCGCACCGAACTGTTCAGCAACGTCCAGCGCCGGGTCGAACGGCGTGGTCAAGCCAGCCTGTTCAAGCCGCGCGGCGAGCGCGGACAAGGACACCACGTCCTGAAGCACCTGTCCCGGCATGCCCGCCAGCGGCAGAAAGCCGAGCTCCCCGCTGCGGGCGTCGGCGCCGCGATAATAGGATCCGTCGATGACGACCCCGCCCCCAAGCCCTGCGCTGACCAGGATGTAGAAGAAGCTCGCATGGTCGAGCCCGCCACCGAACTGCGCCTCGCCGATCGCCGCCGCCGCCGCGTCATTATCGATATGGACCGACCAGGGAACGACACCGGCGAGCAGCGCCTGGAGGTCGACAGCACCCCAGCATTCATAGCCCGCCGGACGATGCGGCAACGCCACCTGCCCCAGATCGTCGGGCAGTGCCACGCCGACGCCAAGTATCCTGTCTGCGCGCAGCACGCCCGATCCCCGGATCTCGGCGATCTCCTTGCCGACGATGCCAATGATGTCGTCGGGCATCGCGAACGCGATCTGCTGTGTGAACCGGGACCGGACCTGCCCTGCCAGATCGAGCGATACGAGCGTGACGTGATCACGGTCGATGTTCAGCCCGATCGCGAAGCATCCATCGGGGTTGATCCGCAACCGCACCGCCGGCTGGCCGCGTCCGCCCTTGCGGCGCCCGGCATCGACGATGAGATCGGCCTCGAACAGGCGCCCGGTGATATTCGCGATCGTCGGCGCGGTGAGGTTGGTCATCGTCGCGATCTCGGTCCGGGTGATGTCCGGGTTTCGACGGATCACCTGGAGCACGACACGCTGGTTATAGTCGCCGGCCCGTTCAAGATTGGTGCCCGACAGGCTCGGGCCGAGCCGCACCGCGCGTTCCTCCGCAGTCACCCCGCCACCGGCATGCGGCTCGAAATCCGAGAAATCCACGGCTTGCTCCCTCCCCGGAACGTCGAGGCGCGCATCGATGTGACTTCGCGCGCCGCCCCGTCAGTCGTGCGTGCCGACGGCCCCAAATACGATCCTATAGTCCGACATCCACCCCAGCCGGTCAATTGAATATGCCAAGTTGGTTATATCTCCGCACCGGCCGGCACGGCAGCCTGCATCCGGCAGCGAACAAGCCACGTCGCGAAGTTGCAAAGCCTGTGGTATCGCGCCGCAATTCAACCATTTGGAAAGATCGACATCGATGATTACACGGCTCGAAGATCTGGAGCGGGTCCGCGCCGAAAGCCGGTCGCTTGTCACCCGGCGATCCTTGATGTCGGCGGGCGCCGCGGTCGTACCGATCCCGGGCGTCGACCTGGTCGCGGATGTCGGCCTGTTGACCACCCTGCTGCCGAAGATCAGCGAAATGTTCCAGCTCGATCACGAACAGGTGCAAAAGCTCGAGCCGCATCTTGCGCAGCAGGTGCTGGTGATGGCGTCGAGCATGGGCAATAACGTGATCGGGCGCATGGTTACCAAGCGGGTGGTCGCCGCGCTGCTGCGGCGCGTCGGTGCGCGGGTCGCGGCGGGATCGCTTGCCAAATATGTACCGTTCGTCGGTTCTGCCTTCGCCGCCACGATCAGCTTCGGCGCGATGAAGCTGGTCGGCAATGCGCATATCGAGGATTGCTACAAGACGGCGCTGGCCTTGCTGCCCGCGTCGGGGCAAATCGCTCCGGTCTCGACCCCGGCGGGCGGTATCGCACGCTGACCCGGCGCACGCAGCGCCCCACGAAGAGGACCGACACATGGCGAAACAATATTGGGCACAGTTGATCGACTTCGAAGAGGAGATGCAGTCCGCGTGCATCTCCGGCGCGACCGATCACGAGGATGCCGCCGAGACGCTCATCTCCGACTTTGTTGGGCAGATGGGTGGAGAAATCACCAAGGGCGCTGTGCGCGTCTGGGTGCAGGGCGAAAACCGCGAGAAGGTCTATGACTGGACCGTCGACCTGATCATCCCAGAGGATGACGGCACGCACGGCGGCGACGAGGATGAAGAAATCGAGGTCGAGGCCGAGATCGAGTTGATCGAACGCACCTGACGCCCCCGCGCCAATCAGGCACCCCGTGCACCGTGGCGTACGGGGTGCCCTGGCTTGAGCCGCAACAGATTAGCTCGGGGCGCCCTCGCCGCCGTTGAACCCGCGCTCGAGAATTTGCGCGACCAGCCGATCGCGTGAGCGTGCGGTTCGCTCGCCCAGGACGACGGCGATCAGTCGGCGGTTGCCGCGCTTGGCCGATGCCGCCAGATTGAACCCGGCCTCGACCGTATAGCCGGTCTTGATGCCGTCGAGTCCGTCAAAGGCGCCGAGCATGTGATTGTGGTTCTGCAACTGCCGTCCAGCCCAGCGAAACGACCGGGTGCTGAAATAGGCATAGCGATCCGCATGCTGGTCGATCAGTGCCTTGGACAACATGGCCATGTCGGTCGCGGTCGTGAGATTGGCGCCGGGCAATCCGGTGACGTTGGTGAACAACGTGCGCCGCATGCCGAGCGTCCGCGCCTTCGCAGTCATCCGCCGCGCGAAGCCGGCTTCGCTGCCACCCAGTTTTTCGGAAAGCGCTACCGCCACGTCATTGGCCGAACTCACCGCGATCGCCCGGATGGCTTCGCCGACCGTCAGTCCGGCACCGGGCCGCAGACCGAGCCGTGACGGCGGCTGGTTCGCCGCGGCCCGCGAGAATTTGACGGTGTCGGACAGCTGCAGCTTGTTCGCGTCGAGCGCGTCGAACGCCAGGAACAACGTCATCATCTTGGTCAGCGACGCGGGTCGACGGACCAGATTGGCCCCTTGCGCATATAATACCCGGCCATCGCGCGCATCGATCAGGATGGCCGACACCGTCCGCGCCGCCGCCGGCGATGGCGCGGCGAGCACCGGTTCCGCCAAAGCCGGAACCGCCATTGCCGTCCCGGGAATCGCCGCCAGCGGAACCGGCGCGGCGCGGCTCGCCACCCCGGCGGGCGACGCCGTCGATACCGCAGACGACATGGGCAGAACCAGCGTGGCCAGCGCCGCCAGCACGGCCGGGATACGGCGCTGATAGGCGCCGGTCGGCATCAGCCTCACTGCGGCTCCATCTCGTTCGTGGCGGGCACGTCATCGGCGGGTTCGCTCGCGCTGCTGCCGTCGCGGCGGACGCGCGCAGTCATTCCCGTCGCATCGGCATCGTCCTGCATCTGAACGTCCGGCGCGATTTCCGGAGCGGGCGGTGCCTCGGCTTTCACCTCTGCAGGGGCGGGCGCAGGCGCTTCCTCAACCACCGCCGGCGCTTCGGCTTCAGCCGGGGCCTCTTCCTCATACGCGCTGTTTTCGGTCACGGGTGCGGTGTCCGGCTCGGATGGGGAACAGCCGCCGAGCGCGGTCGCCAACAGGCTCGCGCCCAGCGCGAAGCGGATCGCATGTGTCTTGGTCGTCATGGTCATGTCCCTCATCGTGCTGCCATCGCCTGCGCCGCCGACCGTGCCTCGATCTTGGAGGCAAGTGTCGAATCCCAGCTATAGGGATCCGCGCGGAAGTTCATCTGGCCGTTACCACTGGCGAATGCCGTCCAATAGAGCAGATAGACCGACACGGGCTTGCTGAGCCGCGCCCGGACCGTCGCGCCTTTGTCGACCGTCGCCGCGACCATCTCGGGGGTCCATTGCGGATCACCCGCGAGCAGGAGGTTGGCAAGCTCGGCAGGCTTTTCGAGCCGGACGCACCCGTGGCTCGCCAGACGGCTGAAGCTCGCGAACTTCGCGCGTGACGGGGTGTCGTGCAGATACACCGAATAGGGATTGTCGAAATCGAACTTGTACCGCCCCAGCGCGCTCTGCGTACCAGCGGCCTGCTGCAGCCGCGTGCCGCCGATCACCTTGAAGCCGTTGCGCTTCAGGTATCCCGGATTGGCCTTTTCCTTCGGCCACAGCTCGCGCGTCGCGATCGAGGTCGGGACGTTCCAGGGCGGGTTGATCACGACGCTGTGGATCGTCGAGGTCAGCATCGGCGTCTCGTCGCCCGGCCGCCCGGTGACCGCGCGCATCGAGGTGATCGGCCGGTCGCCGTCGAATACCGTCAGGACCGCGGCGGCGATGTTCACCTGAATGCGATCCTTGGGCAGCTCCTGCGGCAGCCAGCGCCAGCGCTCCATGTTCGCCATGATCTGGCGGACGCGATCGGTCGCCGAGACGTTCAGCGCGCCCAGCGTCTGCCCCGACACGATCCCGCTCGGGTTGAGCCCGTAGCGCCGCTGCGCGCGACGTACGCCCTCGAGCAGCGCAGCGTCGAACCGGTCACCACCGGTCGATACGTCCTTGTCCTCGACCGCGAGCCGCTGGCGCAGCGCGGTCACGCGCGGGCCCGTCGCGCCGATCGTCATGTCCGGGCCACTCGCCAGCATGGACCAACCACCCGCCGCCGCGATCGCGCGATAGCGCTCGAGCCCGGCCTTGAGCCCGTCATACCCTGAATAGGGCGGTGGCAACGCGGCGAACCACGCGGCGATCCGGTCACGCTTCACCGCATCGGCAAAGCCCGGCAGCGGGTCGAAGGCGGGCGGGCGCATGCCCCAGTCACGCTGGAAGTCCGCCTCGGACAAGCGCCCGGCATGGACAGCGCGGGCATGGTCGAGCGCTTCGCGGACCAACGTGTCGTTGTCGACGTCGAGCACCAGCGCCGGCCTCGCGAGCGCAAGCCCCTGCCCCATCGTGTCCGACGCAAGCAGCTTCTGCAGTTGTTTGACCTGGGCAACGGACAGCACCGGCATGCGAACGGTAGGCACCACCGGCGGCACCGCCATGCGCGGCGTCATCGCCTGGGCTGGAAGCGCAGGCTGGCTGGCCGGCGGGTTCGATGGGGCGACGGGCCTTTGCGGCTGGGTCTGGAACAGTTGCGGCGGCACCAGCTGCTCCTGCGCCGCTCGGGCCGAAACGGCGTCGACCGGGAGCAACAGGGCCACCACCGCGGCACCGCTCAGCATCGTGCCGAACCAGGGGGCGTTCGTCTTTGTCTTTGAAAGGCTTTGCATAGCGTCCCTATAGCGATCGCGTCCTGCGTCGCACGGGCAATATCGCCCTAGCCTGAATAAAGCCCGGACGACGCGATATTTCCCGCCGCCTTGCTGACTATCACAGGATCCAACGCCTCCTTCGGCCCGGCCACGGCCGTGCCCGTCATTTGCGCGCCGCCCGAGTCGTGTCGCGCGCCGCTGCGAACGGCTCGGACGCGTTCCAGACCGGCCATGCCGTCCCCTCGGCGACCTCGCGGCCCAGCGCATAGGCGACGCTGCCCTCCTGCGCGGCGCCGGTCATGTCCCAGCGTGTGTCGAATTCGTCGCAGGTCTGGTGATAGCATCGTGCGTTGAACCGATCGCGCATTGCCTCGCCCACCTTCGCCCCGCCCGTCACCAGATCGCGGCCCGCGCGGAAATACACCCCCGGCACGCCCTTCTGCGCCAGCGCATAATGGTCCGAGCGGTAATACCAGCCCGCCTCGGTATTCTCCTCGGGCACGATTCGCAGCCCCTGCGCCGCCGCAACCCGCTCGAGATCGCGCTCCATCGGCGTTCGCCCGACGCCGATCAGCTCGAGATCGCGGGTCCGCCCCAGCACGACATGCGGATCGAGATTGAACTGTGCGGCCGTCGTCGCGAGCGGCAGGACCGGGTGGTCGGCATACCAGCTTGCGCCGAGCAGCCCCTTTTCTTCCGCAGTCCACAGCGCGAACACGACCGAACGCCGCGGCCGGGCGGCGCCCGCATAGGCGTGCGCGATCTCGAGCAGCGTCGCGGTGCCGGTCCCGTTGTCGATCGCGCCGTTGCGGATCCGGTCCGCGGGCGGATCGAACGCGTTCTCCCCATAGGCATCCCAATGCGCGCCATAGAGAATGCTGCCCGCCGCGGGATCGGTGCCCGGAAGAAGGCCGACGACATTGTGGCTCGCGACATGCTCCATCCGCGTTTGAACACGCGCCGACAGGGTCGCCCCCTTCAATATGATCGCAGCGAAATCGGCGCGCTGTGCGGCAGCCTTTGCCGTGGTATAATCCATGCCCGCCTGCCCCAGCAGGCGGATCCCGATGTCGTTGCGCAGGTTGCCGCGCAGTCCGAACGCCGCAGGCACCGTCCCGGTGTCGAGCGCATAGCCCGGTACCGCGTCGCCGTTCGCGATCTGCAGCCAGGGATAGCTCGCGGGAAACGTCTCGTGGATCGTCAGGAACGCCGCTGCGCCGCGCTTCTGCGCCTCGCTCAGCTTGGTCCGTGCGGCCGGACTCGAGGCCCGTCCCCCAAATCCCAGGTCGCGTCCCGCCTCGACATCGGGATCGCCGGCCAGGGCGACGACGATCTTGCCGCGCACATCGACCCCGCGATACGGATCATAGCCGAGCTTCGGCTCGACCACGCCATAGCCGACAAAGACGATATCGGCATGATCGAGCGCGGTCGTGCCGACGATCCGCGACGATGCCGCGATCTCGATCCCCGGCCGTAATGGCACCGACTGATTGCCGAGTTGCAGCGTGAAGGTTGCGGCATCGCGGGTCCAGCGCAGCAGGGGCACACGCTGCCGATAGCTGGCGCCGACAATGGGTTTCAGCCCGAGTTGCTTGAAGCGTCGCTCGAGGAATTCGAGCGTGACCGCCTCACCCGCCTGGGTAGGCCCGCGCCCGTGGAACGCATCCGCACTCAGTGTCTTGACGTCCGCCTTGATCCGGTCCGGCGACAGGATGGGCGGCCGTGGATCAGCGGCGATGGCGGCGGTGGTGGCCGAGACGGTGAGCAGCAGCAGTGGCAGGAGGCGTTTCATCGGCTCAACCTGCCCGTGATGCGTCGCACGCACAAGCGACCGAATGAGATCGCGCGCTATTCCCATGCCTAAGGCTGTGACGTTCAGCCAGGCAGACGAACCTGAACGCGGCGAAAGCGCGCTTCGACAAAGCTGTAGACGCCGAACAATCCCAGCCCGACGCCTGTGGCTGCCAACAGCCATTTGCCCCCCGGCTGGTCCTGCAGCATCGCCAGCGCGTCGGCCATGCCACCGGCTTCGGTGGCATGCGCATTCCATGCCGCGACCGCGAAGAAGCCGGCAATTATGGTGAAGACGACCGCGCGCGCGCTATAGCCCAGCCGCCCCATCGTGCAGACATAGGAAGGCAGCGAGCCGTCATTGTGCAGGTCCTTGACGAAATCGCCCTTCCAGGCCTTCTTCGCCTGCATCACCGCCGCGGTGAGGATACCGATTGCGACCACGGCAACCAGCACGCGGCCGAACGGCACCGAAAGCAGCCAGCCTGTCCAGTCGCGGGCACTCTCGTCACCCGGGGACTGCCCGCCGCCACCCGTCCTTGGTTGCCAGGCGAGACGTGCCGCGCTCCAGGCAAGGATGAGGTGCGCGATCCCGCTGACGACGTGCCCGATCCGGGTCAGGGCGCCCTTGGCGTCGCGCATGATCTGCTCCGGATCGGCGATCGCTTCGGTCAGCCGCCACACCGCATAGCCGAGCAGACCCGCGGCAATGACGGCCAGCAGGACGGCACCGAGTTTCTCGTCCGCCAGCGATCCGATCGCGCCCTGATTGTCGGCGATCGTCCCGCCGCGCATCGCGGCATCGACGGCAAACCAGGCCACCAGACAATAAACCAGCCCGCGCGCGGCGAAGCCGAGACGTGCGAGTTGCGTCGCACGGACATCCGAGATGGTCACGGCAAATCCCCCTGGATCATATTGATCGTTACGCCGGCTAAACCCGCCGTGCGCAGCGACGTTCCGCCGGCGGTCACGACATCGCCGCGGCGACGCGGATCGGCGCAGCCCGGTACCGCGCCCGGGCCGCACCGGACCGTCAGGCGTGGACCACCTCTGCGGCGTCCGCGAAGGGGACCGGAAGGCGCGCAATCGCGGGACGCGCGATCAGGTAGCCCTGGCACAACCGTACCCCGAGCGCGCGCAACGCCGCCAGTTCGCCCGAAGTCTCGATCCCCTCGGCGATCGGGATGATGCCAAGTTCGTCGCACAACGCGATGACCGCGGCGACGATCGACCGCTTCACGGCGGAACCGTCGATCCCGCGGATCAATGCCATGTCGATTTTGATGACATCGGGATTGAGTTCGGCGAGCAGCCCCAGCCCCGCATAGCCCGCGCCGAAATCGTCGATCGCGGTCACGAACCCTTGCGCACGGTACGCCTCGATGATCCGCCGTACATGCGGCACGTCGCGCATGCGTTCGTTCTCGGTGAATTCGAACATCAGGTTGCGCTTGTCGAAGCCGACCCGCGCCGCTGCCCCCAGCGTCGCCCGGATACAGGCATTGGGTTCATAGACCGCGTTCGGCATGAAATTGATCGACAGCTTCACGTCCTCGCCCGGCGTGAACAGCGCGCCAGCCATCTCCACCGCGCGCACACGGCAGGCCTGATCGAACCCGTAGATCATGTCCCCCGACACCCTGTCGAGGATCGCCCCCGCGCCCGCACCGTCGGCACCGCGAACCAGCGCTTCATAGGCCCAGACCCGCTCCGTCGCGATGTTGACGATCGGCTGGAACGCCATCGTGAAATCGAACGGGAGCATGCTGCCGGTGCCACAGGCACCGCACGTCACACGGGTCGCCGTCTCGACAGGTGCAATCGCGTCCGCTGTAGCGCGCGCTGCAGCCCGGAATGGGGCGGGGTCGATAAATGTCACTGTCGCTCCTTACCGCGCTCTGTCGGGGCCGGACGGGCATGAGGACCGGCGCGACGCCACCTCACTCCAAACTCGGTGAGGTCATTGTTAATCTACAACAATTAACAGAATGAGTAGTAATAGCTTATTATCATAGATCAAGTATCTTGTAGACGTGAAAACATGCGTCAATTGGTTGGCGGACGGCGGCGATAGCTCAGCGCTTCCGCGACATGGATACGCGCCACGTGATCGGCGCCGGCCAGATCCGCGATCGTCCGCGCGACGCGCAGTATCCGGGTATAACCCCGCGCGGTCAGCCGCATAGCCTCTGCCGCCTGCACTAGCAGACGCTGTCCTGGCGCATCGGGGGTAGCGACCGATTCGAGCAACGGGCCGTCCGCCTCGGCATTTGTCCGCACGGGATGATCACGATAGCGCTCCGTCTGCACCCTGCGGGCGGCGGCCACTCGCACTGCCACCGCTGCCGATCCCTCGCCGGCCTGGGGCAGGACAAGATCCGCCGCCGTGACCGCTGCCACATCGATGTGCAGGTCGATTCGGTCGAGCAGCGGCCCCGACACCTTCGCTTGATAGTCCGCGGCACAGCGCGGTGCCCGCGCACAGGCGAGGCCGGCATCGCCGAGATGACCGCAACGACACGGGTTCATCGCCGCGATCAGCTGGACGCGCGCGGGGAAGGTCACATGCGCATTGGCGCGCGCGACGCTGATCGTTCCCGTCTCAAGCGGCTGGCGCAGCGAATCGAGTACCGCCCGCTGGAACTCGGGCAATTCGTCAAGGAACAGCACACCCAGATGCGCCAGGCTGACCTCCCCGGGCTTCACCTTCAGCCCTCCCCCGGTCAGCGCAGCCATCGACGCCGAATGATGCGGGCTGCGGAACGGGCGGGTTCGAGTCAGCCGTCCCCCCGACAACGCGCCTGCCACTGACTGGACCATCGACACTTCGAGCGCCTCGGCGGGGTCGAGCGGCGGCAGGATCCCCGGCAGGCACGCCGCCATCAGCGATTTGCCCGACCCCGGCGGACCACACATCAGCAGATTGTGCCCACCCGCCGCAGCGACCTCCAGTGCGCGCTTGGCGGTCTCCTGCCCGCGAACCTGCGCAAGGTCAGGCCCGGCCGGCGCGACATCGACCTCGCCAGGCTGGGGCGCGCGCAGCAGGCCATGGCCTTTGAAATGGTTGATCAGCGCGAGCAGGTCGGGCGCGGCAACCACCTCGATCGACCCGGCCCAGGCCGCTTCCGATCCTTGCGAGGCCGGGCAGATCAGCCCCTTGCCCTCGTTCGACGCATGCAGCGCGGCGAGCAGGACACCGGGCGACGCGGTGATCCGCGCATCGAGGCCGAGCTCGCCGACGACGACATAATCGGCGAGCATTTCCGCATCGATCACGCCCATCGCCGCCAGCAATGCGAGCGCGACAGGAAGATCGAAATGCGATCCTTCTTTTGGCAGATCGGCCGGCGACAGGTTCACCGCGATCCGTTTCGGCGGCAATGCCAGCCCCATCCCCGCGATCGCACCGCGGACCCGCTCGCGGCTCTCGCCGACCGCCTTGTCCGCCAGCCCGACGAGGTTGAACGCAGGAAGCCCCGGAATCAGCTGGACTTGTACTTCGACGGCGCGCGCTTCCAGCCCCAGATACGCCACTGTCGACACGATCGCCGCCATGAAAATCCCCCGCCGCGTCGCTCGTCATGGCGGATCGCCACCGTCACGCCCTATTCATACCGGATTTGACCTTTGGGCAATGGCAGGCGGCACGGTGCCGTCTTGCCAATCTAACACACCGGTCCCAAATGCCTCGCGTGAACGCCGTCCGCTCCTCGACCTATCGCCTCGTCAAGCTGCTGTGCGGCGGGATGATGATCCTTGCCGCCCCCCTGCTGACACCGGTGCCCGGACCGGCGGGCGTCTTCGTATTTGCCGGCGGCATGGTCCTGGTGCTGCGCAACTCGCCACGGGCACGGCGACGCTGGGGCCGGCTGAAGCGCCGCTGGCCGCGGGGTGGCCATTTCGTCGACCGGATGATGCGCCGGCGCAGCGCGTTGCGACGGCACGCCCGTGATCGTGCCGCTGCGGTTTCGCAGCGGATCGATTCGGCCAAGACGGAGCGGGCGAATTGACTTGTCCCCCTAGTTTGCCTAAGCGCCCACCCATCAAGGCCGTCCCCGTGGCGGCCGTTTTCTATTTGATGACCTAGGGAATGACCAATGAAGCGGACCTTTCAGCCGAGCAACCTGGTACGTGCACGCCGTCACGGCTTCCGCGCACGGATGGCCACGGTCGGCGGCCGGGCAGTGATCCACGCCCGCCGCGCCCGCGGTCGCAAGAAGCTGTCGGCCTGACCGTCGCGGCCGGCGATGCCGGCCTGACGATCATGTCGAAACGCTGCGACTTTCTCGCGGCGAATTCGGGGAAGCGTGCACCGATGCCGGGATTCGTCCTGCTCATGCGCCCCCGCGATGACGGTGACGAGACGATGCGAATCGGCTTCACCGTCACCAAGAAGATTGGCAACGCCGTCGTCCGTAACCGCATGAAACGGCGGTTGCGGGCTTTGGCGCGTGAACTGTTGGCGGAACGCGGTGTCGCTGGCGCCGATCACGTGCTGATCGGGCGCAATGGCGGCATCGAGCGTGATTACGCGCTGTTGCGAACCGAGCTCGGCAAGGCGTTGAAGAAGGTCGCTCCACATGCGGCTGTTATTGCGCCAGACCATGCCACCACCCCGGCGAAGGCCGGGGGCCAAATGGCAAATCGCCCGTGACGACGCACCGCCATTCGTTACTTGGCGCCCCCAATTGGGCCCCGGCCTCCGCCGGGGTGGTGCCTGGCTACGGATTGCTCGGCGCACGACGTGTGGCATTGCCCCGCTTGTTGTTCTCCTGCGAAGGCGGGAACCTAGCCTGGACCGTCGCTTTCGCAAGGACACGATGGGATCAGCGGTCGCGTGTGCCGTCGTGCTAGCCCGCCTCCTCATCCTCGTCGCGCGCGGCTGGCAACTCGGTCCTTCGCTGGTCCTGCCGTCTAGCTGTCGCTACGATCCTTCCTGTTCCGCCTATGCAATCGAGGCCGTTGGGCGCTATGGCGCGCGCAAGGGGGGCTGGTTGGCGGCGAAGCGCATCGCGCGCTGCCATCCTTGGGGCGGGTACGGACCCGACCCAGTCCCAGAGCTGAAGCCTGAGAAATTGAAAGACGCCGCCCTGTGAAAGACGACAAGCAGAATTTCGTGCTGTTCGCGGTTATCGCGGCGCTCATCCTGTTCGGATGGCCGATGATCCAGGGCAAATTCTTCCCGACGGCCAATCCACCGGTGACGAAAATCGAAGGCGGCAAGACCAAGCCCGTCGCGAACCCCGCCGCCGATCCGGCCGCCGATGGTGCCGCCGCAGTGCGCGATCGCGCCGCGGTCATCGCCGAGACGCCGCGCGTCCGTATCGAAACCCCGCGGGTGTCCGGCTCGATCAACCTGAAGGGTGCGCGGATCGATGATCTCGTTCTCAAGGGCTATGACGAGACCGTCGCGAAGGATTCTCCGCCGATCCGTCTGCTTTCACCGGCCGGTGCACCCGACGCCTATTTCGCGAGCTTCGGCTGGCGCGCGCAGGGGCTTGCTCCGCCTGCCGCTGACGCCGTCTGGACTGCGTCGGGCGCGACGACGCTGACGCCGACGACTCCGGTCACGCTCGATGCGACCAACGCCACGGGCCAGCGCTTCCGCATCCAGATCGCGGTCGACGGCGATTACATGTTCACGGTCCGCCAGACCGTGCTCAACGCTGGCACCGCGCCCGTCCCCGTTGCCACCTATGGCCTCGTCAACCGTGTCGGCATCTCCAAGGATCCGTCGTCGATGACGATCCACGTCGGGCCGATGTCGGTCGACAATGGCGGCGCGCATTACCGTCCGAACTATGACGACATCGACGAGGCACCGCAGAAGTTCACGACCACCGGCGGCTGGCTCGGCTTCACCGACAAATACTGGCTGACCGCGCTCGTTCCCGACCAGGGCCAGGCGTTTGACGGCCAGTTCCGCGCGGGCGCCAACAAGGCCTATCAGGCGGACTATGCGCTGCAGCCCAAGCTCGTCGCCCCCGGCCAGGCGGTGACCCAGACGTCGCGCTTCTTTGCAGGCGCGAAGGAGGTCCGGCTGCTCGATCGCTATACGGATCAGGCGGGCGGCGTCGCCAAGCTCGATTATGCGATCGACTGGGGCTGGTTCCGGATCGTCGAGAAGCCGATCTTCTATTATCTCGACTGGCTGTACCGCACGGTCGGCAATTTCGGCGTGGCGATCATCCTGCTGACGGTGACGATCCGCGGCCTGCTCTTCCCGATCGCGCAGCGCCAGTTCAAGTCGATGGCCGCGATGCGCGCGGTTCAGCCCAAGACGAAGGCGCTGCAGGAGAAGTACAAGGACGACAAGGTCCGCATGCAGCAGGAGGTCATGGCGCTGTACAAGGCGGAGAAGGTCAACCCGCTCGCGGGTTGCGCGCCGACGCTGCTCCAGATCCCGATCATGTACGCGCTGTACAAGGTGCTGATGCTGACGATTGAAATGCGTCACCAGCCGTTCGTCGCGTGGATCAAGGATCTGTCCGCGCCTGATCCGCTGACGCCGCTCAACCTGTTCGGTCTGTTGCCGTTCACCCCGCCGCACATGATCGCGATCGGCATCGTCCCGATCATCCTCGGCATCAGCATGTACTTCCAGTTCAAGCTGAACCCGACGCCGATGGACGACACGCAGAAGCAGGTCTTCAAACTGCTGCCCTGGGTGCTGATGTTCGTGATGGCGCCGTTCGCCGTCGGTCTTCAGGTCTACTGGATCACGTCGAACTGCCTGACGATCCTTCAGCAGAAGCTCCTCTACGCCCGGCATCCGGGCCTGCAAGCACCGGTGACCAAGTGAACGACCTTCCGACCGCCGCCCCGAATCTGGGTCCCGATCTCGAGCGGACCGACGCGCCGTTCACCGCGGAGCAGCTCGAGCACGCGCGCAAGCTGTTCGCCGGCCATGTCGGCTTCCTGAAATCGGCACCGACGCTCGAATTCCTGCCCGATGCGTCGGTGCCGGAGGTGGCGTTTGCCGGGCGGTCGAACGTCGGCAAGTCGTCGCTGCTCAATGCGCTGACCGGGCGCAATTCGATGGCGCGTACATCGAACACGCCCGGACGCACGCAGGAACTGAACTTCTTCGAAGTCGGCGCGCCGCTCGCCTTCCGCCTCGTCGACATGCCCGGCTATGGCTTTGCCAAGGCGCCCAAGGACGTCGTCAAGAAGTGGCGGTTCCTGATCAACGATTTCCTTCGCGGCCGCGACGTGCTCAAGCGCGCGCTCGTGCTGATCGACTCGCGCCACGGCATCAAGGACGTCGACCGCGAGATCCTCGAGATGCTCGACAAGGCTGCGGTCAGCTATCGCATGGTGCTGACCAAGGCGGACAAGATCAAGGCATCGGAACTCGTCGAGGTCACCGAGCGCACCGCGGCCGAGGCCCGCAAGCGCCCCGCCGCGCATCCCGACATCCTCGTGACGTCGAGTGAGTACGGCATGGGCATCCCCGAACTGCGCGCGGCGGTCGTCGAAGCCGTCAGCTGACGCCCGTGCATCCGGCGAGGCCGGCAGAGATTGCCCTCGCCGCTCCCGCCCGCTAGTCCCCGGGCCATGAAACTCGTCATCGGCAACAAGGCCTATTCCTCCTGGTCGCTACGCGGCTGGCTCGCCTGCAAGCAGTCCGGGCTGCCCTTCGACGAGGTCGTCGTCCCGCTCTACGATGCGGAATGGGAAAAGCGGCGCCAGGGCGATGAGTTCGCCCCCTCGTCGGGCAAGGTGCCGATCCTGTGGGATGGCGAGGCGGTCGTCTGGGATAGTCTCGCGATCGTCGACTATCTTGCCGACAAGGTCGGTCGCGACCGGTTCTGGCCCGACGACGAGGCGGCACGCGCGATGGCCCGCTCGATGGCGGCCGAAATGCATTCGAGCTTCGCTGCGCTGCGCAAGAAGCACAGCATGAACGTCCGTCAGATCTTCCCGGCACAGCGCCCCGACGACGATGTCCTGGTCGATCTTCAGAGGATCATGGAGCTCTGGGCTCAGGCGCGCGCGCGCTTTGGGGGTGGCGGCGATTTCCTGTTCGGGACGTTCGGCGCGGCCGACATCATGTACGCGCCCGTCGTCACGCGGATCGTCACCTATCAGTTGCCGATCGCCCGGTTCGCGCAGGGCTATATGCAGGCGATGTTCGACCACCCCTTCATGCAGGACTGGATCGCCGGTGCGCAGGAAGAGGACTGGGTGATCGAACAATATGAGCAGCCGGCACCGAGCGCGCTGCGGTGATCGATCCGTTGGCGCTGGCGCAGGCGCTGCTGGCCGAGGACAGCGTCACGCCGGCGCGGGGCCGCGTGTTCGACGTGCTGGAGGCGGCGCTGACGCCGATCGGCTTTGACGTCGACCGCTTCACGATCGGCGAAGCGCCCGACGGTCCGGTCGAGAACATGCTCGCGGTCCGGACCGGATCGGGGCCACACCTGGCATTTGCAGGGCATCTCGACGTCGTCCCCCCGGGCGAGGGGTGGCAGGGCTCGCCCTGGTCGGCGGAGGTTCGCGACGGCCTGCTCTACGGGCGCGGCGCGGTCGACATGAAGGGCGCGATCGCCGCCTTTGCCGCTGCCGCCAGCCGGACCGACGCGGGCACCGTGTCACTGATCATCACCGGGGACGAGGAAGGTCCTGCCACCTTCGGGACGCGCGCGCTGATCGACCGGATGGCGTCACGGGGCATCCGTCCCGACCAGTGCATCGTCGGCGAGCCGACCTCCACCGCCGCGCTCGGCGACACGATCAAGATCGGCCGGCGCGGCTCGGTCAATATCTGGATCAGCGTCCCCGGGCGGCAGGGTCACGTCGCCTATCCGCACCTTGCCGACAACCCGATCCCACGGCTGGTGGCGATCCTCGCCGAGATCGAGACCGTCGCGCTCGACCAGGGCAATGCCTGGTTCCAGCCGTCGAACATCGAGGTCACCGATATCGCGGTCGGCAATCCCGCGCATAACGTCATCCCGGCCGCAGCGTCGGCGCGGCTCAGCATCCGGTTCAACGACACGCATAGCGGCGACGCGCTCATCGCCCGGATCGCCGCACTGGCGGCACGTCATGATTCCGCAGCGATCGTTACCGGCCGCGTGTCGGGTGAAGCCTTCCTGACGACGCCCGGGCCGCTGTCGACGCTGGTGTCCGACGCGATCACGGCGGTGACGGGGGTCGTTCCCGACCTGTCGACGACGGGCGGCACGTCCGACGCGCGGTTTCTGGCGAAGCTGTGCCCGGTGGTCGAATTCGGGCTGATCAATGCGACGATGCACAAGGTAGACGAGGCGGTTGCGGTCGAGGACCTGTACCGCCTGACCGACATCTATGCCGATGTCATCGTGCGTGCGATCGAGCGCGGATAACCCATCGTGTCAGCCGCCCAGTTCGCGGCTGCGACGCAGGATGATGTAGAGCGCCCCTGCCCCGCCGTGCCGGGGATGCGCGCCGCGGACCGCGACGATACCGCCGGCGTGACGCGAGATCGACAGCCAGTCGATGACTGCTGCACGGATCGCGCCGCGGGCGTGCGGCCGTTCGCTTTCGGGGCGCGGCGGCTTGCCCGTCACCAGCAACAGCACGCGGTCGCCACGGGCGATCGCGCGGGACAGGCCGGTGTCGAGGATCGCATGCGCGGAGGCGAGCGTGTGCCCGTGAAGGTCGATCGAACTGTCGGGACTGACCGCGCCGCGCAACAGCCTTTTATCCCAGCCACCGTCGAGCGTGTTGGCCGGCGACAAGGTCCGCGCGGCCGCCTTCAGCGGCGCAGCGCCGGGTGGGGGCGGAAGCGTTGGCAGGCGGATGCCCTTGGTTGGCTTCACCTTGCGCGTCGTCGCGACGGGCGCGGCCACCGGCGCGACCGGGGGCACGAGCTTGGGGACCGCGCGCATTGGTCGCACGGTCTGCATCACGCGCGCCCAGAGATGCGCCTCGTCAGGGTTGAGCGGACGACCCGTCATAGCGCGCCCCGTTCGCGGTTGCGGCGTTCAGCCGTGCGGTGGTGCCGATCGGGAGCAGAAGGAACGCGGTGCCGCGCCCCGCCATGCCGCCAGCGGTCGCCTCGGCAGCGGCGCCGGCACCCCAGAAGGTGTCGAACCGGTTGCTGCCCTTGATCGCGCCACCGGTATCCTGGACGATCCACAGGCCGGTCGCATCCTGCCGGTCGAGCGACAGGATCACGGGCGCGCCGAGCGGCACGAACTTGACGTCCGCCGCCGCGCTGACCTGCCCGGTCACCGGATAGCCCATCGCACCCTGCGGCGCGCCGTCGAGTTCGCGGAAGAACACGAAGCTCTTGTTCTCGCGCATGATCGCCTGCCCCTCGACGGGGTGATCGTGGAGCCACCGCACGATGCCCTGCATCGACGTCTGGCCGGGCTGCAACAACCCGCGCGTCTTCATCAGCGCGCCGATGCCGGTATAATCGCGGCCGTTCTGCGTGTCGTAGCCGATCCGCAGGATCGACCCGTCGGGCAGGCGCAGCCGCCCCGACCCCTGGATCTGGAGGAAGAAGAGCTCGACCGGATCCTTCGCCCAGGCGAGGATCGGCGCGGTGTCGGCAAGCGCGCCCTGCTCGATCGCGGTGCGGTCATAATAGGGAATGAAGTTCGAGCCCGACACGCGGCCGCGGATCTTCTTGCCTTTCAACGATGTCGAAAAGGCGCCGAGATCGACGTCGATCAGATCGCGCGGGCGCCCATAGACCGGGGCATAGCCGTCGCGGCGTTCGAGCGAGCCGGCGATCTCGGGCTCGTAATAGCCCGTTGCGAAGGCCTTGCCGTCGCCGACCTGCACCGCCTCGAACCACTGGGTGAAGAATGCGCGCGCGCCACCGGGCCCGGTCGCCTGTGCCGCGGCGCAGGCGGGTTGCCAATCGGGACCGCGGGTCAGCCCCGACTGGTCGGAACGACGCTGCAAGCCGGGGCAGCTCGTGACGAAGGCCAGACGTGCGGCCTCGGCCTGCGCATCGCTGATCGGCAGCGTTGCGAGCGACGGCCCCAGCGTTACGCCGGCCGTGACCGCGCTGACCGGGGCGAGCGCACCGGGCAGAGGCGGTGCGACGGGAACGGCAGCCAGCGGTACCGCCCCAACAATGCGGGCGGGTATCTGGATGCCGCGAATGTTGCGAATGTTGTCACTGTTTGGGGTAAATTGACCCCGTGACGGCTTTCCGGCGGTGGCCGCCGGCGATGCGGTGCCCGGCGAGGACGGGCGGTCGGTCGGTGCCGCGACACCGCTGACGCACCCGCTGACGGCCAGGGCCAGCGCGAACGAACCGCCAATCCCCCTGATCGCGCGCGTCACGCCTCGTCGGTGTCCGCGAGCTTCCAGTTCGGACCGGCGCTCTTGAGCGTCCGGACGAACGTCCAGATGTCATGCGTCTCGACCGCGTCGGTCAGTGACCCGGCGATGACTTCGCCCGCCTCGTTGCGCGTGATCGCGGCGATGTCGGCATCGAAGCGCACCGAGATGCGGGCTTCACGGCCCGAGACCGACGCGTCGGCGATCACCGCGCGTTCGATCGTCACCAGACGATTGTCGAGCGTCTCGCCAGCCGCCTCGCGCGCCGCGATCGCCTCGACGAACGCGGTGCGGACATCGTCCTCGGCCAGATCAGTGAGCGTATCAGCGTCACCCTTCCAGAAGGCCTCCAGCGTCATGCGATAAGCCGCCTGCGCGCCTTCGAGGAACTGGTTGACGTCGAAGCCGGGCTCGACGGCGATGATCGAGCGCAGGCCGGGTTCGGCGCGCGCGTCGATGTTGCGGTTCGCGATCGTCCGCTGTTCGGCGGCCGCATCGATCGTGCGCGGGATCGTGACGGGTATGGACCGCTCCTCTGCCGCACGCGGCAGGGGCTGCTGTTCATGACCGGTCCGCTTTCCGAGCACGCTATAAAGACGCATCGCCAGGAACCCTGCGACCATCGCGAGAAGTACTACGTAAAACAACCGTGCCTCCGATCTTCGTCCCAACATAGGGCAACGGCGTCTCTTTTCAAACCCGCCTAGGATTCCGTGGGATCCGTAGCCGTTGAAACACCCGTCGGGCACTGCTACGCGCACTGCCTCAAGACACGAACGCGCGACCCGTCCGCTTCGGTCCCACCTCATTTATACGAAGGATTCGCAGATCATGGACGACCAGAACGGCATGTCGATCGCGGATCAGCCGCTTGCCAATGGTGCCGACGAAGCGCCCGCCGCCGGCCTGATCTCGCAATATGTCAAGGATCTCTCGTTCGAGAACCCCAACGCGCCCGCAGTCTACCAGAACCAGACCCCGCCCGCGATCGACGTCCAGTTCAACATCGGCGCGGCGCAGGTCGGCGACGAGGTGCACGAGGTCGTGCTGAAGATCGACGTCCGCGCCGAGACCGACGGCCAGGTCGCCTTCATCGTCGACCTGTCCTTTGCGGGCCTGTTCGGGCTGCGCAACATCCCGGCCGAGCATGTCCAGCCCTTCCTGCTGGGCGAGGCCCCGCGCCTGCTCTTCCCGTTCGCGCGCCGCGTGCTGTCGGATGCGGTGCGTGACGGCGGCTTCCCGCCGCTGCTGCTCGAGCCGATCGATTTCGCGCAGCTCTATCTCCAGCAGTCGGAGCAGCAGGGCATCCAGCCGAACGTCGGCGATTTCGGCCAGGCGTGAAGCCCAGACCGGAGGGCGCATAGGTGAACCTGACCAAGGCGCTGGGATCGGTTGGCGGGCTGACGCTCGCCAGCCGCATCCTGGGGCTGGTGCGCGATTCGCTGTTCGCGCGGTTCGTCGGCGCGGGGTTCGCATCGGATGCTTATCTGATCGCGTTTCGCCTCCCGAACATGTTCCGCGCGCTGTTCGCGGAAGGCGCGTTCTCGGCCGCATTCATCCCGATGTTCAACCGCAAGGTCGGCGACAAGGATGGCCGCGGCCTGCCCGACGGCATCGCCTTTGCCGAGGACGCCTTGTCGGTCTTGCTGCCGGTGCTGATCGGCATGACGGTGCTGCTCGAGCTTGCCGCCTGGCCCGTCACCTGGCTGCTGACCTTCGGGTTCAACGGGGCGAGCGCCGAGCGCTTCGCCTATGTCGTCCACCTGTCGCGGATCATGTTGCCCTATCTGCTGCTGATCAGCCTCGTCTCGCTGCTCGGCGGCATCCTCAATTCGCTGCATAAATTCTGGATCAACGCCGCGGCGCCGATCCTGCTCAACGCGACGCTGATCGCCGCGCTGCTGCTGTTCCACGAGCGGCTGCCGCTGATGACCGCGCGCAACCAGGCGATCGCGGTCACGGTGTCGGGCGCGCTCCAGCTGCTCTGGCTGATCTACGCCTGCCGCCGATCGGGCGTCGTGCTCCGGCTGAAGCGGCCCCAGCTCAATCCCGAGGTAAAGCGGCTGATGTCGCTGATCTGGCCCGCCGCCGCGGGTGCGGGCGCGGTACAGATCAACCTCGTCGTCTCGACCGCACTCGCCGCCGCGCTGCTGCCCGCGGGTTCGGTCTCGTACATCTATTTCGCGGACCGGCTGAACCAGCTGCCGCTCGGGCTGATCGGCATCGGGCTCGGCACCGTCCTGCTCCCCACCATCTCGCGCCAGCTCGGTCGCGGCGAGGAGACGGAGGCGATGGCGACGCAGAACCGCGGCATGGAGCTCGCGCTGTTCCTGACGCTGCCCGCGACGGTGGCGCTGATCGTCTGCGGCGTGCCGATCGTCGGTGCGCTGTTCCAGCACGGCAAGTTCGCGCTCGAGGACAGCCAGCTGACCGCGCAGGCGCTCGCCGCCTTCTCGATCGGGCTGCCGTCCTACATCCTCGTGAAGGTGCTGACGCCGGGCTATTATGCGCGGTCCGACACGAAGACGCCGGTGCGTTATGCGACGATGTCGATGGTCGTGAACCTCGTCCTCAACCTCGCCTTCATCAAGCCGCTCGGCCATATGGGCCCGCCGCTCGCCACCGCGATCGCGAGCACGGTCAACGTCGCGATGCTCTACCGGACGCTCGTCCGTCGCGGGCATTTCATCCCCGATGCACGGCTGGTGCGGCGGACGTGGCGGCTGCTGGTCGCCGCGCTGATCATGGGCGGCGTGATGTATTTCCTCAACGACCTGTTCCAGCCGTTCGTCTCGGGCAGCGGGACCGAGCGCTGGGGTGCGATGCTCGTGCTGGTCGCGACCGGCGGGGTCGTCTATGCGATCGCCACCCTGCTCACCGGCGCGTTCCGGCTGGGCGACATCTCCACGCTCCTGCGTCGTTCCAAATAAGGTTTTCCCATGCGCGTCGTCTCCGGCATCAAGCCCACCGGTAATCTCCATCTCGGCAATTACCTGGGGGCGGTGAAGCAATGGGTGACGTTGCAGGACGACGTCGTCGCGCAGGGCGGGGAGTCGATGTTCTTCATCGCCGACCTGCATGCGCCGACCGAATGGATCGCGCCGGCCGAACTCTCGTCACACACGCTCGAGGTTGCCGCGACGATGATCGCGGCGGGCGTCGATCCGGCCAAGTCGATCCTGTTCAACCAGGCGCGCGTGCCCGCGCACAGCGAGATGGCGTGGCTGCTCAACACCGTCGCGCGCGTCGGCTGGCTGAACCGCATGACGCAGTTCAAGGACAAGGCGGGCAAGAACCGCGAGGGCGCGAGCGTCGGGCTGTATGATTACCCGGTGCTGATGGCGGCGGACGTGCTGCTCTACAATGCGACCCACGTGCCGGTCGGCGAGGACCAGAAGCAGCATCTCGAGCTTGCGCGCGACATCGCGACCAAGTTCAACGGCGATTACGGCGTCGACCTGTTCACGCTCCCCGCGCCGCTGATCAGCAAGGCGGCGCCGCGGATCATGAGCTTGCGCGATGCGTCGGCGAAGATGTCCAAGTCGAACCCGTCCGAACAGTCGGTGGTCAAGCTGATCGACAGCGACGACACGATCGCGGACAAGTTCCGCAAGGCGAAGACCGATCCCGACCTGCTGCCCGCGACCGTCGACGAGCTCGGCGACCGGGCGGAGGCGCGCAACCTGCTGACGATTTATGCCGCGCTGGCGGACAGCGACGTCGCGACCGTGCTGGGCGAATATGGCGGCAAGGGCTTCGGCGCGTTCAAGCCGGCGCTCGCGGATCTGGCTGTCGCCAAGCTCGGGCCGATTCGTGACGAGATGGTGCGGCTGCTCGACGATCGCAGCGCCGTGACCGCGGTGCTGCGCGACGGCGCGGAGAAGGCGCGCGCGCTGGCGGCGCCGGTGCTGAAGCGGACGCAGGATGCGATGGGGTTGCAGGTTTAGGCTGCCTTGCACCCGTTACCCTGAAGCCCCCCCCGTCATCGGGATGAGGGGCGCGAGGGCCTCAGCCCTCCAGTTCGCGCATCAGCACACGGACCGCGGCGTCGATGTCGCGGTCCTGGTCGCGCAGTTCGGTGATCTTGCGGACCGCGTGGATCACCGTCGAGTGATCGCGGCCGCCGAACTTGCGCCCGATCTCGGGCAGCGACCGCGTCGTCAGCCGCTTGGCGAGATACATTGCGATCTGCCGCGGCCGCGCGACCGCACGCGCGCGGCGTGCCGAGATCATGTCGAGCGGCTTCAGTTCGAAATGCGCCGTCACCAGCTTCTGGATCTCGTCGATCGTCACGCGCTTCTGCGCGCCGCGCAGCACTTCGCCGAGCGTCGCGATCGCGAACTCGAGGTCGATCGTCTCGCCGGTCAGCTGCGCATAGGCGATGACGCGGTTCAGCGCGCCCTCGAGCTCGCGGATATTGGCGTGGATCCGGCTCGCGATCAGATCGAGCACGTCGGTCGGCACGCGCAGGTCGGGCAGGTCGACGAGCTTGCGGTCGAGGATCGTCCGGCGCAGCAGCAGGTCGGGCGCCTTGATGTCGGCGACCAGCCCGACCGCCATGCGGCTGATGATCCGCGATTCGACGCCCTCGAGCGCCTGCGGGCAGCGATCGGCGGAGATCACCAGCCGCTTGCCGGCGGTCATGATCTCGTTGATCGTGTGGAAGAATTCCTCCTGCGTCGCGTCCTTGCCGGCGATGAACTGGAGATCGTCGATCAGCAGCAGGTCGGCGCCGCGCAGCCGGCGCTTGAACGCATGCGTGTCGCGCGCGCGCATCGCCGCGACGAAGTCATACATGAACCGCTCGGCCGACATGCACAGCACGACCGCGTGCGGGTTGGCCGCGAGGAACGTGTGGCCGATCGCATGCATCAGATGCGTCTTGCCCTGCCCCGTGTTGCTGTGGAGGAACAGCGGGCTGAACCGCACGGGTCCGGGCTCGGCGAGCACCTTGGCGGCGTTGAACGCGACCTTGTTCGACGCATCGACGACGAAGCGGTCGAACGTGTAGCGCGGATCAAGCGGCGGGCGCTCGGGGATGATGGTGTCGTAGGCGGGCGCCGGCTGTGCCGCGGGGGCGGGCTTCAGTGACGGGTCGACGCCGAATTTGACCGGGACCTGGGCGGGTTCCACGGCCGCAGCCGCGGTGGTGCGGTCCGGGATCTCCGCAGGGGTCGGCATCACCAGCAGCACGGGCTTCGGACCGGGCCTGCGCGTCTCGATCTGGACGGTGCGGACCTGCGGCAGGATCTGCCGGAATTCGAGTGCGAGCCGGTCCGCATAATGGTTGCGGACCCAGTTGGTCATGAAGGCCGACGGCAAGGCGAGGCGGATCGACTCCTCGTCGTCGCTCGGGATCAGCTCGATCGGCTTCAGCCACTGCTCGAACAGGCGCGCGCCGGCAGACTCGCGCAGGGACGAGCGCACGCGATCCCAGGCCTTTTCGGCCTCCGAAGCGTGCACGGTCGATCCTTGCCAATTCGTCACGCGCACACTTCTCCGACCCCGCGCGACAGCCGCGCTGGTGATATAGTCCCGACAGAAAATGATCCCCCGTGACGACCCATAGGGTCGCCCGGCATCTTCGCCCTGTTGCTTGCGCAGTGGTGATTCACGTCCGTGATTCACCGCCGCCGTTCGTTCAGTTATGAAGCGATCGGCGAGTCTAGCAAGGCCCGAGCACGTCACATTTTCGAAATAAAGCGGGTTGACTTGATCAAGCCCCGGAAATGCGTCGATATTTTTATAAGTGGCTGTGTTTGGCCAATTTTTACGATTTCGGAGCCGGTGCGGCATGATCCGGCGTCACTCGAATCGCGGGGAATCCGTGGGTTGCGCGAGCGCGCCTTCCGTTCCCTTTGCAGACGCAAAAAACCCGCCGGGAAGATCCCGGCGGGCAATCCGCTCCGGCAATGTCGGGTCGCTCAGGCGAGCCCGGTCACGGCCTTGGTCAGACGCGCGAACTTGCGGCTCGCGGTGTTCTTGTGCAGCACGCCCTTGGCGACGCCACGCTGCAGCTCAGGCTGTGCCGCGGCCAGTGCGGTGGTCGCTGCGCCCTTGTCGCCCGAAGCCAGTGCGGCCTCGACCTTCTTGATGAAGGTACGGATACGGCCAACGCGGTTGCCGTTCACTTCCGCGCGACGGTCGTTGCGACGGATACGCTTTTTCGCCTGCGGCGTGTTCGCCATGAAGCCCTCTGGATGTTCGAATGATAAAAAGGGGCGCCGGATTGCTCCTACGCCCTCTCGAAGCGCGGCTCCTACCCACTCCGCACCGAATCGTCAACCGCGTTCCGTCATGCCTTTTGACAGCGCGCGCACCAGAAGGTCGAACGCCCGCCCTCCGTCCTGCGGCGGACCAGCGCGCCGCACGAACAGGGTTCGCCCTCGCGACCATAGACGCGCCATTGTTTCGAGAAATAGCCGAGCTCGCCGTCGGGCCGCGCATAGTCGCGCAGACTCGATCCGCCCGCGAGGATCGCGGCGGTCAGCACCGTGCGGATCGCCTCGACCAGCCGTTCGAGTCGTGGCAGCGCGATTCGCCCCGCCGCCCGGCTCGGCGCGATCTTAGCCATGTGCAGCGCCTCGCACACATAGATGTTGCCGAGGCCTGCGACGATCCGCTGGTCGAGCAGCATCGCCTTGATCGAGGCGCCACGCCCTTCGAGCGCCGCGAGGAGATAGGCCGCGGTCAGATCGGGGCCGAGCGGTTCGGGCCCCATCGTGAGGAACGGCGGATAGGTCTCGATCGCGTCGCTGGACCAGAGATCGAGAAAGCCGAAGCGTCGCGGGTCGTTCAGCGCGACCGTCCGCCCCGCCGCGGTGCCGATGAGCAGATGGTCGTGCGGCAGGATCGCGCTGGGATCGACCCGCCAGCGTCCCGACATGCCGAGATGGAAGACGAGCGTATCGCCGCGATCGGTGTTGATCAGGCCGTATTTGGCGCGCCGCGACAGCCGCGTGACGGTCGCGCCGGTCATGCGCTGCCGCAGGTCGACGGGAATCGCCTTGCGCAGGTCCGCACGGCGCGGTTCGACCGAGGCCAGGCGCTGGCCGAGCAGCACGGGTTCGAGCCCGCGCACGGTGGTTTCGACTTCGGGAAGTTCTGGCACGTTTTCCAGCTAGGTTGCGTTTGCCCGCGCCACAAGGCGCCGCTAGAGCACGGGGCATGAATGACATCGCGCCCGCCCCCGCTCTCATCCCCGACACCGCCCCGAAGGCCGATACCGTCTCGTTCGGTTATGAGGACATTCCCGCCACCGAGAAGACCGCGCGCGTCGGCGGCGTGTTTTCGAACGTCGCGAGCAAATATGACCTGATGAACGACGCGATGTCGGGCGGCATGCACCGGCTGTGGAAGGACCGCTTCGTCCGCCGCGTGAAGCCGCGCGAGGGCGAGCAGATCCTCGACATGGCGGGCGGCACCGGTGACATCGCGTTCCGCATGGAGCCGTCGGGCGCATCGATCACGGTTGCCGACATCAATCCGCAGATGCTCGAGGTCGGCATGGAACGCGCGCACAAGCGCGGGCTCGACGGGCTGGTCTGGACCGAGGCGAATGCCGAGACGCTGACCTTTCCCGACAGGTTCTTCGACGCGTACACGATCGCGTTCGGAATCCGGAACGTGACCGACATCCCCAAGGCGCTGCGCGAGGCCCACCGCGTGCTGCGGCGTGGCGGGCGGTTTTACTGTCTCGAATTCTCGACCACCGTGTGGCCGGGCTTTGCCGAGGTGTACGACGCCTATTCGCACAAGATGGTGCCGAAGCTCGGGCAACTGCTCGCGCAGGATGCCGACAGCTATCGCTATCTGATCGAGTCGATCCGTCGATTCCCGGACATGCCCAAGTTCAAGGGCATGATCGCGGATGCGGGTTTCGTGCAGACGAAGGTCGAGCCGCTGCTGGGCGGTCTGGTTGCGATTCATTCGGGTTGGAAGATTTAGTGGTCACGCGAAGGCGCGAAGGCGCGAAGAGGGGTTCACGCGGAGACGCGGAGACGCGGAGAGTCAGAGCCGCATTCGCGCGACAGCGCATAATCAACTCTTCGCCGGTGATGAAAAGCCGCAGTCGCGGCAGGGTGCACACTCTCCGCGCCTCCGCGCCTCCGCGCGAACCATTTCTGCCTTCTCTTTGCGCCTTCGCGCCTTCGCGTGAACCCATCTCGCTTTCTGCAGTGAACGGCCTGTGACCGCCTCGACCACCCATGTCTGGCGGCTTCTCAAATGGGGTCGCATTCTCGCCCGGCACGGCGCGCTGCGCGGGATCGAGCGGGATCCCAATACGCCGGCCGCCGTGCGTCGCCTCGCGCGGATCGCCCGGTTCGGCGCGCGCGTGCCGAAGGTGCCGCGCTATGCCGATGCGTTCCAGGCGATCGGCCCCGCCGCGATCAAGCTCGGGCAGACGCTCGCCACTCGCCCTGATCTGGTCGGCGAGGATGCCGCGCAGGATCTGCTGCGGCTGCAGGACCAGCTGTCGCCCGTCCCTTACGAGACGATCGAGGCGGCGATGCTGGCGAGCTTCGGCAAGCCGCTCGAAACGCTGTTCTCGCGGATCGAGCAGGTCCCGGTCGGCGCCGCGTCGATCGCGCAGGTCCACCGCGCGACGACCACCGATGGCCGCCAGGTTGCGGTCAAGGTGCTGCGCCCCGGCGTCGAGGATGATTTCGCGCGGGCGATCGACACCTATAGCTGGGCGGCGGCGCAGCTCGAGGCGCTGAGCCCCGAGGCGATGCGTCTGCGGCCGCGCCTGACGATCGAGACGTTCAAGCGCTGGACGCTGCGCGAGCTCAACTTCCGGCGCGAGGCCGCCTCGGCGTCCGAGCTCGCGGACGGCATGACCGCCGAGCCCGATTTCGTCATCCCCGCGATCGACTGGGCGCGATCGACCGCCAAGGTCATGACGATCGAGTGGATCAACGGCATCAAGCTGTCGGATCGCCCCGCGCTGGTCGCGGCCGGCTACGACCTGCCCGGCCTCGCGCAGACCTTGGTACGCGCGTTCCTGCGCCAGGCGATCGCCGACGGGTTCTTCCATGCCGACATGCACCAGGGAAACCTGTTCGCGATGCCGGGCAACCGGATCGCGGCGATCGACTTCGGCATCATGGGCCGGATCGACCGGCGCGCCCGAGTCTGGCTCGCCGAGATCCTTTATGGCCTCATCACCGGCAACTATAAACGCGTCGCCGAGATCCATTTCGAGGCGGGCTATGTGCCTGCGCACCACGACGTCGCCGAATTCGCGACCGCCTTGCGCGCGGTTGGCGAGCCGATGCGCGGGTTGCCGGTCAAGGACATGTCGATCGGCATGATGCTCGACAGCCTGTTCTCGATCACGCGCGACTTCGACATGGTGACTCAGCCGCATTTGCTGCTGCTGCAGAAGACGATGGTGATGGTCGAGGGCGTGGCGACCAGCCTGGATCCCGACATCAACCTGTGGGAGAGCGCGGAGCCGTTCGTGCGCGACTGGATCCGCGGCGAACTCGGCCCCGAGGCGGCGATCGCCGACCGGATCATCGAGGACGTGCGCACGCTGACCCGGCTGCCCGAACTGGTCCGCCGGATTGAGGCGCATTACCCGGCACCCGGCGGCGCACCGCCGACGATGCCACTGCGCGAGATCGAGGTCATCCGGATCGGCGGCGGCTGGCGCTATGGCCTCGTCGCGGTGATCGCGGCGATGGCCGGGGTTGCCGCCACGCTGGTCTTCGGTTGAGCCTGCACGTCGGATGAGGACGCGGCGGGGCGCCCCCCTGTGGCTGGTCGGCCCGAGCCGGTTTGCCGGCATGTCCCGGTCGCAGGCGCGGCTGGGGCTCGCGCTGTTCGCGATGCTGCTGCTCGCGTGCCTGACCGCGACCAGCGCGCCCGGACCACGCCCTGGCGAGGCGGGCGTGGCGTCCGCGCCGCTGGGCCAGACCGAGCTGCTGCTCTATCAGAGCGTCGTCGCAAACGTGCGCAGCGGCACGCCCTATTATGTCGCGGCGGCCGAGGCGCACCGCGTCGCGCACGCTCCGCTCAAGCCCTATACGACGGTCCGGCTGCCGACGCTGGCGGTGGTGCAGGCCGCGGTGCCGCCGCTGCTCGTCACCGCGCTGTTGCCGCTCCTCTGCATTGGCGCGATGGGCGCGTGGATCGTCCGGTTGCGCCCGGCGATGACCGGGCCGATCCCCGTGGGAATCGCGGGGCTGCTGATCCTGACGGGGCTCTACGTGCATCTCGAGCCGCCGCTGGTCGTGTTCCCCGAAGTCTGGGCGGGGGCTCTGATCGCGCTCTCGCTCGCCTTGCGGCGCCCCGGTGAGTGGATCCCCGCGGTCGCGCTCGGCCTGTCGGCGATGCTGATCCGCGAGACCGCGCTGATCTATGTCGTGATCATGGCGGTGATCGCGTGGATCGAGGGCGAGCGCCGCGAGGCCGCCGCATGGGTCGGCGCGACCCTCGTCTTCTTCGTCGCGCTCGCCGCGCATGCGCATGCGGTGACGCTGGTCACCGGTCCGCTCGACCGCAGCGCGCAGGGGCTGAGCGGTCTGGAGGGGTTCGGCTTCTATGTGCAGCTCGTGACGCTGTCGTCGGGCCTCGCGCTGCTGCCGGACTGGCTGGCGGCGGTCCTGATCGCGACCGCGCTGTTCGGGTGGCTGGCGTGGCGCGATCCTGCCGCTGTCCGGGCGCTCGCCACGCTGCTGGGCTATGCGGCGGTGATCGCGCTGGGCGTGCGCAGCGACGACTTCCCCTGGGCGCTGATCACCACCCCTGTCCTGCTGATCGGGATCGTCTTCGCGGTGGACGGCCTGCGCGACATGATCGTCGCGGCGCGCGATACACGACGGATTACGGTGACGCGCGTGATCCGCTAGGACTCGCCGCATGAAGCGTATTCTCCTGATCGTCGGGGGCGGCATCGCCGCCTACAAGGCGAGCGAACTCGTCCGACTCCTGCGCAAGCGGGGCCATGCGGTCCGCTGCGTGCTGACCGAGGCGGGGCAGCATTTCGTCACGCCGATGACGCTCGCCGCACTCAGCGAGGACAAGGTCTATACGACCCTGTGGGACCTGAAGGACGAGGCGGAGATGGGGCATATCCAGCTCAGCCGTCAGGCCGACCTGATCGTCGTCGCGCCCGCGACCGCGGACCTGATCGCGCGGATGGCGGGCGGGCTCGCCAACGACCTTGCGACGACATTGCTGCTCGCGACCGACAAGCCGGTGCTCGCGGCGCCGGCGATGAACGTGCGGATGTGGCTGCACCCCGCGACAATCCGCAACGTCGCGCAGCTGCGTGCGGACGGCATCACCGTGATGGCGCCCGACGAGGGGCCGATGGCGTGCGGTGAATTCGGTCCGGGGCGGCTGCCCGAGCCCGACCGGATCGCCGACGCGATCGATGCCGCGCTCGAGGCCAAGCCGCAGCGTCTCGCGGGCCGGCACATCCTCGTCACCGCAGGGCCGACGCACGAGCCGATCGATCCCGTCCGCTATATCGCCAACCGGTCGTCGGGGCGGCAGGGCTTCGCGATCGCGGGCGCGCTGGCGGCACTCGGCGCACGGGTGACGCTGGTGGCAGGGCCGGTGACGCTGCCGACCCCCGCCGGCGTGACGCGCATCGACGTCGAGACCGCACGCGAGATGGCCGATGCGGTGGATCGGGCCCTGCCCGTCGACGCCGCGATCATGGTCGCGGCGGTCGCCGACTGGCACGTCGACGCCGCGGTGCAGAAGATCAAGAAGGGCGACGCGACGCCGACGCTTTCGCTGTCCGAGAACCCCGACATCCTGGCGACGCTGGCGCGCAGCCCGCAGCGACCCGCGCTGCTGATCGGTTTTGCGGCCGAGACCGAACGCGTCGTCGAGCATGCGACCGCCAAGCGCGCGCGCAAGGACGTCGACTGGATCGTCGCCAACGACGTGTCGGGCGACGTGATGGGCGGCGACAGCAACAGCGTCCACATCGTCACGAAGGACGGCGTCGAGAGCTGGCCGCGGCAGGGCAAGGATGCAGTCGCGGCGCAGCTGGCACGGCGCGTCGCCGATGCGCTGGAACCCGCACAGCCGATGCGCTAAACCGCGCCGCATGACGATCCGTATAGACCTCAAGAGATTGCCGCATGGCGATGGCCTCCCCCTGCCCGCCTATGCGACCACAGGTGCCGCGGGCATGGACGTGGTCGCCGCCGAGCCGCTGACGCTCGCACCGGGCGCCCGCGCGGCGGTCGCGACCGGCTTTGCGATCGCGATTCCCGAAGGCTACGAGGTGCAGGTGCGGCCGCGCTCGGGGCTTGCGCTCAAGCACGGCGTGACCTGCCTCAACACGCCCGGAACGATCGATTCGGACTATCGCGGCGAGGTGAAGGTCATCCTCGCCAATCTCGGCGATGCCCCCTTCGACATCGCCCGCGGCGACCGGATCGCGCAGCTCGTTCCCGCAGCGGTGGTGCGCGCGAGCCTCGGCGAGGTCGAGACGCTCGACGACACGGTGCGCGGGCATGGAGGATTCGGGTCGACCGGACGATGATCGCGCTGCTCCTCCTGGCAGCGTCGCTGGGCGCCGTGCAGGCGCCGGCCGCCGATCTGCAGACCGGACCGGCGCTGCCCGTGCCGCGGATCATCCCCCCGCCCGTCGTTCCGACCCTGCCCCCCGCGCCTGCGCCGTCCGCGCCGCCGCAGGTGACGGGTGGCGTCCCGCTGCCACCACAGGACTGGAGCGCGCTGCCGGTGTTGCGGCTGCGACGCGCGGTCGCCCCGTCGCTGGATGCCAGCACGTTCGTTCAGCGCGAGGTGCTGGCCGGGCGGTGCGGTGGCGCGACGCGGACGCCGCAGGGCTGGGTCCTGAACCTCGACCTCGCACTGCTCGCCGCGGCGGATGGCCGGGTGCGACGGGTCACGCCGCGCGCGATCGACTGCCCGACAGTCGAGCAGTTCGCCGCCGGACTGCTGCTGGGCGCGGCGCGCAACAATGTCGACCTGCGCGGCGCCGCCACCGACAGCTGGTACCGCACGACGATGGTGTTCGCGTGGAAGGCATGACGCTCTCCGACGACGAACTTGCGCGCTATGCCCGGCACATCGTTCTCCGCGAGTTCGGCGGCACCGGTCAGCTCCGCCTGAAGGCGGCGACGGCGGTGGTGATCGGCGCCGGCGGCATCGGCTCGCCGGCGATCCAGTATCTCGCGGCGGCCGGGATCGGGCGCCTCGTGCTGATCGACGACGACGCGGTCGAGACGTCGAACCTGCAGCGTCAGACGATCTTCCGCACCGAAGACCAAGGTCTCGCCAAGGTCGAGGCCGCCGCCGCGGCGCTGCGCCGGATCAATCCGAACGTCACGGTCGACACGCACCGCCTGAGGGTCGACCAAGGCAATATCGGCGCGCTGATCGCGGGCGCGGACGTGGTGCTCGACGGCTGCGACAATTTCGCGACGCGGTTCGTGGTCGCCGATGCGGCGCATGCGGCGCGGATCCCGCTGGTCTCGGCGGCGGTCGGACAGTTCGAAGGCCAGCTCGGCGTCTATCGCGGCTGGGAGCCCGACCGGCCCTGCTATCGCTGTTTCGTCGGCGAGAATCCCGAGCGTGCCGAGACGAGCTGTGCGGAGGACGGCATCCTCGGCCCCGTCACGGGCGTGGTCGGCAGCCTGGCCGCGCTGGAAGTGATTCGTGCGGTCGCGCCGTTCGGCGACGATGTGGCGGGGCAGCTGTTGCTGATCGACCTGTTGTCGCTCCGCTTCCGGACGATCCGGCTGCCCAAGGATCCCGGCTGCCCCTGCTGCGGCGGCGGCTGATCCGAAAACGAGCGGGGCGGATGGGCTGAACCCACCCGCCCCGCATCTTGCAGATCGTTCAGCCCAGCAGCGTCTTGGCGAAGGCGCGGACGACCGGTCCGATATCGTCGCGTGCGAGTGCGAGCGCGAGATTGGCCTGGATATAGCCCGCCTTGTCGCCGCAGTCGTAGCGCTGGCCATCGAAGGTAAAGCCGTGGAACGGCTGGTTGCCGATCAGCTGCGCCATCGCGTCGGTCAGCTGGATCTCGCCGCCGGCGCCCTTTTCCTGCCCTTCGAGGATGCGCATCACCTCGGGCTGAAGGATGTAGCGGCCCGGGATCATCAGGTTCGACGGCGAGGTGCCCTTGGCGGGCTTCTCGATCAGCGCGGTGACCTCGGTCAGGCGACCGTCGGTCGCGCCGGGCGAGATGATGCCGTATTTGTCGGTTTCCGAATCGGCGACCTCGAGCGCTCCGATGACGTTGCCGCCGACCTTGTTATACGCCTCGACCATCTGCTTCATGAAGCCGGGCTTGCCGACCATCAGCTCGTCGGGGAGCAGCACCGCGAACGGCTCGTCGCCGACGATCTCGCGCGCGCACCAGACCGCATGGCCGAGACCCAGCGGCTCCTGCTGACGGACATAGACGGGCGAACCGGGCCGCTGGCGGATGCCGTCGAGCACGGTCAGCGACTTGCCGCGCGCGCGCATCGTCGCCTCGAGCTCGTAGGAGATGTCGAAATGATCCTCGAGCGCGCCCTTGCCGCGGCCGGTGACGAAGATGATCTGCTCGATCCCCGCCTCAAGCGCCTCTTCGACGGCATATTGGATCAGCGGCTTGTCGACGACGGTCAGCATCTCCTTGGGCATCGACTTGGTCGCCGGAAGGAATCGCGTGCCAAGCCCAGCAACGGGGAATACGGCCTTGCGCAGCGGTTTGATCGTCATTCAGTAGTCCCTTGTATCGTTGCGGGTGCAGATCGTTGCGGGTGCATAAAGCCGCCGAACGGAGTCGGCAAATCAACTGCGGCGGTTAGCGCGTCATTAAAGACGTGGGGTGTAGGCGGGTTCCATGTCAAAAATACTCGTCATCTTCGGGACGCGCCCCGAAGCGATCAAACTCTTCCCGGTCATCCGGGCGTTGCAGGCGCAGCCGGGGCTGGTCGTCAGGACCTGCGTGACCGCACAGCATCGCGGACTGCTCGACCAGGTGCTCGCGATCGCGGGGCTGTCCCCCGATATCGATCTCGACCTGATGGAGCCGGGCCAGACGCTTGATCGGCTGACCGCGCGGCTGCTGGTCGGGCTGGGCGAGGTGATGGACGCCGAGCAGCCCGACATGGTCGTGGTCCAGGGCGACACCGCGACCGCGATGACCGGCGCGCTCGCCGCCTATTACCGCAAGGTCCCGGTCGCGCATGTCGAGGCGGGGCTGCGCTCGGGCGACATCCATCATCCCTGGCCCGAGGAAGTGAACCGGCGGATCGTCGCGCCGATCGCCGCCTTGCACTTCGCGCCGACCCAGACCGCGGCGGACGCGTTGCTGCGCGAGAATATCGCCCCCTCGACGATTCACGTCACGGGCAACACTGTGATCGACGCGCTGCACTGGACAAACGCGCGGGTGGCGGCGGATCCGGCGCTCGGCGCCGCGCTCGACCCGGTCGTGGCGGATACTGCGGGCAAGCGGATCATCCTCGTCACGACGCACCGGCGCGAGAATTTCGGCGACGCGATGGCCGGGATCGCGCGGGCGATCGCGCGGATCGCGGCGCGCGACGACGTCGCGGTCGTCTTTCCCGTGCATCCCAACCCGAATGTCGTCGCGGTGATGGACCGCATCCTTGGCGATCAGCCCGATATCGCGCGGATCGCGCCGCTCGATTACCCGAGCTTCGTCCGCGCGCTAGGGCTTGCCGAGATCGTCCTGACCGATTCAGGCGGCGTGCAGGAGGAAGCGCCCGCGCTCGGCAAGCCGGTGCTGGTGATGCGCGAGACGACCGAGCGCCCCGAGGGTGTCGAAGCGGGTACCGCAAAGCTGGTCGGGACGTCGGAGGACCGCATCGTTTCCGAAATCTTCACGCTGCTCGACGACAAAGCGGCCTATTCCGCGATGGCGCGCGCGCACAATCCGTTCGGCGACGGCCATGCTGCGGCCCGGATCGCCCAGACCATCGCGCAGACCATGGCCCAGGCGGTCGCCAGCGCACCGGCCTATCGTTGAGGAACATCCGTCATGCTTTCCGATACTGAACTGAACGTCGTCGTCATGGGACTGGGCTATATCGGCCTGCCCACCGCGGCGATCATCGCGCGGACCGGCGCGCGCGTGCTCGGTGTCGACGTGACCGAACGCGTCGTCGAGACGATCAATTCGGGGCGCGTGCATATCGAGGAGGTCGATCTCGACGGTCTGGTCTCGGGCGTGGTCGCGCGCGGTACGCTGCGTGCGGCGATGACGGTCGAGCCCGCCGACGTCTTCGTGATCGCGGTGCCAACCCCGTTCGACGCCGCGCATGCACCCGACATCAGCTATGTCCTGGGGGCCGCGACGACGATCGCGCCCGTGCTGAAGCCCGGCGATACGGTCATCCTCGAATCGACCTCGCCCGTCGGGACGACCGAGAAGGTCCGCGACCTGCTGGCGACCTTGCGCCCCGATCTGCGCGTGCCCGGGCGGACCCGGGACCAGGCCGATATCGCGATCGCCTATTGCCCCGAACGCGTGCTGCCGGGACGCATCCTGGTCGAGCTGATCGACAATGACCGCGTCATCGGCGGGATCACGCCGCGCTGTGCACGCAAGGCGCTCACCTTCTACCGCCGGTTCGTGCGCGGCGCGTGCGTCACCACCACCGCGCGCGCCGCGGAGATGACGAAGCTGACCGAGAATGCGTTTCGCGACGTCAACATCGCGTTCGCCAACGAGCTGTCGCTGATCGCCGACACGATGAACGTCGATGTCTGGGAGGTGATCCGGCTCGCCAATCGCCACCCGCGCGTCAACATCCTGCAGCCCGGGCCCGGCGTCGGCGGGCATTGCATCGCGGTCGACCCCTGGTTCCTCGTCCATGCCGCGCCCGACCAGACGCCGCTGATCCGCACCGCGCGCGAGGTGAATGACGGCAAGACCGATCACGTCATTGCGCAGGTCGCCGCGATGATCGCGGCGGATCCGGCCGCGCCGGTCGCGTGCCTGGGCCTCGCGTTCAAGGCCAATATCGACGATTTCCGCGAGAGCCCGGCGATGAAGGTCGCGCTGGCGGTGGCGAATCGCTTCGGGGACCGGGTCCGGATCGTCGAGCCCTATGCCGCGGCGCTGCCACCGGCGTTCGACGGCACCGGCGCGACCCTGATCGACGTCGACACCGCGATCGAAACCTGCCCGATCATGGTCGTGCTGGTCGATCACGACGTCTTCCGTTCGATCCCGCTCGAGGAGCGCAGCGAGAAGACGGTGCTCGATACGCGGGGGATCTGGCCCGACCAGCCGCGCGGCACGGCGCAGCAGCCGGCGCGGACCGCGGGCTAGCGGAGCGGCTGGGTCCGCAGCGCGAGGACATCGGCGGGCAGGATCGGCCGTTCGGGGCGGCGGGCAATGTCCTGGACGGCGGCGTCGAGCGCGGTCGCCCGCGCCTTTGACGAGGCGTGGGTGCGGCTGCGGAACAGGCCGCCGTCGATCGTGCCCCCCTTCTCGCGCCAGAATTGTGGTGCCGAGCGCGGATCATAGCCGGCATTGGCGAGCAGATAGACGCTGAGCCGGTCCGCCTCGTCCTCGGTCTGGCGGATCAGTCGGCCGTTGCGGCCGAGTTCCGCCATCAGCCCGCGGCTGATCTTCGCCGCGTCGAGCCGGTCGCGGTGGCGCAGTATGTTGTGCGCCAGTTCGTGCGCGACGATGACCGCGATCTCCGCGTCGCTATAGCCTTCGAAATATTTCTCGCCGATCTGGACGACCGCGCCGTCCGCGCTCGCATCCAGACCGCTGCCGAGCAGGATCTCGAATCGCGAGCGGCATCCCGCGACAGCCGGGATCGAGACCGTGACCGCGCGCCCGTCGCGCAGGACCGTCATCGCGATCGGTGCGCCGGGCGGCTGCGCTGCGATCAGGGCCTCGGCGGCGTCGCGGTCGGCGGGAGTTTCCGCGGTGTTCGCGGCACCGATCCCGGGTTGCCGCTTGCCCGCGAGCAGCTGGATCGAATCCCCCGACCGGACGCCTGCGCGCGCGGCCGGCCCGTTGGCGACCACCGCCTCGACCGCCAGCCGCGTTTCGAACCCGAATACGCCGATCGCATTCGGCCTGGCCTCCGCACTATATTGGTTGAGCGCATGGATCGGCATGCCAATCTGCGGCTGCAGCCGGTCGCACAAAGCCGCATTGGCGGAGGTCAGCCGGTATCCGATCGTCGCAAGCCGCAGATCCGCGGCGCGCAGTGCTTCGAAGAATGCCCTGGGCGGGGCCTCCGCGGGTGCTGCAGCCGGAGCGGCGGTGGTGCCGGCGAGGGAGACGGAGACGGACGGCGGCGGAACCGCGGAGGCCGCACCTGCGCTTAGCAGGACTGCGGGCAGGAGACGCATGACGATCGACATGCGGCCCTGATAGACGGCTTTCAGCCGCACGCCATCCACCCTCGCGCAGGAGTCGACGAACCGCGCCGCGTTGCGACGGCGCGCCCGAGCCTCTATGTGCGGTGCCAACGGATATAGACTTTATGATTTCAAGATTCTTTCGGTCAAAGGCCCCGCGATCCGCGGGCCGGTCCTGCTCGATCCCCGAAGGCCGGCGCGTCTATGCGGTCGGCGACATCCATGGCTGTGCCGATCTGCTCGACGACCTGATCGCGCAGATCGACGCGGACGATGCGGCGCGCGGCGCGGCGGAGACGACGGTGATCTTCCTCGGCGATATCGTCGACCGGGGTCCGGGCTCGGCCGCGGTGATCGATCGGCTGATCGGCTATGCCGCGACGCGCTCCGACGTGCGGTTCCTGCAGGGCAATCACGAGGAGATCTTCCTCGGCGCGCTCGACGGCGAGCCCAAGGCGCTGCGGCTGTTCTGCCGGATCGGCGGTCGCGAGACGGTGCTGAGCTACGGCATGGACGCGGCGGAATATGAGCGGCTCGATTACGAGGAGCTGGTTCAGCGTCTCGCGCAGCTCGTGCCCGAGGCACACCGCGCGTTCCTGGCCGGCTTCGAGGATCTGATCACGATCGGCGACTATGCGTTCGTGCATGCGGGCGTCCGTCCGGGAACGCCGCTTGAGGACCAGCGCGGTTCGGATCTGCGCTGGATCCGCGACCCGTTTCTCGATCATCGCAGCCCGCTCGACAAGATGATCGTCCATGGCCACACGGTGATCGAAGAGGTCCAGACGATGGCGCATCGTATCGGCATAGATACGGGCGCCTATGCGACCGGTCGGCTGACCGCGCTGGGAATCGAGGGCGATCGCACATGGACGTTGCAGACGGCACCCCGCCCCGGTTCGTCGGAAAATTCTCTCGAATCCTGAAAACTATGCCTTCTCGTCTTACTACAATAGGGTATACCCCCAGGGCGATCAGGGCATGTTGCCCGCTCGCAACAGTATGGAACTCTTCCGTACCGTTCCAGTTACCTCGGTTGCGCAAGGTCAGGTTTCGTGCCAAAGACCTACGCGACGAGCACAAAGGGAGTTCATCATGCGTCTTGGGAAGTATCTCCTGACCGCAGCAGCAGCCACGATGGCAGTTGCTCCGGCCATGGCAGCACCGGTTAATTCGGCAGCAAGCCTTTCGGTTTCGAAGTCGGCTCGCGCCGGTTCGGTTACCGCAAAGAAGAACAAGGTTGCAGGCGGCGGCGTTATCGTTGCAGTCCTCGCAGCAGCAGCCGTTGTCGGCGGCATCGTTATCGTTGCCGATAACGACGACGACAGCGACAGCAACTAAGCCTAGGCTCAGTTCTGGAAAATAGCGGTCTTCGGGCCGCTATTTTTTTGCCTGCCGCAGATGGGCCCGGGGCGGGTACGGCGAAACTCCAGCGCCCCTCCCCGCCTCGCACCGCTGCGCAAGCACCGCGTGCCACCGGGATCGACGATAGATTGCGACGATCCGCGGGACTGAGGCCTGCACACGAATTCCGGCAGTCGACCATGATCCGCCATCCCGCTGTAATGCCGGATGGTGTTTGACCCCTGACGCGGCGCGCCCACCCTTGGCCAAGGCATGCGGGCGAGAGATCACCCGAGGCGTCACCGGGCGCGTCGGCCGAACCCTGCATGATCCAAGTTACGCCGACATAGAAAGGCCGCCCGCGACGATCAGTCGCGGACGGCCCTGTATCATGATGCCGAGTTCGGCGAGTCGGGCGGCGCACCGCCCGACGAGGCGATCAGCGCGGCTGCGGTACCGCGCCGCCGGCGCCGGCGCCCGGCGCACCCTGCTGCATCTGCATCTGCTGCTGCGCCTGCATCTGCTGGACGACGCTCTGCGGCAGGAAGTCGAGCAGTTCGACGTCAAACACGAGCGTCGAGTTGGCCGGGATCGGCCCGCTCGCCTTGTCGCCATAGCCGAGCGAGGGCTTCAGCCAGAAGCGGTACTTGCCGCCCTTTGGCATCAGCTTGAGCGCTTCGGAGAAGCCGGGAACGACGCCCGTGACGGGCAGCGGCGTCGGCTGCTGCGACTTGTCGAAGGTGGTGCCGTTGAGGAGCTTGCCCTCATAGTTCACCAGCGCGACATCGGCATCGGTCGGCTTGGCGGCACCGGGCTTGCCCGGCGTCAGAATCTTGTACTGGAGGCCCGACGCGGTCGTGACGACGCCCTTGGCGCGCCCGTTGCGGGTCAGCGGATCGTCACCCTGGCGCGCGAGCGCGACGGCGCCGATCAGCGCGAGCGCGATGCCCAGCCACAGATAGATGAGATAGCTGCGCTTGGTCGGCTGCAGCGGAACGGCGGTGACGGTCGACATCGGACAAACCCCGGGTCATCTGGTCACGCCGGAGCGCCGCGCGTGCCGTAGAATTCGTAATCGGAGCCGCGGTGACGCGGCCCCCAAAACCCTGGCTGCGCGTGCAGCCGAGGGTTCCTACTGCAGGCGAAGCTTAGCGTGCGCCGTCGCGCTCGGCGCGCTTGCGCTCGAGCTTGCGCGAACGACGGATCGCAGCCGCACGCTCGCGAGCGCGCTTTTCCGACGGCTTCTCGTAGTGGCGGCGCAACTTCATCTCGCGATACACGCCTTCACGCTGCAGCTTCTTCTTGAGCGCGCGAAGGGCCTGGTCGACGTTGTTGTCGCGGACGATGATTTGCATAAACCCGTTAAGCTCCGGTCGAATAGATACGAATGGATAGTGCCGTCGCGAACAAGTCCGCGCCGCATGAACGGGAGCCCCTAACAGCGTGTGCCGGCTGTTTCAAGCCAAACCCGCCCTATCCTTGTCGGGATTGACGTCGGGCACCGGTTTACGCGCCGGCTAAGCGAGCGCTAAGAGCCGCGCATGACCACGCACGCCCTGACCCTGTATAACAGCCTGACGCGCCGGCTCGAGCCGTTTGCGCCGATCGATCCCGCCAATGTCGGGCTCTATTCCTGCGGACCGACCGTCTACAATTATGCGCATATCGGCAATTTGCGCGCCTATGTCTTCACCGACACGCTGTCGCGGACGCTGACGTGGAAGGGCTTTGGCCTCACGCACATCGTCAACATCACCGATGTCGGCCACCTGACCTCGGATGCCGATGCGGGCGACGACAAGATGGAGGCCGCCGCGCGCGCCAGCGGGCAGGATATCTGGGCGATCGCAAGACATTACACCGAAGCCTTCAAACGCAACCTGATCGACCTCCACATCCGCACGCCGACGCGCTTCCCGCTCGCGACCGACCATATCGCGGAGATGATCGCCTTTGCCGAGGCTATCGCGCCGGAGCATTGCTACCTGCTCGAGGACGGGCTGTATTTCGATACCAGCACGGTCCCGGATTATGGCCGGCTCGCCCGGTCGAACGACGATGCCGGCGAGAGCCGGATCGATCCGGTCGCGGGCAAGCGCCACCCGCAGGATTTTGCGATCTGGCGGACGTCGGCGCCCGGCGAGATGCGCCAGATGGAATGGGACTCGCCCTGGGGACGCGGTGCGCCCGGCTGGCATCTCGAATGCTCGGTGATGAGCCAGAAATATCTGGGGCCGCAGTTCGACATCCACACCGGCGGCATCGACCACCGCGAGATCCACCACCCGAACGAGATCGCCCAGAACCAGGCACGCTGCGGCTGTGCGGACACCGGCGCGAACCTCTGGATGCACAACAACTTTCTCGTCGAACGCTCGGGAAAGATGTCGAAATCCGGCGGCGAGTTCACGACGCTCCAGACGCTTATCGATCGTGGCTTCCACCCGCTCGCCTATCGGCTGATGTGCCTGCAGGCACAGTATCGCAGCGAGCTCGAATTCTCCTGGGACAATCTGGCGGCCGCGACGACGCGACTGAAGCGGCTGGCACTCACCGTGCAGGCGTTGCGCGACCGTGCGGCCCCAGGCAATTCGGCAAGCGATCCCGCCAAACCCGCGACCGACGCCGTCCGCGCGCTGCTCGCTGGCTACCGCGACCGACTCGACATCGCGGTCTGCGACGACCTCGCAACGCCGCGCGCCTTGCCGGTCCTCGACGAACTGCTCGCAGACAAGCGACTGTCGCCCGCGGACCGACTCGCCGCGCTGGCCGATTTCGATGCGGTGCTGGGACTCGATCTTGCGGCCCTGCGCCGGGAAGATCTGCGCGTTCGTCCGGCTTCGGCTACGCTTGATGCTGCAGCCGTCGACGAACGCCTTGCCGAGCGCCGCGCCGCGCGGGCCGCGAAGGACTTCCCGCGGTCGGACGCGATCCGCGACGACCTCGCCAGCGCCGGGGTCGAGGTGATGGACGGCGATCCGCTCGGCTGGGACTGGCGGATCGGCTGACACGCGGCGAAAAACGACTCTGCGCTTTGGCGTCGCACCCGAAGCGCGGTACAGAGGCGGGGATGAAAGCCGTCCTTCCCGCCGCCGCCCGCCCGCTGCTCGAACCGCATCTGCCGTCCGATCTCGACGTCGAATGGTTTGCAACGCCAAGCGAGGCGAATGCGGCGATCGCCGATGCGGACATCGCCTGGGTCGACATGCAGCCGACTCACCTGGTGGCGGACGCGATTCGCGCCGCCGGGCCGCAGCTGAAATGGGTGTCGACCATCTATGCGGGACTCGACGCCTTCCCGCTCGCCTTGCTCCGCGACCGGGGCGTGACCCTGACCAACGGCGCGGGCATCAACGCGGTCGCGGTCGCGGAATATGCGGTGATGGGGATACTCGTCGCCGCCAAGCGCCTCGACACAGTCCTCCGCGCGCAGGCCGAACATGTCTGGCTGAAGGACGCGCCGGGCAAGATCGAGCTTGCCGACACGCGTGCGCTGGTCATCGGCTATGGCACGATCGGCGCGATGATCGGCGATCGGCTCGCGGCCTTTGGCGTCGACGTGACCGGCGTGACCCGGACCGGGCGCGGCGCGACGCTCACGCCCGATGCCTGGCGCGCCCGTCTCGGGGAGTTCGACTGGGTGGTGCTTGCCGCGCCCTCGACCGATGCGACCAAGACGCTGATCGGCAGCGGCGAGCTTGCCGCGATGAAGGACAGCGCATGGCTGATCAACATCGCGCGCGGCGACATGATCGATGACGAGGCGTTGCTCGCCGCCTTGCGTTCGGGGCAGATTGGCGGCGCGTTCCTCGATCCGACGCACCCCGAACCGCTGCCCGCCGATCACCCCTTATGGTCCGCGCCGAACACGATCCTGACGATGCATCTGTCGGGTCGCAGCCAGACCAGGATGTTCCAACGCGGCGCGGCGATGTTCCTCGACAATCTGCAGGCGTTCCGCGCGGGGTCCGCGATGCGGAACGTCGCCGATCTTGCAGCGGGCTATTGAACGATAGCGTCGGTGGCAGGCACCGGCGGTCGCACGATCAGCTGCGCGCGGTGCCGTTGTTCGGGCTGTTATAGTCCTTGATCCCGCGACGGCGGCGCTTGTCGCGACGGCGGCGCTTCATCGTCATGATCAGGACGGGCACGCCGATCGCGACACCGACGCCAACGATCGAAAATGCAATGATAATTCGCAAGGGAAGATCCATCGTCGCCCTGTGCCAAACCTGCCCGACATTGAGAAGCGCTTTCTCTACAATCTCGGGCAACCCCTGACCGTCCGGATTGCTGCGATCAGTCACATTCCATCCGGTGCTCACCCGCCTGCAAGCTTTACTTGATTGCGCCAAAAGCCGATTCGGCGCATGGCCGCGCCTCGAATTCACCAATCGGACGAACAATTATGGCCGCGAACTGGGCCCCCGACAGCTGGACCACGCACGAAGCCCGCCAGCTCCCCTCGTATCCCGACGCCGGCGCGCTCGACGCCGCGACCGCACAGCTTGCGACGTTTCCGCCGCTCGTCTTCGCGGGCGAGGCGCGCAACCTGACCGCGAGCCTCGCCGAGGTTGCGGCAGGCAAGGCGTTCCTGCTCCAGGGCGGCGACTGCGCCGAGAGCTTTGCCGAGCACAGCGCGAACAACATCCGCGATACCTTCCGCGTCATCCTGCAGATGGCGGTCGTGCTGACCTTCGCCTCGAAGCTGCCGGTCGTGAAGCTTGGCCGGATGGCGGGCCAGTTCGCCAAGCCGCGCTCGGCCAATACCGAGACGATCGGCGGCGTCGAGCTGCCGAGCTATCGCGGCGACAACGTCAACGACATCGCCTTTACGGCCGAGTCGCGGGCCCCCGATCCGCAGCGGATGATCCGCGCCTATTCGCAGTCGGCGGCGACGCTCAACCTGCTCCGCGCCTTCGCGCAGGGCGGGTATGCCAACCTGCATCAGGTGCATCGCTGGACGCACGACTTCATGGGCCGCAGCCCCTGGTCGAAGAAATATGCCGAGACGGCGGACCGGATCGGCGAGGCGCTCGAGTTCATGGCGGCCTGCGGGATCGATCCCGAAACCGTGCCGCAGCTCGCCCAGACCAATTTCTACACCAGCCACGAGGCTTTGCTGCTGCAATATGAGCAGGCACTCACGCGGCAGGATTCGCTGACCGGCGACTGGTACGACACGAGCGCGCATTTCCTGTGGATCGGCGACCGGACGCGATTCGAGGGGTCGAGCCATGTCGAATATCTGCGCGGCATCGGCAATCCGATCGGCATCAAATGCGGTCCGAGCCTCGAGCCGGACGCTTTGCTGCGGATGCTCGACACGCTCAACCCCGCGCGCATCCCCGGCCGGATGACGCTGATCACGCGCTATGGCTATGATTCGATCGAGGCCGCGCTGCCCAAGCTCGTCCGTGCGGTGACCCGCGCGGGGCACCCCGTCGTCTGGTCGTGCGACCCGATGCACGGGAACGTCGTGAAGGCGGCCAATGGCTACAAGACACGGCCGTTCGAGCGTATCCTCGCCGAGGTCCGCGGCTTCTTCGCAGTGCACCGCGCCGAGGGCACGCATGCTGGCGGCATCCATATCGAGATGACCGGTCAGAACGTCACCGAATGCACCGGCGGCGCGGTCGACGTCACCGAGCAGAGCCTGGCGGACCGGTATCACACGCATTGCGATCCGCGCCTGAACGCCAGCCAAAGCCTTGAGATGGCGTTTCTTCTGGCCGAAATGCTCAACGCCGAAATGGCCGAGCGCAAGAAGGTCGCTGCCTGACGACGACGACCGTCGAGGCGATCCGGCGGCAAAACGTGCCCCTCGCGCGATTTTGCCGCCGCACCGCCTTGACGCCCGCGCCCCGCTTCCGTAGGAGCGCGGCTCGACTACACGGCCCCTTCGTCTAGCGGTTAGGACGACGCCCTCTCACGGCGTAAGCACGAGTTCGATTCTCGTAGGGGTCACCAAGTCTACCCATTTTGGCATCGCTGAGACGTAGATCACTGCGGCATTCGTGTGCGCGGCAACCGTGTCGCTACGTGTTTCCCGACGGTGCAGCGACGGGCGAGCGGGCGCTACCCGGGGCCGTCCTCATTTTCGAGGGCGTGCACCCCGTGGAAGGATGCCAGCATGGCCGATGCCGCCCGCAATACCGATTCGCCAGATACCCTCCCCGCGCCGGCCACCGACTGGAGCGCGGATCTGACGACCCGGACCGGCTACGCGTTTCACGTCCGCCCGATCACGCCGGATGACGAGGCGGCGCTGGCTGACTTCTTCACGCATGTCGGCAAGGAGGATCTGCGCTTCCGCTTCCTCAGTGCGATCGACCATGTCGGGCACGAACAGCTGCTCGCGCTGCTGCGCGTCGATCACGAGCATAGCGAGCATTTCCTCGCCTGCGAGATCGGCAGCGGCAAAATCCTTGCGACCGCGATGCTGGTCGGCGATGACGATGGTCTGCGCGCGGAGGTCGCGGTCGCGATCCGCAGCGATTTCAAGCGACGCGGGATCAGCTGGGTCCTGCTCGATCACGTCGCGATGTTCGCGCGCGCCAAGGGCCTCCGCACGCTCGAATCGATCGAGAGCCGCGACAATCACCAGGCGATCGACATGGAGCGCGAGCGCGGCTGGACGGCCGCCCCCTGCCCTGGCGATCCCTCCGCGATGATCCTGCGACTGACGCTGGCATCGCCGCCCGCCTGACTCGTTCTGGTTCAAGCGGCATGCGAGCGGCCGGCGGTGGCCGGTGCGGCGGTTCTGGTCTATCATGCAGGCCGGCCCCGTACCGGCGACCAGGATCTTGGCCGCCGGCGTATCGGACCCGACCGCCGGACAAGGCCCAGAGCCCGATGAACCGCACGCGCCCAGCCCGACCAGCCGCCGCCCCGCCCGCATGATCGCGCATCCGTCCGACATGGGCGACGCGGCTGCCGGACGTCCCGCCGTGCTGGCGGAGGAACTCGGCCTGCTGATCGATGCCGCAACGACCTATGCGATCTACATGCTCGACCCGCAGGGGCGGGTGACAATCTGGAACCGGGGCGCCGAGCGGATCAAGGGATGGACCGAGGCCGAGATCATCGGCCGCGATGCGGCGATCTTCTACCCGGCCGAGGACGTCGCGGCGGGCAAACCACGCGCCGATCTCGAGCGCGCGCATGCCGGTGGCCGGATCGAGGAGGAAAGCTGGCGGGTCCGCAAGGACGGATCGGAATTTCTCGCGAGCGTGACGATCACCGCGTTGCATGACGACGCGGGCGCGCTGCGCGGCTTTGGCAAGGTGATCCGCGACATCACCGACGAAAAGGCGGCGGAGGCCGCGATCCTGCGCCGCGAACATCATCTGCGCTCGATCCTGAACACCGTCCCCGATGCGATGATCGTGATGAACGAACACGGCGTCATCGTATCGTTCAGCGCCGCCGCCGCGCTCGTCTTCGGTTATGAGACGGACGAGGTGATCGGCCGCAACGTCGCGATGCTCATGCCGCCCGCGAATGCCGCTGCGCATGACGCGCATCTGCACACCTACCGGCGGACCGGGGTGCGGCACGTCATCGGCAATGTCCGGCTCGAACACGGGCTGCGCAAGAATGGCGAGGTCTTTCCGATCGAGCTCGCGGTCGGCGAGGCGTCGATCGCGGGCGAGCGGATCTTCACCGGCTTCATCCGCGACATCAGCCAGCGCCAGGCCACCGAGCGCCGGCTGAAGGAGCTTCAGGCCGAGCTGGTCCACGTCTCGCGGGTCAGCGCGATGGGCACGATGGCATCGACGCTCGCGCATGAGATCAACCAGCCGCTGACCGCGATCGCCAATTATCTGGAGGCGACGCGGGACATGATCGGCGACGCGCCGTCCCCGCTGCTGGCGGAGATCGCCGAGGCGCTCGAGCTGGCGGCGGCGCAGTCGCTGCGCGCCGGCACGATCGTCCGGCGGCTGCGCGCGTTCGTCGAGGGCGGCGACACCGCACTTCGCGTGGAACCGCTCGCCGTGCTTGTCGAGGAGGCGATCAGCCTGGGGCTGCTCGGCGCGCACGAGGCGGGGATCACGGTCACCACCGATATCCGCCAGGGCGCCGATCTGGTGCGGGTCGACCGCATCCAGATCCAGCAGGTCCTGGTCAATCTGATTCGCAACGCCATCCAGTCGATGGCCTGCGCACCCGACAAGCGGCTGACGATCGCGACGCTGGCGGATCGCGAAGGCTGGGTGCGGATCAGCGTGGCCGATACCGGTGCGGGCATCGATCCGGCGATCCGCGAGCGCCTGTTCGACGCGTTCGCGACGACCAAGAGCGACGGCATGGGCCTTGGCCTGTCGATCTGTCGGACGATCGTCGAGGCGCATGGCGGCCGGATCTGGGTCGAACCGACATGCCCCGCCGGTACCGCCTTCCACTTCACGATACCGCTCGCCACACAGGATGTTGTCGATGGATGAGACCAGCCGCGTCGTGCACGTCGTCGACGACGATCCCGCGATCCGCCAGTCGGTCGGCTTCCTGCTGCGCAAGGCGGGCTATGCGGTCGAGACACATGTGTCGGGCACGCAGTTCCTGAAGCACGTCACGCGCGAAGCCCATGGCTGTGTCCTGCTCGACGTGCGGATGCCCGATATCGACGGGCTCGAGGTGCAGGCGACGCTGGCGCAGCGGGGCATAGCCCTGCCCGTGATCATGCTGACCGGACACGGCGACGTCGCGCTCGCCGTGCGCGCGATCAAGGCGGGGGCGATCGAGTTTCTGGAAAAGCCGTTCGAGCGCGCGACGTTGCTCGCGGCGATCGAGACCGCGATCGCCAAGGCCGCACGGATCGGTCGCGACCAGCTGGCCGCGGCCGAGGCCCGCGTCCTGCTCGCGGCGCTGACCCCGCGCGAGCGCGACGTGCTGGACGGGATGGTCCTGGGCCGGCCGAACAAGCTGATCGCGTTCGATCTCGACATCGCGACGCGGACGGTCGAGGTCCACCGCGCCAATCTGATGGAAAAGCTGATGGCGCGCAGCCTGTCGGACGTGCTCCGCATCGCCTTTGCCGCGGGTGTGGGCGAGACGACCGACCCGGCCTGAGCGGCCCCCCGTGATCTACGTACAGACCGGGTCCGCGCGTCCTGTCATCGAAGGTCCGACAAGGATCGACGATGACTCAACCGGCCCCGCTTCTGCACACCAGCCCGGGCATCTCGCTGGTCGACGGCAATCCCGCGCGACGCCGTGCGCGGCAGATCCTGCTGCTGTCCGAACGCTATCGGGTACGGTCCTATGCAAGCTGTGCGGCCCTGGTGTCCGATCCGGCATCGCGCGACCATGCGTGCATCATCCTGGACCTCTCCGATCCCCGGCTGGCGGGGCAGGATGACGACGGCATCGCGGCGCTCGCCGCGATGCGGGGCCTGGGCTGGGCTGGCCGGGCGATCCTGCTCGACGGGCGGGTGCCGTCGCCGGACCTGATTGCCGCGGCGGCCCGTCAGGGTGACCGGATCCTCGACTGCGCGACCACCGACGGTGCGCTGCTCGCGGCGATCGCGGCCGCCATGCTGACGCTCGCCGGGTAAGGACGCCGCGCGGACCGAAGCGGTCAGCGCGAGGGTCGGACGCCCCCCGCCTGGCTCAGCCGGGCGGCATGACGGGCGATCTCGTCGTCCTCGCGCGAGGCGACGATCCGGATCGCCAAGCCCGGCAGCCATGCCAGGCCGGTACCGATCGCCTGCTGGGTCGCGCGGTCATGTTCGCCGATCCCGCCGGTCAGCACGAGCAGGTCGAGCCCCCCGAGCGTCGCGGCCATCGCCGCGATCTGCTTGCAGACCGATCGCTCGAACATCCGGATCGCAAGGTCGGCGTCGGGATTGCTCCCGGCCGCGGCGCGCAACACGCGCATGTCCCCCGACAGTCCCGAGATCCCCGCCATTCCCGAATCGTGATCGATCATCGTCGCCAGTTCATCAGCCTCGAGCCCGGTCTCGCGCAGCAGGTACAGCAGGATGCCGGGGTCGATATCCCCCGTCCGCGTGGCCATCGTCACCCCGCCTGATGGCGTCAGCCCCATGCTGGTATCGACCGATCGCCCGTCGCGCACCGCGGTGACGCTCGCCCCGTTGCCGAGATGCGCGATGACGAGCCGCGACGGGACACCGTCGCCGAGCTGCGCCAGGATCGATTCGCACGACAGGCCGTGAAAGCCGTACCGCCGCACCCCGCTCGCGCGGTATCGGCGCGGGATCGGGAGGACCTGCGCGACATCGGGCAGATCGGCATGGAACGCGGTGTCGAAACAGGCGACTTGCGGCAGCCCGGGATAGCGCGCGCGTGCGGCCTCGATCAGCGCGAGCGCCGCGGGACCATGGAGCGGCGCGAACGCACAGGCCGCGACCAGATCCGCCGTCACCGCATCGTCGATCAGGCAATGCGCGGTACGATGCGGGCCGCCATGGACGATCCGGTGGCCGATCGCGGTCGGCGCCGGGCTGTCCCGCAACGCGGCGTCGAGCGCGTCGAGGACCGAAACGTGACCGTCGGCGGTCTCGATCGTCCCGCCGATCAGCAGCGCAGGCTCCGGGTCGACGGCGTAGAGCCCGTATTTGACCGTCGACGACCCGCTGTTCAGCGCGAGGATCAGCGCGCCCATTGCCAGTCGCGCACCTCCGGCAGATCGTCGCCCTGTTCGGCGATGTACAGCTTGTGCCGTTCCATCGTCGTCCAGTAGCGCGCGGTCTCGCGCGGGACGCGGTCGCGGAACCGCGGGATCCGCTCGATCGCGTCGAGCGCGAGCCGGTACCGGTCGAGATCGTTCAGCACGACCATGTCGAACGGCGTCGTCGTCGTGCCCATTTCCTTGTAGCCGCGGACATGGATGTTGGCGTGGTTGGCGCGGCGGTAGGTCAGCTTGTGGATCATCGCGGGATAGCCGTGGAACGCGAAGATCACCGGTGTGTCGCGCGTGAACAGCGCATCGAACTCGCGCTCGTCGAGGCCGTGCGTATGTTCGGATCGCGGCTGCAGCACCATCAGGTCGACGACATTGACCACCCGGATCCGGATGTCGGGGACATAGGCACGCAGCAGCGTCACCGCGGCCAGCGTCTCGAGCGTCGGGACGTCGCCCGCACACGCCATCACCACATCGGGCTCCGCATCGTCGCCGGCCCAGTCCCAGATGCCGGCGCCCGCGGTGCAGTGTCGCACCGCCGCGTCGATCCCCAGCCATTGCCATTCGGGCTGCTTGCCCGCGACGATCACGTTCACATAGCCGCGGCTGCGCAGGCAATGGTCGCCGACCGACAACAGGCAATTGGCATCGGCGGGCAGATAGATCCGCGTGACCTCCGCGGTCTTGTTGGCGACGTGATCGATGAACCCCGGATCCTGATGCGACAGGCCATTGTGATCCTGTCGCCAGACATGCGACGTCAGCAGATAGTTGAGCGACGCGATCGGCCGCCGCCACGGAATGCCGCGCGTCACCTTCAGCCATTTGGCATGCTGGTTGACCATCGAATCGACGATGTGGACGAACGCCTCGTAACAGGAAAACAGTCCGTGGCGCCCGGTGAGCCGATAGCCCTCGAGCCAACCCTGGCATAGATGCTCGCTCAGCACCTCCATCACGCGGCCGTCGGCGGTCAGGTGCTCGTCGACCGCCTCGACCTCGGCCATCCAGACCTTGCCCGACACGTCATAGACATCGGCGAGACGGTTCGACGCGGTCTCGTCGGGGCCGAACAGGCGGAAGTTCACGCTCGTCATGTTGAGCTTCATCACGTCGCGCAGATAGCGACCGAACACCCGCGTTGCCTCGGCCATGACCGCGCCCGGCGCATCGACCGGCACGGCATGCGCGCGGAAGTCGGGCAGCGACAGCGGCACCATCGTCTCGCCGCCATTGGCATGCGGGTTCGACCCCATCCGCCGGTGACCGGTCGGGGCGAGCGAGGCGTAGATGTCGAGGAACTTGCCCGTCGCGTCGAACAGCTCCTCGGGGCGGTAGCTGCGCATCCACGCCTCGAGCAACCGCAGATGCTCGGGGTCCTTGAAGTCCGCGATCGGGACCTGATGCGCGCGCCACGTGCCTTCGACCGGCTTGCCGTCGACGGTCTTCGGGCCGGTCCACCCCTTGGGCGTGCGGAACACGATCATCGGCCAGCGCGGGCGTTCGGGCGTCGCGCCGGGGATGCGTGCCTCGGCCTGGATCGCCTGGATCCTCGCCAGCGCGGTGTCGAGCGCGGCGGCGAGCTGCTGGTGGACGAGCGCGGGGTCGCTGCCGCCGACATAGAGCGCCTCATGCCCATAGCCGCGCAGCAGTGCGTCGAGCTCGTCCTCGTCGATCCGCGCGAGGATCGTGGGGTTGGCGATCTTGAACCCGTTGAGGTGCAGGATCGGGAGGACCGCGCCGTCGCGCGCGGGGTTGAGGAACTTGTTCGAATGCCAGCTCGCCGCCAGCGCCCCCGTCTCCGCCTCGCCGTCGCCGATCACGCAGGCGACCAGCAGGTCCGGATTGTCGAACGCCGCGCCGTAAGCATGCGCCAGCGAATAGCCGAGCTCGCCCCCCTCGTGGATCGATCCCGGCGTCTCGGGCGCGACATGGCTCGGGATGCCGCCCGGCCAGGAGAATTGCCGGAACAGCCGATGCATGCCCGACCGGCTGCGCTCGATCGCGGGATAGCGCTCGGTATAGGAGCCCTCGAGATAGGTGTGGGCGACCAGACCCGGCCCGCCATGCCCCGGCCCGATGATGTTGATCATGTCGAGATCGTGCGCGACGATCAGCCGGTTGAGATGGACGTAGAGGAGGTTGAGGCCCGGCGTCGTGCCCCAATGCCCGAGCAGCCGCGGCTTGACGTCGGCGATCGTCAGCGGACGTTCGAGCAGCGCGTTGTCGCGCAGATAGATCTGGCCGACCGACAGGTAGTTGGCGGCACGCCAATAGGCGTCCATCCGGTGCAGTTCATCGGGCGACAACGGATCGGCGCGCGTCACGACATGCGGCGGTGCCTTGTGGGCGAGGCCGGTCAAGAGTGCGGAGCCCATGGACGAGCGGCGGGGATTGCGTGCGGGGTGGGACGCATGTCGATAATCCTTTGATGGAGGCGCATCAGCCGGCGAGCCGGCTGGTCAGCGAAGGGTCGCGCAGCAGCGCTTCGTCGCCGAATGCCAGTTGCGCGCAGGTGCGGTTTGCCTGCGCGGTGACGGCGTTCAGATGCTGGCCTGCGATCTGCGGATCGAGATGGCTGGTGATGTTGGCGAAGCGGCGCTGTTCCTGCGAGCGCATGCCGAAGGCGTGGACCAGATACTGGTCGACCATGGTCGTCAGCCCCGTTCCAAGCCCCTGATCGTCGAGCCAGACCCGGCTGCCCGCCGCGGTCGTGAAGGTCAGCAGCCGCTTGCCGCCGAGTAGCAGGCTGCGCGCACGCTGCTGGACCGCGACAGGCTCGATCCCGGCGCCGAACACGCGTTCGATATAGCCCTTCATCATCGCCGGCGGGGATCCGAACCAGAGCGGATACACGAGGACGAACACGTCGCAGCCGGCGATCGCCGCGCGTTCGTCCTGCACGTCCTGCGCGAGGACCGCCGCATCCCGCGTCGGCAATTCCGCCGGTTTGAGCACCGGATCGAAGCCCAGCGCATAGAGGTCGCGCAGCACGACGTGCTGGCCGTTCGCGCGCACCGCATCGCAATAGCGGTGCGCTATCGCGTGGTTGAAGCTCACAGGGTCCGGATGGCACAGGATCACGGCATGCCGAGGCTGGGCCGCAACGGGCTCGTCATCCATCATCGCGCCGACTCCATCCTGCCGACCCTCATCCGATCGCGCGCCGCGCCGGAGACGGTCAGGGAGTGGAGGAGTACGGCATAGAGCCGCGGGTTCTCAGCCTCGGAAACTACGCACTAGGCAGCGCGCTGTATGCCTGCGCGTCCCCGTTGTCCCGGAGGCGGCCAAGTCGAAATGCCGCCCGAGCACGGACACGACGCAATCAAGACCTTGCTGGCCTCAACGGCTTTGATGGTAGTGAATAGCGGCCTACCGCCTGGGCGTGCCATGATCATGCGGTGCATGATGGTCGGGAAGAGAGGATTCGAACCTCCGGCCCCTGCCTCCCGAAGACAGTGCTCTACCAGGCTGAGCTACTCCCCGACGGAGTCCGATCGTTACGCCCTTGGGGGACCGACCGGTGACTGGAGGGGCGCCTATACCCAGCACTTCGCAGCTGTGCAAGCGGCCGCGGCAAGAAGTTTTCGGGGGATGTCGAAAAGCACGAGGGCATTGCGTGATGCGACGGGACAGTTGCGTCGCGACGTCGATGCGGTGCGGATATGATAAGAAGTAATCGCGGACGGCGTCGTGCCGCGGCAGGTTGTGGACGATGGTGCACCCAGAGCGATTCGAACGCCCGACCCTCAGATTCGTAGTCTGATGCTCTATCCAGCTGAGCTATGGGTGCATCGCCATGCCGTTTACGGCCGGCCCGTGTCTGGCCGTCTGGCCCCGCCGCGAGGCAGGAAATCCTGGTGCACCCAGAGCGATTCGAACGCCCGACCCTCAGATTCGTAGTCTGATGCTCTATCCAGCTGAGCTATGGGTGCACTGGAGGGGCGCTGATAGCAGGCATTTTTCGCGGCGCAAGGGTGTTGCGCGATAAAGTTGTGTACGCCGCGTCGGCGGCATAGAGCGACGGGCATGAAACAGCCTTCCCGCCCCGCGCTGATCGCCCTTCTTCTCGCACCCGCCCTGGCGGTCGGCGCCTGCAGCAAGGATGCCGCCAGCTATCCCTCGCTCGGGATCCGCCCTACCGAATCGATCGGCTTCGGCGAACCCGCGGGCAAGCCGGTGGTGGTCCAGCCCGATCCGACGCTCGACACCGACATCGCGGCGTTCCGGACGCAGCTCGACCGGATCAAGGCGGGCTTTGCGAAGGATGCGGCGAGCACCCAGGCCGCGGCTCGCGCCGCACGCGGCGGTGCGGTCGGCAGCGAGCCGTGGCTGACGGCCCAGACCGCGCTGGCGGGTCTCGACGACTGGCGGGCGCAGACGTCGCTGCTGGTCACCGATATCGAGCGTCGCGCGACCGATCGCGCGGCGACGCTCGCGCCGGCCTATCCCGCGCTCGACGCGGCGCGCGACGCGGCGCAGGCCGAAGCCGAGAAGCAGGGTGCGACGATCGCGCAGATCCAGGCGAGCCTCCCGGCCGCCTGACGCCGCCCCCCGCAGCCTACCAGAGCCCCTTGAGCAGCGGCAGGATCGTCGAATAATCGTCCGTCCATGCGGCCATGCCGTCGCGTGCGACGATCGGCTCCCAGCCCGAATTGCGTTGCCGGAGCAGCGCGATCGCCCGCGGGTCCCGCGACAGCGCGATCCAGTCCGATGGCGAGGGATGATCGGCGTCGAGCGGCGAAGGACGGTAGAGCAGGTGGACGGCGTGCCACCCTGCCTCGCGCGCGGCGGCCGCGACCACGGGTTCGAGGTCGATATAGCGGTTCGAGATATGGACGAGCAGCAGCCCGTTGCGTGACACCACGCGGCCATAGGTCGCAAACGCCTCACGCGTCATCAGGTGCATCGGCACCGTATCCGACGAGAAGGCATCGAGCGCGAGCAGGTCGAGGCTCGCGGTCCGCTCCGCCGCCAGCGCGATCCGCGCGTCGCCGATCCGGATGACCGGATCGGGCAGGCAGCGCGACAGGTAGCTGAACTGGCCGGTATCGCGCGCGATCCGCACGACCGCTGGGTCGATCTCGTAGAAACGCCACTGCTCGCCCGGACGCGCGTAGCAGGACAGGGTGCCCGTCCCCAGCCCGACGACACCGACCCGCGCTGCCGGACCATAGAGCGGGCCGAGCGCCTGCATCGCCTGGCCTACGCCCGATCCGGCGACATAATAGGTGGTCGGCGTTCGCTCGCGCGCGGGCGAACCGCGCAGCTGGATGCCGTGGACGGTGGTGCCGTGATCGAGCTCGCGGACCCCCTCGCCGTCACGCACCGTGTAGACGCCGAAATAGCTGCGTTCGCGCGCACCCCGTTCGGCGCTGAGTTCCAGCGCACGATAGCCCCCGAACATCACCAGCGTGCTGGCGAGCACGACGACATAGGGCAGCCGTGCGCCAAGCGTGGCGAGGCCGATCGCGGCGACGATCAGGAAGGCCGCGCCCTGATGCTGGTCGCCCAATATGCCGTCGGGGTTGCTGATCCGCATCCCGGCCGCCACCGCCATGACGAGGATGATGACCGCGAGCCCGAGATGGCGTCGTACCGCCGGCCCCGACCAGACCGCGCGAAACGTCGCCATCAGGTACATCTGCGGCACCAGCACGCCCGCTGCCAGGATCAGCAGCGGATATTCATAGGTCCAGTCGAAGATCACGGGTGCCAGCAACGCCGCGAACACCCCGCCCAGCACGCCGCCGACCGACATTGCGAGATAGAAGCCCGTCAGCCGGTCGGGGGCCGGACGCCGGCGATACATGGCGGTGTGGAGCGCGACCGAGACCATGAACAGCAAGGTCAGCGCGATCGTCGCGCTGAACACCGGCTTGTCGTTGAACCCGCCCATGATCACCCCGCCGAACAGCAGGATCGTCACCGGCGCGATCCGGGTCAGCAGGTCGGCGAGCGTGCGGTCCTGCGCGAAGGCGATGGTGAAGCTGAGCAGATAGAGCCCGAGCGGCAGCACCCAGAGCAGCGGCATCGCGACGATATCGGTGGTGATATAGGTCGAGGTGGCGAGCATCAGCCCCGACGGCACCAGCGCGAGCGCGATCCAGTGGAGGATCCGCGCCGCGCCCGGCGCCGGGCTGGTCACGGCGACATGCTCGGCCGACGCGGTGCGCGGCAGCCGCGTCGCGCAGAGCGCCACCAGCAGGACGAGCACCGCGTACCCTGCGGTCCACAACAGGCTCTGCCCGTGGATCGCCAGCAGCGGCTCGACCACCAGCGGATAGGCGATCAGCCCGGCGAAGCTGCCGAGATTGGACGCAGCATAGAGCGCATAGGGATCCGCGCCGCCGCTCGACGCGCTGAACCAGCGCTGGATCAGCGGCGCCTGTGCCGAGACCGCGAAGAACAGCGGCCCGATCGACAGGCCGAGCAGCCAGGGCACCCACACCGCAGGCTGCGCATCGGCGGGCAGATCGAGCGCGAACAGCCCGATCGGCAGCCACAAAGCCGCGACCGCGAGTACGCCGAGATGGATGACCGCCTGCGCGCGCGGCTTCACCCGTCCGAGCCAGTGCGCATAGGCATAGCCGCCGAGCAGCAGCGCCTGATAGACGAGCATCGCCGAGTTCCACACGGCAGGCGCGCCGCCGAGCCGCGGCAGCGCCATGCGCGCGACCATCGGCTGGACGAGGAACAGGAGGAACGACCCTGCCAGGATCGTCGCGACGAACAGGACGCGGCACCACCGTGCCATCGGGGAAGGATCAGACATTGGTGGGGCGATGGATCCGATAGAGGACGTGCCGGCGCAGCGGGTCGGTGGCGGCGAGATCGGGATGGTCGAAATCGCCGTTCTCGACATGGGTCATGCCCAGCCGCTCCATCAGCGCGCGGCTCCGCATGTTGGCGGGGACCGTGATGGCGACGATATGCGCGACGGGCAGATGGGCCCAGCCCCAGGCGAGGCTCGCCGCCGCGGCTTCGGACGCATAGCCCTGCCCCCAGGCATGACGCGCGAGACGCCAGCCGATCTCGATCGCGCCGTCGATCGGCGGCTTGCCCGGTACCAGACCGCAAAAGCCGAGAAATGCGGCATCCGCCCTGCGTTCGATCGCCCAGAAGCAATGCCCCGACGTGCGCTGCCGCTCGACCATCCGGCCGACCGCCGCCTGCGTCTCGGCGAGCGTCGCCGGCGGCCTGAGAAAGCGCATCACATCGGGGTCACGCCCCATCGCCGCAAAGGGCTCGACGTCGGCGTCCCGCCACGCGCGCAGGATGAGACGCTCGGTCTCGAGCCTGAACTCATCCATTCAGGAGCCGGGCCGCGTGCGCCGCATGATAGGTCAGCACGCCCGAACAGCCGGCGCGCTTGAACGCCATCAGCGTCTCGAGCACCAGCGCGTCGCGGTCGCCCGCGCCCGCTGCGGCCGACGCCTCGATCATCGCATACTCGCCCGACACCTGATAGGCGAAGACCGGCACCTCGAACGCCTGACGGACGCGGACGATGATGTCGAGATAGGGCAGGCCCGGCTTGACCATCACCGTGTCCGCGCCTTCGGCGAGATCCATCGCGACCTCGCGCAGCGCCTCCTCGGCATTGGCGTTGTCCATCTGGTACGTCTTCTTGTCGCCCTTCAGCAGCCCGCGGCTGCCGACCGCATCGCGGAACGGGCCGTAAAAGGCGCTCGCATATTTGGCGGCATAGGACATGATCTGGACGTTGTGATGCGACTCCGCCTCGAGCGCGGTGCGGATCATGCCGATCCGGCCGTCCATCATGTCGCTGGGTGCGATGATGTCCGCGCCCGCCGCCGCCTGGTTCAGCGCCTGCGCGACGAGCATCTCAGCGGTGGTGTCGTTGACGACATAGCCCGCGGCGTCGACCAGCCCGTCATGGCCGTGGCTGGTATAGGGGTCGAGCGCGACGTCGGTCAGCACGCCGACCTCGGGCACCGCATCCTTGAGCGCACGGATGGCCTGGCACATCAGATTGTCGGGGTTGAGCGCCTCGCGACCATCCTCGGTGCGACGCTCGGGCTGGGTGTAGGGGAACAGCGCGATGCACGGAATGCCGAGGTCACGCGCCTCGCGACCACGCGCGACGATCTGGTCGACCGACCAGCGCGAGACGCCGGGCAGGCTGGCGATCGGTTGCTCGACGCCCTCCCCCTCGACGACGAACAGCGGCCAGATCAGATCGGCCGGCGTGAGGACGGTCTCGGCATGGAGCCGGCGGCTCCAGTCGGACGAGCGGGTGCGGCGCAGGCGCAGCGCGGGATAGCTTGCGGACATGGCGCGGCTTTTGCGGGATGGACGCCGCGCAGGCAAGCGTTACGGTCGGCGCGAACGAAACCGATCGCTGCCGATTCGGCCTCGGGGACGCATTTCCCTTTCGCGCGTTGGGCCTCGCATGACCGCCATCACCACAGACACGACCCAGGCGCCCGATACCGGGCCGGCGCGCGACCGGCCGATCCGCTCCGCCGCGCTCGTGGTGAACGCGAAATCGCGCAAAGGACAGGCGCTGTTCAAGCGCGCCTGCGCGGCGATGTCCGGGCTTCCCTATGAGGTCGACGCGCATGCGGTCGAGAACCCCGAGGATCTGGAACCCACCGTCCGCCGGGCGCTCGCCGCCAAGCCCGATCTGCTGATCCTGGGCGGTGGCGACGGCACGATCAGCGGGCTCGTCGACCTGATGGTCGGGCACGACGTCATCCTCGGCGTGCTCCCGCTGGGCACCGCGAACAGCTTTGCGCGGACGCTCGGCATTCCGCTGACGATCGAAGGCGCGGTCGAGGTCATCCGGACGGGTGCGCCGCGACGGATCGACCTCGGCATGATCGACGGCGATTATTTCGCCAATTGCGCGGCGATGGGGATCAGCCCGAAGATCGCCGAGACGGTCCCGCATGGCCTCAAGAAGGTACTCGGCCGGGTCGGCTATCTCGGCTGGGCAGCGTATCAGTTCATGCGCTTCCGCCCGTTCACGCTGATCGTCGGCGAGGGCCCGGACGCGGCGCGGATGCGCGTCGTCGAGGTGCGTATCTCGAACGGCCCCTATCATGGCGGGACCGAGCTGGTCGACGCGGCGGCGGTCGATTCGGGCGAGATCGTCGTGCAGGCGGTGATGGGCAAGATGAAGCGGCGGCTGGTGCAGAACTGGGTCGCCAGCGTCTTCCGTCACGAATCGCGCCACGAGGAGGTCCGCGACTTCCGCGGCAAGAGCATGCGCGTCGACACGATCCCCAAGCTGCCGATCTCGATCGATGGCGAGGTGCTCGCCAAGACCCCGGTGACGGCCAGGATCGCCGCCGGGATCATTCAGGTCATGGCCCCGGTGACGCCGCCCCAAACCTAGGGCGACACTCAGCCGACCGGCATGGACCGGCTGGCGGGCTCGCAATCCGCCTTGGCTGCCTCGCCTGCGTCGTGTGCGGCGGGCTCGGTAACGATCCGGCCCTTGCGCCAGCCGCCATGCAGGTAATAGCCGATCGTCAGCAGCATTGAGGCGAGCGAGCCCGCGGGAAAGCTCCACCAGATCGCATCCGCGCCGATCATCGGCTCGAGTGCATAGGCGAGCCCGAACCGTACCGGGCCCATCGCGACCGCGAGGATCAGCAACGGGCCGACCACCGCGCCGTTCGCGCGTACCGTCGCCGACAGCACCATCGACACGCCGAACAGGATGAAGCTCCACCCCGCGATCAGGTTGATCCGCGTGGCGATGCCGATCGCGCCGGTATCCTGCCCGAGGAACAGCCACAAAACGTGCCGGTCGAGCAGCGTCAGCAGCGCCACGAGCCCGCCGGTCAGCGCCAGGTTCATCATCAGCCCCGCGCGCGTGATCCGGTCGACCCGGTCCCAGCGCCCCGCACCGATATTCTGCGCCGCCATTGCGCTGACCGCCGCACCGACCGCCATCGCGGGCATCTGCACATAGGTCCATAGCTGGTTGGCGGCGCCATAGGCGGCGGTCGTGGTGGTGCCGTGCCGGTTGACCAGCCCGATCATCGCCAGTGCCGATGTCGAGACGACTAGCATCTGCAATCCCATCGGGACGCCCTTCACGACGATCGTCTTCAGCAGCGCACGATCGGGCAGGATGTAGCGCAGTTCCGCGCCGCGCAGCCGGATCGGCAGGTCCTTCGCATAGATATTGGCGAGCAATGCGACGAACGAGACCGTGTTGGCGATCAGCGTAGCGAGCGCGGATCCCTCGATCCCCAGCGCGGGGATCGGCCCCCAGCCGCGGATCAGCAGCGGGTTGAGCGCGACGTCGACGACCGATCCGAGCGCCATGAACTTCAGCGGGGTCAGCGAATCACCCGTCCCCCGCAGCGCCATCGTCAGCAGCACCGTCAGGAACCCCGCGGGCATCGCGACGAAGATCACGCGCAGATAGGCGAGCGCGAGCGGATAGACTTCGGCGGGCGTCGCCAGCACGCGCAGGATCGCCGGTGCGACCAGCCAGCCGATTGCCACCGTCAGCACCGAGATGATCGTGAACAGCCCGAACGACGTGCCGAGCACGCGGCGCACCGCATCGATGTCGCGCCGCCCCATATTCTGGCCGATCAGGATCGTCGACGCCATGCCGAAGCCGAACACCGCGGCGACCAGCAGGAACATGATGATGTTCGCGTTGGTCGTCGCCGCCAGCGCGCGCTCGCCGAGAAACTGGCCGATCCACACTGCGTTGATCGAGCCGTTGAGCGATTGCAGGACCGACGATCCGAGCGTCGGCAGCGCGAACGCCAGCAGCGTCTTGCCGATCGGCCCCGTGGTCAGGTCGCGCTGGCCGGTCCTTGGTGCAGGCGTGTCCGTCGCATCAGGCATCGAAGTCGGGTTCCCTCCCCTTTGCAGGCGGGGTCAGGACCATCCCCGACCCCGCATGCTCGCAGCACGCGTACGCACACCCCGGCCCCGTCCCGCACATCGGACGGGGTCAGGTCAGCCCAGCCGTCCCAGCGCCGCCTGCAGCCGCGCGGCTTCGGCAGCCTTGTCGGCATGGTCCGCCTTGGCCTTCTCGACCGCTTCGGGCTTGGCGCGCTCGACGAAGCTCGCATTGCCGAGCCTCCCTGCGAGCGCGTCGCGCTCCTTCTCCGCCGCCGCGATCGCCTTGGTCAGGCGGGTGCGCTCGGCGTCGAGATCGATCACGCCTTCGAGCGGCAGGACGAAGGTCGCCTCGTCGACCACGACCTGCGCCGCGCCGCCGGTGGCTTCGCCCTCGGCATGCGTGACGCGCGCGAGGCGTGCGAGCGCGGGCGCCTGGCGTTCGAGCCGCGCCAGAGTCGCAGCGTTCGCGTCACGGACGTGCAGCGGCAGACGCGCACCCGGCGGTACGTTCAGCTCGTTGCGCGCGGTACGGATCTCGCCGACGAGCCGGATCAGCCAGTCGACCTCCCTGCTCGCCTCGGGATCGAGCGAGCGCGCATCGGCCATCGGCCACTGCGCGACGATCAGGTCGTGATCGCGCGGGCCCATCGCGTGCCACAGTTCCTCGGTGATGAACGGCATGAACGGGTGGAGCAGGACCAGGATCTGGTCGAGCACCCAGCCCGCGACCGCCTTGGATTCGTCGTCGATCTGGCCGCGGACGTCATCGACCATCTGCGGCTTGATGAGTTCGAGATACCAGTCGCAGAAGCGGCTCCACGCGAACTGGTAGATCGCGTTGGCGGCGCCGTCGAAGCGGTAGTCGGCGAGCGCGAGGTCGACCTGCTGCACGGTCGCGATCGTCTCGGCGATGATCCACTTGTTGACCGCGAGCTCCGCGCGCGGCGCCTCGAGCGTCGTGCTCGCGACGATGCCGTTGGCCTGTGCGAACCGCGCCGCGTTCCACAGCTTGGTCGCGAAGTTGCGATAGCCCTCGACGCGCTTCTCATCCATCTTGATGTCGCGGCCTTGGCTCTCCATCGCCGCCATGAAGAAGCGCAGCGCGTCGGCGCCATATTGGTCGATCAGCCCGAGCGGGTTGACGACATTGCCCTTCGACTTGGACATCTTCGCGCCGTCCGCCGCGCGGACGAGGCCGTGGAGGTAGAGCGTGCGGAACGGCACGTCCTTCATGAAGTGCAGCCCCTGCATCATCATCCGCGCGTTCCAGAAGAACAGGATGTCGAAGCCGGAGATGAGCACGTCGTTGGGATAGCGGCCGCCGAGTTGCGATCCAGAGGCAAGCCCCTCCCCTTCAGGGGAGGGGTTGGGGTGGGGAGCCGCCCCGCGCGTGTCGGTCTCGATGAGATGGGACGGCCCCACCCCTTGCCCCTCCCCTGAAGGGGAGGGGTAAGAAGAGCCGTCCCAGCCTAGCGTTGCGAAAGGCCAGAGCGCGGAGGAGAACCATGTGTCGAGGACGTCGGGATCACGCGTCAACGCGACGCCCGCGCCGGCGAGCGCCTGCGCTTCGGCCTCGGTTTCAGCCACGTACGGCGTACCGTCGGGCCCGAACCATGCCGGGATCTGATGCCCCCACCACAGCTGGCGCGACACGCACCAGGGCTGGATGTTCTCCATCCAGTTGAAGAACGTTTTCTCCCAGGTCTTGGGCACGATATCGATCGCGCCGACGCGCACCGCCTCGATCGCGGGCTGCGCAAGCGTCTTGGCGTCGACATACCATTGGTCGGTCAGCCACGGCTCGATCACCACGCCCGAGCGATCGCCGTACGGCGTCTGGATCGTGCGCGGCTCGGCGTCATGCTCGACGCCGTCCTTGTCGACATGCGCGATCAGGAAGCCCTCGGCCTTCAGCTGCGCGACGATGGCCTTGCGCGCCTCCGCGGTCGTCAGCCCGAGCAGCTCGGCGGGGATCAGCCCGTCGGACACCTGCACGACGCGCGCCTTGGCATCGAGCATGTTGAGCATCGATCCCGCGGCCATCCCGGCCCGCTTGCCGACCTCGAAATCGTTGAAGTCGTGGCCGGGCGTGATCTTCACCGCGCCCGATCCGAGCTCGGGATCGGCATGATCGTCGGCGATGATCGGGATCAGCCGCCCGGTGATCGGCAGCTTCACCTGCTTGCCGATCAGCGCGGTGTAGCGTTCGTCCGCGCCGTTCACCGCGACCGCCATGTCGGCGAGCATGGTCTCGGGCCGCGTCGTCGCGACCTCGATGAACCCCGATCCGTCGGCGAGCGGATAGCGCAGGTGCCAGAAGCGGCCCTTGATCTCGCGCGTCTCTACCTCGAGGTCGCTGATCGCGGTGCCGAGGCCCGGATCCCAGTTCACCAGGCGCTTGTCGCGGTAGAGCAGCCCCTGCTTGTGCAGGTCAACGAACACCTTGAGGACGGCCTTCGAAAAGCCCTCGTCCATCGTGAAGCGCTCGTTCGCCCAGTCCATCGAACAGCCCAAGCGGCGGAGCTGCTGCGTGATCTCGCCGCCGCTCTCTTCCTTCCACGCCCAGACCTTGGCGATGAAGTCCTCGCGCGAGAGGTCGGTGCGCTTCTGCGGCGGGGACATCGCGCCCATCTGGCGCTCGACCACCATCTGCGTCGCGATACCCGCGTGATCGGTGCCGACGACCCAGAGCGCGTCCTTGCCCTTGAGGCGTGCATGGCGCGTCAGGATATCCTGCAGCGTGTTGTCGAGCGCATGGCCGATATGCAGGCTGCCCGTGACGTTGGGCGGCGGGTTGACGATCGTCCAGGGTTCCGCGTTCGGGCGGTCGGGGCGGAACTGGCCGCTGGCCTCCCAATGCGCATACCAGCGCGATTCGATGGAGGCGGGGTCGAAGGTTTTGGGAAGCTCGCTCATACCCCGTGCCTTAGCGAGCGTGTCCGGGCTAGACCAGCCTCACGTCCGCGCCCCCGGCTTGTCGAGCACCGCCCGGATGCGGTCGTTCAACTCATTCCGCCGATAGGGTTTGCGGATCAGTTCGAACGACCGGCTGCCCTCGTCGATCGCCTCGTCGGCAAAGCCCGTCGTCAGCAGCACCGCGGTGTGCGGATAGTCGCGCCGCACCGACTGGGCCAGCGTGACGCCGTTCATGCCGCCGGGCATCAGGATATCGGTGAACAGCAACCGGAATTCGGCGTCCTGACGGAGCGTGTCGAGCGCGGCGCGCGCGCTGTTGACCAGGACGACGTCATAGCCGAGATCCTCGAGGATCGTCCGGCCCAGCTCGCCCACCTCGCGCTGATCCTCGACCATCAGCACGCGCTCGGCACCGCCCGCATGCGGTGCGATCGGCCCCGCGGTCTTGCGCTCGACGGCACCGCTCGCGCGCGGGAAATAGAGCGAGAATTCGGCACCGCCCCCGCTGAGGTTGCGCACCGTCGCAAGGCCCCCCGACTGACGCACGAAGCCGTAGACCATCGCGAGCCCCAGCCCGGCGCCCTTGCCCATCTCCTTCGTCGTGAAGAAGGGTTCGAAGATCTTGTCGACCGTCCCGGGATCGATCCCCGGCCCGTTGTCGCGAATGCTCAGCACGACATATTCGCCGGGCTCGAGCCTCGCGACACCGCCATCCTCGGGAAGGACGGCGTTGCGCGTCGTGATCGTGATCTCCCCCGTGCCGTCGAGCGCGTCGCGGGCATTGGCGATGATGTTGAGCAGCGCCATTTCGGCCTGCACCGGATCGACGCGACAATTCCACAGATCGGTCGCCAGGTCGCGCTTCAGCGTGATTCCGCTGCCGATGCTGCGGTCAAGAATCGGCCGGAAATCGCCCAGCAGCTGGTTGAGGTTCATCAACCGGTCTCGCAATTCCTGCTTGCGCGCAAAGGCGAGCAGCTGTTGCGTGAGCGTCGCCGCGCGCGAGGCCGAGGTCGAGATCGCATCGACCGCCCGCCGCGCCGATCGATCGCTCGCATCGATCCGCGCGTCGAGGATGTCGGCATAGCCCTGGATGACCTGCAGCAGATTGTTGAAGTCGTGCGCGATGCCCCCGGTCAGCTTGCCGACCGCCTCCATCCGCTGCGCCTCGTGCAGCGCCTCCTCCGCCTCGCGGCGGCGCGAGATGTCCAGCTGGCTCGCGAAGAAATAGCGGAGCTCGCCGTCGTCGCCGAACACAGGCGAGACGTAGAGCGCGTTCCAGAAGGTCGAGCCGTTCTTGCGATAGTTGAGCATCTCGACCGAGACTTCCTCACGCTTGGCAATCGCGGCGCGTAATTCGCCGACGACCGTGCGGTCGGTCTCGGGGCCCTGCAGGAAGCGGCAGTTGTAGCCCAGGATCTCGTCCTGCGAATAGCCGGTCATGAACGAGAAGGCGTCGTTGCAGAAGATGATCGGGTTATCGGGCCGATGCGGATCGGTCACCACCATCGGCATCCGCGTGGTCCTTACCGCCGCGAAGAAGATGTCGCTGCTGGCATCGGCCGGCGCGATATCGCCCCGGACGCCCTGAGCGGCGAGACGGGCGGGGATTTCAGGCGCGGACACACTGTGATCGGACATCCGCCAACAACCATAGCGGAACCGTCACGGTTCCGCTCGTCGTGACATTACAGTAGTTTGAACCGGGACCCGGTGAGCATCGTCCGATCGTGGCCGGCCGGCCAGGTCCCGATACAGGCCGCAGCGCGAAACGCTGCGGCCGGCCCGGTCAGGGCTGCTGGTTCATGATCTTGGCGATCTCGCGCGCGACCATGTCCTCGACCATGTCGGGAAGGTTCGCGTCGATCCATTCGCGCAGCATCGGGCGCAGCATCTCGCGGACCAGACCCTCGAGCGTGCCGTCGCTGCTTCCCTCAGGCTTGACCATCATCCGCGTCAGCGCCTCGAGCGGTGCACGCGTCGCCGCCGCGGTTTCGCGCGACATGATCGGCTGGGCCGGCTCTTCTGCAGGCTGCGGAGCATGCTGCTGGGGCGCATGAGAGGCTGTGGGCGCGACATGCGGTGCGACATGAGGCTGGGGCTGGCTCCGCGGCGGCGCCTGGCGTGGTTCCGGCGCGGCGTCGACCGAGGTCAGCACCGGCGATTTCGGCGGGCGGGGGGTGCGGTCAACCATCGGCATCGGGTCGCTCAGTTCGAGGATTTCATCGTCGTCGATCGCGTCGTCGTCGTAATCGGCCGCGTAATCGGTGGCCGCCGATGCGGGCATCGCCCGCTGGTGACGCCGCTGGCGACTGGGCATGCCGTCGCCTTCTTCGGCAATGATGCGTTTGATCGACGAGAGGATTTCCTCCATCGACGGCTCCGCGCTGATATCCCCCATACGGACCATTCCAAACCCCGTCGCCCCACGCGCCCCTATTGGCGGCTCGGCGCATCCTTACCTGTCGTCAATGCCGGGTTCCTGTCAACCGGGCTGTCGAGCAACGGGTCAAGTTCGCGGCGCACGGCGGCGTCCTGCGTGGGCGACTGGACGGTACGCGTCGCGACCGGCACCGGCTCGCCATCACCGCCCCAGTCCCAGATCTTCTTGTGGACGCGGTCGTAATTGGCGACCGGATCGTACAGCACGCCGCCGTCGAGCCCGAGGTCGCGCGCTTCCGCCTGCCCCATTGCCGCCAGCAGCGCGAAGCCCGCGACATAGGCGTCGCGACGCGCCGTCACGAGCGTGACCTGGCTGTTGAGCAGCTCCTGCTCGGCGTTGAGGATGTCGAGGATCGTGCGTGTCCCGACGCTGTTCTCCGCCCGGACACCCTCGAGGCTCAGCTTGTTCGCGTTGACCGCGGTCTCGGACGACTGGATCACCTGTTCCGACGAACGCCAGACGGCATAGGCCGAGCGCGCCTGCGCGATCACATTGCGCTCGGCTGCGGTCACATTCTCGATCGCGCGGCTTTGAAACGCTTCGGCCTGGCGGACCTGCGCGGCGGGACGACCGCCCTGGAACAGCGGCATCGTCAGCGACAGGCCCGCCTGCACCGCCTTGTTCGCATTGGGAAAGGTGTTGATGCTGCCGTCGGTCGTCGATGCCGATCCGAGATAGTTGGTGTAGCTGGCGCCGCCGGTCGCACTGATCTGCGGCAGGCGGCTCGCCCGCGCGACACCGACATCGTACCGTGTCGCGTCGCGTTCCTTCGCCGCCGCGATCAGCACGGGATTATTGTCGATCGCCACCGTCACCGCCAGGGCGGGGCTGTCGGGCAGATGCGGCAGGGTCGGCGGCGTATCGAGCGTGCCGGCGGGCGTGCCGACAAAGCGGATATAGTTTTCCCGGCTGGTGATCAGCTGTGCCTCGGCCGACTGGAGCTGCGCCCGCGCGAGCGCGAGCCGCGCCTCGGACTGGGCGACGTCGGTGCGGGTCAGGTCGCCGACCTGGAACCGGTCGCGGCTGGCCTGGAGATTGATGTCGAGCACGCGAACATTCTGCGTGTTCAGGCCGACGATCGCCTCGTCGCGGATCACGTCCATATAGGCGCCGACGACGTTGGTGAACAGATCGGCCTCGGTACCGCGCAGCGTCGCGCGGCCCGCCTCGACCCGCGTCTTGGCCGCGGCGACCGAGTTGCGCACCTGCCCGCCCTGGTAGAGCGGCACGGAGACGTTCGCGCGTGCCACGACCTGACGCGGCAAGGCGATGAAGCTGTTCGCGGCGGTCACGACGAACTCGGTGTAATCGCCGGTCGCATTCGCCGAGGGCAACCCGGAGGCGCGCGCGATCGGGACATTCTCGTCGGTCGCACGCAGCGTCGCGCGCTGCGCGGTGATCGTCGGGTTGGTCGTATAGGCCTTGACCAGCGCCTCGCGGAGCGTCTCCGCATGGACCGGTGCAGCGCTGTATAGCAGCGCAACACCTGAGAGCAGACGGCGAACTTGAGCGGCGCGCGGCATGATGTGCCTCAGAACTTGAAGGGTTTGGGTGTTTCGAAACCCGGCAGCGTCACGCACTCGACGTCAACGAACGCCGCCAGTGCAAAGCCGCCATCGGTCTTTCGTCCCGATGCGAGCCGGGTCACGCCGCGATCCGCGATCCCGGCGACGATGCGGCCGCCCGACCGGATCTGCGCCACCAGCGTGTCGGGGATTGCCTCGACCGCGCCGTCGATGACGAGCACGTCATAGGGCGCGCCCGCGGCATGGCCCTGTGCCATCGGCCCCTCGACCAGTTCGACCGACAGCGTGGCGCCCAGCGCATCGCGCGCGGTGCCGAGCAAGGACGCGTCACTGTCGACCGCGACCACCGTACCGACGATCTCGGCGAGAACCGCGGCAGTGTAGCCCGTCGCAGCGCCGATCAGCAGGACCCGGTCGGTGGCGGTCAGATAGGCCTCGGTGAGCAACCGGCCGGTCGCCATCGGCAGATTGGCGTAACGGCCACCGCCGAGCGGGATCGGTGCGTCGCGATAGGCGATCGACCGGACATCGTCGGGCACGAACGCCTCGCGCGGCACCCGCGCCATCGCCGCGACGACGCGCTGGTCGCTGACCGCGTTGGTGCGCAGCTGGCTGGCCACCATGGCGTGACGCATGACCGCGAAATCGGGACCGCCGTCGGACGTGCCGACAGCCGCACGCGTGCGGGTAGTGGAATTCGTATCGAGGCTGATCGTCGTCATGGTCCATCCTGTCGCACAGCTGTTTTAGTTGCGCAATACACTTGTTCGCTTGCGTCAATCTCTACCGTGCCGCCAGCGTCGCGCCAAGCGACCTGTGGCGAATCGCGCGAGACGGCCCGGCTCGGAACGGCACAGAGGTCGGAATGGCACAGGGGCCGGATGCCGGGACTAGGGCGCCCCGCCCGCCCGTGTGACACCGAAATGCCGCGGGCGGGACGCCGAGGGCGCACGCAGAATGCGGCAACACCTCGCTCAGGCGCCTAGCACGGGCGCGCCCTGATCGGGCATCGGAATTTCCGCCGGGTCGATGACGGGGGTGGGCGTGGAATCACGGGCGGGATCGATCCTAGGTGCCCGGCGGGCGGGCACCGCGTTGATGATCCGCTCGCTCGTTTCGGCGGGAACCTGCAGCGCCTGGGTCGGCGCGCCGAGCACCGCGGCGCGCGCGCGGACGCTCGCGTCGAGAAACGGCGTGCTCATCGCCATGAACCGCCGCGGCGTCATCCCGAGAAACGTGCCGGCGTCGCGCAGGAAATGCGACACGTCGAAATAGCTCGGGTCGATCGCCGAATAGTCGGTGCCGCCGGGCGTCCGGAACACGCGCAGGAACGAGCGCAGGAACCGTGCGCGCCGCAGCAGCATCTTGGGGGTGAAGCCGAAATGCCGCACCGCCAGTCGCCGCAGCGTGTCGGGGCTGATCGCCAGCTTGGCCGCGACCGCGGCGACGTCATCGCCGCCGTCCTGCCCGATCAGCCGGGTGAGCTGACGGATCGTCGCGGATTCGCGGTGCGGCGACCCAAGCAGGTCGTACAGGATAGCATCGAGGATCGGCGCGACCTGATCGTCGCGCTCGGCCGCCCGCAGCGCGCTCGTCAGACGCTGGGTCGCGACCGGCCCGAGCGCGTCGGCAAGCGGCACGATCCGGTCACGATACTCCGCCGCCGACCGGTTGAACAGCCGGCTCCAGGCCAGCGCGCTGACCCCGAACCCGATCATGATGCCGCCATTGGTCGTCGCCTTCAGCGCGGTCCCCGTCGGGCCGTACAGCGTCGCCGCCGGCAGGGGCCCGAACGTCCGCCGGCCGATCGCCACGCTGATCGGTCCCGCCTCGAACGCGAACCGGACATTGGCCGTCCCCGGCAGGAAGCGGTTGACCTGGCCGATGCTGGCCGGACCGGTCGCGCGATAGACATGGTAGCCGGTGATGAGGTCGGTGAGCGCGTCGCAGGGCTGGTCATACCGGATCGCCATCCCCGCGGGCATCGCGAAGACATCGGGCGCCAGCCCTGCGCGGTTCGTTCCCCCGGACACCTGCATCACGTCCAAAAGAAACTCCATATGAAGCCAGGATTGGACCGTATCGTGCCCAATCCATCGCCGGCGTGCAAGCCGTCCCCCAACCCGGCACCGCACCGCCGTGGCACACCCCACGACTATTTTAGCCCACAAACGCGATCGCCCGGTTGACCCGCCGCACAAAAGCCCGCATTTGCGCGCTCCGCATCGAGGCCCGATGGCGGAGTGGTGACGTAGAGGACTGCAAATCCTCGCACCCGGGTTCGATTCCCGGTCGGGCCTCCAATCTCATATCCTGTCGTTGCCACATGACGCGAAGCACTGCGGCGATCGCGCTTGGTTGCATGATGCGCGCGGATCTCGACGGCGCTTTGCCAGACATGAGAGCAGTCTAGGGACAGGTCCCCGCGATGACGGGGCCCTAGACCCGGTCCCTGATCGAAGCCAGGCATCCCGACATTCGATGATAGGGAGGCGGATCCCAAGCGCGACCGATTCGCTTTCACCCTTATTCGCCAGGTACATGTCATGACCCGACCATCGATCGCCGCCGGCCTTGTCGGCCTTGCCATCGCCGCCACCGGGCTGGACTGTCCGGCCTCGGCCGCGCCCTCCCCGCAGCGCATGCCGCCGCCCCCCGCACCTCAAAAGGCAAACGCGCCCGTCAGGTCCAGCGCGAGCGCCAACGTGCGTATCAGGGGCCCCGTCTTCGGCGTGAACATTGCCGGGTGCAGCTTCGTCGCCGACGGTACGCTCTGCCCGACGCCGGCGTCGGTCCGCGCCTATCTCGACAAGGGATTCACGATGGTCCGCCTGCCGTTCAAGGGACCGCAGTTGGCGGACCCCGCGATCCGCAGGAAATTGGTGGCAGCGACGCGCGCCGCGCTCGACCGCGGTGCCTATGTCGTGCTCGATCGTCACGACTATAGCTGGCCATCGGTATCCGAACAGGTCGCGTTCTGGACGTCGCTGATGGCGAGCATGCCGCGATCCGACCGGATCATCATCGACCCGATGAACGAGCCGAGGCATTTCGACGATCCGGTGCTGACCAACGACTGGGATCAATGGGCGCGCGATACCAACCAGATCATCGCGGGCCTGCGCGCCGCGGGGATCCGCAATGTCATCGCGCCGGAATATCCCGGGTCCTCCGCCACCTTCCGGCTGCGCAAGCGCGAGGACGCCGCCAAGCCGTCCGAAAGCGCGCTGGTCGCGCTCGACCGCGCGGGCGGGCTGAAGGATCCGCTAGGCCTGACCATCATCAACGGGCACCGCTATTTCGACAAGGGGTCGAGCGGGACCCAGCCGAGCTGCACGGGGACGCCGGGCTATGACAATTTCGCGTCCGAGCTGCGGGCGCGCGGGTTGAAGGGGATCATCACCGAATCGGCGTTCGGACGCGCCGGGGCGATACCGCCGAGCTGCGAGGCGGCGGGCGCAGCAGCGATCGCCTATCTCAAGACCAATGCCGATACGGTGGTCGGCGTGACCTGGTGGGGCGGCGGCGCGGCCTGGAACGAGCGGTATCTGTTCAAGATCGAGCCGAAAAAGGGCAGTTTCGGCCCCAGGCACAAGGACGCCTATCTCGACCGCCTGCTCGGCCGCTGACCGCGCGCGATTGTGGCCGGGCGGGACAGAGGCGGATGCACGACACCAGACGTCGGGACGGCAGCATCACCGCTGGTGCGGCCGTCTCCCGAAGGAAAAGCGCGACTGGGAGTATGCGCACTTCTTGCATTGCCGCACCCAAGTCTCGCCACCGGCCTCATCCACTGAAACAACGCGCCATTCGCCGAGGCGATGCCAGCAGATGAGCATCAGGACACCGCTTCCGCCACGCGCGCCGGCTCCGCCGCCGGAACGATGCCGGCCAGCGTGAACGCAATCTGCTCGAGTCTGGTATCGAGCTCCCTATTGTCGAATTCGCGCTCGATCTTCGCGCGTGCCGCCACCCGCATGCTCGCCAGATCCACCTCCCCCGATTCGATTGTCGTTATGATGTCGGCGATCTGTCCGGCATTGCGCTCCTCGACCAGAAAGCCCTCGACGCCGTCGTCGATGAGTTCCGGGATGCCGCTATGCCAGGTGGAGACGGTGATGACGCCGAGCGCCATGGCCTCCATCAGCGACACGGGAATCCCTTCCATGTCGCCATTGTCGGCGACGACGGACGGCAGCAGGAACACGTCGGACCGCTTGAGTTCCGCAAGCACCTCGCGGTGCGGGATCTTGCCGAGGAACGTTACGCGCGCAGGGCAGGCCGCAGCGGCCTCGCGCAGTTCCTTCTCCAGCGGCCCGTAGCCGATGATCGACAGATGCGAATCGCCCGGCGCGGCGCACATGGCGTTGATCGCGTAGATCAGCCCCTTTTTCTGGACGAAGCGCGCCGTCGTCAGCAGCCGCAATGGCCCGGCAGCGCCGCGACGTGGCTGCGGCATCGGAAAGTCGCTGACGTCGACCCCCATCCGGTGAACCGTGATCATCGCCGGGTCAGCACCCCAGCTGATCAGCTTCTTCTTCCACAATTCACTGATCGGAAGCAGCGCCTCGGTCTGAGTGAAGAGGCGGCGGTAATGCGGCAGGAATTTTTTGACGAGACCATGCTCAGTCACGTCAAGACCATGAAAGACTGTGGCGATCGGGCCCGAGATCAGACCGGCGTCGCGCAGATACATGGCCCGCACGCCCGCGGGGCCGAAATGCGCGATGATGGCATCAAAATGACCAAGTCCCTGTTCACCGACACTGAGAATATCGACGATCGGCGCGACGATTCCATCGCGCAAGCCAGTAAGTCCTGCGCGAATTCGCCGTCGGCTCTTGCCGGATTGCGCGCCAAGCAGAAGTCGAACCGACTTTTTCAGCAATTGCGCGATCGGCGATGAGCCTCCTGTATTCGCGCGAACGGAGACGATGCGCGCGGCACCGGATAGTGGATCATCGACAGAAAGATCATGCTGGCCGGTAATGATCGTAACCTGATGCCCGAGGTCGATCATACCCCTGATCTGACGAACGACGAACGTTTCCGAAAGAACGGGATAGTTCGAAAGAAAGAAAGCAATCTTCATGACGTGCCGCCCGGTATATTGAACGAATGATGAAACCGGACTGGCGACGCCACTGGGCAATGCAGCATTGCTTACGAGCGCCGTCGATGCGGTTCACGCCGAGCCAGCACACAGGCGAGTTCAAGCAATTCAACGCCTAGGCGGATACAGAAGAATTTCTCCACGAAAAATTGCGGGTCTATCCGCGATCCCTGTACTTTATCGGGACTTGTTGCCGTCGGGCCACGCTTCCGGCGTTGCTTTGGCGATACCGGGGCGCACGTCCGGTCTACGCGCGCTGGATCAGGTGCAGGACGACACGCCAGAACGGATAGGACGCGCATTGCGGCCAGGTGTGCGGGCACAGCCCTTCGACGTGCCAGCGCACGGCGAGGATCGCCAGCGTCGTCGCGATCGCGGTGGCGAGCGCGGTCAGCCAGCGTGCCTTCAGACCGATCCGCGGTTTGACGCCCCATTCGAGCAACGCCGCCAGCAGCCAGAATGCCGCGATCTGCCAGCGGGAATAGGTATCGAGCAGCATGAACCGCGAAAGGACGGCCAGGGCCACCAGCCCGGCCGCCAGCAGGATATTCAGAAGGAACGTACGCATCGCGGTCTCGATCTGGAGGGGGCCTTGGCCGGGACGGGCATGGAAGACACCGCACCGCCTCCCTGACCGTCGCCCGTGACTACTGCTCTGAGCACATGAATGCGCTGCCCACAGCAGCGGATCATCGGACGATAGCTATAGAGAAGTGCGCGGCCCCGACGCGGGGGCCAGGGGTCTCTGTGACCCACATGGCGCAAGGTAAATGGCGGAGAGGGTGGGATTCGAACCCACGGTACCCTCGCGGGTACGCCGCATTTCGAGTGCGGTACGTTCGACCACTCTGCCACCTCTCCGCAAGGTCATCCGAAGTGCTGCGAGCAGCGCCTCCGATCGGTCGAGGGCGGGCCTCTAAATCAGACCTCGCCGCAGTGCAAGAGGGTTTTTGCAATCACGAGCGGTCCGGCTTGTGCGTCGCGAAACAGCGCTTAAATTGTCGCCATGCCCCGCCACGACATCCCCATCGACCCCGCCACCCCCGACATCGCCGCGTCCGATGCCCTCTCGTCCGAGCCGGGACCGGCGTCGTCGGTCGAGGTCGTTGCCCCGCCGATCGTCCACGCCAATTTCTCGATCGGCGACATCGTCCGGCACCGCCTGTTCGATTTCCGCGGGGTCGTGTTCGACGTGGATCCGGTCTTTGCCAATACTGATGAATGGTATGAGGCGATTCCCGAACAGATGCGGCCGAAGAAGGACCAGCCCTTCTACCATCTGCTCGCCGAGAATCGCGAGTCGAGCTACGTCGCCTATGTCAGTCAGCAGAATCTCGTGTCCGACGCGGGCGACGAGCCGGTCGATCATCCGGGGATTGCCGGATTGTTCACAGACTTTGCCGATGGTCGCTACACGCTGCGCGCCGTCCACCGGCACTGATCGCCGGGTCGGGCACAGCGTCCTGACGCGGTTCCTGCCAGGGCCCGCGATGTTTTAGCCCCCCGCAATAGCCCTTCTTGGTTGACATCGTCACGCCCCTCGCTTAGCTCCCCGGCTTCTCCCGGCGGACCCTGCGTTCGTGGGGCACATGTATTTGGAAAGTGACAAGGGCCATGTTCGCAGTCGTGCGCACGGGCGGCAAGCAGTATCGCGTCGCCGCCGGAGATAAGATCGTCGTCGAAAAGATCGAGGGCGATGCAGGTGCGTCGGTGACGCTGGGTGATGTGCTGTTGGCGGGCGAAGGCTCGGAACTGCGCTCGGTCGAGGGTTTCACCGTCGCTGCAGAGATCATCGCTCAGGCGAAGGCGGACAAGGTCATCGTCTTCAAGAAGCGTCGTCGTCACAACTATCGTCGCAAGAACGGCCATCGCCAGCAGCACACGATCCTGAAGATCGTGTCCGTCGGCGGCCAGACCGCCAAGCAGACCGAGGCTGACGCCCCGGCCGCTCAGGCATAAGGAGTAGCTTCAGATGGCACATAAGAAAGCAGGCGGCTCTTCGCGCAACGGTCGCGATTCAGCCGGTCGTCGTCTCGGCGTGAAGAAGTTCGGTGGCCAGGCATGCGTTGCCGGCAACATCCTCGTGCGCCAGCGCGGGACGAAGTTCTATCCGGGCACCAATGTCGGCATCGGCACGGACCACACGCTGTTCGCGCTGGTCGATGGCCGCGTCGTGTTCAGCCAGGGCAAACTTGGTCGCAAGTTCTGCTCGGTCGAGCTGGCAGCAAATGATGCCGCCGACATGGCAGTTGCAGCCGAATAACATCGGGTAACCATCCGGGTTGCCCACCAGGGTGACCCGGGTCGCGAAAGCGAACCTGAACAAGGGAGACGGGTCACCCCGGCTCCCTTTTTTATTGCTCCCTCCCCTTGGCTGTCGCCGTCCCGTCATCCTGACGTGGCATGCGCGCAGCCGACGACGCGAGAGGAAGAGAGCAATGTTCGCGCGCACGAAGAGACTGACCTTGCGGCCCGGCTGGCCCGAGGATGCGCCCGCGCTGACGCAGGCGATCGGGCATGAGGCCGTGATCGCCAAGCTGACGCGGGCACCCTGGCCCTATTCACTCGGTGACGCGGCGGCCTTTCTGGCGCAGCCGCGCGGCGAGCATCAGCCGCGCTTCCTGATCGATGCGCTCGACCCCGGCGCGCCGCGACTGGTTGGCGGCATCGATATCCATACATCGCCGGACGGGTATGGCCATGAGCTCGGCTATTGGGTGACGCCCGATGCATGGGGACGCGGCTATGCGACCGAGGCAGGCGAGGCGGTGATCGCGATCGCGCGCCATGCGCTCGGGCTCCGGCGGCTCGAGGCATTCCATTTCGTCGACAATCCCGCATCCGGCCGCGTCCTGGCCAAGCTCGGCTTCCGGCCGACCGGGCGGGTCGAGCCTCGGGCGTCGCGCGGGCGTGGCGGCGAGGCTCAGGCCGTGCTGTTCGAGCTGGTGCTCGATGAGGACCGATGTGCGCCGATGCCGATGGCGGCGTGATTCGCGCATCCCGGCCTTGAAATTGCACCACCCCGGCGAAGGCCGGGGCCCAGTTGGGGAACGTCGCTGACTACGGTCATCGTGTCGCTACTACGACCTTTCCAACTGGGCCCCGGCCTCCGCCGGGGTGGAATGCTGGGCGACGTATTCGCCGCACATACTTCGCGGGAGGACCAGGGATAGGAAAGGCCGCAACCGTAACTCAGGCTGTGGCCACCGCCCGCTTCTCGACCGGCAGCACCGCCGCCTCATAATCACTCTCGGCCAGCGCGATCAGCGCGCGGTCGTCGTGTTTCCAGGGATGGAAACCGGGCAGGAAATAGGCCGCCCAGACACCCGCGATCTTGCGCGCCATCCCCGGATTGCCGAACGCATACCATGCCATCCGCGCCCAGATCCGCGGGCCCGTGAGCCCGTCCTGCCGCAGCAATTCGGTCATGCCGCGCGCCCGCCCCGTGAAGAAGCGCCAGGTGGTGATCAGCATCACCAGCGACTTGACCCGCCAGCGCGTGAACCGCGGCCAGTCGCGCGTCGCGTGCAGCCAGGTGTCATAGGCGACGCCCTTGTGCTCGATCTCCTCGGCGGCGTGCCATTGCCACAGCGCCGCCGCCTGCTGGTCGCCGCCGGCGAGGTGCCGGGGGTTCGCGATCAGTTCATGCGCGAGCATCGCGGTGAAATGCTCGAGCGCGGTCGTCGCGGCGAGGCTCGCGATCGGCGGGCGCCCCTTGGTCAGCGCGAGCGCGGCGTCGACATCAGCGATCAGCGGCGCGACGTCATACCCCTGGTCGGTGACGTGCCGGTTGAACGCGACATGCTCGCGGGTGTGGATTACCTCCTGCTTGATGAACGCGTTGATCTCGGCGGTCAGCTTGGGCGGCGTACCGTCGCGAAACCGGCGAACGCTGTCGACGAAATAGCCCTCGCCCTTGGGGAAGGTGACCGACAAGGCGTTGTAAAAGGCCGTCGCGATCGGATCGTCGTTCAGCCACCACCGGCGAATCGGCGCGCCCCGGCCAAAACGACGATCGCGCGGCGTGATCGTCAGATCGACGGGTGTGGTTGCTTTCGCCACGGAAACCTCCAAACAGAGACAGATCGTCATTACTGACACAGTTGTAAGTAGGTTTTTCATTCCGTGACGTCAACACCCCGCAAGCGCCTCTCCCCGACCGAATCGCGTGATGCCGCCGTCGAGGCCGCGCGCGCGCTCCTGGTCGAAAGCGGTCCCGGCGCGGTCACGTTGAAGGCGGTTGCGGGCCGGATCGGGCGGACGCACGCCAATCTGCTCCACCATTTTGGCTCGGCCGAGGCGCTGCAGACCGCACTGATCACGCGGATGGCGGCGGACATCGTCGGCACGATCGGCGCCGCGGTGCTGCGTGTCCGCGCGGGCGAGCTGGATCCGCGCGAAGTGGTCGAGATGACGTTCGACGCATTCGGCAAGGGCGGCGCGGGCGCGCTGGCGAGCTGGATGATCCTGTCGGGCAACACCGACGCGCTCGACCCGATTCTCACCGCGATCCACGATCTGGTCGACGAACTTGCCGAGGGCGACATGCCCGGCGACCAGCCGATCCAGGACCAGACGCTGACGCTGGTCCTGATGGCGCTGGGCGACGCGTTGATGGGCGCGCCGATGGCCCGCGCGCTCGGCCTGCCCGCGACCAGGGCGCGCGAACTCGCGCTCGACGCGCTGCTCGCGAGCAAGGACGCCGCCGCCTGCCCGTCGGCCTGAGCAACGCCGACCAGGGCCCGAGTCGCAGAGGCTGGCGATTTTCGCCAATTTCGCTATGGGGCGGCGATGCATTTTCTAGACCAAGCCAAGATCTACGTACGTTCGGGTGAGGGCGGCCCCGGTGCCGTCAGCTTCCGCCGCGAGAAATTCATCGAATATGGCGGCCCCGATGGCGGCAATGGCGGCAAGGGCGGCGACATCGTGTTCGAATGCATCGCCGGCCTGAACACGCTGATCGACTTTCGCTACACACAGCATTTCCGTGCCCCGCGCGGCTCGGGCGGCTCGGGCTCGAACCGCACCGGCGCGGGCGGCGAGGACCTCGTGATCCGCGTCCCGCTCGGCACGCAGGTGCTGTCGGAGGACAAGGAAGAGGTGCTGATCGACTTCACGCAAGTCGGCCAGCGCGAAGTGCTGTTCCGCGGCGGCGATGGCGGCCGTGGCAACGCCAGCTACAAGACATCGACCAACCGCGCCCCGCGCCAGCACGGCACCGGCTGGCCGTTCGGCGAGGCCTGGGTCTGGCTGCGACTGAAGCTGCTCGCCGATGCGGGTCTCGTCGGTCTGCCGAATGCGGGCAAGTCGACCTTCATCAACCAGGTCACGAACGCGCAGGCCAAGGTCGGCGAATATGCCTTCACCACCACCCGGCCGCAGCTGGGCGTGGTCCGCCACAAGCAGCGCGAATTCGTCGTCGCGGACATTCCCGGGCTGATCCAGGGTGCGGCCGAGGGCGCAGGCATCGGCGACCGCTTCCTCGGGCATATCGAACGGTGCCGCGTGTTGCTGCATCTGGTCGATGCGAACGATGCGGATGTCGGCGAGTCCTACCGGATCGTCCGCGACGAGCTGGCCAATTACGGCGAGGGCCTGACAGACAAGAAGGTGATCGTCGCGCTGAACAAGACCGACATGCTTGATGCCGAGCTGATCGCGGCGCTGTCGGCCGAACTGGCCGAGGCCAGCGGTGCCGAGGTGATGGCGATGTCCGGCGCGAGTGGTGCCGGCGTAGAGGCAGTGCTCGACAAGCTGATCGGCGAGATCGGGCCGGCACCTGGCGCGCCGAAGGAGCTGGCGGAGGGCGAAGAGCCGGTTGCATGGTCGCCGCTGTAGTGTTCAAAACCGCTCCGTAGCCCGATCATGTACGCCATCGTCATCCCCGCGCAGGCGGGGATCCATAGCCTCAGGGGTATGCGATTCGGTGGTGAGGCCAGCCAATATGGGTTCCCGCCTCCGCGGGAATGACGATAGGGTGTTGCAGGCTATGACGACCTACGGGGAGGACCTACGGGGTCGACCAATGATGTTTCCGCCGTCCTCCTGTCCCCGCCTGATCGTAAAGATCGGTTCGGCACTGCTCGTCGATCCCGACGGCAGCGTCCGGCGCGACTGGCTCGCCGGGCTCGTCGCCGACATCGCAACGCGGACGCGTGCCGGGCAGCAGGTCGCGATCGTGTCGTCCGGGGCGATCGCGCTCGGCGCTCGGCGACTTGGCCTGGCCAAGGGCGGCCGCGCGAGTCTCGAGGACGCGCAGGCCGCCGCCGCCACCGGCCAGATCGCGCTAAGCCAGGTCTGGGCCGAATTGCTCGCCGCGCAGGGGCTGAACGCGGCGCAGATGCTCGTCACGCTCGACGATCTCGAGGACCGCCGCCGTTATCTCAACGCCGCCGCGACGCTCAATCGGCTCCTGTCGCTCGGGGTCGTGCCGGTGATCAACGAGAATGACAGCGTCGCGACCGCCGAAATCCGCTTCGGTGACAATGACCGGCTCGCCGCGCGGGTCGCGCAGGCCGCGGGCGCGCAGGGTGTGGTCCTGCTGTCCGACGTCGACGGGCTCTATACCGCCAATCCGCATGTCGACCCCGCCGCCACCCACATCGCCGACGTCCCGCGAATCGACACGGTCGCCGCGATGGCAGACGACGGGTCGGGGTCCGGAATGGGATCGGGCGGCATGGCATCGAAGATCGCCGCCGCGCGAATCGCCACGGCGGCGGGCATTCCGCTCGTGATCGCCTCGGGCCGGATCGACCATCCGCTCTCCACCCCTGCCCGCCACACGATCTTCAGCGCAGAGCGCACCGCGTCTGCGCGGAAAGCCTGGCTGGCGGGGGGGCTGACCGCGAAGGGCACGATCCATGTCGACGCCGGCGCCGCTGCCGCGCTCGGCCAGGGACGCAGCCTGCTGGCCGCGGGCGCGACGGGGCTCGACGGGGGCTTCGTGCGCGGCGATCTGGTGACGATCGAGGGGCCGGCCGGCACGGTCGCGCGCGGTCTCGCCGAATATGACGCGGCGGACACCGCGCGTCTGCTCGGCCGTCACAGCGACGATCACGCCGCGATCCTCGGCTATGCGCCGCGCTCGGCGCTCGTCCATCGCAATCATCTGGCGCTCGTATGACTGCCGCGCAAACGTCGATCTGGAGCGAGCCGTCATGATCCTGGCCATCACCGGCGGCACCGGGTTCGTCGGCAGCCACTTGATCGACCATGCGCTGGAGACGGGGCACACGATCCGCGCGCTCGCCCGCAAGCCGCAGGCCAAGCGCATCGGCGTGACCTGGATCGAAGGCGCGCTCGATCGGCCGAAGAGCCTGGCGACGCTGGTCGAGGGCGCGGACGTGGTCATCCACGTCGCCGGCGTGGTCAATGCCGCCGATCGCGCGGGCTTTGCCGAGGGCAATATCGCGGGCACCCAGGCGATCGTCGACGCGACGCGGTCGGCGGGGATCCGCCGCTTCGTCCAGGTCTCATCGCTGGCGGCGCGCGCGCCGGCACTGTCCAACTATGGCTGGTCGAAGGCCGAGGCGGAGACGTGCGTTGCCGCGTCGGGGCTCGACTGGACGATCGTCCGCCCGCCCGCGATCTTCGGTCCGCGCGATCACGACCTGCTCGACGTGTTCAAGGCGGCGCGGTCGGGCTATGTGCCGATGCCCCCTGCCGGCACGCGCGTCTCGCTGCTCTATGTCGAGGATCTGACCGCGCTGCTGCTCGCGCTGGCCGAGATCCCGGTCGCGCCCGCGATCATGGAACCCGACGACGGTACGCCCAAGGGCTGGGACAATCGCGACTTCGCGCGCGCGATCGGCGTCGCGGTCGGCAAATCGGTGAGGCCGTTGTCGATGCCGCGCGTGATCCTGTCGCTGGCGTCCGCCGCCGACCGTCTCGTCCGGCGCGGCAAGGCCAAGCTGACGCGCGACCGGGTCCGCTATTTCTGCCATCCCGACTGGGTCTCGCACACGCCGCCGCCGGCCACGCTCTGGACGCCCTCGGTCCCGACGCCGCAGGCGCTGGCGCAAACCGCGGCGTGGTATCGCGCGGCGGGGCTGCTATAGCGCCGAAAAGCCGCCGCAATTCGCTGTCAGGATTGCGTCGACACCCGGAAGGAAGAGCATGAGCGACCGTCAGCAGATCTACGACACCGTCACCGCGCAGATCGAGCCGTTCAACAAGAAGGGCGTCGCGCTGAGCGATGCGACCACCTTCCAGGGCGATCTCGAATGGGACAGCCTGACCGTCATGGATTTCGTCGCCGCGATCGAGGATGAATTCGACATCATCATCACGATGAACATGCAGGCCGAGATCGAGACCGTCGGCCAGCTGGTCGATGCCGTCGCGAAGTTGAAGCAGGACTAACCAAAAATATCCCGTTCGTGGTGAGTAGGGACTGAGCGCGGCGAAGGCCCGTATCGAACCACCTGCCCTTCGATACGCGTCTTCGGCTTCGCTCAGCCGCTACTCAGGACGAACGGAAGTTTTTAAGGCCGAATGACGATGACCGAAGCCGCCACCACCGCCCACGCCCTCCCCGTTGATCCCCCCCAGGTCGCGCCCGAACGCGACCTGATGAGCAAGTTCGACGGGCTGATCGCCGAACGCGAGGCGCTGGTGAAGTCCGGCGTGCGCAATCCGTTCACGATCGTGATGGACGAGGTCAAGTCGCCGACCCAGGCGGTGATCCGCGGCAAGGACACGATCCTGCTCGGTACCTACAACTATATGGGGATGACGTTCGACCCCGACGTCATCCAGGCGGGCAAGGACGCGCTCGAGAAATTCGGGTCGGGCACCAATGGCAGCCGGATGCTCAACGGCACGTTCCACGATCATATCGATGTCGAGCAGGCACTGCGCGACTTTTACGACATGAGCGGTGCGATCGTGTTCTCGACCGGCTATATGGCCAATCTCGGGATCATCTCGACGCTTGCGGGCAAGGGCGAGTACGTCATTCTCGACGCGGACAGCCATGCCTCGATCTATGACGGCTGCAAGCAGGGCAATGCCGAGATCGTCCGCTTCCGCCACAACGACGTCGCCGATCTGGACAAGCGGCTCGGCCGCCTGCCGAAGGAGGCCGGCAAGCTGGTGGTGCTCGAAGGCGTCTATTCGATGCTCGGCGACATCGCGCCGCTGAAGGAAATGGTCGCGGTCGCCAAGAAGCATGACTGCATGGTGCTGGTCGACGAGGCGCATTCGATGGGCTTTTTCGGCCCCAATGGCCGCGGCGTGTACGAGGAGATGGGGCTGACCGACCAGGTCGATTTCGTCGTCGGCACCTTCTCGAAATCGGTGGGCACCGTCGGCGGGTTCGTCGTGTCGAACCACCCGAAGTTCGAGATGGTCCGCTTCGCCTGCCGCCCATACATCTTCACCGCCTCGCTTCCCCCCTCGGTCGTCGCCACCGCCGCGACGTCGATCCGCAAGCTCATGACCGCGCATGACAAGCGCGCGCAGCTCTGGAAGAATGCACGCGCGATGCATGCGGGCCTCAAGGCGATGGGCTTCAAGCTCGGCACCGAGACGTCGGATTCGGCGATCATCGCGATCATCCTGACCGACCAGGAACAGGCGATCGCGATCTGGCAGTCGCTGCTCGAGGGCGGGCTGTACGTGAACATGGCGCGCCCGCCGGCGACGCCTGCGGGCACGTTCCTGCTGCGCTGTTCGCTGTGCGCCGAACATACCGACGCGCAGGTCGAGACGATCCTCTCCATGTTCCGCGACGCGGGTCGCGCCGTCGGCGTGATCGGCTAGCAGCCGGCCGCTGTCATTGCGTCGGGAGCAATACGCACGCTATCGTCGCGGGGTGACGCAGGACGAGGCCGACGCGGCAGCCCTTGGGGGCGGTGCGACCTGGCGGACCATCACGCTCATCGTGATGGCGCTGCTGGGCGCCGCCGTTCTGGTCGGGCTCATCGCCACGCTGAGCAGCGCGAACCGTCAGCGCGACAGCGCGTTGCGGCTGCAGGCGCACAGCTATGACGTGATGATCCTCGCGCGCACGCTGTCGAGCACGATCGCCCGGTCCGAAGCGTCGCTCGGCCGCTATGTGATCAGCGGCGACCGGCAACTGGGCCGGCTCTATTTCGAGGAATGGGTCCTGGCCGGGACGCAGCTCAACCGGCTCGAGCGGCTGACCTACGACAATGGCGAACAGCGCGGGCACATCGCCGAACTGCGCCAGGCCTATGAAGACCGCGGCCGCGAGCTGTCGATGACCGCGCTCAGCACCAATTACGGCAAGAATTCGCAGGCGTTCGCGCGCTATTACCAGGGACGCAACGCCCCGACGCTCATCGCGATCAACCGGACGCTCGACCGGCTCATCGCGCGCGAGCGGGCGCTGCTCGACAACCGGACGTCGCGGGCGATGGCATCGGTCGAACGCTCGAGCTCGATCGCGGGCGTGCTCGCGGTGTTCGGGATGCTGATCGTTCTGGGCGCGATCGGGCTGGGCTGGTTCACGATCCGCGCGGTCAGCGACCGGGCAGTCGCGCAGGCTGACGCGGACATGGAACGCAGCCGCGCCGAGGAACTGTCCGCCGCGGTCGAACAGGCCACCGCCGAGCTGCGCGTGCAGGACGCCAAGCTGCGCCAGGTCCAGAAGATGGACGCGGTCGGCAGGCTGACCGGCGGCATTGCGCATGATTTCAACAATATGCTGGCCGTCATTCTGGGCGGGCTGGAACTGGCGCTGCGCAACATCGCGCGCGATCCGGCGACCGCCCGGCGACACATCGAGAGCGCGACCGACGGCGCTACCCGCGCCGCCGCGCTGACCCGCCGGCTGCTCGCCTTCAGCCGCGAGGATTCGCTGAAGCCCGAGACGATGGGGGTTGCAGGGCTGGTCGAGGGCATGTCCGACCTGCTCGACCGGACGCTCGGCGATGCGATCACGCTGCACGTGGTCGACGCCTCCGAGGGCTGGCGCGTCCGCGCGGATCGCGTCCAGCTTGAAAATGCGGTGCTCAACCTGGCGGTCAACGCGCGCGACGCGATGAACGGCCGCGGCACGATGATCGTGACCACCGGCGCCGCGGTGCTGACCGCGGGCGCGATCGGCGACTGCCCGGCCGGCGACTTTGCCACCATCACGGTCGCAGACGACGGCAGCGGCATGTCGCCGGACGTCGCCGAGCGCGTGTTCGAGCCGTTCTTCACCACCAAGGAAACCGGCAAGGGCACGGGCCTTGGCCTCAGCCAGATCTTCGGCCTCGTCCGGCAGCTGGGCGGCGAGATCGCGATCGCCAGCGTGGTCGGCGAGGGAACGACGGTGACGCTCTATCTGCCGCGCGACACCAGCGATCCCGCGATCGAGCCGCAACCCGTCCTGCCGTTTGCGGACCTGCCAGAGCCGGTACAGCCCGTCGCGCCGACGGGGCTGAACGTGCTGGTGGTCGAGGATGATCCGCGCGTGCTCGCCGCGACGATCGGTGCGCTCGAGGAGCTTGGCCATCATCCGGTCGCCTGTGACGACCCGACCCATGCGGCGACGATGCTCGCGCGTCACGGCGCGATCGACCTGATCATTTCCGACGTGCTGATGCCGCGGCAGACGGGGCCCGAGATGATCGCGGCATTGCGGCCGCTGTTCCCCGACATCGCGATCCTGTTCGTCACGGGCTTTGCGGGTGAAGCCGCGACGAGCGAATTCGGTGAGCATGAGGTGTTGCGCAAGCCCTTCACGCTGAGCGGCCTGGAACGCGCGGTCGCGGCGGCGATGGGCACCGATCGCCCCACCCCGCCCCGCCAGATGGCGGCCGAATAGACCGTGACAGGCCCGCCCCGTCCGAACTATAGCCGCCGTCCTATATCCCGCGCGAAAAGCTGATATAGACCCGCCCCACGCCTCGCGTTCGAGGCGCTCGCAGAGCCCCCGCTTCATGAAATCCATCGATCGCTACATGGCCCGGCTGATCGCGGTCCCGCTCTTTTCGACGCTGATCATCGCGGCGATGCTGCTCGTGCTCGACCGGATGCGCCGGCTGTTCGATTTCGTCGCGACCGAGGGCGGACCGATCAGCGTCGTCTGGCGGATGCTCGCCAATCTGCTGCCCGAATATCTCGGGCTCGGGATTCCGATCGGGTTGCTGCTCGGCATCTTGCTCGCGTTCCGCAAGCTCGCGACGACGTCGGAACTCGACGTCCTGCGCAGCGTCGGGATGAGCTATACTCGGCTGCTGCGGGTGCCCTATATGTTCGCCATCGTGCTGGCGATCGCGAACCTGCTGATCGTCGGCTATCTCCAGCCGATCGCCCGCTATTATTACGAGGGGCTGCGGTTCGAGCTGCGCACGGGCGCTCTCGGCGCGTCGATCAAGGTCGGTGAGTTCACGCATCTGGGCGACCGGATGACGCTGCGGATCGAGCAGAGCCGCGACAAGGGGCGCGAGCTGTCGGGCATCTTCGTTCATGCGCAGACGCCCAAGAACGACTGGATCGGCGTCACCGCGGAGAAGGGACGCTTCCTCGCGACCGACGATCCCAACGTCATCATCTTCCGTCTCGCCAACGGGACGCTGATCCACGAACGGCCCGAATTCAAGACGCCGCGCGTGCTGACCTTCAGCAGCCATGACCTGCCGATCAACCTGCCCAAGTTCGAGAGCTTCCGCGTCCGCGGCGGGCGCAACCTCGAATTCACGCTGCCCGAACTCGCGCGTGCGGGGCATGAGGCGGCGACGCCCGAGCTGCGCGATGCAAGCCGGTCCGAATTCCACTTCCGTCTGGCGGAGGTCGCGATGATGTTCCTGCTGCCGATGCTGGCGGTGGCGCTCGGCGTGCCGGCGAAACGATCGACGTCCGGTCTCGGCGTCTTCCTGTCGATCGTGATGATCGTCACCTATCACAAGGTGAACCAATATGCGGCGGACGTCGGCGAGCTTGGCCGGATCGACCCGCTGATCGCGCTCTGGGTGCCGTTCACGGTGTTCGCAGGGCTGATCCTGTGGATGTACTATACCATCGCCTATGTGCCCGGCGGCGAACCGATCGGTGCGCTCGAGCGCGGCGTCGGCCGGATCGGCAAGGCGATCACCAGCCGGCTGCCCGGGCGCCGCAAAGAGAAGACGGCATGAGCAGGATCACGATCTTTCCGTCGCGCACGGTCGCGGTCTATATGGGCCGGCTGTTCATGACGCGGACGTTCAGCATCCTCGCGGCACTGGTGCTCGTGCTCCAGGCGCTCGATCTGCTGAGCGAATCGGGCAACATCCTGGCGCAGGCGGGCAATGGCGACGCCCAGGTCTGGCAATATGTCAGCCTGCGCGCACCGCAGATCATCGCCTTCGCGCTGCCCTTCTCGGTCCTGCTCGGCACCATCCTGACGCTGATCACGATGAACCAGAACAGCGAGATCATCGCGCTCAAGGCGTCGGGCCTCTCCGCGCATCAGGTGCTCGCCCCGCTGCTGATTGCCAGCCTGGTCGTCGCGATCGTCAGCTTCAGCTTCAACGACCGCGTCGTATCGCGCGCCACCGCCACCCTGTCGCAGTGGCAGAAGGTCAATTACGGCGCGATGCCGATCGACCGTGGCGACCGTGCCAATGTCTGGGTGCGCGACGGCGACGACCTGATCCAGGTGAACCAGACGCGCGGCAAGGGCGCCGGAACGCGGCTCGGCGGGGTGACGCTCTATGATCGCGCTGGCGGAAGCCTCGTCTCGATCATTCGCGCCCCCAATGGCAAGCGCGTCGCCGGGGGCTGGGAGATCGGCCCCGCGACGCGGTTCGACGTCGCCAGCGGCACGCTGACCACGCTCGGCTCGGTGGTCGTCGGGCGCGATGTCCGGCCCGACCAGTTCACGCTCGCGAGCGTCGACGCCGACAGCCTGTCCTTCGGCGCGCTGAAGGCGGCGATCGGCGATCTGGCCGACGCGGGGCGCCCGACCAAGGCACTCGAGGGATCGCTCTGGCACAAGCTGTCGGGACCGCTGTCGTCGGTGCTGATGCCGCTGCTGGGCGCGGTCGCGGCGTTCGGCATCGCTCGCTCGGGCAAGCTGTTCATCCGCGCGGTGATCGGCATGGGGCTGGGCTTCGCCTATTTCGTCGCGGACAATTTCGCGCTCGCGATGGGCAATCTTGGCGCCTATCCGCCGTTCCTCGCCGCCTGGGCGCCCTTCCTCCTGTTCTTCCTGATCGGCGAGGCTGTCCTGTTCCGGACCGAGGAATAGCCGCTGTACGAACTGCGTGATCGTCGATATCCGCAGCGGCTGACGACGCAGCGCTGAGGGGCGAGCCAATGGCCGGTACGATAACGATCCGCAAGGTCGAGACGAAGCGTGATCGCAAGGTCTTTGTCGACGTGCCCTTCGGCCTCTATCGCGACGATCCGCACTGGGTCCCGCCGCTCAAGACCGAGGCTCTGGGGCTGATCACGCCCGAAAAGAATGGCTGGTTCAGCCATGCCAAGGCGCAACTGTTCCTCGCCGAGGAGAATGGCCGGGTCGTCGGTCGCATCTCGGCGCATATCGACACGCTCGCGCTCACCATGCCCGCCGAACAGGGCTTTGGCCCCGGCGTCGGCCAATGGGGGCTGATGGAGGCGGAGAGCGAGCCGGTGTTCCAGGCTTTGCTCGCCGCCGCCGAGGATTGGCTGCGCGCACAGGGCATGGCGCGGATGCTCGGCCCGATCAGCATGTCGATCTGGGAGGAGCCCGGTCTCCTCGTCGAGGGCTATGATCACGCGCCGACGATCATGATGGGGCATGCACGCCCCGAATATCGTGACTGGGTCGAGCGGTCGGGCCAGGTCCCGGTCAAGCGGCTGATGACCTATGAGGTCGACGTCACGCGGCAATTCCCGCCGATCGTCCAGCGGATCATCAAGTCGGGCGAGAAGAATCCGCGGATCGTCATCCGCGAGGTCGACAAGTCGCGGTTCGAGGACGAGGCCGCGATCATCCTCGCCATCCTCAACGATGCCTGGTCGAGCAACTGGGGGTTCGTGCCCCTGACGCCCCCCGAGATCAAGGATGTCGGGGTGAAGCTCAAGCCGATCGTCTTCAACGACCTGATCCGGATCGCCGAAGTCGACGGCAAGCCCGTTGCGTTCATGATCACGCTGCCCGACCTGAACGAGGCGATCAAGCCGCTGCGCGGGTCGCTCCTGCCGTTCGGCTGGGCCAAGCTGTTGCTATGGCTGCGCAAGCCAAAGGTGAAGACGGTCCGCGTCCCGCTGATGGGCGTCGTCCGGGAACTGCAGTCGTCGCGCATGGCAAGCCAGCTCGCCTTCATGATGATCGAATATATCCGGCGTTCCGCCTCGCAGGATTACGGCGCCACCCGCGCCGAGATCGGCTGGATCCTCGACGACAATCAGGGGATGCGCTCGATCGCCGAGACGATCGAGAGCCGCATGAACAAAGTCTATCAGGTCTACGAAAAGACGCTCTAGCGGGCGTATGACCGGCCTGTGATCAGCCGATCAGCCCGTCGCCCTGTGCCTCACGCGCGAGGATCCGGCCGATCGCGTCGAACAGCGAATCCATCGCGACCGGCTTGAAGATCACATCGTCGGCGCCCGCGGAAAGACAGCGCTGGCGGAGGTCGGGGGCGACGTCCGCGGTCACGACGATGATCGGGACCATGCCCTTGGCGTCGGACCGCGCGCGAATGTGACGGATCGCGGTGATCCCGTCCATGCCAGGCATGCGCAGGTCGACCAGCACCATCTCGAAATCCTGCTCGTCGAGGATTTCGAGGCCACGCTCGGCGCTTTCCGCCTCGACCATCGTCGCGCCGGCCACGTCGAGCATGTCGCCCACCACGCGGCGGTTCATCCGATCGTCCTCGATGAACAAGATGTTCAACATATCCTCCGTGACGGTTCGACCGGGAGAGGCGCGCTGTCCGTCATTGCTAGGCGTTTACGCATCAAGCCGCCCGCGAGACAAGATCGGGAATTGCGTTGTTTTTAACTACCGGCGACGCGAAGATCGCTTCGACCAGATCCGCACCCGATACCGGCTTCGCAACGATGCGTGTAATGGCAGGCGTGAGCAGTGTCGGATCGTCGAGCCGATCGGCGGGCCACAACAGCGTCGTCGCGGCATCACCTGCCGCTTGTGTCAGCTGCTCCAGCGCCCGCCCCGGATCGCCACCGGCGCGCAACGTCGCATCGTCGATCACGATGTTCGCGACGACCGTCTGCGCCAGCAGCGTGACAGCGTCGTCGATCGAGGCGGCGGTCAGGACGATGTCGCAATGCGGCGTCACCAGCGTCCGGAACATGCTGCGCATGATCGGATTGCGGTCGATGATCAGCGTCGCCGCGCCGGTTCCCTGATCGGCCCCCAGGTCGCCGAGTGCGATCGCCTCCGCATGGACCAGCGGCAGGCTGAGCGTGAACGTGGCGCCCTGCCCTTCGCGGCTGGTGACCGTGACGTCGCCGTTCATCGCGCGCGCGAGGTTGCGACAGATCGACAGGCCGAGCCCGGTGCCGCCGAACTGCCGCGTCGTTCCGGCATCTGCCTGCCGGAAGGATTCGAAGATCTCGTCGAGCTTGTTCGCCGGAATGCCGATGCCCGAATCGGATACGTCGAGCCACAGCCGGTCTTCGCCGGTCCGCAACGCTACCGTCACCGCGCCCACGCGAGTGAATTTCAGCGCGTTCGACAACAGGTTGAACACGATCTGCCGCACCCGCGCGGCGTCGCCCATGATCCGGGCGGGGCAGTCGGCCATGTCGAGCGTGAACGACAGCCCCTTCGACCGGGCCTGCTCCTCCCACATTTGCGCAGCATCGGTCACCGTGGCGCACAGATCGAACGGCGCGAACTCGATCGTCAGGTTGCCGGTTTCCATCTTGGCGATGTCGAGAATGTCGTCGACCAGCGCGCGCATCGTCGCCCCCGCGCCGCGCACGATGCCGAGGCGATCGCGCAGGTCGGGCGTGAGGCGCGAGTCGGCGAGCATGACCTCGGTCATGCCCAAGATCCCGTTCAGCGGCGTGCGGATCTCGTGACTGGTCGTGGCCAGGAACTCGGTCTTCGCCGCAAGCGCCTTGCCGAGCGCCGCGTTGGTGATCGCGAGGTCGTCATTCGCGGCGCGCACCTTGTCGCGACTGCGGCGAATCGTCACCAGCCCCAGCGCGAGCAGGCCGATGATGATTGAAACCGCCGCGATCGCGCCGATGAACATCAGCCGCTGCGTCTTTGCCCGGTCCTTCTCGTACCGCACGCTGCGCTCGAGCTCATCGGCGCGCAGTTTGGAAATTTTGAGTTCCTGGTTCGCAAAGTCGAATCGCGCCGCCAGCAAGGCCGTGCTCATATTCGTGGCGAGTGTGGTCGCCTGATCATCCAGACGCTTCTGCGCCTCGAGATGGACGAGCGCGTCGAGGGGCCGGTCGAGGGCCTTATAGATCGCATAGGCAACCTGATGCCCCTCCCGATACGACAGGTTGGTCTTCGTCAGATCGACGCCCGCAAAACGCTGCGTGATGAGCGCGAGCGCGCGCGGCAAATTCCCCTGTTGGAGGGCGACTTCGGCGGCGATCGGCAGCAGCTGAACCCGCCAGACTGCGGCCTCCGACTGCATGGCAAGGCGCTGGCTGGCAGCGATCGCCTTTGCCGCGGCTGCGGTCTTGCCCGCCTTTAGCAATACATGCGCGATATTCCCCTGGATGCGGGACTGCAGCAGCGGGCTCTTCATCTGCTCGGCGAGCGCCAGTGCCTTGCGATACTGTGCGACAGACTGGTCGTAACGGCCAAGATCCTGATAGCAGGAGCCCCGGTTATTGTAGATCGCCACGAGCAGGCCCGGGTCGCCATGGTAGACGTCGAGCGCCTGGCTGAGATATTTGAGGGCGGACTCGCTGTCATTGCCATCGCCGTACAGCGTGGCGATCAGCATGAGCGCCTTGGCACGGTTGCGCATGTCCCCAAGCGTGCGGAAGATATTGTGCGCGGCCTGATAGTCCGCCAGCGCCGACGCCAACTCCGCGCGAGTCGCATGAACGCCCCCGCGGGATAGAAGGATCTCGGCATTCAGCGCCGAACCAGGATCCAGCCTAACCACCGTTGCCAGAGCGTTGTGGATCAGCACGGCGGCGCGATCGTCGCGATCGATCCGCAGCGCCGCTTCCCCCTGCAGCCAGCGCGCGGTCGCGACGGCCAGCTGCCGCCTTTCGGGATCCGCTATCGCGGCGGCGGCCTGTTCGGCGGTCGATGCCCTGCGGATGGCCTCGCCTGGATCGGTCTGCACCAGCGACTTGGCATTCCCGATGGCGATATCGAACCGGACCTGCGGCAGCGGCTCTGCCCCGGCTGCCGCGGGCACTGCGCTGACGGCGAGAAGGATCGCCGGCAGCCCATGCCAAAGGCTTAGCCGCCGCCGACCCAGCTGATTCACTCAGCCAGTCTTCCGGACAGCCGCGATCCGCGTGAGCGGTGACCGCACGTCGCGGGCGATTGCCAGATGACGCTCTTCCGCGAGGAACGGCAGCAGAGCGTCGATACCGATCGGGCGACTCACCAGAAATCCCTGAATCATGTCGCACCCCATGACCGACAATAGCGCCATCGCCGAGGGCGTTTCGACCCCTTCTGCGACGACTTCCATTTCGAGCGCGTGCGCGAGGTCGATCGTCGACCGGACGATCAGCGGATCGCGGTTCGAACTGGTGAGTTGCGTGACGAAGAGCTTGTCGATCTTGAGCTCGCTGGCGGGAAGCTGCTTGAGATAGGCGAGCGACGACAGGCCGGCACCATAATCGTCGATCGCGATCACGATGCCGATATCCGCGAAGATCTGCAAATTCCGGATCGCGCTTTCCGGATCGCGAATCACCGACGTCTCGGTGATCTCGAAGCCCAGACGCGCGCCGCTCGACGTGATCATCTCGCACGCCTGCCGCACGAATCGCGCATCGGCGAGCAGGACGCCGGCGATATTGATGAAGATCGGCAGTTCATGACCATGCGCCGCCAGGATCCGCTGGTCGCCGATCACCTGCTCGATCGTCCACAGCGTGAGCGCAACGATGTCGCGGCTCTCCTCCGCGATCGGGATGAAGTCGCTCGGCAACACGAGGCCGCGCTGCGGATGGCGCCAGCGGACCAGCGCCTCGACACTGACGATCTCCTGCCGACGCAGATGGACCTTGGGTTGATATTGGAGGAAAAGCTGGTCGCCGCCGATCGCCTTGTGCAGCTCGCGCGCCAGCATCAGCCGGTCGAGCGACGCGCTGGCCGCCGATACGTCGCGCGCGATCGGTCCGCGCTCGACCCGGGCATCGGCAAGCGCGAGCTCGGCTTCCTCGATCAGGCGGACCTCGTCGTGCTGCGGTGCGCGGACCGATGCGCCGCCCAGCGTCAGGTCGACGTGATAAAGTTCGCCGTCGATGTCGAACGGCGTGGTGAAGGCATGTGCGATCAGCTCGAGCGCGAGGTCGAGCTCGTCCTGCTGATCCGCCAGAAGCGCGATGTCGATCAGATCACGCGCGGCGATCTCGGTACGCGATTGCGGCAGAACCGCCGCGATCCTCAGCGCGATATCACCGACCAGCGTGTCCGCGCGCGCGCGTCCGACATGGCGGCGAAGCATTGCGAAATTCGCGACCTCGGCGAGGATGACGAACTGCCAGCCATGAAAGGCCACGGGCAGGCACGACATAGTCGCGGGATCCGACACGTCAGTCATGCGATAGCCTCGCAGACGCATAACCGCCGCGATGCGAGTCGCACGTGCAGCCGAAAGGAATATGCGAGAGGTCGATCATCCCTAAACGCTAGCTGCCGATACTGAAGATAGCGTTAAGCCTCCCATGCTGGCACGTAAACGTGGTTAACGATTAATAAACCATGTTGAATTCAAGTTAACGCCCGGTTAACTTCCCCTTGCGTCCTAACGGGCGTGAACAAGGGAGAAAAAAGTGCTGAAGCTCATTCTTTCGCTCATCTACGGCGACCACATGCGCCCCTGGTAAACAGGTGCCGGCCCGGCGTTTTTGGAAAAACCCGCGTATCGCGGGCAAGCTTCCATTGGCGCCGGGCCACTTTGAATGCCATTCAACTATAGTGTTTTAAGACCCGTTATGGCCTGAAGCCGACGGGTAGACGCCGACGGGCCAACCCCATGGCCGTCTGGATATGTGACCGGTCGCTACCGCTGCAGCGCGCGCATGACGCCGCCCGGCTTCACCATACAGACAAGATGGGCAGCGCATCAGCGCCAGGGCGCAGGCCGAAGCAGCCTGCCTTCAAAACCAGCAACACAGTATAGGGATCGGCGTAGCGCGCCCGCGTCCGCAATCGGGCAGACCTGTGTCTGGCTGCGAGGATCGCGCGGCGAGCTTTACGCGCCGCGTCTCGCGTCTGGGAAGATCCCGTGGCGGGCGCGATCCGCGCCGCCACGGGATGAGGCGATCAATAGTCCTTGGAGTATTTCACGCTGGCGTTGGTCCCGCCCTGCGCGCCGGCCGACGAGAGCAGGCTGAGCGCCTTGGTCAGGGCAATCTCGAGCTGGGTCGAGGTGAAGCCCTTCGCGTCGGTGACGATCTCCACATAGATGTTGTCGGTCAGGTACTTGCCTGCCGCAAGGCTGGTGCCACGCCCGCTGGCCTCGTCCGCGCCAAGGACGCGCAGACGATCGAAGCCGGTCGCCGAACGCAGCTTGCCGAGCGGATTCAGACCGCCACCCGACCCGCGCAGCGAATTGAGCGCAGACGCCAGCTGGATCGCCTCGGTCGCCGAGAGATTCTCGGGGTTGGTCCCGAACAACAGCCGGCTCAGCACCTCGTCCTGCGGCAGCGCCGGGGTCGAGGTGAAGGCGATCTGCGGCCGCTGGCCAGTGCCCGTGACGTTGATCACGACGGTGATGTTGTTCGTGGTCGTCGTCGCCTGGATGTTGATGTCCGGATCGGTCAGCGCCCCACCACGGAAGCGGATCGTGCCGCGATTGACCTCGAACCGCTTGCCCGCGAACGAATAGGTCCCGCGGACGATGTCGAGCCCACCGGTGACGACCGGCGCGGTCGACGTGCCGGTGATCCGCATGTCCATCTCCCATTCCGATTCGAGACCCATGCCGGACACGAACAGCTGGTTTGGCGCCCGCACCCGGAGGTCGAGCTTGATCAGGCTCGGCGGCGCGGGCCGCGCGGGACGATCGGTCGGCAGCGCCGGCCGTATCTCGCTCTTGCGGCGGATACCGGTCAGCTCGGCAACCTCCGCCTGACCCTGGCGGATGATCTCGTAACGCGCCTCCGGGATCTGCAGGTCACCCTTGAGCAGTCCGCCATCGCGGCCATAGGTGAACCGCACCGACCCGGTCGTCGTCGCACTGAGCGCGTCGCTCTTGGCGAGCTGTGCATTGTCGAGCGTCGCGCGCAGATCGATCGGGAAGCCGCTGTCCGCGGCAAGCCCGACACTGCCCTGGGCCTGGACGCTGCCATTGCCGGCACGGGCCCGCAGCTGCGTCAGTTCAAGCCGGTCGTTGTTGAACCGCGCGTTGATCGCCATCTGCGACAGCCGCGTGCCGTAGACCTCATTGTCATAGGTCAGCGAATCGGCCCGTACGATGCCGTTCAGACGCGGGGCCTGGACACGCCCGGAGAAGTCCGCCGCGATCGCGATCGGCCCGGACAGCTGCTGGTTGGGCAGCGCGGCCAGGCTGAACAGCACTGCCGATGGCCCGTTATACCGGATGCCACCCGACAGCGGTGCCGCCATCAGTCGTTCCGACCAGGACGCGCCAGCGCCCAGCGGCCGGAGATTGGCGACCATGCGCCCCACCACCGTCGGCCCGCGCCGGACCAGCGCGCGGCCGGTCCCGCCATCGGCATTGAGCGTGCCGGCGAAGACGATGTCGACCGCATCGGACACCGCCGCGATTCCCGTGCGGGTGAAGTTGCTCACCGTCGCACGGACGTTCGCCGTCGGCACCGCGGTGCTGTTGGCCTGGGCGAAGTCGAGGCTGCCCGTTGCGGTGCCGCCGATCCCGAGGTTCGGCATCAGCGCGCTCAGCACCGACAGGTCGAGCTTGTCGAGCCGCGCCTGTGCGTTCAACCCGCGGCCATAGCTGCCGGCAAGACGCGCTGCGCCGGCCGCGGTCCCCTGACCGAAGTCGATCCGGGTCGGCGAAAGACGATAGACGCCCTGCGTCGCCTGGATCCGCGCGGGATTGGCGGTGCGGAAGTCGATCCCGTTCGCCTGCCCCTTCAGCGCAACGAGATAGTTCTCGGGGCTCAGCTTCGCATTCATCGCGAGGCGGAATGGTACGCCGCTCGACCCCGTCGCCAGTGCCTGGGCGGTGCCCTTGCCACCGACGTAATTCACCTTTGCGCGCGCGGCGGACAACACGACCTCGCCGTAGCGCATGTCGGCGATCTGGACGTCGGCGATCACTTCGGGCGCCTTGGGGTACAGCACCGCGCTGGCATCGACGATCGCGCGGCCGATCGTGAAATCGACCATGCCCGGAATCTTCGCGCCATAGGCCCGCGCAGCGACATCGGCGCGCTGATACCCGCCCTGGTTGGCGAGACGGACATTGCCCGTCAGCCCCTGCCCCGCGAACTGCAGCGCACCGGCGAACGGCCCCGCCGCACTCTGCACGATCCGGCCGCGTGCAACGATGCCCGCGAAGACCGCACGGCGCACGTCGACCGCAAGCTGGGTGCCCGGCGTGACCAGCACATCGGCGGTGAAGGGGCCGTAATCGGTGCCGCCGCTCGCGACGACGGCATAGGCGCCGTTACGCCCGACCACCCGCGCCTGGAGATTGACCAGCCCGACGCCGACGCCCGGCCGCGGTGCGCGCAGGACGACTACCGGCGCGGTCGCACTGCCCGTGACCCGCGCCGAGAGCGGCCCGTAAACGGTCGAATAGGCATCCGCGTTGACGAGCACCGCACCGGTCGCCGGATCAAACCGCCCCTCGCCGCGCGTCACGCGGAACTGCGGCGCGTTCATGCGGAGGTTGCGGAAGGTCACGATCCCCTCGGGGCTGTACCCGATGTCCGACCGGACGATCGCGTTGCCGCCGAGGAAGCTGCGCGCGCCTTCGTTGAAGATCTGTGCGGTCTTCGCGACGACGCGGCCGGTGATGCCGAACCCGCCATTGGGGCCCGGCACCAGCTTTGCATCAGTCGTTAGGTTGACGATGCCGATGCCGTCGACGCGGTAATTGTTGACCCGCCCCTTGAGCGCGCCGGTATAGCGTCCGGTCGCCATGTTGGCGACGACGACCGCGGTCGCATCAATCTTGTCCGAACGAATCTTGAGGTTGTCCGACAGGACGTTGACGCCGGAGATTGCGAAGTCCCCGTCGATCGCGACGTTGGTCGCGAGGCCGCCAACCGCCGCATTGAGCCCGGTCACGCGACGTGCGCGCGCCTTGATCGGCAGGAGAATGCGGTCGGCATTCACGCGCGCGAGACCCTCGGCATAGAGGTTCTCGACGCCCATGTCGCCAAAGGCGATCGTCGCGGCCCGCACCTTGTAGTCGACGGTCGGGGTCGCGAACGCCCCGTCGAGGACGACGCGCGCGGTGACATCGCGACCGCGCAGATTGGGCAGGATCGCTCCCGGGGTCAGAAGCTTGGCATCCACCGCGAAATTGGCGAACCGGCTGTTGGCGAGATCGATCAGGCCACCGGCATCGACCGCAAGCGCATCCGACTTCAGCGTCATGCGCGTGTCGGCCTTGCGGTCGTTCAGCGTCGTGTCGATCGCCACGTCGAGCTGCGGCGCGGTCAGGCGCTCGACCGGGCCTTCGAGATAGAGGCCGGGGCGGGTCGCGCCGCGCACCTCGATATGGCCGTTCTTCGCGGTCAGGCCGAGATTGGCGAGCTCGCCGCCGCCCAGCGTCGCGACCGCACGGCCGCGCCAGGCGGCCCAGCTTCCACGGCCGTCGACCGTCGCGGTCAGCGGCGCCTTGAGCGACCCCATCGTCGCGACCACACCGCCGACGGGTGCGGTCAGCTTGACGTTGACGTCGAGCTTGTTCTGTTCGGGCACCGCGTCGAGCTTGAGGATCAGTCGGTCGCCGCCGGCAATGCCTGGGCCCGTCAGCGCGGCGGCGTTGGTCGTCAGCTGTGCACGCTTGTCGGCGATATGGACCGCGCCGTCGATCTTGAGGATATGCGTCTGGCCCGTCACCGGCTTACCGATCACGAACCGGTCGATCACCAGCCGGTTCACGTCGATATCGAGATCGGGCAGCAGCGGCGCGTTGGGATCGGTTGGGGTTGCCTTGAGCACCGGACGCCGTTGCAGCGTGACGAGCGGCGTGGTCAGCGACCGGACATCGACATGGTTGCTGGCAAAGGCGAACGGGCGCCAGTCGACGCGCAGCTTCGGGCTGGTGAGGAACACGCCGGTCGGGTCCGACACGCGGACGTCGCTGAGCGTCATCGCGCCGTAGATCGATCCGTCGATCCGGCCGACCTTGATGTTGAGGCCGGACGCGGTCGTATAGCCACCGATCTGATCCGCGACGAGGCGGCGACCGGGATCGGTGTTGATCCCGAACAGCACGATCAGCACGAGGACGATCAGCGCCACGATCAGCATCACGATCCCCTTGAGGATTCGCTGCCAGAGCGGCCGCCGGGCTACGACGCTGTCGTCAGCCTGATCGATAGGTCCCTGGTCGGCAGGGGGTGCGCCGTTTTCGGCCATCAGAATGCCTGCCCGATCGAGATGTAGAGCGCGACCTTGCCGTCGCCCTCGCGTGGGTTCAGCGGCGTCGCGACGTCGATGCGCATCGGACCGAAGCTGGTGTAGAAGCGACCGCCGATACCCGCGCCGTAGCGCAGGCTCGACAGGTTCGGCGTGCTGCTCTCATAGCTGTTGCCCGCGTCGATGAACGGCACGATGCCGAAATCGCCGAACCGGTAGCGCGCCTCGAGCGCGAATTCGTTGAGCGAGCGCCCGCCGACCGGATCGCCATTGGGATCGAATGGCCCGAGCCGCTGATAGCCATAACCGCGGACCGATCCGCCGCCGCCGCCATAATAGCGCCGCGAGGGCGCCAGATCGTCGCGCGCGACGCCCTGGATCGTCCCCGCCTTGGCACGGCCGGCGATCACGATGCTGCTCGACACGGGATAGTAGAAGGTCCCCTCGACCATCGCACGGACATAGGGTTTGACCGAGCCCTGCACCGATGTTTCGGGGCTGGCGTTGAGCCTCAGGCGGAACCCCTTGGTCGGGTTGAGCAGGCTGTCGGAGCGATCGAACAGCAACTGCCCGGGCAGCGCGACGATGCCGTAGGTCCGCCGGACGTTCTCGCCGCGGGCAAAATCATACACGCTCTCATTCGTGCCGACGAGCTCGCCGCCATAATAATAGGTGATCGGCTTCTGCCAGATCGGCGTCGAATCATAGCTCCAGCGGATGCCGACGCTCGTCGTGAACGCCTCATAGGCGTCGTAGTTCGAATGATTCGCTCCCGCCGTCAGGCTGAAGGTGCGGTCGCGACGCCCGGCATTGGCGCGGCGGAACGTGCCCGCAAGCCCCTGTTCCTGCGTCCCTGCAATCACCGACGCGAGCAGACCACCCTCATAGGGGAACAGGTTGCGATGCTGCCAGGTCCCCTCGGCGCGGAAGCCCTGCCCGGTCGAGAAGCCGACATTGCCGCCCAGCGTACGCGCGGGGCCCTTTTCCTGCCGCACCAGCAGGTCGACCTGCTCGGTGCCGTCGGGGTTGGTCCGACCGGTCCGCTGCGGCACCACCGAGACGCTCTGGAACAGGCTCGTCGCGACCAGCGCGTCGCGCAGGTCGTCTGTCATCCGGTTGTCGTATAGCTGCCCCGCCTCGAACCGCGGAAAGACGTTCAGATGCTCGATGTCGAACACCGCGTCTCCTTCGGTGCGCAACTGCCCGAACGAGGCGCGTGGCCCCGTATCGACGGGCAGCGTATAGGCACCGGTCGGGGCCTGCGCCTCGTCGTCGAGCAGGATGTCGCGCTCGCCCACCTTGACGAAGGGATAGCCCATCTGCGGCAGCATCAGCGAGACATTGGCCTCCGCCCCCTGGATCCGGTCCGCCTGGATCGAATCGCCGACCTTCAGCGGCAACTGGCTGCGCACCAGATCCGGCGGAATGGTCTGCGCGGTCTTCACGTCGATCGAGCCGAGCGTGTAGAGCCGCCCCGGCTGTGCGCTGACGATCGCCTTCAGCCGGCCGGGCTTTTCGGGAACTGCCTCGATCGTGGAAATCGCGGTCGCATCATAATAGCCGAGCGACTTCAGCAGCCGGACGACCAGCGCCTCGTCTTCCTTCGCGCGCGCCGAAACCTGCGTCGTGTTGGCCGCCTTGCCGCCACCCTTCAGCGCCGACAGGGCCTTGTAGCGCGCCTCGAGCCCGTCGCCCGCATCGGCCAGACCCTTGATTTCCGCATCATAGCGGATCTCGGGCGCATCCTTGTCCTTGATGTCCGCAGCGGTCGCCAGCGGTGCCGTGTCGTAGCTCGCGAGCGCGGGAAGCGGCACGACCAGCTGCGGATCTTCGGGACCGATGGGGGGCAATACGGCGCCCGTCGCGGTTGTCGCGGAGGTCACATCCGTCGCGGGTGTCACGGGCGCGGTTTCGCTCGCCATCGGTTCGAGCGGTGCGTTGATGTCGTTCGAAAGCGGCGGCAGCGCCTGGTTGAATTCCGCGTCGGGAACGATCGGGGCGTTGCCCTTGGGATCGGCGACGCCGGTGTCGGCTCGCTGCTCGGCGGTGGGTGCGTCGGGTCCCTTTGCGGGCGCGGTACCGGGCTTTGCCAGCTGGGCTTCGCCGGGAGCAGCCACACTCGCCGCCAGAGCGATCGCGAGCCAATAGTGCCGTCTTGTCGAACTCGTCACAGGAAACACGATCCCCTTTCGAAGGGCGACCGCGTTCGATTCATCCCCGTTAATCCCTCGCAACGCACGAAACTTGGGTTGGTTTCCGTCATCCGGCGATTCACACGCAGCCGATCATGCCGGCCACCGGAAGGACGATGGTGTCGCGGCCCGGCCGCTCAAGCCGTAGCGTCGCATTGGGTACCATCGCGCCTGACGCCAGATCCTCGCGCGTGACGATCGTCATGTCGAGCGCGACGGTCAGGTCGCCACCGCGATAGGTCGTCACCCCGGCAAAGCCGTAGCCACCCGGCCCGGCCTCGTCGACTCGCGCATAATCGACCGGCTTGCCGTCAACTGCGAGACGCAGCCGAGCCGAGTCGGCGGTCGCCATCGCCACCAGCGCGCGGTCGCCCGTCGACCAGAGATACGCCGCGCATCCCCGTGCGGGCATCGCCTGCTTGCCGATCGGACCGAGCGTCGCGGGAGCCTTGGTGGTGTCGCCGGGCACCGTCTTGGCGGGCGTGGCGGCCTGCACGGCCGCGGCGATAAGCAATAGCATCATCCGCCCGACGCTATCATGAAGAGCCAGGCCGGATAAGCCGCGATCGCCAGCAATGCGCCGAACGGCATCGCGGTCTGCCCGGTGACGGGTTTGCCGCCGACGCGCATCGTCAGCACCGCGCCGAGCCCGACCATGCTGGCGATCAGTAACACGGCGGGCAGCATCTGCCACCCGAGCCACAGGCCGATCGCGCCGAACAGCTTGGGATCGCCGCCGCCCATCCCGTCATGTCCGCGGATCCGGCGATAGCCTGCCGCGATCGCCCAGAGCAGGGCGAACCCCGCGACCCCGCCGATCATCCGGTCGAGTCCCCCGGGCGCCAGTCCGGCGAAGCCGCCCGCCGCACCGCCGAGCGCGAGCAAGAGGGTCAGACGGTCGGGCAGCCAGAAGGCGACGAGGTCGAGCGCGGCAAGCGCCAGCAACATCCAGCCGAAGGCGGCGCCCCACAAGGCGGCCTGCCCCGGCGCGACGAGCCCTGCGGCGATACCGATCGCCAGCCCGCACGCCTCGATCCGCCAGTGCAACGGATCGATCTGCGCACCGCAAGACCGACACCGGCCGCGCAGCAGCAGTGCACTGACCAGCGGGACGAGATCGAGCGCGGTCAGCGTCCGCCCGCACGCATCGCACGCCGACCGCCCGCGAACGACCGACCGGTCCTGCGGCCAGCGAATCACGAGCGCGGCGATGAAGCTGCCGACGATCGCCCCGAGCACGCCCAGCGCCGCCGCGGCGATCATCGGGCTCGGCACGGGCATGGCGTCGATCATCCGCCGCGCGTGCCGGGCACGTCCCGCGCCGTCAAGCCGATGCGCGCGCCCCGATCCCGGCGAGCGCTGCCGCCGTCAGAGATCCAGCGTGTAATATCGGCTGAACCGCGAGGGCGGATAGGACCCGAACCGCTTACAGCGGACAAAGCCTGCGCGTTCGTACAGCGCGCGCGCCGCGGCATAGGCGGCGTTGCTCCCGGTCTCGAGGCTGATCCGGGTCGCGCCCATGTCTCTGGCATGGCGGGTCGCATGATCGAGCAGCGCCGCGCCGACGCCGCGGCGTACATGGTCGGGATGCGTCCGCATCGATTTCAGCTCGCAATGCCCCGCGTCGAGCGGCTTCACCGCGACGATCCCGAGCAGCGTCGACTCGCCCCCCGCCCCGTCCCAGGCAGACCACACCACCACCGACGGATCTCGCAGCCCGGCGAGGTCGAGGGCAAAGACACAGGCCGGCGGTGAGTTGGCGTGCGCGGCGCGCTGGTGCAGCGCGACCAGATCGACGACCGCGTCGCGCGTCAGATCGTCGCGCTCTATCCGCATGACGCGATCCGGGTGCGACGGCGCGTCATCGCTCAGGGCAGCGCTTCGTCCGCATCGATTCCCCACAGCGCGTCGACGCGCACGAAACCGGCCTGTCCCTTGATGTCCATTTTGCACCAGCCATTGCCGCACTGGCTCAGCCGACCGACCACGCCGGGGGCCGCGCGCCATTGCAGGCGTCCGCTCTCGCTCGGGCGGTCGAGGATCGCGATCGGGGTCGTGCCGCGTACGATCGCGGTGCGCGTGCTGCTCATCAGATTGGCCTGCATCCAGCCTTCGGTACCGTCCGGATCGGCGATCTTGCGCCATTCCTTGTGGATCGCGATCACGCGCACGGGCAGGTCGGCACGTTGATACAGCCAGCTGGCGGGATAGGCGCGGGCCGGCCCGGTCCGCAACCGCGCGCGCCCCGCCGAGATCGAGGCATAATAGGGAAGCTTGCGCACCGGATCCGCGGCGGCGGCAGGCTCGGCGCCCAGCGCCGCCGTGACGAGGGCGGCGAGCCCGAAGGCGAGAATGCGCATGCTGATGTCCTGTTGCCGACGCGGTTCGTGTCCGGCCAAGCTCTATCGCCACCGCGGCGGCGGTTTCAACTGCTAAGCGTGCCCGCCGCCGTTCCACGGATGACAGCGCGGTTTTGCCGCTCCATCGTTGACGCCGTGGATGACGTTCGCCAAGCCAGAGTCATGCCCGATCCACGCCCCGATAGCTGGCCCGACACCCGGCGCTGCCCCAACCCCAAGGTGGTCGTCACGCGTGAACTCGCCGATGCGGTCATGGACCGTATGGCGGCGCTGTTCGACACGACCAACAACCACGGCGATGCCAAGCTCAGCCGCGACCAGCTGGCCGCCGCGATGGCCGATTGCGATGTGCTGGTCCCGACCGTGACCGACGATATCGACGCCGCGCTGATCGCCGGCGCGGGTGATCGCCTTCGCCTGATCGCCAATTATGGCGCGGGCGTGAACCATATCGACCTGAAGGCGGCGCGGGCGCGCGGGATCATCGTCACCAACACGCCGGGGGTGCTGACCGAAGACACTGCGGACATGACGATGGCGCTGATCCTGTCGGTGCCGCGGCGGCTGGCGGAGGGCGAGAAGCTCGTCCGTTCGGGCGCATGGACCGGCTGGAGCCCCGGCGGGATGCTCGGCCACCGGATCGGTGGCAAGGCACTCGGCATCGTCGGGATGGGCCGGATCGGACAGGCGGTCGCGCGCCGCGCTGCCGCGTTCGGCCTCTCGATCCACTATCACAATCGCCGCCGCCTCCCCGTCGCGCTTGAACAGGCGCTCGGGGCGACGTGGCACGCCTCGCTCGACGAGCTGCTCGGCGCGGTCGACATCGTGACGATCCACACCCCGCTCAACGCCGACAGCCGCGACATGATCGACGCGCGCCGGATCGCGCTGATGCGCCCGCACGTCTTCCTCATCAACGCCTCGCGCGGCGGCGTGGTCGACGAGACCGCGCTGGTCGACGCGCTCGAGGCAGGGCGGCTCGCCGGCGCCGGGCTCGACGTCTGGCGCCACGAGCCGCAGATCGATCCGCGACTGCTCGCGCTCGATAACGTCGTGATGCTCCCGCACATGGGATCGGCGACGTTCGAGGGGCGGATCGCGACAGGTGAGAAGGTGATCCAGAACATCCGGATGTGGGCCGATGGCCACCGTCCGCCCGATCAGGTGCTCGAAGGCTGGGCCTGACGGCCGCTCCCAAGTGCCCGCACCCGTGCCCGGAACCGATTCCGCAGTGCGGCATTTGTTGGATACCCCCGGAGAGAAAGAGGAGTATCCCATGAAGAAGATTGCTGTTTCCGCGCTGCTGATCGCGTCCGCCGTGTCGATGAGCGCGTGTTCGACGCTCAAGGGCGCAGGCATTGGTGCAGCCGGCGGTGCGGGTGTCGCCGCGGCGACGGGCGGTAGCGTCGAAAAGGGCGCAGCGGTCGGTGGTGCCGGCGGCGCGGTGGTCGGCACGGTCGCCGACTGAAACGTCTGGCGCGCGGGCCTGAAGGTCCGCGCGTCGCCCCTCAAGTCACCGTGCGCGGATCCAGCCGGTCCGCTGAACGGTGCCCGTCAGGACCTTCGACCCGAACGCCTTGGCGACGGTCGCGGCATCCGCAATGTTCATCAGGACGATCCGTGTTCCGCCCGACGGCAGCGATTCGATCGCGCTGATTTCGGCCTTGTGCTTGGCGCACATCGCGACGGCCTGAGCCTCGGTGACGCGTACGTTCATCGCACGCGAAATGGGCGCAACATCGGCGCTGGGCGTGGTGGTCATCTGATAATCCCGGCAGGGAGCGGGAGCGCGATACGTCTCTCAGTCGTGGCTTGCCCGAATGAAGCGCCGCAATGCGCCCGGTATGCGCGCTATCCCGCCGATCGGCAACCTCGGCCGCCGTGTCAGACGCGCGTTCCGAGCAGTGCGAGACCAAAGCCGACGAACACCGCCCCCGTCGCGCGGTCGAAGGCACGCCGCAATGCCGGTCGCGTCAGATGCCGCGCGAGCCTGCGCCCGCTCATCGCATAGACCGCATACCAGAGGCTTTCGACCACTGCGAAGGTGACGACGAGGATCGCGAACTGCGGCCCCTGCGGCGCGGCGCGGTTGACGAACTGCGGCAGGAAGGCGGCGGCGAACAGCAGCAGCTTGGGATTGCTGATGCCGATCACGAACCCGCCGCGGAACAGCCGTGCGGCCGACATCGTGAGCGGCAACGTGTCGGCGCCGAGATCGACCGGCCCGCCCGCACCGCGCCACGCCTTGATCCCCAGCACGATCAGATAGGCGACGCCGGCATAACGCAGCGCATCAAACACGCGCGGCCAGGCGGTCAGCAAAGCCGCGACCCCCGCCGCCGATGCCGCGAGGACGAGAACCAGCGCGGTCAGGCACCCCGCCATAGCCGCCAGGCTGCGCCGCGCGCCGAAGGTCATGCTGCGCGTCATGACGTGCAGCATGTTCGGCCCCGGCGTGCCGCACAACAGGATCACTGCGACCAGGAACACCGTCCACGCATGCAGCGTCATGCCTTTGCCCCCCCTACCCTGACCGACTCAGTCGCCGGTCAGGATCCGATCGACCAGCTGCCCGACGCTCGGCACGAACCCGTTGGAATAGAACGGGTCCTTCTTGAAGTTATACGCCGCATGACCTGCGAACATCAGGTTCTGGTCGATGTCGCCGCCATGCGCGATATCCTGCAGCGTCTTCTGGATGCAGAAGCTGCGCGGATCCGCGAGCCGGCCCGTCGAGTTGGTCTCGGTGTCCGCCCAGCTCGAGAACGAACATTGCGACAGGCAGCCCATGCAGTCGGCCTGGTCCTTGCGGATCATGCCCTTTTCTTCCGGACCGACGAAGACCAGCGTGTTGTCCGGGGTCTTGAGCGCGTCGGTAAAGCCTTCGCCGAACCACTGGCGTGCGCGCAACAGGTCGTTGCGCGTCACCCAGAAATTCTTGCCCTTCACGCCGACGTCGAGCTGGAAGATGTGGTCGCCCGCCTCCTGCGTCGAAAACGCGATCTGGCGCTCGGACCGCGCCTCGAGGCTGCGCAGGAACGGGTTGCGCACCGCCGAGGAATAGAAACCGGTCGGCGAGAATTTGTGCAGCAGCACGTCGCCTTCCTCGATCTTCGTCAGCGCGTCCTTCCACCCCTGCGGGATCGGGCTTTCGCGCGTCAGCAGCGGGCGGGTGCCGAACTGGAACGCGATCGTGCCGAGCTCGGGATTGTCGATCCAGTCGTTCCAGTCGCGCAGGTACCAGACGCCGCCCGCCATCACGATCGGCACGTCGTCCGAAATACCGCCCTCGCGCATCACGTCGCGCAGTTCCTTCACGCGCGGATAGGGATCCTGCGGCTTCAGCGGATCCTCGGCATTCGACAGGCCGTTATGCCCGCCCGCGAGCCACGGATCCTCGTACACGACTGCCGCCAGCCACTGTGCAGCCTTCGAATAGGCGCGCTTCCACAGCGCGCGGAACGCCCGTCCCGAACTGACGATCGGCAGGTAGCTGACGCCGTAGGACGCGGTGATCTCGCTGAGCTTGTAGGGCATGCCCGCGCCACAGGTGACGCCCGCCACCTTGCCGCGCGTCCGCTCGAGCACGCCGTGCAGGATCCGCTGCGCGCCGCCCATTTCCCACAGCACGTTGATGTTGATCGCGCCCTTGCCGTCGGCGATCTCATAGGCGCGCTCGACCTGCTGGACCGCACCGTCGATCGCATACTGGACCAGCTCCTCATGCCGGTCACGCCGCGTCAGCGCGGCATAGACCTGCGGGATGATCTTGCCCTCTGGATCGTAACTATCGGCATTCACGGCAGAAACCGTGCCGATGCCACCCGCGGCGGCCCAGGCTCCGGCCGACGCATGGTTGGTCGCCGCGACTCCCTTGCCGCCTTCCACCAGCGGCCACACTTCGCGACCGTTATAGACGATAGGCTTCAGGCCCTTGAACACGACGTCACCTCTCCCGGAAAATACGGCCCCCTATATCGCAAGGACGCAGCGTGCGAGCAAATTAAGACCTAGGTTAGCGCGCCGGGCCTGCCGAGCGCCTCTTCGTACAGCGCACGGTAGCGCGCGATCATCACCGATTCGTCGAATTCGGCCCGCGCGCGCCGCTGATTCGCCGCCCCGATCGACGCGCGCAGCGCGGGATCCGCGACCAGCGTCTGCAACGCATCGCGCAGCCGTACCTCGCTCGGCGCTTCGGTGATGAACGGCAGGTTTTCGGGCGCGACCATCCGCGCGACGTCGCCGACCGGATAGCTCGCGATCGGCAGGCCGGCGGCCATCGCCTCGACCACCGAAATCGGAAACTGCTCGCTGCGCGACGACAGAGCGAGGATGTCGAAATGCCCGATATAACGATAGGGCCGATCGAGAAATCCCGGCAGGACGAGCGTGTCGGCCATCCCCATCGCCGCCGCCGCCTGGGCGATCCGCGCGCGCTCGGGTCCCTCGCCGACGATCACCAGCCGCACCCGCCCCGACACGCCGCCGACCGCACGCACCAGTGCGGTCAGGTCCTTCACCTCGCGCAGGCCCGCCAGCGCGCCGATGACGACCTCCTTCGCCTTCGGGACGAACCCCGGGATCGCCTTGGGTTCGGGCTTTTGCGCGTAATAGGCGGTGCCGATGCCGTTCACGATCCGGTGCACCCGCTCGCGCGGCTGTTTCCAGGTCTTCAGTGCGATCGCCTCGAGCACCTCGGACGGTACCGCCAGCGCATGCGCCGCGCCCAGCGCCAGCCGACGATAGATGTTGCGCTCGATCTTCAGCCCGCCCGCCTCGTCGGCGTTGAACCCGTCCTCGTGGTGGACCAGCGGCGGTGCGCCCTTGCCGAACGCGCGGCGCGCCATCGCCCCGTCGATCGCCCCCCAGTTATAGCTCAGCACCAGGTCGAACCGCCGCATATATTGCGCGATCGCCTCGTAGCGCGCGACCGACGGCTTGCCCGTCAGCGGCGGCGGGTTCTGCGCGATCTCGTAGCGGATCCCCTTGGCGATCGACCCCTGCGCGCCCAGCGCATCGGCCACGCCCGACACGATGGTGTGCTTGGCGCGATCGCCGAACGCATTCATCAACCGCACCGCCCGAGCCTCCTTCCCGCCGAGGTCGAACGAGGAGTGGAGATGCAGGATGTTGACGGGTGCGGCCATGCCCGACGCGATGCCGATTTCTCGCCGGGGTTTCAAGGGAGCAGGCGCGCTGGATCGCTGTCAGCTTCCGCCCACTTGCGGACACTAGAAGCATAATTTCATGCCGTGCTATGATGCCGGCAACGGAGGGGGGCGGACGGTGAAAACACTGGATGACTTGATCGAATGGGCGAACGAGCAGCGCAAAGAATCTCTGCGACAGGTCGATCTCTTCAGTAACGGCGGGGTGAAGGCACAGCTTGTCATGCCGGATGGCACTACGCAGGATATTACTGCCGGGGTGCTTTCGCATCAGAAAGCGAACGTAGATGCTTTCACCAGTCTCGTGTCAGCCTTGGAGAGGTAAGGTCCGCTCCCCACCAAAATACGCCACGCACCGCATCAGGCAGGCGGGTCGAACGCAGTCTTCGCGATGTGCGTGATCCGGCACGCCAGATCCGCCTCGCCGCTCGCGACCACGTAGAAGTCGCCCGCGTCCGCGATGCCCGTCGTGAAGACGACATTGTCGACGTACATCTGGTCCTTCAGCGGCTCGGTCAGCGCGGGGTTCGCCTCGAGCAGCGGCGCGTGCTGGGTTGCGATCGTGATCGACGGGTCGTCCTTGTCGAGGATCGACCAATAGGTGCGGTAGATGCCGACCACGCCCGACGGCTCGACGCCGTGCCACAGGCTCAGCCAGCCGCGGTCGGTCAGGATCGGTGGCGTCCCCCCGCCCATCCGCGCGGTCGAGACCGTGGCGGCGTGCGGGCGGATGCCGGGCTTGTCATGCGGCTTCCAGTGGAGCGCGTCGGGTGAGCGCGACAGGTTGATCGACGGCCCGGCGCGCCATTCGCTGCCCGGCGGATAGGCGAAATACAGGTCGCCAAGCGGCCGGGTCTGCGCCCAATATTGCCCGCCGATCAGCCCTTCGAAGATCAGCATGTCCTTGTTCTGGTGATCGAGCACGATCCCCTCAAGCTGCCAGTCGAGCGCATCGGCTGACGAATAGAGAGTCGTCGAATGCCGTTCCGGGCTGACCGAACAGGTCGTCATCAGATAGCGGTCGCCGACCTTCGAGATGCGCGCATCCTCGACGCCATAGCATTGGTAGGGTGTGCGCGGCGCGATCGCCTTGTCGTAATGGACCGCGACGACCGAACGGCCCTCCGCGTCGAGCTCGACCGGCAGCAGCCAGGACAGCGAGGTGAGCGCCATCACCTTCCAACCGCCGCCGGGGATCAGGAATTTGCGCGGATCCTTGGTGTCGACCATCTGCAACGGCCACGCATCGCGAAGATAGGCGCCGTCCTGCCAGCGGATCGCATGGACGTTGCCGCCCTTGACCGGCTCGCGCAACGCCTCCGCCACGCGCACCATCAGCAGCAGATTGCCGTTCGCCAGCCGCGTCATCCCCGGATTGAAGGCGCCGAGCACATAGGTCTCGGCCCCGACCTTGCCCGCCAGCGGCGAGCGCGACAGGTCGATGTCGGCGGGAGTGAAGACGAGCTGATCGAACATGCTATTCTCCTAAAATTCTGGTTGTCTGGCCGCCCCGCCCCCACGCCCGCCCCCTCCCCCGTTCGCCCTGAGCGAAGTCGAAGGGCATGCCCCGAGCGCAGGTGCTTCGACTTCGCTCAGCATGAACGGGAGGGGGTAAACAAAGGCGCTATTCCCCCTCCAGCGCGCGGGGCACGATCACGAGCTGCTGGATCACACTGCGCGTCGGCTGCGTGAGCAGGAACTCGACCCCCGCGGCGATGTCCTCGCCGCGCAGCATTTGCTCCGCCGCGATCATCTGCCGCTGCTTCTCGTCGGGCACGTCGGGATATTGCATGTTCGAGCCGACCTTGCCCGGCTCGATCAGCGACACCCGGATCCCCTTGGGCCCCAGCTCGCGACGCAGCGCCTCGGCGAAACCGGCGATACCCGACTTGATGCCCGCATAGACGGTCGAGCTCGGCCCGAGGATATGCGCGCTGAGCGAACCGATGAGGATCAGGTCGCCGATCGGCGTCATCCGGTGCGCGGCGTGATGCGCGCTGAGCAGATAGGCGGTGAAATTGACCGCGATCGCGTAGCGCAGCGCGTCTTCGTCCATCTGCGTCAGCCCGCCCGCGGCGATCGAGGCGTTGATGACGGTGATGTCGAACCCGCCCAGATACGCCTCGCCGGCATCGAAAAAGGCGCGGACCTTGTCGGGATCGGCAAGCTCGGTGACCATCCCGTCGCCTTCGCCGACCGCGCGGATGCAGGCGAGCGCGTCCTCGAGATGACCCGCATCGTGACCGCAGATATAGACTTTGGCGCCCCCCGCCGCGAGCAGCACCGCGATCGCCCGCCCGATCCCTGTCGTCCCTCCCGTGATGATCGCGCGGCGACCCTCAAGGGAGCGATGATTCACATGAAGGTCGGCGGGTGCGGTCATAAGCTGTTCCGGTCATCGAGCAGGCGGGACAAGGCGTCGCTGCGACGCCCCGTCCCCGTCCCCTAGGCGCGGACAGCATCCCCCTCAAGCACCTGCACCAGCAGGTCGTCGATCGGCGCCTGGACGATCGGCTCGCTCAGCGTCGGGGCATGACCGACCCCGGGCACGGTGACGAGCGTCGCGCGGTCGAGCGAGGCGACCATCCGATCCGCGATCGCGGCCGACAACAGGTCGGATCGACCACCCCGTACGATCAGCGTCGGGATCTCGCGCAGGCCTGCCAGCGCCTGCCACATGTCCGGCCCGGCCTCGCTGCCCGGCACGCGGAACGGTTCGGCGATCTTCAGGTCGTAATCGAGCACGATCCGGCCTGAGCTATTCAGCCGGTAGATGCGCTTGGCCATCGCCAGCCAATCCTCGATCGTCCAGTCCGGATAGACGTCGGCATTGCTCTCCGACACGCAGCGCGCGGCGTGCATCCAGGTCGGAAAGACGCTCGCCTTGCCGACATAGCCGCGGATCCGCGACAGGCCCTGCGCGTCGATCTCGGGGCCGACATCGTTGAGCAAAGCGGCTGCGATTCGCCCGCGCGCCGGCCCCGCCATCAGCATCGTGACGATCCCGCCGAGCGACGTCCCGAACGCGACGAAACGGTCGATGCCATGCTCGGCCAGCAACGCCTCGACATCCTGCACATAGGTCAGCGGGACATAGGACATCGGATCCTTGGCATAGGCGCTCTCGCCGCGCCCGCGGAAATCGATCCCGATCAGCCGCCAGCGCCCCGCGAGCCGCGCCGCGAGCGCATCGAAATCGCGCGCGTTACGCGTCAGCCCGGGCAGGCACAGGATCGGCGGACGGCCATCGCCGCCGCCAGGATAGTCGCGTGCGTGCAGCCGCAGCCCGTCCCTGGACCACCAATAGAGGTTTTCGTAAGCGGCCATGGTTGCGTCCTTCGGGTAGCGGCCACCATATCGCCGCATGCCCATCGACCCGCAAGCCTTCCCCGCCTATCGCCCCGAAACCACGTTGCTCGACCTGGGCGACCCGTTCTTCGATCCGGTCGCGGCGGCCGATTTCCCCCACACCCAGCTCCGCTTCCGCAACGATCGCGCCGCCGCACAGGTCGGTCTGGCGACGCTCGACGACGACGAATGGACCCGGCATTTCGGCCGGTTCGCGCCGTTGCCGGGCACGCTGCCCGGCCCGCTCGCGTTGCGCTATCACGGTCATCAGTTCCGCAACTACAATCCCGATCTGGGTGATGGTCGCGGTTTCACCTTTGCCCAGATGCGCGACCATCGCGGCCGCCTGATGGATCTCGGCACCAAGGGGTCGGGGCAGACGCCGTGGAGCCGCGCGGGCGATGGCCGGCTCACGCTGAAAGGTGGCGTTCGCGAGATCCTCGCGACCGAGATGCTCGAGGCGCTGAACGTCCCGACCTCGCGCACGCTCTCGCTCATCGAGACGGGCGAAGACCTGCAGCGCGGCGACGAGCCGAGCCCGACCCGCTCTGCGGTCATGGTCCGGCTCAGCCACAGCCATGTCCGGATCGGCACCTTCCAGCGCTTCGCCTATCATCGCGACGACGACGCCCTGCGCCGGCTTGTCGCATATACGCTGCGCAACCTGTTCGAGGAACATGGCGACGATCCGGTCCGCCTCCTCGCGCTCGTCGTCGCGCGGACCGCCCGACTCGCGGCGCGCTACATGGCGGCGGGCTTCGTCCACGGCGTGCTCAATTCGGACAACATCAACGTCACCGGCGAAAGCTTCGACTATGGCCCGTGGCGGTTCGCGCCGACCTGGGACCCGGGCTTCACCGCCGCCTATTTCGATCATCAGGGGCTGTACGCCTTTGGTCGCCAGCCCGAGGCGATCCACTGGGACGTGATGCAGCTCGCGGTATCGCTGCGCACGATCGCCGAGAGCGATCCACTGATCGCCGCGCTCGACGGTTTCGGCCCCGCCTATCAGACCGAAGTGGGCGCGGCGATCCTGTGGCGGCTGGGCGTCCGCCCGCGCGATCCCAACAGCGACCGTGCGCTCGTCCAGGCAACCGAGCGCGCGCTGCGGACCAGCGGGGCGGGTATCGACCGGTTCTTCTTCGACGCGTTCGGCGGCGAGCTTCCCGCGGGCTACGGTCCCGAATGGGACGAGGTCCGCGCCGCGCTCGGCGGCTATGCCGCGCGCAAGGATCGCACCCATCCCTATTGGTCGGGCACGCCGTGCAGCCTGCTGATCGACGAGGTGGAATCGATCTGGGCGCCGATCGCCGACGCCGACGACTGGAGCCGTCTTACCGCGAAGGTCGCCGCGATCCGGGCGATGGGCGAGGCGCTCGCCTGATCGCGGGTGCCGCGGCCGACGGTGCGGCGGGTGGTGGAAACTCTTCTAAAATTGGGGCAAGAGCCCGATATGGCCGATGAGATCCTCTCCTACGAACCCGCAACCGGTACGCTGTTGTGGCGTCACCCGATCGGGGATGTCGATACCGAAGTGGCGACCGCGCGGTCGGGCTGGGCCGGCTGGGCCTCCAAGCCGCTCGCGTTCCGGATCGAGACGATGCGCCGGTTCGCCAATGTCGTCCGCCAGCGCAACGACGCGTTCACCGACCTGATCGCGCGCGAGACGGGCAAGCCGATCTGGGAAGCGCGCGGCGAGGTCGAGACGGTGATCGCCAAGGTCGACATCTCGGTCAGCGCCTATGCCGAACGCACTGCGCAGCGCCGGATGGAGGCGCCGATGAACAGCCGCGTCGCGCTGCGCCACAAGCCGCACGGCGTGCTCGCGGTGCTCGGCCCCTACAACTTCCCGGCGCACCTGCCGAATGGCCACATCGTCCCCGCGCTGATCGCCGGCAACGCGGTCGTCTTCAAGCCGTCCGAAAAGACCCCAGCATCGGGCGCGTTCCTCGTCGAGTGCTACCGCGCCGCCGGGGTGCCCGAGGATTGCATCCGGCTGCTCGTCGGCGGCCCCGCGGAGGGCAAGGCGCTGGCCGCGCATCCCGATATCGACGGCCTGCTCTTCACCGGTTCGGCCCAGACCGGCCTCGCGCTCAACCGCGCCTTTGCCGAGAAGCCCGAGAAAATTCTGGCGCTCGAAATGGGCGGCAACAACCCGATCATGGTCTGGGACACGCCGGACCTGCACACCGCGGCGGTGCTCGTCGTCCAGTCCGCCTTCACCACCGCCGGCCAGCGCTGTACCGCTGCGCGCCGGCTGATCGTCCAGGAACGGCTCGCCCAGCCGCTTCTCGATACGATCGAGCGGATGATCGCGCGGATCATCGTCGACGAGCCGCATGCGAACCCGGCGCCGTTCATGGGCCCGGTGATCGACAATCAGGCGGCGGACCAGCTCACCGAGAGCTTTCTCGAGCTGCTGATGCGCGGCGGCCGGCCGATCCGGCATCTCGAACGCCCGGTCGATACGCTGCCCTTCCTGCGCCCGGCGATGATCGACGTCACCGACATGGCGGAGCGCCCCGATCTCGAACTATTCGGCCCGATCCTGCAGGTCTTCCGCACCGATGATTTCGACGCCGCGATCGCCGAGGCGAACAACACCCGCTACGGCCTGTCCGCCGCGCTGATCAGCCAGACGCCCGCGCTCTACGACCGGTTCTGGGCCAATATCCGCGCCGGGATCGTCAACTGGAACAAGCCCACCAACGGCGCCTCGTCGGGCGCGCCGTTCGGCGGCGTCGGCTGGTCGGGCAATCACCGCCCCAGCGCCTATTACGCCGCCGATTACTGCGCCTATCCGGTCGTCAGCAGCGAATCCGAAAGCGCGCGGGCGAGCATCGGCATCGGCCTGCGCGACGGCTGAGGCGGGTAGCGGGCCTAAAGCCGCACTGAAATCCTCCCCCGCCAGGGGGAGGATCATGGGCGTTACTTCACCCCGCCCAACCAGTCGTCGATCTTTTTCTCCAGCACCGGCATCGGCAGTGCGCCCGTATCGAGCACCTGGGCGTGGAAGGCGCGCGGATCGAACGCGGCACCCTGCGCCGCCTGCGCCTTGGCCTTCATCCTGAGAATCGTCAGCTGGCCGATCTTGTACGCCAGCGCCTGCCCGGGAATCGAGATGTAGCGCTCGACCTCGGCGGTCGCGTCGGTCCGCCCCATCGGCGAATTGGCAAGCATATAGGCGATCGCCTGGTCGCGGCTCCACCCCTTGGCGTGGATCCCGGTATCGACGACCAGCCGCATCGCGCGCAGCATCTCGTCGTTCAGGCCACCCATCCGCTGATAGGGATCGCTTTCGACGCCCAGTTCCTTCCACAAGGTCTCGGCATAGAGCGCCCAGCCCTCGACATAGGCGGTGTTGCCGCCGAACCGGATGAAGGCGGGCAGCGCGACATTCTCCTGCGCCAGGCTGATCTGGTAATGATGGCCCGGCACCGCCTCGTGCAGGTAGAGCGTCTCCATCCCCCACAGATACCGCGTCGGCAGGTCATAGGTGTTGTAGTAGAAGATCCCCGGCCGCGTGCCGTCGGGGGTTCCCTGCTGATACGACCCCGCCGCATCGGTCTTCGCGCGGAAATCGGGCACTGCACGGATCTCGAGCGGGCTTTTGGGCACCAGCGAGAATTGCGTCGCGATCCGGGCGTTGACCCGCTTGCCGATCGCCTCATAGCCCTCGCGCACCGCCGCCGCCGACTTGGGCTGGAAGCGGGGATCGGTGCGCAGATAATCGAAGAACGCGGCCAGCGTGCCCTTGAACCCGACTGCAGCCTTCTGCGCCTCCATCGCCTGCGTGATCCGCGCGACCTCGGACAGGCCGAGCTGATGCACCGCCTCGGGCTCGAGCGGCAGCGTCGTGCTGTCCTCGATCCGCTGGGCATAAAGCGCGGCGCCGCCCGGCAGCGCCGACAGCCCGACCGTGTCGCGCGCCTTGGCGAGATATTCGTTGGCGAGGAAATCGCGCATCCGGACGTGCGCAGGATTGATCACCTCACGCACCTGCCTGGCATAGGCCGCGGTCAGGCGCGTGCGGTCGGCCGCCGGGATCGACGCGGGGAACATCGTCACCGGCGCGTAGAAGGTCGATTTCTCGACACCCTCGGCGATCAGATTGTCGAACTGGCCGATCATGTTTCGCACGACCAGCTTGGGCTGGGTCACGCCCTTCGCTATCCCCTCGCGGAACCGTGCGATCGCCCGGTCATAGACGGCGGCATAGCCCGCATTGCGCCGCAGGTTGTTCTCGTAATCCGCGACCGTCTTGAACGGCGCGCCGCCCTTGCCCGACGCAAAATCGGGATAAAAGGTCTGGAACCCGCCGAAATGGCTGAGCGGCAGCAACCGGTCGATCGCGACCAGGTTCGGCGCGAACCCGCGCAGTGCGACCTCGCGGCCGTTGCGGAACACGTCATAGGCGATCTGGTCGACCCGCGTCAGCTTCGCCCGGTCGATCGCGGCGATCGCAGCCAGATCCTGCTCGACATTGCGCTTGTCCTGCGCGGTGCGCGCATCGGTCAGATATTCGCCGAAACGATCGGCATAGCGCATGTCGCCGCGGAAGATCGCCTGCAGCGGATCGTTCTTCAGATCGCGCTCGTCGCTGGCATAGAAAAGCTGCTTGAGCTTCGCATCCTCGGGGCCGTCGCCGGCGATCGGTGCGGGCGGCGGCAGCGCCTGGCTCGCCACCGGCACCGCGCCGATGAAGGTGGTCGCCAGCAACATGGCGGCAAGGCAGGTCAGGCGCATTATCGAAGTTCCCCATCGCGTCCGGGTTACCCGGTTCGTCGCGCCTTCCTATCGCGCGGATTCCGCCGCCACCAGCCCGTGACCGGGGCCTGCGAACGTTTCGGCGATGGCACCCGCGCCGCGTGGGAAAGCAGGACTAGCCCCGGGGCAAATAATGCTGGGCTCGCCAATCGCCCGTCCAGAGCCCATCTTCCTGACATGGTAAGCTTGCTAGACCCCGGTGCCCGCGGGCGCGTCATCCTCGTCGGGGCGGGGCCCGGCGATCCCGGACTGCTGACCGTGCGTGCGGTCGCCGCGCTCGAGATCGCCGACGTCGTCGTCCATGACGGGCTGATCGATCCGCGCGTGCTCGACATCGCGCCGCCTGCCGCCCAGCGCATCTCGGTCGCCAAGCAGCGCGCGCGCCACACGCTGCCGCAAGAGGCGATCAACGCGCTGATCATCGCGCATGTGAAGACCGGCGCGATCGTCGTCCGGCTGAAGGGCGGCGATCCGTTCGTGTTCGGTCGCGGCGGCGAGGAGGTCGAGGCCGTGCATGCCGCGGGCCTGCCGGTCGAGGTGATCCCCGGGGTCTCCGCCGCGCTGGGTTGCGCGGCCGAGGCGATGCTCCCGCTCACTCACCGCGATCATTCGAGCGCGGTCAGCTTCGTCGCGGGCCAGTGCAAGGGTCTGACCGAACAGGACTGGTCGGGGCTCGCCGGCCAGGGCCGTACGCTCGTCATCTACATGGGGATCGCCACCGCGACCGATATCGCCGACAAGCTGATGGCCGATGGCGTGGCGCCCGACATGCCGGTTGCGGTGCTCGAGCGCGGCACGCTATCGGGCAGCCGTGCGATGCGGACCCTGCTCGCCGATCTCGGCCCGATGGTGCAGCGCGAGGCGGTCAAGAGCCCCGCGATAATCGTCGTCGGCGAGGTCGTCGAGCTCTCCGACGCGCAGGACAAGCTCGCCCGCTGGGCACGAATTGCAGAGGCCGCCGCATGAAGCTCCTGACTGGAAACGACCTTCCCACCGGCGACGTGATCTGGTGGACCGGCGACGGCTGGTCGCGCCATATCGAGGATGCGGCCGATGTCGGCGTCGCGGGTGAATCGATCCTCCGGGCAGAGGAAGGCGCACGCCGCGTCAACGTCCCTTATCTGATCGAGGCGACCGCGACCGCAGACGGCCCCCGCCCTGCGCACATCAAGGATCGCATTCGCGCCTTGGGTCCGACTATGCGGCCCGACCTTACGCTCAAGCCGGCCGATCCGGCTGCGGGGAGTTGGGTTATATGATTCACGCGATGGCGCGAAGGCGCGACGAGAGCAGTGAGAAGATGGTTCGCGCGGAGGCGCGGAGGCGCGGAGGTGTCTCCCCTGCCGCGCAGCGGCCCTCACACTCGCTGACTGAGGCAGATTTGCTGCCCGCTGGCGCGGGAGTTCCTTCCTCGTCTTTCTCCTCCGCGCCTCCGCGCCTCCGCGTGAACCCAATCTTCTTCGCGCCATCGCGCCCCTTCGGCTTCGCTCAGGACAGGCTCCGCGTGAACCAAATTCTACCGGGAACCCCCCATGTATAAGTACGACGAATACGACCAGGCCATCGTCGACCAGCGCGTCGACGAGTTCCGCGATCAGGTCCGCCGCCGCCTGTCGGGCGAGTTGACTGAGGACCAGTTCAAGCCGCTGCGCCTGATGAACGGCCTGTATCTCCAGCTGCATGCCTACATGCTGCGGGTCGCTGTGCCCTATGGCACGCTCGACGGCCGGCAGATGCGGATGCTCGGCCACATCGCGCGCAAATATGATCGCGGCTACGGCCATTTCACGACGCGGCAGAACATCCAGTTCAACTGGATCCAGCTCGACCAGACCCCGGACATCCTCCAGGAGCTGTCGACGGTCGAGATGCATGCCATCCAGACGTCGGGCAACTGCATCCGCAACATCAGCTCCGACCAGTTCGCCGGCGCCGCCGCGGACGAGGTCGCTGATCCGCGCCCCTGGGCCGAGCTGATCCGTCAGTGGTCGACGTTCCACCCCGAATTCACCTACCTCCCGCGCAAGTTCAAGATCTGCGTGATCGCGGCGGACGAGGATCGCGCGGCGATGCGGCTGCACGACATCGGCATCGGTCTGCACGTCCGCGACGGTGAACTCGGCGCGAAGATCTATGTCGGTGGCGGCATGGGCCGCACGCCGATGATCAGCCACGAGATCCGCGATTTCGTCCCCGCCGACGACCTGATGAGCTATCTCGAGGCGTGCCTGCGCGTCTATAATCGCTACGGCCGCCGCGACAATATCTACAAGGCGCGGATCAAGATCCTGCTGCACGAGATCGGCCCCGACGAATATCGTCGCCAGGTCGAGGAGGAATTCGCTGCGGTGAAGGGCCTTGGCTTCGATCCGCCGCGCGCCGAACTCGAGCGGATCACGAGCCATTTCGGCGCGCCCGCATTCGAGGAAAACGCGTCCACCGAGATCGACCGCAGCGATCCCGACTTCGCGGTCTGGCTCGACCAGAACGTGAAGGCGCACAAGCAGCCCGGCTATGCGATCGTCAACATCAGCCTGAAGCCCGTCGGCGGCATTCCCGGCGATGCGTCGGCGGACCAGATCGACGTGATGGCCGATCTCGGCACGCGCTACAGCTTCGACGAGCTGCGCGTCACGCATGCGCAGAACATCGTCCTGCCGCACGTCCGCATGGCCGATCTGCACGCGGTGTGGTCGACGCTCAGCGAGGCGGGGCTGGCCGAGGCCAATCTCGACCTGATCAGCGACATCATCGCCTGTCCCGGTCTCGATTATTGCAGCCTCGCCAATGCGCGCTCGATCCCGCTCGCACAGAAGATCGCGACGCGCTTCGGCGATCTTGGCCGGCAGCGCGAGCTGGGTGAGCTCAAGCTCAAGATCAGCGGCTGCATCAACGCCTGCGGGCATCACCATGCCGGGCACATCGGCATCCTCGGCGTCGACAAGAAGGGCACCGAGAATTACCAGCTCTCGCTCGGCGGATCGGGCGCTGAGGATGTGAGCCTCGCCAAGATCACCGGCCCGGGCTTCTCGGAAGACGGCGTGGTCGACGCGATCGAACGCGTCACCGATCGCTATCTTCAGGTCCGCGACCCCGGCGAGCGTTTCCTCGACACCTATCGCCGCGTCGGCTTCGAGACGTTCAAGGAGGCGATCTATGGTTGAGTATCCGGACCAGACGCTGCTCCGCTTCCGCGACGACGAGCCACATGACGAGCCTGCGGTGACACTCGATTCGTTCATCGGCCAGAGCAACGCAGCGGCCGTCCGCCTCGAGGCGGGCGACGATGCGCGCGTGCTGCTGCCGCAGATCGACCAGCTCGCGCTGATCGAGGTGAGCTTTCCCGGCTATCGCGACGGCCGCGGCTATTCCGCGGCCCGGATCCTGCGCGAGGCGGGCTATACCGGCGAGCTGCGTGCGGCGGGCGACGTGCTCGTCGACCAGATTCCGCTGATGCGCCGCTGCGGCTTCGACAGCTTCGCGCCCGAGGCCCCGATCGATATCGACGTGCTGCGCGCCAGCCTCGCGCGCTACGACACGCCCTATCAGAAGGCGGCCGACGGCGCCGTGCCGGTCTGGAAGCTGCGCCATGGGTGAAGCGCTTCGCCGGATCGACACGATCGACGTGACCCCTGCTTTCACCAGGGCGGACGCACAGGCGATGCAGGACCGGTTCGCCGGCGTTCCGGCGGCGCAGATGCTGCGCGAGCTGCTGACCGGCGAGCTCGCCGGGCGGATCGCGTCGGTTTCGTCCTTCGGTGCCGAATCGGCGGTGCTGCTGCACATGGTCGCGCAGGTCGATGTCGATGTGCCGGTGATCTTCACCAACACGCAGAAGATGTTCGGCGAGACGCTCGCCTATCGTGATGCGCTGGCCGAACGGCTGGGCCTCACCGACCTGCGCGTGTTCAGACCCGATCCGCGGCTGCTGGCGATCAAGGATCGGGCGGGCGAGCGCTGGTCTTATGACCCCGATGGCTGCTGCGACCTGCGCAAGGTCGAGCCGCTGCGCCGCGCGCTCGCGCCGTTCGACGCGTGGATCTCGGGGCGCAAGGGCTTCCAGTCGGGCACGCGCACCGCGCTGCCGCGGTTCGAGGAGGATGAGGGCCGGTTGAAGATCAACCCGCTCGCCGACTGGGACAAGGCGCGGCTCGACGCCTATTTCGCCGAGCATGATCTGCCGCGGCATCCGCTCGAGGCGCAGGGCTATCTCTCGATCGGCTGCGCGCCCTGCACGACCAAGGTCGCCCCCGGCGAGGATCCGCGCGCGGGGCGTTGGCGCAGCTTCGACAAGGTCGAATGCGGGATCCACGCCCCCGGGGGTTACGACCCGATCATCTGATCCGTGTCCCTCTCCCCGTGAGGGAGAGGAACGCCAGAGTTTCAATACTCCGCCAGATCCGAGAACTTCGTGATCGTCGGATCGAACTTCATCCGCACCTTGCCGGTCGCGCCGTGGCGCTGCTTGGCGATGATCAGCTCGGCCAGGCCATAGACGCGCTCCATCTCGGCCGCCCACGATGCGTGATCCTCGAAGATCTTCGCGCTGTCGCCTTCGGCCGGGCGCTTGGGCTCCTTCGACGCGACGTAATAATCCTCGCGGTACACGAACCAGACCATGTCGGCGTCCTGCTCGATCGACCCCGATTCGCGAAGATCGGACAGCATCGGCGTCTTGTCCTCGCGGCTTTCGACCGCGCGGCTCAGCTGCGACAGTGCCAGCACCGGCACGTTCAGATCCTTTGCCAGCGTTTTCAGCCCGCGCGAAATCTCGGAGATTTCCTGAACGCGGTTGCCGTCCTTGCTCTTGCCCGACCCCGACAGCAGCTGGAGATAGTCGACCACCACGAGCCCGATCTCGTTATTGTGGCGACGCTGCAGCCGGCGGACACGCGTGTGCAGCGCGCCGATCGACAGGCCGCCCGTGTCGTCGATGAACAGCGGCAGGTTCTCGAGCTCGGCCGCCGCGGCCGCGAGCTGCGCGAACTCGGTGCGGCTGATCTTGCCCATGCGGAGCGATTCGGAACTGATCTGCGACTGCTCGGCAAGAATACGCGTCGCCAGCTGATCCGCGGACATTTCGAGGCTGAAGAACGCAACCTTCGCGCCGACCGAATCCTTCGGCGCGATCCCGTCGGCCATGTCGCGCATCCAGCGCCGCGCGGCGTTGAACGCGATGTTGGTGGCGAGCGACGTCTTGCCCATGCCCGGACGCCCGGCCAGGATCATCAGATCGCTGTGATGCATGCCGCCGATCTTGGCGTTGATCGAGTCGATACCCGTCGTCACGCCCGACAGATTGCCGCCCGAGTTGAGCGCCCGCTCGGCCATCTTGACCGCCGCGGTGGTCGCCTGCGCGAACGTCTTCACCGAGTTCTCCGCCCCGCCATCGGCGGCGACCTTGAACAATTCCTCCTCGGCGAGTTCGATCTGCGCGCGCGGATTGACCTCCTCCGAGGTGTCCATCGCGCGGTCGACCAGCGTGCGGCCGACCGAGACGAGCGCACGCAGCATCGCCAGGTCATAGATCTGCTGCGCGAACTGGCGCGCACCGATCAGCCCTGCGCCACTGCCCGTGAGGCCGGCCAGATAGGCGGGGCCGCCCAGCTCGCGCATGCCCTCGTCCGCGTCGAACATCGGCCGCAGCGTGACCGGCGTCACAAGCATGTCGTTGCCGCGCAGCGTCTTGATCGCGGCGAAGATGCGCCCGTGCACGGGTTCGAAGAAATGCGTCGGTTCGAGCTTGTCGACCAGATCGTCGGCGAGCCGGTTGTCGATCATCATCGCGCCGAGCATCGCGGCTTCGGCCTCGACGTTGCGGGGAAGCTGCTGTGGTTCGGCCACGGCGGGGACGGGGAATGCGAGGGTTGCCATACTGCGTTCTACGCACTGCGCGCGATCGCTCCAAGCCAACTGCGCCAGAATGATGGGGATAAGTCGACCAGCCAGCCGCGATCGGCGGCCGCCGGTGCAGGCGACAAGTGACACGCGTTACGACCATCGCTATCGCACATGGCATGGCCGACCCGCGGATCATCGACATACAGCTCGACGAGCGCACGATCGCGTGGCGGTCCGCGGATATCGAGCAGGAACGCCGGATCGCGATCTTCGACCTGATCGAGGGCAATTATTTCGCGCCGCAGCGCCAGCATGCCGATGGCTATGCCGGCCCGTACCGCATCAGGCTCGAGACGGAGGAAGGCCGGCTCGGTATTCACATCCATCGTGAGGACGACACGCATCTTGAGACACTGGTGCTCGCGCTCGGCCGTTTCCGCCGACCGATCAAGGACTATTTCGCGATCTGCGACAGCTATTACCAGGCGATTCGCCAGTCCTCGCCCGCGCAGATCGAAACCGTCGACATGGCCCGGCGCGGCGTCCACAATGAGGCCGCCGAGCTGCTCAAGGACCGGCTGTCGGGCAAGATCGAGGTCGATTTCGACACTGCCCGCCGGTTGTTCACGCTCATCTGCGTCCTTCATCTGCGTGGCTGAGCAGCGTTGATGGCCACGACATTGCTGAAGCTTGCGACCGTGCTGTTCGGCACGGGCGGCATCGCGATTGGCGGCTGGGCCTATGCGACGCAGTGGCATCCCGCGACCGAGACCTATCCGCTGCAAGGCGTCGACCTGGGTGAAAATCCTGGGCCGGTCGAATGGGGAACGGTGCGCGCGCGCGGGGTCGACTTCGCCTATATCGTCGCGACCTCGGGCAAGGATCGCCGCGATCCGGCGTTCGAGGCGAACTGGGCGGCGCTTCCCGAAGCCGGGCTGCGGCGCGGCGCGGTGCATATCTATTCGCTGTGCCAGCCTGCGGTCGAACAGGCGAACGCGTTCAATACCTTCGTACCCGCCGCCGCCGACGCGCTGCCCGTCGCCGTCGATGTGCAGTTCCGTGATGATTGCGTCGCCCGCCCTGAAAAGGCCGCGCTGGTCGCCGATCTGACGCGCTTCGTGACGATGGTGGAGACGCATACCGGCAAGCCCGTCCTGCTGCGGATCGGCAAGTCGGTCGAGGGCAGCTATGCGTTGTCGGCGGCACTGCCGCGGCCGGTCTGGGCGATGGCCAATCTGCTCAAGCCCGATTATGCGGCACGGCCATGGCGCATGTGGCGCGCGAGCAATTTTCGGCGTGTCGAGGGAATCGAGGGACCGGTGAACTGGGACGTGGTGGCAGGATGAACGATGGTTTCGATACCGATCAGGCAACTCGCCTGATCGCCGCCGCGCGCGACGCCGCGCGTCACGCGCATGCGCCCTATTCACGATTCGCGGTCGGCGCCGCGGTGCTGCTCGACGACGGCAGCGTGATCACCGGCGCCAATTTCGAGAATGCCAGTTATGGCCTGTCGCTCTGTGCCGAAACCGTCGCACTGGCGACCGCCAGCGCGCAGGGCCGCCTGCGTGACGTCGTTGCGATCGGCGTGATCGGCGGCGCTATGGACGCAGAAGGTCGCGCGACCGGCAACGCTCCCGTGAGCCCGTGCGGCCGCTGTCGCCAGGTGATCAACGAGGCGGCGCAGATGGGCGGGCGCGATCTCCCCGTGCATTGCGGCGCGGCGCAGGGCGACGCTGTCCGCAGCTACCGCCTGTCGGGGCTTCTCCCCGACGCGTTCGGCCCGGCGGACCTCGGGATCAGCTGATCCCCGGTCAGTAGTTGAACTGCAACTGCGTGCGGATCAGATCGCCCTCCGCCCGGCCCTCGCGGCGTTCGTCGGCCTCGCGCCGTGTCATCCGCGCATAGGCGACCGTCAGCTCGATCGGCGGGGTCGGCTGGAATTCGATCCCCAGCTCGAACTCGTCGGTCTCGAGCCGCGGCGCGTTGGGCAGCGCCTTCCACCCGCCGCGATAATATTGCCGGCGCGCATAGGGCATGAACGGGCCGAGCGGCGACGACCGCACGCGAGCCATCGCCTGGACATAGCCGCCGTTAAGCCGCTTGGTCGTAATCGACTGCGACACGTCGTCATATTCGGGGCCGCGCCCCCAGTTCCACTCCGCCTGAAACCCGAAGGGCTGCGGATAGAGGATCGCGTGGACCCCGAACCGCTCATCGGCAAAGCTCGTGTCGCTGACCCCGCCGCTGCGCAGTTCGGGCTGGACGCGATTACGGATGGCCGCCGCGCCGACCTCCAACACCTGTCCGCTGAACGCCCCGCCAAGCCCGTCGAGCGCGAACGGCCACGTCGCCATCGCCACGGTCATCATGCCGTCATTGGTCTCGGCACGGCTGATCCCCTGGCCGTTATAGACGCCAAGAGCGAACGCACCGTAATTGCCGAACAGTTTCTGGCCGTCCTCCTCGAGGCGATCCCAGATCCGTTGCACGCCGGTGGGCGTGTAATAGGCGACGATGCCCAGATCGCGCTCACCGGGGACCGCGCTGTTGATCCCGTCGCTGCGATCGATCGTGATGCGATTCGACGAGGACTGCATATTCTCCCAGCCGAATGGCACCTTCGACTGCCCGAACCGCAGCCGGAAGCGGCGATCCGCGTCGAGGAACGTGTCGACATAGGCGTCGCGCAGCTGGGCAAAGCCCTCGCGTCGCTCGCCGCCCGACTGGTTGCTGACGTTCACCGCGAAGTCGGGCTGGAGATAGAAGGACACCCGGTCGGTCAGATCGCCCTGCAGGACCAGCCGGACGCGGCGGAGCGAAAAGCCGGTATTGTCGCCGATGCTGCCGTCATGCACCGACCGCAACCGCGACTTGCCCTCCGGCGCGGTGCGATCGCCCGACACGATCTCGTTGAACCGCATCTGCGTATAGCCGCGGATCGCGATGCGATCATACCAGGCGCGCTTCGGCTCGGGCGTTGCCGCGGCCAATTGCGTCGAGGGGGCGACCGCGGTTGCCGGCTTGGGCGCCGGGGCGGGCGCAGGCGTTGTCGCAACCGCGACCGGCGCGGTAACGGGCGCGGGGACTGGCGCAGTGACCGGCGCCGCCTGGGCAATCGGCCCATTCTGCGCGGCCTTGAGCTCGGCGATCGTCGCCTTCAGTTCGTCGATCTGGCGTTGCAGGTCCTGCACCGACTGCGCCTGCGCCCCGCCGCCCGACAGCGCGATCGATCCGGCCAGCGCGATCCGCACATAGCGGCTGGCGCGGCGCGCGCGGATCGCGGCGCGATCCCGCTCGCCATCATGGTCCGGAAGCTGTGGCTCGACGGACGTACCGCGCGGAAAAGGCTGCCGAATCTGGTTCATGCCGCGCCCCATGACCGCCCGACACGCCGGCTGCAACGGCAAAATCGCTCTCCGCGTGCGCGCGCTCTTGCCGCCATCGGCCATCCGCGCGAAAGCAGCGGCGAAAAGGGGAATGTCTCATGTCCGTCATGTCCGACCGCTGGATTCGCGAACGCGCGCTGGGCGATGCGATGATCGAGCCATTTCACGAGGCGCAGCGCCGCGATGGCTGTATCAGCTACGGGCTGTCCTCCTATGGCTATGACGCGCGCGTCGCCGACGAGTTCAAGATCTTCACCAATGTCGACAGTGCGATCGTCGATCCGAAGAATTTCGACGCGAACAGCTTCGTCGACCGCAAGACGGATGTCTGCATCATCCCGCCGAACAGCTTTGCGCTGGCGCGGACGGTCGAATATTTTCGCATTCCGCGTGACACGCTGGTGATCTGTCTGGGCAAATCGACCTATGCGCGCTGCGGGATCATCGTCAACGTGACCCCGCTCGAACCCGAATGGGAGGGCCATGTGACGCTCGAATTCTCGAACACCACGCCGCTGCCCGCGAAGATATACGCGAACGAGGGCGCCTGCCAGTTCCTGTTCCTGCGCGGCAATGAGCCGTGCGAGATCAGCTATGCCGACCGCGCGGGCAAATATATGGGCCAGCGCGGGGTCACCCTGCCCCGGCTCTGACCGCCTCAGGCGTCGACCGCACGAGGTCGACGCCGGCTCTGACTCACTACCGGAACCACAGAACCGGCGTCGGACGAGCGCAACGGCCTTCGTTTAGCGCGTGGCGATCTGTACCGGGGCCACGCCGAGCGCGCGTCGTGCCAGATCATGCGACGAGGCCACCGCACCCGAGGGAAGGTCCATCGCGATGTCGCGGCGTTCGAGCACGCGCTTGTACAGCGCCCGTGCGTCCGCCTCGCGCCCCGTCCGCCGGTAAACCGCGGCAAGGTTGAGCATCAGTTCGGGGCGACCCGGATAGACCGCCTGCTCTGCCAGGATATGGCGTTCGGCCGCGGCCAGATCGCCCGACACGATCGCCTGATAGCCATTCTGATCCGCCGCGAGCGCCGGTGCTGCCGCGCCGACAAGGGCAAGAACTACAAAGCCGAATTTGCGCATCATCCCGTCTCCATCGCCCTTCTGAGTCGAAAGGTTTCACTTTTGTGACACGGTTGTGTCACTTCGATGACTGTGGCGCAATATGGGATTTTTACGGATATTGCCCTGGTAAGGCCGTGAGGTGCGCGCGCGGCATGCCGGCGCTCTTTCCGCCCCCGGTGTCATGGACGTCGGACATGCAAAAGGGGCGGCCCTTGCGGACCGCCCCTGGCATCGTATCGATCGTGTCGCGTGACTTAGAAGTCGTTGCGATACTGCTCGTTACCGATGAAGCCGAGCTTCGTGATCGAAGACCGCTTCACGACGGCCAGCGTGCGATCGACGACTTCGTACCGCGCCTGCGGGTCCGGCTGGAAGTGAAGTTCCGGCTCGGGGTTCATGCCCGCGGTCTGGTCCAGATACTGGCGCAGCGTCACCTCGTCGACCGGCGACCCGTTCCAGGCCACCGTGCCCGATGCGTCGATCGAGATCTTGTTCTTCTCGGGGTCGATCGGGTTCTGCGGCGGGTTCTTGCTGTTGACCGGAAGGTCGACCTTGACCGCGTGCGTCTGGATCGGGATCGTGATGATGAACATGATGAGGAGAACGAGCAGGACGTCGATCAACGGCGTCATGTTCATTTCCATCATCGGCCCGTCATCTTCTTTGCCGCCGCCCATTGCCATTCTATACTACTCCTAAATACGTCCGAGCGATCGTCAGCGTTCGGTGGTGCCGCCGGGAGGCGGCTCGGAGATGAAGCCGACGCGGGCGAAGCCGGCGCGCTGCATCGTGTAGATCGTGCCGCCGATGCACTTGTAGGGCGTGTTCACGTCGCCGCGAATATGCGCCTCGGGCAGCTCAAGACCTGCGGCATTCACGCCACCCTGACGGTCGATCTCGGTCTTCAGCTTGGCGACCGCGCGATCGAGCAGCTCGGTCGAGGTGACCGGGGTCATGTTCCAATACACTGCACAGCTACCATCGCCATTTGTCGTCACCGACAGCGAGACATTTTCGGGCTTGGTCGTGGTCGGATCAAATTTGACCTCGGGGAGCTTCAGCTGCACCGCCTGGACCGCGACGGTCGTCGTCACCAGAAAGATGATCAGGAGCACGAGCATGACGTCGACCAGCGGCGTCGTATTGATGTCCGATATCGATTTCTCGGTGGAATCGCCACCAACACTCATCGCCATGTGCGAACTATCCTATTCTTTTATCGCCACCGGCACCGCCGGCGGGAAGGAAGCGGAGCTGCCGCGAACGGCAGCCCCGCCTTTCTCGCGTCTTAGTTAGCGCGCGGCACGCCACCGGTCTGACCGGCAGTCGTGGTCGCCGTAGCAGGCTTGGCCACAACCGGCTTGACGCCCGAAGCGGTGATCGGACGCACGGCACCGTTCGATGCCAGGAAGCCGAGCACGTCGTTCGAGAAGGCCGACAGGTCCTCTGCGATCGACTTGTTGCGACGCTGCAGCCAGTTGTACGACAGCACGGCAGGAACCGCGACGACGAGACCCAGTGCGGTCATGATCAGTGCTTCACCGACCGGCCCTGCGACCTTGTCGATCGATGCCTGACCCGATGCACCGATCTTCACGAGTGCGCGGTAGATGCCGATAACCGTACCGAACAGACCGATGAACGGCGAAACCGAACCGACCGTTGCGAGGAAGGCGAGACCGCCACCCAGCTTCGAGTTGATCGCAGCTTCCGAACGCGCGAGCGAACCGTGCAGCCAGTCATGCGCCTCGACCGGATCGGTCAGCTTCGAATGCTGCTCCTGAGCGGCCAGGCCGTCGTCGACGATCTGCTTGTAGGCCGAGTTCTTCTCGAGCTTGGCCGAACCTTCGCGAAGGCTGTTCGACGACCAGAAGGCCTGACGGACGCGCTTGCCCTGACCGATGATCTTCTGCTGCTCGAACAGCTTGGAGAACAGGATGTAGAACGAAACCACCGACATCAGCACCAGAATGCCGAACACGGTCTGGGAGATGAGACCGCCTTCGCGAAGTGCCGCTTCGAGGCCGTACGGGTTGGCTTCGGCTGCTGCGGGCGCCGCCGCGGCAAGGATAGTGGTGAACATGGTCGGATGATCCTCTTAAGATTCGTTGGTCTAAGTGCGCCGAGACGCAGATTAATTTTCCGGCAACGTCCACCGGATACGCTGCGTCGCACTCGAACGCATCGGGTTCCCGGCCTGATCGAGCGCCGGCGAGTAGCGACCACGTCGCGTCATCGCAGCACAGGCTGCCCGATCGAGAGCAGGCGAACCGCTCGACGACGTCACGGTGCAGTTCTCGACACGACCCTGGGCATTAATGTCCCAGCGCATCGCGACCGCACCCTGTTCGCCGGCACGGATCGCGCTCGGCGGATAGTCGTCCTGGCTCACCCACGTAGCCGGATTACCCTTGGCGCCCGCGGCCTTGCTGACCGTCGGTGCTGCTGGCGGGGCCGGCGGCGCTGGCGGCGCGGGAGGCGCCGGCGGTGCCGTTGGCTGGCTCAGCGGGATGATGTTCGACGTCGTGATCGCCGGAGCGGGCGACGGCGTAACAACGACCGGCGGCGGCACGACGACCGTGGTCGGCGGCGGCGGCAGGTTGGGCTGGTCAGGCGGCGGCGGCGGGGGCTCGTCGGGCGGAGGCGGCGGTGGCGGCGGCTCCACGTCGAACGTGTTTAACTTTTCGGTGGCCTTTTTCACGTATTGAAACGCGAGGCCGGTGACGAAAGCATAGCCCAAGGCAGCATGAATCAGCGCGACGATGACGATCGCGACGATTTTGCCTGAGGACATCTTCTGGTCAACATAGGCCATTCAGCAACGACACTCCCTTATTCTGTCTGCCTTCACGCAGTCGCGCATGGGGGCAGGCGCAACGCAAACGTGTGCCGTGAAGCAAAAATTCCACGCGGCAGTGCGCAATGTCTATCGCCACGCCATGCGACACGCAAACGCTTTGTCGGACGCAACAAACGTACAAGCGTATGATGGCAATTTTATTTCTGTAACGTTCATGCGCCATCGCGTAGCTCATGGCGATGATATCCCCACGTTCCATCCCACCGCTCATGACCCTGTTCGCCGTCATCGCCGCGGCCCCGATCGTTGCGCAGACGGCCCCCCCGCCGCAATCCGTGCCGACCGCGCCGCAGCAAAACAGCGCCGGCGACTCGACGACGCTGACCCCCGAACAGCTTGATCGGCAATGGGAAGGCGCGCGCGATGCAGCGCCCGCTGGAGCGGCTGGCGCGGGTCCGGCGCAGCCCGCGGCGGCCGACCAAGGCGCGGGCTATGCGGACCTCGCGGATCTCGTTCTCGCCGCGCCGGTGATCGCCGACGCGACGATTCGCTCGACCGCGCGCATCAAGGGCGCAGAGGCGGCGGATGTCGCACCCGGGCTCGTCCGGTTCTATGTCGAGGCCGACGTAACCGCGCTGATTCGCGGCAGTGGTGGTGTGGCCCGAAGACTCGGCTATCTGCTTGATGTTGCACCGGATTCCAACGGTCGCCTGCCAAAGCTGAAAAAGGCGCGGGTGCTGCTGTTTGCACGTACCGCCGGAACATCGACCGCCCAGATCCAGCTCGTCGCGCGCGACGCGCAACGCGACTGGACGCCGGCCCTCGATGCGCAGGTCCGCCGCATCGCCCGCGAGGTGCTCGCCGCCGACGCGCCGCCCGTCATCACCGGAATCGGCAACGCCTTTCACGTGCCGGGCGCCCTGCCCGGCGAAGGCGAAACGCAGATCTTCCTGACCACTTCGGATCAGCGTCCCGTCTCGCTGTCGATCCTGCGGCGGCCCGGCGAGCAACCCCGCTGGGCGGTCGCGCTGAGCGAGATCGTCGACGAGGCCGCAGCCCCTCCGCCGCGTGGTTCGCTGTTGTGGTACCGGCTGGCCTGCGCGCTTCCGGCCGCCATGCCGGATCGCAGCGTCGCGTCGATGGCAGCCACCGACGCGGTGATCGCGCGTGAGGATTATCAATTCGTTCTGCGTGCGCTCGGCCCCTGCGGACGTAGCCCGCGGCGCTGACCGGACCGCCGATCAAGGGTCCGCTCAGCGGATCTCAAGGATCTGCCCGGTCGTCGACAGGGCGGTCTCTAGGTAGCTGATCGCCGCCTCGACATCGGCAGCCCGCGCCCCATTATGGGACAGGACGGCGTTGATTCGTGTCACCGGCGCCGCCTCGATCGCGAGCGGCGCGATCGCGGCGCGGGCCTGGGCGGCAAAAAGCGAATCGCCGCTTTCGCGAATCACGACGACCAGGCTGTCGTCGGTGCCCAGTCGCGGGCGCGCATCGCGCACGCACGCCGCGATATCGTCACGCTCGCTCAGGTTCAGCCGCACGATCTCACCGACGATGTCGCACGAGCGTTACGCCGATCGCCTCGCCCGCTTCGGCGATCGCCAGCTTGACGATCTTCACCGCGACCCGCTGAACACGCGCGTCCTGCAGGAACAGCGTTTCGCAGATATGGTCGGCAACGGCCTCGATCAGCGTGAAATGCACGCCCGTCGGCAAGGCCGTGGTCGCGGCATGTTTCAGATCGAGATAGTTTTTCGACGCCGACAAGGGCGTGTCGGGATCGAACCGGCTCGGGCAGGTGAGATCGACGGTGAGCGAAATCCGCAGCGGCTGGGGCAGATGCGTCTCCTCCGAATAGATTCCGGTGAGCACCTGCACTTCCATGTCGTGCACTTCGAGCTGAAGACTGTCTTGCATCGCCGCGCTCTAGCAGAGCCGCGACCGTAGGGAAGGCCCGGGGCGGACGCGCCGCTGCGCCGGTTCCGCTTGCGTTCGGCGACGTGCTGCGTAAAGCGCGCGGCCCCGGACGTTCCTGCGCCGGCGCTGGAGAAGCCGGTGTTCGAACTCGTCCCCTTGAACGCCGTCCCGGATGCCGAAGTCGAGGCGCTGCTCGACCGCGCGTTCGGGCAGGATCGTCATGGCCGGACCGCCTATATGATCCGCGGCGATGGAATCGCGATCCCGACGCTCAGCTTCGCCGCCGTGTCGGGCGACGTGCTGCTGGGCTCGATCCAGTGCTGGCCGATCGCACTCATGACCGCGCAGGCGGCGCTGCCGCTGGTGATGGTCGGCCCGGTCGCGGTCGCGCCGGGGCATCAGGGCGACGGCATCGGCCGTGCGCTGGTAGCGCGCGCGCTCGAGGTCGCCGCGGCGAGCGATCTGGGCGACGCGCTGATGCTGATCGGCGATCCGGACTATTATGGCCGGTTCTTCGGCTTTTCCGCCGAGCGCACGGGCGCGTGGCAGGCACCGGGTCCGGTCGAACGTCACCGGCTTCTTGCACTGGGCGGGGCCGTACCCGACGACGCTGGTATGCTTGGCCCGCGCCCAGGCACAGCCGGCTGACGACGCCGCAGCGCGGCCTGGCGCTTCGCCTGCCGCGAGACTTTACGAGAGGCCATGCGCACCCTACCTCGCGCTCATGCCTATGGACCCCCTCCCCGATCTTGCCTCGCTGAGCCTCGCCGAAATCGCCCGGCTCGCCGACGAGCAGAAACTGCCGCCGGTCGACAAATGGAATCCGTCGCATTGTGGCGACAGCGAAATGCGGATCGCGCGCGACGGGACCTGGTATCATCAGGGCACGCCGATCGGCCGCGAGGCGATGGTCCGACTCTTCTCGACGATCCTCAGGCGCGAGCCATCGGGCGGCTATGTTCTGGTTACCCCGGTCGAGAAGCTCGACATCGTCGTCGAGGACGTGCCGTTCGTCGCGGTCGAGGTGAAGATCGATGGCGAGGGTCCGGCGACCAGGCTGACCTTCCGGCTCAACACCGGCGACCTCGTCACCGCGGGGGCCGCGCACCCGATCCGCTTCGTCGAGGATGAAGACGGCCCGCGACCCTATCTGATGGTCCGTGGCGGGATGGAGGCGGTGGTCGCCCGGCCGGTCTATTACGAGCTCGCCGACCGCGCGATCGCGGGCGGCGAGTCGCCGGTCGGGCTGTGGAGCGACGGCCAGTTTTTCCCGCTCGAACCCGCGATGCCGTCGCCCGAAGACATCGCCGCGTGACGCTCGCCGATCGGCTGCGCAGCGCGCTGTCGCGGGGTGTCGAACCAGGCATGATCCTGCTGACCGGCGACCGTGACGATATCGATCTGCCGCCCGGCGATACGCTGCTGCCCGCGGCAGTGCTGATCGCGGTGACCGATCGTGCCGAACCCGGCGTGATCCTGACCCAGCGTACCGAGACGATGCGCAAGCATGCGGGCCAGATCGCCTTTCCCGGCGGCCGGATCGATCCCGGCGAGGATATCGTCACCGCCGCGCTGCGCGAAGCCGAGGAAGAGATTGCGTTGCCGCGCGACCGCGTGACCGTCATCGGTCAGGCCGATACCTATCGCACCGTCACCGGCTTCCAGGTGACGCCGGTGATCGGCGTCATTCCCCCCGACCTCGTGCTCCACCCGAGCGAGGCGGAGGTCGCAAACGTGTTCGAGGTTCCGCTCGAATTCCTGCTCGATTCGGGCAATCATGTCGAAGCCAGCGTCGAGTGGCAGGGCCATGAGCGGCATTATTACGAGATCATCTGGAACGACCGCCGCATCTGGGGCGCGACCGCGGCGATGATCGTCAATCTGAGGCGACGACTGCAATGGGCATGAGCCTTCCCGATGCCGCCTGGCGGACGCGCCCCGGCCTCGCCGCGCTGACCGCCGTGCTGGGCGGGGCGTCGGCGCAGTCGCGGTTCGTCGGCGGGGCGGTGCGCGACACGCTGCTCGGCTTGGCCCCGGCCGATACCGGCGCGATCGACATCGACATCGCGACGAGCCTCCCCCCGCAGGAGGTGCTCGAACGGCTCGAGGATGCGCGGATCCGCGCGGTACCGACCGGGCTCGCGCATGGCACGATCACCGCGGTGACCGAGGGGGGAACGGTCGAGATCACGACGCTGCGCCGCGATGTCGCGACCGATGGGCGGCATGCAACGATCGCCTATACCGATGACTGGCGCGAGGATGCGGCGCGCCGCGATTTCACGATCAACGCGCTCTACGCCGATCCCGTCAGCGGTGAGATCTTCGACTATTTCGGTGGCCTGGACGATCTGTCCGCAGGGCGCGTGCGCTTCATCGGCGATCCGTTGCAGCGAATTGCGGAGGATCATCTGCGGATTCTGCGCTTCTTCCGCTTTCACGCCCGGTTCGGCAGCGAGATCGACGTCGCCGGGCTGGAGGCGTGCACCACCCGCGCCAACGACCTGATGGCGCTGTCCCGCGAGCGGATCGCCGCCGAACTGCTCAAGCTGCTCGTCGCGGCGCGCGCCGTCGCGGTGATCGCGCTGATGGTCGAGCGCGGCATCTGGCGCGCGGTGCTGCCCGAGATCGACGCCGACGGGGTCGCGCAGCTGGCCGCGCTGGTCGATCACGAAGATGCCGCCGGCATTGCGCCCGATCCGATCAGGCGTCTGGCCGCACTGATCCCCGCCCGCGACGGCGATGTGGTCGCTGCACGGCTGAAACTGTCGAACACCAATCGCAAACGCGTCGTCGCGGCGACGCAGGGGATTGGCGACGAAGGCCCGCGCGCACTCGCCTATCGCCACGGCGTGGCTGGCGCGATCGACCGGTTGCTGATCGCAGGCGCGGACGTCGCGCCGATTGCCGACTGGTCGCCGCCGGCATTTCCGATCAGCGGCGGCGCGCTGGTCGAACGCGGCCTGCGCAAGGGGCCCGACGTCGCCGCAATGCGCCGGCGGATCGAGACTCAGTGGATCGCGGAGGGCTTTCCCGATCAGGCCCGGGTAGATGCGATCGCCGACAAGGCGGTCACCGAAACGCTCGCCTGAACCTTCAGGCCAGGATCGGGACCCGGTTGAAGATCGAGTCGAACGCCTGAGCCGCCTCGAGCGGCCGCGCGAAGACATAGCCCTGGCCATAGGTGCATCCGAGCGCCGCGAGCGTCTGGGCCAAGTCGCCCGTCTCGATCCCCTCCGCGGTCGTCTGCATGTTGAGCGCCTGCGCGAGACTGAGGATCGCGCGGACGATCGAGACCTTGTCGCGGTCCGCCAGCATCCCCGTCACAAAGCTCCGGTCGATCTTCAGCACGTCGATCGGCAGTTTCTGGAGATAGGCGAGATTGGAATAACCGGTGCCGAAATCGTCCATGGCGAGCGTCGTGCCGAGATCCTTCAGCGCGTGCATCGCCTGCGCGATCCGGTCCGGGTCGGACACGATCGCGCTTTCGGTCAGTTCGAGGGTGAACCGATCGCCGCCGAGCCGCGAGCGAGACAGCGCCGACTCGACCACCGGCGCGATCGCATCGCGCTGAAGCTGGATCGCTGACAGGTTCACCGCGACGCGAACGCCGCAATGCCCGCCGGCACGCACGTCCCACGCCGCCAGCGTCCGCGCCGCCGCATCGATCGCCCAGCGCCCCAGTGGAACGATCAGCCCCGATTCCTCGGCAACCGGAATGAACTGTGTCGGCGGGATCTCGCGACCATCCTCGTCGGTCCACCGCGCCAGCGCCTCGAACGCGACGATACGCCCGGTCGCAAGGTCGCAGATCGGCTGATAGGCAAGCCGCAGCCGATCATTCTCGATCGCGCGACGCAGCGCGGTCTCCATGCCAAACTGTTCGCGGGCGATGACGAATTCCTGGCGCTGATAGCATTCGGTCCGCCCCGTCGCCTTGCCGCGCTTCACCGCGAACTGCGCGTGGCGGATCATCTCGGCGGTGTCGCCGGTCTCGTCCCGGCCATAGGCGATGCCGATCGAGCATTCGACGCGGATCTCGTAATCGGTCAGGCGGAACGGTGCGATCAGCGCGCGCTGGATCCGGTCGGCGAGACGCAGTGCCTCTGCGGGATCCTCGTCGATCGTCATCAGCACCGCAAACTGCCCGCCGCCGACCCGCGCCAGCGTATCGCGGACCCGCAGCGCGCCCTTGATCCGCCGCGCGACGGTGATCAGCATCTCGTCGCCGACCAGCGAACCCAGACACGCGTTCAGCCGCCCGAACCGGTCGATATCGATCGCCAGGACCGCGCGCGCGGCGTGATCCTCGACCGACTCGACCAGATCCTCGAACCCTTCGCGGTTGAGCAGCCCGGTCAGGCTGTCGGTGGTCATCTCGCGCCGCATGCTGCGTTCGGTATGGATCTGCGAGGTCCGGTCGACGAAGCTCAGCGTGCAGCGGTCGTGGATCGCTGCGCTGCTCCGCGCGATCGTCACGCGGTAATGCCGGCAATCGATCGTGTCGCCAAAGGCCCAGTCGAAGTCGAGTCGGGTCTGCGACGTCAGCAGAAAGGCGATGATCCGATCGCCCAGATCAGCGATCATCGGCGACCGCGTCGCGACGACGCCCAGCCCGGCGAGGCGATAGGCCCGGTTCATCGCGAACAGCTCGAGCCCACCGTTCTCGAGCGTCAGGTGGACCATCGGAATCGGGCTCAGCTCGAGGCCCCGCGCGACGAGTTCAGCCGAGACGGTTGCCGGTTGTTCGGCCTCGTGAAGAACCCATTCCATAGTCCTGCCTAACCCGGCTTCGTTAAGGCCGCGTGAAATTTACAAAAGACCCAAAACGAGTACGATTATTTCAACGCCGGTTCAGACAGCCCGGCACCAGTCCGCGACGACCCGGCCGCTGGCCCCCGATTTACCCTGGAGTCAGATCGCGATGGTCAGCACGCATCGCCTTAGCATAGACGAATTTCAGCCGAATCGGTTGTCGCGGGGAAAACCAGTGGGGGGCATCCGCCCGGCCGCGCCGCGCGCCGTACGCCACGGCCCCAGATCCGCCTCGGTCCGCGTGCGTTTGGTTTCGCCGCCCATCGCCCAGCTCAAGCCGTTGGCGAAGACGAAGGTGATCGCATCGGCCAGCCCGCCGTCCCGGTAACGCTGGAGCTGCACCCCCTGCCCGCGATTCATCTCGACCAGCTCGTTGATCGGGAACACCAGCAGCTTGCGGTTGTCGCCGATCGCCGCGACATAATCGTCCGCGGGGTCGACCGGACGGACCAGCTTCACCTTCTCGCCGATCCGCGGCGTCATCACCGTCTTGCCCTTGCGCGTCTCCGCGATCACGTCCGCCGCGGTCGCGATGAACGCGCGGCCATCGGTCGCCGCGACCATCAGCTTGGCCTGCCGCGCCGCGGGCAAGAGCGCGACGATCCCGACGCTGCCGTCCAGATCGATCATCGCGCGCACCGGCTCGCCAAAGCCGCGCCCACCCGGCAGCTTGTCCGCCGCCAGCGTGAAGAACCGCCCATTCTCCGCCGCGAGCAGCAGCTTGTCGGTCGTCTGCGCATGGAAGGCGAAGGCGGGGCCGTCGCCCTCCTTGAACTTCAGCGCCTCGGGGCTGGCCAGATCATTGTGCCCGCGCATCGCCCGGATCCAGCCGCGCTGCGACAGGATCACGGTGATCGGCTCGCGCTCGATCATCGCCTCGAGCGGGATGTCGCGCGTTGGTGCGGCCTCCTCGATCGTCGTGCGCCGCTTGCCGAGCAGCGTCTCCGCGCCATAGCGGTCGCGGATCTTGCGCAGGTCCGCCTTCATCCGCTTCTTCTGCAGCTTGGGATCGGCGAGCAACGCGGTCAGCGTCGCCTGTTCCTTGTCGAGCTTGTCGCGCTCGGTCTTGATCTCGAACTCTTCGAGCCGGCGAAGCGACCGCAGCCGCATGTTCAGGATCGCCTCCGCCTGACGATCGGTCAGGTTGAACTCGGCGATCATCACCTTTTTCGGCTCGTCCTCGGTACGGATGATCTCGATCACGCGGTCGAGGTTGAGATAGGCGATCAGATAGCCGTCGAGCAGTTCGATCCGGTCCGCTATCTTTTCCAGCCGGTGCTGCGTGCGCCGCGTCAGCACGACGAACTGATGTTCGACCCAGGCCGCCAGCGCCTCGCGCAGCGACATCACGCGCGGCGTGCGATCCTTGTCGAGCACGTTAAGGTTGAGGCTGACCCGCGTCTCGAGATCGGTCAGCCGGAACAGCCCGTCCATCAGCACCTGCGGATCGACCGTCCGGCTCCGCGGTTCCAGCACGATGCGGATCTCGGCATCCGATTCGTCGCGCACGTCCGCCAGGATCGGCAGGCGCTTGGCGTTGATCAGGTCGGCGATCTGTTCGATCAGCTTGCCCTTCTGGACGCCATACGGGATCTCTGACACGATCAGCGTCCACATCCCGCCCTTTTCGCGCTCGATCTCCCAGCGCGCGCGCACCCGGAACCCGCCGCGCCCGGTGGCATAGGATTCGCGGATCACCGCGGGCGGATCGACGACCAGCCCGCCGGTCGGAAAGTCCGGCCCCGTCACATGCGCCAGGATCGCGTCATTGTCGGCATCGGGCTGATCAACCAGCAGGATCGCCGCCTCGATCAGCTCGGCGGCGTTGTGCGGCGGGATGCTCGTCGCCATCCCGACCGCGATCCCGCTCGCGCCATTCGCGAGCAGATTGGGGAACATGCCGGGGAACAGCTCGGGCTCCTCGTCCTCGCCATTGTAGGTCGGGCGAAGATTGGCCGCATCCTCGTCGAGCCCGTCCATCAGGTCGACCGCAACCTGCGTCAGCCGTGCCTCGGTATAGCGGTACGCGGCGGCGTTATCTCCGTCGATATTGCCGAAATTGCCCTGCCCGTCGACCAGCGGATAGCGCAGCGAGAAGGTCTGCGCGAGCCGGACCATCGCGTCATAGACCGACTGGTCGCCATGCGGATGATATTTGCCGATCACGTCGCCGACGACGCGTGCGCATTTCTTGTAGCCCTGGCTCGGATCGAGCTTCAGCAGTCGCATCGCCCAGAGCAGCCGCCGGTGCACCGGCTTCATCCCGTCGCGCACATCGGGCAACGACCGCGCGGTGATCGTCGAGAGCGCATAGACGAGATACCGCTCGCTCAGCGCGCTGTCGAAGGGGGCGTCGACGATGGAATCGAAGGGATCTTTGAAATCTGTGACCATAGTTGCCTTGTGGATAGCAAGCGCGGCCCAAAGGTTCCACTGTTGTTCTCAACACCCCGACCACGCCTCCCTGTCCTTACCCGCCTCCCCGTCCTCCTGACGAACGTCAGGATCCAGAGCCAAAGCCCCCACTCGATATTGCGCCAACCCGCAACGTCCGCCACCGTCGGACCACGACCGCTCCTGCGTCCCTCACCCACTCCCCGAAAGGCTACGCAACCCCATGATCCGCCTTGCCTTTCTCGCACTCGCCGCCATCTCCACACCGGTGATCGCCGAACCGCCCGCACCCAAGCTCCTGACCTGGCCCGACCTCGTCAAACGGCCGAAGCCCAGCCCCGACGCGACCATCGCCTATGGTCCCGACCAGATGCAGAAGGTCGATGTCTGGCGCCCGAAGGGCAAAGGCCCCTTCCCGGTCGTGGTGATGGTCCATGGCGGCTGCTGGACGACGAGCATCGCCGATCGCAGCCTGATGAACTGGGTCGCAGACGATCTTCGCACGGACGGCATCGCGGTCTGGAACATCGATTATCGCGGCGTCGACCGCGCCGGCGGAGGTTATCCGGGGAGCTTCGAGGACGCGGCGAAGGCGACCGACGCGCTCACTGCGAACGCGGCGACCTTCAGTCTCGACACGCGCCGCATCGTCGCGATCGGCCATTCCGCCGGCGGCCATCTCGCGCTCTGGCTCGCCGCCCGCGCAAAGATTCCTGCTGCCAGCCCGCTTCACAGCAGCGCGCCGCTCCGCATCGACCATGTCATCAGCCTCGGCGGCCTGCCCGATCTTGAGGTGACGGCGGCCACCCCCGCCAATGGCTGCGGCACGGAGGTCGTCGCCAAGCTCGTCGGCACGCCCAGCGCGGCCCGCGCGGACGTGTACGCCGACACCTCGGTGCCGCGCCTTCTCCCGCTCGGCATAGCGCAGGAGCTCGTCAACGGTCGCGAGGACCGGATCATCCCCTTCCCCTTCGCCACCGACTATGTCGCCAAGGCAAAAACCGCAGGCGACACCGCCCTCCTCCACACCATCCCGGCAACCGGCCATGTCGAACTCGTCGCACCCGAGACAGCGGCCTGGGCGGAGGCGAAACGGCTGATCGCGGCTGCCCTGAAATGACCGTGAACCCGCCCGTATCTACAAAGGCCCGACCATGACCCTCGACGAAGCCCGCGCACTCGACGCCGCCGATCCTCTGGCAGCGTACCGGGCGCAGTTCGCGCTGCCGGAAGGCGTCATCTATCTCGACGGCAATTCACTCGGCGCGCTCCCCAAGGCGACGCCCGCCGCGCTCGCCGACGTCGCGACCCGGCAATGGGGCGACCGGCTGATCCGCAGCTGGAACGAGGGCTGGATCGACGCGCCGCAGCGGATCGGCGCGAAGATCGCCCCGCTAATCGGCGCCGCCGCCGACGAGGTGATCATCGGCGACACGACCTCGACGCATCTGTTCAAGGCGCTCGTCGCGGCGTTGCGCGCCAACCCCGACCGCCACACGGTGCTGAGCGAGGCCGGCAATTTCCCGACCGACCTCCACATCGCCGAGGGCGCGGTCGCCTGCGTCCCCGGCGCCCGGCTGAAGGTGGTCGCGCGCGCGGATCTCGCAGAGGCGCTGGACGAGGACACCGCGGTGCTGCTGCTCACCCATGTCCACTACAAGACCGGCGAGCGCTTCGACATGACCGCGTGGACCGCCCGCGCCCACGATGCCGGCGCGCTGATGCTCTGGGACCTCAGCCACAGCGTCGGCGCGGTGCCGATCGACCTGAACGGCGCCGACGCCGATCTGGCGGTCGGCTGCACGTACAAATACCTCAACGGCGGCCCCGGCGCGCCCGCCTTTATCTATGTCGCGACGCGCTGGCAGGACAGGCTCGCCAGCCCGCTGTCCGGCTGGATGGGCCACGCCGCGCCCTTCGCGTTCGAGGACGCCTATCGCCCCGCGCCGGGGATGAAGCGCTGGCTCGCGGGCACCCCCGCGATGCTGTCGACCGCCGCGCTCGAAACCGCGCTCGATCTCTGGGCCGACATCGACCAGCACGCCGTCGCCGCCAAAAGCGCCCGTCTGTTCGACATCCTCGCCGCCGCCGGTGACGCGCTCGGCCTCGACTGCGTCAGTCCGCGCGATCCCGCCCAGCGCGGCAGCCATATCAGCTTCCGCCACCCCCATGCGCATGCGATCACGCAGGCGCTCATCGCGCACGGCGTCATCGGCGACTTCCGCGACCCCGACATCCTCCGCCTCGGCCTGACCCCGCTCTATCTCAGTCATGAAGACGTCTGGTGCGCGGGCGAGATGCTGAAAAAGATCGTCGAAACCGGAGAGTGGCAGAATCCACAGTATTCGGAACGACTTGCCGTTACCTGAGAATAGTAGCCTTCGCTGACGGCCAAGAGTTGTAAAATAACGCCGCTTTGCATCCGACGAACCAACCCTGACTTTCACTGTACGATCTGTTAGCCGATAGGCGCGACGCATGGGGAGCGTCGCGCCGCGGGGGCGTAACAGTGACAATCAAACAGTCGGATCATGTCGAATTATACGGCATACAGATGCTGCGTGCGATCGCGGCGCTGGCCGTCGTCGTCCATCACACGCTGGAGGAATCGGGGGGTGCGATCGGGAAGTTCAGTCCCGATTGGCTGACGACATCGGGCGCGTCCGGCGTCGACATATTCTTCGTCATCAGCGGCTTCATCATGTTCCACGTCACGTTCAGGGATCGCCGCGGCCCGCCGACACCCGGGACCTTCCTGTTCCGCCGCGCAACCCGCATCTACCCCTTCTACTGGTTGTGCTGCCTCGCCGTCCTGACGATCTCGGCGATGGGATTCCTTGCTTCCAACCATTATCCCGCACGGACGATCGCCGGCGCGCTGATCCTGCTGCCGGGCAATGCGCTACTCGGAACCGCGTGGACGCTCGTCTTTGAAATGTATTTCTACCTTCTGTTCGCGGCCACGCTCTGGGCGCGCTCGGCGACGCTATCGGTGATCGCAACGATTGCGGCGATCCTGTGCCTGCAGGTCGCGGGCTCGCTGATGCCTGCGACCGCCACCGCCAAGTTTCTCGCAAGCCCGCTATCGCTCGAATTCTGCTTCGGCCTCGTCCTCGGATATGGCTATGCCGCCTGGACACGCCGCGAACGGGCCTGGCCCGTGCCGCCCGTCATGGCACTTGTCGCGATGGCGGTCATGGCCGTCGTGCCGCTGTTCGTCGCGCACGACGCCACCACCAGCCTGCCCGAACTGCCGCGCATCGCGGCGTGGGGCCTTCCCGCAGTCGTCGTCGTCGCCAGCGTCTTGACGATCGGTGCACCACGCACCGCGGTTGCGCGGTTCCTCGTCCTGCTCGGTGATGCCTCCTATGCGCTGTATCTCACCCATGCCTTCGTGATGATGGGCTATGGATGGCTAGTGAAGATCCCCGCGGTCAGCCGACTGCCGCAGCAACCCGTCGTGATCCTGATCGTCATCATCGCGATCATCATCGGCCTGCTCGCCCATCTGCTGGTCGAGAAACCGCTTCTCGGTCTCGTTCGCCGACTGACCCCGGCCCGCCCCGCCCGGGCGGCGCCGGTAGATCAGCCGCTTCCCGAAGTCGCCGGTTAGCATCGACGGCCCCTTTATTGCGTGCACAGTGGCACGCCGATCCGATTGCACCGCCCGCGCCCTTCGCCTATAGGCGCGGCCTATTCCGGCCTCGGCTCCGCGAAGATTATCGTGGGGGTCGGGGCCGCTCAATTTTCAGGGGACCGCGCATGGCTCGCCGCCGCCAGATCTACGAAGGCAAGGCCAAGATCCTCTACGAGGGTCCCGAGCCCGGCACGCTGATCCAGTATTTCAAGGACGACGCGACCGCGTTCAATGCCCAGAAGAAGGGCACGATCAACGGCAAGGGCGTGCTCAACAACCGGATTTCCGAGCACATCTTCACGCTGCTCGATCATATCGGCGTGCCGACGCACTTCATCCGCCGGCTCAACATGCGCGAGCAGCTGATCCGCCAGGTCGAGATCGTCCCAATCGAAGTCGTCGTGCGCAACGTCGCCGCGGGTTCGATCTCGAAGCGTCTCGGGATCGAGGAGGGCACCAAGCTGCCCCGCACGATCATCGAATATTACTACAAGGACGATGCGCTCGGCGATCCGATGATCTCCGACGAGCATATCGCCGCGTTCGGCTGGGCGAGCCAGGAGGAGATGCACGACATCGCCGACCTCGCAATTCGCGTGAACGATTTCCTGTGTGGCCTGTTCGCCGGCGTCGGCATCCGCCTCGTCGACTTCAAGCTCGAATTCGGCCGCATCTTCGACAACGATTATGGCCGCATCATCCTCGCGGACGAGATCAGCCCCGATGGCTGCCGTCTGTGGGACATGGAAACCAACGAGAAGATGGACAAGGACCGCTTCCGCCGCGATCTCGGCGGCGAAGTCGAGGCCTATCAGGAGGTTGCACGCCGTCTTGGCCTGTTGCCCGAAGGTGGCGACAATTCGGTCCTCGACCTCGAAAAGCATCGCAAGAACCGGGGCAAGTAAATGAAACTCAAGGTTTTCGTGACACTCAAGCCCGGCGTGCTCGACCCGCAGGGCCGCGCCATCCACCACGCGCTCGGCAGCCTCGGCTTCGAGGGCGTGCAGGACGTCCGCCAGGGCAAGCTGATCGAGCTGGAGGTCGCCGACGATACCGACGACGCGACGATCGACGGCATGTGCCGCAAGCTGCTCGCCAACACGGTGATCGAGAATTACCGGGTCGAAAAGGCATGAAGGTGGTAAAATCATGAAGACTGCGGTCATCGTCTTTCCCGGCTCCAACTGCGACCGTGACATCGCCGTCGCGCTGGAAACGGTGACCGGCGTCAAGCCGACCATGGTCTGGCACGGCGACGCCGAGCTGCCGGGCGATGTCGGGCTGGTCGCGGTGCCCGGCGGCTTCTCCTACGGCGATTACCTGCGCTCGGGCGCGATCGCCGCACGCTCGCCGATCATGCGCGCGGTTGTCGAGCAGGCTGGCAAGGGCCTGCCCGTGCTCGGCATCTGCAACGGCTTCCAGGTGCTGACCGAGGCGGGGCTCCTGCCCGGCGCGCTGATGCGCAACCAGGGGCTGAACTTCGTCTGCCGTGACGTCGCGCTGACTGTCGAGACGTCCTCGAGCCGCTTCACGTCTGGCTATAGCGCTGGCGAACGCGTCTCCTTCCCGGTCGCGCATCATGACGGCAATTACTTCGCCGATACCGAGACGCTCGACCGCCTCGAGGGCGAAGGCCGCGTCGCCTTCCGCTATGCCGAGAGCGTCAACGGATCGGCGCGCAACATCGCTGGCCTTCTGAATGCGGACGGCAACGTGCTCGGCATGATGCCGCACCCGGAACGTCGGATCGAAGCAGCGCATGGCGGCACGGATGGCCGACGCCTGTTCGAAGGCCTGATGGAAGCCGTCAGCGCTTAATCGGGTTCGTCACCCCACCCCACCCCATCCGTTCGCCCTGAGCGAAGTCGAAGGGCCTGAGACCCAGATGCTTCGACTTCGCTCAGCACGAACGGGTGGGGGCGGAAGCGGATCTCATGCGACAGGCTCAAACCCGCGTCCGGAACGGCGAGAAGTCCGTCCCCTCGTCATACACATCGACCCCCTCGCGCCGCTTGAGCCACCCCACCGCGACATAGGTCAGCGGCGTCAGCAGTACCTCCCACGACACCTTCAGCGCGAACTGGCTGACCATCACCATCAGCATCGCCTCGACCGGCCAGTCGGGCGCGCCGTAAAAGGCCAGTGGATAGAAGATCAGGCTGTCGAACGCCTGCCCCACCACCGTGCTGCCGATCGTCCGCGTCCACAGCATGCGGCCCTTGGTCCAGATCTTCATCCGCGCGAGCACGAAGCTGTTGGCGAACTCGCCCACCCAGAACGCACAGATCGAGGCCAGCACGATCCGCGGCACCTGTCCGAACACCGACTCATACGCCGCCTGCCCCGTCCATCCCGCGTCCGGCGGCAGCGCGACGACGACCGTCGACATGAACACCATGAAGAGCATCGCGCCGAACCCGGCCCAGATACAGCGGCGCGCGCGCGCATAGCCGTAGACTTCGGTCAGCACGTCGCCGATCACATAGCTGACCGGAAAGAACAGGATCCCCGCGCCGAACGGCCAGGCACCGATGAACGGCAGGTCGATCACCGCCCGCTTGCCCGCGCCGATGACGTTGGACAGCAGCAGGATCGTGACGAATGCCGCCATCACGAAATCGAAATAGCGGAACTGTTCGCTGCGCATGGCAGTGGCCGCCACGGGCTCGGGCGCGTCGTGATCCACGATATTCATCGCCTCGTTATGATGACGGTTCCAAGCTCGTGCAATGCACGCTAATCGGAAGCTGTGCGCGCCCGTAGCTCAGTTGGATAGAGCAAGGAGCTTCTACCTCCTCGGTCGGGGGTTCGACTCCCTCCGGGCGCGCCAATATCCCTATCGGTCTCGACGATAGGTCGCGAGATAGGCGATCACGTCGGCGCGCTGCTGCGCATCGGATAGACCGGCAAAGCGCATCGTCGTCCCCGGCACCAGGCCCTGCGGTGCCCGAAGCCACGCATCGAGCCGCGCTGCATCCCAGCGCCCGCCCATCGCCTGCAACGCCGCGGTATAGGCAAATCGCGGCCGGCGTTGCGCGACCGGGCCGTCGACCACGTCATAAAGATTGGGGCCATCGGTATCGACTGCGTCCGCACCGATCGTGTGGCAGGCCTTGCACTGAACGAACACGCGGGCACCGGCGACGGGATCGCCCGTCAGCGTCCCGACCACCACGCGGCGTTCCACGGCGGCGGCATCCCGGCCATCGCCCGTCTGCTGGCATGCGCCGACGAGCATCAGCCCAAGTGTCACCCCGATCCTCCGCATGCCTTCGCTCCGATACCACCGGCCCGTCCGAACGGCCGCGTCCCCCGCCTAGCGCAAAATTTCGGGCGAAACGAGGCAGCGGCGTGACGAGCGGTGCTGTCAAGTTTCGCCGCCGATGCTAGCTTGTCGTCAGCGACGCAGTGCCGATACGGCATCGCGTCCTCGGCGCCCCGCCCGGATACGAGAGTGTCGCACGGACGGGCGGGGCGCCCCGTTCATTTTCAATTCACGACTGCTTGGCATAAGCCATGGGCAGAGGCGTTGCCGAGTATCGCGTAACCTTCAGCGCCCCGCCAGTTTTCAGTCACACGGGCCGGCGGGGCGCGCAGCACCATCCCTCCCCGCTTTGGCGGCATTGTCCGGTGCAGACCACACCCAGCGCAATCGGGATCGCCGACTCGCATCTCGATCTCCAGGTCGGCCCCGCAATCGGTCAGCACAACTTCCTTTCAAAAGTCTTGATACATCGCGGCATTCCGCCCATATCCGATCCGTCCGACGCGCTTCCCCAAGACAGCAGCGTCGGCGCTGGACTGCGGCCCGCACGAGTTATCCCCTTTTCTCGAGCGGGCCGATTCCTACTGAAATCGACAGAAGACGCGGACGCCAGACGCTCGAACTATGTGCGCAAGCGGCTGCGCGGCGTGCCTCAGCGCCGTTCGGGGCCTCCTGAGACAGCGTCGGCGGCCCCCTGTACCGCATCCAGCCGGGCCTTGAGCGGATCCACGCCGTTGATCGCGCTCGCATCGGCCTGCAACAGCTGCACAGCGCCCCGGCGTGCGTCGAAGGCCGGCCAGCGCGGTAGTCCCGGCGCATTGGGATCGCCCTTCCGCACGAAATTGACGACATAGCGGTTGGCGAGCTGTGCGGCGCGGGCATCCTGCGGGGTCAGCGCCGCGCCGTATTTCGCGGCAACCGTGTCGAAGAAATACGGGATGTCCGTGGCATGCGGCGCGCCCGACCAGTCCTTGCGCATCGATTGCGCGACATAACCGAAGCGATAGAGATAGGCGGGCTGCCCCGTGCGCTGCGTCTCCTGCGCGACGAGCCGCGCGGGTTCGTGCATCAGGCGGTCGCGTCCTACCTCGGGACCGACCGCGGCAAGCTCCTGCGTGCCCACTGGATCATAGGCGGCACGGGCGGCGTCGGCCTGCGCACCGAAGCTGGCGAACAGCCCCTCCTTGGACGTCTCGCCAAAGCCCGCGATATCCGCGTCGGTGGTCCCGACCATCATCGGTACCGCCATCGCGGTCCCCCGCCGCATCGCCCCGTCAGTCGTGCCGACCACGACGCGGCCATCGACGATCGGTCCGCCGGCATAGGTCGGCACATCCACCGGGCCCCGATAGGCAAGGTTCAACTCGCCGCGCACCTCATCGGCGGGCAAGGCGCGAAGCGCCGCGAGCGTCTCCGCCGCTGACCGTCCCGCAATGCCCTGGGTCGTCGCAAAGTTGACGCCGATCGTCTCGGCCGAGGCCCTGCCGCCGGCCTCACCGCGAAGCGGCACGCCACCGATCAATGTCCGCCCGCCGCCCGACATCACGATCGCCCGCGCGAACAGGCCCTTCGCCATCGGCGATGCCATCAGGTTCAACACCGAAGCGCCCCCTGCCGATTCACCCATCAGCGTGACCTGCGCCGGATCGCCCCCAAATTTCGCGATATTCGCCCGCACCCATTGCAATGCCGCGATCTGGTCGAGCAGCGCATAGTTGCCGAGCGGTCCCTCGTTCGCCGCGCTCAGCGCGGGATGCGCGAAAAAGCCGAACCGTCCGAGCCGATAGTTGAAGCTGACGAACACGACGTCCTGCCGTGCGAACGCCGATCCGTCATAGACCGCAGGCGACGACCCGCCATTCACGAACCCGCCGCCATAAATCCAGACCAGCACGGGTTTCGGCGCCCCTGACGCCGCCGGACGCCAGACGTTGAGCACGAGACAATCCTCCGCCGGCGTCGTGCCGAGCGGCGCGGCGTCGCTCGGAAAGGGCAGTTGCATACAGTCATGCCCGAAACGGTCCGCGGCGCGCATTCCCGACCATTTCTGCACCGGCTGCGGCGCCCGCCACCGCAAGGGGCCGACCGGCGGCGCTGCAAAGGGTATGCCCTTGAAGACCGCGACGCCTGCGGCCGTCGTACCGGTCACCGACCCGCCCTCGACCTTGACCGGGGGCGTCACGCCCTGCGCCGCACCTGTGCCCGGGACCATCGCGGCAACACACGTCATCACGGTCGCCAGCGCCGTCGACGCCCTCTGCATGCTCATCACCGCTCTCCCCCGGTCCTGCTTGTCTACGAGGGAATGGAACACCCGCGCCGTTCCTGCAATCGGGGAAACCGCTCAGGCGAAGAGGCGCACGCCGCCCATGGGGCTCACTCCCACTCGATCGTGCCGGGCGGCTTCGACGTATAGTCGTAGGTCACGCGGTTGATGCCCTTGACCTCGTTGATGATCCGGGTCGCCACGCGCGGCAGGAAGTCGCCGGGGAACTGGAACGCCTGCGCGGTCATCCCGTCGGTCGAGGTCACGGCGCGGAGAGCGAGGACGTTGTCGTAGGTGCGGCCGTCGCCCATCACGCCGACGCTGCGCACGGGCAGCAGCACCGCGAACGCCTGCCAGATCGTGTCGTAGAGCCCCGCATTGCGGATCTCCTCAAGATAGATCGCATCCGCCTTGCGCAGGATGTCGCAGCGTTCCTTGGTGACTTCGCCGGGGATGCGGATCGCGAGGCCGGGTCCGGGGAACGGGTGCCGGCCGACGAAGATCTCCGGCAGCCCCAGCTCACGACCGAGCGCACGGACCTCGTCCTTGAACAGTTCGCGCAAGGGCTCGACGAGCTTCATGTTCATCCGCTCGGGCAGACCGCCGACATTATGGTGGCTCTTGATCGTCACCGACGGACCGCCGGTGAAGCTGACGCTCTCGATCACGTCGGGATAGAGCGTACCCTGAGCCAGGAACTCCGCGCCGCCCAGTTTCTTCGCCTCGGCATCGAACACGTCGATGAAGGTCTTGCCGATGAACTTGCGCTTCAGCTCAGGGTCGGTGATCCCGGCGAGACCGCTGAGGAACAGCTCCTCGACGTTCACATGGATCAGTGGGATGTTGTAGGCCCCGCGGAACAGGCTGACGACCTGCTCGCTCTCGCCCGCGCGCATCAGGCCGTGATCGACATAGACGCAGGTGAGCTGCTCGCCGATCGCCTCATGGATCAGCACCGCCGCCACCGCCGAGTCGACGCCGCCCGACAGGCCGCAGATCACCCTGCCCTTGCCGACCTGCGCGCGGATCTCGGCGATCTTGGTCTCGCGGAACTCGGCCATCGTCCAGTCGCCGCTGAGACCGCAGACGTGCCGCGCGAAGTTCGCGATCAGCTTGCCGCCATCGGGCGTGTGGACGACCTCGGGGTGGAACTGCACGCCGTAGAAGCGCCGCGCCTCGTCGGCGACGATCGCATAAGGGGCACCGGTCGACACCGCGACGGGGGTGAAGCCCGGCGGGATCGCGTCGACCTTGTCGCCGTGACTCATCCAGACCTGGTGCCGCTCGCCCTCGGCCCACAGCCCGTCGAACAGCGCGCAGGGCGACTTCACCTCGACGAATGCGCTGCCGAACTCGCCGCCATCACCCGAGACGATCACGTTGCCGCCGAGCTGCGCGGACATGACCTGCTGGCCGTAGCAGATGCCGAGGATCGGGATCCCCGCCTCGAAGAAATGCTGCGGCACGCGGGGGCTGTTCTCGGTCGTGACCGAGGCGGGGCCACCCGACAGGATGATCCCCTTTGGCTGCATCCGTTCGAACGCGGCCGCGGCGGACTGGAAGGGGGCGATCTCGCTATAGACGCCCGCCTCGCGCACGCGGCGGGCGATCAGCTGGGTTACCTGGCTGCCGAAATCGACGATGAGAATGCTGTCTGGGTGCTCCATGTCGGGCGCATAGCCGGATGGGACCCGTAACGAAAGAGGCCGCGCCTCCCGGATGGGAAACGCGGCCTGCAATTCGACTAACGAGAGGCGGGGATTATGCCGCTTCGTTGTAATCCTCGTCCGACATCACCGGACCCGAATCCTGGCCCTTCGCCGAGACGTCGCGGTCGACGAACTCGATGACGGCCATCGGCGAGGCGTCCGACATGCGGATGCCAGCCTTGATGACGCGAGTGTAGCCGCCGTTCCGATCCGCATAGCGGGTCGCCAGAACGTCGAACAGCTTCACCAGCTGGGCGTCGTCGAGCAGCTTGCCGTGCGCGAGGCGACGGTTGGACAGGCCACCCTTCTTCGCGAGCGTGATCAGCTTCTCGATGTAAGGACGCAGTTCCTTCGCCTTGGCGACGGTGGTGGTGATCTGCTCGTGCTTGATGAGCGCGGCGCTCATGTTGCGGAACAGAGCAAGACGGTGGGCCGAGGTCCGCTGAAGCTTACGGCCGCCTACGCGATGGCGCATGTTTAATACCTTTTCGTTCGTTCAGGGGCCGTATGAGGTACCCGGGAGCTGGTCGCCGTTAAGGCCGGCGACCGTTGCCTTCGTAAAGACGGCAAGGACAGGTTTCGTCAATCACGAAACCCGCACCTGGCCCACTTTGTCTTCAGCCGTGTGGCGACCCGGCAAAGCCGTGTCGTCGAACGGGTCGGTCGAAACCGACCCGCCGGCCGGGCTGTCTGGTCTCCGGTGCAGCATGGCTGCCCCGGTGCCAGATCAGCCCATGATTTCCTGCTCGAGCTTCTTGGCCATCTCTTCGATGTTCTCAGGCGGCCAGCCCGGGATTTCCATGCCCAGGCGAAGACCCATCGACGACAGCACTTCCTTGATCTCGTTCAAGGACTTGCGGCCGAAGTTAGGCGTGCGCAGCATCTCGGCTTCGGTCTTGCCGACCAGATCGCCGATATAGATGATGTTGTCGTTCTTGAGGCAGTTCGCCGAACGCACCGACAGCTCGAGCTCGTCGACCTTCTTGAGAAGGTAACGGTTGATCTGCTGCGTGTCGCCTGCGGGCTCCGCACCACCGGCAGCGGGTGCTGCCTGGCCGATCGGGGCCGACGAACGCGTGACCGACGAATCGTCGAAGTGCACGAACAGCGCGAGCTGGTCCTGGAGAATGCGACCGGCATAGCCGACTGCGTCTTCCGGAGTGATCGTGCCGTCGGTTTCGATCGTCAGCGTCAGCTTGTCGTAATCCAGGTCCTGACCGACGCGGGTCGGGTCGACCTTGTACGACACCTGCCGTACCGGCGAGTAGAGCGCATCGACCGGGATCAGACCGATCGGCGCGTCGGCCGGGCGGTTTGCGGTCGCGGGCACGTAACCCTTACCGATGTCGGCGGTCAGCTCCATGTTGAGCGTCGCACCCTCATCGAGGTGGCAGATCACGAGATCCTTGTTCATGATCTCGATGTCGCCCGAGACGGCGATGTCGCCGGCCTTGACTTCACCCGGACCCGTTGCGGAGAGCTGGAGGCGCTTGGGCCCCTCGCCCTGCATGCGGATCGCGATCTGCTTCACGTTGAGGACGATGTCGGTCACGTCCTCGCGGACGCCGGCCAGAGACGAGAACTCATGCAGCACGTTCTCGATCTTGATCGAGGTCACGGCCGCGCCCTGCAGCGACGAAAGCAACACGCGCCGCAGCGCGTTGCCGAGCGTCAGGCCGAAGCCACGCTCGAGCGGCTCGGCGATGAAGGTCGCCTTGCGCTTGGTGTCGCCACCGGCCTTTTTCTCCAGGCCGCTGGGCTTCTTGAGTTCCTGCCAGTTCTTTGCGTTGACAGACACTTGCTTCCCCTAATTTGGGGGCCGGCGGACAGGACGTCCACCGGCCATGAATATGCACCCGTGCCGCGCGATCAACCGCGCACGGGCAACGTCGGAGAAATCAGACGCGACGACGCTTCGAAGGACGAACGCCGTTGTGCGGGATCGAGGTCACGTCGCGGATCGACGTGATCTGGAAACCGACTGCCTGCAGCGCGCGCAGTGCCGACTCGCGGCCCGAACCGGGGCCCTTCACTTCGACTTCGATCGTCCGGACGCCGTGCTCGGCGGCCTTCTTGCCCGCGTCTTCCGCTGCGACCTGCGCCGCGTACGGAGTCGACTTGCGCGAGCCCTTGAAGCCCATTGCGCCGGCCGACGACCACGAGATCGCGTTGCCCTGGGCATCGGTGATCGTGATCATGGTGTTGTTGAAGCTGGCATTCACGTGTGCGACGCCAGAGGTGATGTTCTTGCGCTCGCGCCGCTTAATGCGCTGAGGTTCGCGTGCCATGGTGTATTTCCTGACCTGTATCTGCGTGACGCCGGGCGGTCCCTCGGGACCAGCGCCGGCGGAGTAATCCGGTGTTGAGTCGGATTACTTCTTCTTGCCGGCGATCGGCTTAGCCTTGCCCTTGCGGGTGCGCGCATTGGTGTGCGTGCGCTGGCCGCGGACCGGCAGGCCCTTGCGGTGACGAAGACCACGATAGCAGGCGAGATCCATCAGGCGCTTGATGTTCATCGACACCTGGCGACGCAGATCGCCTTCGACGGTGTAGTCGGCGTCGATCGCCTCACGGATGTGCAGCACTTCCTGGTCGGTCAGGTCCTGGACTCGTGCGGTGTCGGCAATGCCGAGCTTCGCGACGATTTCCTTGGCCTTGGTCGAACCGATGCCGTGAATATAGGTCAGCGCGATTACCACGCGCTTGTTGGTCGGGATATTAACACCCGCGATACGTGCCATGAACTTGGTTCTCCTGCTCCACGAGGTCCGGCATGGCTGCACGGCCCTCATCTCCTAGCGATGATCCGAAACGCACGATAACGGCGAACGCAAAAGAGCGCCGCCGGGAACCGTCGTATCGGGGAGGTCGAATTAGGCGCGCGCTAACGAACTGTCAAGCCGCGGGTTCCGCCGCCCGCGTGATGCGCCCCTGCGATGCGTAAAGTGCGACCGCGTCAGGGCCGGGGCTCGGCCACCCGTCGCATCACGATCCAGCGCCGCAGCGCGACGACGAACCAGATCAGCTCGACCAGACCGAACGGCCATGCCCCCTGCAGGAAGCCATAGGCCGATCCGAACAGGCACCCCACCGCGAAGCCGAACGTCCACCAGTGCGATCCCGATTCCTTGGCGTAGCACAGCAGGGTGAAGGAAACCGCGGCAAGCCCGAAAAGCGAAAGTGCGTCCATCGGCAGCCTCTTGCCGCGTCCGCCCGGACAAAGCCATCCCCGCACGCGGTCAGACCGGCAGGACGATCCGTGCGACGAGGCCCGGCGCATTGTCACCCAGTTCGAACCGCCCGTCATGCAGCCGCGCGACCGCCTCGACCAGCGCCATGCCCAGCCCCGCCCCCGGGGTCGTGCGTGCGCTGTCGAGCCGCCCGAATCGCTTGAGCGCCTGCGCGCGGTCCGCCACCGCGATCCCCGGCCCGCGATCCTCGACCTGGATCGCGACGCCGTCACCGCGCTCGATCAGGCGGAGCGTTACCGTGCCACCACTGGCCCCATGCCGCAGCGCATTGTCGATCATGTTGGTGATCGCCTGGCTCAGCAGTTCGCGGTGCAACGCCATCGCCGGTGGCCGATCGTCGATCGCCACGACGAAGCTCAGGCCCGCATCCTCGGCGACCGGGGCATAGAGCTCACCGATCTCCTCGAGCAGGTTCGCAGGCGACACCTGAATGAACCGGTCGCGCGATACCGAGCCCGACCGGCTGATCTCGATCACCATCGTCAGCATCCGCATGACGAGGTCGGTCTCTGTCAGCAGCCCGCCCAATGCCACTTCACGCGCGTCGGGGTCCGCGATCAGCACCGCCTGCTCGGTCTTGGTCCGCAGACGCGCCAGCGGCGAGCGCAGGTCATGGGCCAGGCTGTCGGTCACGACGCGCAGCTCGGCCATCACCCCCTCGAGCTTGCTGAGCATGACGTTCAGCCGCGCGGCCAGCCGGTCGAACGCATCCCCGCCGCCTGCAACCACAGCTACACGGCGTGACAGGTCACCCTCGCCCGCGGCCTCGACGACGCTCGCTATCCCGTCGAGACGCCGACCGACATAACGCGCGAGAACGAGTCCCCCGACGATGCCGAGCGCGAGCGAGAGGGTGATGGCGAAGGCCAGCGCGCGCTCCATCGCACGTTCCTCCGCCGCGATCAGGTCGAGGTTGCGGCCCGTCAGCAGCCATTGCCGGCCGATCGGATACAGGGCGTACCCCGTCTCGCGCGCGTTCCACAACGCATCGTCGCCAAGCCGGGCAATCCTGAAGCGGGTCATCCGCAGCGGCACGGTCAGCCGCGCAGGCGCGACTCCCTGGACGGTCCGTCCGTCCGCGTCGACGAGCGCGAGTACCAGCGAGACGTCGCCGGGGCTCACCGCCTCGCCGATCGCCTGCCGCAGTTCGGGAATACCGCCGACCTGCCAGACGGTGCGCAGCGCATCGGACTGTTCGGTGGTCTCGCGCCGGATCGCATCGATCGCATCGGCGCTGGTCTGTTTCCAGACAAACCCGATCAGCGCCAGGTTGGACACGAGCGACAGCATGATCGCGAGCAGCGCGATCCGCGCGGTGACCGACAACCGCATCGCGGTTCAGCCCTCCACGGCGAGCCGGTATCCTGCCCCGCGTACCGTATGGAGGATCGGCGTCGGAAACCCGTCCTCGAGCTTGCGCCGCAACCGCCCGATATGGACGTCGACGACGTTCGATCCCGGATCGAAGTGATAGTTCCAGATCTTCTCGAGCATCATCGTCCGCGTCACGACCTGCCCCGCATGCCGGGCGAGGAATTCGAGCAGGTTGAATTCACGCGCACCCAGCGGGATGGTGTGCCCACCGCGCGATACGACGCGTGAAAGCAGGTCGATCTCGAGATCGCCGACCGACAGCTTGGTTTTTTGCGGATCGCTCGCCAGCCGGTCCGACCGCCGCACCAGTGCCTCGACGCGCGCCGACAGTTCCGCGAACGAGAAGGGTTTGCACAGATAGTCGTCGGCCCCGGCCTTCAGCCCGTCGACGCGGTGGTCGACCGCGGCGAGCGCGGAGAGGATGAGGACCGGGGTGACGATGCCGGCCGCGCGGACCGCGCTGACCATCGCCAGGCCGTCGAGCCCCGGCAGCATCCGGTCGGCAATGATCAGGTCGAAGATCCCCTCGCTCGCGAGGAACAGTCCGTCACGCCCATCGCCACAGGTCTCGACGGCATAACCCGCTTCGGTCAGCCCCTTGGCGAGGTAGCTTGCGGTCGAAACATCATCTTCGACAATCAGGATCTTGCGGTTCACGGCGTCATCGCTTTCCCCTGTCCCATAACGGAAAGGCCGGCGGAAATCACTTCCCGCCGGCCCCCACGGTACCCCCGGGAGTGACGGGCACCGATCTCTGGAAACTCGCGCCGCTCTTTCGGGCGACACGCGTCTCTTAGGATCGGGCACTCGACAGGGGGATGACCCGAACATGACAAACCTGTCATGTTCGGGGTGGTGATCGTTTAATCAGCGGTCGTCGAGGATCGCTGCGATCGCGACACCGACATGGCCGATGTCCGCCATCCCGTCGACGCGGCGCACGAGACCACGCGCATCGTAGACTGGCAGGATCGGCGCGGTCTTGGCGCGATATTCGGCCATCCGCGTCTTGACGGTTTCGGCATTGTCGTCGGGACGGCGCTTGAACTCGGTCGAGCCGCACACGTCGCAGACCCCGGCAACCGCCGGCTGCTTGAACCGATCGTGATAGCCGGCGCCGCAGTTCGCACAGGTATACCGGCCGACCACGCGGTCGATCAGTGCGGCTTCGTCGACACCGAGCTCGATCACGTAATCGAGCGTACGGCCCCGGGCTGCAAGCAGCCCGTCGAGCGCCTCGGCCTGGGCCGCGGTGCGCGGATAGCCGTCGAAGATCACGCCGTTTGCGGTATCGGGCTGGTCGAGCCGCTCACCGATGATGCCCGACACGATGTCGTCGCTGACCAGGCCCCCGGCGGCCATCACGGCTTTCGCCTGAAGGCCGACGGGCGATTCCGCTGCGACCGCAGCGCGCAGCATGTCGCCGGTGGACAGTTGGACCATGCCGCGTTCGGCCACGAGCGTCGCGGCCTGCGTGCCCTTGCCCGCGCCTGGCGGGCCAAGAAGGATGATATTCACGAAACGCACTCCCCTCGTTCGTGCAGGATTATAAACCGGTAACCCCGCAACTTAGCGAAGTCGACCGCCCTTCAGCTTCGCCTTCTTGATCAGATCGCCATATTGATGCGCGAGCAGATGGCTCTGGATCTGTGTCACCGTATCCATCGTCACGTTGACGACGATCAGCAGGCTGGTGCCGCCGAGATAGAAGGGGATCGACAGCGCCGTGACCAGATATTCGGGCAGCAGGCAGATGATCGTCAGATAGGCGGCACCGATGACGGTGATGCGCGTCAGTACGTAATCGAAATAGTTCTCGGTGTTCTTGCCCGGACGGATGCCGGGGATGAACCCGCCATGCCGCTTCAGATTGTCCGCCGTCTCTTCGGGATTGAAGACGATCGCGGTGTAGAAGAACGAGAAGAAGATGATGCCGGCACCGTAGAGCAGCATGTACACGGGGCTGCCGTGCTGCAGATACTGGTTGAGGGTGATGATGAAATCGCCCCACTGCGACTCACCCGCGACGCGCTGTCCGGCGAACTGCGAGATCGTCAGCGGCATCAGCAGCAGCGACGAGGCGAAGATCGGCGGGATGACGCCCGCGGTGTTGATCTTCAGCGGCAGATGGCTGCGATCGGCCTGCATCCCGCGCTGCGTCTGGCGCTTGGGATACTGGATCAGGATGCGACGCTGCGCGCGCTCCATGAAGCAGATGAACAGGACGAGGAGGACGACCGCGACGATGATGCCGATCAGCTTGATCGGGTCGAGGCTGCCCGAACGGCCGCCCTCGAGCAAGTTCACCAGGGTCGTCGGCAGATGCGCGACGATGCCCGCCATGATGATCAGCGAGACGCCGTTGCCGATGCCGCGGCTGGTGATCTGCTCACCGAGCCACATCAGGAACATCGTGCCGCCGATCAGCGAGATGACCGCCGCGATGCGAAAGGTCATGCCCGGCTCGATCACCGCGGCGATTCCCTGGTTCGCACCCAGCGTCTCGAGCCCGACGGCGATGAAATAGCCCTGCACCGCGGTCAGGCCGACGGTGCCGTAGCGGGTGTACTGGTTCAGGCGCTTGCGGCCCGATTCGCCGTCCTTCTTGATCGCGGCGAGCGTGGGGCTCAACGAGGTCGCGAGCTGCACCACGATCGAGGCGGTGATGTAGGGCATCACGCCGAGCGCGATCAGCGACATGCGGCTGAGCGAGCCACCCGAGAAGGTGTTGAAGAAGTCGAGCACGCCGCCCTGCGTCTGCTGCGACAACAGCCCCAGCGCGGTCGGGTCGACACCCGGCAACGGGACATAGCTGAGCAGGCGGAAGACGATCAGGGCGCCGATCGTGAACCACAACCGCTTCTTGAGATCGGTCGCCTTGGCGAATTTGGACAGGCTGACGCTTTGCGCCATCTGGTCGGCTGCGGATGCCATACGTGTGATCGTCCTGGAAACAAAGAAGGCGGGAAGCGTTGTGACCGCCCCCGCCGCTCATATAGGCGCAGGAGCGCGCTTGTCTAATGCCTAGGTGCGTTATGCGAGCCCGAGGGGCGCTCGGTCGCCCCCTGCCCCGTTCGTCCTGCGCGAAGTCGAAGGACGTTGCCCCAGGTGACGTACCCTTCGACTACGCTCAGGGCGAACGGAGGAAGGGTGGTCCCGAAAAACGGGCGGGTCGGAAGCGGGCGACAGGAAGCCGCCAGGTCAGGCAAATAAAAAAAGGGGCCGGCGCTCTCGCACCCGCCCCATTTCTCGTTCGGCTCAGGCCTTGAACGACGCCTTGTGCGCCGCACGCTCCTTGTACTTCACGCCCTTCTTGGCGGCAGCCTTCTCGGCTGCGGGGACGAAGTGGATCACCTCGACCTTGCCGCCGATCTTCTCGACCGCCTCGATCGCACCCTTCGACGCGCCGTCGACGGTGAACGAAAGGACCGTGGTCAGCTCGCCCTTGGCGAGGAGGCGGACGCCGTCCTTGCCGCCACGTGCCAGGCCAGCGGCCTTGAGCGCGTTGTGGTCGAGCGTGGCGTTCGCCTCGATCTTGCCGGCATCGACCGCGAGCTGGATCGCGCCGAGGTTGACCTCTGCGAAGTCCTTGCGGAAGATGTTGTTGAAGCCGCGCTTAGGCAGACGCATGTGGAGCGGCATCTGGCCGCCTTCGAAGCCGGCGATGGACACGCCCTCGCGGCTCTTCTGGCCCTTCTGGCCGCGGCCGCCGGTCTTGCCCTTGCCCGAGCCGATGCCGCGTCCGACGCGCATCTTGGACTTACGGGCACCTTCGTTATCGCGGAGTTCGTTGAGCTTCATGGTAATGCACTCGCTTTCGCTTGTTACGCGCTGGTTGAAAAACCGGGGTTGGATTCTGGAATAAGAAAGGGGGCCGTTAGCCCCCTTTCCCGTATTTGTCACGTGGGTCGTGAAGGCTCAGCCTTCGACCGACACCATGTGCTGCACCTTGCGGATCATGCCGCGGACCTCTGGGCTGTCTTCCAGCTCGCGGGTCTTGTGCATCTTGTTCAGGCCGAGACCGACCAGCGTTGCGCGCTGGTCCTTCTCGCGGCGGATCGGCGAACCGGTCTGCGTGATCTTGATGGTAGCCATGATCGCTTACTCCGTGATCGCAGCTGCATCGGCCTCGGCGGTCTTCGAACCACCATGGCCGAGCAGGTCGGCGATCTTCTTGCCGCGACGCTGTGCGACGGCCTTGGGCGAGGTCTGCTCGCCAAGGGCTTCGAACGTTGCGCGGATCATGTTGTAGGGGTTCGACGTGCCGACCGACTTGGTCACGACGTCTGCGACACCCAGCGACTCGAAGACGGCGCGCATCGGGCCACCGGCGATGATGCCCGTACCCTGAGGCGCCGACCGCAGCGTGACCTTACCGGCGCCGAAGTGACCGTTGCCGTCATGATGCAGCGTGCGACCGTCCTTAAGCGGAACGCGAACCATCTTCTTCTTGGCAGCTGCCGTCGCCTTCGAGATGGCTTCCGGCACTTCGCGTGCCTTGCCATGGCCGAAGCCTGCACGGCCCTTGCCGTCGCCGACGACGACGAGTGCTGCAAAGCCGAAGCGCTTACCGCCCTTGACCGTCTTCGAGACGCGGTTGATGTGCACCAGCTTCTCGATCAGCTCTTCGCCGCCATCGTCCGAACCCGGACGACCGCCACGATTGTCACGACCGCCACGACCGCCATCGCGACCACCACGGTTGCCACCGGGGCCACCGCCGCGATTGCCGCCGGGGCCACCACGACCGCCACCGCCGCCGCCACCGGGACGACCACGGCCACCGCCGCTGTTGCCCTGGTATCCGGTGCTCTGGGGCACGTTCCCCGTAACGTTCTGGGCCGTGACGTCCTGTGCGGTCGTCTCGGGTGCGATTACCGCTGGCGTGTTGTTTTCGTCAGCCATGTCTTAGAACTCCAATCCGGCTTCGCGCGCGGCATCGGCAAGAGCCTTCACGCGACCGTGGTAGAGGAAGCCGCCGCGATCGAACACGACCTGGGTCACGCCCGCCGCCTTGGCAGCCTCGGCGACGCGCTTGCCGACAGAGGTCGCCGCGTCGATGTTGGCGCCGGACGTGCCGCGCACGTCCTTCTCCAGCGTCGAGGCCGAAGCGACCGTCGTGCCGGCGGCATCGTCGATCACCTGGGCATAGATGTGCTTGCCCGAGCGATGCACGGACAGGCGCGGACGGGTGCCGGCGCGTGCGCGCAGCGCGGTACGGTTGCGGCGACGCCGCTTGGCGAAAAGAGAAAGTCCCTTGGTCATTACTTCTTCTTCCCTTCCTTGCGGAAGATGAACTCGCCGTCGTACTTGATGCCCTTGCCCTTGTACGGCTCGGGCTTGCGCCACTGACGAATCTCCGCGGCCAGCTGGCCAACCATCTGCTTGTCCGAACCCGAGATCTCGATCGTCGTGTTGTCCGGCGTCTTAACCTCGATGCCCTCGGGCACGTCGATGTTGACGTCATGGCTGTAGCCGAGCTGCAGCTTGAGGTTGCGACCCTGGGCTGCGGCACGATAGCCGACGCCGCTGATCAGCAGCTTCTTGGTGAAGCCTTCCGACACGCCGGTGACCAGGTTCTGCACCATGGTCCGCTGCATGCCCCAGAACGCGCGGGCGCGCTTGGTGTCGTTGGCCGGCTGCACCGAAATGCCGCCGTCTTCGATCGTGTAGCTGATCTCGTCGCGCAGCGGCATCTTCAGGGTCCCCTTGGGGCCCTTCATCGTCAGCTGCTTGCCCTCGATCGTCGGCGTGATGCCCGCCGGTACGGTGACCGGCTTCTTACCAATACGGCTCATCAGAACACCTCCGCGAGGACTTCGCCGCCGACGTTCTGCTCACGTGCTTCGGAATCCGAAAGCACGCCGCGGGGCGTCGAGACGATGGTGATGCCGAGGCCGTTGCGGACGCGGGGAAGTTCCTGCGAGCCGGAATAGACGCGACGGCCGGGCTTCGAGACGCGCGCGACATGCTTGATCGCAGGCTGGCCCTCGAAATACTTCAGCTCGATGCGAAGGCCGGCCGCGGGGCCCATCTGCTCTTCGCTATAGCCACGGATATAGCCTTCACGCTGCAGAACGTCGAGCACGCGGACGCGCAGCTTCGACGCCGGAGTCAGGACGGAGTCCTTCTTCGCGCGCTGGCCATTACGGATACGGGTGAGCAAATCACCCAGGGGATCGGTCACTGCCATGATGTAGTCCTTACCAGCTCGACTTCGTGACGCCGGGGATCAGGCCCTTGTTGGCCAGATCGCGCAGCTGAATACGGCAGAGCCGGAACTTGCGGTAATAGGCGCGCGGGCGACCGGTCAGCTCGCACCGGTTACGGATGCGGGTCGGGTTCGCGTTGCGCGGGATTGCCGCCATCTTGAGGCGAGCGATCAGACGCTCACCATCGTCGAGCGTCTTGTCCGCTGCGATTGCCTTCAGTGCCGCGTACTTCGGGGCATACTGCTTGACCATGCGCTTGCGGCGCTCGTTCTTGTTGACTGAACTCAGTTTCGCCATCGACTTAAGTTCTTTCTTTCCTGAAGCGCCGCCCGTGACACGAGGTCAGGGGCGGCGGTTGGTAGTTAAGCTGCCTTCTTCTCGTCGGCAGCGTCGTCTTCGATCGGGAACGGGAAACCGAACAGACGGAGAAGCTCGCGAGCCTCGTCGTCGGTCTTGGCGGTCGTCGTCACGATCACATCCATGCCGCGGACCTTGTCGACCCGGTCATAGCTGATTTCTGGGAACACGATCTGCTCCTTGATACCGCAGGCATAGTTGCCACGGCCATCGAAGCTCTTCGGGTTGAGACCGCGGAAATCGCGGACGCGGGGAAGAGCGATCGTGATGAAACGGTCGAGAAACTCGTACATGCGCTCGCGGCGAAGGGTAACCTTCACGCCGATCGGCATGCCCTCACGCAGCTTGAACTGCGCGATCGACTTCTTGGCCTTCGTCACGACGGGCTTCTGGCCGGCGATCAGCTCCATTTCCTGGGCTGCCTGGTCGACCTTCTTCTTGTCCTGCGTCGCTTCGCCGACACCCATGTTCAGCACGATCTTGTCGATCCGGGGGATCTCCATGACGTTCTTGTAGCCAAACTTTTCGGTCATCGCCTTAATGATCGTCTCATCATACATCTTCCGCATGCGCGGCGTGTAGGCGGCCTCGGTGCCAGCGGCGGTGTTCTGATCAACCATTGATCTTCTCCCCGGTCTTGACGGCCACGCGGACCTTCTTGCCATCCTGCTCCTCGAAGCGGACGCGGGTCGGCTTGCCGTCTGCGGTCACGTGAGCGACCTTCGAGACGTGCATCGGTGCTTCCTTGCGAACCAGGCCACCCTGCGGGTCACCCTGGGTCGGCTTCGTGTGGCGCACGGCAATGTTCACGCCCGAGACGACGACCTTGTCGGTCTTCGGCATCGACATCGTGACTTCGCCGGTCTTGCCCTTGTCCTTGCCGGACAGGATGATGACCTTGTCACCCTTCTTGATACGCTGGCTCGCCATTACAGCACCTCCGGCGCAAGGCTGATGATCTTCATGTGCTTCTTGCCACGCAGCTCGCGAACGACTGGGCCGAAGATACGGGTGCCGATCGGCTCCTCGTTCTTGTTGACCAGCACCGCGGCGTTGCCGTCGAAGCGGATGACCGTACCGTCTGCACGGCGGATATCCTTGGCGGTACGAACGATCACCGCGCGGTGAACGTCGCCCTTCTTCACGCGGCCCCGTGGCTGCGCTTCCTTGATGCTGACGACGATGATGTCGCCAACGCCTGCAACACGACGCTTGGAACCCCCAAGCACCTTGATGCACTGCACCCGCTTCGCGCCGCTGTTGTCAGCGACGTCGAGATTGGACTGCATCTGGATCATGGATCCGTATCCCTTCTCTGTCTCTGGGGTCGATACCGACCGAACCCCGCCTAAAAAATCACCCCGCCGCGGACGAGTCCGCAACGGGGAGGAGCGGCCGCTTAGCCGTTCCCGTTTACGAAAACAAGAGCGCAGGGAGTTGCCCCCCTGCCCTCATGTTTGATTCAGCCCTCGGCCGAAGCCCGCTCCGGCGTCGCGTGGGTGTTGACCCGCTCGATCACCTTCCAGGTCTTCAGCTTGGAGATCGGTGCGGTCTCTTCGATCCGCACGGTCTCGCCCTGCTTGAACTCGTTGCTCTCGTCATGAGCATGATACTTCTTCGAGCGACGGATGATCTTCCCGTAGAGCGGGTGCTTCACCTTACGCTCGACGTTCACGACCACCGTCTTGTCGCCCTTGTCGGACACGACCAGACCGGTCAGCACGCGCTTCGGCATGATGTGTTCCTTACTTCGCGGCGTCAGCGCTGGTGCGCTGAGCCTGCAGGGTCTTGATGCGAGCGATGTCGCGGCGGACCTCACGAACGCGGCTCGGCTTTTCGAGCTGGTTCGTGGCGGCCTGGAAGCGCAGGTTGAACTGCTCGCGCTTCAGTTCGCCAAGCGACTCCGACAGCTGGTCGTCGCTCTTGGCCTTCATGTCGTCGATACGAGCCATGATCTTACTCGCCTCCCAGATGCGAGGTGTCGCCCAGGCGGGCAACGACCTTTACCTTGATCGGCAGCTTCATGGCCGCCCGCTCGAATGCCTCGGCGGCGATCTTGCCGTCGACGCCGTCGAGCTCGAACAGGATCCGACCCGGCTTGACTCGAGCGGCCCAGTATTCCGGCGCGCCCTTGCCCTTACCCATGCGGACTTCGGCTGGCTTTCCCGAGACCGGAAGGTCTGGGAAAATGCGGATCCACAAACGCCCCTGGCGCTTCATGTGACGCGTGATCGCGCGGCGTGCCGCCTCGATCTGGCGTGCGGTGATCCGGTCGGGCTCCATGGCCTTCAGGCCGTAGGAGCCGAAATTGAGCGAAAAGCCACTCTTGGCGTCGCCCGAAATCTTGCCCTTAAAGGCCTTCCGGAACTTGGTCTTTTTTGGTTGCAGCATGTCTGTTCCTGCCCCTTAGCGACGATCGTCGCGCTGCGGCCGCACGCCGGAGGTCTGAGCCTCCATCATGATGCGGTCGTACGACGTCGGATCGTTGCCGAGAATCTCGCCCTTGAAGACCCAGACCTTCACGCCGCAAACGCCATAAGACGTGTGCGCCGTAGCCTCGGCATAATCGATGTTCGCGCGCAGCGTGTGCAACGGAACCCGACCTTCACGATAGCTCTCCGACCGTGCGATCTCGGCGCCGCCAAGACGGCCGCCGCAGTTCACGCGGATGCCCTCGGCACCGAGACGCATCGCCGACTGAACCGCACGCTTCATGGCGCGACGGAAGGCGATACGACGCTCGAGCTGATCGGCGATGCCCTGCGCGACGAGACGCGCATCGACTTCCGGCTTGCGGATCTCGACGATGTTCAGCGACACGGTCGACGACGTCATCTTACCGATCGTCGAACGCAGCTTCTCGATGTCCGCACCCTTCTTGCCGATGATCACGCCGGGGCGTGCAGCGAAGATGGAGATACGGGCCAGCTTGGCCGGACGCTCGATCACAACCTTGGAGATCGCGGCCTGCGGCAGCGTCTTCATGATATATGCGCGGATCTTGAGATCCTCGAGCAGGAGCCGACCATAGTCGGCGCCTTCGGCGTACCAGCGGCTATCCCAGGTACGGTTGATCTGCAGACGCAGACCGATGGGGTTGCTCTTCTGACCCATTATGCTTCTTCCTGCTCGCGCACGACGATGCGCAGACGGCTGAATGGCTTGAGGATGCGGGTCGACTTGCCGCGGCCGCGGGTCGAGAAGCGCTTCATCGTGATCGACTTGCCAACCGATGCCTCGGCGACGACCAGCGAGTCGACGTCGAGGTTGTGGTTGTTCTCCGCATTGGCGATGGCCGAGGCCAGCACCTTGCGGGCTTCGATCGCCATGCCCTTGGTCGAGAAGGCGAGGATGTTCATCGCATCGCCGACCTTCTTGCCACGGATGAGCGCAGCCACGAGGCCGAGCTTCTGTGCGGAACCGCGGATCTGCGTACCGACCGAAAGCGCCTCGTTGTCCGCGACCTTGCGCGGGCTGACTTGCTTAGACATCAGCGCTTGCCCTTCTTGTCGGCGGAGTGGCCGGGGAAGTAGCGCGTGGGCGCGAACTCGCCCAGCTTCATCCCCACCATGTCCTCGTTGACCGAGACCGGCACGAACTTGCGGCCGTTATAGACGTTGAACGTGAGGCCCACGAACGACGGCAGGATCGTCGAGCGACGCGACCAGGTCTTGATCGGCGAACGCGCGTTGGTGTCCTGGGCGGTTTCTGCCTTCTTGAGCAGATGAAGGTCCACGAACGGACCCTTCCAGACTGAACGAGCCATGTTAGCCCTTCCTCTTCGTCGAATGACGCGACCGGATGATCATCTTGTCGGTCGATTTGTTGTGACGCGTGCGCGCACCCTTCGTCGGCTTGCCCCACGGCGTGACCGGATGACGGCCACCCGAGGTGCGGCCTTCACCACCGCCGTGCGGATGGTCGACCGGGTTCTTGGCGACGCCGCGCGTCAGCGGACGAATACCAAGCCAGCGCGAACGCCCTGCCTTGCCCAGGTTCTGGTTCTGGTTGTCGGGGTTCGAAACCGCGCCAACCGTCGCCATGCAATCGCTGCGGATGTAGCGCTGCTCGCCCGAGTTCAGGCGGACCATCACCATGCCCTTGTCGCGACCGACGACCTGCACATACGTGCCGGCCGAACGGGCGATCTGGCCACCCTTCATCGGCTTCATCTCCACGTTGTGGACGATGGTGCCGACCGGCATCTGACCGAGTTCCATGGCATTGCCTGGCTTCACATCGGTCTTCTTGGCCGCGAGGACCTTGTCGCCAACGGCCAGACGCTGCGGCGCCAAGATATAGGCAAGCTCTTCGTCCGGGTACTTGACCAGGGCGATGAACGCGGTGCGGTTGGGATCATACTCGATCCGCTCGACAGTGCCTTCGACGTCCCACTTGCGACGCTTGAAGTCGATGTAGCGGTACTTCTGCTTGTGACCACCGGCGATGCCGCGCGAGGTCACATGACCCTTGTTGTTACGACCGCCGGTCTTGTGCTTGCCTTCGGTCAGCGCCTTGACGGGCTTGCCCTTCCAGAGCGACGACTTGTCGACCAGGATGAGACCGCGGCGTGCCGGCGATGTCGGATTATAATGCTTGAGTGCCATGGCCTCAGATCCCCGTCGTCACGTCGATGGACTGACCGTCCTTCAACGTCACGATTGCCTTTTTCATGTCCGAGCGCGAGTAGTTCGTGCCCTTCCACTTCTTGGTCTTGCCCTTCTGGACGAGCGTGTTCACGCCGACGACGTTCACGTCGAACAGCGCCTCTACGGCCGCCTTGATCTCGGGCTTCGTGGCGTCGTTGGACACCTTGAACACCACCGCGTTGTGCTCCGACAGGGTCGTCGTCTTCTCGGTGATGTGCGGGGCCAGGATAACGTCGTAATGACGATTATCGATGCCCGCCTTCTGCTTCTTAGCCATGGAAGCGCGCCTCCAGCTTTTCGACAGCGGCGCGCGTCAGCACCAGCGTGTCATGCTTCAGGATGTCGTAAACGTTGGCGCCGGCTGCCGGCATCACGTTCACTTCGTACAGGTTGCCCGCAGCGAATGCGAAGCTGGTGTCGACCATGTCGCCGTCGATGACGAGCGCACGCTTGCCGAAGCCGAGCTTGGCGAGATCGCCCTGCAGCGTCTTGGTCTTGCCACCCTCGACGGCCAGGCTGTCCATGATGACCAGCGAACCCGCCTTGGCGTGGCTGCTGAGCGCCATGCGCAGGCCGAGCGCGCGAACCTTCTTGTTCAGCGACGGGTTGAAGTCACGGACGCGGGCGCCGTGAGCCTTACCACCACCGATGAACACGGGCGCGCGACGATCGCCGTGACGTGCGGTACCGCCGCCCTTCTGGCGACCGAACTTCTTGCCGGTGCGAGCGACGTCTGCGCGCTCACGGGTGCCACGAGCCGTCTCGCGACGCTTCTCGAGCTGCCAGGTGACCACACGGTGCAGGATGTCGGCGCGCGGATCGAGACCGAAGATCTCGTCGTTAAGCTCGATGTCCGCGCCCTCGGTGCCGGCGAAAGATGAAAGCTTGATCTTCACGCTCAGCCCTCCTGGCCGTCGGCTGCAGGTGCGTCGGTCGTTTCGGCCGGCGTGTCTGCTGCGGTGTTGCTGTTGGCGGTCTTGAGACCGGCGGGGAACGGTGCGTCGGCGTGGCGCGCGACCTTCACCGAATCCTTGACGAAGAGCCAGCCGCCCTTGGAACCAGGAACCGAACCCTTGACGAACAGGAGACCACGCTCGACGTCCGTCGATACGATCTCGAGGTTCTGCTGGGTGCGATACTTGTCGCCCATGTGGCCGGCCATCTTCTTGTTCTTGAAGACCTTGCCCGGATCCTGGCGCTGACCGGTCGAACCGAGCGAACGGTGCGAGACCGAGACGCCGTGGGTTGCCCGCAGACCGCCGAAGCCCCAACGCTTCATGCCGCCCTGAAAGCCCTTACCCTGGGTCTTGCCCTGGATATCGACGATCTGGCCTGCGACATAATGGTCAGCCGAGATCTCGGCGCCAACATCGAGCAGGCCGTCTGCGTTCACACGGAACTCATGGACGACAGCCTTGGGCTCCACTTCGGCCTTGCCGAAATGGCCACGCTGCGGCTTTGCAACATTCTTCGACTTGGCAACGCCTGCACCAAGCTGGACGGCGGTGTAGCCGTCACGATCCATTTCGCGAACGGAAATGACCTGATTGCCTTCGAGTGCCAGAACGGTGACCGGCACGTGCCGACCATCTTCCTGGAACAGGCGGGTCATCCCCATTTTCTTCGCGATCACGCCAGTACGCATGATCTTGTCCCTTCCTAGACAGAGGCCCCGTCGGACTATTCCTCGGGGGCTTGCGGACCATGTCCGGAGCAAGCTCCATGATGCATCCACCTGACCCCATCCCCGGCAAAAGCCCTGAATGGAGTCGGATCAACCCGGTAAATACGAAACGCGCCCCGTCCCGGGCTGGTGTTCCTGCGAACGCAGGAACGTGACGGGGGACGCTGCCCCGTCGGTTTGCACCGACGGCGGTATCCCAATGTCGAACGGCGCGGGACCGTTACCGGTCGACCGCGCCGCGCTCGCCCTTAGGCGAGCTTGATCTCGACGTCAACGCCAGCGGCGAGGTCCAGCTTCATCAGCGCATCGACCGTCTGCGGCGTCGGCTGGACGATATCCAGCATACGCTTGTACGTGCGCACCTCGAACTGCTCGCGCGACTTCTTGTCGATGTGCGGGCCGCGGTTCACGGTGAATTTTTCGATGCGCGTCGGAAGGGGAATCGGACCGCGGATGAGCGCGCCGGTGCGGCGTGCGGTGTCGGCGATGTCGCCGGTGGCCTGATCGAGCACGCGGTGATCGAACGCCTTCAGACGAATGCGGATATTGCTGTCCATAGTCCCTACCGATGCGAAAGAGCGGGCCCGTTTCCGGGCTCTTGCTGGTTGATGTTTAAACCGAAGGCGGGCCATTACGGGAGAGTCGGTTGAAATGCAACCGGCGGTTGTGGGTTTTCCGGATCGATCTGTCGAACGCCATGCTACCCATCGATCCTCCCCCGCCAGAGGAGGTGGCACGCGAAGCGTGACGGAGGGGGAGGAAAGTGATGCAGCTCGAAGGATCCCTGACCGGCCGCAGCAACGCAAGCGGCTACGGAAACAGATGACCCCGCCCGAGATAGCATTGTGGCTGGCGTTACGAGGTAACGAGGCAGGACTCCGCTTCAGACGACAACATGCTGCAGGGCAGTATGTGTTGGACTTTTCCTGCGCCCCAGCCCGACTTGCGATCGAAGTCGACGGCGAAGCCCACAACCACGGCAACCGCCCCGAACGAGATGCAACGCGAGACGCCTGGCTAATCGCCCAAGACATCCGCGTCCTCCGCTACCCAGCCCGCGAAATGCTGGCCAATCTCGACGACGTCGTCCGCCAGATCACGTCCGTCGCACTGCAACGCCGGACCACCATCGAGAGCTGATCGCCCCCTCCCCCTCCGACGCCTCAGGCGCCACCTCCCCCTAGCGGGGGAGGATTTGCACGGAAGGCAGGTCTACAAGCCAGTGTAGGCAATATCGCCAGTCGCCCAAATCACACGACCAGCGGGATCCTGCTTCCAATACACGGTCCCAAACGCCGCTTGATAAGTCGCAACTCCGTTCGACCGCCGCTGCCGAAACTCAGCCCAGCTTACGGTTTTGTCGAATGAGCAACCGTCGTGAATGATGAACCCTTGCCGCAAGAGGGTGGTCCTAAGTTTCGAAGCTGGCGATCCGGCTGGATAGTCAGCCCGAAGCCGCTCGACGATTTCAGGCGAGTGGGATGCAGTTTCAGTCGGAGAGCCGTGATCATTACCGCCTTCGCATAGCGAGTTGCTCCCTCCTGTCGTCGTGGCGCCGATAAGGATCTCGGGCAGCTCCTCCACAGCCTGTCCGCACCCGCTAAGAGCAAGGCAGGCAGCGATGAGCGGAAGAGGATTTTGAAATGCCATACCCTTGTTTTGCCCGGCATCACGAATGTCCGCTAGCGGGCGGCCGCCGAGGACGCTGATCGATTTGATCGACACACTTCCCGAACGCCACTTTCCCAAACACAAAAAGCCCGGCCTCTCTCGCGAGAAGCCGGGCTCTTCGATCATCTCCCGAGGGAGAAGATGCTTACTTGTCGATCTGGCTGACGACGCCTGCACCGACGGTACGGCCGCCTTCGCGGATCGTGAAGCGCTGGCCCACGTCCATGGCGATCGGTGCGATCAGCTTGATGCCGAGCGACACGTTGTCGCCTGGCATCACCATCTCGGTGCCCTCAGGCAGCTCGACGGTGCCGGTCACGTCGGTCGTACGGAAGTAGAACTGCGGGCGATAGTTGGCGAAGAACGGCGTGTGACGGCCACCCTCTTCCTTCGACAGCACGTAGACTTCCGAGTTGAAGTCGGTGTGCGGCTTGATCGTGCCTGGCTTGCAGAGCACCTGGCCACGCTCGACTTCGTCGCGTGCAACGCCGCGGATCAGCGCGCCGACGTTATCGCCAGCCTGGCCCTGGTCGAGCAGCTTGCGGAACATCTCGACGCCCGTGACGGTCGTCTTGCGAACGGTCGGGTGGATACCGACGATCTCGACTTCCTCGCCAACCTTGACGATGCCGGTCTCGACGCGGCCGGTGACAACCGTACCACGACCCGAGATCGAGAACACGTCCTCGATCGGCATCATGAACGGCTTGTCGAGCGGACGCTCGGGCTGCGGAATGTAGTCGTCGACAGCCTGCATCAGCTCGGTGACGGCGTCGGCGCCGAGCTTCTGGTTCGAACCCGACAGCGCGCAGGTTGCCGAACCCTTGATGACGGGGATGTCGTCGCCCGGGAAGTCGTACGAGCTGAGCAGCTCGCGGATTTCCATCTCGACCAGCTCGAGGATTTCCTCGTCGTCGACCAGATCGACCTTGTTCATGAACACGACCATGGCAGGCACGCCGACCTGGCGTGCGAGCAGGATGTGCTCACGGGTCTGCGGCATCGGGCCATCGGTCGCCGAAACGACGAGGATCGCGCCGTCCATCTGGGCTGCGCCGGTGATCATGTTCTTCACATAATCGGCGTGGCCCGGGCAATCGACGTGCGCGTAGTGACGGTTGGCCGTCTCGTACTCGACGTGTGCGGTCGAGATCGTGATGCCGCGCTCGCGCTCCTCGGGAGCCTTGTCGATGTTTGCGAAGTCGACAGCGGTACCGCCGGTCGTCTCGGCGAGAACCTTCGTGATCGCAGCGGTGAGCGACGTCTTGCCATGATCGACGTGACCGATGGTGCCGATGTTGAGATGCGGCTTGTTCCGCTCAAATTTTGCCTTGGCCATTGTTTCCTACCTTCTGATTCGTATTCCGGTGCCACACCGGGAACCGCGCGAACGCGGCCCCATAGCGGCTGTTAAAGCCTGACGCTAGCCCTACCCCCTTAAAGGATTAGGCCAGTTTCGCCTTCACCTCGTCAGCGACGTTCTGCGGCACTTCATCATAATGCGAGAACTGCATCGAGTATTGCGCGCGGCCCTGCGTGAACGAGCGGAGCGAGTTCACATAGCCGAACATGTTGGCCAGTGGCACCATCGCCTCGACCGTCTGCGCGTTGCCGCGGCTGTCGGTGCCCTGGATCTGGCCACGACGGCTGTTCATGTCGCCGATGACGTCGCCCAGATAGTCCTCCGGGGTGACGACCTCAACCTTCATGACCGGCTCGAGCAGCGTGATGCCCGACTTCTGCGCGACTTCGCGCATTGCGCCACGTGCACAGATTTCGAACGCCAGAGCCGACGAGTCGACGTCGTGATACGCGCCGTCATACAGCACGATCTCGAAATCGATGATCGGGAAGCCGACCAGCGAACCCGACGCGGCGGTCTCGCGGAAGCCCTTCTCAATCGCGGGCAGATATTCCTTCGGAATGTTGCCGCCCTTGATCTCGTCCTTGAACGTGATGCCCGAACCGCGCTCGCCCGGCGTGACCTTGACCTTCACGCGACCGAACTGGCCGGTGCCGCCCGACTGCTTCTTGTGCGTGTAGTCGACGTCGACCGGCTTCTTCAGATATTCGCGATACGCGACCTGAGGAGCACCGACATTGGCCTCGACCTTGAACTCACGCTTCATGCGGTCGACCAGGATCTCGAGATGGAGCTCGCCCATGCCCTTGATGATGGTCTGGCCCGACTCGGGGTCCGACGACACGCGGAACGACGGATCCTCGCGTGCGAGACGATTGAGCGCGACGCCCATCTTCTCCTGATCGGCCTTGGTCTTCGGCTCCACCGACAGCTCGATCACGGGCTCGGGGAATTCCATCCGCTCGAGGATGATCGGTGCGTTCATCGCGCAGAGCGTGTCGCCCGTGGTCGTGTCCTTGAGGCCTGCGAGAGCGACGATGTCGCCCGCGAACGCTTCCTGGATGTCCTCACGGCTGTTCGCATGCATGAGCAGCATGCGGCCGACCTTTTCCTTCTTGTCCTTGACCGAGTTGGTGACCTGCGATGCGGTCTCCAGCTTGCCCGAATAGATGCGGGCGAAGGTCAGCGTGCCGACGAACGGATCGTTCATGATCTTGAACGCCAGTGCCGAGAACGGAACCTCGTCCGACGAAGGACGCTCGTCCGGCGTCACGCCGTCGAGCTTCAGACCCTGAATCGCGGGAACGTCGAGCGGCGACGGCAGATAGTCGACCACGGCGTCGAGCAGGGGCTGGACGCCCTTGTTCTTGAACGCCGAACCGCAGACCACGGGGACGAACGCCATGCTGAGCGTACCCTTGCGGATCAGCTTCTTGAGGTCGGCGACGCTGGGCTCGTTACCCTCAAGATAGGCTTCCATCAGAGCATCGTCCTGCTCGACAGCCATCTCGATCAGGTCGCTGCGATACTTCGCGGCCTTGTCGGCCATGTCCGCCGGGATGTCCTGATATTCGAACTTCGCGCCCAGGCTCTCTTCGAGCCAGATGATCGCGCGGTTCTCGACGAGGTCGACCAGGCCCTTGAAGCCGCCTTCCATGCCGATCGGCAGGTACAGGACCGCCGGGCGCGCACCGAGACGCTCGATGATCGAGTCGACGCAGAAGTAGAAGTCGGCACCGGTGCGGTCGAGCTTGTTGACGAAGCACATGCGCGGCACGCCGTACTTGTCGGCCTGACGCCACACGGTCTCGGACTGCGGCTCGACACCGGCAACGCCGTCGAAGCACGCGACCGCGCCGTCGAGGACGCGCAGCGAACGCTCGACTTCGATCGTGAAATCGACGTGGCCCGGGGTGTCGATGATGTTGATAAGGTGCTCTTCACCCTTACCTTCTTCGGCGCGCCACTTGCAGGTGGTTGCAGCCGACGTGATCGTGATCCCGCGCTCCTGCTCCTGCTCCATCCAGTCCATCGTCGCGGTGCCTTCATGCACTTCGCCGATCTTGTAGGACTTGCCGGTGTAATAGAGGATGCGCTCGGTCGTCGTCGTCTTGCCGGCGTCGATGTGCGCCATGATGCCGATGTTGCGGTAACGGTCGAGCGGATGGCTGCGGGCCATGATCGTGCTTCCTTAAGGATATGGGGAGCCGAACGTGCCGGCTCCCCAATATATAGGTGTTTGCGTTACGGGCGAAAGACCGCCCGTGACACGGTTACCAATGCTAGGCTTCGAAGCCCGCTGTTACCAGCGGTAGTGCGAGAATGCACGGTTGGCTTCTGCCATCCGGTGCGTGTCTTCGCGCTTCTTGACCGCGTTGCCGCGGTTGTTCGCCGCGTCTATCAGCTCGCCCGACAGCCGTGCGGCCATCGTGTTCTCGCTGCGCGAACGTGCCGCACCGATCAGCCAGCGGATCGCCAGCGCCTGTGCACGCTCGGGACGCACTTCGACGGGAACCTGGTAGGTTGCACCACCGACGCGACGCGAACGGACTTCGATGCCCGGCTTCACGTTGTTCAGCGCATCATGAAAAACGCCGATCGGGTCGCGCTTGGCGCGGCTCTCGACGGTTTCGAATGCACCGTACACGATCAGCTCTGCGACGGACTTCTTGCCGTCCAGCATGACGCTGTTCATGAACTTCGACAGAACCTCATCCCCGAACTTGGGATCAGGCAGGATGACCCGCTTTTCGGGACGACGACGACGTGCCATTTTATATTCCTTCTAAACTTCAGCCTGTGTGATCAAACATACCAGTGCCGACTTGCGTCGGTTGGCATTGATCGGCTTACTTCGGACGCTTGGCGCCGTACTTGGAACGCGACTGACGCCGGTCCTTCACACCCTGTGTATCGAGCACGCCGCGCAGGACGTGATAGCGAACACCGGGAAGATCGCGGACACGACCGCCACGGATCAGGACAACCGAATGCTCCTGAAGATTGTGGCCCTCGCCCGGGATGTAGCTGATGACTTCGCGCTGGTTGGTCAGGCGAACCTTGGCCACCTTGCGCAGAGCCGAGTTCGGCTTCTTCGGGGTCGTCGTGTAGACGCGGGTGCAAACGCCGCGCTTCTGCGGGTTGGCTTCCATCGCAGGGACCTTCGACTTGGCCTTCTGCGGATCGCGGCCCTTGCGGACCAGCTGGTTGATCGTCGGCATTGAAGCCTTCACCTTTCAAATGGTTACTTTGCTGGAGCCATTGAGGCGCCTGAGAATACAAAAAGGACCCTAGGAAGCGCAAAACGCTCCTCAGGCCCTGGAATGCATCCAGCAATGTTCAAGCATGCCCGGCGGGAAAGACTCCCGAAGAACAGGGCGCGCCTATAGGTCAGGAGTCAGCCGCGGTCAACACGGGGATCACCCCACGCTGCCCTGAACCCGACGCCAGATTGGTTGCACGTTCGACAATCGTGCGTCGGGCATGAACAGGTGCTTGCCCTGCCGCGGACATGGCGCTAGAGCCCGCCACCGCACAGGAGTGTAGCTCAGTTGGTTAGAGCGTCGGTCTCCAAAACCGAAGGCCCTCGGTTCGAATCCGAGCACTCCTGCCAGGTCTTCCCACATCGCCGATCGACAGCTGCCGTGACCCATTGGTCAGCGGCCGACGTTCTGCGCCTGTCACGATTGCATAAAACGCATTTCATAATGCAATTTGCGCAGTTGTGAAATTCGCTGCTGCGATGCACAAAGACTGTGCCTTTCAGGCATCCTCTCCTAAAACTTTTACGGCCGGTCTCTGACCGGCCTTTTTTTTGGTCTGCGCGCTGATATACCGAATGACGGTCCGTCACGCCGGCAAACATAACAGAAACGCAGGAGAGGCGCCGCCGGCAAGACCGGCACCGGTTGACGGCCGGCGGGGGAGAGGGCGCAAACGCCCGCCCCCGCGCCTTCCGGTCCCGCCTCCTACGCATCCCCTTATGCTTTTAACCGTGTGCGAAAGGCTGGTGCATCGCGACGTACGCGCTGCCGAGTCGGGCCATCACAGGGCCGCCCGGCGGACGCTGCCGCCCCGCCCCTTGCGTTCCGTCGGCGCGGAAGCTATCTGCGCCGCCATCCGACAGCGAGACGGACGCATGCCCGACCCCTTTGACGGGGCCCTATTGACGGGGCGACCCTTCACAGGGAGCGGGTTATGGGTCTATGCCTCGCTTCTTTTCATGTCTCCATCAGGCGGGTTCGAACAGCACCGTGGCTAAAACGTCCCCACTCGAATTCATCCGGCAGGTCCGCACCGAAACCTCCAAGGTTACGTGGCCGACGCGTCGCGAGACGATCATGACCGGGGTGATGGTCGTCATCATGACGACGATCCTCGCGCTCTTCTTCTTCGGCGTCGACTCGATCCTTCAGGCGATCGTCACCGCCCTTCTGAAACTCGCTCAATAAGGTCCGCACATGGCGCGCTGGTACATCATTCACGCCTATTCGGGCTTCGAGGGCAAGGTCCGCGACTCGATCATGGCAGAGGCGACCCGCATGGGTCTCGAGCAGCTCGTCGAGCAGATCGAAGTCCCCACCGAGACGATCACCGAGGCCCGCCGCGGCAAGAAGATCGCGGTCGAGCGCAAGTTCATGCCGGGCTACGTGCTCGCCAAGCTGAACATGAACGACGACGTCTATCACCTCGTCAAGAACACCCCCAAGGTGACCGGCTTCCTTGGCAGCATGGGCAAGCCGCAGGCGATCAGCGAGGCGGAAGCCACGCGGATGCTGAACAGCAAGGAAGAGGCCGCGGCCGCTCCCAAGCAGAAGGTCAAGGTCGACTACGAGATCGGCGATCAGGTCAAGGTGCTCGACGGTCCGTTCGCGAGCTTCAACGGCCTGGTCGAGGAACTCGATTTCGACCGCAGCCGCGTCAAGGTGTCGGTGTCGATCTTCGGTCGCGCCACCCCGGTCGAGCTCGAGTTCGAGCAGGTCGAACGCTCGAAGTAATCACCGCCTGAGTCTGCGGGCTCGGTCTGGACAATCGAACATGGGCCTGATGCTGCGACGCCGCGGCATCAGGCCTTTTCGTGTGGGTTTGAGAGCCGTACCCGCGCGGTAAGTTCGGCGCCCGCATAAGCGAGAAAGCCGCGCAGCATATGGCGCAGGCGGAAGCTGTGGAAGCGCCGGATATAGGGAAAGGGCCGCGTCCCCGCGCGGATTTCGCCGAGCGCATCGCCAAGGTCGCGGCGGATCGCCCCCAGGATTCGCCGGTCGCTCAGGATGTGCTTGGCGTAGAGCGCGCCGTCGCCATAGCCATAGCCCGCGAGCAGCGCGATCACCTGGTCGGGCCGGCAGCGCCCATGATGATGCTCGACGACGAAATACGGGTCATAGGCCACGACCACCCCGGCCGCGATCGCGCGGAACAGGAAATCGGTATCCTCCGCCGCCACGAACCGCGCGCCCGCGCCGAACCGCGTATCGAACCGGCCCGTCCGCGCGATGACGTCGCGCGTGAAGGCAAGGTTCGCGCCCATCACGAACCCGCCGGGAAACGCGCCCGGCACCGGCTCCATCGGATGATCCTCGAGCTTCAGCGTCACCGGCAGGTCTGCGGCATCGCCCGGCAGGATCCGCCCGCCGACGATCGTCGGCGTCGCGACCCCCGCGAACCGGCGGACCAGCGCGAGCAGATAGTCCGGCTTGAGCACGCAATCGTCGTCGGTCATCGCGACGATCCGCCCGCGGACATGCGCCAGCCCCAGATTGCGCGCCCGCGCCAGCCCCGCGAGTGGTTCGGCCAGCAGCAGCACGGGAAACGCCTGCTCCGCCTGCCAGGCCGCCAGCCGCGCCGCGGTGTCGTCGCGGGACCCGTTGTCGACCACCACCATTTCGACCGCCACGTCCCCCGCAACGCCGACCGCGCGCGTCACCGAGTCGAGCGTGCGCGACAGCGACGCCCCCCGGTCGCGCGTGCAGATCAGCACACTGACGTCGATCATTCGCGCAGCAGCAGCGGCGACGGCGCGGTCCAGGCGGCGATATAGGCGGACAGCTTGCCATAATCATTGTCGAGCGCGAGGTGTGGGATGCCCAGCAGCAGCGCGAGGATATGCGCGTGCAGCCGGTCAGTGACGATCTGCCGCCCGCGCGACAGGAGCGTCAGCCCGCGCGCGACCCGCGCATAAGCCAGTCGCTCATAGTGCGCAGGACGCGGCGCCCCCACCTCCCATACGGGCAGCACGCCGTCCTCCAGCCAGTCGAGCACCACCGCCCCCTCCGGCACCGGCCCGCGATCCCCCGCCACGCGCTCGTCATCGGTCCGCATCAGCATCAGCAGGTCGCAATCCGCCGGCCCACGCGGCTGCGCCCCCAGCGCGAACGCGGAATCGGGCGCGAGCGTGACCGGGCAGGACAACCGCTGTGCGAGGTCGAGGCTCTGCGCATCGCGGACATAAAGGTGGAAATCGGGGTGCGCGGCGACGCAGGCGGCGAAGCGGTCGAGCCCCTCGCCGGCGCGGAAATGGATCGACTGGGGCAGCTGGACGATCGTCCGGTCGCGAAACTCCGCCAGCATCGCCTCGCGAAAATGCTGATGATGCGGCCAGATATCCCCCAGATTGCCGCCGCCGTGCAGGAACACGACCCCCGCCGGGCTGTCGCGGCGAAACGCGTCCGCGTCGAACGCGTCCCAGGTGCAGACATGATCGGGAGCGCGTCCGGTGATCGCGCGGAGCATCGCGATCTCGCCCAGCCAGATCGCGCTGTCGCCGACATTGGCATGGTCGGGAAAGTCGAGCAGCGCATAACGGTCGCCAGCCCCGACATGCCGCCGGTACAGCGCCGCCAGCGCTGCCTGCTGCACCGCGACCACGTTGTCGCCCTCGGACTCAGCCGCGCTCGTCACGCGACCATCTCCGCCTTGGCCGCGCATACCTCCGCATACAGCGCCTCGCACCGGTCGACCCAGCGGTCGCGGGTGAACAGCCGTTCGACCCGAGCGCGCGGCACATCGCGCGGAATCGCCATCGCCGCAGGGATTGCTGCAGCCAGCCCCGCGACGTCACCCGGCGCGGCGAGGCACCCCGCCTCGCCCACGACCTCACGCGCAGCCCCCATGTCGAATGCAGCGACCGGCAGGCCGCACGCCATCGCCTCCGCCGCAACCAGCCCGAACGGCTCGTCCCAGCACGGCGTGAACAGGAACACCGACGCCTGCCCGAGCGCCGACGCCAGCGCCGTGCCGTCCAGATGTCCGCCATACCGAACGTCGGGTCCCAGATGCGGCGCGACCTCGGCCGCCCAATAGTCCGGATCCTCGATCTGCCCGTACAGCGTGATCGCCACACCCGCGCGCCGTGCCGCCTGTACCGCCAGATGCGGCCCCTTGTTCGGCGTCATCCGTCCCGACCAGACCGCGCTGCCGTCCCCTGCGGGCGAGAACCGCCACGCGGCGGGGTCGATGCCGTTGTGCAGCACCGATGCCTCGGCGGGTGCACCGTCGGGCCACCAGGCGCGCAGCTGCGACTGCGACGTCACCGTCAGCCGGTGGGTCGGCGACGGGCTCGCCTTCACGAACCAGTGCAGCGCGTCATAGGGCGGGACGTGGAGCGAGGTGACGGTCGGCACGATCGCGGTCCGCTGCGGCTCGATCGGGAAGCGGCTCAGGCTGTTGTTGTGCACCACGTCGAACCCACCCGCCGCGATCCTCTCGCACGCCGCGATATAGCCCTGGTCGACGTGCGCGATCAGCGGCGCCGACCCGCGATGCTCGGCCCAGGGAAACACCCGCTCATAATGCTGGGGCAGCACCGGATCGATCGCGAAGCGCGGGTCGCTGTCGCCGCTCGCGAACAGCACGACGTCGTGCCCGCGTGCCTGCAGCCCTTCCGCCAGATACCAGCTGTGCGATTCCATCCCGCCCATGAACGGCTGCGCGATCCGCTGGCGGACGTGCGAGAGCAAGGCGATCCTCACGCCGCCGCGGCACTCGCGGCGACACGCTCTTCCAGCAGCCGGATGACGCTTGCGGTATTGGCATAGGGCTGGTGGCTCTGCTGTCCGGTCAGCGCGAGATCCGCGTCATCGGGGCGGCGGAGCACGCGGATCGGCTGGCCGGGCCGGTCGTCGATCAGCCCCATCAGCCGGAATGCGTGCAGCCAGTGCCCCATAGTCCGATAGCCCCAGCGCGCCTCGAACAGCTCGGCATTGCGGATCACGCTGTCGAGATGATGCACCGGCGGCATGTGATGCGGATGATATTGGTGATGCGCCAGCCCGCCCTTGATCCACGCGATCGGCACGCCTGCGGTGTCGAGCACCTTGCCGAAATCGGTATCCTCGCCGCCATAGCCGTTATAGCCCTCGTGGAACCCGCCGACCGCGAGGAAGGTCGCGCGCCGCATCGCGAAGTTGAGCGACCAGAAACAGCGGTAGTCGCCGCATGCCTCGATCCCCTCGGCGGGCGGTCCGCGCCGGTCCGAATGCCGCACCGCGACGTCCGCGAAATCCTCGCTGCGCCAGTCCCCCTTCGTCGCGCCGCCCGGCAGGTACATCACCTCGCCCATCAGCAACCCGTCATAGGTTGCAAGGTGCCCGGCATAGTCCGCGACCAGGTCCGGCGCGGGGATACAGTCCATGTCGAGGAAGATCAGCCCCTCCCCCGTCGCGGTCCGCGCCGCCAGGTTGCGCGCCGCGGCCAGCGGCAACGCCTCGCCCGCGATCATCAACTGTCGGACCGGAAAATCCGTCTCGGGCAGGACATAGGGCTCGTCCTGCATCACTGCGACGATCAGTTCGCGCGGCGGGGTCGTCTGTCGCGTGAGCCCCAAAACCAGATTGTAGAGATGCTCGGCCCGCCCCTTGGCCAGCGTGACGATCGAGATTGCGGACATGGGCAGGGCTCCAATGGGATCTGGGAACAGGACGGAACAGGACGGAACAGGACGGAACAGGGTAACGACGGGGGCAGAACGGATCAGGCCGGGTGCGGTGCCGTGCCCCAGAGCCTTGCCGCCAGCGCTTCGAGCCAGCGCGCGGCATCGTCGGCGGGGGCATCGGCGATCATCGCGCGCTGCCGCTCGGGGCGGTGCTGCGCATAGGCGGCGTCGATCGCCTGCGTCCACGCGTCCGCCGACGACGGCAGATGCGGCCGGATGCACGCCACACCCGCCGCGCCCAGCGCGTCCGCCTTGCGGTGCTGCTCGTCGAAATAGCGCCACTCGGGCACGGCAATCCACGGCCGCGCCGCCGCCAGGATCTGCTGGCAGGTGGTGTTCCCCGTCGACGCGATCACCAGATCCGCCGCCGCGACATAGTCCGCCGCATTCTCCACCCAGCCGCGATGGTCGATATTGGCGGGCTCGGTCGCATGCCAATCGCGCACGACCGGCCCGATCGTAATCCAGCGCGCGGCAGGCCGGCTGCGCGCGCCGACGCCCAGTGGCGCCTGCCCGAATCCGCTGCCGCCGCCGCCGGCCATGACGAGGATCATCTCCTCGCGCTCGCCGATCCCCAGCCGCTCCCGCGCCGCGCTTCGGTCGGGGCCCTGCGTATCGACGCCGAGCCCGCCCGCGAAACAGGTCTTTTCGATCATCGCCGCGTCCCAGTCGGGCTGGGCGAGATCGCGGTGGAACGCGGCGAGCAGCCCGGCGGCGCCGTCATAGGCCGCGCGGTGCCCGGCATCGCCGCGGTCGCCATGCTGCAGCACCTTGACGTGCGGAACGCTGCAGATCCGGGCCAGCTGTGCGATCTCCGCCGACACGTCGCAGATCATCAGCGCGGGGTCCGCTTGCGCGAACCAGTCGGCGATCGTCGCCATCGCGCTTCGGATCCCCGGCCAGCCGAGCGGCGCGCAGTGCAGCGTCGCCGGCGTCGCGACCCAGTCCATCGCCACTTCCTGCCCGGTCGGCTCGAACAGCGACGGGATCGTCACGATCCGCGCCTGCGCCGGCAGCGCGGGGAAGATGTCGTCGCGCGCGCATAAGATCGTCACGGGACGCGATGGCGGCAGCGCCTGCAGGATCGCGGCACAGCGTTCCGCATGCCCGCGACCCTGATGGTGGACGAAATAGCCGAACGGACGCGTCATGCCGCGACTTGCGCGGCCGGCGTCGTCAATCCGAGCCGTGCCAGCCCCTCGACCACCCCGGCGGCATGGTTGCGCGTGGTGCGGTGCAGCCCGGGACGCGCGGCAAGCGTCGCCAGTTCATCACTCGCATTGGCAACGACGATCGCGAACCCGCATGCGTCGAGCATGTCGAGGTCGTTACCGCTGTCGCCCGCTGCAATGCAGTCGTCGAGCGTCAGTCCCAAGCCCGCTGCATAGGCCGCGATCGCCGCCGCCTTGCCACCACCGGGGGACAGCACGTCGATCAGCCGACCGTGCGAGAACACGACCCGCGCTGCAAGCCCCGCCTGCGCCAGAGCCGCGCGGATCGCTGCGACGTCGGCGGCGTCGCCAAAGAAGCTGAGCTTGTGCGCGCCCTCGGTAACGACCGGCTGGGCGCAGATGCCGAGCGGGGCGATCGCCGCACGTACCGCCGCCCGGTCCCAGTCCTGATCAAGCGCGGTAGTGAACGCGGCGCAGGACTGCCACCCGCCATGTGCCGCCGGACGGAGGATCCGCGTCCCCACGTCGACGATGAATGCGTCCGGCTCGGGCAGATGCCACTGCGCCAGCACCGCGCGCGCCTCGGCGAAGCTGCGCCCCGTCGCGACCACGAACGGCAGGCTGCTGCCATGCCGCCAGCGTGCGAACGCCGCCGCGCCATCGACCGACCCGGTCAGCGTGTTGTCGATGTCGCAGGCCAGCAGCGCAGGCTGGCGCCGCAACGCCGCGTAGATGTCGATCGCTGCATCGGCATAGCGCCGCCAGTCATATGCCGCACTTCCGACACGTGCCGCCCGGCTCAACCGCGCGTGAAGCCCCGCATCCCCGATCACCGCACGACACGCCGCCGCAATTCCCGGCTCGTCGCGCGGATCGACCAGCAAGCCGTGACCGATCTGCGCGACGATCTCCGCTGGCCCTCCGTTGCGGGTCGCAACGACCGGAACGCCGGCCGCTGCCGCTTCGATCAGGGTCAGCCCGAACGGCTCGTGCAGCGCCGGGTTGACGAACACGCCGCCTGCCGCCGCTCGCCGGTACAGCGCAGTGACGTCCGAAGCATCGTGCCGCGGCGGCAAGGCAAACCGCCCGCGCAGCGCAGGACTAGCGGCAAGCGCCTGCAGCTCGCCCAGCACCGCCCGTTCCTCGCTCGACGACTGGCCCCCATGTTGCCCGGCGAGGATCACCAGATTCGCACGTTCGTGCAGAACCGGATCCGCCGCGAACGCGCGGACAAGGGCCGCGAGGTTCTTCTTCGCCACCGGTCGCGCAATCGCCAGCAGGATCGGAAGATCCGGCCGATCGAGCCAGTCTCCCAGACGGTCGACCAACGTCGCCGTGCCTCCTGCATAGGGACGGCGGGGTACGCCGGGCGGCACGCAGTGGATCCGGCCCGCGACCCCGACGCCATAGGCCGGGACCTGCCGTTCGGCCTCGTCCCGCGTCGATACGATCAGCGCGTCTGCCGCAGCGATCGCGGTGGTTTCCGCCGCAATCCGCGTGCCGAGTTCGGCTCCGCCAAGGCCCTGACGGCGCTTGTCGATCGCCAGCGCATGCGGCGTGTACACGAACGGAATGCCGAACCGGCGGCGTGCCTCGATCGCGACGGCTGCGGCATCGGCGAAATGCGCATGGATGACGTTGGGCATGACGGCCAGTCCGGCAATGTGACGGCAAAACGCCTCGGTGAATGCGGGCAGGTCGGCGGCGAGCGCCTCCTTCTCGAGATAGCGGTCGTCGCCACTATCGACCCGATCGATCGTCAACCTGTCGGTGACGCGCTCCGATCGCTGGCCATGCACGGATGGCAGATCCGCAGACCGGAACAACCGGGTAACGATCGAGACCCGATCCAAGCCGGGAAGCTCTGCCTGAACCAGCGCTGCATCGACCACATACGCGAGATGCCCCCCGGAGTCGGCCGTAATGCCGAAGTCGATGGGCGGCGTTTTCAGGCAGCCCCCGAGGGCCAAATGCAGAATGAACAAGGCGACCCCGTATCGTTAGTATGGCGAAACGACACGCCACGACATTCGATCCCGGGGTGCGCGGTTATCGCGTTGCGCTATGTTAACCCTGTTGCAATTCGACGTTTTCTGCCGCTGCCGGGCAGCGGCGCCCCGGCATGTCTCCATGCCCGGGGCGCCCGTTCACCTCACCGTACCGGATCGAATGCGAACAATGCGGTCGGCAGCGATGCCGGCGCGCCCGGCTTGAACCAGCTGGTGTCCTGGATATGGCTCGCCGTCACATAGATCCGCCCGTCGGGCCCTTCGGAGAAGGTATCGGGCCAGCGCAGCCGCTTGTCGGTCAGCACCGGCTCGACATGATCGCCGACCAGCCGCGTGATGCTGTCGTTGGTCGGCGACGTGATGTACAGCACGCCCGCCTTGCTCATCCACAGCCCGTCCGCGACGTGCGTCTCGGCAATGGTCTTCACCCCCGCCGCCTGCTGCGCTGCGCTCACGCCCTCGCGGAGCAGCCCGGTGTCGATCGCGTAGAGCGTCTTGCCGGTGAGCGCCTGGTAATACAGCGTCTTGCCATCGTTCGAGATCGCGATGCCGTCCGCGGAGAAGGCCGGCTGGCGGCCATCGGGACGGACCAGCGGCTTGCCGTCGGTCATGACCGTCACGCTCTTGTCGATCTGCGTCGAGCCATGCCCGTCGAGTGCGCGCATCCCCTTGCCGCTCTCCAGGTCGATCACGATGATCGCGCCGCGCGTGCCCGAATCGGTGATGTAGCCGGTCTTGCCGTCGGGCGAGAAGCGGATGTCGTTGAGGTACGTGCCCTGCAGCGCAACATCGGCCGCGACCTTGATCACCTTGGTCACGCGGTTCGTCGCCAGGTCGATCCTGACCAGCTTCGGCGCGCCTTCGAGTGGCTTTTCGTTACCGGGCGCGCCGGGATCGAGCACCCACAGATTGCCGTGGCCGTCGGGTACGATCGACTGGACGCAGACGAAATAGTCGCCGACCGGCAATTCGTTCGCGCGCGCGTTGCGCCAGCTGTTCCACGTATCGTCGGGATAGGCCTTAAGCTTGCCGTCCGGCAGCACCTCGGCGACCGAGATCGGCGCATCATCGGTCCAGCGCGGGAAGTTGACGAACCGTCGTCCGTCCGCGGTCACCGCGACGCCGGTCACCTGATGGTCGAACGTCGCCACCTGAGTCAGCGGGCTCGCCGCGGTCCTGGCCTGTGCGACGCCGGCCGCGGTCGCGGTCGCGGCGGCGAGCGCGAACAGCGCAGCGCCCGCAAGAAGGGGTTTGAACTTGGACATGTCTTGGCTCCGGTAAATCGTGTCGGACAAGGTGGCGGGATCGCCGGTGAACAGCGTGACGAGCAGGTCGGCGACCGCTTCGGGTCGCTCACGCTGTGGAAAATGGCCGACGCCGGGCAAGGTGACGAAGGCGAAGGGTCCCGAGAATTTCTCCGGTACCGCGGTGGTCGCGCTCGGAGGGTTCACCCCGTCCTCCGCACCCTGAATGTACAGCGCGGGCAGCGACAGCGTCGCGCTCGCCTTTACCGCTTCCTCAAGCCAGACGCTCGCGGGATCGGGCGCCGCCTCGTCCCAGCGCGCGCGATAGCTGTGCAGTGTGACGTCGACCCAGTCCGGATTCCCGAACGCGCGCGCCACCCGTGCAAAGGTCGCCTCGTCGAACCAGCCCGGCGGCGACCAGTTGGTCCAGTGGACATGCGCGAACCCCCTGGGGTCATCGCGCACCGCCTGCGCGCCGCGCGCGGTGGCCATGAACCAGTGATACCATTGCCGCTGCGTCTGTTCGAACGGCGGCGTCGGCATGCCGCCCAGTCGCGGCGGCGTCGCGAGCATCGCGATCCGCTGAACCCGGTCAGGCCATCCAACCGACAGCGCCTCGGCGATGTTCGAGCCCCAGTCGTGCCCGACGACCATGAACCGCGCGATCCCCAGCCCGTCCATCAGCGCGATCGCGTCCATCGCCAGGACCGCGCTGTTGCCGGTGCGCGGCGTATCTGCCGCCACGAACCGCGTTTCGCCGAACCCGCGCAGGCTCGGTACGATCGTCCGCAGCCCGGCTTCGTGCAGCGCGGGTAGGACGTCGTCCCAGGTCGAGGAGTCATCGGGCCAGCCGTGCAGCAACAACACCGCATCGCCCTCGCGCGGGCCCGTATCGGTATAGGCGATCGCCAGCGTTGGCGTGGTTATCACGGGCATCTCAGCGCTCCGCCATCAGCAGGGCCACAACCCGCCCGAAGGCACGATAGCGGGGCGAAGAGGCATGGGTCGTCGACGTCATGGCATTACTCGCTGCAAAAATGGGAGGGAGAAACTATCCCCCTCCCAACGCATCAGCGCTTCGCAGGAGCCATGGCGAACGCCGCCTTCAGCCGTGCGACCGCGAGATCGTTCGCATCCTTGGCGCCGCGCACGATCGCGCCCATGCCGAAGAATTCATGCGTCACGCCCGGGAAGGTGCGCTGTTCGACCTTGTCGCCCGCCGCACGCATCGCCGCGGCCAGCGTCTCGCCATCCGACCGCAGCGGATCGATCTGCGCATTGATGATCGTCGTCGGCGGCAGCCCGCGCAGGTTTGCCCCGACCAGGTTCAGCCGCGGATCCTGCGCATCCGCCTTGCTGGTCTGGTAGTAATAGCCGAACCACGGCAGCATCGCGCCGTTGAGCGGCTTCGCATTCGCCGAATCACGGCGCGACGGCAGCATCTTGCTGCTGTTGGCGATCGGATAGACCGAGACGATGTGCAGCGGTGAGGTCAGGCGATTGTCGCGGGCATAGATTGCCGTCGCGACCGCCAGATTGCCGCCGGCGCTCTCGCCCGCAACCGCGATCTTCGCCGGGTTGCCACCCCATGCCGCGGCATTGGCCAGCGTCCAGCGATAGGCCGCCGCCGCGTCGTCATGCTGTGCGGGGAACTTGAACTCGGGGGCATGACGATATTCGACCGACACGACGATCGCGTTCAGCGCCTTTGCCATCGCGCGCGGTGCCGCGTCATAGGTCGCGACGTCCGCGATCACCCAGCCGCCGCCGTGATAATAGACCACGACCGGCAGGCCCTTGGCATTGGCGGCGGTCGCCGGCTTGTACACGCGGGCAAACTGCTTGGCGTCGCTGCCATAGGGCATGTCCTGCGTCGTCACCGATGCGTCGGGCGTCGTCGGCATCCCCTTCTGTGCCATCACCGCCTTGGCGCCATCCGCAGCCGAAGGCTGTTGGCGTGCTTCGGCGGGCGTCAGCGTCTCGATCGGCTTACCGCCGAGGCCGGCCAACGCGTCGAGGACGGCCTGCATGTCGGGCGCAGCCTTGGCCGGCGCCATCTTGGTGGCGGGCGGCGGCGGCGGCGGGGGCGCGGTGTCGCTGCGCGCCGACTGGGCGAGCGCGGCGCCCGGGATGATTACGAGCGTCGATGCAAACACGCTGGCGAGCAGCGTCCGTCGAATGGAATGTGTCAAAATTGCCTCCTGTAACATTGAAAGGCGCAACCCCGGCGGCGGCGTGGGAGTTGCTGTACGAAACCGGACGAAGACCGGATCGTATTGAATTCGTGCAGTGTTTCAGGGGGCGTGATGGCGGGCGACAATCGACTGGAGACCATCGACCGGGATGGGGCTGGCGACGCGTCGTCGGCGCGAGGCACAGGAAACCGGCTGCTTCAGCGTCTGAGTCCCGACGACTTCGCGTTGATCGCCCCGCATCTCGACCGCGTTTCCTTCGCGGTCGGCGAGTCGCTGACGCGTGCGGGCGAGAGGATCGAGACGCTCTGCTTTCCCGAAGAGGGGATCGCCGGCGTGCTTGACGCGCTCGAGGGCGATCATCGCTTTGCGGTCGGGCTGATCGGCGCGGAGGGCTTTGTCGGCTGGTCCGCGCTGCTCGGCGACGACCGCTCGCCCTATGACGTCGTGATGCGCGCCGAACAGGGCGTCGCGCTGCAGCTCCCGCTCGATCGCTTCCACGCCGCCGCCGCGCAGAGCGACACGCTGCAGCTCGCGCTGCTCCGTTTCGTGCAGGTGTTCATGACCCAGATGGGCCGCACGATCGTATCGTCGCTTGCGCATTCGATCGAGCGACGCATGGCGCGCTGGATCCTGCTCTATCACGATCGCATCCGCGACGACGCGATCTGCATGACGCATGAGGAGTTCCGCCTGATGCTCGGCGTCCGTCGCAGCAGCGTGACCGAAGCGCTGCACCGGCTCGAGGAGGAGCATGCGATTCGCTCGGTCCGAGGCCGCGTGCTGGTCCGCGACCGCGACGTGCTGATGCGGATGGCGGGCGACACCTATGGCCATGCGGAATCCGAGTATCGCCGCCTGCTCGGCTGAGCCGGTCGGAACATTTCGTGCACGGATCACGGAACGAGCCGGCCCGCATACCGTTCATTCAATGGGCGCCAACGGCCCGACCGGAGGGGCCATGCTGAAGCGTACCGACCATATCGACCTGCCGGGTGACACGCGCGCCGCACCGGCAACCCTGCCCGCGGCGATCGTCGTTGCCGAGCTGCTGACCGCCGGGATCGACCGTGCCATCCTAGTGGTCGAGGACGAAGCGCGCGCCGATGCGATCGCCTGCCTCGCGGAGGGGTTCGCGCCCGCGATGACCGTCGTCCATCTCGTCGCCAGCGATGCGCTCCCCGGCGACTCCGCGCCGCCCAGCGCCGCCAATGTCGGCCGCCGGGTCGAGGCGCTGCGCCGTCTGCGCGCCGCGACCGCTACAGCCTCGACCGGCCCGATCCTCCTCGTCCTCTCTGCCGAGGCCAGCGCAGTCCGCTATCCCACCCCCGCCGCGTTCGACGAGGCGCCACCGGTATTCCGCGTCGGCGATACGATCGACATCGCCGCGCTGCCCGCGCTCGCCGAAACGATCGGCTACACGATCGACGACCGCGTCGACGAACCCGGCGAGATCGCGATCCGCGGCAGCGTCGTCGACCTGTTTCCAGCCGATCGTGCGAACCCCGCCCGGATCGAATTCGACGACAATTCGGTCATCACTGATATTCGCAGCTATGACCCGGTGTCGCAGCGCAGCCTCGAAACGCTCGACGCGGTAATCGTCGGTCGCGCCTGCGAACCCGATCTGGGTGACGGGGTCGCGATCATCGAGCATTTGCCCGATGCCGCGCTCCATTTCGACCCTCTGGTCGACGACCGCCGCACCCGGTTCCTCGCGCTTGCCGCCGACGGCACCGCGGCGCGTCAGGTCAATGCCGCGCTGGTCGACACCCGCACCTGGAACAAGGCGACGGCCGGCCGCCAAATCCTCGCCACCGACACCCCGGTCGAACGCACCCCGCGCTTCATCGAGCGGCGCGATCCGGTCCGCGCGTTCCGCCGCTTCGCGCGTTCGGTGATCGCCGATGGCCGGCTCGCGATCGCCGGGTCCGCGCGTGACCTTCGTTTCCTCGCATCGCGGCTCGGTGTCGACGCAAAGCCCGTCGACAGCCTTGCCGAGGCGGCGGCCGCACCCGTCGGTTCGGTGTCACTGCTCTGCGCTCCGCTCGACCAGGGCTTTGTCCATGCCGATCTCACCATCGTCGCCGCCGCCGACCTGCTCGGCAGCCGCGCACGACTGGACGACGGTCCCGGTGCCGGCGTTGCGGCCTTTGCCGAAGGCGCGACGCTGCAGACCGGTGACATTGTCGTGCATGAGGATCACGGCATCGGTCGCGTTCTTGGGGTCGAGGCGCTGCCCGACCTCGATGGCGTCGCGGCCGACGCGATCGTGCTCGACTATGCCAAGGGCGCGCGCCGCCTCGTCCCCGTGCATGAGGCCGATCGCATCTGGCGTTATGGCGCAGATGCGGACGCGGTGACGCTCGACACGCTTGACGGCGGAAGCTGGACCAAGCGTCGCGCCGCGATCGACACGGCGATCGCGGAAAGCGCACGTGCGCTTCAGGCGGTCGCCGCCGAACGTGATGCGCGGACGACGCCGCCGATCGTCCCCGATGTCGCGCTCTACGAACGGTTCGCTGCGGGCTTCCCCTTCGCCGAGACCCCCGACCAGGCGCGCGCGATTGCGGCGGTCCGCAGCGACCTCGCCAGCGGCAAGCCGATGGACCGGCTGATCGTCGGCGATGTCGGCTATGGCAAGACCGAGGTCGCACTTCGCGCGGCCGCGCTCGTCGCGCTAGCCGGTCGCCAGGTCGCGATCGTCGCGCCCACCACGGTGCTGATCCGCCAGCATCTCGAGACGTTCCGCGCGCGCTTTGTCGGCACCGGGCTGGAGGTCGCCGCGCTGTCTCGGCTGTCAACGCCTGCCGAGCGCAAGCGAGTCTGCGCCGGCCTCGCCGACGGGTCGATCGCGGTCGTGGTCGGCACCAGCGCCGTTGGCGGCAAGGGCGTCACCTTCGCCGATCTCGCGCTCGTCGTGATCGATGAGGAACAGCGGTTCGGCGCGAAGGCCAAGACAGCGCTGCGCGACATGGGCGCGGGTCACGTCCTCACGCTCAGCGCCACGCCGATCCCGCGCACGCTCCAGTCGGCGATGGTCGGCATCCAGGCGATCTCGGTCATCGCGACGCCACCCGCGCGCCGCCAGCCGATTCGCACCATCGTCGCGTCGTTCGACGACGCCGCGGTCCGCAAGGCGCTGCGCCGCGAACGCGCGCGTGGCGGCCAGAGCTTTGTCGTCGTGCCGCGGATCGAGGACATCGCCCCGCTCGCTAAAACGCTCGCGCGGCTCGTCCCCGAGCTCGGCCTCGTCATCGCGCACGGCAAGATGGAGGCGGCCGAGCTCGACGACGCAATGGCGGGCTTTGCCGCAGGCGACGGCGACGTGCTGCTCGCGACCAACATCATCGAGGCGGGGCTCGACGTGCCGTGTGCCAACACGATGATCGTCCACCACGCCGACCGGTTCGGCCTGTCGCAGCTTCACCAGCTGCGCGGCCGGGTCGGACGCGGCGGCCGGCGCGGCCAGATCCTGCTGTCGACCGACGGCGAGGCCACGATCGCCGACGCCACGATGAAGCGCCTGCGCACGCTCCAGGCGTTCGACCAGCTCGGCGCGGGCTTCGCGATCAGTGCGCGTGATCTCGACATGCGCGGCGCGGGAGATCTGGTCGGCGAGGATCAGGCCGGCCACATGAAGCTGATCGGCATCGACCTCTACCAGCATCTGCTCGGCCGCGCGCTGAAGGCCGCGCGTGGCGAGCCCGTTGATCAGTGCCAGCCGGTGCTCAATCTCGGCGTCGGCGGCATGCTTCCCGAAGAGTGGATCCCCGAGACCGACCTGCGGCTGACGCTCTACGGCCAGCTCGCGCATCTGACCGACATCGCCGCGCTCGATGCGTTCCAGGCCGAGCTCGAGGACCGGTTCGGCGCACTTCCCGACAATGCCGTCCGCCTGCTCGAATGCGCGCGGATCCGCGCACTCGCCGCCGCCGCCGACATTCGCCAGATCGATGTCGGCCCGGGCGCCATCGCCTTCACCCCGGGCGACCCCACCGCCGCCCTGCCCGCGCCGTTCGAACAGGCCAAGCGCCGCTGGCTGGTCCGCGAACGGATCGAGGATCCCCTCGCCCGCCTCGACCGCGTCCGCGAGCTGCTGAGCGACCTGTCGGAGTGACGCTCAGCCGCCCGTGCGGCGCAGGAGATATACGTCCATGATCCAGCCGTGCCGGGCGCGCAGTCCGGCACGGCGCGCGACGATGTCCGCCCCGACCGTAGCAAGCGGCCCGGCGACCAGCGCCTCCTGCGCCATCCCCAAATACGCCCCCCACCAGATTGTGATTCCCTCGGGTGCGATCGTCTCGAACGCGCACGCCCCGTCGAGCATCACCGCCAGCGTTTCGACCCCCGCCGGCCACCCCTCCGCGCGCAGCCTGCGCCCGGTGGTGATCGTCACCGGCGCGGCGAGCGTGTTGAGCGGGATCGCATGCGCCGCGGTCAGCGCCTGCAGGCTGGTGATTCCCGGCACCACGCTGACCCCGATCGACCGCCCTCCCGCTCGCAGCCGGTCAGCGATCCGGAGGCTGCTGTCGTAGAGCGACGGATCCCCCCAGACGAGGAACGCGACCCGCCCCCCGCCTGGCAGATGCTCGGCGATCTGCGCCGCCCACACCGCCGCGATATCATCGTGCCACGCATCCACCGCGGCACGGTACGGCGCGTCCGCGTCGCGTTCGGGCAGGTCGAACTCCACCACCTTGGCAGGCCCGGTCAGCAACGCGGTGCAGATCGTCCGGCGCAAATCGACCAGATCGGACTTCCCCGCGCCTTTCCGCGGCAGCAGGATCAGGTCGGCGGCGTTCATCGCCGTGACCGCCGCGCGCGTCACGTGATCGGGATTGCCCGTGCCGATCCCGATCAGCGATATCGCGATCTCGACCCCGCTCACGGCGCCATCAGCGAGCCGTAGAGGATCAGCGCGGGCTTGTCGGACACGCCCCCCGCCAGCCGCGCCGCGAGCCCCGCGATCGTCGACCAGGTCAGGCTCTGGTCCGGATGCCCGACATTTTCCGCGAGCAGCGCGGTCGTGTCGCCCGACAGACCATGTGCAACGAGCGACTCGACCAGAGCCGGGAACGTCCGCTGCGGCATGAACACGACCGTCGTCGCCTCCGGATCGGCGAGCGCGGCCATGTTGCGCTGCTGGGGTAGTTTCCCGGTCACGTCATGGCCGGTGACATATTGCACCCGCCGCGCGGACAGCCGGCGCGTCAGCGGTATCGCCGCGGCGGCGGCGGCGGCGCTCGCCGCACTGATCCCGGGGACGATCTCGAACGTCACGTTTGCCTCGCGCAGCGCGACGATCTCCTCCTCGAGCCGCCCGAACATCCCCGCATCGCCCGACTTCAGCCGGACGACGCGCGCGCCGGTCAGCGCATGATCGACCAGTAGTTGCGAGACATGTGACTGGCGCGGCGACGGCCGCCCCGCGCGCTTGCCGACCGCGACCAGTTCGGCACCGACGCGCGCATGGCCCAGCACCGCGCCCGACGACAGATCGTCGAACAGCACGACGTCGGCGCGCTGCAACCGCGTCACCGCCTTCAGCGTCAGCAATTCGGGGTCGCCGGGGCCGGATCCGACGAACGAAACGAAACCGGTCATGCAGCCGGTGGGCCAAGGGGGGCGATCATGTGGAAGAAACTACCCGTCACGCCGCCGCGATGCGAGCCGGTTTCGGGTACGGCCTGCGCATTCGCGTCGACTACCTGCGCCAGCGGCGCGTCGGGCTGGTCGAGGATCGTCGAATAATGGAATTCATGCCCCGCCAGCATTGCCCCCGCCGCGATCCCGCCGATCGGCGCGTGCAGCGTCGCCCGCCGATAGCCCAGATGCATCCGCCGCTTCTCATAACTCGTCACCAGCCCGAGCAACCCGGCCATCCGGTGCCGTGTCCCGTCCGCATCGATCAGCCCTTCGCCCAGTGCCATGTACCCGCCGCACTCACCGTGCACCGGTCGCGTCTCGGCATGCAGCGCCAGCGCCGCACGGAACCGGTCCGCCGCCGCCAGCGCACCCGCATGAAGCTCGGGATAGCCCCCCGGCAGCCAGACCAGATCCGCATCCTTCGCCGGCCCTTCGTCCGCCAGCGGCGAAAAGGGCAGGATCTCCACCCCCGCGCTGCGCCACCCGTCCAGCACATGCGCATAGGTAAACGAGAAGGCGGCATCCTGCGCCAGCGCGATCCGCTGTGCCGGCGGGGTCGGCACGACCGTCCCCTGCGCGACCGGCCGCGGCGTCGCGGCCGCCGCCTCGCACAGCGCGGCGATATCGACATGCGCGCGCAGGAACGTCGCATAGGCCGCGATCTGCGCGTCGAGCGCAGGGTGCTCGATCGCCTGCACCAGCCCCAGATGTCGCTCGGGGAGCGTCAGGTCGCCCCGCCGCGGCAGCGCGCCGAACACGCGGATCCCGACCGCCTCCATACCGCTGCGCGCCAGCCGCTCGTGCCGCTCGCTCGCCACGCGGTTGAGGATCACGCCTGCGACCCTTACGCCTGGATCATAGCGCGCGAACCCCAAAGCGGTCGCCGCCGCGGACTGCGCCTGGCCCGACACGTCGATCACCAGCACGACCGGCCAGCCCATCCGCCGCGCGACGTCCGCGCTCGCGCCATTGCCCGTCGCGCCTGCGTGCGCAACGCCGTCGAACATCCCCATCGACCCTTCGGCCAGCGTCATGTCCGCATCGTCGCCGCGCGCCGCGATCCCGTCGAGCCGCGGCCCCGTCATGGCCCAGCTGTCGAGGTTGAACGACGCGCGCCCGCTCGCCGCGCGGTGAAACGCCGGGTCGATATAGTCGGGCCCGCACTTGAACGGCTGCACCGCGATCCCGTCGTCGCGCAGCGCCCGCAACAGCCCGAGCATCACCGTCGTCTTCCCCGTTCCCGACGCAGGCGCAGCGACCAGCAGGCCCGGGGTCATGCCGCGCGTCATGGCGTGTCTCCTGCGAACCGGGACTCCGCCGACTGCGGCCGGAACCGCCGGTCATAGCCTTGCGCATACAGGCTGCTCGTCGCGAAGTCGCCCGGCGCCAGCACGCGCCCGACCAGGATCAGCGCGGTCCGCTCGGGTCGCCCCGTCACCGCCGCCTCGACCGTCGACAAGGTCGCGCGGACGATCTGCTCGTCGGGCCAGCTCGCGCGCCACACCACGGCGACCGGGCAGTCGCCACCATAAGCGGGCAGCAGGTCCGCGACGACCTGCGGCAGATTGTGCACCGACAAGTGGATCGCCAGCGTCGCCTGCGTCGCGGCGAACGCGACGAGCGTCTCGGCCGCCGGCATCGAGCTTGCCCGCCCCGGCGTCCGCGTCAGCACCACCGACTGCGCCAGCTCGGGCAAGGTCAGTTCGACCTCGAGCGCGGCGGCGGCGGCGGCAAAGGCGGGGACGCCGGGGGTGATCGTCACCGGAATATCCAGCGCGCGCAGCCGCCGCAGCTGCTCGCCCATCGCCGACCAGATCGACAGATCCCCCGAATGCAGCCGCGCGACGTCCTGCCCGGCCGCATGCGCGGTGACGATCTCGGCGATGATCTGGTCGAGGTCCATCGGCGCGGTGTTGACGATCCGCGCGCCCGGCGGACAATGCTCGAGCAGCGCCTCCGGGATCAGCGACCCGGCATAGAGGCACACCGGTGACATCGCGATCCGGTCGCGCCCCCGCAACGTCAGCAGGTCGGGCGCACCCGGCCCCGCGCCGATGAAATGCACGGTCATGGTCGAAATCCTTGGGCAATGGCGCAGGTCGCGCGGCGGCACGGCGAAACATGGCGGAGAGTCAGCAGCCGCGCGCCCGGCCCCGCACCGGCGAGCGCGGCGGCCTCGGCGACGCTGCCGGTCCCCCGCACGGCAAGGCTCGCAGGGGACCGGGTGATGGGACTGGCCGCAATCAGCGCGGCGGGATCGACCGTGATCAGCGGCAGACCCAGCAGCGCCGCGATCTCGCCGGGCAGCCCGTGCTTGTCATCGGGCGCCGCCAGCGCCTCGACCGGCGGGAGGCCCTGTTGCGCGGCGGCCAGCGCGGCGCGCAACGCGGCGGCATCCGCGGCCGTGTTGAAGCCAAAACCGGCGACGATCATGCCGGATACGCCCATTGCACTACCGGGAACTGCGCGCGCCAACCGCGTCGCGTCCCGATCGGCACCGCCTGCGCCACCTCGATCCGCATCAGGCTCCCCCCCTGGGCTGCCTGCCACTGCGTCAGCAGTGCCTCCGATTCGAGCGTCACCGCATTGGCGACGATCCGTGTGCCCTGCTCGACCAGCGGCCACAGCGCGCGCAACAGCGCCTCGGACAGCCCCCCGCCGACGAACACCGCATCGGGACACGGCAGCTCGCCGAGACACTCGGGCGCCCGCCCCTCGACCACCACCAGCCGGTCGACGCCCAGCGTCGCCGCATTGTCGACGATCCGCCCCGCTCGCACCGGATCCGCCTCGAACGCAATTGCCCGCGTTGACGGGTGCGCGAGGAGCCAAGAAATCCCGATCGATCCCGATCCAGCGCCGATATCCCACAGGCTCTCGCCCGGTTTCGGCGCGAGTGCGGCCAGCGTCACCGCGCGGATCGGCGACTTGGTGATCTGCCCGTCATGCGCGAACCAGTCGTCGGACAGCCCCGCCTGCGGCATTACCGCCCCCGCGCCCTCGAAGACGATGCCGACCGCGACCGGATGCGCGATGTCGTCGAACGCCATCGTCGCGGCGGTCGTGTGGCGGATCCGCTCGCGCGGCCCGCCCAGCGCCTCGAGCACGTGCAGCGACGACGCGCCGAACCCCGCCGCCTCCAGATACGCCGCCAGCCCACCGACCGCCGCCCCGTCGCGCACCAGCACGATCGCGCGCCGCCCCCGCGCGATATGCGGCCGCAACCGGCCGAACGGCGCGGCGTGCAGCCCCAGGCATGTGCAGTCCTCGAGTCCCCAGCCGAGCCGCGCGGCCGCCAGCGCGAAGGTCGACGGCGCGGGATGCGCGGTCCACTCACCCGGGCTCAGGTGCTGCGTCACGGACGTGCCCGCGCCGAACCAGAACGGATCCCCCGATGCCAGCATCACCACCCGCCGGCCGCGATGCGCGATCAGCCGCGCGATCCCGTCCTCGAACGGCACTGGCCAAGCCTCGACCGCCCCCCTAAGCTCGCCGGCAAGCGCCAGATGCCGGGTCGCGCCCGTCACGATCTCGGCCTCGGCCAGCGCCGTGCGCGCCGCGGCGGACAGCCCGGCCACGCCGTCCTCGCCAATCCCGACGATCGTCAGCCACGGAGCCTCAGTCATTCCGACCATCCTGCTTCTCGGCGGCACCACCGAAGCCAGCGCACTCGCCGCACGGCTCGCGGCGCGCGGCGACCCGACCGTGCTGAGCTATGCCGGCCGCGTCGCCAACCCGCGCGCGCAGCCGGTCCCCGTCCGCATCGGCGGCTTTGGCGGCGTCGGAGGCCTCATTACCTATCTCAAAGAGCACCGTGTCACGCACCTGATCGACGCGACGCATCCCTTCGCCGCGCAGATGCACCGCCATGCGGTCGACGCCGCGGCACAGGCGGGCGTCGCGCATATCGCGCTCGCCCGCCCCGCCTGGACCCCGGTCGCGGGCGATCGCTGGTACCGCGTCGCCGATATCTCGGCCGCCGTCGCGGCGCTCGCCGGCCCGCCGCAGCGCGTGATGCTCGCGCTGGGCCGGATGCATGTCGATGCCTTCGCGCAGCAGCCGCAGCACGACTATCTGCTGCGCTTCGTCAATACGCCCGACCGCCCGCCGCCGCTGCCCCGCCACCGCCTGGTCGTCGACCGCGGCCCGTTCGACGCCGCCGGCGACACCCAATTGATGCGCGATCACGCGACAGACCTGGTCGTCTGCAAGAACGCGGGCGGCAGCGGCGCGGCGGCCAAGCTCGTCGCCGCGCGCACGCTCGGCCTGCCGGTGATCATGATCGACCGCCCGCCGCTGCCCGCGCGACACGCGGTCGATTCGGTCGACGCGGTGCTCGACTGGCTCGATCATGGCGCGGACCGCGGCGTATAGAGGATTGGCCCCTGCGCCCGCGCGATGATCCGCGTCAGGCTCGAACCGACGATCACCATCGTCCGCATGTCCGCCATCTCCGCCCGCGCCTCGGTCAGCGGCACGATCGACAACGATTCCTCCGGGGTCGACACCGCCCGCGCGAACAGCACAGGGCGATCGTCGCCGCACGTCGTGCGAAGGATCTCGAACGCGCGGACCAGCCCGTCGGGTCGCGCCTTCGACCGCGGATTGTAGAAGGCGATCGCGAAATCGGCCTCCGCTGCCAGCCGCACCCGCCGCTCGATCAGCGCCTGGGGCTTCAGATTGTCCGAAAGGTTGATCGCGCAGAAATCATGCCCGAGCGGCGCGCCTGCCCGCGCACTCGCCGCCAGCATCGCGGTGATCCCCGGCAGCACGCGGATGTCGATCCCGCCCCACGCCGCCGGCTCCGCCTCCAGCGCCTCGAACACCGCCGCCGCCATCGCGAACACGCCGGGATCCCCCGACGACACGACGACGACGCGCGCGCCCTTCGCGGCCAGTTCGAGCGCATGGCGCGCGCGGTCGATTTCGACCCGGTTGTCGCTCGCATGCAGCGTCAGCCCGTCGCGTGCCGGAACCCTCGCGACATAGGGGATATAGCCGATCACGTCGGTCGCCTCGGTCAGCGCCGCGCTGACCTCGGGCGTCACCAGCGCCGCATCCCCCGGCCCCAGCCCCGCAATCGCCAGCCAGCCAGTCCCTGCACCCGGGGTCATGGCCGCCGCCCCTGCCCGTGGATCAGCAGGATCGCAAAATAGGGCGTGACCGCATCCGCCTCGCACAGCCGCGTGACGCGCTGCTCGGCCATCGCGGCATATTCGACCAGCCACGCCGCCTCCTCGCGCCCCGCCGCGGCGACCGCGCGGCGCAGCTTGGCGAGGTGCCGGCCGATCTTCATCACTACCAGCGCATCGGTGTCGCGGATCCGCCGCACCAGGTCCGCCTCGGGCAGCGTCCCCATCACCACCGTCAGCACGTCGTCGCCCCAGGTGATCGGCGCACCGCTCGCGGTCCAGGCGCCCGACATGCCGGTAATGCCGGGGACGACCGCGACCGGCGCGACCCCCTGCAACCGCGTGTAGAGATGCATGAACGATCCGTAGAAGAACGGGTCGCCCTCGCACAGCACCACCACGTCCTCGCCGCCCAGCGCCAGCGCCGCGAGGTGATCGATGCACGTGGCGTAAAAGCCCGACAGCCGGTCGTTGTAGCGCGGATCGGACAGCGCGATCTCGGTGGTGACGGGATATTCCATCGGGTATTCGATCACGTCGTCGCGCAGCATCCCCTCGACGATCCGCCGCGCCTGCCCCGGCCGCCCCGCCTTGCGGAAATAGGCGACGTGCCGCGCGCCGCGCACCAGCCGATCCGCGCGCACGCTCATCAGGTCGCACGCGCCCGGCCCCAACCCGACGCCGTGGATCGTGCCCGTCACCACCGCCTGCCCCGGCGGCGGCACCATAGTCGGCACGGGCGCCACCACGCCGATCATTCCGCCGCGCTCGCCAGCGCGTTGATCGCCGCGACGGTGATCGCGCTGCCGCCGAGCCGCCCCTCGACGATCACGCACGGCACCGGCTGCGCCGCCCAAAGCGCGTCCTTCGATTCGACCGCACCGACGAAACCCACCGGACAGCCGATGATCGCCGCGGGCCGCGGACAATCGGCATCCTCAAGCATATTGAGCAGGTGGAACAGTGCGGTCGGCGCATTGCCGATCGCCACCACCGCACCCGCCAGATGCGGCCGCCAGAACTCCAGCGCCGCGGCCGAACGCGTCGTTGCCATTTCTCTCGCCAGCGCGACCGTCTCGGGCGTGTGCAGCGTACAGATCACCGCATTGTCCGCCGGCAGGCGCGCGCGCGTGATCCCCTCGGTCACCATCCGCGCATCGCACAGGATCGGCGCGCCCGCCCGCAACGCCGCACGCGCGGTCCGTGCGAAGCCCGGCGAAAAGCGGATATCCTTGGCCAGCGCGACCAGCCCCGCAGCGTGGATCATCCGCACCGCGACCGGCTCCTCCTCCGCATCGAAGCGCGCCAGATCCGCCTCGGCGCGGATCATCGCGAACGACTGGCGATAGATCGCGGCCCCGTCAGTCTCATAGGCATAGGGCATCAGGCGGCTCCGGACGGCTGGGAGAAATGGGCGATAATCTGCGCAGGCTCGAGCGCGGCGAGCAGCGGCGGCGCGCCCGCGCGCGCGTGCAGGGCAAGATCGAACCGCCCGTCGAGCCCGGTCAGCACCACGTCCGCAGGCCTCGCCCGCGCGCAGCCCTTGGCGCATCCCGACACGTGCAGGCTGCCAACGACCAGCGGTGCCAGCCGCCGCGCAAGGTCGCGCGTCTCGACGCTCGCCTGCGGACAGGCGGGCGCGCCGACACAGGCGTCGACCCCGGCGCGCACGCTGCTCTGGTCACGCGCGCTATCCGGCACACCGCCTTCGAGGATCAGCATCCGCCACGGCGTCACCCGGATCGCCCTCAACGGGTCCGCGGCGATCCGGTCGCGCAGCACCGCGCCCTCGATCCGCCCAAAGCCGAGCGCGATCGCCGCGCCCAGCGGATGCGCCCCGGCTTCGGGCGGTGGCGCGGTGGGCGCGGGAGCCAAGGTCGCGGGCCCCGGCACGGCCGCCGCGTGGCGCGCCATCCGCCCCGCTGCCGCACCGCCGCTGTCCACGAACCACCGCGCCAGCGCGACCAGCGCGTCGACCGCGGTGTCGCGCGTCACGTCCACCCCCGCCGCACGCCCCTCGCCGCGCACCAGCAACCTGCCGTCCACCGCGCGCTCGACCCGAAAGTCAGCGGGCGCGCGGGTCAGCAGCGGTGCAGCGCCCGCATCAATCGCAAAGCCAACCTTGCCAGGCAGCACCGGCAGGTCGGACAGCCGCTCGCGCAACGCGGTGGCGATATGCTGCGTATCGTCCCCGTCCCGCCAGTCGGGCGCGACCAGCATCGCGCCGCGCGCCTCGCGCTCCGGATCGGGGTCGATCAGCCCGACCGCCAGCAACGCCTCGACCAGCCCCCGCCATCCCGCCTCGGTCACACCGCGGATCTGCAGGTTCGCGCGGCTGGTCACGTCAATCTCGCCATTTCCCCACGCCATTGCCGCATCACACAGCGCGAGTGTCTGCGCGCGCGTCAGCCGGCCGAGCGGCGGGCGGATCCGCACCAGCAGCCCGTCGCCCGCCGCCATCGGCCGCCACGCATCGGGGCACCATCCCTTGACGACGAACGCGCTCATGCCGGCAGCGCAAGCTGCGCGAGGATCGAATTGCGCCGCGTCGGCCACAGCCCGGCCGCGTGCAGCGCCGCGAACCGCGCGGTCATCGCCGCCAGCGCCGCGGGGTTGGCGCGTTCCAGAAACGCGCGCACCGCGTCGCGCCCCAATGTCGCGTCATAATAGAGGTCGATCAGCGCGGGCGACACCACCCGCGCCAGCTGCGCGAACATCGCCATATGGTCGAGCGTCGCGGCGATCTCCGCGCCCCCGCGAAACCCGTGCCGCATCATCCCCTCGACCCAGGCCGGGTTCGCCGCCCGCGCATGAACGACCCGCGCAATCTCTTCGTCCAGCGACCGCGCGCGCGGCCGTTCCGGGTCGCGCGCATCCAGATGATACAGCGCCGCCGCCTTACCCCCGACAACCGCCTGCGCCGCCGCGAACCCAGCCTCGTGCGCAGCATAATCCGCGGCGAGCAACAGGTCGGTCTCGGGCAAATCCTGGACATGGACGAACGCGTCGGCGGCGGCGACCCGGTCGCGGATACCCGCCGGATCGGACCGCGTCGCACCGTCATCGCCCGCCCCGTCGAGCGCGTGGCACGACGCCGCCAGCCATGCCGCCCCCGCCGCCGCCCGCGCCGCCTCGCCGTACGTCTCGCCCGCATCACCAAGACCCAGCCCGTAGCGACCCGGCTCGGGCCCATAGACCCGCGCACCGACGGCAGCGCCGACGAACGGATTCCAGTCGCTGGGCTCGTCGCGCAGCGCCAGCGCGCGCACCGCCTGCCCGAACATCTGGCCGAGCGCGGGAAACGCATCGCGGAACAGCCCCGACACACGCAGCGTCACGTCGATCCGCGGCCGGTCGAGCCTGGCCAACGGCAGGATCTCGACCCCCGTGACGCGGTCCGACGCGTGATCCCAGACCGGTTCCGCGCCTAGCAAATGGAGCGCCATCGCAAACTCCTCGCCCGCGGTCCGCATCGTCGCCGACGCCCACAGGTCAACGACCAGCGCGCGCGGATAGTCGCCCTCATCCTGCAGATGCCGGCGGACCAGCTCGTTGGCCAGCCGCACGCCCTGCGCATGCGCCGCGCGCGACGGCACCGCGCGCGCGTCGGTCGCATACAGGTTACGCCCGGTCGGCAGGACGTCGCTGCGTCCGCGCCACGGCGACCCCGACGGCCCCGCCGCGATCCGCCTGCCCCGCAACGCGCTCAGCAGCCCGTCGCGCTCGGCCTCCCCCTGTTCGCCACGCCCATAGACGTGCAGCCCGTCGCCGAACTGGCTCTCCTTCACGTCGCACACGAACGTGTCGATCCGCGTGATCGCCTCCGCCTGGCTCGCCGCCTCGTCGAGCCGCAGCGTCGCCGCCAGCCCGGTCGCGCGCGCCTCATCGGCAATGTCGCGCTGCAGCCGGTCGCGCCGTGCAGGGTCGAGCCCGTCGGCGGTCGAAAACTCGTCGAGCAGCGATTCGAGCCGCCCCAGCCCCGCACCGCTGCGCGTCGTCGCCGCCGGCGGCGGGACATGGCCGATCGTCACTGCGCCGATCCTTCGCCGCGCCTGCGCCGCCTCGCCCGGATCGTTGACGATGAACGGATAGAGCACCGGCATCGCCCCGGTCAGCGCCTCGGGCCAGCATTCCCCCGACAGCGCGACCGCCTTGCCCGGCAGCCATTCGAGCGTCCCGTGCGCGCCGACATGGATCAGTGCATCGGTTTTCCGCGCGCGAAGCCACAGATAAAAGGCGACATAGGCGTGGCGGGGACAGCGCGACAGGTCGTGATACTCGCCGACCCGCGCCGCGCTGCGCCCGCGTTCGGGCTGGAGCGCTATCACCACGCCCCCCCGCTCGACGCCCGCGAACCCGAATGCGCCGTCGATACAGGCCGGATCGTCTTCGGGCGCGCCCCAGCTTTCCTCGAGTGCATCGCGCAACACGGCTGGCAGGCCCCCAAGCGCCGCGCAATACGCCGCGACCGGCCATGTGATCCGCCCCGTCGCCAGCGCCTCGGCCAGCCCACCGGATGCAGTCTCCCCGGTTACATAGCCCGCGGCCGCCAAGTCCTCGACGATCGCCTCGGCAGACGCCAGCGCGTCGAGCCCGACCGCATGCGCCATCTGATAGGCCTTGCCCGGATAGGTCGACAGCACGACCGCGGGCCGCTGCTCCGCGACCGGCCGCGCCGCTAGACGCACCCACGCGATGACGCGCGCGACGATCGCCGCGATCCGCTCGGGCTCGGCCCGGTGCTCGCGCCGCGCATAGCCGAGAGCGTCGTCGCGGACGCCGTCCTCCTTGAAGCTCGCGACGCCCGCGAACAGCCGTCCGTCGACCTCGGGCAGGACGACGTGCATCGCCAGGTCAGCGGGGGACAACCCGCGCGTCGCCCCCCCCCAGGCAGCACGATCCGACGTCGCCAGCGCGACCTGGAACACCGGCACCCCCGCCCCGTCGAGCGGCGATGTGTCGTCCGCGCCGCGGCCCGAAAATGCGGTCGCGTTGACGATCGCCGCCGGACACAGCGCGACGACCCAGCGCGCCAGCCACCCCGCCGCGCCCGGCGCCTTCAGCGACGGCGCGAACAGCCCGACGACGTCGAACCCCGCCCCACTCAGCCCGGCGTGCAACGCCTCGATCGGGTCGAGATCGGCAGCGGTCAGGTAGGAGCGATAGAAGATCAGCAGGATCCGCGGCCGCGTCGCGGTCATCGCGAACGCCGCGGGGCACGTCACACCATCCCGCGGCTGCCACCCGCCGACCTCGGGAACCGTCTTCACTCCCGCGACCGGCCCGGCATAGAGCCCCGCCGCCAGCGCCATCTGCGCCAGCGCGGCCTGCGCCGCGACCGCGCCGCCGTCGTCACACAGCGCGGCGAGCCGGCGCAGCGTCGACACCGGCACCGTCGACGCCGCGTCGAGCCGAGCGTCGCTGCGCCCGTCCGCGGGCAGCACCGCCAGCGCGATCCCCCGCGCCCGCGCCAGTGCCTCGACCTGCTGCAACCCATAGGACCAGTAGGACCGCCCGCCGATCAGCCGGATCACGATCCCCTTCGCGCCTTCACCCCCCGCCAGCGTTCGCTCGACATAGGTATCGACCGACAGCGGATGCGCGAGCGCGGACAGATTGGCGAGCCGCAGCGACGGCAGCGGGCTCCCGTTCGCCGCCGCACGCCGCCACCCGGCCGCGAACGCGCCGAGATCCCCGTCCGAAAAGGACAGGACGACAAGATCCGCCGGGCTCTGCGCCAGATCCTGCGGGACCGCGCTCTCCTCCAGCCCGTGGCTTTCGCGAAAGACGACGTGCATCGTCGTCAGCCCTGAAGCGCGGCCCGGATCCTTGCGGGGTCGATCCGGTCATGCTCAGCGATCACCACCAGCCGCGTCTGCCGCACTTCGTCAGCGCGCCACGGCCGGTCATATTGCGTCCGCACCCGCGCCCCGACCGCCTGCACCAGCAGCCGCATCGGCTTGCCCGTCACCGCGGCATAGCCCTTCACGCGCAGAATGTCGGCGTCGCGCGCCAGCGTCTCGATCCGCGACGCCAGCGCCGCCGGGTCCGCGATCTCGCCGAGGTCGACGATCATGCTGTCGAAATCGTCATGCTCGTGGTCGTCCGCGCCATCATGATGCGACGGCCGCGCCGCGATGTCGTCCTCCGCCGCCGCGTTCAGCCCCAGCACGACACGCGGATCGATCACCCCGTCGGTCAGCGCGATCACCGGCAACGCACGCGCGGACTCCGCCGCGATCACCGCGCGCGCCGCAGCCACCCCCGCCTCGCCCGCCAGATCCGCCTTGGTCAGCAGCACCAGATCCGCACAGGCGAGCTGGTCCTCGAACACCTCGGCGAGCGGCGTCTCGTGATCGACGCTCGGATCGGCGCGACGCTGCGCCTCGATCGCGGCGAGGTCGGGCGCGAACCGCCCCGCGGCGACCGCTTCCGCATCGGCCAGCGCGATCACCCCGTCGACCGTGATCCGCGACCGGATCGCGGGCCAGTCGAACGCCTTGAGCAACGGCTTGGGCAAAGCGAGCCCCGACGTCTCGATCAGGATATGGTCGGGCCGCGGGTCGAGCGCGAGCAGCGTCTCGACGGTCGGGATGAAATCGTCCGCGACGGTGCAGCAGATGCAGCCATTGGCGAGCTCGACGACATTCTCGGCCGGGCAATCGGGGATCGCGCACCCCTTCAAGATGTCGCCGTCGATACCGAGCGTGCCGAATTCGTTGACGATCACCGCGAGCCGCCGGCCCCCGGCGTTACGGATCAGATGGCTGATCAGCGTGGTCTTGCCCGCGCCGAGGAATCCGGTGACGATGGTGACGGGAATCTTGGCCAGGGTCGGCTGGGGGTCGGTCATGCGATACTCTCCGGGCGTCGGAACGACAGCCACGGACGGACGCACGCCCGCAGCCACACGCGCGCACGACCTGACGGCCGCACGCGTTCGTCGCTCAGACGGAGTACCGTGCCGCGACCATCCCCTGGATCAAGGCAAGAGCGACCATGACGCTGGCAGGTCTCCTGGCTCGCGGGTCGAAGCTCGATGCACGCCTTCCCAGGTCCCGTGACCCAGTGGCTGCCCCCGCATCGGGGGCCTGTGCGTCTCGCTCACCGCTTACAGTTGCAGGGACAGCCGCGGCATTGGGAAGCAAAGCTCCCGCACCGCATTCCCATTCAAGCCCCGAAGGGCACCGGCGCGATCTGTCGAGGTTCGGTAGAACCAAACCTCGAGGTTGGGTTTAGAGGAGTTTGGCGACTGTGCCAATGCACCTGACCTCCGTCATCCCGACGAAAGTCAGGACCCAGAGCCAAGCAAAATGCGGTGCCTGGCTCTGGGTGCCGGGTCGAGCGCAGGATGACGACGCTGTTTGTTAGCCCCGCACCACCTCGATCTCGTCGAACCGCTTCCACCGGTAGATCGCGAAACTCAGCACCCAGCACGCCACGAACAGCGCGATGATCGCAAAGCCCAGCCCGTTGAAATTCTCGCCCAGCGCCGAAGCAACGTCCCACACGCCCCCGCTCAGGCCGAGCTTCGACGCCAGCAGCGCGAGCGTCTCGATCCCGCCGATCGCGATCGCGACGATCGCCGAGATCAGCGTGATCGTGATGTTGTAATAGAGCTTGCGGATCGGCTTCACGAACGCCCATTCATACGCGCCGAGCATCACCACCCCGTCGGCACTGTCGACCAGTGCCATGCCCGTCGCGAACAGCACCGGCAGCACCAGCACCGTGCCGATCGACAGCCCGTCGGCCGCCTGGCTTGCAGACAGGCCGAGGATCGCGACTTCGGTCGCGGTGTCGAACCCCAGCCCGAACAGGAACCCGAGCGGCGCCATGTGCCAGCTGCGCGTGACCAGCCGGAACATCGGCCGGAACAGCCGCGCGAGCAGCCCGCGATTGCCGAGAAGCAGGTCGAGATCCTCCTCGACATAGCGCCCCCCGCCGCGGACATGGCCGAAGGTCCGCCACACCGATCGCAGGATGATCAGGTTCATCGCCGCGATCGTGAACAGGAACAGCGCGGAGATCAGTGTCGCGATCACCCCGCCCGCCTGCTTGAACGCCTCGAACTGCGCCAGCGCACTCGCGGTCAGCGCGATCGCGACCGCGGCGATCAGGACGATCCCCGAATGGCCGACCGCGAACCAGAAGCCGACCCCGATCGGCCGCTGCCCGTCCTGCATCAGCTTGCGCGTCACATTGTCGATCGCCGCGATATGATCCGCATCGACCGCGTGGCGCAGCCCCAGCCCCCAGGCGAGCATCGCGGTACCCAGCATCAGCGGTTGCGCCTGGAACAGCGCGAACGCCCATCCCCAGGCGGCGATGTTGGCCGCAACCAGCATCGCGAACATCCAGCCGATCCGGTGTCGCGTCGAACGACCGGCGGTCCGCCCGGTCATGATCTTGGTCATTGGCACATCCCCGGCGTCCGACGAGGACGGGGGCCTGCCGCGAACGACCGGGACGCGCGCCGACCGGACGCCCTGAGCGGCCGGCATGCGTCGCCGATGCGGCCCCCGCCGCATTGTCGTCGCTCAGACGGCGTTCACCGTGCCTCGGCCACCCCCTGGACCGGGACAAGAGCGACCAGACGCCGGCAGGTCTCCTGGCTCGCGGGTCAAGGCTCGACGCACACCTTCCCAGGCCATCGGCCCAGTGGCTGCCCCCGTCGCAGGGGGCGCGTGCGTGTCGCTCGCCGCTTACAGTTGCAGGGACAGCTGCGGTCTTGGGGCAAGCCCCGCACCGCATTCCCATTCAAGCCCCGAGGGGCACCGACGCGATCTGTGCGGATCCGGCTTGCACCGGACCTGCGCCACAGGGCTAGCGCGTTTTGCCCGCGCTGACGACAGGATTTGCGTGCGACGCAACGCAGGGCATGTCGTCCCATCTCACCGCAACGTCTGCCGTACCTCGTACGTTGACCGCGTAACCGACCGGTGTCCTGCCGGTCGCGGCGTTGCCCGCTTTCCGCCCCGCGGCATTCGTGCGAGCAGCGCAGACCTTCATCGCCCCGCTGAACGGAGCCCGCATGCGCCCTCTCGTCCCCGTCGCCGAAGCCCAGTCCCGCCTCTTCGCCATGGCATCGCGCGTGCCGGCCGAAACCGTGCCGCTGCGCTCGGCGATGGGTCGCTGGACGGCGGAGGATATTCTCGCCCGCCGCACCCAGCCTGCGACCGACCTCTCGGCGATGGACGGCTATGCGATCCGCTACGCCGATCTGCCCGGGCCGTGGACGGTCATCGGCGAGAGCGCGGCCGGCCGCCCCTTCACCGGCTTGGTCGGCGCGGGACAGGCGACGCGCATCTTCACCGGCGCGGCGATGCCCGCGGGCGCCGACACCGTGCTCGTCCAGGAAGAGGCCGCACGCGACGGCGACCGGCTGATGCTCGACGGCGAAGGCCCCGCCTTTGAAGGCCGCAACACGCGCCGCAAGGGGCTCGACTTCGCGACCGGCACGCGGCTGATCGCGGCCGGCGACCGGCTGACGCCCGCGCGCATCGCGGTCGCTGCGACCGGCGGACACGGCACGCTGTCGGTCGGCCGCCGGCTGCGTGTCGCGGTCGCCGCGACGGGGGACGAGCTCGTTCCGCCCGGCTCGACCAGCGACCCCGTCCCGCTACCGGAATCAAACGGCATCATGCTCGCCGCGATGCTCGCCGACCTGCCCGTCGACATTATCGATCTCGGAATCCTCCCCGACCGGCTCGACACGCTGCGTGACGCCTTTGCCGGGGTCGATGCCGATCTGCTCGTGACCACGGGGGGCGCGTCGGTCGGCGATCACGACCTCGTCCGCCCCGCGATCGAGGCGGCTGGCGGGACGATCGACTTCTGGCGGATCGCGCTGCGCCCGGGCAAGCCGATGATGGCGGGCACGCTTGGCCGGACGATGCTGCTCGGCCTGCCGGGCAATCCCGTCTCCGCCTTCGTCACCGCCATCCTCTTCGTCCGCCCCGTCGTCGCGCACATGCTCGGCGCGCGCGATCCCCTGCCGCAGACGACGCATGCGCTGCTCGGCGAGGATCTTCCGCCCAACCAGTCGCGGACCGACTATATGCGCGCCGAACTGCGCGACGGCCGTGCCTATGCCTCGACCATCCAGGACAGCTCGATGCTGCTGACGCTCGCCCGCTCGTCCTGCCTGATCGTCCGCGACGGCGACGCGCCGGCGGCAAGGGCGGGCGACTCGGCGGAAATCCTCGTCATCGCGTGACGTCACCGCTTGACGAAGCTGCAAGTGTTCCATAGAAGTTCCTCGTCTGTTCCGGACGGAGAACCGTTATGCTCACGCGCAAGCAGCACGAGCTTGTCTGCTTCATCAATGACCGCCTCGCCGAGACGGGCGTGTCGCCCTCGTTCGAGGAGATGAAGGACGCGCTCGACCTGAAATCGAAATCGGGCGTGCACCGTCTGATCAGCGCGCTTGAGGAGCGCAACTTCATCCGACGCCTGCCCAACCGGGCGCGGGCGCTCGAAGTGCTGCGGATGCCCGAGCGTCCCGAGGCTGCAATCGCACAGACTGCGGCGAAGTCGGGGCCGAAGGCGGCTGCGGCATCGGCATCGGCCGGCACCGTATCTGCGCCGGACATGGCAAGCCCCGCGCCCGCATCGCCCGACCGAATCGCCGCGAACGACGTTGTCGAGATCCCGCTGCATGGCCGGATCGCCGCCGGCGTCCCGATCGAAGCCTTCGAGGGCAGCTCGATGCTGGCCGTTCCGGCCGCACTGCTCGGCACGGGCGAGCATTATGCGCTGGAGGTTTCGGGGGACTCGATGGTCGAAGCCGGCATCCTTGATGGCGATTACGCGCTGATCCGCCGCACGGAAATCGCACGCGACGGCGAAATCGTAGTCGCGCTGATCGAGGACAGCGAAGCGACGCTTAAATATTTTCGCCGCGAAGGCGCGATGGTCCGGCTTGACCCCGCCAACCGTGCCTATGACCCCCAGCGTTATGCGCCCGCACAGGTCCGGGTTCAGGGCAAGCTGTCGGGTATCCTGCGCCGCTACGACTGACGAATGCCGGGGAGCGCTGGCGGTCATCACCGCCGCGCAACCGGCGGGTGTAGTGTTGAATGGGCCGCGATTAACGACATCCCTCTAAAACTGCCCTTTGCCTGCATTCGTCGGATTTTGGCGAGCCTGGCGGCCCCTCGCTCGGCATAAGCCCGGTACAATCCAATGCTACCGTTGGCCTCCGTCCCGAAGCCCCAGCCGAAACCAAGGGCAGAGACATGCGCAATATTACGGCTAGCGCGAGCGCCAGCCCCACCTCCCCCGTCATCCTGACGAAAGTCAGGATCCAGAGCCCGGTACGCCACCCCTCATGACTTTGGGCTCTAATCGCAGCCTGGATGACGGTTGGCGCGAAATACCTCCCGTCGAAACTACTGACTGACAGAGATGTCGATCCGACGCGCTGACCAACGGCCGAGCACCATCGTCCGCGCTCCGGAATCGCGGCTTCCCCAACCGGTGGCCACGCCTTCGCGAAATCGTGACCCGACACTCCGGTCGCGGCCTATCGCTCCGAACACCCCCGGCCCGGCAACCGAAACCGGACCGCGGCCACACCCCCGGCCACCCCGCGCTGATCGCCCGCCGCCCCGAACCGTCGCGTTGACCGCGCCAGCGTCGGAGGATCGCGCCACGGGTGCCGGTCCCCCGGATTGAGCACCGTCACCATCTGCCCCGTGGTCAGCGTCAGCGCGATCCCCCCGGTCCGCGCGAGTACCGACCGGTCAAGCTTCAGCCATCGCGGTGTACAACCGCGCGGCAGCCCGCGCTCGCTGATGACGATGTCCGCGCGCCGGCAGGCGGCAACCATCTCGGCGATCGGCACCCGGTAAACGCTGCGCGTCGCCAGCACGCGCCAAGCCCGGCCGTGGGCGACGACATCGGTCAGGCACAGGTCGCGGCTGCACCGCGCATCGGGCTGATCCGCGAGCAGCAGCGGCTCACCATCGACCCCGCCATTCTCCGCCAGCGTATCGCGGACATAATCCCCCGCCCGATCGCGAAGCAGCGCGAGCCCGGCGGCGGTCCGGACCGCGACGTGGCGGCCATCGCCCGTCACCAGGATATCGGGTGACGGCGTCGTCAGCGCCCAGATCGCGCCGACCGCCAAGGGCAGGATCCCGATCCGTCGCCACCGCGTCCGCCACAGCGCGATCCACACCCCGCCAACGACCATCAGCGCAAACGCCCCGTCGGGAACCGCAGGCAACGCGCGGACCGCGCCCGGTGCATGCGCCACGCCGCGCGCGAGCCACAGCAGCGCGTCGAGCGCATGCTGCACCAGCCACCAGGCTGGCGCGCCGAGCCCTATCGTGTCGAGCAGCAGCGCCAGCGCCTCGAACGGCATCACGACGAACGTGGTCAGCGGGATCGCGACGATATTGGCGACCGCGCCGTACAGCCCGGCCTTGTGGAAATGATAGACCGCGATCGGCATCAGCGCCGCCTCGACGACGAGCCCGGTCAGCAGCAGCGACGCGGCGCCGCGCAACAGGCGTCTGCCGCGGCCCTCGTCATGCGGCGCGAACGTGGCACGGACGACGGGATGCTCGTGCAGTGCGATGATCGCGGTGATCGCGGCAAACGACAGTTGAAAGCTCGGCCCGGCCAGCGATTCGGGCAGCGCGAGCATCACCGCGATCGCCCCCGTCGCGACCAGCCGCAACGTCATCGCCTCGCGCCCCATCGCCAGCGCGACCAGCACCAGCAACGCCGCGACGCAGGAGCGGATCGTCGGCACCTGGCTGCCCGTCAGCACGGTGTAGCCGATCGCCGCTGCGGCACCGGCAAGCGCGGCGATCAGTGGCAGTCGCGTATGCAGCGCGAGCCACGGGCTGAGCGCCAGCAGCCGCACCACGATCAGCATCGTCGCGGCGACCGCCGCGGTGATGTGGAGGCCGCTCACCGACAGGAGATGCGCCAGCCCGGCGCGGCGCATCGCCTCCGCATCCGCGTCGCTGATCGCGCCGACGTCGCCGGTCGCCAGCGCCGCTGCGATCCCGCCTGCGCTCCCGTCGAGTTGCGCGACGATATGCCGCGACAACGCCACCCGGACCCCTGCGCCACCGCGGCCCGGCACTGTTACAACGACGGGGGAAAAACCCCGCCCCGTCGCGCCGATTGCGCCGAACCAGGCGACGCGCGCAAAGTCATAGGCGCCGGGCACCGCCGGCAAGGGCGGCGGCATGAGTCGCGCGCGCAGCTTTATCGTCGCGCCGATCGCGAGCGCCGCCGGTGCATCCGCCTCTGCCAGGTTGATGCGGACGCGGCCGGGCAACGCAACCGGCGCGCCATCGGCGTCCTGCCCCGGCCCGACCGGCCGCACCGTCAACCGCACCAGCCGGCGCGCGACGAGCGGTTCGATCGTCTCGACCCGCGCCGACAGCTGCACGAAAGTCGGCCCCGCGAGCACCGGTGCCGCCACCCGGTCCGATCGTACCCAGATCAGCCCGATGCCCAGCGCCGCCGCAATCGCGCCGATCGCGAGCATCCGCGCCGCGCGCCCGCCGCGCCCCGCCGCAAGTCCGGCCAACCCGCCAGCGACCAGCACCAGGATCGCGGTGCCCCATGCCACGGGATCGGGCAGCACGAACCACAGCGCGATGCCGCCGCCTAGCCCGACCGGCAGCCATGTTATGAGCTGGTCGCGCTCTGCCTCCAGCCAGCGTTCGATCGCCCGGCCCGGCTCCGCCATCCAGGGCGGCACGCCCATTTGTCGCCGCCGGGGACGCATGCTAGAGGCGGCGACGGCTGATCCGGCCATCGTTTCTACAGTCTGGGAGCACCCGCGGTTGGGCGCAATATCTGATACGGATGCCGTCGTTTCGGCCGCACCCGTGGTTACTCGTTTCGCTCCGTCGCCGACGGGGTTCCTGCATCTTGGCGGCGCACGCACGGCGTTGTTCAACTGGCTGTTCGCCAAGGCGAACGGCGGCAAATTCCTGCTGCGTATCGAGGATACCGACCGCGTGCGGTCGACCCAGCCGGCGATCGACGCGATCATCGACGGCATGCGCTGGCTGGGGATCGACTGGGACGGCGACGTCGTCATGCAGTTCGCCGGCGCCGATCGCCACGCCCGCGTCGCGCACCAGATGGTCGAGGCCGGTCACGCCTATCGCTGCTACATGACCAATGACGAGATCGCGGCGATGCGCGCCGAGGCGCAGGCGGCCAAGAAGCCGCTTCGCATCCGCAGCCCGTGGCGCGACCGTCCGGCGAGCGAGGCCCCCGATCTTCCCCATGTCGTCCGACTGCGCGCGCCGCAGGAGGGTGCGGTCACGATCGAGGATCGCGTCCAGGGATCGGTGACGGTCCGCAACGAGGAAATCGACGATCTTGTCCTCCTCCGTTCGGACGGCACGCCGACCTACATGCTCGCGGTCGTCGTCGACGATCACGACATGGGCGTTACCCACGTCATCCGCGGTGACGATCACCTCAACAACGCGTTCCGCCAGTTGCCGATCTACCGTGCGATGGACGCGATCGAGGGCGGCTGGCCCGATCCGATCTATGCGCACATCCCGCTGATCCACGGCCCCGATGGTGCGAAGCTGTCCAAGCGTCACGGCGCGGTCGGCATCGAGGCATATCGCGACGAGATGGGCATTCTGCCCGAGGCGTTCGACAATTACCTGCTGCGGCTCGGCTGGGGGCACGGTGACGACGAGATCATCAGCCGCGACCAGGCGGTCGAATGGTTCGACCTGTCGGGCGTCGGCAAGTCGCCCTCGCGCTTCGACCTGAAGAAGCTCGAGAATCTGAACGGCCACTATATCCGCGAGGCCGATGATGCGCGTCTGGCCCAGCTCGCCGCCGATCGGCTCGGCCATGCCCTGCCCGATGGCGGACTCGACCTTCTGACTCGCGCCATGCCGGTCCTGAAGCCACGTGCAGCGAACCTGAACGAACTCGCCGAAGGTTCGAATTTCCTGTTCAGCCAGCGACCTTTGGCGATGGATGACGCCGCAGCGAGCCTTTTGCAGGGTGAAGCGAGTGCGATTCTGACGAACGCGCATGCTGAACTTGACGCGCTCGACAAGTGGGATACGGAAGCGCTCGAAGGCGCGGTACGGCGCGTGGCCGAAGCGCGAAGCCTAAAGCTCGGGCAGGTTGCACAACCCCTTCGCGCCGCGCTGACCGGTCGCAAGACATCGCCGGGAATATTCGATGTGCTCGACCTGCTCGGGCGTGACGAGAGCCTCGGTCGGATCGCCGACCGGATGGCAGACTGATAAGATTTCGAGGAAGGATACAAGCATGAGCGAGACCGCAAACCTCAAGGTCGACGGCAAGGAATTCGATTATCCGGTCATGTCCGGTACGGTTGGCCCCGATGTCATCGACATCCGCAAGCTGTACGCGCAGACCGACAATTTCACCTATGATCCGGGCTTCACCTCGACCGCCTCGTGCCAGTCGAAGCTGACCTATATCGACGGCGATGCGGGCACGCTGCTCCACCGCGGCTACACGATCGGCGAGCTCGCCGAACAGTCGAACTTCATGGAAGTCGCCTATCTGCTGCTGAATGGCGAACTGCCGAGCGAAGACGAGCTGTCGACCTTCTCGAACACGATCACGCGCCACACGATGGTGCATGAGCAGCTCGCGCAGTTCTTCCGCGGGTTCCGTCGCGACGCGCATCCTATGGCGATCCTGTGCGGCGTCGTCGGCGCGCTGTCGGCCTTCTATCACGATTCGACCGACATCCACGATCCGGCACAGCGCGTCATCGCGTCGCACCGCCTGATCGCCAAGATGCCGACGATCGCCGCCATGGCGTACAAGTACAGCGTCGGCCAGCCGTTCGTCTATCCGGACAACACGCTGAGCTACACCGGCAACTTCCTGAAAATGACGTTCGCCGTGCCGGCCGAGAAGTACGTCGTGAACCCGATCGTCGAAAAGGCGATGGACCGCATCTTCATCCTCCACGCCGATCACGAGCAGAACGCGTCGACCTCGACCGTCCGTCTCGCCGGCTCGTCGGGTGCCAACCCGTTCGCGTGCATCGCAGCCGGCATCGCCTGCCTTTGGGGCCCCGCGCATGGCGGCGCGAACGAAGCCGCGCTCAACATGCTGCACGAGATCGGCACGGTCGACCGGATCCCCGAGTTCATCGCCCGCGCGAAGGACAAGAACGATCCGTTCCGCCTGATGGGCTTCGGTCACCGCGTCTACAAGAACTACGATCCGCGCGCGGCGGTCATGCAGACGACCGTCAAGGAAGTGCTCGGCGAGCTGGGCGTCACCGACCCCGTGTTCGACGTCGCGATCGAGCTCGAGCGTCTGGCGCTGAGCGATCCCTACTTCATCGAGAAGAAGCTGTTCCCGAACGTCGACTTCTATTCGGGCGTCATCCTCTCGGCGATCGGCTTCCCGACCTCGATGTTCACCGTGCTCTTCGCGCTCGCCCGCACCGTCGGCTGGGTCGCGCAGTGGAACGAGATGATCACCGATCCCGACCAGAAGATCGGCCGTCCGCGCCAGCTCTACAGCGGCCCGACGCAGCGCGACTATACGCCGATGGCGTCGCGCTGAGATGAAGCTCCGGCCGATCCTGATGGTCATCGGCGTGCTATGCGCGCTGATGGGGTTCCTGTGGATCGGCCAGGGGCTTGGCTATGTCCATTGGCCGCGATCGAGCTTCATGCTCGATCAGCGGCCTTGGGCGGACCGCGGCGCCGCGCTCGCGGTATTAGGCCTGGTACTGATCCTGGCCGCGCGTCGCCTGCGTCGGTAACGACAACACGAACCGAGCCCCCTCGCCGATCGCGCTGTCGATCGTCAGGTCGCCGCCCATCGCCCGTGCCAGCCGCCGCGCGATATAGAGCCCAAGGCCGTTGCCGCCCGGCTCGGACGAGTCGACCCGCTCGAACTTCTCGAAAATCCGCGCATGATCCGCAGGCGCCACGCCCTTGCCGGTATCCGCGACGATGACGGTCACCTGATCGCTACCCGCATGCGCCGTCACCAGCACCGCGCCACCCGACTGCGAATAGCGCACCGCGTTGCCGATCAGATTGACCAGGATCTGCAACACGCGCCGGAAATCGCCGCGCCCGACGACGCGGGCTTCCGCGGCGGGCCGGGTGATCGTCACATTCGCGTTGCCCGCTCGCACCGCCAGCAGCCCGGCCGCACGCCGCGCAATATCGGCCATATCGATCGTCTCGAGAAGCAGCGCGAAGTCGGGCCGCTCGACCGCCTGAAGATCGACCAGATCGTCGACCAGCGCCAACAGATGGCGGCCGGCATTGGCGATATCCGCGGCATAATCGGCATAATCGGGCTGCACCAGGCCATCGGTCTGCGCATGGATACTGTCGGCGTTCGCGACGATGCGCGCCAGCGGTGTCCGCAACGCGCGGTCTAGCCCCGCGGTGAAGGTCGGCGACAGCTGGTCCGCCCCCGCCGGCCGGGGCTTGGCGGGCGGCGATGGTACGTCCGCGGGATCGTCGATCAGTTGCCCGCTGCCGATGAACCCTGCAAACGCCCGCTCCGCGTCACGGCGAACCACGGCGCTCAGCATGATCGCGCGGCCCGACCCCCGCAGCCGCGCGGGCTGTGCGTCGAGCGGCTGGCGGCGCGCGACCGCGTCGAGGATCGGCAGCGCGCCGTCATCGCCGCTGTCGAGCATGACGAGGCTCGTCAGCGGCTTGCCGAGCAACGCGAGCGGGTCGACGCCCATGCGGGGCCCTGCGTCGGGCGATACGAATGTCAGGCGAAGTGCTGCGTCGGTTTCCCAGCGCCAATCGGCACCACTCGACAGGAAATCGACGCCTGCACCGGGGTTCGGTGCCGCTGGACGCCATGGCTGGAGTTCACGCCAGCCGCTCACCGCAAGGCCGACCGTATCGCCCTCGGGCTGCGCACGGACCCACAGATCGAGATCGACGTCGTCATCGGCGATCACCACGCTGCGCGAAACCGCGATTCCCAGCCGGCGCGCCAGGCGGGCGATCATCGCGAGCTGCGGCACCGCGATCGGCGCGCCGATCACCCCCCCGGCGCGGCTGTTGAGCGCAAGCAGGATCGGATCCGCCGACAGCAACACGCCGTCCCCTGCCACTTCCGCCATTGCGACCGCAGTGTCGCCTGTCGTATATCCCGTCATCGTCGGTCTGCCCCGGCCAGCGCCCGCAACGCAGCGCGAAACTCGCGGTGCATCGCCAGCGGTGCGATCGCCGCGCGCGCATCGTCGACCCCGACGCTCGCGATGCTGTCGAGCGCGTCGGCGAAACTTTCGATATCACGGCGTGGATCGGCATCGGCCAGCGCCAGCCCGATCCGCGCGATCGTCTCCCGGTCGAGATCCGCCGCCCGCAGCGCCAGCCACAGTTGCTCTCCGTCGGGATCGAGTACGATCACCCGGACCTGTTCGGCATCGATCCCGATCGCATGCGCCAGCACCGCGACGAACAGGGTCAGACGCCGGTCGCCGAGCGCCTCCACCAGCAGCGCCGGCAATTCGTCGCGACGGGCATCGATCGCCGCGGCGAGGCGGATCGCGACCGCCTCGGGGCGCTCCGCGTCATCATGCGCGGCAAGGCTGCGCAGCGCCGCTTCGGTGATCGCCTGATCGCTCTGGCCGCGGCCCTGCATCGCGACCATCTCGCCAGCGTCCTTCAAGGCATCGTCAAGGCCGTCGCGCACCGCCGCGGCAACCCACCAGACGAGGCGGCGATGCAGGTCGGCGGGCACGTCGCTTCCCGCGATCGCTCCCGATTCATTGGCCGCGCGACGCCGGCTTTCCGCCGCGAGCAGCGCGCCGGCCGCGGTGGCGACGGTCGTATCCGACACACCCGTCAGGCGGATCAACAGGCTCGGCTCCTCGGGACCGGCGATCGCGGCGGGAAGGGCATCGGCGATCAGGTCATGCCGGACGCGTGCGATCAGGTCCTTCATGAGATCGCGATCGCGCAACACCCCCGACCGCGTCAGCCGCAGCAAGGCGCCGCCCTGCGTCAGGATCGCCTCCGCCCGCGTCGTCTCCCCCAGCCCGGCGAGAACGCGGGCGGCATGGCGGCGGATATCCGCCTCGATCGCCCCGATGATCCCGCGCAGGACATGTGCCAGCATCAACCGCGTACGTTCCTCCAGCCGGGCATCGGCGGTCAGAAAAAAGTCGGTGATCGTGGTTTCCAGCCGGTCGTCGGCCCGCTGACGCGCACGCGCGGCGCGCGCGATCGCACTCGCGCGTGACAGCGCGGGATCAGGCAAGGGTTCAGAGCCAACCGACATGCGCCGTGCCTACCCCCTTATTATTAAGGCGGTACTAAGGCTGAAGACGAAGATGCTCGATTGCCGCAGCCAGCGTGACCGTCGCATACACCCCGGCGATCGCAAGGCCCAACAGCGGAAACCCGAGGATCGCGACGATCGTGACGATCAGCAGATAGGCCGGCGCACTGCCCCACCACATGCGACGCGCGCGCTCGACGATCGCGCGTTCGCCAAGCGCTGCGATCGCGAGCAGCGCCGCCGCCATGACCAGCGCGCTGTTGTCCGCCGAATAACCCGCCCATAGGAAGGCAAACAGCAGGACAGCGAGCGCGCTGACGACGCCGATCCCGCGCGTCTGCATCGTCGCGACCGACTCATCGTCGCGCAGCCCGCTCAGCACCGAGCCGATCGCCAGACCGACACAGGCCGTGCTGGCAAGCACCAGTCCGGTCGCCAGCCAGCCGAACAGCATGGCGCCAAGCCCGGCGGCGGCAATACCAAGCGACGTCGCGCCGACGGTCGTGCCAGCAACGCTCTTATCGACCAGGAACGGCAGGCCGAGCCTGGCGATCGGCGCGAGCACGAAACGGTCGAACCAGCCGCTGCGCCCCGACACGATCGTCGCCAGCACGGCACGACCGCGTTCTTCCAGCGTCCGCGCCTCGCGCTCGATGCCGTGCCCGCTGCGAATTGCATCGGTCGGCAACAGGATCTGCACCGCGCGCGCCTGCACCGCGATCCGCAGCAGCGTAGATTGCAGGTCGTAATCATTGGGCAGGCCCGCGACTTCGGCGATCCGTGCGGGCTCCAGCCGGGCGACCCCGGCCCATGCCATCTGGCCGCCGACGCGTTCGAACCCGGGTCCCGCATCGTCCTCAGGCACGACGAGCAGCGCATCGCCGCCCTCGTTCGCCATCGCCGCGACGATGCTCTCCGTCGTGACCAGCCCGTCGCCGAGCATCAAGACGCGCGCCAGCGGATGGAGCTTCTCCATCGCCTCGGCCGCAGTCCGGACGGTATCGACCGCGACACCGCGGCGGTTGATGCGGTTGATCGCGCCCAGCAACTCGGGCGTCAGCCGCGCGACGACGACGATGACCTGACGCACGCCGGCTGCGATCAGCAACCGCGCCTGATACTCGATCAGCGTGACGCCGCTGAACGGCAAAGTGGCAGCCAGGCGATCGGGACGATCGTCGGCATCGTGAATAGCAAAGAGAAGCCCGGCAAGCATCTGCGGCTGTTAGGCGTCGAAACGACGGATGCAAAGCCCGCGCGTCAGAAGCGCGCGCAGATCACCGCCCTGCATCCGGGTCAAAGCTGCTTTACCGCGTCGCCCAGCCGGCGCAGCATGTCGTCGTCGCCGGGCGAGGTGTCGGCCGCCGCGCGCGCCAGCGTCATCAGCGGCATCGCGCCAAAGCTCGCCGCCAGCCCCTTCAGCCGCCATGCCGCGGCGCGCCACGCCTCGGCGTCGGATGCGTCCACCATAGCGTCCAGCGCGTCAGCCGCGCTGTGGGTGAAGGCGAGGTGCAGGTCGGCGATCAGCAGCGGATCGTCCCCGACCGCGGCTGCCAGGGCGGCGTCGATTGCTCCGGGATCATAGGCCATGAGATGGGGCGTACACGCGACCGACTTAACGGGAGGTTGCGCTATTCGCTTTGTCAAAGCCGATTTCATGGTAAAACCCGGGCATGAACGGGGGTTCTTCCATCATCGGCCTGCGCGCGGACCCTGCCCGGGATCCGGACCTTGGCGACGTCCCACCACCGCCTTTGAAGGAACGCGCACCCGTGTTTATCGACGACTATATCCTGCCGGCGGACGACGACGGCGCCGATCGCGGGCGGATCTTCGCGGGTGCGGCGATCGCCGCGGTCCTGCTCTGGCTCGCCGTCATGCTCTGGCTCGTCCGCGGCGAGATCGGTGCGATCGGGCCGGTCGCGCTGGTCCAGCTCCTCGCAGCGTTGTGCGTCGTGCCGGCGCTGATCGGCATCATCTGGTTGCTCGCGATGCGGACGAGCCGGGCGGAGGCGGCGCGGTTCGGTGTCACGGCGCGCGCGATGCAGGCGGAATCCGCCCGGCTCGAGCAGGCGGTCGCCGCGACCGCCCAGACGATCGACCGCAATCGCCGTCATCTGGCGGACCAGGTCGACACGCTGATGACGATGGGCGAGACCGCGCACCAGTTTCTCGGCGCGATCGGCGAAGGCTTCGCGACCGAGATCGAACGCGCCGACGCGCACACGCGCAGCCTCGTTGCCGCGGCCGACGCGACGCAGACGTCGCTCGGTGTCCTGCTCGCCTCGCTGCCGCGCGCGCATGCCGAGACCGAAGCGATGGCAGACCAGCTCGAGCGCGCCGGTCTTTCCGCCAGCGAGCATGCCGGTGCCCTCGATGCGCAGATCGGCGCGCTGGCGGCCCGTGGGCGGGAGGCCGATGCGGTGGCAAGCGGCGCGGCGCAGCGTCTGGCCGCGCATATCATCCGGATGGAGGCGACCAGTGAAACCGCCGGCGCCCGGCTCGAGGCGGTTACCGAGACGATGTCCGCGGAGGTTGACGCACTGCTCGGGCGTACAGCGGATGCGGTCGACGACGCACGCAAGGGCATTGCCGCGCAGGGTGACGCGGTGCTGGCGATGGTCCGCGCCAATCAGGTGGCGCTCGACGGCGCGACGCGCGCGAGCGCCGAGGCGATTGCCGACCGGATCGCCGGCGTCGATTCGGCGATCGCCCAGGTGGCGCGCCGCCTAGAGGATCAGCGTACAGCCGGGGAGGATATCCTCGGCTCGCTCGGTTCAGGCCTCGACCAGGTCGAGACGCGGATCGACACGCTCCACCATCATGGTGTCGAACGAACCCAGTTGCTCGCTGCGTCGATCAGCGCACTGGGCGGCTCGGCGGACGCGATGACCGAGGCGCTGCGCTCGGGCGAGGCGATGGCGGGGCGGACGATCGGCACGACCGAATCGCTGCTGATCGCTCTCGACGCCGCGGCGCGCGAGATCGACGAAACGCTGCCCGACGCACTGTCCCGGCTCGACCGGCGTGTCGCCGACAGCAAGGCGATCGTGGTGGCGGCAAAGCCCGAACTGCTTGCGCTCGTCACTGCGGCTGAAAGCACGCACAACGCGATCGAGGCGATTGCCGGGGTGATCGCCGAACAGCGTAGCGTGCTCGATCGCTTGTCGAACACCCTGCTCGACACGCTGGCCTCGGGACGCGCCAAGGCGGACGCACTCGGCCAGATGGTCGACGAGACGATCGACCGCACCAACAGTTTCTCCGAAGAGGCCGCACCCCGTCTCGTCGAGGCATTGCTGCGCGTCCGCGAGACCGCGACCGCGGCGGCGGATACCGCGCGCCACACGCTCGCTCAGGTCATTCCCGACGCCGCGCAGGCGCTTGAGCTCGCCAGCAGTGCTGCGCTGCGCCGCGCGACCGGCGACACCGTCGATCGACAAATCCAGGCGATCGGCGACGCGACCGACGCCGCGGTCGACGCGACGACGCGCGCGACCGAGCGGCTGGCGGCACAGGTCGAGGCGATTGCGCAACAGACCGCGGTCGTCGAAACCCGGCTCGAAGAGGCGCGCAACGACCGCGAGACCGCCGATCGCGACACGTTCGCGCGGCGGGTATCGCTGCTCATCGAATCGCTGAATTCGGCCTCGATCGACATCGCCAAGGCGTTCGCCCCCGAAGTCGCCGACAGCGCCTGGGCCGCCTATCTCAAGGGCGATCGCGGCGTCTTCACCCGCCGTGCGGTGCGGATCCTCGATGCGAACGATGCCCGGTCGATCGCGAACCTGTATGACGACGATGCGGGCTTCCGCGAGATGGTGAACCGCTACATCCACGACTTCGAATCGATGTTGCGCGCGATCCTGGCACAGCGCGACGGCTCACCGCTCGGCGTCACCCTGCTCTCGTCGGATATGGGCAAGCTCTACGTGGCGCTCGCACAGGCGATCGAACGCCTCCGCTAATAGGGGCGCCCGCCCCGGTCGCGCTAGCGGCGGACCATGTCGCGTGTGTCGAACAGGTCGAACATCTGCGGCGTGATCCAGCCGTAAGCGTAATTCAGCTGGAACAGCACGAACAGCGTCGTCGCGACGATCGTCACGCGCCAGGCCACGCGGCCGGCGTGGAAATCATGCGGCGCGCTTTCGGACTGGCCGGGGACGGTTTCGCCCCCGACCTCACGCGTCGTCCGCACACCGAATGGCAGGACCAGGAACACCGAGAACGCCCAGAACAGAACGTAGATCGCGAGTGCCGAGGTCCAGCGCATCGGCTCAGCCTTCGATCAGCAGAACGTCGACGATCGGCTTCTTGCCGGTCCAGCGCGTCGAGACCTTGCGGACCGCAAGCCGGACCTGCTCGCGCATCTTGTCGATATCGCGCTTGCCGCCCCGCACGGTGTCGGCAACCGCCTGGACCGCATCCGCGACGAACGCGGCACGATCTTCCTCGACAGGCACGCCCTGAACGCGGACCTGCGGCTGGCCAAGCATCCGCCCGTCCTTGCCGATCGCCACCGCGACCGAAATCTGGCCGTTGATCGCCAGCTTGCGACGCTCGTTCAGCGTGGTGCCGTCCGCCGGCAGGATCACGTCACCATCGAGGACCAGACGTCCGACCGTCGCATTGCCGATCTTGACCGGCCCCTTGGGCGCCAGCCGGACGATGTCGCCGTTGCTCTGCACCAGCGCACGGGGAATCCCCTGCTCCAGCCCGAAGCGCGCATGCTCCATCATGTGGCGCATCTCGCCATGCGTCGGGATCAGCGTGTCGGGACGCAGCCACTCGTACATCTGCGCCAGTTCCGGCTGGCCGGGATGGCCCGAGACGTGGACGTGCGCCTGGCGCTCGGTCACCATCCGGATGCCCTTGGCGGCCAGCGTGTTCTGGATGCGGCCGATCTGGACTTCGTTGCCGGGGATCTGCTTCGACGAGAAGATCACGGTGTCATCGGCCTCGAGCGTGATCGTGTGGCTGCCATTTGCAACCCGCGCGAGCGCAGCGCGCTCCTCACCCTGCCCGCCGGTCGCGACGATCAGAACCTTGTTCTTGGGCAGACGCATCGCGGTGTCGGGATCGATCGTCTCCGGGAAGTCCTTCAGATACCCCGTCGCACGCGCGACCTTGATGATCCGGTCGAGCGACCGTCCGGTGACGCACAACTTGCGCCCGGTTTCCTTCGCCACTTCGCCGAACGTGTGGAGGCGTGCGGCGTTCGACGCGAAGCTCGTAATCATCACCCGGCCCTTGGCCTTGCTGACCTCCTCGAACAGCCCCTTGCGAACGGTGCTCTCGCTGCCCGATGCGGTGGTGTTGAAGATGTTGGTCGAGTCGCAGACCAGCACGTCGACGCCCTTGTCGCCGATCGCCATGAAGCCTTCGGGCTTGGTCGGATTGCCGATCACCGGGTTCTTGTCGAGCTTCCAGTCGCCGGTGTGGAATACGCGACCATAGGGCGTGTCGATCAGCAGCGCGTTCGCCTCGGGGATCGAATGCGACATCTCGACGAAGGTGAAGCCGAACGGCCCGAGCTGGAAGTTGCCGCCCATCGGGATCATCTTGAGCTTCACGCGGTTGGCGATCCCCTCTTCCTCGAGCTTGCCGCGGACCAGGCCCATCGTGAACGGCGTCGCATAGATCGGCACGCCAAGGTCTTCAGCGAGATAGGGCAGCGATCCGATATGGTCCTCATGGCCATGCGTGATCACGATGCCGAGCAGATCGTCGATCCGTTCCTCGATGAACGACAGATCGGGCAAGATGACGTCGACGCCGGGATATTGCGGATCGGCAAAGGTGATGCCGAGATCGACCATCACCCATTTGCCCTGGCAGCCATACAGGTTGACGTTCATGCCGATTTCGCCGGAGCCGCCAAGGCCACAGAAAAGGAGTTCGTTCTTCGGAGTCATTGATTACTTTCAGGATTACAGGGGAATGTGGCCCGCAGGCCGGTTGGCGCGAGCCCAATGGCCCTAGATATGGTGACGGTCCCACATCATCGCCAGCCCCTGGATCGTCAGGTCGGCCTCGATGACGTCGAACACGTCGGTCTGTTTTTCGAAGAGGGTAGCAAGTCCGCCGGTCGCGATGACCTTGACCGGGCGTCCGACCTCGGCCTTCATTCGCGCCACCAGCCCCTCGATCATCGCGACATAGCCCCAATAGATGCCGATGTGCATCTGCGAGACCGTGTTCAGCCCGATCACGCTGGTATCGCCGGGTGCCTCGATCGCGATCCGCGGCAATTTGGCCGCGGCAGTGACCAGCGCGTCGAGCGACAGGTTGATCCCCGGCGCGATGATGCCGCCCTTGTACGCGCCGCGATAGTCGACGAGGTCGAACGTCGTCGCCGTGCCGAAATCGATGACGATCAGGTCGCCGTCGTGCAGCGCGTGCGCGGCGATCGTGTTGACCGCACGGTCAGCGCCAAGCGAAGCGGGCTCGTCGACATCGATCGCGATCCCCCATTCGACCGGCGCGCGGCCGGCGATCAGCGCCTCGGTCGCAAAGTATTTCGACGAGAGCACCTGCAGATTGTGCAGCGCGCGCGGCACCACCGTCGCGATGATCACGCCCTCGACCGCGCCCCGGTCATGCCCGCCGAGCTGCATCAGCTGGCTCAGCCACACCGCATACTCGTCCGCGGTACGACGCGGATCGGTCGCGATCCGCCACCGCGCGACGATGACGCCCTTCTCGACGAGCGCGAACACGACATTGGTATTGCCGGCATCGATGGCGAGCAGCATGCGGGGACCTTCAACCTTTCCGTGCGGATAGTGCATAGTCGAGACCCGCGGCGATGGCGATGACGCGCCGCATCACAGCAGGAATATGTCGGCGGCGTGGATGACACGACGCTCGCCCGACGCTGTGCGCAGGATCAACGCGCCATCGAGATCGAGCCCCTCGAACAGCCCGTCGACCGCCTCCCCGTCCGCGAGCCGCGCGGTCAGCGCGGTGCCCGCCGGATGCGCGCAATCGACCCAGCGCGCGCGGACCGGCGCCAGCCCCTCGGTCCGCCAACGCGCAACCCAGCGCGCAAAGCCGTCTGCAAGGATGTCGAGGAACGACGACGGCTCAACGACGACGCCGTGCACCGCGAGATCGGTCGTCTTGCGATCGGCCAGCTCGGGATGGTGTGCAATGTTGACGCCAAAACCAACGACGACCGAGTCGTCCGCGCGCTCGAGCAGGATACCGGAAAGCTTGGCATCGGCGAGCAGCAGGTCGTTCGGCCATTTGAGTAGCAGTGTCGCGCTCGAGTCCGTCGTCGCCTGCCGGATACCGTCGATGAGAAGGGTCGACACGGCCTCATACAACGCGACCGCCGCGACCAGCGCGACGCTGGCGGCGGGCGGATCGCTCGGACGCAGCCGCACCAGCGTGCTCGCATAGAGATTACCGTCGGGCGATGACCATTCCCGCCCCTGTCGGCCGCGTCCTGCAGTCTGCCGAACCGCCCTCAGCCAGAGGCCGTCATCGGCGCCGGTGCGGGCCAGCGCCAGCAGGTCGGCATTGGTCGATCCTGTCTCCGCAACGGTACGGATGATGCTCAGAACAACGCCCGCGCTGCCGCCATCGTCCATGCGCCGAGCACGGGGATGAGCAGATAGCCGGCCGGCGAGACAAACACCGCCGCGAGCGCGATCAACCCGCCCTCGACCTTGTTCTCCATCGGCGCAAAGGCGGGTGCGGGATCGTCGAAGTACATCGTCTTCACGACGCGCAGGTAATAATAGGCGCCGATCACTGATGCCGCGATGCCGACCACGGCCAGCGGGAAGAGCCCAGCATCGACGGCCGCACTGAACACCGCGAACTTCGCATAGAAGCCGAACAGCGGCGGGATGCCGGCAAGGCTGAACATGAAGATCGCGAGAGCTGCAGCAAGCCCCGGTCGCGTCCGCGACATGCCCGCGAGGCTCGCGATCGTCTCGACCGGCTGCCCGTCATCGCCGCGCATCTGCAGCACGACCAGGAACGACCCCAAGGTCATCGCGACGTAGATGGTCAGATACATCAGCACGCCCGACACACCTTCCGGCGTCCCTGCAGCGAGACCGATCAGCGCGAAGCCGACATTGTTGATCGACGAATAGGCCAGCAGGCGCTTGACGTTGGTCTGGCCGATGGCGGCGACCGCGCCGAGGATGATCGAGGCGAGCGCCGCGAAGATCACGATCTGACGCCACTGGTCCGTCGCCGGCCCCATCGCCTCGATCGCGACGCGCACCGCCATCGCCATTGCCGCAACCTTGGGAGCCGAGGCGAAGAACGCGGTAACCGGGGTCGGTGCGCCCTCATAAACGTCGGGCGTCCACATGTGGAACGGCACTGCGCTGATCTTGAATGCAAGCCCTGCGAAGACGAACACCAGACCGAACAGCAAGCCAAGCGACTTGGTCCCGGCATAGGCGTCGGCGATGCCCGAGAACAATGTCGTGCCGCTGAAACCGTAGACCAGCGAGATACCGTACAACAGGATGCCGCTGGCGAGCGCGCCGAGCACGAAATACTTCAGACCCGCCTCGGCCGAACGCCCGTCGCGCCGCATGAAGCTGGCGAGGACATACGCCGCAAGGCTCTGCAGCTCGAGACCGACATAGAGCGTCAGCATGTCGCTGGCCGAAACCATGATGCCCATGCCGCAAGCCGACAACAGGATCAGCACCGGATATTCGGGGCGAAGATCCTCACCCTGCGACCGTGCGAAGAAGCTCGGCGCCATCATGATCGCGACTGCGGACGCAATGTAGATCAGCACCTTGGCAAAGGCACCGAATGCATCGGCACGGTACAGACCGTCGAACGCATAACCGCCCGATGATGCCGGACCGACCAGCGCGATCCCGGCGCCGACCAGGACGAACACGGAGGCGATCGACACGGCGCGCGTCGACGTGTCCCCGCCCCAGGCCGAGACGAGCATCAGCGCGATCGCCCCCAGCGCCAGCACCAGCTCGGGCAGCGTCATTGCGATGTTAGCGGCGTATTCCATCAGTGTGCCTCCCCGTGCGCGGCTTCATGCACGGTGGCGGGCTTCCCCGCAGTTGGGTTCGAATCGCTGGCCGGCTTGGCGCGGTCGACGCGCGCGAGCAGGACGCTGACATCCTTGCGCATCGGCGCGAGGAAGCTCTCGGGATAGACGCCCATCCACAGCACAACGGCTGCGATCGGCGCGAGCAACCAGAATTCGCGCGCCGACAGGTCGACCATGCCGCGAACCTCGTCCGACTTGATCTCGCCAAAGACCACGCGACGGTACAGATACAGCATGTACGCCGCGCCGAGGATGATGCTCGTCGTGCAGAGCAGCGCCGTCCAGGTCGAGACCTGATAGGTGCCCATCAGCGACAGGAACTCGGCGACGAAGCCGCTGGTGCCCGGCAGGCCGATCGACGCCATGGTGAAGAACAAGAAGAAGATCGCATAGCGCGGCATGTTGATCGCCAGGCCGCCATAGCGCGAGATCTCGCGGGTATGGAGCTGGTCGTAGATCACGCCGACGCAGAGGAACAATGCGCCCGATACCAGCCCGTGGCTCAGCATCATGATCATCGCGCCTTCGATGCCCTGGCGGTTGAACGCGAACAGGCCGATCGTGACGATCGCCATATGCGCGACCGACGAATAGGCGATCAGCTTCTTCATGTCCGACTGCACGAGCGCGACGAGCGACGTGTAGATCACCGCGACCGCCGACAGGCCGAAGATCAGCCAAGTCAGCTGACCCGACGCTTCAGGGAACATCGGCAACAGGAAGCGCAGGAAGCCATATCCGCCGAGCTTGAGCAGCACGCCCGCCAGGATCACCGACCCTGCGGTCGGCGCCTGCACGTGCGCGTCGGGCAACCAGGTGTGGACCGGCCACATCGGCATCTTGACCGCAAACGACGCGAAGAACGCCAGCCACAGCCACGTCTGCACATGCGCCGGGAAGTCGTAGTTCAGCAGCGCCGGGATGCTCGTCGTACCCGCGGTCTTCGCCATGTACAGCATCGCGATGAACATCAGGACCGAGCCGAGCAGCGTGTACAGGAAGAACTTGTACGACGCGTAGATCCTGTTCGCCCCGCCCCAGATGCCGATGATCAGGTACATCGGGATCAGGCCGGCTTCGAAGAAGACGTAGAACAGGAACAGGTCCTGTGCCGCGAACGTGCCGATCATCAGCACTTCGGTGAACAGGAACGCCGCCATATATTCCGGCACGCGGGTCGTGATCGAGCGCCAGCTGGCGCCGATGCAGATCGGCATCAGGAACACGCTGAGCATGATCAGCATCAGCGCGAAGCCATCGATACCGAGCGACCAGCCAAACGGCCCGAAGATGCCGGGGGCGTGCTCGACGAATTGCCACTGCGCGCCGCCGATGTCGAAGTTCATCCACAGCATGATGCCGAGCACGAAGTCGATCAGCGTCGCCGCCAGCGCGAGCATCCGGGCCGTGTTCGCCGAGACGAACAGGCATGCGATGGCCGCGATCATCGGGACCGCGATCAGGACGGAAAGGATAGGAAAGCCGGTCATCAATAGAGTCCGATCGCCCAGGTTACGGCGGCTGTCAGGCCGATCAGCATGACGAAGGCATAGGTGTAGAGATATCCCGTCTGGAAGCGGCCGGCGACGCGCGCGCCGACCTGGACCAGCCAGGCCGACCCGTCGGGGCCGAACCGGTTGATCGTTTTCTCGTCACCGCGGTGCCACAGGAAACGGCCAATCGCGAAGGCGGGGCGGACGAAGATCAGGTCGTACAGCTCGTCGAAATACCACTTATGCAGCAGGAAGTCGTAGAGCACGCCGAACTGTTCGATCACCTTGCCCGGGAAGGACGGGTTCTTGATATAGGCATACCAGGCGGTCAGCAGGCCGAGCAGCATCGCGATCGTCGCCGACAGCTTGATGATGAGCGGCACGCCGTGCATCTCGTGCATCAGATGTTCGCGGAACGCGAGTGCGCCCTTCCAGAACTCTTCGCCTGCACTCGGCTCGATGAAGTAACCGTGGAACACGAAGCCTGCGAGCACCGCACCGATCGACAGGACGATCAGCGGGATCAGCATCGGCAGCGGGCTCTCATGCGGGTGATACCCGCCATCGCCTTCCGCCGGCGCATGCACGGCATCGTGATGATCATGCGGCGCGTGGCCTGCGTCCTCGGCCTTTGCCGGGTTCGCGTGGTGATCGTCGACATGATGCGCGTCATGCGCATGGTCGTCGTGACCATGGGCGTCGTGGAGCGCATGCTGGATATGCTCCGAAGCGGCCCAGCGCGGCTTGCCCCAGAAGGTGAGGAACATCACGCGCCACGAATAGAAGCTGGTGAGCAATGCGACGAGCACACCGACGAACCACACGCCCGGCTGACCGGCCGCCCAGCTCGCCTCGATGATCGCATCCTTCGAATGGAAGCCTGCGAACCCGAATGCGGTGTTGCCGAAGATGCCGGGAATGCCGACGCCGGTGATCGCGAGCGTACCCGCCATCATGCCCCAGAACGTCACCGGGATCTTCTTACGCAGGCCGCCATAATAGCGCATGTCCTGCTCGTGGTGCATCGCATGGATCACCGAGCCGGCACCCAGGAACAACAGCGCCTTGAAGAAGGCATGCGTGAACAGGTGGAACATCGCCGCGCCATAGGCGCCGACGCCCGCGGCGAAGAACATGTAGCCGAGCTGCGAACAGGTCGAATAGGCGATGACGCGCTTGATGTCGGTCTGGACGAGGCCGCAAGTGGCGGCGAACAGGCAGGTCGCGGCTCCGACCGAGGTGACCACGGTCAGCGCGACCGGGCTCATCTCGAACATCGGCGACAGGCGGCACACCATGAACACGCCTGCGGTGACCATCGTCGCCGCGTGGATCAGCGCCGACACCGGGGTCGGGCCTTCCATCGCGTCCGGCAGCCAGGTGTGCAGGCCGAGCTGTGCCGACTTGCCCATCGCGCCGACGAACAGCAGCAGGCAGAGCACCGTCATCGTATCGAAGCGGTAGCCGAGGAAGCCGATCGTCGATCCGGCCATGCCGGGTGCGGCGGCCAGGATCTCGGGGATCGAGACCGTGCCGAACACCAGGAACGTGCCGAAGATGCCGAGCATGAAGCCAAGATCGCCGACGCGGTTGACGACGAACGCCTTGATCGCGGCAGCGCTGGCCGACGGCTTGCGGAACCAGAAGCCGATCAGGAGGTAGGACGCGAGGCCCACCCCTTCCCAGCCGAAGAACATCTGGACGAGATTGTTCGCGGTCACGAGCATCAGCATCGCAAAGGTGAACAGCGACAGATACGCAAAGAAGCGCGGCTGGTCGGGATCCTCATCCATATAGCCCCAGCTATACAGATGGACGAGCGCCGACACCGACGTGACGACGACGAGCATCACCGCGGTCAGCGCATCGACGCGCAGCGACCACGCGACGTTCATGTCGCCCGACTGGATGAAGTTGAGCAACGGCTCGACGGTCGCGCTGCTGGTGCCCGCCATGAAACCGAGGAAGATCGGCCAGGACAACAGGCACGACGCGAACAACGCCGCCGTGGTGACGATTTTCGCCGGCACGTTGCCGATCGCGCGATTGCCGAACCCGGCAACGATCGCGGCCAGTAACGGCAGGAAGACGATAAGCTGGATCAACCGTATTACCCCTTCATCCGGTTGACGTCGTCGACCGCAATGGTGCCGCGACCGCGGAAATAGATGACCAGAATGGCCAGGCCGATCGCGGCCTCACCCGCCGCGACCGTCAGCACGAACATCGCGAACACCTGTCCGACGAGATCGTTGAGGAAGGCCGAGAAGGCGACGAGATTGATGTTCACCGCGAGCAGGATCAGCTCGATCGCCATCAGGATGACGATGAGGTTCTTGCGGTTCAGGAAGATGCCGAGCACCCCCATGGTGAACAGGATCGCCGCGACGACGAGGTAGTGGACGAGACCGATCGTCACAGTTCGACTCCCTGCCCGACGACCGGGCGCGTGTTGCGCGTTGCGTCCTGCGGACGGCGTGCGTTCTGGCGGCTGATGTTCTGCGCCTTCACGCCGCCACGCTGGCGATGCGTCAGCACGATCGCGCCGATCATCGCGACAAGCAGGACGAGCCCGGCCGCCTCGAACACGAACAGATAGCGCGTGTAGAGCAGGTTGCCGATCGCCTGGATGTTGGGCACCCGCGCATCGATCGGCGCCGCGCGCCGTGCGAGTTGGATCGGCCCCGTGCTCCATGCGCCGATCGCGATCATCACCTCGGCTGCAAGTGCGACCGCGAGCGCCAGCCCGATACCGAAATACCGTGCCACGCCGGCGCGCATTTCGGCAAAGTCGATGTCGAGCATCATGACGACGAACAGGAACAGCACCGCGACCGCGCCGACATAGACGATGACGAGCAGCATCGCGATGAACTCGGCCCCGACGAGGATCATCAGACCCGCCGCGTTGAAGAAGGCGAGGATCAGCCACATCACCGAATGGACCGGATTGCGCGACGCGATCGTCATGGCGCCCGACAGGACGACGACGAAGGCGAAGAGATAAAAGGCTAAGGCCTGGATCATGAGGTCCTCGTCACCCCAGCGAACGCTGGGGTCTCACGCCGCGCGGGCGCGCTCGGAAACGGGGAGATCCCAGCCTGCGCTGGGATGACGGAGTTAATCTGTGTCATCGCGGCGCTCGCTTAACGGTACGGCGCATCGGCGGCAAGGTTCGCCGCGATCGCGCTTTCCCAGCGATCGCCGTTATCGAGCAGCTTCGACTTGTCGTAGATCAGCTCTTCGCGCGTCTCGGTCGAGAATTCGTAATTCGGACCCTCGACGATCGCATCGACCGGGCACGCCTCGGCGCACAGGCCGCAATAGATGCACTTGGTCATGTCGATGTCGTAGCGCGTCGTGCGGCGCGAGCCGTCGTCGCGCGGCTCGGCCTCGATCGTGATCGCCTGGGCCGGGCACACGGCCTCGCACAGCTTGCACGCGATGCACCGCTCTTCGCCATTGGGATAACGACGCAGCGCATGCTCACCGCGGAACCGCGGGGACACAGGGTTGCGCTCGTACGGATAGTTGATCGTCGCCTTTTCCTTGAAGAAATAGCGAAGCGTCAACGCGTGCGCCTTCACGAATTCCCACAGGGTGAACGACTTGATGATCTGAGCAACGCTCATGAACCCACTCCAACGCGCGTCAGCATCAACACGCCCGACACGAGGAAAACCCAGAACAGCGAGACGGGCAGGAAAATCTTCCAGCCGAGCCGCATCAGCTGATCATAGCGATAGCGCGGCACGGTCGCCTTCACCCAGCTGAACAGGAAGAAGAAGAACAGGATCTTGGCGAACAGCCAGATGATCCCCGGCACGTAATAGAGCGGCGCCCAGTCGACCGGCGGCAGCCACCCACCCCAGAAGAGCGTAGCATTGAGCGCGCACATCAGGATGACGTTGGCGTACTCACCCAGCCAGAACAGCGCGAACGCCATCGACGAATATTCGGTCTGGTAACCGGCGACGAGCTCGCTCTCCGCCTCGGTCAGATCGAACGGTGCACGCTGCGTTTCCGCGAGGCTCGAGATGAAGAACATCACCGCCATCGGGAACAGCAGCGGATTGACGATATAGCCGTTGATGTGCAGCCCGAACATGTTCTGCTGCGCGGTCACGATGCCCGACAGGTTGAACGTGCCCGACCACAACACGACCGAGATCAGGATGAACCCGATCGCGACTTCGTAGCTGACCATCTGCGCTGCCGCACGCAGCGCCGAGTAGAACGGATATTTCGAGTTCGACGCCCAGCCCGCGAGGATGATCCCGTACACGCCGAGCGACGACGCCGCGAGCACGTAGAGCAAGCCGACATTGATGTCCGCGAGCACGACGCCGGGCTGGAACGGGATCACCGCCCAGACGATCAGCGCGACCGTGAAGGTGATGATCGGCGCCAGCAGGAACAGCGCGCGATTGGCGGCTGCCGGGACGATCGTCTCCTGCAGGAACACCTTCAGGCCGTCGGCAAAGCTCTGCAGCAGGCCGAACGGACCCACCACGTTTGGACCACGCCGAAGCGCCATCGCCGCCCAGATCTTGCGATCGGCATAGATGATCATCGCGACCGCCAGCATCACCGGCAGCGCGATTGCGAGAATGTCGATGATCGTCGCGAGGAAGAACGCCCAGTCGTAACCGAGCGAGGATTCGAACCAGGAGATCATTCGGCTGCCTCCGCAAAGTCTTCCCCGTGGAGAAGTTCAGCCGAGCAACGCTGCATCGTCGGCGATGCGCGGCAGATCGCGTTGGTCAGGTAGAAGTCCTTGATCGGATAGCCGGCCAGAACCCCCTCGCCCGCACCGCCGAGCGACGGCGGGTTCCACTCGAACGTCGCGAGCGCCTGGTGACGCAGCGCGGGAACGGCAGCGAACATTTCTTCGCGCAGCCCCTCGAAGCTGTCGAACGGCAGCGTGTGGCCAAGCGTGTCGGACAGCGCGCGGAAGATCGACCAGTCGTCGCGCGCATCGCCAGGGGCGAACACCGCACGCTCGCCGCGCTGGACGCGGCCCTCGAGGTTGACCCAGGTTCCCGACTTCTCGGCATAGGTCACGCCCGGCAGGATGACGTCGGCAGCCGCCGCACCCTTGTCGCCGTGATGACCAACGAACACCTTGAAGCCCGCGAACTGGCTGAAATCGACCTCGTCCGCGCCGAGGAAGAAGCCGAGCTTCGCCCCCATCACATCGGCGATGCCGCCCGTCTGCGCATAGCCGAGCATCAGCCCGCCCATCCGCGACGCGGCCATATGGACGACGTTAAAGCCGTTCCAGCCGTCCTTGACGAGGCCCAGCGTGTCGACGAGCTTCAGCGCGGCGCCGTGGCCACCCTTCAGCGCCGCGCCACCGACGATCACCATCGGACGCTCAGCCTTGCCGAACGCCTCGGTCACTGCGTCGGGCAGATTGCCGAGCAGCGCCAGATCGTCGCCGAGCCACTCGACCTTGTAGGTCAGCTCGGTCTCAGGCCCGATCGCGAAGACCTTCGCGCCCTTCTTGATCGCCTTGCGGACCCGCGTGTTCACCAGCGGCGCTTCCCAGCGCAGGTTGGTGCCCACCAGCAGGATCGCGTCGGCACGCTCGGTACCGGCGATCGTCGTGTTGAAATTGACCGCGGCGATGTTCGACGCGTCATAGGCCATGCCGGTCTGGCGGCCTTCGAGCATCGTCGAGCCCATCTTCGCGAGCAGCGCCTTGGCGGCATACATCGTCTCGCAGTCGACCAGGTCGCCTGCGACCGCGGCCACGCTCGACCCGGCGTCAACCGCCTTGATCGCCGCGAAGGCCTCGTCCCAGGTCGCGGGCTGGAGCTTGCCGTTCACGCGGACATAGGGCTTGTCGAGACGACGACGGACGAGACCGTCGATCGCGTGGCGCGTCTTGTCGGTCGCCCACTCCTCGTTCACGTCCTCGTTGATCCGCGGCACGCAACGCAGCACCTGACGACCACGGCTGTCGAGCCGGATGTTGGTGCCGACCGCATCCATGACGTCGATCGTCAGCGTCTTGCGCAGTTCCCAAGGACGCGCTTCGAACGCGTAGGGCTTCGAGGTCAGCGCACCTACCGGGCACAGATCGACGACGTTGCCCGACAGCTCGCTCTTCACCGCGTTTTCGAGATACGAGGTGATCTGCATGTCCTCGCCGCGGAAGATCGCACCGATCTCCTCAACGCCGGAGACTTCCTCGGCAAAGCGGATGCAGCGCGTGCACTGGATGCAGCGGGTCATGACCGTCTTCACGATCGGACCCATATACTTTTCGGTGACCGCGCGCTTGTTCTCGTCATAGCGCGAATGGCCGCGGCCATAGGCGACCGACTGGTCCTGCAGATCGCACTCGCCACCCTGATCGCAGATCGGGCAATCGAGCGGATGGTTGATCAGCAGGAATTCCATGATGCCCTCGCGGGCATTCTTAACCATCGGCGAGTTGGTGAAGATCTCCTGCTTGTCCGCGGCCGGCAGCGCGCACGACGCCTGCGGCTTGGGCGGACCCGGCTTCACCTCGACCAGACACATCCGGCAATTGCCGGCGATGCTCAAACGCTCATGGTAACAGAAACGCGGGATCTCCTTGCCGGCAAGCTCGCACGCCTGCAGCACGGTGGCACCCTGCGGCACCTCGATCTCTACGCCATCGACTTTGACTAAGGGCATATCAGTGTTCCGTGTCCATCAGACCGAGACGCTTTTCGATGCGGTCGACCCGCATCTTCAAGTCGGCAACGTCCGATTGAATGCCATAAATTGTGCCGACCAGGCCGCGCACATGATCCTCGAGCGATAGCAGCCGGATACCCTGCGATGTCTGCTCGCGCTTGATAGCCGAGACATCGCTTTGGATCGTCTTCAGGATTTCCAGCATGATATCAGCCCGCTCGTCGGTCATTCCGCCGCTTCCATCATCGGTGCGGTGTCACCACCACGTTCGCGGATACGGCGTTCCATCTCTGGGCGGAAATGCTTGATCAGGCCCTGGATCGGCCAGGCTGCGGCGTCACCGAGCGCGCAGATCGAGTGACCCTCGACCTGCTTGGTGACCTGCTGGAGCATGTCGATCTCGGACAGCTCGGCGTCGCCGGTGCGCATCCGCTCCATCACGCGCCACATCCAGCCGGTGCCTTCGCGGCACGGCGTGCACTGGCCGCAGCTCTCATGCTTGTAGAAGTAGGAGATGCGGCTGATCGCACGGACGATGTCGGTCGACTTGTCCATGACGATGATCGCCGCGGTGCCGAGGCCCGAGCCGACCGCCTTCAGGCCATCGAAGTCCATCGCGCAGTCCATGATCTGCGCGGCGGGCACCAATGGCACCGAGGAGCCGCCCGGGATCACCGCGAGCAGATTGTCCCAGCCGCCACGAATACCGCCGCAATGCGTCTCGATCAGGTCGCGGAACGAGATGCTCATCTCTTCCTCGACGACGCACGGCTTGTTCACATGGCCGCTGATCTGGAACAGCTTGGTGCCGCGGTTATTTTCGGCGCCGAAGCTCGAGAACCAGGCCGCGCCGCGCCGCAGGATCGTCGGCGCGACCGCGATCGATTCGACGTTGTTGACCGTCGTCGGGCAGCCATAGAGCCCCGCACCCGCCGGGAATGGCGGCTTGAGGCGCGGCTGGCCCTTCTTGCCCTCGAGGCTTTCGAGCATCGCGGTCTCTTCGCCGCAGATATAGGCGCCGGCACCGCGGTGGACGAACACGTCGAAGTCGTAGCCCGACCCGCACGCATTCTTGCCGATGAAGCCGCGATCATAGGCCTCGGCGACCGCCGCGAACAGCGTCTCCGCCTCGCGGATATATTCGCCGCGGATGTAGATGTACGCCGCACGCGCACGCATCGCGAACCCGGCGATCAGCGCACCCTCGATCAGCTTGTGCGGATCGTGACGGATGATCTCGCGATCCTTGCAGCTGCCCGGCTCGGATTCATCGGCGTTGATGACGAGGAAGTTCGGCCGGTCGGGCTTCGGCTCCTTGGGCATGAACGACCATTTGGTGCCGGTCGGGAACCCTGCCCCGCCGCGGCCACGCAAGCCGCTCGCCTTCATCACGTCGATGATCGCGTCCTGGCCGAGCGCCATCAGGTCCTTGGTATTGTCCCAATCGCCGCGCATGATCGCCGCGTCGATGTTCCACGGCTGGAAGCCGTAGACGTTGGTGAAGATGCGGTCCTTGTCGGCGAGCATCAGGCCCACTCCCCCCGGTAATCGTGGTTCGCGTCGACCATCGCCTTGAGCGAGGTCGGGCCGCCTTCGGGGCAACTCGCGCGGCGGCCGAATTGCGGCCCCGGCGTCGGCGTGCCGCCACTGGCAAGCGCCTCGAGGATTTCGGTCGTCTTGTCGTAGTCGAGATCTTCGAAGTTATCGTCGTTGATCTGAACCATCGGCGCGTTCGCGCAGGTGCCCAGGCACTCGACCTCGGTCAGCGTGAACATGCCGTCCGGCGTCGTACCGCCCTTGACGAGGCCCCGGTTCTTGCACGCGGCCAGCACGTCGTCCGACCCGCGCAGCATGCACGGCGTCGTGCCGCAGACCTGCACGTGATAGCGACCGACCGGCGCGAGGTTGAACATCGTGTAGAAGGTCACGACCTCATAGACGCGCATGTACGGCACGCCGATCTGACGCGCGACGAACTCGATCACCGGCACCGGCAACCAGCCCTGGGTCTGCGTTTCCGCACCGACCTGGCGCTGGGCAAGATCGAGGAACGGGATCGACGCCGACTGCTCGCGGCCCTTCGGGTAGCGCCCGAGGATCTCGTTCGCCTTCACCTGGTTTTCGTCCGTCCAGGCGAACGAGCCCCAGCGTGCGCGGGTCTCTGCCTCGTCGGGAATTTTCGGAGCTTCAGCCATCAGCGGTCACATTCACCAAAAACGATATCCATCGCGCCGAGGATCGCGGTCGTATCTGCCAGCATGTGACCCTTCGCCATGAAGTCGAAGGCCTGGAGATGCGAAAACGCGGTCGGGCGGATCTTGCAGCGGTACGGCTTGTTGCTGCCGTCGGCGACCAGATACACGCCGAACTCGCCCTTGGGGCTCTCGGTCGCGACATAGACGTCGCCGGCAGGCACATGGAAGCCCTCGGTATAGAGCTTGAAGTGATGGATCAGCGCTTCCATCGACTGCTTCATCTCAGCGCGCTTGGGCGGCACGACCTTGCGGTCGAGCGACGCGATCGGCCCCTCGGGCATGTCGCGCAGGCACTGCTTCATGATCCGTGCCGACTGACGCACTTCCTCGACGCGCACCATGAACCGGTCATAGCAGTCGCCACGCGTGCCGACCGGCACGTCGAAGTCCATCTTGGCATAGACGTCATAGGGCTGCGACTTGCGCAGATCCCAGGCGATGCCCGAGCCGCGGATCATCGGGCCCGAAAAGCCCCATTTGATCGCATCGTCACGGCTGACGATCGCGATGTCGACGTTGCGCTGCTTGAAGATGCGGTTGTCGGCGACGAGCGAAATCGCATCCTCGAACAGCCGCGGCAGGCGCGTGTCGAGCCAGTCGCCGATATCGGCGAGCAGCTTGAGCGGTGCATCCTGATGCACGCCACCCGGACGGAAATAGTTGGAATGCATGCGCGCGCCGCTGACGCGCTCGAAGAAGTTCATGCAGTCTTCGCGGATCTCGAACAGCCACAGGTTCGGCGTCATCGCGCCGACGTCCATGACGTGGCTGCCGAGGTTGAGCATGTGGTTCGAGATGCGCGTCAGCTCGGCGAAGAACACGCGCAGATACTGCGCCCGCTCAGGCACTTCGAGGTCGAGCAGCTTCTCGACCGCGAGCACCCAGCTATGCTCCATGCACAGCGGCGAGCAGTAATCGAGACGATCGAAATAGGGCAGCGCCTGCGTGTAGGTCTTGTACTCGATCAGCTTCTCGGTGCCGCGGTGAAGCAGCCCGACATGCGGATCGACACGCTCGACGATCTCGCCGTCGAGCTCCATGACCAGGCGGAGCACGCCGTGCGCCGCCGGATGCTGCGGACCGAAGTTGATCGTGTAGTTCTGGATCGTGACGTCGCCGGTCGTGGGATCGGCCGCATCGCCCTCGCCCAGAAGCTCCTCTACATAGAGACTCACTGGTTCTGTCCTCCGCCCTTAGTCGGGATCACGTCCGACTCCACGGGCTTGTCCTGCTTCTGGTTGCCCGGATCGGGCTCGCCCGCACCGCTCTGCGTGGTGTTCTGGACGTCCTTCTTCGCATAGGGCTCGCTCGGCGCGTCGGGCGCCTTTGTCGCGCTCTGCGCCGCATCCGCCTTGACGATCGTATCGGCCGACAGCGGCGTCTGCGCACCCTTGGCCTGTGGCAGCGCGCCCTTCTCGTCACCCGGAAGGACGTATTCGGCACCCTCCCACGGACTCATGAAGTCGAACGTGCGGAAATCCTGCGCGAGCTGCACCGGCTCGTACACGACGCGCTTGGCCTCTTCCGAATAGCGCAGCTCGACATAGCCCGTCAGCGGGAAGTCCTTGCGCTGCGGATGGCCGCGAAAGCCGTAATCGGTCAGGATGCGGCGCAGGTCCGGGTTGCCGCTGAACAGCACGCCGTACATGTCGTACACTTCGCGCTCGAGCCAGCCGGCGACCGGCCAGATGTCGGTCACAGACGGCACCGGCTTGTCCTCGTCGGTCGCGACATGGACGCGCAGGCGGTGGTTCCGCGTCAGCGACAGCATGCAATAGACGACCTCGAACCGCTCGGCACGATCGGGATAGTCGACGCCGGCGATTTCCATGAGCTGCTGATAGGCAAGCCCCGGCGTATCACGTAGCGCGATCATCGCGTCGTACAGATCTTCACGACGGACGTGCAGAGCGACCTCGCCGACCTTGTCGACCGCGTCGAGCAGCATGCCGCCGAGCACGGCGCGAGCCGCGTCGATCACGCCGTCATTGGCGGCATAGGCTGGTGCGGGCGCCCTCACCGTTCGATGCTCCCAGACCGCCGGATCTTCCGCTGCAACTGCATGATGCCGTACAGCAGCGCTTCCGCGGTCGGCGGGCAACCCGGGACGTAGATGTCGACGGGGACGATCCGGTCACAACCGCGCACGACGCTGTAGCTATAATGATAATAGCCGCCGCCGTTCGCGCACGATCCCATCGAGATCACGTATTTCGGCTCCGACATCTGGTCGTAGACCTTGCGGAGTGCGGGCGCCATCTTGTTGCACAGCGTTCCGGCGACGATCATCACGTCGGACTGACGCGGCGACGCGCGCGGTGCGGCACCGAAGCGCTCCAGATCGTAGCGTGGCATGTTCACGTGGATCATCTCGACCGCGCAGCAGGCGAGCCCGAACGTCATCCACCACAGCGACCCGGTACGAGCCCACTGGAACAGCTCCTCGGTCGAGGTGACCAGGAAACCCTTGTCGGTCAGTTCACCGTTCAGGCCGTCGAAAAAGCCCTGGTCGGGCGGCAGGATCGCGCCACCGTCGGCGGGTGCCAGCAGACCGGAACCGGGCTGCGATGTGAGCTCTACTCCCAATCGAGTGCTCCCTTCTTCCATGCATAGGCGAGGCCGAGGGCCAGTTCGCCGATAAAGATCATCATCGAGATCCACGCGGTCCAGCCGAGCGTGAAGACCGAGACGGCCCAGGGAAACAGAAACGCCGCCTCGAGATCGAAGATGATGAAGAGGATGGCGATCAGGTAGAAGCGCACGTCAAACTGGCTGCGCGGATCCTCGAATGCGGGGAAGCCGCACTCATATTCGCTCAGCTTCTCGGGCGTAGGCTTGTGCGACCCGGTGAGCCTGGAGACAGCCATCGGCAGGAACACGAACGTGCTCGACAATGCGATGGCGACCCCGAGGAACAGGAGGATCGGAAGATAGTGCGACAGGTCGACCAAATGGCTTCTCGCAGATGCGAACAGATGGGGAGCCTTTAGGCCGATGGGCCCCGTGGGGCAAGGCTGGCGGCCCGTGAGAATCACTCGCAAGAGCTGTATGCGCGTCGCGGGAAACCTGCGTTACCTGCATGGTTCTGCAAGCAACGGCAGCCGCCGGGCGCCGGTCGTAGCCCCCAGGAAGACCGTCACCCCAGCAAAAAACTGGGGTGACGGACATTTGGCAGGCCGGCCCGGCCTACCGACCCAAATGCATCAGCGCAGCGCGCCGGCCACCAGCTTATGCAGGCGCGAATGCAGCGCATCATTCGCCGCGAGGAACTCGTTGCGCTCCATCGCGCGGTCGCCACCGCGGAAGTCGGTCACGTAGCCGCCCGCTTCCTTGACCAGCAACATCCCCGCCGCGACGTCCCACGGCTTCAGGTTCGATTCCCAGAAGCCGTCGAACCGCCCGGCTGCCAGCCAGGCAAGATCGAGCGCCGCCGCGCCGAGACGGCGGATCCCCGCCACCTCGGGTGCGACCGCACCGAAGATGCGGCTCCACTGCGCGAAATCGCCATGACCGAGGAACGGGATACCCGTCGCGATCAGCGAATCGGCTAGATCGCGCCGCGACGACACGCGCAGGCGCTGGTCGGTCAGCCACGCGCCGCGGCCTCGCTCAGCCCAGAAGCTCTCATCGGTGAGCGGCTGATACACGAGCGCAGTCGTGACCTCGCGCTTGCCGTTCGGCATCGGCTCCTCGACCGCGATCGAGATGCAGAAATGCGGGATGCCGTGGAGGAAGTTCGACGTGCCATCGAGCGGGTCGACGATGAAGCGCGGCTTGTTGGGATCGCCTGCGACCTCGCCGCGCTCCTCCATCAACATGCCCCAGTCGGGGCGTGCGTGGCTCAGCTCTTCGAAGATCGTCTGCTCGGCGCGCTGGTCGGCCTGGCTGACAAAGTCGGCGGGACCCTTGCGGCTGACCTGCAGCTGCTGGACCTCGTTGAAATCGCGGCGCAGGCGCGGCGCGGCCTTGCGGGCGGCGCGCTCGATGACGGTCATGATGCCGGAATGGCTGGGCATTGTCTTCTATCTCCCCCCTCCCGCATGCGGGAGGGGCCGGGGGTGGGCGCGCGCTATCGTCGTCGCGCAACGTCAGTCGATCACGCCACTATCGGCGCGTGCCGTGGAGGGCGGGCGCCCACCCCCCAGCCCCCTCCCGCATGCGGGAGGGGAGCAGTTCAGTCCGCGCGACGTACGTAGGTCTGCTCATAGACATCGACCACGATCCGCGTGCCGGCACCGATGTGCGGCGGCACCATCACGCGCACGCCGTTCTCGAGCACCGCGGGCTTGTACGACGACGAGGCGGTCTGCCCCTTCACGACGGCATCGGCCTCGACGATCAGCGCCTCGATCGTGTCGGGCAGCTGGACCGAAATCGGCCGCTCTTCCCAGAGCTCCATCACGACATCCATGCCGTCCTGCAGGAACGCTGCGGCGTCGCCCAGGATGTCGGCATCGAGCGTGATCTGCTCGTAATTGACCTTGTCCATGAACGTCAGCGCGTCGCCGTCGCGGAACAGATACTGGAAATCGACCGTGTCGAGCCGCACCTTCTCGACGCTCTCGGCGGAGCGGAAGCGCGTGTTGCTCTTGCGGCCGTCGATGAGGTTCTTCATCTCGACCTGCATATAGGCGCCGCCCTTGCCGGGCTGGGTGTGCTGAATCTTCACGGCGCGCCAGATGCCGCCTTCATATTCAAGGATGTTGCCGGGACGAATCTCGACCGCGTTGATCTTCATGACCGATTCCTGCTGGAAAGAGCTAGGGGCCGTCCGCCAGGCAAGGCCGTGCGGAAACCCGAAGCCGCGCGCTTTAGCGGGATGGCCGCGCGCGGGCAAGCAGCGGGTAGGGATTGACCTCCTCGCCCTGCCACCAGCGTTGGCCCGGCTGCATCCGGCTTACCCCGAAATGCAGGTGATAATTGCCTGCGCCCGCGTCACCGGTGTCGCCAACATAGCCAAGCCGGTCCCCCGCCGCGACCGCCATCCCTTCGCGCACGCCCGGCGCATAGCCCGCGAGGTGCGCGTAATAATAGGTCCAGCGCCGGTCGGGTGACCGGACATAGACGGTGATCCCGCCAAGCGCGCTCTGGAACAGCTTCTCGATTCGTCCCGGCGCCGCGGCGACGACCGGCGTGCCGCCCGCCGCCATGATGTCGGTGCCATGATGCCCGCGCAGCCCGCCGCCGCGCGGATCGTTCCAGCTGTTGCCGACCGCGGTGCGTGGGACACCCAGCACCGGCATCGTCAACGAACGGGGCGCGTCCGCAACCCCGTCCTCCGCGACCGCGACGTTCGACGCCGCCGGCGACGACGCGCGCCACGCCACCGACCGCCGCCCGCCATCCCCAAAAGACAGCATCAAAGCGAACGCGCCGACCACCAGGACGATCAGCGCGAGAATAACCCAGAACGTCCGCGTCATGCGATCAGGCCTGGAAGACCGCCTTGGTCCCCGGCTTGATCATCATCGACAGTCGCGCCGCATCCCAGTTCGTCAGGCGGATACAGCCATGGCTTTCGGCGCGCCCGATCGTCTCGGGGTTGGGCGTGCCGTGAATGCCGTAATGATCCTTGGACAGGTCCATCCAGACGACGCCGACCGGACCGTTCGGCCCCGGCGGCAGCATCTCCTTTTTCTGTCCCTTCTTCGCATCCCAGAACAGCGCCGGGTTGAAGTGGAATTTGGGGTTATAGTCGGAGCCCTTGATCGTCCACGTCCCCAGCGGCAGCGGGTCGTGGCTCGACCCCATCGTCGCGGAGAACTGCGCGATCAGCTTGTCGTTCGCGTCGAGCACCCGCAGCACGCCGTCGGACTTGTCGACGACGACGTGATCCGCCTGAGGCTGCTTCGCATCGACGTTGAGCATGTTGAGCGTCGCGCGCCAGTCGGGACGGAACTTCGGATCATAGTCGCGCGACGTCGGCAGAGCGTTGGGGAACACCACCTTTGTCCCCGCCGACAGCTTGGTCGACGGCGAGTTGAGGGCCATGATCACCGCGGGCGTAGTGTGGAACATCTCACCCAGCTTCTCCATGACCGTCCGGTAGCCGATCGTCTGAAGCTCGGCCTGCTTCGCCGGGTCCTTGGGCAGCGGATTGACGAATGGCCCCGCCAGCATCCCGGGCGTCAGCGCGACCGTGACTGTCGGCCGTGCCGCACGATAGGGATACAGCGCGCGCATCGTCTTCGTGTCGGGCTTACCCGTAATCGGAAGTCCCTTCGCCTCCTGGAACCCCTTGAGCGCGGCCACGAGCGATTGCCCGCCGCGACCGTCAAGCACCCCGGGCCCAAAGCCCAGATGGTCGAGAATCACCTGTACATGCAAGACGTTGCGATCGATCGGCACGGGGGTAACGGAGGTCGACTGTGCGGATGCAGACGTGGTCGCACCGAGCAGAACGGCGGCCAGAACCGAGGTCTTCGTCAGAAATGCTGTCGTCATGCCGTGATCCCAAACCGTTACGCCTGTGGATCAAACGGTCGGGACGTCTGTTGTTTCCAACGGCTTGGCGCAAGCACCGTCACAGGCTGGAAGTGCAGTCCGTGTAACACCAGTCCCGCATCCGGCTCAGCGCTTGGCGAGCACCTCGCCGAATGCCTTGACCGCAGCGACCTCGTCGCCATTCCAGACGGCGCCCGACACCGCGATGAAATCGGCCCCCGCCGCCGCCAGCGCCGCGGCATTGTCGGGCGTGATCCCGCCGATCGCGACACACGGCATTTCGAACAGCGTCGACCACCAGGACAAGAGCACGGGCTCGGCCAGATGCTCGACGGTCTTGGTCGTGGTCGGATGAAAGGCCCCGAATGCGACATAGTCCGCACCGGCCTCGCCCGCTTCCATCGCCAGATGCCGGCTGCCGTGACAGGTCACGCCGATCTGCGCATTGGGGCCGAGCTGCGCGCGCGCCTCGCGCGGATCGCCATCGCTCTGCCCGAGATGCACGCCGTCCGCGTCGAGCCGCTTCGCCAGCCCGATATCGTCGTTGACGATGAACGCGACGTCGCGCTCGGCGCAGATCGCGCGCAGCGGCGCGCCGAGCGCCGCAGCGGCGTGCTGGTCGATGTCCTTCACGCGGAACTGGAACGCCGCCACCGGCCCGGCGTCGAGCGCACGTGCCAGCCGCTCGGGAAAGTCGCCGCCGACGTCGAGCGGCGAGACGAGATAGAGCTGACATGGCGGCCGCCGCATGTCGCGGCGGAAATTCTCGGCGAATGTCGGGTCGAGCGGGCCCAGCGGATCTTCTTCGGTCATTCCCCGCCCCTAGCGGGTCGCGCCGCGCCCGTCACCCCGGCGCAGAGCCGGGATGACGGACGTGCGAAGCCGCGCTTATTCCTCGTTCTTGTAGATCCGGATGATCCGGTCGAGCATCGCCAGTGCCTCGTCGCGCGGACGCTGGAACGTGTTGCGGCCGATGATCGAGCCGTTGCCACCGCCGTCACGAATGTCGCGTGCATCCTGGAAGACCGCATCCGCACCCTTGGACGCGCCGCCCGAGAACACGTTGATGCGACGCCCGGCAAAGCTCGACTGGACGACGTGTTTGACGCGATCGGCCTGCTTGGACCAGTCGGTGCCGGCATAAAGCGGCTTAGCTTCCTTCTGCTCGATATGATCGGTCGGCAGCTTGGTCTTGATGATGTGCGCTCCGAGCAGCGCCGCCATGTGCGCGGCATAGGCGCCGACGTCGAGCGCGAGCTCGCCGTCCTTGGTCAGCTCGCCGCCACGCGGATAGGACCAGATCACGGTCGCGATGCCGACCGACTTGGCCTCTTCGCTCAGCTCGCGGATTTCCTCGACCAGGTCGAAGAACTGGTCCGCGCCCGGATAGATGGTGAAGCCGATCGCCGCCGAGCCGAGCCGCACCGCATCCGCCACGGTCGCGGTCACCGCCTGGTCGATCGACGTCGCCCAGCTGTTCGAGCTGTTGCACTTCAGGATCGTCGGGATCTGCCCGGCGAACGTGTCCGCGCCCGCCTCGAGCATGCCGAGCGGCGCTGCATAGGCGCTGAGCCCGGCGTCGATCGCGAGCTGATAATGGTAATGCGGGTCATAGGCCGCCGGATTGACCGAGAAGCTGCGTGCCGGGCCGTGCTCGAAGCCCTGGTCCACGGGCAGGATCACCAGCTTGCCGGTACCGCCGAGCTTGCCCTGCATCAGGATGCGCGCCAGGTTCGCCTTTACGGCCGAACTCGTGGCCTCGTACTTGTCGAGGATGGTCTTGATTTGCGGTGTGATCGTCGAGGTCATGATAAGTCCTTTTCTAAAATCTAAAGGGCGAGCCACCGGCGCAGTGCCTGATCCACGGCAAACATGGTTTCGTCGGACGCCGCGCCGACCCGTCGACCGATGCGATGCCGCCAGACCGATTGCACTTTGTCGATACTGACCTCACTCGACTTGAGGAGCCCCGTATCGGCATTGGCCGCGATCGGTATGCGGAACAGTCCGAGGCCGGCAAGCTGGCTGGTGATCAAGCACACAGCAACGCTGTCGTGATCCTGCAGGAACGCATCGGCCTGAACCACGAGCGCAGGGCGCGGCTTTCGCGCAAAATCCCCCGCGCCGGCATCAGCAATAGTCACGATATCGCCGCGTTTCATTCGGCGGCAGACAGACTGTTGGTGGCAGGCTCCGGATCATCCCAGGCTACGCCCAGCCGCTCCCATGCCTCGTCGTCTTCGGTCCAGCCAAGTGCTGCGGCCGCAAGCGATTGCCGCCGCGCTTCGGCAAGGAACGCCTCATCGTGGCGTTCGACGTAGCGGCGCACAGCTTCGCGTGCGATATCGCTCTTGCTGCGTCCTTGCGTGCGGGCAACCGCCGCGAGTCGTTCTTCGAGGTCGCTATCGAGCCTGACGCCGAGCATCCGAGTCTCCGTTTAACATGTTAAACATAGGCAAGGGGCGGCGCTTGATCAACCCCTGCTCGACTGTACTCGAACGCGCGCCAGGGACGGATTGACGCACCATCCCCGGACGCCGAGGATGGCGTCGGGAAAACCTCCGGGGGGAGAGCGGGCGATGACGGTTTCGACAAAGGGCGTAGTCGCGAGCGCATTGGCGTTGGCAATCGCGATGACGCCGTCCCACGCGTCAGCGACGATCAAGGTCGGCGACCGGGCGCCAAAGTTCGAAATGACGCTGATCGACGGCAGCAGGATCAGCAGCACCGACCTGCATGGACAGGTCGTCATCCTCAATTTCTGGGCGACATGGTGCGGGCCGTGCAAGGCTGAATTGCCGCTGCTCGATACCTATTACCGGCTGCGCAAGGGCAATGGCCTGCGCGTCTTCGCGGTTGCAACCGAAGACTCGCTCCCGGCGTACAAGCTGAAACCGGTCTTCGCGGCGCTGGCGATACCATCGGCGCGGCGGATCAAGGGCGCGTTCGGCGTCATGGGCGCGCTGCCGACCAACTACATCATCGATCGCGCCGGGGTCGTCCGCTATGCGAAACCCGGCGCGTTCGACCTGGCCGACCTGAACAGGCTGCTCGTGCCCCTGCTCAACGAGCCGGCGCCGACGCCTTAACGCGTCAGCGCGGCGACGCCGGGCAGGTCCTTGCCCTCCATCCATTCCAGGAACGCACCGCCCGCGGTCGACACGAAGGTGAACGCATCCGCGACCCCGGCATGGTTGAGCGCCGCGACCGTATCGCCACCCCCTGCGACCGAGACCAACGAACCACCCTCGGTAAGTGCCGCCGCGGTCCTGGCGAGCGCGACCGTGGCGGTGTCGAACGGCGGCGTCTCGAACGCGCCGAGCGGACCGTTCCAGACCAGGGTCCGGCAATTCTTCAGGACGTCGCCAAGCGATTCGACCGCAGCCGGGCCGACGTCGAGGATCATCTCGTCCGCTGCGACCTCGTGCACGTTGATCGTGCGCGTTGCGGGGTTCGGCTTGAACTCCTTCGCGACGACGACGTCATAGGGCAGATGGACGGTGCAGTTCGCCTTGTCGGCAGCCTCCATGATCTGTTCGCAGGTCGCGGCGAGCTCATGCTCGCACAGGCTCTTGCCGACATCGACGCCGCGCGCGGCGAGGAAGGTGTTGGCCATGCCGCCGCCGATGATCAGGTGATCGACGCGCGTGACCAGGTGCCGCAGCACGTCGAGCTTCGACGAGACCTTCGCGCCGCCCACGACTGCTGCCACGGGATGCTCCGGCGCACCCAGCGCCTTCTGGAGCGCGTCGAGCTCGGCCTCCATCGCGCGGCCGGCAAAGGCGGGCAGGACATGCGCCAGCCCCTCGGTCGACGCGTGCGCGCGGTGCGCGGCGGAGAAGGCGTCGTTGACGTAGAGATCGCCCAGGCTGGCGAAACGCGCGACCACCGACGGATCATTCGTCTCCTCGCCGCCGAAGAAGCGCGTGTTCTCCAGAACCGCGATATTGCCGGGTTCGAGCATCGCGACCGCGTCGTCCGCGCCTTCCCAGTCGACATAGCGAACCTCGCGGCCCAGCACGTCGCTATACGGCCGGACGACCTGCGAGAGGGAGAATTCCGGGCTCGGATTGCCCTTGGGGCGGCCGAAATGGGCGAGGATCAGGACGATCGCGCCCTTGTCGGCCAGTTCGCCGACCGTCGCGACGGTTGCCCGCAAGCGCGTGTCGTCGGTGACGGACCCTTCGGCCATCGGCACGTTGAGGTCTTCGCGGACGAGCACGCGCTTGCCCCGCACATCGCCCATGTCGTCGAGCGTCTTGAATGGCTTGCTCATGGTTCTTCGATCCTGATCTCGTCACCGACGGCGATTCTGCCGCCCATCAAAACGCGGGTACACGCCCCGCCCCGCCAGTCGGACGTGAGCGCGGCGAACAATCCTGGCGCCAGGGCTTCCATGCGTTCGCACGGATCGGTGTGGCGCGTCACCTCCAGCACCACGTCCGCGCCGATGCGGAGCTGGGTGCCGGGTATCTGGGGAAGGTCGAAGCCGTCGACGAGAAGGTTCGCGCGGCGTTCGTACCAGGGAATATCACCGCCGACTTCGGCCATCGCGGCGTCCCAGTCGCCGCGTTCGAGGAGCGTGACCTGACGCCGCCCCCTGCCGCCGGGCTTTACATAGCCGCGAAAGTCACCGTGCAGGCCGGCCTCGATGGTGATCTCGACATGGTCGATGACCTCCATCGGAGCTTTCGCGCGAGCGTGACGCGCGATGCCGGCGATCGTGCCTGCCCTGTTCAAGGTCGAGGCCACCGCCCCCTGCCCGTTCGTGTCGAGCGCAGTCGAGACACCATCTGTCACGCGAGGCGGCTTCTCGACTGCGCTCGAAGCGAACGAAAGAGGGGGTACATAGATCGCAAGTTCAGATGAACTTCGCCATCGCGGTGGCCGTATCGACCATGCGGTTCGAGAAGCCCCATTCATTGTCGTACCAGCTGACGACGCGGACCAGCTTGCCGTCGATCACCGCGGTCTCCAGGCTGTCGATCGTCGACGAGGCCGGGGTATGCTGGAGATCGATCGAGACGAGCGGCTCGTCCGACCAGTCGAGCACGCCGACCAGCGGACCGCTCTCGGATGCCGCCTTCAGCACCGCGTTCACTTCTTCGCGGGTCGTGTCGCGCGAGGGCGTGAAGGTCAGGTCGATCAGCGAGACGTCCGGCACGGGCACGCGGATCGCCGAGCCGTCGAGCTTGCCCTTAAGTTCGGGCAGCACTTCGGACACGGCACGCGCGGCGCCCGTCGTGGTCGGGATCATCGACATCGCCGCAGCGCGTGCGCGACGCAGGTCCGGGTGGATCTGGTCGAGGATCTTCTGGTCGTTGGTATAGGCATGGATCGTCGTCATCAGCCCGCGCTCGATTCCGATCGCGTCGTTCAGCACCTTGGCGACGGGGGCCAGGCAGTTGGTCGTGCACGACGCGTTCGACACGATCGTGTGCTCGGCCGTCAGCTTGTCGTGGTTGACGCCGTAGACGACCGTCAGGTCGACATTCTTGCCCGGTGCCGAGATCAGCACCTTCCTGGCGCCGGCGTCGAGATGCTTCTGGCAGCTTGCCTTGTCGGTGAAGAAGCCGGTGCATTCGAGCACGATGTCGACGCCCAGTTCGGCATGCGGCAGGTTGGCGGGGTCGCGCTCGGCGGTGACGCGGATGCGCTTGCCGTCGACGACAAGTTCATTGCCCTCGGCCGTCACGTCGCCCGGATATTTGCCGTGAACGCTGTCGCGCTTGAACAGCCAGGCGTTCGACTTGGCGTCGCCGAGATCGTTGATCGCGACGAGTTCGAGTGCGCCGTTCGACTGCTCGAGAACCGCGCGGGCAACGAGCCGGCCGATCCGCCCGAAACCGTTGATCGCAACCTTGACCGTCATTGCTGTATCTCCGCTACGCCCGTGAGTCCGTTCCGGGCGCGCTGCCTTTGCGGGGCGGTGGGGCGCCCTGTCAACACCATGGACGGTGTGCGGCACGGGCGAAAGCCGCTTGCCGCGCCCCCCGGCCATGCTATCTCGCAATCTATGCCAGATACTCTTCCCGACGCGCCGACGGCCGTCGACAGGCCTCCCGACGGTCCAACCGCGGTCGACAGGATCGACGCCGCTATCGGCCGGATCGAAGCCGCGATCCACGCACGCGCCGAAAGCGGCGACGCACTCGCCAGACGCCATGCCGCACTCAAGGCGCGCATGGCGGAGGCGGTCGCCGCGCTCGACGACGTCATCACCCGCGGGAGCCCCAACTGATGGCGCAGGTCATGCTCGATATCGGTGGCCGGCCGCATGCGGTAGCGTGTCGCGACGGCGAGGAATCGCGCGTCCGCCTGCTCGGCGCGATGCTCGCCGAACGCTGGCCGGTCGCGGACCGCGCCGCCGGGGGGCTCAGCGCCGAACGCGCAATGCTGTTCGTAGCGCTCATGCTCGCCGACGATCTGGACGAAGCCGCGCATCGGCCGCCCGAAGGATCGGCGGTCAGCGAAATAGCACTGACGCGCATCGCCGATCGTCTCGAAGGACTCGCACAGGCCCTTGAGCAAAGCCCGCCGAGCGCCTAGATTGGCTTTGGCGGGTTCTGCCCGGTACGAGCCTTTATTATCCCTGAGGCTATTCATCATCCATAGGGGGCTGTCCCTGTTAGGACCCTGGTCCGAAGCATATGGTCCCCACCTGACGTACCGTGCGTCAGTGGATAACCCGGCACACGGCCATGGTGGGCCCGCCACATCACCATTCCCGTCATCGGACGATACCCGCATGATCGATCCGCACCCTTGAGCGACAAGGCCGCGCTCCGCACCGCATTGCGGGCCGCCCGTGCGGCCGCCGCGCCGGTCGAGATCCGCGTCCCGGACGCGTTCCGGGCCCGGCTTTCGTCCGGCCTGACTGTCGCCTCCTATGTTCCGATGGCTGGCGAGGCGGATCCCTCCCCCTTCGCACGCGCCGCGATTGAAGCAGGGTGCGTCATCGCGCTGCCGCACGTCGTGCGCCGCGACCAACCGATGCGGTTTCTCGCCTGGGAGACCGAGGCGGCGCTGATCGCCGGCCCCTTCGGGCTTCACCAGCCCCCGGCCGATGCCGCCGCGCTCGCCCCCGACATCATCCTGACCCCGCTGGTGGGGTTCGATCGCCACGGCAATCGCATCGGCCAAGGCGCAGGCTATTACGACCGCGCATTTCTCGCGCATCCCGACGCATGGCGAATCGGCATCGCGCTGGCGATCCAGGAGGTCGACGCTCTGACGCCCGACGCCTGGGACGTGCCGCTTCACGCCATCGCCACAGACAAGGATTGGATCACCCCATGACACCTAGCTGGCGCAAACCCGCCGGGATGCTCGGCATCCTGTTGCTGATCACCCTGTGGTGCGTCGCGATCGTCAGCCTGTCGACGATCGTCGGCAGCTGGCACTGGCTGGGCCAGCTGGCGTTCTATCTCGTCACAGGGTTGATCTGGATAGCGCCGCTGAAACCCGTGCTGCGCTGGATGGAGACGGGGCGCTGATCCCGGTCGCTAAGCGGACGTCATCTCGAGGCGGCTGATAATTTAATGGAAGTCTCGGCCACCCCTTGGGGTGGCGCGAGTGACGGGACTCGAACCCGCGACCTCCGGCGTGACAGGCCGGCGCTCTAACCAACTGAGCTACACCCGCATTCCCAATGACGAACTCTGCACAGCACCCGCAAACGGGTCTGGCAGTCGTCACCGTCATAGACACTATCTCACACCATCGACGAACGATGGCGCGAGTGACGGGACTCGAACCCGCGACCTCCGGCGTGACAGGCCGGCGCTCTAACCAACTGAGCTACACCCGCTGAAACAGCGTGGAGGCGGCAACTAGGCGAGGGTTGGGATAGCGTCAACCCCCATTCAGCCGCCTGTTTCACGTTGGTCGTCGGACGCGTCCCCCCGGCGCCGATTCCGCCCGCTTTTCTGCTGCACCAGCGTGCCATGCTCGAACAGGAACCCCGCGATATCGGGCTTCCCCGCTGCGCCCAGCACGGTCTGAATGATGATCAGCAGTGGCACCGCCAGCAACGCGCCGAGCGTGCCCCAGACCCAGCCCCAGAAGCTCAGAGAGATCAGGATCAGCAGCGGGCTGATCGTCAGCCGGTGGCCGACGATGAACGGCGTGATCGCATTCGCCTCGACGAGGTGCAGGCCGTACATCAAAGCGGGCGGGAGCAGCGCCATCCAGATATCCGAAAACGTCATCAACCCGCCCAGCCCGAGCAGGAACGCGCCGATCACGGGTCCGAAATAGGGGATGTAGTTCAGCAGAGCGACGATCCCGCCCCACATCGCCGGATAGGGCATGCCGATCGCCCACAAGGCGGTACCGGTCACAATCCCGAGAAGGACGTTGATGACCGTGATCGTGCCGAGATAGGCCGAGACGTCGTCGACCACGTCCTGGATCACGCGTGCGGTCGCCATCGCACCGTCGAAGCTCGTGCGGCCCGTGATCGTCTGCCGTCGCATCCCCGTCCAGCCGGACAGGAAGAAGAACACGATCAGGATCCCGAACAGCAGCTGGACGATCACCGCCGGCGCAGATGTCGCGGCGAATTCCAGGATCGAACTTGGCGCCGCGACGCCCGCGGTCGCGGGCTGCTTGATCGGCGTCGACGCGACCTGCCGCAGCGTCCGGTTCACATATTTCTCGAGGCTCGAATAGAGATCAAGCAGCGGCGCGAGATTGCTCTGGATCCGGTCGAGCCGGGTCGGCAGCAGCCGGAAAAAGTCGGTTGCCGGCACGAGGATCGCGGCGATCGCGACATTGGCGGCGACCAGGAACACCAGGATGCACGCGAGCGCCGCGATCGGCGACGGCACGCCCCGCCGTTCGAGCCATTCGAGCACCGGGATCAGCGCGACGGCGATCACCAGCGCGGTCGTCAGCGGCAGGAAGAACTCAGCCCCTGCCTTCAACGCGAACGGCAACGCGATGACCAGCCCGATTCCGGCGGTCAGCGTCAGCGCGGCGAGCAGGCGATCGCGCCGCTGCGCGATCCGCATCGCATCCTCGACACCAACGCCGAGCGGGGGTTCGAACACCCCTTCCGCGCTGCTCGCTGTGGTCGCCCCACCCTCGGCGGGCGGCGGCCCTCCCTCATGGACGTCCGCCGTACCCGCCTGGGCCGTATAATCGTCGTTCGCCATGCCGTTACCCCTCGCTTGCCCTTCCCCTTGTCACAATCGGGGCGGCATTCAAGCGGTGTTGACACTCCGCCTGCGCGATGCCGAACGAATCGCCCTAAACTATGATGCCGTGGCCGGAATCCGATCCGCAAAAAGCGATTGCAGGTCCTTTTTCAGGATCTTGCCGTTCGCGTTGCGGGGCAAGGTCTCGGGCACGAAGCGGATGGCGACGGGCGTCTTGAACGCCGCGAGCCGTTCGCGCACCCAGGCCTGCAGTTCCGCCTCGCTTGCCCGCGCACCGGGGGCGAGGTGGACGACGGCGACCGGCTCCTCGCCCAGCGTGCGGTGCGGCAGCCCGATCAGCGCGCAGTCGGTGACCGCGGGATGCGCGTAGAGGACATTCTCGACCTCCGACGAATAGATGTTCTCGCCACCCCGGATGATCATGTCCTTGGCTCGGTCGACGATGTAGCAGAACCCCTCCTCGTCGAGCCGCGCGAGATCGCCCGTCCGCACCCAGCCGTCGATGAACGTCGTCGCGGTCGCCTCCGGCTTGTTCCAATAGCCCTTCACGATCATCGGCCCGCGCGCCCAGAGTTCGCCGACCTCGCCGATCGGAAGCTCGGTAACGCCGTCCTCCGCGACGATCTTCAGGTCGACGACCGGCGCGGGGGGGCCCGCGCTGCTCGGCCGGTTCAGATAATCCTCCGCGCCGTGATGCGTGACCGTCGCCATCGTCTCGGTCATGCCCCAGCCATTGCCGGGCAGCGCACCGAGCTCGCTATGGATGCGCCTGACCAGCTCGGGGGCAGACGGCGCGCCGCCATAGGCGATCGATTCGAGCGACGAGAGATCATAGTTGCCGCGGTCGGGATGCTCGATCAGCTGCCACGCAATCGTCGGCACGCCGCCGGTCACGTTCACCTTTTCGCGTTCGATGATCTCCATCGCGCGGACGGTGTCCCACTTGCGCATGAAGATCATCGTGCTGCCCGTCGCGATCACGCCCATCATGCCCGCCGAGCAGGCGGTGACGTGGAAGAGCGGGATGACCGTCAGCGTCACGCGCGGGGTCGGCTCGGGCGGCATCTCGCCGCGCCGCAGAGCCGAACGCGCGCCCGAATAGCCCCCGGTCAGGATGTTCGACATCATGTTGCGATGCGTCCCCAGCGCCCCCTTGGGGGCACCGGTCGTGCCGCTGGTATAGAAGATCGTCGCATCGTCGTCGGGCGCGATCACCGCGTCGGGCAGCGGCTGATCGGGCAGCGCCGCCCAGTGCGAGGACGTCCCGATCACGCCCTCCAGCGGCGCTGCGATACCCGTCAGCGGCGCGACCGCGCGGCTGACCAGCACCTGCTCCAGCGACGGGATCGTCGCGTAGATATCCTCGAGCCGGTGATGGCGTTCATCGTCGGTGATCAGGACCCGGGCACCCGAGTCGGCGAGACCATAGGCCATCTCCGCCCCCGTCCACCACGCGTTCAACGGCACCATCACCGCCCCGATCGCCGTCGCTGCGAAGAACGCGACCGGCCATTCGGGCAGGTTGCGCATCGCCAGCGCGACGCGGTCGCCCGGCCCGATGCCGAGCGCCCGCAGATGCGCCGCCAGCGTCGTCACCGCGCGCCACGTCGCCTCATAGGTCACGCGCTCGTCTTCATAGATGGTGAAGACGCGCTCGCCATGTCCGCGCGCGGCCTCGATCAGGTAACGCAGCGACGGCGGCGCATTCTTCCACACGCGCGTCGCGACTCCGCCGATCGTCACGGTCTCCATCTCGAACTTGCCGCCGGGCGCAGTCAGACGCCGTTCGGTTTCCGCCATCGACATGACCGGCCAGTTGGGGTCCAGGGCGATGATTGGTTCATGAGCCAAGGCCAGCCTACTCCAAATATGAATTTCGGGTTTGGCTTATCCGCCAACCAGATGCACGTTTAGAGTTGATTTGCACGCCACTCAAGGCAATAGGAGTGCCCATGTTCGAACCGGGGGTATGGTGCATGCGGGGAAGCTGGCGATGACCGCCGCGTTCGCTGGGGCGGCTGAACGGCATGGCTTCGATCCGGCACGGCTCGCCGCGATCGATAGGCTGTTGAAAGACCGCTATATCGTCACCGGCAAGCTCCCCAATGCGCAGCTGCTGATCGCGCGCGACGGCGAAACCGTGCATTTCTCGCATCAGGGCCTCGCCCGCGAGGGCGGCGCGCCGATCGACGAAACGTCGCTGTTCCGGATCGCGTCGATGACCAAACCGATCACCTCGGTCGCGTTCATGATGCTGGTCGAACAGGGCCTCGTCGCGCTCGACACGCCGGTCCATCACGTCCTGCCCGCGTTCAAGGGGATCGGCGTCTATAATGGCGGCGGTGCGGGGGTCCCCTTTGCGGTGAAACCGACCGCCGAGCCGATGCGGATGATCGACCTGCTCCGCCATACCTCGGGGCTGACCTACGGCTTCCAGAATCGCTCGAATGTCGATGCCGCCTATCGCGAAGGCAAGATCGAGAACTGGCACGGCAATCTCGATCTCGACGGCTTCGTCGCCGCGCTGAGCGCGCTGCCGCTCGAATTCTCGCCGGGGACCGCGTGGAATTATTCATTGGCCACCGACGTGCTCGGCGCGGTGGTCGAGCGCGTCTCGGGCGTCACGCTCGACACCTTCTTCACGACGCGGATCTTCGTGCCGCTGAAGATGGACGACACGGGATTCCAGGTTCCTGCCGACAAGACGGATCGCCTGACCGATTGCTACACGGTCGCGCCGGGCAAGGGGCGCACGATGCTCGATCGCGGCGAGAAGAGCGCGTGGAGCCGTCCGCCGACGCTGTTGTCGGGAGGCGGCGGGCTCGTCTCGACCGCGCTGGACTATCAGCGCTTCTGCCAGATGTGCCTCAACGGCGGCGAACTCGACGGTGCGCGGATCCTCGGCCGCAAGACGCTCGAACTCATGACGCAGAACCATCTGCCCGGCGGCGCCGACCTGACGACGATGTCCCGGTCGATGTTCAGCGAGGCGACGAATGCCGGCACCGGTTTCGGACTGGGCTTCGCGGTGACCATCGATCCCGTCCGATCGATGATGCCGGGGTCGAAGGGCGAATATTACTGGGGCGGGATGTTCTCGACCGCCTTCTTCATCGACCCGGTCGAACGCCTGTCGATGGTCTTCATGACCCAGGTCTCGCCCAGCAGCCTCTACCCCATCCGCCGCGAACTCAAGACGATGATCTACGCCGCCATGACCTGATCCGTCAGCGGCCGTTACCAGGAGAGAATAATGACCACCCCGATCCGCACCGAACGCCATGACGACGTTCTCGTCATCATCTCGAACAACCCGCCGGTCAACGCACTCGGCGCGGCAGTCCGCCAGGGGCTCGAAGCCGCGATCAAGGACGGCGTCGCCGACGCGAGCATCACCGCGATGGTGATCCGCTGCGACGGCCGCACCTTCTTCGCGGGCGCCGACATCACCGAATTCGGCAAGCCGATGGTCGAACCCGGCCTGCCGACCGTCGTCGACATGATCGAGGCGTCGTCCAAGCCCGTCGTCGCCGCGATCCACGGCACCGCGCTCGGCGGCGGCTGCGAAATCACGCTCGGCTGCCATTACCGCGTCGCCGTTCCCTCGGCCAAGATCGGCACGCCCGAGGTCAAGCTCGGCCTCCTCCCCGGCGCGGGTGGCACGCAGCGCATCCCGCGCATCGCCGGCGTCAAGCTCGCGCTCGAGATGACCGCCAAGGGCGATCCGATCTCGGCGAAGAAGGCGCTCGACGCCGGCCTGATCGACAAGATCGTCGGCGAGGACAGCCTCGAAGCCGACGCGATCGCCTTCGCGCGCGAGATCGCGGCGAAGCGCCCCCTGCCCCGCGCGTCCGAGAAGACCGCGCAGGCCGATCCCGACGCGGTCGCCGCATTCAAGAAGGATAACGCCCGCCGCTTCCGCAACTTCGACGCCCCCGCCGCCAACATCGCCTGCGTCGAGAAGGCCGCCGACGGGTCGAGCTTCGCCGAGGGTGTCGCGTTCGAACGCGAGCAGTTCATGGCGCTCATGATGGGCGTCCAGTCCGCCGCGCAGCGCCACATCTTCTTCGCCGAGCGCCAGGCCGCCAAGATCGACGACGTCCCCGCGGACACGAAACTGCGCGAGATCAAACGCGTCGGCGTGATCGGCGCGGGCACGATGGGCGGCGGCATCGCGATGAACTTCCTGTCCGCCGGCATCCCCGTCACGATCGTCGAGATGCAGCAGGAGGCGCTCGACCGCGGCACCGGCGTCGTCCGCAAGAATTACGAGGCGACCGCGGCCAAGGGCCGGATGAAGCCCGAACAGGTCGAACAGGCGATGGCCGCGCTGAAGCCCACGCTCGACTTCGCCGATCTCGCCGAATGCGACCTGATCATCGAGGCGGTGTACGAGACGATGGAGGTGAAGAAGGAGATCTTCACCAAGCTCGACGCAATCGCCAAGCCCGGCGCGATCCTCGCCTCGAACACTTCCTATCTGAACATCGACGAGATCGCGGCGTGCACGAAGCGGCCCGAGGACGTCGTGGGCATGCACTTCTTCTCGCCTGCCAACGTCATGAAACTGCTCGAGGTGGTTCGCGGTGACAAGACCGCGGACGACGTGCTCGCGACCGTCATGGCGCTTGCCAAGAAGATCAGGAAGGTCGCGGTGGTCGCGGGCGTCACCTATGGCTTCATCGGCAACCGCATGCTGATGCCGCGCCAGGTCGAGGCGACCAAGCTGCTGCTCGAAGGCGCGAGCCCCGAGCAGATCGACCGCGTCCACGTCGCGTTCGGCATGCCGATGGGCCCGTTCCAGATGAGCGACCTCGCCGGCGTCGACATCGGCTGGCACCGCGACCCGAGCCGGATCGAAAATATCCGCGACGCGCTGGCGGCAGAAAACCGCTGGGGCCAGAAGACCAAGGCGGGCTTCTACGACTATGACGAGAAGCGCACGCCGTCCAACTCCCCCCGCGTCGCCGAGATCATCGACGATTTCCGCGCCAAGTCGGGCGTCACCCCGCGCGAGATCAGCGACGAGGAGATCGTCGCGCGCACGCTCTACACGATGGTCAACGAAGGCGCGCTGATCCTCGAAGAGGGCAAGGCGCAGCGGGCGTCTGACGTCGATGTGGTGTGGATCTACGGTTACGGCTGGCCGGTCTATCGCGGCGGCCCGATGTTCTGGGCGCAGTCGGAAGGCTTGCCAAAGGTCGTAGCCGGGCTCGAGAAATACGGCTTCCCGGTTGCCAAGTCGCTGAAGGATGCCGCCGCGAGCGGTGGAAAGATCAAGTAAATTCTACGCCCTCTCCCCTCGGGGGAGAGGGCCGGGGTAAGGGGCAGCCAAGCCGTGCTCCGCCCCTGGCAGCCCCTCACCCCACCCTCTCCCCGCAGGGGAAAGGGAGAAAGGAAGACCCGATGACCGACCTCGACACCTTCCGCACCGAAACCCGCGCCTGGCTCGCGGAAAACTGCCCGCCCGAGATGCGCAAGCCCGTCCGCTCGGAGGACGATGTCTGCTGGGGCGGTCGCCAGTTCAAGCCATCGAGCCCCGCGCAGAAGGACTGGCTCGACCGGATGGCCGCCAGGGGATGGACCGTCCCCGACTGGCCCAAGGCGTACGGCGGCGGTGGCCTGTCGCCTGCCGAAACCAAGATCCTCCGCGAGGAAATGGCGGCGATCAAGGCGCGCAACCCGCTCAACAGCTTCGGCATCTCGATGCTCGGGCCGGCGCTGCTCAAATATGGCACCGAGGAGCAGAAGCTCGATTACCTGACCAAGATCGCCCGCGGCGAGATTCGCTGGTGCCAGGGCTATTCCGAACCCAATGCGGGCTCCGATCTCGCCGGCCTCGCCACCTCGGCGGAGAACAAGGGCGACCATTATCTCGTCAACGGCCAGAAGGTCTGGACCAGCTACGCCGACAAGGCGGACTGGATCTTCTGTCTCGTCCGCACCGACAAGACCTCAAAGCAGGGCGGAATCAGCTTCGTGCTGTTCGACATGGCTACCCCCGGGGTCTCGACCAAGCCGATCCTGCTGATCAGCGGCAATTCGCCGTTCTGCGAGACCTTCTTCGACAATGTCGAGGTCCCCAAGGTCAACCGCGTGTACGAGGAGAACAAGGGCTGGGACGTCGCCAAATATCTGCTCGGCCACGAACGCGAGATGATCTCGGGCATGGGGCTCGCCTCGTCGGGCGGCAACCCGCTGATCGACGGTGCGATCGCCACCGTCGGGCTCGGCCATGACGGCCGTCTTGCCGACCCGCTGCTTCGTGCGTCGATCGCGCTGTTCGAGGTGCGCGCCAAGGCGTTCGGGGCAATGTCCGAACGTTTCATCGACGAACTCAAGGCGGGCAAGGCGCACCCCGCGCAGCCGAGCATGATGAAATATTACGGCACCGAGCTGAACAAGTCGCGCTACGAACTGATGATGGCGGCGGGCGGCTCCGACGCGCTCGAATGGGAGAGCGACCGCTCGCGCGGCGGTGCGATCCCGCGCTCGTGGCTGCGCACCAAGGCGAACTCGATCGAGGGCGGGACGAGCGAGATCCAGCTTAACATCATCGCCAAGCGGATCCTCGAACTGCCGGCCTGAGCTCTACCGTTCTCCCGCGGAAGCGGGAGCCCAGAATCACGAACGATGCGCGCGGGGCTCCTGGGCCCCCGCCTCCGCGGGGGGAACAGAAATGCCACTCTATCTCGACGACGACCAGACCGTCCTTCAGGACACGATCCGCGACTTCGTCGCCGAACACGCCCCCGTCAGCCACATGCGCGCGCTTCGCGATGCCGAGGACGCCACCGGTTTCTCGCGCGACCTGTGGAAGCAGTTCGCCGAGATGGGCTTTACCGGCATCCTGATCGGCGAGGATCAGGGCGGGCTCGGGCTCGGCCATGTCGAGGCGGGCGTCGTGCTCGAACAGATCGGTCGCAACCTGTCGCCCTCCCCCTTCCTGACCACCGCCGTCGCCGCGGTCGAAGCGCTCAAGGGCACCGGTCAGGCCGAACGCTGGTTCCCCGGCATCATCGCCGGCGAGACCGTCGCCGCGCTGGCGATCGACGAGGCCGCCAAGCATCGCGACAGCATCGCGATGACCGCCGAACGCGCGGGCAACGGCTTCAGCCTGACCGGCGCCAAACGCTTCGTCGCGCACGGCCACACCGCCGACCTGATCATCGTCGCCGCACGTACCGCAGGCGGCGCGGACGATGCCGACGGCATCACCCTGTTCGCCGTGCCGAAGGACGCCGCCGGGCTCAGCGCGAACGCCGAACGCCTCGCCGATGCGAGCCTCGCCGCGCGCCTCGACTTCGACGGGGTGGAGGTCGATGCCGATGCGGTGATCGGCGAGGTCGATGCCGGCCGCGCCCCGCTCGACCGCCTGCTCCGCGCGGGTCGCACCGGCGCGTCCGCCGAGCTGCTCGGCGTCGGCGGCGGCGCGATGGACATGACGATCGGCTATATGAAACAGCGCAAACAGTTCGGCACGCTGATCGGCAGCTTCCAGGCGCTCCAGCACCGCGCCGCGCATCTCTATTCGGAGATGGAGGTCGCGCGCGCCGCGGTGCTCAAGGCGCAGCAGCTGCTCGATCTGGGCCACGACAAGGCCGACGAGGCCGTTTCGGTCGCCAAGGCGATGACCGCGCTCGCGACGACGCTCAGCGTGCAGGAAAGCGTGCAGATGCACGGTGGCATCGGCATGACCGACGAATATGACATCGGCTTCTACATGAAGCGCGCGCGCGTGCTGGCCGAGCTGTTCGGCGACGCCAACTTCCACGCCGACAGGCTGGCCATCGCCGCGGGCTATTGACCCGAACTTGTACCCCCGCGAAGGCGGGGGCCCAGACTGGGCTCCCGCCGTCGCGGGAGACCAAGGAGGTCAAATGCCTGACGATACTGCCGAAGTAACACCCCAAGCCCTCGCCCAGGGCCTCGTCGACCTGCTTGAGATCGACGAGGTGGACACCGACCTCTATGTCGGCAAGCGCCAGCCCGGCGGCGTCGGTCGCGTGTTCGGTGGCCAGGTGATCGCGCAGGCGCTCCAGGCCGCGCAGCGCTCGACCGAGGCGCCCAAGGCGGCGCATTCGCTTCACGCCTATTTCATGCGGCCGGGCAACGAGGATTACCCGATCGTCTACCGCGTCGTCCGCGATTTCGAGGGCCGCAGCTTTGCGACGCGTCGCGTCATCGCGATGCAGAAGGGCCAGCCGATCCTCAACATGGCGGCGTCGTTTCAGACCCCCGAGGATGGTCTTCACCATCAGGACGCGATGCCCGACGTCGCGCCGCCCGAGGAGCTGCGCTCCGATCGTGACCTGCGGCTGGAGAATATCGACGGCATTCCCGAAAAGTTTCGTGCACACATGCTGCGCTGGCGCCCGATCGAGGTCCGCCCGGTCAACCCGCGCAGCTGGATCGATCCGCCCGCGCAGGCGCCGAACCATGCCAACTGGTTTCGCATCGTGGCGCCGATCGGCGATGACCCGGCGATGCACCGCGCGGTCCTGTCCTATGCCTCGGACATGGCGTTGTTGGGAACCGCGCTGCTGCCGCACGGGATCAACTGGATCACGCCGGGTCTGCAGACCGCCAGCCTCGATCATTCGCTATGGCTGCACGAGGATTTCCGCGCGGACGACTGGCTGCTCTATGCCTGCGATGCCCCCTGGTCGGGCCATGCGCGCGGCTTCAACCGCGGCAAGATCTTCTCCCGCGACGGACGGCTGGTCGCGAGCGTCGCGCAGGAGGGGCTGATCCGGATGCGAAAATAACCTTGGTTTACGCGGGTTAACCCGGTCTTCGTAACTTCCGATTAGTCCCGCGGGATCATTCTCCGGGATCATCGGCATGCAGCGCCTTCTATATATCAGCACGTCGCGTAGCCGTGTGACACAGCCGGTCATCGACGAGATCCTGCGGGTCTCGCGTCGCAACAACGCCGCCGCGGGCGTGACCGGTCTGCTCATCGCTGGCGGCAACAGGTTTCTCCAGGTGCTCGAAGGCGATGATCTCGCCGTGTCGCGCACCTTCGATCGCATCCAGCGCGACGACCGGCATTTCGCGATGGTGCAGCTCGCGAAACAGACGATCACCGAGCGCAGCTTCGGCAGCTGGGCGATGGGATTTGCCAGCGGCGCCGCGCCTGGCGGTGGCGCGACGTCGCCCGCCGCCACGATCGCGGCCCTGATCGCGCCGATCGAGGATCCGACGCTACGCGGCTATTTCACCGGTTTCGCCGACCTGCATCTCTCAGCCGCCTGAGCGGACCGCGTCAGGCTGCGGTCTTGCCGTAATCCTGCCGCGTCACGGGATGGCTCGACGACAATCCGCCATCGACCACGATCGCCTGACCATTGACGTAGCTTGCGTCATCGGAGGCGAGGAACACCGCGACCCGGGCAAGCTCCTCGGGCTGCGCGCCGCGGTGGAGCGGGTTGAGGCGGCCGACGCGGTCCATCTTGTTGGCCTCGCGCGCGTAATCGAACACCGGCTTGGTCATTCCCGTCTCGGTCAGCCCGGGGCAGATCGCATTGACCCGGACGTTCGCACCCGACAGCTGCTGCGCCGACACGGCCGCGAGGTTAATCACCCCCGCCTTGGACGCGGAATAGGCCGGCGACCCTGCGCCCGACCGTAACCCGGCGACACTCGCGGTCAGAACGATCGCGCCGCCCCTGCCCGTCTCGGCCGCGTGCGCGACGATCCGTGGTGCCGCGTGCTTGATGGCGAGGAACGGACCGATCAGATTGACCCGCAGCACTTCGGTGATCAGCGCGACGTCGGTGTCGAAGAGATTGGCCATGCCGCCCGAGATCCCGGCATTGGCGAACAAAACGTCGAGCCCGCCATAGGTATCACAGGCGAGCGCGACCATGCGGATCACATCCTCCTCCTCCCCCGCGTCGACGCGGATCGGGGTGGCGATGCCGCCGGCCTGGCTGATCAGATGCGCGGTCTCGTCCGCACCCTCGGTACGGTCCGCGACGACGACATGCCCGCCCTCCGCCGCGAACAGCAATGCCGCCGCGCGGCCGATGCCCGATCCTGCGCCGGTGACGATGATCGACCTGTTCTCGAACCGCATGATGCCCTCCCCTTTAGATCGTGACGCCGCCGTCGATGACCAGCGCCTGCCCGGTCATGAAACGGCTCGCGGATGCAGCGAGAAACACCACCGCGCCCGCGATTTCCTCGGGTTCGCCGATGCGTCGCAGCGGCACGCGGGTGTTCGCCGCGGCGATCCGCTCGGGATCCTCCCACAGCACGCGCGCGAAATCGGTGCGGATTAGTCCTGGCGCGATACAGTTCACGCGGACGCCCGACGGGCCAAACTCGACCGCGAGATTGCGTGCCAGCTGCATGTCGGCGGCCTTGCTGATGCAATAGGCGCCGATGACCGGCGATCCGCGAAGCCCGCCGATCGAGGAGATGATGATGATGCTGCCGTCGCGCTGCTCCGTCATGCCGGGGGCGACCATCTGGATCAGCCAGTGGTTGGAGACGATGTTGTTGTCGAGGATCTTGCGGAACTGGTCGTCGCCGATCCCCGCCTGGGGTCCGTAATAAGGATTGGAGGCGGCATTGCAGACCAGCACGTCGATGCGGCCGAACGCACTGCGGGTCGTGTCGACGAGATGCTGGAGCGCCGCCTTGTCGGCGATGTTCGCCGCGACCGCGATCGCGCGGCCCTCGCCGTAGCGCGCGTTGATCTCCGCCGCGACGGCATCGCACGCCTCCTGTTTCCGGCTGGAGATCACCACCCTCGCGCCATGTGCCGCCAGCTCGAAAGCGCTCGCCTTGCCGATCCCGCGCGACGATCCGGTGATGATCGCGACCTTCCCGCTCAGGTCGAACTGCGTCATGCCCTGCCTCTCCCCTTCCGCATTCGGGACGTGCGTCATGCGCCCGCCTTCACCGCAAAGCCCCATGCCGCATCCGCCAGCGCGTGCACCTTGGCGACCGTCGCCTCGGCCTGCGCGCTCGACGCGGTGCCGTCGATGATCCGCTTCTTGATCCCCTGGACGATCCCGGTGAGCCGGAAGAGGTTATAGGCGAAATACCAGTTCAGATCGGGGACGCCGTCCCGCCCGGTCGCAGCGCAATAGCGCGCGACGACCTGCTCGATCGTCGGAATCCCGGTCTCCGGACCGGTCAGGCCGAGCACCCCCGACCGGCCTTCGGGCTCGGTCACCCAGCTCATCAGCATGTAGGAAAAATCGGCAAGCGGATCGCCGAGCGTCGACAGCTCCCAGTCGAGCACCGCGATGACCTTCGCGCCCGCGCCGTCCGTCGCATGGGCGAAGATCATGTTGTCGATACGATAGTCGCCGTGGACGATCGACGTCCGCGTCTGGTCGGGCAAGGTCCGTGGCAACCAGTCGATCAGCCGCTCGACCGACTCCATCCGCTCCGTCTCCGCCGCGCGATATTGCTTGGTCCAGCGCCCCACCTGCCGCTCGAAATAATTGCCGGGCTTGCCATAGGATGCGAGCCCCGCCGCCGCATAATCGGTGTTGTGAAGCGCGGCGAGCGCGTCGATCATCGCGTCATAATGCGCGCGGCGCTCGGCGGGCGTCGCACCCGGCATCGCGCCGTCCCAGATCGTCCGACCCTCGACCATTTCCATCACATAGAATGGCGCGCCGATGACGTCGGGATCCTCGCATAGCCCGTACGGCCGGGGCACCGGAAAGCCTGTCGGATGAAGCCCGGCGATCACCGCATATTCGCGCTCGACCGCATGCGCCGAGGGCAGGATCGGCCCGAACGGCTTGCGGCGCAGGACATAGGCGCGCGCCGGTGTGTCGAGCCGATAGGTCGGATTCGACTGGCCGCCGGCAAATTTGGCGTAGCGCAGCGGCCCGGCAAAGCCTTCGACCGACTCCGTCATCCATGCCGTCAAACGGTCGAGATCGAGCCGGTCCCGCTCGCCGACCGGGATCGTACCGACCATCGTGCTGGCTGCGTCGCTGCTCATGCGAAGGTGATCACGCTGCGCGTCGTGTCGCCGCGGCGCAATTCGTCGAACGCATCGTTGATCCGTTCGAGCGGCATCCGGTCCGCGATGATCGTGTCGAGATCGAGCAGCCCGCGCATGTAGAAGTCGACGAGCCGCGGGATGTCGACCGGGAACCGGTTCGACCCCATGAACCCGCCCTGCAGCCGCTTGCCCGACAACAGGTCCATCGCCGACAGCCCGACCTTCTCGCCCAGCGGCATCATCCCCAGGATCGTCGCTGTCCCGCCGCGCCGCAGCACCTTGACCGCGGTCGCCGCCGACTGCGTCCGGCCGACCGCCTCGATCGCATGGTGGACGCCGCCCTTCGTCAGCGCGACGACCTCGTCCGCGGCGGTCTCGGACAGCGCGTCGAAGCTGTGCGTGGCGCCAAGCTTCTCCGCCATCGCGCGCTTCTCCGGCACCGGATCGAGGGCGATGATCTTGCCCGCGCCCGCGATCTTCGCCGCGTTCACTGCCGCCAGCCCAATCCCGCCGCACCCGACCACGCACACCGTCTCGCCCGGCGTCACGTCGGTCGTGTTGAACACCGCGCCCGCCCCGGTCGTGATCGCGCAGCCGAGCAGCGCCGCACGGTCCATCGGCATGTCGCGGTCGATCGCGACACAGGCATGTTCGTGCACCAGCATCATCTCGGCATAGGCGCTCAGGTTGAGCATCTGCGCGATCGGCCGGTCACCCAGCATCAGCCGCGGCGGCGCGCCCTTCGGACGCCGCACCGAGCTGTCGACGCAGAGCGCCATGCGACCGGTCACGCAGAACTCACAGTGGCCGCAAAACGCCGAGAGGCAGGTGACGACATGGTCGCCCACCTTGACCATGGCGACCTCGTCACCGACCGCCTCGACCACGCCGCACGCCTCGTGCCCCGGAATGGTCGGCATCGCATGCGGATAGGCGCCGTCGACGAAGTGCAGGTCGGAGCGACACACCCCGACCGCGACGGTACGGATCAACACCTCACGCGGACCCGGCTTCGAGACGGTGACGTCCTCGATGCTGAGCGGCGTATTGGCTTCAAAAAGGACTGCGGCTTTCATGGGTGGTCTGGCTCCAGATTTGGCGGGCGCGCAATCAAAAATGCCGTTCGTCCCGAGCGAAGTCGAAGGACTGACTCGTTCGGGGCATGTCCTTCGACTGCGCTCAGGACGAACGGGACAGGGTCAGCGGCTCACCCCGACATCCCCGCTCGACACGCCGCCTTTGCGAAAGTCCCCGTATTTGCCGAATTCGTTGCGCGCGATCGACCGGTTGTGGACCTCGTCGGGACCATCGGCGAAGCGCAGCGTCCGCATTGCCGCCCAGTCGTGCGCGAGCCGGAAGTCGTCCGACACGCCACCACCACCATGTGCCTGAATCGCATCGTCGAGGATCCTCAGCGCCATGTTCGGCGCAGCGACCTTGATCATCGAGATCTCGATCTGTGCGGATTTGTTGCCGGCCTTGTCCATCATGTCCGCGGCCTTGAGGCAGAGCAGCCGTGTCATCTCGATATCGATCCGCGCGGTCGCGATCCGCTCCTCCCAGACCGAGAAGTCGGCGATCCGCTTGCCGAACGCGACGCGACTCAGCAGCCGCTTCGCCATCGCCTCGATCGCGGTCTCCGCGACGCCGATCGTCCGCATGCAATGGTGGATGCGGCCCGGCCCGAGCCGCCCCTGCGCGATCTCGAACCCGCGTCCTTCGCCCAGCAGCACGTTCTCGACCGGCACGCGGACATTCTCGAGCACGACCTCGCCATGCCCGTGCGGCGCGTGGTCATAGCCATAGACGGACAGCATCCGCTTGATCGTCACGCCGGGCGTGTCCATCGGCACCAGGATCTGGCTCTGCTGCTGATGCCGCGATCCCTCGAAGCTCGTCTTGCCCATGACGATCGCGATCTTGCAGCGCGGATCGCCGACCCCCGACGACCACCATTTCGTCCCGTTGATCACATAATGATCGCCGTCGCGGACCATCGACGTCTCGATATTGGTCGCGTCCGATGACGCCACCGCAGGCTCGGTCATCAAAAAGGCGGACCGGACCTCGCCGCGCATCAGCGGGCCGAGCCACGCCTCCTTCTGCTCGCGGGTTCCATAGCGATGGAATACCTCCATATTGCCTGTATCGGGCGCCGAGCAGTTGAAACATTCGCTCGCCCAGCTGACCTTGCCCATCTCCTCGGCGCATAACGCATATTCAAGATTGGTCAGCTGCGTTCCCTCGAACACGAAGCTGTCATCGACGTGAGTTTGCCCGGAATGGGGGGGCATGAAGAAATTCCACAGCCCCGCGGCCTTGGCCTTTTCCTTCATCTCCTCGATCACCGGAATCACCTTCCAGCGCTCGCCATGGTGGGCCTGCGCGTCGTAATCGGCCTGACGCGGGCGGATATTCTGATCGATGAAGTCGCGCACGCGATCTCGGAAATAGGTCTCTCGGTCGCTGAAGCTGAAATCCATGCGGGCTCTCCATCGGTCCACGGTCTGGCGGTCGATTAGACCATACCGCGTATTCGGTAAAGCATCCCGGAGCGCGCCGAAAGCCGGTTTTCCGCTCGGCCACGAAAGCGCCTAAAAAGCACTGTAACTTCAAATCGAAGCTGTTAGGGTATTTTGATGAAGGTTCCGGCAGAGGCGATCGAAGACGGCGAACAGGGCACGAAGCGCTTCCGTGCCAAGCGTGACGCCATCCTCGCCGCAGCCGCAGAGGCGATCAACGAGCAAAGCGCCAAGGGCATGACCTTCGCGGACGTTGCGCGGCGGGTCGGGCTCAACACGACGAGCGTTACCTATTACTTCAAGCGCAAGGAAGACCTTGCCGCCGCCGCGTTCGAGAACACGCTCGATTATCTGCTGCGGATGCTCGACGAGGCGATGGTCGAGGCGACCCCGCAGGCGCGCGTCGCCCGCTATCTTGCGCTCAACATGGCGCGGCTCGGCCGGATCCACCGCGGCGAGGAAAAGGCGTTCGCGGTCCTGTCCGATCTGCGCGCCACCGAAGATCCGATCCGCAGCCGGCTGATGAACGGCTGGCGCGAGGTTTTCCGCCGCACCCGCCTCCTCTGGGGCCCGTCGACCGGCCGCGCACAGACCGACATTCAGAGCGCGCGCGCGCACGTCCTGCTCGAAAATACCTTCTGGTTGCCGATCTGGCTGACGCGGTACGAGCCGGACCAATATGCCCGTGTCGAGGCGCGGTTGATGGACGTGTTCGCGCACGGCATCGCCGGGCCGGGCGCGCGCTGGGCGCCGACGCTGCTCGATCTCAGCCATGACGATGCCGAGCCGGGGCGCGAGGCGTTCCTGCTGGCGGCGACGCGGCTTATCAACGAACTCGGCTATCGCGGCGCATCGGTGCAGAAGATCGCGTCCGAACTCAACGTGACCAAGGGCAGCTTCTACCACCATCTCGATGCGAAGGACGATCTGGTCATCGCCTGCTATCGCCGCAGCTTCGATACGATCGCCGATGCGCAGGGCCGCGGTGAGGCCGAGGGCGGTAGCTATTGGCACAAGCTGTCGAGCACCGTCGCGACGCTGCTCGACGTCCAGTTCGCCGAGCGCGGTCCGCTGCTTCGCACGACCGCGCTCAGCGGCCTGCCGCCAAGCGTCCGCGACGCGATGGTCGAGCGCTCGAACGGGATCGCGCGGCGCTATGCGGGGATGATGATGGACGGGATCGGCGAAGGCTCGATCCGCGCGGTCGATGCGCTGATCGCCGCGCAGGCGCTGATGGCGGTCCAGAATGCCGCCTTCGACATGCGCAAATGGGCGTCGACCATGCCGCGCGAGCGCGCCGTGGCGATGTATGCCTCGACGCTGATGTACGGCCTGTTCGACGATTGATCGGCAGAGGATCGGCGGGGACCGGCACAGGCTGACTGCCGCGCCGGTCCCCGCCCCCCCACGCCTCACGCCGCCGCGAGCGCGGCCTGATCCTCGGCGCGCTTGAGCAGCACGCCCGCACGCCAATAATGATAGAGCGCCCAGGGCGTCATCATCACGATGATGACCAGCGCATAGCGTAGTGATTCCTCGCCAAAGGTCGGCTTCAACAGGTCGCTCAGCCACCCGACCATCGTCGGGCCGAGGCCAAGGCCGACCAGGTTGATGACCAGCAGCGTGATCGCCGCCCACATCGCACGGGTCTTCAGCGGTGCGAGATGCTGGATCAGCGCGAAGCTCGGCCCCAGATAGGAGTTGGCGAAGATCAGGTAGATGAAATAGCTGCCGATCGCGATTGCCGGCACGTCGATCAGGTAGAAGGCCAGCGCGAAGGGCAGCGAAAGCCCCTTCATGACGAGCACGACCCAGCTCTGCACGTGAAGGCCGTGGCGCTTGGCGAGGACATCGGCGATCTTGCCGCCGGCGAGCGCCGAGATTGCCCCGAACAGGGCACCCGGCAGCGCGATATAGCGCGATACGTCGAGCATCGAGATACCCAGCGATCGCTGCATGAAGCTCGGCCCCCACCCCGTCAGCGCGTACCCGATCATCGAGGTCAGGGTCACGCCGACGACGAGATGCCGCGCGGGCGCGCTCGCCCACATCGAGGCAAAGCCCTGCGCGACGCTCGGCATCGGCGCTGGCGCAGCGACCGGACCGGCGTCCGAAAGGCCGCGACGCGGTTCGACCATGAACAGCCGGACGAGCACCGCCAGCGCGATACCGGGCAGCCCGACGGTCATCATCGCCACCCGCCAGCCATAGCTGTGTGCGACGACGCCACCGATCAGCGTCCCGAACCCCGCCCCCAGCACCACGCCGAGCGAATAGACCGCCATCGCACCCGCGCGCTTTTCGGGGGGATAGAGATCGGCGATGATCGAATGGCTGGGCGGGCTGGACCCGGCCTCGCCGATCCCGACGCCGATGCGCAACAGCATGAGTTGGGTGAAGTTTTGCGCCAGACCACACATCGCGGTCATCGCGCTCCAGATCGTCAGGCTCACCGCGATGATGTTGCGGCGGCTTGTCCGGTCGGCCAGTCGCGCGACCGGGATGCCGAGCGTGGCGTAGAAGATCGCGAACACCAGTCCCGAGAGCAGCCCGAGCTGCGTGTCGGTCAGCACCAGGTCCGTCTTGATCCGTTCGAGCAGGATCGCGAGGATCTGCCGATCCATATAGCTGAAGAAATAGGTGAGCGTGAGCAGGGTGAGCGTCAGGCCGCGGCGCTTCATGGCCAGGGAATCGGCGATGTCGGAATGCGTCTTCAACGCTGTCGCCATGGTCATCCTCTCGTATCGTTGCTGGCCTTGCGACCCTGTTGGGACCGTACCCAATCATGGAAAGCAAGGCCAGCGCCGAGAGCAATCAGAATTTTTGCGACAAACCGAGTTTTGCGGTGAAGCCGAGCGGCGAGGCGGTGAACGGATCGTAATTCTGGTCCAGCCGCGCGAAGGGCGGTGCGCGGTCGAAGATGTTGAGCGCGGACAGCGACACCGTCGATCCGGTCGGCAACGCGATCCTCAGCGTGGCATCCATCGTCTTGAACGCGCCGATCTCCTTGCCGCCCGTCACTGATCCACCCGCCAGCGCACCGAAGTTCGGCCCGAAGATCGCCGCGCCGCGCTGATCGGTATAGCCATCGATATAGTTGAACTGCACCCGCAGGCTGGCGACGTCGTAATCACCCTGCACATACCAGTTGCCCTTGATCTCGGGCACCGGATAGGCCGTCGTCTGGTAGTTGAGCAGGCCGACACCGTCGAATGCGGGCTGCACGACGATCCCTTCCACCGTCACGTCCTTGGTCTTGTAGTCGATGACATAGGTGCCGGTCGCGCCCACGGTGACGGTCGCCAGCCCGAGTTCGCCGCGAAAGCTTGCCTGGACGTCGAGACCGGAGGTCGTGACATTGGCGCTGTTGACATAGACGGTGCGCAACCGCTGGACATTGCCGACGCCGCAGCCCGCACCGGTGAAGGTGAAGCGCTGCTGGAGAGCGGCAAAGGCGGCATTGCCGCAATTCGCCGCGCCGCTCGCACCGAACAATGCGTTGACGATGCCCTGTGTCGGCTCCTGCTCGATCGGCCCCTTCAGGTCGTACCGGAAATAGTCGACGCTCGCATTGAACCCGCCCGCGTCGAGGATCACGCCGCCGCTATAGGTCGTCGCCTTTTCAGGCTCGAGATCCGGATTGCCGTTGATGTCGACCGCGCGGAACGAGGTGCCGATGATCTGCAGCGCGGTCAGATTGCCTTCGAGCTGCTGCGCGGGCGGTCCACGGAACGTCGTTCCGGCCCCGCCGCGCAGCGCGAGCCACGGCGCCACCTGGATGCGCAACCGCCCCTGCGGATTGAAGGTCGACCCGACATTGCCGCCATAATCCTCGTACCGCGCGGACAGCTGGGCGTTGATCGCCTCGAGGATCGGCAATTGCAGCTCGGCGAACAGCGCCTTCACGTCACCGACCGAGGACGCGTTCCGATTGGTGCCGAGAAAACCCAGCGCACCCGTCTGCGGCGTACAGGTCGCACGCGGATTGAGCGGCGTCCCCGGGCAGGGATTCACCGCCAGATTGCTGTCGGCATTATAGTTCACGGCATAATAATTGCGCCGATACTGGCCGCCGATCGCGAAACCGACATCGCCACCGGGCAGTCGCAGCCCGGTCCGCCCACCGAGCACGAGGTCGCCGACGAACAATTGCGTGTTGTAGACGGTGCGCGTCGTCCGGAAGAAATTGTCGACCGTCGCAATGTCGTTGACCAGCCCCGCACCGGGCGCGGTGCTGAGCCCGTTGGTGCCGCGCGACCCGGCGTAATTGGGGTTCACTTGGCCCGTGACCGGGTTGGCCGCCACTGCGGTCGAGAACGGGTTGAAGAAGGTGCAGCCGTTCGTTCCGGCAAGCGAAGCGATCTGCGCAGCGGTCAGCCCGGCGCGCGACGCGGTGGTCGCATAGGCGCAATTGGGGCCACCAAAGCCCGCGATCGCGTTCTGGAGAAGATCGCCGAACGTGTCGGTCCCCTCATTCTCGCGGACATATTGCGAATAGGTCCCGCTCGCGGTCAGGTTGATCCGATCGGTGACCTCCCACGACAGGTCCGCGGTAAAACGCATTTCCTCGGACTGGCGCTTGGAGAATGCCGATCCACGGTCATTGTCCCCGCCCCGCATGACCGGATTGCCACCGAGCAGTGCCGGACGGAAGAGCACGGGGAAGGCGAGCGCGGGTGCGAGCGGCGTGCCGTTCGCGGTCAGGCAGCCCGCCGCCGCACCATAGACCTGGCAATAATCGCGTAGTGCCGGCGCATAGGTCGGCACCTGGAAGAAGCCCGCACCGCCGCCCGCCGCATTCGCCGATGGCGGCAGCGTCGGCAGATAGGTCGGCGACGTCGTGATCCGCGTCGAGGTCGCTCCATAGAGCGCGGTCGCGGTGAACTGCAGCGAACTGGTGAGGTCGATTGCGACCTCGGCATAGGCCTGATACCGGTCCTCCGGCTCGACCAGATTGCCGAACTGGCCGTAATTGTTGAAGCATCGATCTGTCGGCACCGCGATCGTCCCGACCGCGGTCGGCGTCGGTGTCGTCGAGCCCGCGACGCTGCGGAATCCGCCGAGCGATTCACACCCCAGATCGCGAACGAAGTTCACCCCGTTCGACGCGCCGTTCGCGCCATAGCCGGTGAACAGACGCCCGCTGACCGGGTCGAGGAACGGAACGGTCGCGTTGAAATCGAGGTTGCCGGGATTGCCGCCGCCGGTCCACCCGCCCTGGGGATTGTTGGCGTAGGGCTGGATCGTAAAATCTCGATCGGTGGTACGCAGCTCGGACCGGTGCTGATAGCCGAACGACGCCAGCATCCGCACGCCGTTGCCGCTGTGGCCATAGCTCATGGCCGTGCCGTAATCGCCCTTCGACCCGTCGATATAGCGATAGTCGCCCGACACCAGGAAACCCTGCTGGTCGGTCCGTGTGATGAAATTGACCACGCCCGCGATCGCGTCCGAGCCATAGGTGGCGGCGGCGCCGTCCTTGAGCACCTCGACACGGCCGATCGCGGCCGACGGAATCAGGTTGATGTCGACGATCGGAATACCGCCCCCGACCGGCACCAGCCGCTTGCCGTTGAGCAGCACCAGCGTACGTTGTGGCCCCAGCCCGCGCAGATTGACCGACGCGACGCCTTCATTGCCCTGGCTGCGGCTGTCGAACTGGTTCGCGTCGCCGGTCACGCCGTTCGAGGTCGGCAGGTTCTTGAGCAGCTCGACCGCGGTCGGCGCACCCTGCTTCGCAAGTTCATCGCCCGAAATCACGTCGACGGGTGCGGCGGCATCCTCGGACGACCCGCGGATCAGCGAGCCGGTGACGATGATGTCGGCATTCTCTGACTGGGCGGCGGCGGCCTGCGCGGGGTTCGCTGTGACCTGCCCCGCTCCCGTCGTTCCCAATGGTTGTGGATCACCCCCGATTTGCGCTGCCGCCGGAACGGCAAGGGCCCATGCAAGTACGAAAAACGCGGACGCGACGAAATAGCGCTGCTTGGCCACATCACTCTCCCCTGTTCGGCCGAAGCACTTTGGCCCGTACCGCATCATCGAATAGATTCTTCTACGCCTTACGCGTCAAGCGGGAAAATCGTAGCATATTGCTACTAATCCCTGCCAATACTGTCATGTAGACGGCTTTCGCCAGTTCCGGATCGGCCAGAACCAATTTTCGATCTTGCGATAATGTAGTCCCGGGGAGAGGGGCTTTGCCGCAGCGGTCCGACCCTAAGGATACCAGCCGCCGCCGGCCTTCAAGCGCCGCAATGAGGCCACGCCAGTTAATGACGCAAAACGGGGCAGCGCACGCGGCGTCAGGCCGGGCCGCACAATGCTCGCTGATGCTGGGGTTTCAGGAAGGACGGCGGAAGGTACGGCCTTGCCGTCCTTCCGCCTTATCCCCTCTCCAAACTCGTCAAGGCGGCGACCTGTTGGACTGCCTGCCTGGTGATGCCGAGCACTGCGAGAGTGCTGCGAGGCTCAACCACCCTAAGTCCGTCTCTTTCCGAAACTGAACATCAGGTATGGGCAGCTATTGGCATGATTCGCCGGGGGATGCAAAGGGAAGTTCGGGTGCCCTCGCCGATGCCGGACTAAAGTCGGGGATCGCTGCCGGAGCGCCCTCCGACCACGTCCGGCCGGTCCGGAGCACGAGGCCGGGGCCAGGACCCGGGACGCCAGCGGCGCTAGGCCTGTGCGCTCGGGCGGCCCGACGCACGATCGTGCCAGGCCCTGAGATGCTCCAGCTCGTCCGGGATGGGAATGCCGACGAACGCGGCAAAATCGATCGTCGTCAGCAGGACGATGTCGGCGATGGTATAGCGCACCCCGTCGAGCCATTCGGTGTCCGCCAGCGCAGCGTCGAACTCGGCCATGGCCGCCCGGACACGCGGCCGCTGGGTTTCGCCGAATTCGGTATATTGCGGCTTCACGATCCGCGCCGTCCAGGGATGCGTATGCTGCCACACCAGCGACAGCGGTGTCATCAGCCGCAGTTCGACCCGCCGCGTCCACATGTCCACCTCGGCGATATTGTGCGCGCCGTGCCCGAACAGCGGCGGCTCCGGATGCAGCGCCTCGAAATATCGACAGATCGCGACGCTCTCGGTCAGCACACGACCATCGTCGAACGCCAGCGCAGGCGTCTGGCCATAGGGGTTCACCGCGAGGAACGGCGCCGCCTTGTGCTCCGCCTTGGGTATCGACACCTGCACCATTGGGATGCGCACCTGCTTTTCGGCGAGGAAGATCCGGACGCGGCGCGGGTTGGGCGCCGGCGAGGCACTGTCATAGAACAACATCGGCTGATCCTTTTGCGAGTCGCCTTTTCGAATATCGCGTATGGCATTCGATGCGCACTTCGCCTAGCCACGCGGATATGACGATCGCCTCCGATTTGCTCGCTACCGGCTTCGCGACCCTGCCGGATCTGATCCGCGCACACGCCCGCGAACGCGGATCATCGACCGCCATCGCGGATCCGCAGGGCAGCATCGACTATGCGACGCTCGACCGGACGATGGACCGCGTTGCGGCGGCGCTGCAACGCGACGGCATCGCCGCGGGACAGGCGATCGCGATCGTCGCCGCGCCGTCGACCAGCTATCTTTCTGTTTTCCTTGGCGCGGTACGGGCCGGCTGTGTCGCGACGCCAATCGCGCCGTCGGCGATTCCCTCGGCGATCGCGGCGATGATCGCGGACAGCGGCGCGCCGATCGTCGTTCTCGACGAGCCCATGGCGCAGGCTCTGGCGGACGAACGCGTCACCGCGCGGATCCTGCTCCTGTCGGACGCCGACCTGCCGCCCGAGGGGCCGTCCGGCGACGCCGAGCTGTTGGAGCACTGGCTCGCGCCCGATGGCGCACGCCCCACGCCCGTGGCGATCGCGCCTGGCGATGCGTTCAACATCATCTACTCGTCGGGCACGACCGGCACCCCCAAGGGGATCGTCCAGAGCCATGCGATGCGCTGGGCACATATCGCGCGCAACAGCGCCGCAGGGTTCGACACCGCGGTCACGATGATCGCGACGCCGCTCTATTCGAACACCACGCTCGTCAGCGTCCTGCCCACGCTCGGCTGGGGCGGCAGCGTCGTGCTGATGGGCAAGTTCGACGCGCGCGGCTATCTGACGCTCGCCGAGCGCTACCGCGCGACGCACACGATGCTCGTCCCCGTCCAGTATCAGCGGATCATGGCGCTCCCCGATTTCGACGCGTTCGACCTGTCGGCCTTCCGTTTCAAGACGAGTACCAGCGCGCCCTTCTCCGCCGCGCTGAAGGCCGACGTGGTCGCGCGCTGGCCGGGGCTGCTCGTCGAGTTTTACGGCATGACCGAAGGCGGAGCGAGCTGCGCGCTCAACGCGACCGCGCATCCGACCAAGCTGCATAGCGTGGGTCAGCCGATGCCGGGGCACGAGATCCGCCTGATCGACGACGACGGCGTCGAGGTGCCGCCGGGCGAAATGGGCGAGGTTGTCGGCCGCTCGCCCGCAATGATGAACGGCTATCACGGCCGCAGCGCTGCGACGCGCGACGCCGAATGGCATGATGCCGAGGGCAACCGCTATATCCGCCACGGCGATGTCGGTCGGTTCGACGAGGACGGCTTCCTGATCCTGATGGATCGCAAGAAGGACCTGATCATCTCGGGCGGGTTCAACATCTACCCCTCCGACCTCGAGGCGGTGCTTGGGCAGCATCCCGACGTCGCCGATTGCGCGGTCATCGGCATGCCGTCGGAGAGCTGGGGCGAGACGCCGGTTGCGGTCATCGTCCCTCGCTCGCCCGAGGCTAACCCGGCGGATATCCTGGCATGGACCAACGCGCAGCTCGGCAAGACCCAGCGCCTGTCGGGCATCCATCCGACCAGCGAACTTCCCCGCAGCGCGATCGGCAAGGTGCTCAAACGCGAACTGCGCGACCGGCTGACGGGCACGCCGGCATGACCAGTCTCCGACAGGCGATCGACGCGCTGCAACCGACCGAGGGCGGCTGGCGCGGGACCGTGCCGGACAATTGGCTGCAGGGGCGCACCGCCTATGGCGGGTTCTCGGCCGCGCTCGCGCTGCATGCCGCGCAAATGTCGGACACCGACCTGCCACCGCTCCGGTCGGCGCAAGTCTCGTTCATCGGGCCGCTGTCAGGCGACATCGTCATCCGCGCGACGCGGCTAAGACGCGGCCGCAATGCCGCGTTCGTCCAGGCGGACGTCGAAAGCGCGGCAGGGCTCGGGCTGCGCGCCACCTTCGTCTTCATGGGGCCGATCGCCTCGCGCGTCGACCACCACACCGGCACCGCGCCCGCCTTCGCGGTACCCGACGCCGACACCGCGACCTATCGCGGCCACAGCGCGGTCGCCTTCTCGCGCAATTTCGATCTGCTCGACCGGCGCGACGACAGCGTCGGCCCCGCCGAATGGTTGCGCTGGGTCCGGCTGGCGGATCGCGAGGGGCTCGATTCGATGGTCGAGCTGATCGCGGTCGCGGACTGCCTGCCACCCTCCGCGCTCAAGCTGCTCGGCGGGCCGGCACCGCTCAGCTCGATGACCTGGCTGCTCAACATTCTCGGCCCGCAGCCGGTGACGCAGGATGGCTGGTGGCTGCTGCGCGCGACGACCGACTATGTCCGCGACGGCAGTTCGAGCCAGTCAATGGCGATCTGGAACGCGCAAGGCCTGCCGATCGCCGAACAGATGCAGAGCGTCGCGATCTTTGCCTGACCGCCACGTCAGGTCGGCCGCGCGCGAATGTGACGTGCACGATACAGATTGCGACAGTTTATCCGTCACCTGACAAAGCGTCGCGACAGCCGATCGTCATAACCGGGACATTCGATGGGGATCAGCCCCGTCCGACCGGAGATACGCGATGCGCAAGACCCTGCTCACGCTGGCGCTGACAGCCAGCAGCTTTGCCGCCACGGCATGCGGCGCACAGTCCGCCCCCGCCGACCGCGCCGACGCCGCCGCCACCAGCGCCGCCAACCGCGCCGCGCTGCAGACGACCATCGCCGGCCAGGCGCAGGCGGCGCCCGCACCGGCCCCCCGCGGTCCCGGTCCGCGGCACGCAGGCCGGATGCGCGGCGGGCCGATGATGCAGGCTGACACCGATCGCGACGGTGTCCTCACCCGCGCCGAAGTCGTCGCGCAGGCCGAGGCCCAGTTCGCCCGATTGGACGCCGACGGCGACGGCATCGTGACCGCAGCCGAACGCCAGGCGGCACGCGAAGCGATGCGCGATCGTCGCGAGGCCCGGATGGCGGCACGCGGCAAGACGCTCCCGCCCGAGCCCGCAGGCATGGCGGACGGCAAGAAGGACCAGATGATGCGCGGCAGGCGCGGCGGCGGTGACGGCGTGCTCACGCAGGCCGAATTCATCGACCGTGCCGGGCAGCGTTTCGACCGGATGGACGCCAATCGTGACGGACGGCTCGACGCGGGCGAGCGGCCGGATCGCCGTGCGATGCGCCATGGTCGCGGGCACCGGATGGACCGGCCGGGCGGCGACACCGATCAGTAATCCGCCCCCCTGCCCCTGCGCGCCGGACGGTCTGCGATCGTCCGGCGCTTCCTTTGGACACGCACCATGCTAGACGTCGCCCCCATGGGAGACATGCCGCATCTGTTGCTCGTCGATGACGAGCGTTCGATCCGCGAGCCGCTGGCCGCCTATCTGACCAAGCAGGGATTTCGCGTCACGCAGGCGGGCGACGCGGAGGCCGCGCGGACGCGGCTGACCGCCTATGCGATCGACCTCGTCATCCTCGACATCATGATGCCGGGCGAGGACGGGCTGAGCCTGTGCCGCCACATCGCCGCGACCAGCGACGTGCCGGTCATCCTGCTGACCGCGCGCGCCGAGGAAACCGACCGGATCGTCGGGCTGGAAATGGGCGCCGACGACTATGTCGTGAAGCCTTTCTCGCCGCGCGAACTCGCGACGCGGGTGAAGGTCGTCCTGCGCCGCGCCACCGCGGGCGGCGCACGTCAGCATGCGCCCGAAGCCAATTCCTACGCCTTTGCCGGCTGGGTGCTCAAATCGGGCGAACGCGCGCTGGTCGATCGCGAAGGCGTGTCGGTGCCGCTGTCGACAGGCGAGTACAACCTGCTGCTCGCGCTGGTCACGCGACCGCGTCAGGTCCTGACCCGCGACCAGCTGCTCGATCTGACCCAGGGGCGCGAGGCCGCCGCGTTCGATCGCGCGATCGACAACCAGGTCAGCCGGCTGCGTCGCAAGATCGAGGCGGATGCCAAGACGCCCGAACTGATCAAGACGGTCTGGGGCGGCGGCTATACGCTGGCGGCCGAGGTCATCCGTCTGTGATCCCGCACCCGTGACGGCGTCCCGACCCTGGCCGCGCAGTCTGGCAGGGCAGATGGCGCTGCTGATCGCACTCGCCCTGTTCGTCGCGCAGGCGATCAATTTCGGGCTCATCCTTCGCGACCGGACCGAATTTCGTCTCGCCCAGGCGACGCGACCGGTGGCGACGCGGATTGCCGACGCGCTCGAGCGCGAGGCGCATGCCGGGCGACCGCTGACCGCCGACCGCGGCCGGGTCCGTCGCCTCACCGCCAATCCGCTCGCCCCCTTCGCCTATCAACGGCATCCTGAGGTCGCGGCGGAACTCCGTCGCCAGCTTGCCGACCAAGGGCTGACGGTGGGCCGGATCGATACCGGTCTGCGCCCGGTTTCCGACGACGATGCAGAGCCCCGGCGGCGGAAGGGTCTTCGCAACACCAACCGGCAGGGTGATCGACAGGGCGACCGGCAGGGCGGAACGCTGGTGATCGCGGTCGAACAGCCGGGCCGCGGGTGGCTGGCGATCACCGCGCCGTGGCCGCAGCCGGGCTGGCGGCTGCTGTTCGCGCTGTTGAGCCAGACCGCGATCCTGTACGTCATCGTGCTGCTGCCGGTGCTGTGGATCGTCCGGCGGATGTCGCGCCCGTTGCGCGATCTGCGCGCCGCGGCGGAGGCGTTCCGGCCGGGCGAGCCGGGCATCGCGCTGTCGGTTCGCGGCCCCGACGACGTCGCCGCGCTGGTCGCCGCGTTCAACGCGCTGCGGCTGCGCGTCACCGCGATGCTCGACGAGAAGGATCGGATGCTCGGTGCGATCGGCCATGACCTGCGCACGCCGCTGGCAGCACTGCGTGTCCGTATCGAATCGGTCGAGGACGACACCGATCGCACGCGGATGGCGGACACGATCGCCGAGATGAACCGCACGCTCGACGACATCCTGTCGCTCGCCCGGCTCGGCCGTCCGAGCGAGCCGCCGACCGATGTCGATCTGGCGGCGCTGGTCGACGCGGTGGTCGAGGATTTCCGCGATATCGGTAACAACGTGACCTTCGTCGAGGCGGGCCGACTGCGGATGCACCTGCGCCCGTCGCTGATCCGGCGTGCGGTGCGCAACCTGATCGAGAATGCGGTCAAATATGGTGTTTCGGCAGAGGTCCGCGTCGAGGCCGACGCGCGCCGCGTCGCGATCGTCGTCGCCGATCAGGGACCCGGGATCCCCGAGGATCGCATGGGCGACGTGTTCGACGCGTTCACCCGGCTGGAAACGTCGCGCAATCGCGAGACCGGGGGCATCGGATTGGGCCTTGCGCTCGCCCGCGCCATCATCCGCGAGGCCGGCGGCGAGATCCGCCTCGTCAACCGCACGGGCGGCGGCCTGAACGCGATCATCGAACTCCCGCGCTGACCGGTCTTCCCCCTCCCCGCCGGAGAGGGGGACAATGCTCGCCTAGTCCTCGACGATCTGGCTGTTCGTCCGCGTATCCTTCATCCGCAGATACACGATCAGCGACACCGCAATCATCCCGGTCACATACCAGTAGAAGCCGCGCTCGAACCCGGAATCCTTGAACTTGAGCGCGACATATTCGGCGGTCCCGCCGAACAGCGTGTTGGCGAGCGCGTAGGGCAACGCGACGCCCAGCGCCCGGATATGCGCGGGGAACAGCTCGGCCTTCACGACCGCGTTGATCGAGGTGTAGCCCGTCACGATCAGCAGCGCCGCCATCACGAGCAACCCTGCATAGACCGGGTTGGTCGCCGTCTCGAGCGCGGTGAAGATCGGATAGGTGAACAGCACGCCTGCAATGCCGAACGCGATCATCAGCGGCTTGCGGCCGACCCGATCCGACAGCCCGCCCGCGATCGGCTGCAGCAGCATGAACACGAACAGCGTCGCGGCATTGATCTGGCTCGCCACTTCGCGGCTGAAACCGCTCGTGTTCACCAGGAACTTCTGCATGTAGATCGAGTAGGCATAGAAGGCGAGCGTACCGCCTGCGGTCAGCAGCATCACCGTCATCGTCTCGCGCGGATGCTTGGTGATCAGCTGGAGGAAGCCCGACTTGGGCTTGCCGTCGCCCGCCTCGGACTTGGCATTCTCGAAGCTCTGCGTCTCGGCCAGCCCGCGACGGATGTAGAACACGACCACGGCCAGGACCGCACCGATCGCGAACGGAATGCGCCAGCCCCAGGAGTCGAGTGCCGCCTCGCTCATCGTCGACTGCAGCACCAACAGCACGCAGATCGCGAGCAGCTGTCCCGAGATCAGCGTGACATACTGGAACGACGAGAAGAACCCGCGGCGATCCTTGCCTGCCATCTCGGTCAGATATGTCGCCGACGCGCCATATTCACCGCCGACCGAAAGCCCCTGCATCAGGCGTGCGATCACCAGCATGATCGGCGCGAACACGCCAATCGTTTCGTATCCCGGCGTACATGCGATGATCAGCGACCCCGCGCACATCAGCGTGACCGCGACCGTCAGCCCCGCCTTGCGGCCGTGGCGATCCGAATAGACCCCCATGATCCACGCGCCGATCGGCCGCATCAGGAAGCCGACGGCAAAGATCGCCGCCGCGCTCAGCAGCTGCGCGGTGCGATCCGTCGACGGGAAGAAATGCGGTGCGAAGTAGAGCGTGAAGGCGGAATAGACGTACCAGTCGAACCATTCGACGAGATTGCCGGTCGATCCGCCGATGATCGCTTTCAGGCGCGTTTTCTGATCGGGGGCCATTATTTCGCGTCCTGTGCGGCTTGGGTTGGGGCAAAGCCGCGCTTCTTGAGCAACGCGTTCACATCCGGGTCGCGACCGCGAAAGGCGCGATACGCCTCGGCACGATCGGTCTCGTTACCCGTCGACAGCAGGAGCCTTGCGAACTTGTCCGCGGTCGGCTTGTCCCAGGGGCTGCCCGCCTCCTCGAACGCGGCGAACGTGTCCGCGTCCATCGTCTCGGACCAGAGATAGCTGTAATAGCCCGCCGAATAGCTGTCGGACGAGAACAGATGCTGGAACTGCGGCACGCGGTGCCGCATCACCAGCTGCTTGGGCATGCCGATCTCGGCGAGGGTCGCCGCCTCGAACTTGTCCGGGTCGATCACGCCATTGGCCACGGTGTGGATCTTCATGTCGACGATCGCCGACGACAGATATTCCGCGGTGGCAAAGCCCTGGTTGAACGTCCGTGACTTCTCGATCTTGTCGAGCAGGTCCTGCGGCATCGCCGCCTTGGTCTGGTAATGCCGCGCATATTTGTCGAGCACGTCGCGAGTGAGCAGCCAATGCTCGTTCACCTGGCTGGGATATTCGACGAAGTCGCGCGGCGTCCCTGCAAGGCCCGGATACTGGACGTTCTGCAGCATCGCATGGATCGCATGGCCGAATTCGTGGAACAGCGTCTGCGCATCGTCAAGGCTGATCAGGATCGGCTCGCCAGGTGCGCCCTTGGCGAAATTGTTGTTGTTCGACGACAGCACCAGCTGCGCCGGGGCCAGCCCGCGCTGCCCGCGATAGGTGTTCGCCCAGGCGCCCGAGCGCTTGCCCGTCCGCGCGAAATCGTCGCGGTAGAACAGCCCGACATCCTTGCCGGCCTTGTCCGTCACGCTCCACACGCGCATGTTCGGCTCGAACACCGGCACCGTGCCGGTGATCTCCTTGAAGTTCAGCCCGTACAGCCGGTTAGCGGCGTAGAGCGATCCCTGGATGATGTTGCCGAGCTCGAAATACGGCTTGAGCTGCGCCTGGTCGAGATCGTACCGGCTTTTGCGCACCTTCTCCTGGTAGAAGCGATAATCCCAGGGTTCGATCGTCAGCGACGCGCCGGCGATCTTCTGCATGTCGGCGACCTCTTCGGCGACGCGCCCCTTGGCGGCGGGCCAGACGCGCATCATGAGGTCCATCGCCGCGGCGGGCGTCTTGGCCATCGTGTCCTGCATCCGCCAGTCGGCATGCGTCTTGAAACCGAGCAGATGCGCGCGGTCGGCACGCAGCTTGACGATCTGCGCGATCGTCGCGTTCGTGTCGTTGGCATCGCCGTTACCGCCGCGATTGACGAACGCGCGCCACACCTTCTCCCGCAGGGCGCGGTCGGTCGCGTAGGTCAGCACCGGATCGACCGCGCTGCGCGTGTTGACGATCGCGAAGCCCGGCAGCTTGCGCTCGGCCGCCGCGGCCTTGGCGACCGCCTTCACGCTGTCGGGAAGCCCGGCCAGCTGCGCCTCGTCGGTGACCGAGATCGCCTTGCTCTCGTCGGCGAGCAACTTCTCGCCAAAGGTCGAGAACTGCGTCGCGAGCTGCTGGTTATACTGAGAAAGCTGCGCCTTCTGCGCATCGTTCAGTTTCGCGCCCTGGCGCACATAGCTGTCATAGATCCGCGTCACGAGCCGGATCTGCTGCGCGTCCAGCCCGCTCGAATTGCGCGCGTCGTAGACCGCCTGGATCCGCGCAAACAACGGCTTGTCGAACGTGATCGCATCCGACGCGGCGGAGAATTTTGGCGACCATTCGCGGTCGAGCTTCTGATAGGCGGGCGTGTTCATGTTGCCCGTCATCACGCCGAACAGCGTCATCACCTGCCCGTAGCGCTTGCCCGCAAGCTGGATCGGCACGATCGTGTTCGCGAAGGTCGGCTTGGCCGGGTTGTCGGCGATCTTGCGATATTCGGCGGTGCGCTCCGCCAGCGTCGTCTGGAACGCCTGCGGGAACAGTTCGGGGCGGACCTTGTCCCAGGGCGGTACCCCGCCGGCGGGGCCGGTCCAGTCGGCAAGCAGCGGATTGGCGGAGGGCGCGACCGCGGTCTGCGCCATGGTAGATGCTGACGCCATCAATGCGGCTGCACTGATTGCGAGGGGTAGAAAATGCACATGGTTCTCCCGGACGATGTTGACGCCACCATAGAGACAATGTGCAGATGCGGAACCCCGCGTGCCGCGGCGCCCCCCCCCGACCCGCGCCGGCAGGCCGTGTCCAGGGCGCCAAAGGACCGGTCAGGCTGCCCGGGACTAGACGTCGTCAGACGCCTCTGAATGCCCATCCATAGCGTTTGAAGGCGGGGACTGCTGTTCAGCCAGACGTGCCGCCTCGATCAGCCGGCGGCCCGTTTCGGCCGCCGCCGCGGGCGTCATCGCGATTGCCAGGCCATTGGGTCCATCAAGCGTCACCTGCCCCTGCTCGGCCGCCGCTACGCCCGGCTCGTCCTCCGGCTTCAACCTGTCGTTCATGCAAAGGCTCCGGCGGGGGTGGCGCTCGTCCCGTAAAGATAGTCGGGATTAAATTCCCCAACACTCGCCAGCCCGGCTGGATCCATGATCTCGACGGTATTTGCCCGGAATGTCACCAGCTTGCGCTCTCGCAGCAAGCGCAGCACGCGATTGACGTGGACGCCGGTGATGCCGCAGGCCTCCGCCAGATCGGGCTGGGTCATCGGCAGCGTGTAGCAGCCGTCCTTCGCCAAGCCGACCATCGCCAATCGTGCGTAGATCTCGCAGAACAGATGCGCCACGCGGCCCTCGGCGCCGAGCCGCCCCATCCGGAAAATCCATTCGCGGTGCATCGCCGCATCGAGCAGCGTGCTGAACCAGAGCCGCTGCGTCAGATGCGGATGCCGTTCCGTAATCGTCTTCAGCGTCGCATGATCGAACGTCGCGACCTTTACCGGCCCCAATGTGGCGACGTCATGATCCAGCCGCTTCATCGGGAAGGCGTGAAGATCGACAAAATCCCCCGGGATATGGACGGCGACGAGCTGCCGCAGACCATCCCGATCATCCATGTAACGGCAGATGAACCCTTCGAGCAGCAGCGTGCTCGTCTGGACGGGCTGGCCGGCACGCACGAGGCGATGGCGCGGCGGCAGCGACCTTACCTCGGCGACGCTGTCCTCCAGGATCTGCTTTTCCTGTGCGCTCAGGTCCTCGCGGCCTCGGCCCAGCAAGAATTTTTCCGTCAGCATGCCTGTTTCCCCACCGCAATACCGCGCACGTGACGCGCTCATCAGCGGATTCATATTGATCGAGATGAGTCAATCGCGTCGAAGGCGAAACAAAGCCGCCGGCCATCTGTTCCTCGTCGACCATGTATCAGCCGCAATCCCAAAATGACCATCCGCTCGCACGCGCGTTCATCGCGACGATCAAGGACACTGCCTTTCCGTGTGTCGGCGCCAAGTCGGCGCTGGCGAAGGGGCAGATGGACATCATCGTCGCGCGCGACCTTCGATCGGCATGGGACGACCTGCGCATCCTGCCGATGCTGGGCGACACGGTCCGCAAATATCACCAGGATCGCGCGATCTTCCGGACGCTAGTGGTCCTGTTCGAAGGTCCGGCCGACAGTTCCACGCACCTGAGCGAAGAGGAATTCGAAGCGCACCTCTGGGCTCGGGCCCAGTCGCTGAGCGACAAGGACGCGTGGCTTGGCCATCGTCCAGATCCCTCGGTCAGCGCCGATCCCGACGATCCGCATTTTTCGCTGAGCTTTTCCGGCGAAGCGTTTTTTGTTGTCGGCCTGCACCCCCAGGCAAGCCGTCCGGCGCGTCGTTTCGAGGCACCGGCGATGGTGTTCAACCTCCACGACCAGTTCGAGGTGCTGCGGACGCAACAGCGCTATGACAAGTTGCGCACGTCGATCCTGGCGCGCGATCTCGAGTTGGCGGGGTCGATGAACCCGATGCTTGCGCGCCACGGCGAATCGAGCGAGGCACGCCAATATAGCGGGCGGGTCGTCGATGATTCCTGGAAATGCCCGTTCAAGCGGAGCAGTGCACATGGTTGAAACGATCAGCCCCCGGTCGGGGACAGCCTTCACGCTCGATCGCGGCCAGACGCTGACCGTGATCGATCCCGAGGGCCGGCAGGTCGCCGATCTTCTGGCTTATAGCCGCGCCGACACGCGCGAGGTGATTTCGTCGGGGCGGACGCTGGACTATGCCAGCCGGCTCTATCTCACCACGGGCGACCGGCTCTATTCGAACCGCAGCACCGTGATGCTCGACATCATCGCCGATGATGTCGGCCGGCATGATTTCCTGCTGACGCCGTGTTCGAAGGAAACCTTCGCGATCATCTACGGCGACGCCGATCCGCACCGGGGCTGCTTCGGCAATCTCGTGGCGGCGCTCGCGCCTTATGGTATCGAGCCGGATGCGATCCCGGTCGCGTTCAACTGCTTCATGAACGTGCCGATCGATGGCTCGACCGGGGCGTTCACGGTCGAACCACCGCTCAGCCGCGCCGGCGACACCGTCACGTTCCGCGCGGAGATGGACCTGATCATCGGCCTGACCGCCTGCTCCGCGCTCCAGTCCAATGGCGGCGCGTTCAAACCGATCCAGTACCGGATCGACTGACGCCGTCTGCCCTTTGGCGCCGAAACGCCGGAGGTGCGCTCACAACAAGGCGTCGAGCAGTCCGATCAACGGCCGGTCGGCAGGTGGCATCGGCAGGTCGTGCATGTCCGCCGGGCGGACCCAGCGTAACGCGGATGCTTCGAGCGCGCGCGGCACGCCGGTCCATTTGCGGGTGATGTACAGCAGCAGGAGCAGATGCCGGTCGTCGAGCGGCGCACTGGCAAACGCGGCGGGGGCAAGGCAGGCCTGCGGCACGGTGATCGCCAGTTCCTCCTCGAGCTCGCGGATAAGGGCGGCTTCGGGCGTTTCGCCCGGCTCGACCTTGCCGCCCGGAAACTCCCACAGCCCGGCCAGCGAGCGGCCCTCGGGGCGCTGCTGCAGCAGGACGCGGCCATCCGCATCGACCAGCGCCGCGGCGACGACCGGCAATAAGTAAGCGGCTTTGGTCATTCGTTAATCTCCGCGCTGTATAGGGCACGCCATGAGGCCGAAGCTGATCGTCGTAAAGACCATGCGTCGCAAGATCCGCGCCGCTGCGGCCGCGCTCATCACCGACCGCCGCGGCGCTACCGCAGTCGAATACGGCCTTATTCTTGCGCTCGTTGTTCTCGGCATGATCGCCGGACTCGTCTATCTTGCTGATGGCACCACGGCGCTCTGGGGCATGCTGCACAACCGAGTGGCTAACGCGCGCTAACCATAGCAAAAATCCGCCCGTTTAAGCTTTTCTCAATGGGTCACGTCTAGTCACGGAATTGCTGATCCGGTGTAGCCCCGGGCGGCCGGGTGACTGATGCTTTTAACGATGGAGACCGGAATGCAGACGCTTCGGAAGATTTTCAAGAACACCAAGGGCGCAACCGCAATCGAGTACGGCCTGATCGCCGCGCTGATCGCCGTCGCAGCCATCGCCGCGATGCAGGGCCTGGGTGGCAGCCTGAACAAGACGTTCAACAACGTCTCGACCAAGCTCAACACGTCGGGCTGATCCAGTCGATCCTCGGATCGAACTGGCGCATCGGGCGGCGGACCTCCGGGTTCGCCGCCCTTTTGCTATGGGGGTCAGAGACGACCCATCTTGAGGAACTTGGCCTGGCGTTCCTTGCGCAGCTCGACCGGCGACAACGGAACGAGCGAGTCGAGTGCATCCGTCAGTGCGCTGCCCAGCGCGTCGATCGCCACCGCGCGGTCGCGGTGCGCGCCACCCAGCGGTTCGGGCACGATCGTGTCGATCACGCCGAACGCCTTCAGATCCTGCGCGGTGATGCGCATTGCCTCCGCCGCCTCGGCCGCCTTGTCCGCGGTACGCCACAGGATCGACGCACAGCCTTCGGGGCTGATTACCGAATAGATGGCATGTTCGAACATCAGCACGCGGTTGCCCGCTGCCAGCGCGACCGCGCCGCCCGATCCGCCCTCGCCGACGATCGCCGAGACGATCGGCACGCCTGCGTTCAGGCAGGCTTCGGTCGACCGGGCGATCGCCTCCGCCTGTCCGCGCTCTTCAGCCTGGATGCCGGGAAACGCCCCCGACGTGTCGACCAGCGTCACGATCGGCAGGCCGAAGCGGTCGGCCAGCTCGACGAGGCGGATCGCCTTGCGATAGCCCTCGGGCTTGCCCATGCCGAAATTGTGGCGCAGCCGGCTCGCGGTATCGTCGCCCTTCTCATGGCCGAGCACCATGATCTTGCGGCCGCGGAACGTCGCAAAGCCCCCCAGGATCGCCTGGTCGTCGCCGAACGCTCGGTCACCGGCCAGCGGCACGAATTCCTCGAACAGTGCGGCGGCATAATCCTTGAAGTGCGGCCGCTCGGGATGGCGCGCGACCTGCGTCTTCTGCCACGGCGTCAACCGGGCGAAGGTGTCCTTCAGCAGCTTGTCGGATTTCGCCTGCAACCGCATGATATCGGCGGACAGATCGAGATTGCCATCGCTGGCGGTCTCACGAAGTTCGTCGATCCGCCCCTGCAGTTCGGCGATGGGTTTCTCAAAGTCGAGGAAGCTTGGCATCCGCGTCGGTTACGGGGCGCGCGCCGGAACGTCAACGTGAGGTCGCGTGCTCCGGATCGGTCAGGGGGTGGCGGGTGTTGACGAGCTCGATCAGTTTGCTTGCCTCGACATGCGTATAGATCTCCGTGGTCGCGATATCGGCATGCCCGAGCATCGCCTGCAACGCCCTCAGATCGGCGCCCCCCGCGAGCAGATGCGTCGCGAAGGCGTGGCGCAGGACATGCGGGCTGACGCGGTCGGGGGGCACCCCCGCCTCTGCGGCCAGCGCCTTGACGATCTGGTACAGGCGGATCCGCGACAAATGCCCCTTGCCGGAGGGGAACAGCCAGGGCTGATCCGCCGCGACATGCGTGCGCCACAGCGCGACCGCGGCACGCGCCCGGTCGGAAATCGGCACGAGCCGCTCGCGCCCGCCCTTGCCGCGCAGGATCAGGAACGGCCGGTCGGGATGCACCGCGGCGCGTGGCAGGCTGACGAGCTCTGTCGCACGCAGCCCCGATCCGTAAAGAAGCTCGATCAGCGCGGAGAGCCGCAGGTCGACCGGATCCATCGGATCGCGCCCCACGCGCTCGACGATCGCGGCGAACAATCGATCGACATCGGCGTGGCTGAGGATCTTCGGCAAGGGGCGTGCCGTGCCCGGCCGCGGCAGTGCCTTGCCCGGATCGTCACTGCGATGCCCTTCGTCCGCGAGAAATCCGAAGAACCGGCGCAAGGCCGCGGACTTGCGGCCGACCGTCGCGCGCGACAGGCTGCTCCAGCTGTCCGCCAGCCGCCCCAGCGCATCGCCGTCCGCGCGAGCCAGCGCGCCATCGGCAACGCGTGACGCCAGCATGAGATCGCTGCGATACGCCGCGATCGTGTTCGGCGCGGCCCCCGATTCCGCCGCCATCATCTCGAGGAACCGCTCGATCAGCGCGCGGTCGCTCGCCGCCGGCGGCGCGCGCTCGACCGCATCCGCCCCGGCGACCGCATCGGTCATGATCGGGCCCGCGTCACGCGCGCGCGATTGCCTCGGCCGCGATCATACGCGCCTCGCCCTCAAGACCCACAGCGCGCAACGCGGCGACGATCCGGTACAAGGCCTCGGGCGGCATGCCGTGCCAGCTGGCGGTCTGCATGCCCGTCGCCGCGAGCAGCGCGACCGTCCCCGGCTGGCCCGCTCGCGCCGCCCTGTCGAGCGCACGCGTCCAGCCATTCTCGGTGCCGATCGGAACCGCCAGCGCTTGCGCCGCGCGTTCGATATCGCCCGCGCTCAGACGACCGAGCCCCGCCAGTCCGGCGAACAGCAGACGCTGCTTCAGGGCCGAATCGCCGCGGCCACCGCTATAGGCAGCCAGATCGCCATAGCTCAGGCGACCGGTCGCATCGGGATCCGCCAGCGCGATCATCGCCCAGCCATCGCCCCCCTTGGCGACCGTGCCGCGCCAGCGCGCCGCGGTCCGGTCCAGCCCCGCGGACAGCATCGCGGCGACCATCCGGTCCGCATCGCGTTCGCCATTTGCGGGCGGGATCCGTGCCGCCGCCCGCGCGGTCAGCACCATACGGGCGTAGGACGGCCACGCGTCCTCCGCCTTGCCCCAGATCGATCGCAGCGCGGTCATCCGGCCTTCGGCATTGCGGTCGGCATAGGCGGTACGCAGGTCCTGCACGGTCGCGGCCACCGCGCTCTGCACGCTGTCGTCCGCCTCCGCCGCTGCGTAGAGATCGACCAGTGCCGCGCTCGACAGCACGCCTTGCGCCGCGGCGGCGTCCGCGGCGGGCAGGCGGTCGGCGATCGTCATCGCAGGCGACAGCGCGCGCCAATAGGTCGCCTGCACGCCGACGGTCCGGTACAGCGCATCGGGAACGGCGACCCCGGTCGCCATCGCCAGACCGAACCGCCACGAGGTCAACTGGTCGACCGAATCCCATTCGATCGTGACCGCCTGACGCCCCTGCCCGCCTGCGCCAACGACCTTCTGCGCGAGCAGCATGTCGACGCCCGACGCGACGTTGCGGCGCCGTGCCGCGGTGATCAGCGTGCCGGCCTGGGTCGGCGATCCCGACAGCCCCGCGCACATCGCCTGCGCCATCGTCCAGCCACGCGCTGGCGCGCGTTGCATCGCGCCCTCGACGAGCGGGCACAGCGCGCCTGGATCGCCTGCGGCGAGACCGGCATTCATCGCCACCTGATAGAGTTTGGGCGTGTAATTGCCGGTATCGACGCCCTGCACCACCGCACGCGCGGCGACGGACTCGCCCATGCGCAGCAACAGCCAGGCGCGCTCGGCGGCGAAATCCGCGCCGTTTACGCCGACCGGGGTCTCGACCCGCGACACGAGCGCCCGTCGCAACAGGATCGACATCCAGCGTGACGGGAGCGGCGCGCTCAACCGCCGCATCAGCGTCTCGAGATAAGGGCCCTCGGCATCGCCGAACGCGTCGGCCGAAAGACCGCCCTCGCCGGAACCGATCGGCCCGACACGATCGAGCGAACGCCGGGCCGAGGCCGGCATCTCATATTGCGCGAGCACCGCCGGATCGATCGCTGGCGGCGTGTCAGCGGCAGGCGTTGCCGTCAGCGGGGGAATGCTGCCATCGGGTGCGGGCAGCGGCTGGATCGTCGCCATCCCGGCCGGCGGCGCCGGAACGGGAGCGCCGGGGGACGCGGTCGGGCCCGAAGATGGGGTCGACGGTGCAGACCGTGCTGGCGCCGACCCGTTGGGCTGCGATTGCGCCGGGCTGGCGGCCGGCGGACTCCGGCGCGGCGCAGGGGCTGGCGTCGTATCACCGAAACCGGGCGGCAGGAGTGATTCCGGTCGGTCCTGCCCGATCGCCGGCGCGAGCGCGGCAAGGCTGCAGGCGGCGGCGAGCGCCGCCAGCGTGACCTTAGGACAGGTTCGCAAGCGTCACGGCCTTCTCGACTTGCGTCTGCGGGCGCTCGGTTGCGCGACCGGCGAGCAGGAACAACCCACCGACGACGACGACCAGGATAACGACGACCGAGACTATCAGGCGGGACATACGCAAAACCTTGTAATGACTGATAGGACATTGCTGACGGATGCGAATAGGCATGCGGATGCCGTTTCCCCCCGCGCAGTGCCGCTGTATAGCGCGGACCGCGATGTTGCAAAGCCACAACCCGATTGCCCCCTGGAGCGGCCCCCCGATCGTGCTCGTCGGCCTGATGGGCGTGGGCAAGACCACCGTCGGCCGCCGCCTCGCGCACCGCTTGCGGCTGCCCTTCGTCGACGCCGATCACGAGATCGAGGCAGCGTCCGGCATGAGCGTGAGCGAGATCTTCGCCAAATATGGCGAGGCCTATTTCCGCGACGGCGAGCGCCGCGTGATCGCGCGGCTGATTGACGGCACGCCGAAGGTCATCGCGACCGGCGGCGGCGCGTTCATCAACGACGAGACGCGCAGCCTGATCCTCGCCGAAGCCACCGCGATCTGGCTCAGCGCGCCGCCCGAGATCCTCGTCGAGCGCGTCGGGCGTCGTAACACCCGCCCCCTGCTGCGCAACCGCGACGCGGGCCAGGTGCTTGCCGAGCTCGCGCGCGTCCGCAACCCGATCTACGCCAAGGCGCATATCCATATCGCGAGCAACAAGGCGCCGCACGAGGCGACCGTTGCCTCCATCCTGAAAGCCATCGGCCTATGACCGTCATCACCGTGAATCTGGGCGCACGGACCTATCCGATCCATATCCGGGCCGGCCTGCTCGAGGAGGCCGGCGATCATCTGGCGCCGCTCGCGCGCGGTCGGACGATGGCGATCGTCACCGACGAGAATCTGAGCGGCCATCTGGCGACGCTCCAAGCGTCACTCACGGCGCACGGTGTCGCGAGCGAGGCGATCGTTCTTTCGCCCGGCGAGGGATCGAAAAGCTGGGCGACGCTGGAACGGCTGTGCGACCACCTGCTCGACATCGGCATCGAGCGCGGCGATCACGTCGTCGCGCTCGGCGGCGGGGTGATTGGCGATCTCGTCGGCTTTGCCTGCGCCATCCTCAAGCGCGGCTGCCGCTTCGTCCAGATCCCGACCACATTGCTCGCGCAGGTCGACAGTTCGGTTGGCGGCAAGACCGCGATCAACACGCGTGCGGGCAAGAACCTGATCGGCGCCTTCCACCAGCCGGCGATGGTCCTGATCGACCCGCAGGTGCTCGACACGCTGCCGATCCGTGAGTTGCGCGCGGGCTATGCCGAGGTGGTGAAATACGGGCTGATCGACGACCCCGCCTTCTTCGCCTGGTGCGAGACGAACGGCGCGGCATTGCTCGCCGGCGACATCGCGCTGCGCGAATACGCCATCATCCACAGCGTATCCGCCAAGGCGCGCATCGTCGCGGCGGACGAGCATGAGACGACCGGCACGCGCGCGCTGCTCAATCTGGGCCACACCTTCGGCCATGCGCTCGAGGCCGAGACGGGCTTCTCGCAGACGCTGATCCACGGCGAGGGCGTCGCCGCGGGCTGCGCATTGGCATTCCGCTATTCGGCGGCCCACGGGCTCTGTTCGCGCGACGAGGCCGATCGGGTGGCGGCCCATTGGCGCGCGGTTCAGCTGCCCGACGGATTGGCCGGCGCGCATGTCGCCGCGGATGGCGCGACGCTCGTCGATCATATGCGCCACGACAAGAAGATGGCGGCGGGCACGCTGCCCTTCCTGCTCGCCCGCGGGATCGGCCGGACCTATCTCGACACGACCGTCGACCTCGCCGATGTCGCCGCCTTCCTCGACGCGGAGCCCCGCTGATGCCCAATGGCGTCGCCAAGCAGAACCTGCCAACGAAGATTTGCCCGGCCTGCGAACGGCCGTTCACCTGGCGCAAGAAATGGGCGCGCGACTGGGATTCGGTGATCTACTGCTCGGATGCCTGCCGCAAGAAACGCTAGCCCAGCAGCACCGTCAGCTGCGCGCTGCGCTCCACGCCAGCCACAGCCACCCACCGATGAGCAACGCGCCGCCGATCGGCGTGATCGCACCGAACCAGCGCGGCGCCCCGAGCGCCATGGCGTAGAGCGTGAGCGCGAAGATCGCCGCGCCGATGACGAACAGCCAGGCAGGCCCCCGCGCGTCCATCCGCACCGCGACCAGCGCCGCGACGACATGGATAAGCTGATACTGCGCGCCCGTCTTCAGCCACTCCACCGCGGGACCGCTTGCGCCATGCGCACCGAACGCCCCCGCCGCGACCGCGATCGCGCCCGACAGCGCCGCCAGAACGACGAGCATCATTGTGGATCATTCCCCCATGGAAAGCGCTGCGCGGTTTCGGTGCGCGCCGCGCGGATGTCGCCGGCGGCGATCTGGATGCGCAACCGTTCCTTGTCGCGCACACGATACGCTTCCTCCGCGCGATCGATCTCGGCCGGCGCAACGCCGAGCCCGCGCAGCGCCAGCCGCGCCATCTTGACCGCCGATTCGAGAACCTCGCGAACGACATAGGTCGCCGGGCCGTTCTTCAGCTTGACCAGCGTGCGGCGGTCGAACGCGCGGACATAGATCTCCGCCTTAGGGAACGCCTCATGGATCGCCGCGATGGTCTCCGGCTCGATCTGATCGCCGTCGATGCACATGCAGATCAGTTCGGCGTCCGCCGCCCCCGCCTGGCGCAACAGGTCGAGCCGGGTGCCGTCGCCATAATAGACCTTGGCCCCGAACTCGCCCGCAATGTCGATCATCTCGATATCGGTATCGATCAACGTGACCGGGATGCCCTGGGCCAGCAGCATCTGACCGACCGTCTGCCCGAACCGGCCATAGCCGACGATGATCGCATTGGCGCCATCGGCGACCGGACCCTCCCGATCGGTGCCCGGTGCGATCGGCTCGGTCCGGAACCGGCGGGTGATCCCCATCAGGAACGGGGTCGTCGCCATCGACAGCGTGATGATCGCGCCGAACAGGCTCGCTGCTTCCGGATCGATCAGCAGCCCCGCCTGGGCCTGTGCGAACAGCACGAAGCCGAATTCGCCGCCCTGGCTCAGCAACAGGCCGAGCGCGAAGGCCTGCCGCCAGGTCATCTTGAACGCCATGCCGATCGCCATGATCACGCCGGTCTTCGTCGCGATCAGCGCCGCGGCCATCGCCAGCACGAACAGCGGCCGCTCGGCGATCGCGCCGAGATCGAGCAGCATGCCGACCGCGAGGAAGAACAGCCCGAGCAGGATCGACCGGAACGGCTCGACATCGGCCTCCAGCTCATGCCGATACGGACTGTCCGCGAGCATCACGCCGGCGATGAACGCACCGAGCGCGGTCGACAGGCCGAGCCATTCCATCACCGCTGCACTGGCGATGACGGTGAACAGGCCAGCGAACACGAACATCTCGCGCTCGCCCATATTGCCGATCAGCCGGAAGAACGGCCGCAACAGGAATCGCCCGGCGATGATCAGCCCGACGACCGCGGCGACCGTGTAGAGCGCGAGCAGCCATCCGGGGGGCGCATTCGCATCGGCGGGATTGCGGCTCATCGCCGCGACGATCGTGATCAGCGGGACGATCGACAGATCCTGGAACAACAGGATCGAGAAGGCGCGCTCGCCAAAGGGCGTCCGCATCCGCCCCGAGGATTGCAGCATTGGCAACACCTGCGCGGTCGACGACAGCGCGAGCGGCAGTCCCAAGGCGAGCGCGGCGGGCAGCGAGAAGCGCGCGCCGAGCCACACGATCGCGGTGATCGCGAGACCGCAGGCAACCACCTGCATCAGGCCCAGCCCGAAGATTTCATGCTTCATCCGCCACAGCCGGCTCGGGTTGAGCTCGAGCCCGACGATGAACAGCAGCAACGTGATACCGAGTTCGGCAAAGCCGAGCTTGGCCTCCGCGTCACCCACCAGCCCCAGGACATGCGGCCCGACGACCGCCCCCGCGACGAGATAGCCCAGCGTCGCGCCGAGGCCGATCCTTCGGAACAGCAGCACGAACACCAGCCCGAAGCCGAGCAAAACCACCCCGTCCCGCAACAGCGACGTCGGCGTGCCGTCATGCATCAGACATCGGTCCCGGCAGATGCGCTCGCGGGGGCCGTGACCGACACCTCCGCATGACCCGACGCAGTGTTCGCCGCCGCCTCGGCCGCCTCCGCCGCCGCTTCGAAAGCGAGGCGGATCGACGGATGCCGCGCGGTGTAGTCGAGTGCGGGTGCGAAGACATCCATCCCGGGCCAGTCGGGGGCGTCGCCGGTACGCGCGAGCCAGGCGGTGATCGCATCGCGGGCCGCCGCCAGTTCCGCAGGCGTCCGCCCTACGATGCTCGAGGCGAGCAACGACGAGGACGCCTGACCCAACGCACAGGCGCGCACCAGCAGCCCAACCGCGGCGACGCGCCCGTCCGCGCCCATATCGACGTCCACCGTCACGCGGCTGCCGCAGATCGGCGAGCGGCGTTCCGCGGTCGCCATCGGCGCGTTCAGGCGCTCATGATACGGAATAGACGCGGCAAGACGCAGGATCTCGGCATTGTAGAGGGGGGCGTTCATGGGGTCGGCTCACTTGCGGTATCGGATCGGGACGCGTTCGGCTTCGTGCCGAACACCGGTTTGCCGCGACGGCGGCGATCGACGAAATCGGCGATGCTCGCGCTCGTCGCATTGAGCAGCGGATAGGTGCGCGAACGGGTCATCCATTCGGGCCGCCGCGCCGCACCGCCGCTCATCGTGTCGATCACCAGCGTCGCGAGCAGGAAGACGAGGCTGGCGAGGATCAGTCCCTTCAGCGCGCCGAACCCGAACCCGAGCGCGCGGTCGACCGGTCCCAGGATCGACGTCCGCGTCCGCGCGCCGATCGCGTTGGCGACGAGCCGCCCGCCGATATAGGTCAGCCCGGTGATGATCGCCAAGGCGAGGACCGCCGCACCGCTGACCGTACCGATGACCGGCGTCAGCGCGGCCGCGACGGGGATGTGGAACAGCTTGAGCATCGCGACGATCGCGACCCAGGCGAACATCGACAGCACCTCGGTCACGAACCCGCGAATCAGGCCGAGAACGGCGGCGCCGGCAACCGCGAGCAGGACGATGACATCGAGGGCGGTGAGGTTCATGATGTCTGGAATAGGGACGCGCGCCGCGAACCGCTAGTGCAGCCGCACGAACCGCCGGATCATCGCCACCCCGCGGTCGCCCGCCCCGACGCCGGACGCCACGTCCCGCCTCATCCCCGCCCGAGCATGTGGTCGACGAACGCGGCGAGCGTCTTGAACCCCGACAACCGCATACCGCTCTTCTCGTCGCTCATCGACGCGGGGACGAGCGCGCGCTCGAACCCCAGCTTACTCGCTTCCTTCAGCCGCAGCGGACCATGCGCGACCGGCCGGATCTCACCCGACAAGGCGACCTCGCCGAACGCGACCGCATCGACCGGTACGGGACGCTCCGCCATCGCCGATATCAGCGCCGCGGCGACCGCAAGATCGGCGGCCGGATCCTGCACGCGGTACCCGCCGGCGATGTTGAGATAGACCTCGGCCGACGAAAAGCTCAGCCCGCACCGCGCCTCGAGCACCGCGAGGATCATCGCCAGCCGCCCCGAATCCCATCCGACCACCGCGCGCCTCGGCGTGGCGCCGCTCGCCAGCCGCACCGTCAGCGCCTGGATCTCGACCAGCACGGGTCGCGTCCCCTCCAGCGCCGGAAACACCGTCGCGCCGGTCATCGCGTCGTCGCGCGTCGTCAGGAACAGCGACGACGGATTGCCCACCTCCGCCAGCCCCTCGGTCTGCATCGAGAAGACGCCGATCTCGTCGGTGCCGCCGAAGCGGTTCTTGATCGCGCGCAGGATCCGGTACTGATGACTGCGCTCGCCTTCAAAGCTCAGCACCGTGTCGACCATATGCTCGAGGACACGCGGCCCCGCGATGCTGCCGTCCTTGGTCACATGGCCGACCAGCACGACCGCCGTCCCGCGCTCCTTGGCGAACCGGATCAGCTCCTGCGCCGATGCCCGTACCTGGCTGACCGTACCGGGCGCGCCTTCGATCAGGTCGGAATGCATCGTCTGGATCGAATCGATCACCAGCATCGCCGGCGGTTTTGTCTGCAGCGTCGTCAGGATGTCGCGCGTCGAGGTCGCCGCCGCGAGCTGCACGGGCGCATTACCGAGCCCGAGACGTCGCGCGCGCAGCCGGACCTGGTCCGCAGCCTCCTCGCCCGAGACATAGGCCACCGACTGGCCGGCGAGCGCCATCTTCGCTGCCGCCTGCAACAGCAAGGTCGACTTGCCGATCCCGGGATCGCCGCCGATCAGCGTCGCCGACCCCTCGACGAAGCCCCCGCCCAGCGCACGGTCGAGTTCGGCGATGCCGGTCGCCATCCGATCGGGCAGCTTGATCTCCGCATCCAGCCCGACGAGCTGGATCGCGCGGCCGCCGGTCTGCAGATTATGCTTCGAATGAAACGGCGTTGCGGCGGTATTCGCCTCCTCGACCAGCGTGTTCCATTCGTGGCAGTCGGCGCATTGCCCGGCCCAGCGCGATGCGACCGATCCGCACGCCTGACACACATACCGTTTCTGAATTTTCGCCATCGCCGCGGTGTAGCGAGATAGGAACGATAAGGGAACAGCGATCACCCGCGCGGCGAAACGCCACCGCCTCGGCAACAGAGGATTGTCTGGCGCTAACCGACGGGCAACGCTATCCGCCCGAGCGATGCAGCCGACCGACCTCCGCGTGGCCCTGTTTAGCGGCAACTATAATTACGTCCGCGATGGTGCGAACCAGTCGCTGAACCTGCTCGTCGGCCATTTGCTGTCGCGCGGCGTCAAGGTGCGGGTCTATTCGCCAACGGTCGCGGAGCCCGCCTTCCCCGCGATCGGCGATCTGGTCGACGTGCCCGCGATCCCGCTGGTCGGCGGACGCGGCGAATATCGCGCCGCACTCGGGATCACGCCGCGCGTCCGCCGCGACATTGACGCGTTCGCCCCCAATATCGTCCATGTCTCGGCGCCCGAGTTTCTCGGCCATGCCGCGGTCGCCTATGCGCGCAAACGCGACATCGCGACCGTCGCCTCCTTCCACACCCGGTTCGAGACCTATTTCCGTTATTACCGGCTCGGCTTCCTCGAGCCGATCGCGAAGAAGCGGCTGACGCGCTTTTACAATCGCGTGGAAGAGGTCCTGGTGCCCGGACCCAGCATGGCCGAGCTGCTCCGCGGCTGGGGCGTGAAGTCGTCGATTGGCATCTGGTCACGCGGTATCGATCACGCGCGGTTCGACCCGGCGCGGCGCGACACGGCCTGGCGCCGGTCGCTCGGTATCGCGGACGACGAGATGGTGGTCGGGTTTCTCGGCCGGCTGGTGAAGGAAAAGGGCCTCGACGTCTTTGCCGACGTCGTCACCGAACTGCGCCGCCGGGGCGTGCCTCACCGCGTGGTCGTCGTCGGTCAGGGTCCTGCACGCGACTGGTTCGCGGGCCATGTCCCCGAAGCCGTGTTCGCCGGCTTCCAGTCGGGCGACGCACTCGGCCGCGCAGTCGCGTCGATGGACGTGTTCTTCAACCCGAGCATCACCGAGACCTTCGGCAACGTGACGCTCGAGGCGATGGCGGCGGGCGTGCCCGTGGTCGCCGCGCGCGCGACCGGCGCGGTCGACCTGATCGAGGACGGCACGACCGGCTTCCTCGTGCCGCCCACCGATATCGCCGCCTATGCCGATGCGATTGGTCGGATCGTGTCGGATCCCGCGCTCCGGCAGTCGATGGGCGAAGCCGGACACGCCAAGGCCGCGGGCTATCGCTGGGACACGATCAACCAGACGGTACTCGACACCTATCTGGCGGTGACGGCGCGCCGGCACCGGTGATTGAATGCGACGCGCACCCGTAAGGTTACGCGTCCACCCAATCGAACGTCAGCGGCGCCTCGCGAAACGCGAACCGGTCAAGATGGCTCGACACCACGTCGCGCATCCGTTCGACATCCCCGCCCTCAGGCACCGTCAGCGCGACGTCGAGCGTCTGGCTGTCCGCGCGCATCTCGAGCACCGCACCACCCGGAAACGCGATACGCCCCTCCTGTTGGGTGAAGCGCACCTCCATCTTGTGGCTCCAGTGTTTGGCAAGCTGCTGAAGATACCGGCTCGCCGACTGCGTCGGCACGCGTGCGATCGACACGCTCACTTCACGCGCTCGATCTTCTGGACGACCTCGTCGATCAGCGCCGCCACCTGGTGCGCCGCCTCTTCCGAAAAGCCGTCGCCGAGCAGCCGGTCCTGCACTGCGTGGCGCAGATTGCCCATTGCGCGCCGGATCGGAGCGCGATCCGCGCGTTCCCGGTGCTCGCCGACCGCCGCCAGCCGCGCCATTAACGCCGCGACCTGCTCTGCATTCTCGTCGAGATGCGTGGTGCCGGCCGGCGTGATCGCAAAGCGCTTCTTGGCGCCCTCGGACTGCTGCTCCTCGATCAGCCCCATTTCGTCGAGCAGCGTTATCGTCGGATAGACCACGCCCGGACTCGGCGCATAGGCGCCCCCGGTAAGCTCCTCGATCGCGCGGATCAGGTCATAGCCGTGGCGCGGTGAGTCGGCGATCAGCCTGAGCAGGACGAGGCGCAGTTCGCCCCCGTCGAACATCCTCCGCTGCCGCCCGCCACCCGGCCGCTCACCCTCACCCGGCCCCCAGGCGAAGGCGAAGCGCCCGCCGCCCCGACCACCGCCATAGCCGCCGCCCATCGCGGCATGGTGTCCGTCACGGTGACCGCATCCGCGGCCGTGCATGTGCATGAACATTCGAATCTCCTGTCGAGCGCATCCCGATACGGACAAGATAAATCTTCAACTGCGCTTCGCAAGATCTTTCAAGATATATCTTTTGCATGTCTTGGGCAGGAGACGCGTCGTCAGACAGCGGAAAGCGAGGCCAGGCCCAGGGTGGCACAGTCGTCCGTATCGACTACATTGCGAGCATGGCCGACCTTTTTGCGGGTTTCGAACCCGCCCCCCCACCCGACGCGCATCCCGAAAACGCACCGCTTGCCGATCGCCTGCGCCCGCGGACGCTCGACGAGGTCGTCGGGCAGGATCACATCACCGGCGCAGGCGGCGCGATCGGGCGGATGGTGGCGGCGGGACGGCTGTCGTCAATCATCCTCTGGGGACCGCCCGGCACCGGCAAGACGACGATCGCGCGCCTGCTCGCTGACGCAGTCGATCTGCGGTTCGTCGCGATCTCCGCGGTGTTCTCGGGCGTGGCCGATCTGAAAAAGGCGTTTGCCGAAGCCCGCGACCATGCGCGCCTGGGAAAGCGTACGCTGCTGTTCGTCGACGAGATCCACCGCTTCAATCGCGCGCAGCAGGACGGGTTTCTTCCCTATGTGGAAGACGGCACGGTGACGCTCGTCGGCGCGACGACGGAGAACCCGTCCTTCGAGCTCAACGCGGCACTGCTCAGCCGTGCGCAGGTCCTGATCCTCGAGCGACTGGGACGCGGCGCGCTCGAGCTGCTGCTGACCCGCGCGGCGACGCTGATGGACCGTCCGCTCCCGCTCACGCCCGAGGCGACCGATGCGCTGATCGCCAGCGCAGACGGCGATGGCCGGTTCCTGCTCAATCAGGCCGAGACATTGTTCTCGGTCGACTTGCCTGAACCGCTCGATCCGGCGGGGCTGTCGAACTTCCTCCAGCGCCGCGTCGCGGTGTACGACAAGGATCGCGAAGGGCATTACAACCTCATCAGCGCGCTGCACAAATCGATCCGCGGCAGCGATCCGCAGGCGGCGCTCTATTATCTCGGAAGGATGCTCACCGCGGGCGAGGAGCCGCTGTTCCTGCTGCGCCGCCTGACACGCGCCGCGGTCGAGGATATCGGTCTCGCCGACCCCCAGGCGCTCGTCCAGTGTATCGCCGCCAAGGACACCTATGATTTCCTGGGCAGTCCGGAAGGCGAACTCGCGATCGCCCAGGCCTGCGTCTATCTCGCCACCGCACCCAAATCGAACGCGGTCTACAAGGCGCAGAAGGCGGCCTGGAAATCGGCGCGCGAGACGGGGTCGCTGATGCCGCCCGCCGCAATCCGCAACGCCCCCACCAAGCTCATGCGCGATATCGGCTATGGCAAGGGCTATGCCTATGACCATGATGCCGAGAACGCCTTTTCGGGGTCGGACTATTGGCCCGACGAGATGACGCCGCAGACCTTCTACGCGCCGACCGACCGCGGGTTCGAGAAGCGTATTGCCGAGCGCCTCGCCTGGTGGGACGAACGCCGGCAGGCCAAGGATGCCTAGCCGCGCATGAACGCCTGCGAGACGATCGGATCCCCCGCGCCCCGCAGGGCTGATACGCCCTGCGTGCGTCTTCGATGACCCCCGATCACTTCGCGCAGTTCGTCGCGATCGACTGGTCCGGCGCGAAAGGACAGCGGCACAAGGGGATCGCCGTTGCGATCTGTGGCCGTGATCACGCTGCCCCGACGCTTGTCTCCGCACCGGACGGGATCTGGTCACGCCAGGCGGTGCTCGACTGGCTGGTCGCCCGCCGCGACCTGCCGTTGCTTGCCGGGTTCGACTTCAGCTTTTCTGCCCCCTTCGTGACCCGTGGTGCGCATCTGCCCGGTGAGGCGCCGACCGCCGATGCCCGCGCGCTTTGGGCAATGGTCGACGCGCAGAGCGACGATCCCGATCTCGGCGCGACATCGTTCATCGAGCGCCGCCGCGGCACGCATTTTTATCTCGGCGCGTCGGACGGGACCAAGGCGGATTTCCTGCACTGGCGTCGGTGCGAGATGCCGGACGACGGCAGCCGCAAACCTTCGACCGTGTATGACGCGATCGGCGCGGCGCAGGTTGCCAAGGCGAGCTTTGCCGGGATGCGCCTGCTGCACCGTCTCGACGGGCGGATCCCGGTCTGGCCGTTCGATGCCCCGCCGCGATCGGGCGCCGCGATCGTCGAAATCTATACCAGCATCGCCGCGCGCGCCGCGGGGCGCCCCGTCGGCCGCAGCAAGATGCGCGACGGCGCGACGCTCGACGCCGCGCTCGCCGCGCTCGGCTCCGCACCGCACCGCCCACTCGCGCGCTATGACGACCATGCGACCGACGCGATCCTGACCGCGGCCTGGCTCCGCGCCAATGCGAAGAATGCCGATTTCTGGTGTCCTCGGGCGATGACTTCGCTTATTGCTGCAACCGAAGGCTGGACGTTCGGCGTCACCTGACGCATGAGGCGCCCGCTGCCGGTTTAGCTCAGTTGGTAGAGCGCCAGTTTTGTAAACTGGATGTCGCGGGTTCGATTCCTGCAACCGGCACCACTCCTCCACCCGACCGCACCACCGCGCACGCCCTCAGATCGCGGTGGCGTACAGCGCATGGTGGGTGAGGATGAAGAGCGTGTGGTTGTCGGGGCCGCCGATCACCAGTTGCAGCGGACGGTCGGGCACATCGATCCGCCGGACCAGCGCCCCCCCGGCATCATAGACGAACACCTGCCCATTGGCGACGTAGAGCCGGCCCGCGGCATCGCGCGCAACGCTCTCCCCACCGCGATCGGCCACCGGCTTCAGGTCGGTGACCCTGCCCTGCGCCCCGACCAGACCGCTATAGGTGCGATTCTCCGACGCGTTGGTCAGGACGACGCGCTCGCCGGGCCGCGCGGCGACGAAGCCGTTCGCGTTCAGCGTATCCGACCAGCGCCATCCCTGATGATCGTCCGGCCCCTGATTCCACACGCGAAAGGCGGGCAGCGCGAGCGAACCGTCGGGCGACACATATTGCGCCGCCTTGGCCTCGCCCATTTTCGCCGCGAACAGGTCCGCCATCGTCGGATACTGATAGCTGACGGGATCGATCCGGTCCGCGAATTCGCCGTTTTCCCAGACGTTGACGGGCAGCACGGTGGCGGCATCCCTGTTCGCCGGGCCGGACTCGGCGATCGCGGTCGGCGCGATGACCCGGACATCGGCGGGCTTTGCCGGATCGATACTGTAGACCGTGGCATCGCGTCCTGCCGACGACAGGACCAGCAGCCGCCCCGATCGATCGACCATCAGATTGACCGGATCGAGTGGTGCCTCCGCGACGATCGACAGACCTTCGCGCTTCGACCAGCCGTGAATGCGCTGGAAATGGCGGTCGATGAAGTAGAGTTTGCCGTTCGCGTCGGCTGCACCGCCGGCGATCGAATAGAAGCCGTCGGCGAGCTTCTCGACCGCCGCCGGAGCCGAAACCCTGGGCGCGGGAACCGCGGGCACGTCAAGCCGGGCGAATTCGCGCTCGCGGACCTCCTGCCCGCCGGTGATGTCCTTGATCGCGTTCTCGACCGGATATTTGCTCGCCCGCAGGAAGGTGCCGCAGCCCTTGGCATCGCAGCTCGCAAACCCGCTCTCCGCGTTCACATGGACGTTGCGGAAGCGGATATCGCCCGACTCGTAGAGCTTGATCGCCGCATCCATGGGCTTGATCGAGCGAGTGACGCGGTAGCCGTGATAATTGGCGAACAGGATGTTGCGCGAATGACGGATCTCGGTCGAGATCGCGTCGACGCCGTCGCGAACCTCCTGCTCGGTCTGCGGCGCGAGGAACTCCCAGTTCGCGACATGATCGAGGACGATTTCGGCGCGATAATGATGCTCGGCCGACAATTGGTAGACATGGCCCGGCGTGCTGGTGTTCGACACGTGAAACCCCGCCGATGCCAGCGTGTTGGGGGACCACAAGGCGGCGAAGGTGCCGCCGCCACCGTCCGTCACCCATATGCTGGGATATTGCCCGTCGAAGCGCGCGCGCGGATCGCCGAAGCCGATCGGGCTTCCCTTGGTCAGCGCGGTGCCGCCGCCGCCCTGGATCTTGACGTCGTTGACCATCGACGTCTCGCCGGCCTTCCACAGCAACGCGGTCGCGCGCGGGTTGACGCCGCCGGTCCACAGCCCCAGCCCGGACACGATCGCATCGCCCCCCTTGGCGCTTTCGATCAGCGCCTTGGGGCCCCCGACCCCCATGAAGGCCGGTGTCGCATCGGCCAGATAGAGGTGCGTGAGTCCGGGATGCAGCGCGATCAGCACCGTGTCGGGCCGGAGGCGGATCGTGTCGGTGACCCGGTAGCGCCCGGTCGGGAAATACAGCACGCGGTGCGTGTCGATCGCGCGCTGCAGCGCGGCGGTATCGTCGGTCTCATCGTCACCTTTGACGCCGAGATCATGGACATTCGCCCAGTCCCGAACCGGCGGCATGGCCCGGATTGCGCGGGCGGGCCGCGCGGGCGTGCGGGTAAGCGGCGTCATCGCGACATCGGTCGCATAGTCGCCGATCGCACCCAGCGCCGGCAGCTTCAGGCCATAGGAGAAATCGCTGACCCGGTAGCGCGCGCCCGATCCCGCCACCGTCTTGCCGCTGCCGCGAAACCGCACGAAGGTCGGGGTGTCGACCGCCACCGCATTGTCGAACCCGATCTGCGTGAAGACGCTGCCCTCGTTCGAAACGACGATGCCGGCGCGCGTGACCTTCTCGAACCGGACGTGCTTCCCCCACAGCGAATCCGAATAACCGCGATCGATCTCTATACCCACGGGCGTGTCGCGGATGACGACGTTGACCAGAGTCAGATCGACCTCATGCTCGCGGATCGCGGCATCGCGCTGCCCGGAAAATTCCGAATCGAGCAGCGTGAATTGCCATGCGGGCGACGTCTTTTCCGACATGATGCCATAGCGCCCACCGAAGAAGCGCAGGTTCTCGAAGGCATTGCCTGCCTGATAGACGCCCGCCAGCCCCGATCCGATATGAAAGTCGGCATGCCGCAGATAGCCATGCTGCGCGACGCGGAAGCGCACCGCGACCGCGCCTGCATTCCCCGCGCCGATCCGGAAGTCGACGTTCGACAGCGCCGAATAGAAGGTGCTCGACGTCGCGTCGAAGATGCTCGGATCGAACGGCACGCTGGTCCGCGGCGGCACCGGTGCCTTGCCGACCTGGTATTGATCCTCGCCGGTGAAGCTGACCATCGCGGCCACCCCGGATGCGAAGCCCGCACTGTTATCGGCGAGCAGGATCTCGGGCCGGGTCGCTCCCACCCCGAACAGGCGAACCGCCGAGCGGACGAAGATCGTCCGGCTGATCCGGTACCGGCCCGATGGCAGGAAGACGACGCCGCCCTTGCCGCCCGCCGCCGCCGCGTCGATCGCCTGCTGGATCGCCGCGCTGTCATCAGCACGGCCATCGCCGACGCCGCGGACCGTGATCGCCCGCGGATCGGCCGGCGCGGTACGATAGACCGACGTCGTCCCGGCGAACGCCGGGGTCGCGAGCAGCAGCAGCGCCGTGCCCGCCAGCCATTTCACGTCCATCATTCATCTCTCCGTGAGTGCCGCCCGGGTACCGGCCTAATGCAAGCCGCTGATCGCTTCAGGCGCGACAAAGGTCGTAGCCGGGTCAGGCCGCCTGCAGCATGAGCGTATGCGCGAGCACCGCGACCTGCGTGCGGTTGCGCACGTTGAGCTTGCGCATCAACGCGGTCATGTGCGCCTTCACGGTCGCTTCCGCGATGCCGAGATCGAAGGCGATCTGCTTGTTGAGCAATCCCGAATGCACCCCGCGCAGGACCTTGATCTGCGTCGGCGTCAGCCGCGGCAACGGCGCGCGCATCGCCAGCGCCTGGCCCGCGTTCGTGGTCGCGTTCGAGATCGCGTTCGAGATCGCGTTCGAGGTCGTGGGGGCGTGCTGGATTTGCCGTGCGGTCTGGGCAGTCCCGTCCATGGTCATCCTCCTCTGCTGTCGGCTTTTCACGCCCCGGTCGATTGCCGCGGTCAAAGGCTTCTCAGTGCCGGCCCATCCATCTCTCTTGCGGAGTCGGTTGGACAGGTCCTCACTATGCCTCCGCATTTTCGCGGTGATCAAGCCTTTTCGGTGTCGTCAGACAGAAACCTGTCCTACAGCTGTTATCAAACCGGCAGACGAACGCGTCGTCGGATCATTGGGAGTGATGTCGATGATGCAGTCACAGCGCGGTCGCATGCGAGCGAACGGCACCCATCCGTGATCGGCGGCGACCTGAGGCTCGTGATCGCGGCGCTGGCGGGCATCGCCCTAGCCGTCGTGATGATCGTCCGCGGCCGGCTGCATCCCTTTATCGGCCTGTTGTGCGGTGCGTTCACCGTCGGGCTGCTGGCCGGCCTGCCGCTGCCCGACGTCGCCAAGGCGGTGCAGAAGGGGGTCGGCGACATCATCGGCGGGACCGGGCTCGTCGTCGCGCTCGGCCTGTCGCTTGGCGCGATGCTGCATCTGTCAGGGGCCGCGGCGTCGCTCGCCCGCGGTGCCCTGCAGATGACCGGCGCACGCGCCGCCCCCTGGGCGACGCTGGGCATCGCGATCGTCGTCGGCCTGCCGCTGTTCTTCGAAACCGGGCTCGTCCTGCTGCTGCCGATCGTCGTCGCCGCCGCGGAGGAAATGACGGGCGAGGACGGCCCGGTACGGGATGCCGCCAAGCTCCGGCTGATCATGCCCGCGCTGGCAGGGCTCGGCGTCGTCCATGCGCTCGTCCCGCCGCATCCGGGTCCGTTGCTGGCGGTCGAGGCGCTGGGCGCGGATCTGGGGCGGACAATGCTGTACGGCATCCTGATCGCGATCCCCACCGCGGTGATCGCGGGTCCACTGCTGGCGAAGATCACGACTCGCGGCGTCCGGCTGTCGTCACCGGTCGCGACCGACGCGGGGCTCGCCATAGCACCGCCGCCGCGGCTCTGGGCGCTGCTGATCGTGCTGCTGCCGGTGCTGATGATCGCGACGGGTGAGCTGGGGCAGATGATGCCCGCGCTGAAGGGAGCGGGCTGGCTCGTCGCGGCGAGCAACCCGGTCGTCGCGCTGCTGCTGACCAACCTCGTCGCGCTGCCGCTACTGTTCGGGCGACGGCTGCGCGAGGCGGCGATCCAGGACGCGGTGTGGCATGAAACGATGGGCGCGGCGGGGGCGATCCTGCTGGCGATCGGCGCGGGCGGCGCACTGAAACAGGTGCTGGTGACCGCCGGGCTGTCCGACCTGCTCGCCCGGACGGTGCTGATGTATGCGATCTCCCCGCTGCTGCTGGGCTGGCTTGTCGCGGTCGCGATCCGGCTCGCGGCGGGGTCGGCGACGGTCGCGACGATCACTGCGGTCGGAATAATGCCCGGCGTCGTCGCGAACTCGGGCGTCTCCCCCGAACTCGTCGTGCTCGCGATCGGCGCGGGCTCGGTCTTCTTCAGCCATGTCAACGATCCCGGCTTCTGGCTGGTCAAGAGCTATGTCGGCACGAGCACCGCCGACACCTTCCGCACCTGGTCGCTGCTCGAGACCGCGATCTCGGTGGTCGGCCTCGTCCTCGTCCTGGCGCTGAGCTATGTCGTCTGAGATGGGACAGGACGCGGTGACGAGAGGGGGCGGGTGCCGGTGAGCGAGGGGCGGCTGGCGGATCGCGCCTACACCGCGATCGTGCGGATCATCACCGATGACGAACTCGCGATCGGCGACCGGCTGCCATCGGAGGCGAAGCTCGCGGCGATGTTCGGCATGTCGCGGACGATCGTTCGCGAGGCGCTGGCCCGGCTCGCCTCGGACGGCATCACCCAGGCGCGGCTCGGCGCGGGCTCCTATGTCAAGCGGCGGCCGTCCGCGCGGCTCGGCACGCACATGCCGATGGATGCGCTCGCCGCGACGCTTGGCACCTATGAGGTCCGCTTCGTGCTCGAGGCGGAGGCGGCACGGCTGGCGGCGCAGCGACGCTCGGACGAACAGCTCGCGGCGATCGAGCAGGCGCTCGAGGCATTGCGCGCGGCATTGCTGTCCAACGCGCCCGCGCACGACGAGGATTGGCTGCTCCACCGCGCGATCGTCGAGGCGACCGCCAACGCGGCGTTCCTGCCGGTGTTCGAGCATCTCCAGGATGCGGTGATGCGGATCCTGCGCGCCGGCGTGGACATATCGCGGTCGCGCGCGCCGGAGGTGATCGGCGCGATGATGGACGAGCATGACGCGATCGTCGAGGCGATCCGGGCGCAGGATGCCGACGGCGCCGCGCTGGCGATGCGGTGGCATTTGTCGCAGGGCCGCAAGCGCCTCATGCCCTAATTGCACCTCGAACGTTGCGACGATGGTCGTAGATGTTCCCCCCGCCGGTCCACGATAGGATCGCCGCATAACGGATTGCGGACCCGGACCGGACAGACGGCCTGGGCCATGACCGAAAGGGGATGGGATCATGGCGAAGGCCAGGCACGACCGAGATTTTGCCGCACGCATCGGCGGCACCGCGACCGGGATGATGGTGTCGGCGATCGCGCTGATCGGGACACCCGTTCTCGCCCAGACCGCCCCCCCGGCCCCGCCCCCGACCGTGACGCCGGCGACGCCGCTCGCCGAAGACAGCCCGCCGCCAGCGTCCGCGGCCGACATCGTCGTCACCGGCACGCGCATCACCACCAGCGGGTTCAACGCGCCGACGCCGACGACCGTGATCGGCGAGGAACAGATCCTCAAAAATGCCCAGCCGAACATCTTCAACGCGATCGCGCAGTTGCCGTCGCTGCAAGGCTCGACCGGCGCAGCGACCGGCACGTTCAGCACGTCGAGCGGCACGCAGGGGCTCAGCTCGTTTTCGCTGCGGGGCCTCGGGCCGATCCGGACGCTGACCCTGCTCGACGGGCAACGCGTCGTCGGCGCGAACGTGACGGGCGTTCCGGACATCAGCATGTTCCCGCAACTGCTCGTGAAGCGCGTCGACGTGGTCACAGGCGGTGCGTCCGCTTCTTACGGCTCGGACGCGGTCGGCGGCGTGGTCAACTTCATCACCGACACGCGGTTCACCGGGTTCAAGGGCAATATCCAGGGCGGGATCACCAATTACGGCGACGATCAGCAGGCGCTGGTCCAGGCGGCGTTCGGCAAATCGCTGTTCAATGACCGGCTGCACCTGATCGTCAGCGCCGAATATGATCATGAGGACGGCGTCGGGCCCGGCGATTTCGGCACCGATCTCGCCAAGGGGCGCGACTGGTACCGCGCGACGACTTTGGTCAATACCGGCCAGGCGAACAACGGCCTGCCGCAGTTCAACTATCGCGACTATGCCCAGCCCTATCAATATGCGCGGTTCGGGCTGATCAACAACGGCCCGCTACAGGGGATCGCGTTCGACCAGAATGGCGCGCCGTTCAACTTCAACTACGGGTCGAACGGCCGCCCGACCGGAACGGGTGGCGTTACCGGCTGCTTCCCCGGCAACAGCTTCTGCGTCGGCGGCGACCTGTCGGGTGCGCCGGGGTCGGGCGCGTCGCTCAAATCCTCACTCGAACGCCTCAACGGCTTCACCCGCGTCGGCTTCGACTTTGCCGAGAACAACGAAGCCTATGTCACCGTCAACCTCGCGCAGGTGAAGACGAGCAACCAGCCGAGCCCGGGCTATAACCGCCCCAGTCTGACCGTGCAGTGCGCCAATCCGTATCTGCCGCAGCTGATCCGCGATCGGTGCGCGACCGCCGGGATCACGCAGTTCGGCTTCGGCACGAGCAACGGCAATTTCCCCGATCCGCTGGTGCAGACCGACCGCCGCCAATACCGGTTCGTGGGCGGGCTGAAGGGGCGGTTCGATCTGGCCGGCACCGACTGGAATTATGACGGCTATTACGAACATGGCATCACGATCGCGCATATCGATGTCGAGAACACCGTCTTGCAGAACCGCTATGTCGCGGCCGCCAACGCGATCACGCTGAACGGCGCGATCGTCTGCGCCGACGCCGCCGCTCGCGCTGCCGGGTGTCAGCCGATCAACATCTTCGGCGGGTCGCCCCCCTCCGCCGCAGCGCTCGCCTATGTCACCCCCGTCAACGGACCGTTGCAGCGGACCAAGCTGACGCAGGACGTCGCCAGCCTGAACTTCTCGGGCGAACCGCTCAGCCTGTGGGCGGGGCCGCTCGCGGTCGCGTTCGGCGGCGAATATCGGCGGGAATATTACCGCGTCCACGGCGATCCCTATGGCGCCGGCGTCACCGCGCTCAGCCCCAACAGCGCCGACTATCCCGCTGACCCGCTGCTCAACTCGACCTTGGGCAGCAACTGGGCGGCGGGGAACTACAAGAACGGTGGCGGCAAATACGAGGTCTATGAGGGCTTTCTCGAGCTGAACCTGCCGCTGTTCAAGGGCGACGCGATCGGCCGCGCGAACCTGAACGGTGCGGGTCGCGTCACGCATTACAGCACGTCGGGGACAATCTGGGCGTGGAAGATCGGCGGCACCTGGGAGACGCCGCTCGACGGCATCCGCCTGCGCGCGGTGACGTCGCGCGACGTCCGCGCACCCAATTTGTCCGAACTGTTTGCCGCACCGACCGTCACGACGCTGCCCAACTTCACCAACCCCTTCCCCCCCGGCGGCGGCGTCCAGGCGTTCCAGAACACCATCGGCAATCCGGACCTGAAGCCCGAGATCGCGCGCAATACCGAAGCCGGCATCGTCCTGTCGCACCCGTCCTGGCTGCCCGGGCTCGGCCTGTCGTTCGACTATTACAGCATCAAGCTCGACGGCGTGATCTCGACGTTGTCGGCGGACCAGATCGTGCGCTTCTGCTTCGAGGGCAATCAGGCGTTCTGCGGCGGCTTCGTCCTGAACAGCCCGACCCAGGGCGGCAACTTCATCAACGTCCAGCCATTCAACCTTGCCTCGTGGAAGACCAGCGGGTTCGACATCGAGGCGAGCTACCAGTGGAAGCGGCCGCTCGGCCTGCCGGGCAATTTCACCCTCCGCGCGCTCGGCACCAATGTCCGCGAGTTCCTCGTGAAGGCGGGCATCGCCGGTGTCGCGACGGTCGACCAGGCGGGCGCCAACAATGGTGCGACACCCGACTGGAAATGGCTCGCCACGCAAAGCTACGACAATGACCTCTTCAGCCTGACGTTGCAGGAGCGCTGGTTCTCCGACGGCAATTTCGGCAACCAGTATGTCGTGTGCACGACCGCCTGCCCCGCTTCGACCGCCAATAACCCGACGATCGATTACAACACGATGAAAGGCGCCTTCTACGTCGATCTCGGCGGGTCGGTGAACCTGTCCAAACAGGTCAGTCTGTTCTTCAAGGTCGACAACATGTTCGATCACGATCCCGAACCCGCGCCGCAGACCAATACCGGCCTCGACGTGAACCCGGCGCTCTATGACACGCTCGGCCGTATCTACCGGGTCGGCATGCGCGCCCGCTTCTAGACCGGGACCCGCCCCCGACCCGGCTGGTCGATCCTACCAGCTCGGCCGGGTCAGCGCGGTGATCGCGGAGGCGGGCAGCCGCCGGGTATCGCTCGCCAGCGTATAATGGTCGCGTCCGCCCGTTGCCGGCTGCGCCGCCGAGGCCGGTGCCGCCTGCCGGGCCCCGCCGCCATCGACGACGAAGCGTTGCGCGTGCTGTGCGAGCAGCTGGACCTCCTGCGCGAGCTGCCGCGCTGCGGCGGACGTCTGCTCAACCATCGCCGCGTTCTTCTGCGTCGCCTGGTCCATGCTGCCGACCGCGGCGCTCACCTCGGTGATAGCAAGCGCCTGCGCCTGATTGTCGGTCGCGATCTGCCGCGAAATATCCGCCGCTTCACGCCCCGAGGCGACGATCCCCGACAGCGCCTGATCGACCAGTTGCACCGCGTCGACCGCCGCACCAATATCGACCTGCGTCACGGTCAGCTGGTTGCGCGCGCGCTTGGCCTCTTCCTCCGCGCGCATCGCCAGCGCAGACACCAGATCGGCGACCACCGCAAAGCCACGTCCGGCATCGCCTGCGCGTCCCGCCTCGACCGCCGCGTTCATCGCCAGGACGCGGGTCTGGAACGCGATCTTGTCGAGTCCCTCGATGACGCTGTCGATCCCCTTGGCGCTATCGCTGACGCGCTCCATCGCCTGGACCGCCGTGTCGGTCTTGTGGCGTCCATGATCGAGCGCACTCAGCGCCTGCTCGGAGGTCGCCACCGACCGCGTCGCGCCCTGCGCGGTATCCTTCAGGCGATTGTCCATCTGATGGATCGCCGCCGACGTCTCCTCCAGGCTCGCCGCGGTGCTCTCGGTTCGCCGCGCCAGATCCTCGGACGCCTGCGCAATCTCGCCCGAGCCGATCTGGATCCTGGCGGCGCCCTGCGCGACCGAGCGGATCAGATCACGCAGACTGGCGAGCGCGATGTTGAAGTTCGCCTTCAGATCCTCGTAGATCGCCGGATAGTCCTCGGTGATGTCGACAGTCAGATTGCCCTCGGCCACCTGCTTGAAATTCTGCGCCATGCGGTTGACCACATCGGCGTTGCGTGACGCCTCGACGTTCAGCGCAATCTGCACCCGCGCATTCTCCTGGAACGTTCCCATCGCCTTGGTCATGCGGCCGACGCAGTCGCGAAAGTTCGTGAATTCGATCGGGCTTTCGAGATCACCCGCGGCCAGCGCCTCCATACGAACGACGGTGGTGACATAGGGCACCGCGATCATCTCGCGATAGGTATAGCCGAGCCCAACCGCGATCAGCGTTGCCGCGACGCCCGCGCCGATCAGCGCGGTGCCCTTAAGGACCAATCCCGCAATTGCGGTGCAGGCGACCAGAACGACGAAACTGGAAAAGGCGATCAGCAGTTTCAGGCGGATAGGCGCGTCGGCTTTGAACCATAGCATTCGGGTTATCCTTTGGGAGAGATCGAGCGGGAAAATGGCGCGCGGAACGGCGGCGTCACGGAGCCCTTGGGATGGATGGCGCGGTCGTCGCACACGGTGTTGCGGCCGGCTTCCTTGGCCCGGTAGAGCGCACGGTCCGCGCGCTCGACGAGATCGTCGGCGAGGACGTCGGCGCTGCGGTGATCCCGGCTGAGCGATGCGTGACCCACGCTGACGGTCAGCACCGGGCGTGTCCCGTCCTGATGGTCGACGCGCAACGTCTCGACCGCCGCACGGATCGTTTCCGCCGCGGTCGCCGCAACATCGGCACCGGCACTGGGCAGCAGCACCGCGAATTCCTCGCCGCCGAAACGCGCGACCAGATCATTGGCGCGCCGCACCGCTGACCGAATGGCGGTCGCGACGATCCGCAGGCACGCATCGCCCTGCTGATGACCATGATTATCGTTGAACCGCTTGAAATGATCGATGTCGATGAGGATCAGCGACAGGTCGTCACCCGACCGGATCGCGCGGCGGACCTCCTCCGCCAGCGTCCGGTTGAACCGTCGCCGATTGGCAAGCTGGGTCAGCGCGTCGCTGAACGCGTGATGCGCGTTTTCGAGGCGCAGCTCGACCGATTCGGTGATGTCGGTCGCGATCTTGACGATCCGTGTCGGCTGGCCGCACGCGTCAAGGATGGGGTTGTAGCTCGCCTGCAGCCAGATCGGCCGCCCGTCCCGCCCGATCCGGCGGAATTCGGAGCGTATGAATTCCCCCTCGCGCAGCCGTTCCCAGAATCGCTCATAGCTGGGATCGCAGGCGTCCTCGGGGGACACGAACATGCGGTGATGCCGACCGCGAATGTCGGTCTCGGTATAGCCGGTGATTGCGAGATAGAGCGGATTGGCGGACAGGATCGTCCCGTCGAGCGCGAATTCGATCATCGCGGTCGATCGCGAGATCGCCTCGAGCATCTTGATGTGGTCCGCGGCGTGCTGATGCTCATACGTGATATCATTGGCGAGCTTGAACACGCGCTGCGGGACGCCGTTGCTGTCCAGCACCGGCATATAGGTTGCCTGCAACCAGACTTCGCGACCATCCTTGGCGATGCTGCCGAACTCGGTCTGGATCAGACGCCCCTTGCGCAGCGTGTTCCAGACGGTCGCATAGTCCGCCGTCCCGGCCGCGGTCAGCCGGACGAAGCTGCTGTGATGGCCGCCGATCAGGTCCTGCGCCTCGCGACCGAAAATGCGCAGATAGCGATCATTGACCGCCAACACCTCGCCTTCCATCGAGAATTGCACCGTTGGGATCGAACGTGCCAGCGCGTCGACGACGAACGGGGCGTTCGCCATATCCCATCTGCCGCCGCCGTCCGCGACGCTGATCTTCGTATCCATGCCGAAACTCTCGGAGTGACGGGCGTGCAACGACACGTCCGGCCTCCATTATAGGCCGGCACCATGGGGCCCCGGGCGTGTCGGCACTTTTTTGGCGCGGTCCGAGCGACGAACCGTGCGGCCTAGCGCGAGACGGCGCGCCCGGCGATCATGCAGAGGATACAGCCAGACCCGATGAGCATGCCGGGGAGGAACAGCATCGCTGCGGCGATATGGGGCATGTCCCGGTAGAGAAGATAATGCGGCCGGTCGGACACATAGATGCTGAACCCACAGACGATCAGCGCCGTCGCCAGGCAAATCATGGCAAGCGAAACCTTGGGAACGGCGTCCCCGACATGCTCCTCGTCATGCTTCGACGGCCGCATCAGGATCACCGAGAGGGCATAGGTTGCGGATATTCCAACGATAATTCCGACGATAAGTATCGTCACCGGCCGATCAAGTATAAGCGAGCATGCCAATATGAATCCAAGCGGGATCATCAGACCAAGCGCAAGCCCGAGCGCCATTGTAAGGAATCTCAATGTTCCGCTGTCATGATCAAAGGCCGCTCTCATGGCTGTCCTAATCTCTCCTCGTGCAGGACTTGCCACATTTGCTGTGTTTTCGCTCATGATTTAGATCATCTTGTACGAATAACTTGAAATTCGCTGATCTGGATCATTGCGGTGAAGGTGAAGACTTCCGGACTGCAATCGGTTGCATACTCGGCGGCAGCCGTTGCTGTGACCGGTCGGGTGATCCCGACGCCGGGACATGGCCGGCGCCTGCGCCGCGATCGCCAATGGTCGGTGCACGGGCTTGCACCAGCGGCACGCCTCGGCTATGCGCGCCAGCTTCCAACATCTGATGATGGAACCTGCGGGAGACGCGCGTCGAGCGTGCGTCGTTCGTACCGCTAGACTCGAAACCGGGCCGTACGCGCTTATGCGGGCGACCCCTATCAAGAGAGTGACATGGCTAAAAAGATTACCGGATACATCAAGCTGCAGGTCCCTGCAGGCGAGGCAAAGCCCGCGCCGCCGATCGGGCCTGCGCTGGGTCAGCGCGGCGTGAACATCATGGAGTTCTGCAAGGCGTTCAACGCCGGCACGAGCGAACTGAAGAAGGGCATGCCGATCCCGACCGTCATCACGGTCTATGCGGATCGCTCGTTCTCGTTCGAGACGAAGACCCCGCCGGCATCGTACCTGATCAAGGAGGCCGCCGGTCTCAAGTCGGGTTCGAAGGAGCCGGGCAAGGTCGTCGCTGGCAAGATCAAGCGCTCGCAGCTGAGCGAGATCGCCACGACGAAGATGAAGGACCTCAACGCCAACGATATCGACGCTGCGACGAAGATCATCGAAGGCAGCGCCCGCGCAATGGGCCTCGAAGTGGTGGAGGGCTGATATCATGGCAAAGCTGACCAAGAAGCAGAAGGCCGTCACGGTCGACACCGTCAAGCTTCACGCAATTGACGAAGCGATCGCGCTCGCACGCTCGGGCGCCACGTCGAAGTTCGACGAGACGATCGAAGTCGCGCTGAACCTGGGCGTCGATCCGCGTCACGCAGACCAGATGGTCCGCGGCGTGGTGACGCTGCCCAAGGGCACCGGCAAGACCGTCCGCGTCGGCGTGTTCGCCCGCGGCGCGAAGGCTGAAGAGGCTCTCGCAGCAGGCGCAGACGTCGTCGGCGCGGAAGACCTGATGGAAACCATCCAGGGTGGCACGATCGATTTCGATCGCTGCATCGCGACCCCGGACATGATGGGCATCGTCGGTCGTCTCGGTAAGGTGCTGGGTCCCAAGGGCCTGATGCCGAACCCGAAGCTCGGCACGGTGACGATGAACGTCGCGCAGGCGGTCAAGGACGCCAAGGGCGGCCAGATCGAATACCGCGTCGAGAAGGCCGGCATCATCCACTCGGGCATCGGCAAGGCGTCGTTCCCGGCAGAAGACCTGCGCGCGAACTTCGACGCGCTGGTTGACGCCGTGGTCAAGGCCAAGCCGTCGGGCGCGAAGGGCAAGTATGTCCGCAAGATCGCGGTTTCGAGCACCATGGGTGCCGGGATCAAGGTCGACACGACGGAAGTCGCCGGCGCCTGATCGGCGTTCGCGCTTTCGGGTGTTAGAAACGGGGCCGGGAGAGCGATCTCCCGGCCCTTTTTGCGTCAGGGCCGCCTGATGCGCTCAGGTCGCATCGGCTGGAAAGTCCGCACCCAGGCTGATGTCGCGCGCCGCCTCAATCGCGGCCAGCCGTTCGCGCAGCTTTGCGGTCACGGCTTCATAGCCGAATGCGCCGAGCACCAGATGGCGCGGCGTCACGTCCTGGCCGACCGCGGCGATGATCGCCTCGCCTGCCCGGACCGGATCACCGGCCTGCGTCCCGCTGACGTCCTTCGTTCCCGCCATCCGCGCGCCCGCGGTATCGGCATAATCGGCAATCTGGCTTGGCGTCTGGCGCAGTGATCGCCCCGCCCAGTCGGTGCGGAACGGGCCCGGCTCGACACAGGTCACGCCGATGCCGAGTGGCCCGACCTCGGCAAGCAGTGAGTCGGACCAGCCCTCGACCGCGTGCTTCGATGCTGCATAATAGCCCGATCCCGGAAACCCGATGAGCCCGGCGACCGAGGTGAAGTTGACGATGTTGCCGCTGCCCTGCGCGCGCATGATCGGCAGGACCGCGCGGGTGATCGCGAACAGCCCGAACACATTGGTGTCGAACTGGGCACGAATCTCGGCCTCGTCCCCCTCTTCGGCGGTCGCCTGATAGCCATAGCCCGCATTGTTCACGAGCACGTCGATCTGGCCGAACTTCGCCTTGGCCGCCGCGACCGCAGCCTCGACCTGCGCCTGGTCGTTGACGTCGAGCGCGAGGGCGAGCGCGGTGTCGTCATGCCCCTCGACCAGGTCGGCGACCCGGTCGGCGTCCCGCGCGGTGACGACGGCGCGCCACCCGCGATCCAGGACCAGCCTGGCGAGATCGCGGCCGAAGCCGGTGGAGCAACCCGTGATGAACCAGACGGGCGATGCGGGGAGAGTCATGGACGAACCTTTCCGGATACGCTGGATATGCGTTCGCATGAGGTAACGCCGAAAGCCGGGGACGGGTCCGTTATGTGACCCGCCCCCTGCCCTGCTTACAGCCCGATGATACCGCCATCGTTCTTGGTGATGACGATCGTCGACGAACGCGGACGCGACGGGGTCGCGACCGCGCCGGCCTGGTTCGCGGGCCAGCTGCTGGTGATGTTGGTGGGACCACCATTCTCGCCGGGATGCTGGATGTTGACGAACAGCGAGCGGCCATCCGGGGTCGAATGAATGCCCGTGATCTCACATTCCTTCGGCCCGACCAGGAAGCGCCGCAGCGTCGTGGCCGGTGCCTTGCCGATCCGCGTCGTGACCGTGTTGCTGGTCCCGCCGAGCGTGCTCGTCACGGCGCGCGTGCCGCCGTCGCCGACACGGCCCGGAATTGCCGCGAGCAGCATGCAGTTGGTGACGTCGGTATAGGCGCCGTCATCGGTCTCGATCCACATCACCGGGGTGACGTTGCCGGTCGGATTGCTCGGCAGGCCGAACCACAGGCCATCGGGCGACGAGAAGTCGTTCGTCGCGTCGAGCCCCGACAGGTTGATGTTGGTCGCATCGAGATCGCTGCCCGCACCGAATGCGTAGATGTCCCACGTAAAGGCGGTCGCCTCCGACGTGTCGCCGGTCTCGCGCAGACGGATGACATGGCCGTTGGCGTTGCCCGTGGTCTGGCCACCGGTAGTCTTGGGATCGGTATAGGCCCGCGGGTTCGACGCATCGACATTCGCCGCGGTGCGCGACGAGTTGTTGGTCAGCGTGCAGTACATCTCGCCCGTCGCCGGGTTCACCGCAGTCCATTCGGGACGATCCATCTTGGTCGCGCCCAGCACGTCGCCCGCCAGACGCGCATTGATCAGCACATCGGCCTGATCCGCAAACGGATAGGTCGTATTGGCGCTGGTCAGCGGCCCCTGACCGAACACCAGCGGCAGCCACTGGCCCGAACCGTCGGCGTTCAGCTTGGCGACATAGAGCGTGCCCGCGTCGAGATATTTGTCGCCGATCGCGAGCCGGTTGGTCGCGGTCGCGTCTGCCGCCGACCACGGCGTGGCGGACACGAACTTGTAGATATATTCGTTCTGCGCATCGTCGCCCATGTAGAAGGCCGGCTTGACGCCCGCGATCGCCCGGCCGATCTCGCAACCCTCATGGTTCATGCGGCCGAGCGCGGTGCGCTTGCGCGGGGTCGAGGCGGGATCGAACGGATCGATCTCGACCACCCAGCCATATTGGAACGCTTCGTTGCGGAAATCGCCGGTGGCATCGGTCGCGGCGGTCGTGGTGACGTTCCAGCGCGCATAGAGCGTGTTGGCAGCGTCAGCGGGTACGACCGAGGCCCAGCCGTAATTGCCGTTGAACGTGGTGGCGTTGGCGGTCTCGCGGATACCATAGCGGGCGAGCGAGACATTCTGCTTGGCGGTCGACCCGCCCCGCGCAGCGACGTCACCGAACTGGCGACGGAAATAGCCTGCCCAATTCTCTTCATTGGTCAGATAGGTGTGCCACGGCATCGTGCCGTTCGCGCAGTTGTTGATCGTCCCGCGCCCTGCCGTGCCGTCGGTCGAATAGCGCGTCCTGAGCAGTGCGTTGCCGCGGACCGGACCGCTGAAGCTCATCGGCGTCAGCGGCGTGATACGGCGGTTGAGCGCCGAGGCCGGCACATAGCTCCAGGCGGTGGCCGACCGGCTGATCTCGATCACCGAGACGCCGTGGCATTCCATCTCTTTCAGCGCCTCGGACTCGGGGCGGACACCGCCCGCACCGATCGCGCCGCCGATGCTGGTCGCGCCATTGGGGTGCAGATAGGCCTGGGTGATATTCTCGTGGTTGAGCACGAGCAGGCCGCGCGTGTTGCCGTTGGCGTCGGGGGTGCTGCCGGTTGCGGCCAGCCCGAAATAGCTCATGCCGTCATGATGGTCGCCCGCACGGCGTGCGAAGTTCGTGTCGCTGCCGTCATTGGCATAGGCGCCGACGCCGCTCGCGATCGGATCGCCCAGGCGGTAGAGCACGGTGAGGCTGTAGCCGGCCGGTACCGCGACGACGTCGGCAAGGCTCTTGGGGACCGCGGTGAAGTCGAGCCGCGCCGGGCTGACGGTGACGCTGGTCGAGGTCTCGCTGCGGATGCCGTCGGTGCTGGTGCCGGTGAAGGTGAAGGTGAGCGTGGTATCGGCAGCGACGCTGGGCGCGGTGAAGGTCGCGGTCGCGGTGTTCGCGTTGGCGAGCGTCACGGCCGGGCCGCCGGTCTGGGCCCAGGCGACGCCCGTCGCGCTGCCCGACGCTACCGTGCCCGTCAGCGTGACCGTCTTGCCTGCCGAGGTCGCGCCCGATGCACCGGCCTGCACGGTGACCGCACGCCGCGGGTCATCCTCGTCGCACCCTGCGAGCAGCATGCCCCCGAACACCGCGGCAGTCGCGGCGGACAGGCCGCCCATCAGCGTCTGGCGACGCGAATAGCGCACCGCGATCAGATCGTTCAGATGCGGATTGGCGCTGGTGTTCGTGTCGATATCGCCATCGTGATAGGCCATCGTCATGTTCGTCGGAATTTTCATACGTCCCCCCGGATCGGCCGATCTGACCGCTGCGGGGAGCTTTGGCCGGGTAAAGCGGCAGTGCGGTGAAGGAACGGAGACACCTCCGCGTCAGTCGCGTGACGGTTCCGCGACACGCACCGGACCGCATCTGGGCGATTGACTTCGCGACCGATTCGGCTATGCGGCGGCTTCGTTCGGCGGGTCCGCCTGCCGAACTCCGTCCGAGACAGTGGGTGCACCGGGTTTGCCGGCGCTTAATCTCCCACCTAGACGGGGAATGAGATTTTGCGGAGCGCTTCCGGCGCCTGCCCTCTCCCATGCCCCATCGACGAGACACCCGGAAGCGCGGGCTTGTCTGCGCCTCCGGTTAGTAACCGGGTCCACCGTGCAAATGGTGAACCTGAAAACGTGGAGAATGGCATGGATCGTGATCAAAAGACCGCGGCCGTAGCCGAGCTGAACCGCACCTTCTCCGAGGTCGGCGTCGTCGTTGTGACGCGCAACCTCGGCCTGACCGTCGCACAGTCCACTGTGCTGCGGAACAAGATGCGCGACGCCGGCGCGACCTACAAGGTCTCGAAGAACAAGCTTGCCAAGATCGCAATGGACGGCACCGACTACAGCTCGCTGGGCGACATGCTCACGGGTCCGGTCGGTCTGGCCAGCTCCATCGATCCCGTCGCGGCCGCCAAGGTGGCCGTGGAATTCGCGAAGACGAACGACAAGTTCGAAATCGTGGGTGGGGCGATGGGCGCGACGACCCTCGACGTCGACGGTGTGAAGGCGCTCGCAACGCTGCCCTCGCTGGATGAACTGCGTGCCAAGATCCTCGGCCTCATCGTGGCACCTGCCACGAAGCTGGCGACGATCACGCAGGCTCCGGCAGCGCAGCTCGCGCGCGTGCTTTCCGCCTACGCGGAGAAGGAAGCCGCCTGATCTTGCAGGCTCTTTCGTAACTTTTTGAACTGATGGGGCACATGCCCCGAGATGGAGATTTATCATGGCAGACCTGAACGCGCTCGTTGAGAGCCTGAGCGAACTGACCGTTCTCGAAGCAGCTGAGCTTTCGAAGCTGCTCGAAGAGAAGTGGGGCGTTTCGGCCGCAGCAGCGGTCGCAGCACCGGCAGCTGGCGGCGGCGCAGCCGCACCGGCCGCTGAAGAGCAGACCGAATTCGACGTCATCCTGACCGGCGACGGTGGCAAGAAGATCAACGTCATCAAGGAAGTCCGCGCGATCACGTCGCTCGGCCTGACCGAAGCCAAGACGCTGGTCGAGTCGGCTCCCAAGGCCGTCAAGGAAGGCGTGTCGAAGGACGAAGCCGCCAAGATCAAGGCACAGCTCGAAGCAGCTGGCGCGACCGTCGAGGTCAAGTAAGCCGCAGCGGGAGAGACGCTTCAGCCACGCTGAAGCGCACTCCCCGCAAGGCCGGCCGGCGGTGCTTGCACCGACCGACGAAGCAGGGGCTCCGCCCCTGCTGGCCGCAGCTAAAAAAGGGCGGCCCCAGCGATGGGGTCGCCCTTTTTTTTGCCTGGATAGAACGCGACCGGGCCGGATCGACGCGACCCGCCCCCTCGCCCGAGCCCGCCTAGACTATGATCGCGGGCGCATGGGGACGCGCGGCGATCCCGTCATACATGCGCGCGGGGATATCGAGCCAGAACGGCGCAAGCTTGGCCGAGTCGACCCGCTCGACACCGATCGCCCAGGCGCGCGCGGTCTGACCGGCAATCGCCCCGCTGGCATAGCGGATGTTGACCGCGACGATCGGCACGAACATCGGCCGGTCGGCCGCGGTCATGCTGTGGATCGCCTCGCGCGACATGGCCGAGACCGTGCGGATCGTGCGTGACTCGCCCGGCGCGAGCGTGAACGGCGCGGTCGCCGGACGCGGCACCTGACCCGCATTCACCGCCGTCAGATCGGCGTCCTGTCCAGCATGCGCGCTCAGCAGGACCGCCTGGACCCGGATCGCCTCCGCGACGCCCGCGCCGACGTTCGTCACCACGAGCTCACACTCGGCCGTCGCGCTGAGCAGGTTCAGCCCAGCACGAAGCGGGCGCAGCTCGACCGACAGACGCGCCCGCTCCGGCTCGCGCGCGCGCCGGTCGAGAAATTGCGGGGTTGCCGCCGTCGCGGGCTCAGGCGGGGACGGCGGTGCGATCGCCGGGGTCGGCGTCACCACCCGCGCGGGGCTCGGCGGGACCGGCACCGGCGTGGGTAGCGGGGGAAGCGGCCTTGCCGGCGGTGCCTCGGCTTCAATCAGCGGTTCGGGCTCGTGATAGTCCAGCCGATCATGCCGTTTACGCGGCCCCCTGCGCAGCAACCACAGCGCGATGACGACGATCGGAATGACCGCCAGCCAGAGCCAGAATGGCATCGCCCTGCCCTGCTGTGGCGCGGCGATCGTGCGTTCGTTGGAAGCGGAGGACGGCGCGGCGGCGGGGGCGACTTCGGGGCTCGCGGTGGTTGCCGGAACGGCTGGTGCCGGAGCCGTCGGCGCCGTGGTGGCGGTCGATGCGGGTGCTGGATTCGTTCGAAGGTCCGCCGCGTCGCGCGGTGCGGCGGACGGCAGGGGCTCCGCTGCACGCCTGGACGTCGTCGCGGCATCGACCCGCGCGGCTCGCGGCGTATCCGGGTCTGCAGTGCGTGTCGCCGGCGCCCGCGCGGGGGTGCGGCTGCGCGGCGGCGCCTCCGCAGTCGCCGGAGCCGGCAGAACCAGTCGCGGCGTATCGGGTACGGGAACCGCTGCCGTCCCCGTGTCGCGGGCCTGAAGCGGCTCGAGCCCGCGAACCGTCCCGGCGGGCGCCGGTGGGGTCGACTGCTGCGACGCGGCGTCCGACGTCTGGCCCGCCTCCTGCGCAACCACGGGCGGCGCCAGCGCCAGGCCAGCCGGCACGATCAGAAGCGCGCGGCGCCATTGTATGCTCATCGTCGAAAATTCCCTCCTGCAACGCTAGCGCGGGGAGGCCGAACGGGTCGCGGCGGCAAGTCGCCATGCGATGAGCCGCGCCGCGAGGGCGACCAGATGATCGTCCGCATCGCGAACTGCTGGCCTTCAGATCACGCGGACGTGCGCGAAGCTCCCCGCCGCCATCGGCCGGCCCCAGTAGAAGCCCTGCGCACAGCGAGCGCCCAGGTCACGGGCGATCGCGAGATGCTCTTCGGTCTCGACCCCCTCGACGACCGTGCTCAGCCCCCGCGCGTGGCAGGACCGGACGACCTCGCGCAGGATGCCGAGTTCGTGCACGTGGCGTGCGCAATGGCCGAAAAAGTCCTTGTCGATCTTCAGCTCGGCGATCGGCAGCGTGAAGACGCGATCGAAATTCGTCGCCCCCTTGCCGAAATCGTCGAGCGAGAACACCACGCCCAGATCGCGCAACCCGTTCATGTCGCGGACCAGCCGCTGGGTATCGACCGGCCGGGCATCCTCGGTGATCTCGATGATCAGGACGCCCCGTCCCGGCCCGTTCGACGCGACGCCCCGCCGGCGCAGTTCATCGCCCAGCGCCGCCTGGAACAGCGGATCGGCCAGCACCGCCTGGCTGCAGTTGATCGCGACCGGCGCGGACCGTTGCTCGACGCTCAGCGCAAGCCAGAGGTCGAGCGCGGCGGTGACCGCCTTCATCGTCGCTGCCGCCTCGATCCCCGCATCGGTCATCGCGGCGAACAGCCATTCGGGGTTCACACCCGGGATGTTGCGCAGCCGGCCGAGCGCTTCATAGCCGGCAACCTGGTCGGTGGTCAGGTCGATCTTGGGCAGGAACTCGTAATGCAGGTTAGGCAGCAGCCGCGATTCCACAAGCAGCGCCGCGATCATGCGCCGGTCGCCCCCAGCGTCTTCCGACCGGCCCGTTCCGGTCGCGAGCGACGCGAGGATCGCGGTGAGTGCGCCGATCTTGTAGGTCCGCTCGAGCGACCCGACGAGCGGATGCTCGCCGATCATCGCCTCGCCGAGGACGGCGGACGGATATTCGCCCGGCGGCCGCAACTCGATCACCGGGCAGATCCGGCCGTCGTGCCCGATCTGATCAAGCACGGTGATCAGATCGTCGCCCCGCGATTGCGCGTCGGCAATCACGACGTCAGGCGCGAACGCCGTTCCCGCCGCGATCTCCGCCGCATGGCCGATCCAGGCGACGGAGTAGCCCCGCGACCGAAGCTCGGCATGCGCCTGGCACGATGCCGCGTCGGCGGCATGGACGAACAGCAGTCGCGGCAGAACCGCGCGCCCTTCTACCGCCACAGGCAGACAAGCGGAGGCCGGGCTTGCCAGCCCCAGGCCGAAACCTGCTGCCGCACCCGGTGGGGGCGCCAGACTGGGATCGGCGCTCACGCGGACGGGTCCGACCGGGCGGCTATCGACATGGGCGTAAACTCGGCAATAGGGTGGACGCTGACGAATGACGGCTGAACGGCACCGGCAAGGCCCCGCCGTACGGCGGATTCAATCCCGGTAGCCAATTGGTATCTACTAATCCTGATCAGGGCTGTTATCCCCGCGAACAGCGCCGCATCCGCACCGGGTCGCTCGTCGCCCAATAAGCCGTTGCGTGGCATTGTGATTTTATTACAAATATTTTTCCACGACCCGCTGCGCTGCGCATGCCCGGTCGCAAGTCCATCCGGTCTTCGACATTTTCCGCGCAATTCCGCGCGATACCGGACCGCTTTGACAAGCGCCGACCACCGTCCTATATGAGCCACTCACCACAGCATCCGGGAAATGACAGGCCGTCGCGCAGCATGTCGATCGTATTGGATGCCGGGGTTTCATTCGCCGAAAGCCGCCGCATGTGATTGCGCGCGGCCTTTTTGCGTTACTGCACGCCCCGTCCGGGGGTTCCCGGGCACGAAATTACGGCTGACCCGTCAGTTTATTGAGGGCAAATAACCTATGGCTTCCAAGGCGATCAACGAGGGCGCTGCCAAGCAGCGTCGCGACGGCGGCACCGCAAAGCGCCGCATCCGCAAGGTCTTCGGCAACATCCACGAAGTCGTGCAGATGCCGAACCTGATCGAAGTCCAGCGCGAGAGCTACGAGCAGTTCCTGCGCTCCGACAAGTCGATCGGCCATGTCTCGGGCCTCGAGAAGACGCTGCGCAGCGTGTTCCCGATCCAGGATTTCGCCGGCACCGCCTATCTCGATTTCGACGATTACGTCCTTGAGCCGCCGAAGTTCGACGTCGAGGAGTGCCGCCAGCGCGGGATCACCTATGCCGCGCCGATGCGCGTCACGCTGCGCCTGACCGCGTTCGAGGTCGATCCCGATACCGAGGCCAAGTCGGTCATCGATATCAAGGAGCAGGACGTGTACATGGGCGACATGCCGCTCATGACCGAGAACGGCACGTTCTTCATCAACGGCACCGAGCGCGTCATCGTCAGCCAGATGCACCGTTCGCCGGGCGTCCTGTTCGACCACGATCGCGGCAAGACGCACGCATCGGGCAAGTATCTGTTCGCTGCCCGCGTCATTCCGTATCGCGGCTCGTGGCTCGATTTCGAGTTCGACGCGAAGGACATCGTCAACGTCCGCATCGATCGCAAGCGCAAGCTGCCCGTCACGGCGCTGCTCTACGCGCTCGGCATGACGTCGGAAGAGATCCTCAACTACTTCTACAACCGCGTGACGTTCGTCCGCGGCCAGGGAGGCTGGATCGTTCCGTTCCAGGTCGAGAACTGGCGTGGCCAGAAGCCGATGTTCGACATCGTCGATGCGAAGACCGGCGAAGTCGTGTTCCCGAACGGCCAGAAGATCTCCCCGCGCGCCGCGAACAAGGCGTTCAAGGACGGTCTCACCGACCTGCTGATCCCGACCGAGGAAATCTTCGGCCGCTATTCGGCATACGACCTGATCGACGAGTCGACCGGCCGCATCTACATCGAAGCCGGTGACGAAGTGACCGCCGAGAACCTCGAACTGCTCGACCAAGCAGGCATCGAGCGTCTCGACCTGCTCGACATCGATCACGTCGCAACGGGTCCTTGGATCCGCAACACGCTCAAGGTCGACAAGGCCGAAGAGCGCGAGCAGGCACTGTCCGACATCTACCGCGTGATGCGCCCCGGCGAGCCGCCGACGCTGGAGACCGCCGAGGCGCTGTTCTCGGGTCTGTTCTTCGATCCGGATCGCTACGACCTGTCGGCCGTGGGCCGCGTGAAGCTCAACATGCGTCTCGACCTCGACGTCGAGGACACCGTCACGACGCTGCGCACCGAGGACATTCTCGAGGTCATCAAGACGCTCGTGAACCTCAAGGACGGCAAGGGCGAGATCGACGATATCGACAACCTCGGTAACCGTCGTGTCCGTTCGGTCGGCGAGCTGCTCGAGAACCAGTACCGCGTCGGCCTGCTCCGCATGGAGCGCGCCGTGAAGGAGCGCATGTCGTCGGTCGACGTCTCGACCGTCATGCCGAACGACCTGATCAACGCGAAGCCTGCGGTTGCCGCGGTCCGCGAATTCTTCGGCTCGTCGCAGCTGTCGCAGTTCATGGATCAGACCAACCCGCTGTCGGAAGTTACCCACAAGCGTCGCGTGTCGGCACTTGGACCAGGTGGTCTGACGCGTGAGCGCGCCGGCTTCGAAGTCCGCGACGTTCACCCGACGCATTACGGCCGCATCTGCCCGATCGAGACGCCGGAAGGCCCGAACATCGGCCTGATCAACAGCCTCGCGTCGTTCAGCCGCGTCAACAAGTACGGCTTCATCGAGACCCCGTACCGCAAGGTCGTCGACCACAAGGTGACCGACGACGTCGTGTACCTGTCGGCGATGGAAGAGGCCAAGCACACGATCGCGCAGGCCAACGCCGATCTGACCGGTGACGGTGGCTTTACCGAGGAACTCGTCTCGTCGCGTCAGGCGGGCGAATTCCTGATGGCGCTGCCCGACAACATCACGCTGATGGACGTCAGCCCCAAGCAGCTCGTCTCGGTCGCCGCATCGCTCATTCCGTTCCTGGAAAACGATGACGCCAACCGCGCACTGATGGGCTCGAACATGCAGCGTCAGGCCGTGCCGCTCGTCCAGGCCGAGGCGCCGTTCGTCGGCACCGGCATGGAAGAGACGGTCGCACGTGACTCGGGCGCCGCCATCTCGGCAAAGCGTGCGGGCATCGTCGACCAGGTTGACGCGGCGCGTATCGTGATCCGTGCAACCGGCGAGATCGATGCCGGCAAGTCGGGCGTCGACATCTACACGCTGATGAAGTTCCAGCGTTCGAACCAGTCGACCTGCATCAACCAGCGTCCGCTGGTGAAGGTGGGCGACGTGGTCCGTGCCGGCGACGTGCTCGCCGACGGTCCGTCGACCGAGTTCGGCGAGCTGGCGCTGGGTCGCAACAGCCTCGTCGCGTTCATGCCGTGGAACGGCTATAACTACGAGGATTCGATCCTGATCTCCGAGCGGATCGTGAAGGACGACGTGTTCACGTCGATCCATATCGACGAGTTCGAGGTGATGGCCCGCGATACGAAGCTCGGGCCTGAGGACATCACGCGCGACATCCCGAACGTCGGCGAGGAAGCGCTTCGCAACCTCGACGAAGCGGGCATCGTCTACATCGGTGCAGAGGTCGAGCCGGGCGATATTCTCGCCGGCAAGATCACGCCGAAGGGTGAATCGCCGATGACGCCGGAGGAGAAGCTTCTCCGTGCGATCTTCGGCGAAAAGGCCAGCGACGTGCGCGACACCTCGCTTCGTCTGCCGCCGGGCGTGTCGGGTACGGTCGTCGACGTTCGCGTCTTCAACCGTCACGGCATCGACAAGGACGAGCGCGCGATGGCGATCGAGCGCGAGGAGATCGAGCGCTTGAAGAAGGATTCGGACGACGAGCGTTCGATCCTGAACCGTGCGACCTGGTCGCGTCTTCGCGAGATGCTGCTCGACCAGACGGCCACCTCGGCGCCCAAGGGCGTCAAGAAGGGCGTCGTGATCGACATGGATCTGCTCGACAGCGTCGACCGCCACGAGTGGTGGAAGTTCGCGGTCGCCGACGACAAGATCCAGAGCGATCTGGAAGCGGTCAAGATCCAGTATGACGATGCCGCCAAGCTGATCACGGACAAGTTCCACGATCGTCGCGAGAAGCTGGAGCGTGGTGACGAGCTGTCGCCGGGCGTGCTGAAGATGGTAAAGGTGTTCGTCGCGGTGAAGCGCAAGCTGCAGCCGGGCGACAAGATGGCCGGCCGTCACGGGAACAAGGGCGTCATTAGCCGCATTCTGCCGGCGGAGGACATGCCGTTCCTCGCCGACGGGACGCCGGTCGATATCGTGCTCAACCCGCTGGGCGTGCCGTCGCGCATGAACGTCGGGCAGATCTTCGAGACGCATCTGGGCTGGGCCGCACGCGGTCTGGGTCAGCAGATCACCCACGCGCTCGAAACCTGGCGCGAGGAGAATCCGGAGGCCAAGGCCGGTGCGATGCCGGAGGCGGTCCGCGATCGTCTCAAGACGGTCTATGGCGAGCAGTATCACGAAGAGATCGACGCCCGTTCGGGTGACGAGATCATCGAGCTGGCCAAGAACCTGAAGGGCGGCGTGCCGATGGCGACGCCGGTGTTCGATGGTGCACGCGAGGCGGACGTGTCGGCGATGCTGGAACTGGCGGGTCTCGACCCGTCGGGCCAGTCGGACCTGTTCGACGGACGTACCGGCGACAAGTTCGATCGCAAGGTGACGGTTGGGTACATTTACATGCTCAAGCTCCACCATCTGGTCGACGACAAGATCCACGCACGGTCGATCGGGCCATACTCGCTCGTCACGCAGCAGCCGCTGGGTGGTAAGGCGCAGTTCGGTGGTCAGCGCTTCGGCGAAATGGAGGTCTGGGCACTCCAGGCCTACGGCGCGGCGTACACCTTGCAGGAAATGCTCACGGTGAAGTCGGACGACGTGGTCGGCCGCACCAAGGTCTACGAGGCGATCGTCAAGGGTGACGACACGTTCGAGGCGGGCATTCCGGAGAGCTTCAACGTGCTCGTCAAGGAAATGCGCTCGCTGGGCCTGAATGTGGACCTGAAGCAGTCGGAGCCCGGCTTCGACAGCGACGGCATCCAGATCGCGGCGGAGTAACGCGGTTGAACTAGCTCCCCTCCCGCGACGGGTTCCCATCAAAGTAATACTTTGATGGGGCCCTTCCGGGAGGGGCCGGGGGTGGGCTCCCGGCCGGTGATGGAGCGCCAAGATCGAACCGGGTGCCCACCCCTTCCCAAGCAAGAGCTTGGGCCCCTTCCCCTCCCGCTCGCGGGAGGGGAGTTGGAAGGATCAATATATGAACGAAATGACCCCCTTCGCCAATCCGGTCGCCAAGGCCGAGACGTTCGACCAGATCCAGATCGGCATCGCATCGCCGGACAAGATCCGCAGCTGGTCGTTCGGCGAGATCAAGAAGCCCGAGACCATCAACTATCGCACGTTCAAGCCCGAGCGTGACGGCCTGTTCTGCGCGCGCATCTTCGGTCCGATCAAGGATTACGAGTGCCTGTGCGGCAAGTACAAGCGCATGAAGTACAAGGGCATCGTCTGCGAGAAGTGCGGCGTCGAGGTTACCGTCTCGAAGGTCCGCCGCGAGCGCATGGGCCATATCGAGCTCGCAGCTCCCGTCGCGCACATCTGGTTCCTGAAGTCGCTGCCGAGCCGCATCGGCCTGCTGCTCGACATGCAGCTCAAGCAGCTCGAGCGCGTGCTGTACTTCGAGGCGTACATCGTCATCGAGCCGGGCCTGACCCCGCTCGAGAAGTACCAGCTGATGACCGAGGACGAGCTCCTCGACGCGCAGGACCAGTATGGCGAGGACGCGTTCTCGGCCGGTATCGGTGCCGAGGCGGTCCGCATCATGCTGGAGTCGCTCGATCTCGAGGGTGAGCGTACCACGCTGCTCGAAGAGCTCGCGGTCACCAAGTCCGAGCTCAAGCCCAAGAAGATCATCAAGCGGCTGAAGGTCGTCGAGAGCTTCATCGATTCGGGCAACCGCCCCGAATGGATGATCCTCGAGGTCGTGCCGGTCATCCCGCCCGAACTGCGCCCGCTGGTGCCTCTGGACGGTGGTCGTTTCGCGACGTCGGATCTGAACGATCTGTATCGCCGCGTGATCAACCGCAACAACCGCTTGAAGCGCCTGATGGAGCTCCGCGCGCCGGACATCATCGTCCGCAACGAGAAGCGCATGCTGCAGGAGGCCGTCGACGCACTGTTCGACAATGGTCGCCGCGGTCGCACGATCACGGGCGCCAACAAGCGTCCGCTCAAGTCGCTGTCGGACATGCTCAAGGGCAAGCAGGGCCGCTTCCGCCAGAATCTTCTCGGCAAGCGCGTCGACTATTCGGGTCGTTCGGTCATCGTGACCGGGCCTGAACTCAAGCTGCACCAGTGCGGCCTTCCGAAGAAGATGGCGCTCGAGCTGTTCAAGCCGTTCATCTACGCACGCCTCGACGCCAAGGGCCTCAGCATGACGCTGAAGCAGGCGAAGAAGTGGGTCGAGAAGGAGCGCAAGGAAGTCTGGGACATCCTGGACGAGGTGATCCGCGAGCATCCGGTCATGCTGAACCGTGCGCCGACGCTTCACCGTCTGGGCATCCAGGCGTTCGAGCCGGTGCTGATCGAGGGTAAGGCGATCCAGCTTCACCCGCTGGTCTGCTCCGCGTTCAACGCCGATTTCGATGGCGATCAGATGGCCGTCCACGTCCCGCTGTCGCTCGAAGCGCAGCTGGAAGCGCGCGTCCTGATGATGTCAACGAACAACATCCTGTCGCCAGCCAACGGCAAGCCGATCATCGTGCCGTCGCAGGACATGGTGCTGGGTCTCTATTATCTGTCGATGATGAAGGAGAACGAGCCGGGCCAGGGCATGCTGCTCGGCGACATGGCCGAAGTGCATCAGGCGCTGAACGCCCAGGCCGTGACGCTGCACAGCAAGATCATCAGCCGCGTTCCGCAGACCGATGAGAACGGCAAGCAGTATCTCAAGCGCTACGAGACGACGCCGGGCCGCATGCTGCTCGGGGAGTGCCTGCCGCACAGCCACAAGGTGCCGTTCGACACCGTCAACCGCCTGCTCACCAAGAAGGACGTGGGCGACGTGATCGACGAGGTCTATCGTCACACCGGCCAGAAGGAGACCGTGCTGTTCGCCGATGCGATCATGACGCTCGGCTTCCGCCATGCCTTCCGCGCCGGCATCTCGTTCGGCAAGGACGACATGATCATTCCGGACGCGAAGGTCGGTCTGGTCGATGATACCAAGGCGCTCGTGAAGGACTTCGAGCAGCAGTATCAGGACGGTCTGATCACGCAGCAGGAGAAGTACAACAAGGTGATCGACGCCTGGAGCCGTTGCGGTGACCAGGTCGCGAACGCCATGATGGACGAGATCCGTGCGGTGAAGGTCGATACGGAGACCGGCCGTGAAAAGCCGATCAACTCGATCTACATGATGGCCCACTCGGGTGCCCGTGGTTCGCAGGCGCAGATCAAGCAGCTTGCCGGTATGCGTGGCCTGATGGCCAAGCCATCGGGCGAGATCATCGAGACGCCGATCATCTCGAACTTCAAGGAGGGTCTGACCGTCCTTGAATACTTCAACTCGACCCACGGCGCTCGTAAGGGCCTCGCGGATACGGCGTTGAAGACGGCGAACTCGGGGTACCTCACGCGTCGTCTGGTCGACGTGTCGCAGGACTGCGTCATCATCGAACCGGATTGCGGCACGACGCGCGCACTCGAAATGAAGGCGATCCTTCAGGGTGGTTCGACGATCGCAAGCCTCGGCGAGCGCATCCTTGGTCGTACGACCGCGGAGGACATCACCGATCCGAAGACCGGCAAGGTCATCATCCCGTCGGGCACGCTGCTCGACGAGCCGATGATCACGACGATCGAAGGCCTCGGCACACAGTCGTGCAAGATTCGCAGCCCGCTGGTCTGCGAATCTAAGATCGGCGTCTGCGGCAAGTGCTACGGGCGCGATCTCGCCCGCGGTACGCCGGTGAACATCGGTGAAGCTGTCGGCGTCATCGCCGCGCAGTCGATCGGTGAGCCGGGCACGCAGCTGACGATGCGTACGTTCCACATCGGTGGTGCAGCGCAGCTCAACGAAACGTCGAACCTCGAGGCGCATGCCGACGGTACGGTGCAGTTCCGCGATCTGCGTATCATCGTCGACCAGCGTGGCCGTCGCGTGGTGCTCAGCCGCTCGGGTGAAATCGCGATCGTCGACATGGACGGCCGCGAGCTCTCGGTCGATCGTATCCCCTACGGCGCGTACGTGCTGTTCGACGATGGCCACATCGTGTCGCGCGGCGACCGGATGGCCGAGTGGGATCCGTTCACCATGCCGGTGATCACGGAGAACCCGGGCACGATCAAGTATGTCGACCTGATCGAGGGCAAGACGCTCACCGAGCAGACCGACGAAGCCACGGGCATCGCCCAGCGCGTCGTGATCGAATATCGTGCGGCGACCAAGTCGAAGGAGGATCTGCGTCCGCGCATGACCCTGCTCGACGAGACGTCGGGCGAGACCGGCCGCTACATGCTGGCGATCGGTGCGACCTTGTCGGTCGAGGATGGTGCACAGGTGTTCGGCGGCGACGTCGTGGCCCGCGTCAGCCGCGAGAGCGCCAAGACGCGCGACATCACCGGTGGTCTGCCGCGCGTTGCCGAGCTGTTCGAGGCGCGTATCCCCAAGGACTCGGCGATCATCGCCAAGATCTCGGGCCGCGTTGTGTTCGGCAAGGATTACAAGGCGAAGCGCAAGATCGGCATCCAGCCCGAGGATGGCGGCGACGTCGTCGAGTATCTGGTGCCGAAGTCGAAGGTCATCGACGTGCAGGAAGGCGATTACGTCAAGCGCGGCGACAACCTGATCGGCGGCTCGCCCGATCCGCATGACATCCTCGAGACGATGGGTATCGAGCCCCTCGCCGAGTATCTCGTGTCGGAAATCCAGGAGGTCTATCGTCTCCAGGGCGTGAAGATCAACGACAAGCACATCGAGACGATCGTTCGTCAGATGCTGCAGAAGGTCGAGATCACCGACGGCGGCGACACCACACTGCTGAAGGGCGAGCAGGTCGATCGCGAGGAAATGGACGCGACCAACGAGAAGCTCGACAAGAAGCAGACCCGTGCACAGGGCAAGCCCATCCTGCTCGGTATCACCAAGGCGTCGCTGCAGACCCGCAGCTTCATCTCGGCGGCATCGTTCCAGGAGACCACCCGCGTTCTCACCGAGGCCGCGGTCCAGGGTAAGCAGGACATGCTGATGGGTCTGAAGGAGAACGTGATCGTCGGCCGGCTCATCCCGGCAGGCACCGGCGCAGGCCTCAACCGCCTGCGGGTCGTGGCGAACAGCCGCGATGCCTCGATGCGCGTCGCCCAGCGCAAGATGGCCGAAGCCTCGATCATCGCGCCGAAGTCGGCGAAGGAAGAGCATGACGCCGAACTCGCCCGCTCGCCGCGCGATTCCGGCGGCACGGGGGACGACGCGCTTGGCGAAGTCGTGACCTCGGGCACCGGCACCGATGCGGATGCCGGCGAGTATCTGAACAAGCCCGAGTAATCGGGCGCATCAGACACCAGTTAAAAGGCCGCCGTCCGGAGATCCGGGCGGCGGCCTTTGTCGTTTCAGGCTACTGGCGGGGCGGTCGGGTCGAACCGCGCGCCTTGGTGGGTCAGCCGGTGTCGTCACCCATGGTTCGCGGGATCGTCCGGAGCTGCTGGCCGGTGACGCGTAATTCGTTGAACGCGGGCGGACTGCCGCGCGTCCGCTTGGACAGGGTGCCGGCACCGATCATGCGGATCTCCCGGCCGCTGCGTTCGACGGGAATGTCGAAGGGGTCGTGGACATGACCTGACAGCACGGCATGCGCTCCCGCATCGGCCAGTGCGGTCAATGCGCTGTCACCATGGCGGGTCTTTGCTGTCCCGGTCGTGCCGCCTTCGATCAGCGGATGGTGCGCCGCAACGAAGACCAGGTGATCCTTCGGCACATCCTCGATCATCGCCAGCGCGCGCGACAGCGACCCCGGGCTGACACGCCCCTTCGACCAGTTCCAGCGCCACTGCGCGCGGGCCGTCGTCTTGAGCGGGACGATCGTGATCCCGGGCAGTTCCAGGGGTTTCTCGATCATCGACTCGACCGCGGCATAACGCTGATAGGGCGAGAAGAACCGGCGGAACGGGTCCCAGTAATAGGGGATGTCGTGATTGCCGACCTCGAGCGTGACGGGCACGCCGAGGCTGCGCAGCCAGTCGCCGCCACGCTGGAACTCCTCCTTCGTGGCACGCATCGTCAGATCGCCGGTCATGATCACCGCGTCGGGCCGCTCCGCCTCGACACAGGCGGAGAACCAGGCGAGCGCCGCCGGATCCTCCGCCCCAAAATGAACGTCGCTGACGTGAAACAGCGTGTGCGAGCGTCCTGAAACATCTGCCATGTCAGGCAAGTTCGGCCAGCGTCTTGGGCTGGTGCATCGGACACCCGTTGAACGTCCCGCGGAATCCCGCCGAAAGCTCATAGGTTTCCTTGCGGACGCGATTGACGCCGCCCAGCGGCTGATGGTCGACCACCCCGTGCCACACGCTGTAGGACAGCGCATCGTCGGTATGATCGGTCACGCCGTGCTCCCAGGAGATTTGCGGCGCCACCTCGAGTGTGGCGACCGTGACGAACGGGCTTGCCTGCTGATCCCATTCCACCGTCGCGTCCTCGATCGGCATCGCGTCGAGGTCGGTGTTCAACTGGACGCGCAGTTCCCAGACACCGCCATGCTCGATCAGCTCCTCGCGCACGACTTCCCGCAGCGCATCGGGGCGTGCGGTGATGTCGACCGTATCGCCGGTCAGTCGCGTCAGCGCGGGCGAGACCGGGAACAGCGCGACCTTGGCGATATAGTCGCCGTAGCGCAGCGGCGTCTGCGAAAAATAGGTCTCGCCGAGCGGGTGAACTGGCTTCGCGCCGCCGAGCGTCTTGAGCGTCGCGGACTCCGCCCCGACCGCTTCCAGTGCGGATTCGACGACGCGGAACGTCGCCGACATCGCCTTCTTCACACCGTCGAAGCGGTCGGTCGTCTTGGCGAGCAGCTTGAGGTTCTTCGAAAAGGCCTTGGGATCGGGTGCCGCAAAGACCGGCGCGTTGACCATGATGAAATCCTGCGTCGTCTCGCCTTCAGAGCCCGGCAGGCGATCGCCCTGCACGTCGAGGATCTTCAGCGCGACGCCCCGCGGCAGGCTGACGCTATCATCGAGAATGTCGCCCGCGTTCGTCGAGATGCGCAGCACCGCTTCATGACGCCCCGGCTGCGCGAAAATGCCCTGCGCGAGCGTTTCGGGCAGGCCGTCAGCGATCGTCAGCGTGCCGCGCGCGATGCCATGCGCCTTGGCATGAACCGCGCGCACGGCATGCGCATAATCCTGCGACGTGGTCTCGAGGATCTCGCGAAAGCTGTCCTTGAGCGACGCCAGCGTCTCGGCCTCGTCTTCGGCGATGGTCTCGACCGAGGGGGCGAATCGTACGGGCTGGGTGGACATGCGGATCTCCTGTCGTTTCGGATCCAAACCCGCCGAACTCCGCGACGTTCCCGCTGCACGGGCGATCGGTACGATCCCGCACGCTGTTGCAAAGCGCCGCGCCCCGGTCCACGCGGTCGGCGCCCATCGAAGGAGAAACCGATGCAGATTCCCGTCGTCACCGCCCCCACGATCGCGATCGTCGGATCCGCGGCACGGTTTCCGGTCCGCAGGATCTTCTGCGTCGGACAGAATTACGCCGACCACGCGCGCGAAATGGGGTCGGATCCCGATCGGCAGCAGCCCTTCTTCTTCACCAAGCCCGCCGATGCCGTCGTGCCCGGTGGCGGCACCCTGCCCTATCCGAGCATGACGCAGGATCTGCATCACGAGGTCGAACTGGTCGTCGCGCTGGGCGCAGGCGGACGGGACATCGATGCGACGCAGGCCACGGCGAAGATCTTCGGTCATGCGGTCGGTATCGACTTGACGCGGCGCGACCTGCAGGCGGCGGCCAAGGCGGCCGGGCGACCATGGGACATGGCCAAGGGGTTCGACCGGTCCGCCCCGATCGCGGCGCTCACCCCCGGCGCGCCGCCTGCGACAGGTGCGATCGGGCTGACGATCGACGGCGAACCGCGCCAGTCGGGCGACCTGTCGATGATGATCTGGTCCGTCGCCGAAGTCATCGCCGCGCTGTCGCGTCAGGTCGAACTCGCCCCCGGCGATCTGATCTTCACCGGCACCCCCGCGGGCGTCGGGCCGATCCTGCCCGGGGTACAGGTCCGCGCGACGATCACCGATCTCGAGCCGCTCGAGATCCTGTTCGACGCCTGATCGACCCCTGATCGACGTGGCGGGGACGATGTTTTTGTATAAATATAGTCGTCCCCGACCTTAGTCGGCTTTCCTTTGTCGCCGCCCGCCCGCATGCATCCCCTTCATAAAAAGGGGATGATGATGGCGGATGGATCAACCGGCGGGCTGCTCGACCGGGCACGGACGGTAGCAGGGCCGGGCTTTGATCGCTGGCTGGTGCCGCCCTGCGCGCTCGCCATCCATCTGTGCATCGGCATGGCCTATGGCTTCAGCGTGTTCTGGCTGCCGCTGTCGCGCGCGATCGGGATCACCGATCCGGTGGTCTGCGAAAGCATGACGCTGGCCCAGGCGCTGACGACCACGACCTGCGACTGGCGGGTCAGCGACCTCGTCTGGACCTACACCCTCTTCTTCGTCGTCCTCGGCGCCGCCGCGGCGATCTGGGGCGGCTGGCTCGAACGCGCCGGTCCGCGCAAGGCCGGCGTCGTCGCCGCGTTCTGCTGGTGCGGCGGGATGGGGATCGGCGCGATCGGCGTGTCGATGCACCAATTGTGGCTTATCTGGCTCGGTTCGGGCGTGATCGGCGGCATCGGTCTGGGTCTCGGCTATATCTCGCCCGTCTCGACGCTGATCAAATGGTTTCCCGACCGGCGCGGCATGGCGACGGGCATGGCGATCATGGGCTTTGGCGGCGGCGCGATGATCGGCAGCCCGCTCGCCAACTCCTTGATGAAGCACTTCTCCGGCCCGACCGGCGTCGGCGTCTGGCAAACGTTCCTCGTCCTCGCAGTCATCTATTTCGTGTTCATGATGGCCGGCGCGCTCGGCTACCGCGTGCCTGCCGAGGGCTGGAAGCCCGCCGGCTGGACCCCGCCGACCGATGCCAAGGCAACGATCAGCCGGTTCAACGTCGATCTGAAGGATGCGCACAAGACGCCGCAATTCTGGCTCATCTGGATCGTCCTGCTGCTCAACGTCTCCGCGTCGATCGGCATCATCGGCGTCGCCTCGCCAATGCTTCAGGAGATCTTTGGCGGTCGCCTGATCGATGCGCCGGGCGTGCTCTTCACCGCATTCAGCGACAGTCAGAAGGTCGCCGCGGCGGCGGTCGGTGCCGGGTTCGTCGGCGCGATCAGCCTGTTCAACATCGGCGGCCGCTTCTTCTGGGCGTGGTTCTCCGACCGGCTGGGGCGCAAGCCGCTCTACGCGGTAATCCTGGCGATCAGCGCTGTCCTCTATGGTATCGCCGCCCCCGCACTCGCTGGCAGAGGCCTCGGTCTCTTCATCCTCGTCTTCTGCATCCTCGCCTCGACCTATGGCGGCGGCTTCGCGACCGTGCCCGCCTATCTGGCGGACATATTCGGGACCAAGTTCGTCGGCGCGATCCACGGCCGGCTGCTGACCGCCTGGTCGACCGCGGGCGTTGTCGGGCCGCTGCTCGTCGCCAACATGCGCGACGGCCGGATTGCCGCGGGGATCCCACGCGATCAGGTCTATCAGCCGATCTTCCTGATGCTCGCGGCGATGCTCGTGGTCGGCTTCGTCGCCAACCTGTTCGTCAAGCCGGTGGCAAGCCGCTTCCACATGCCGGTTACCGAGGGCGTGGCTTCGACGACTGCCATCGACGCCACGACGGCCACCACCACCGCACAGCATGGCGGTGGATCGCGGTCGACCGTCATCCTCGCCTGGCTGGCGGTCGGCGTGCCGATCCTCTGGGGGATCTACATGACGCTGTCGAAGGCGGTCATCCTGATCAAGTGACCGAACGCGACACCGCGGTCGCATCGCTGGACAGGCGATCGCGACCCGGTGGTCGGCGTGGAAAAGGATTTGCGCTGGCACCGACGGTGTCGGCGTGGAGCGGGTGAAGGGAATCGAACCCTCGTCACTTGCTTGGGAAGCAAAAGCTCTACCATTGAGCTACACCCGCATATCGACCGCGCGTCCGTGCGGCAGATAAGCGCCGGCGGTCGCGATGCGATGGCGAGCGTCTATCGGCTCGGCGTTGGCGACGCAAGATGCTTCTCGACGCGGAATGGCGCGCTGTGTCGAGGGACGCGGGGCACGACGTAATGAAACTGTCACCCCCGTGTCACCACGCTGCCATTGGTCTGCAATAGGCACCCCGGCAAGCCAGCCCATAGCTGGACCAATCGGGGAACCATCATGATCATCGGCCTGTCACACCGCGCACGCGGCCCTGCTGTCTTGCGCGCGCTTCTTATCGGCAGCGCGATGATCCCGCTCGCGATCGGGATCGCCCGCGCCGAACCGGTCGATGGCCCCGCCGCAGCCGCAGCCCCCGCCCCGCGTGGCAATGCCAGCATCACGGGCACGATCTCGCAGGCCGGCAGCGGCGACTATCTCGACGGCGCATCGGTCTCGATCCCCGCGCTGGGTCTCGCGACCGCGGCGGATCGCGCGGGCCGGTTCACGCTGGCCGGGATCCCCGCCGGGACGCATGACGTCGTGGTCCGCTATGTCGGCTTTCCCGATGCCCGGCGCAGCGTCACGGTCACCGACGCGGCGGTCGTGCTCGATGTCGCGATGACGATCGAGACCAGTGCCGACGGCGACGAGATCGTCGTTTCGGGATCGCGCCCGATCGCCGAGTCCGAAGCGGCGGCGCTGCAGATCCAGCGGACCAGCCCCTCGCTGGTCTCAGTGATCGCGTCGGATTCGATCGGGCGCCTGCCCGACCAGAATGTGGCGCAGGCGGTCAGCCGCCTGCCTGGCGTCGGCGTCCAGCGCGACCAGGGCCAGGCTCGCTACATCACGCTGCGGGGCAGCCCGATCAACTGGACGACATTGTCGTTCGACGGGATCAACGTGGTCAGCCCGGAGGGTCGTGACGCCCGGTTCGACTCGATCCCCTCGGCGATCGCGTCGCAGATCATCGTGCGGAAAGCGGTGACCCCCGACATGACCGGCGAGACGATCGCGGGCAATGTCGACATCATCACCCGCTCGGCGTTCGACTATCCGGGGCTGAAGGTTCAGGCCAAGGGCGGCCTCGGTCATGTCGAGCTCGGCAAGAAGACCGAATATGAAGGCTCGCTGGTCGTATCTGACCGGTTTGACACGGGGATCGGCGAATTCGGCATCGTCTCGTCCGCCAGCCTCTATCGCCGCGGCATGGTCACCGACAATTTCGAGACCGATTTCGAAGCGGTCGACCGCGACCTGCGCCCCGGGTACGAGACACGCAACTGGGCGCGCGAGACCGAGAACAAGCTCTACCGGCTGACGCGCAAGAACTATTCGCTGTCGAGCCGGCTCGACTGGCGCCCCGCCCCCGGCCACAAGCTGTTCGCCGAGACGATCTACTCCGCGTTCGAGGATGACGAGCAGCGCAACAATTACATCTTCGATCTCGACGACCAGCAGTCGCGCACCCCGAACGGCACCGCCGCCTGCGCGGTCAATGCGCGACCGGCCTCGGGCACCACGGGCTATGCCGATGTCTGCACGGGCAACACCCCCCTGCTCGGCACGGTGTACGGGATCGATCTCAATTCGAACTTCACGGTGCGCAAGTACAAGCAGTCGGTGTTCACCAACACGCTGGGCGGTGATCACGAACTCGGCGACTGGAAGGTCGCGTGGCGCGGCAACTACACCCGGTCGATCGACGACCGGTCGCAGCCTGCGCAGCTCAACTATGACAGCCCCTCGTTCGGCACCAACGGTGCGAATGCCGCCAACCGCCTGACCGTCGGCTATGACCTGACCGATCCGCAGCTCGCCAAGGTGCAGCTGTACCGGACGATCCGCAACGCAGATGGCAGCTTTTCGCGCGGCGACCGGGTCACGGCGATCGAGGATTTCCCGCGCACCCTGTCGCGCCTGCGCTCGCTCAAGGCGCAGGACGTGACCGAGGCCTATACCGCCAAGCTCGACATCAGCCGCGAGGCGTCGGTGTTCGGCGCCTCGACGATCCTCGCCGCCGGCGTGCGCTATGACGACCGCACCAAGACGTCGAACGAATATCTGCTCGATCTGTCTACGCCCGCGCAGTTCGCCGCGGCGGGTATCGCGACGAACTATTCGGCGATCGCCAAGCCCGGCGGGTTCCAGGGCGAGATCCCGCTCGGCTACACCTTCCAGTATTTCGACCGCGACAAGGTTCTCGGACTGGTCGATCAGGCCAAGGCGGTCGGCAGCTATGTTCGCAGCGACGCCAATTTCTACGACGTCGGCGAGAAGGTCTATTCGGCCTATGCGATGGCGACCGCGACGACCGGCTGGGGCAGCATCATCGGCGGCGCCCGCGTCGAGCATATCCGCAACGACGCACGCGCCTTCTCGATCGGCACGGTCGGCACCGGCAGCGCGGCGACGACGGTCACAACACCGATCGACGTGAAGTCGAGCCAGACGCTGGTCTATCCGAGCCTCCACCTCAACTGGGACGTCGACGACCGGATGAAGGCACGGCTGTCGTTCAACACCGGCGCCGCACGCCCCGATTATGATCAGCTGCGCCCCAATCTCAGCTATAACGATGCGAACGCCACCATCTCCGGCGGCAATCCCGATGCGAAGCCCGAAAAGGCGAAGGGCGTCGATCTCTACGTCGAATATTACACGATGCCGCGCGGCTTCCTGTCGATCGGCGCCTATTACAAGGACGTCACCGACGTACTGTTCGATTCGACGCAGACGTTCGGGCGGACGACGCTGAACACCGGCGGCGTCGACCGATCGGGCTATCTCTATTCGACGATCGTCAACGGCGGCAGCGGCTATATCATGGGCATCGAGGGTGCGATCCAGCAGCAGCTCGAGCCCTTCACCGCCGATCTCGGGCTGCCCGAATGGATGGGTGGCTTCGGCGTCCAGCTCAACGCGACGATCAATAAGAGCCGCGCCGAGACGCCGGGGACCGCGGCCCTGCCCTCGCGCAAGGTGCCGCTGCCCGGTGCGTCGGACGCGATCTACAATCTGATCGCCTATTACGAGAAATACGGCTTTTCGGCGCGGGTGTCCTATCAGAACCGCTCGGCATGGCTCGATGCGATCGGCGGCACCGACACGATCGGCGGCGTCGTCCGCGGGATCGATGGCGGCGACTTCTACTGGGCGAAGGACAATGAGCTAGACGCCAGCGTGCGCTATGCGATCAACAACAATGTCGAGATCTATGGCGATTTTGCCAATCTGCTGAACGGCCCGGGCCGCCGCTATGCCGGCTCGTCCGCCTATACGATCGAGCATGAGACGTTCGGGCGGCGCTATACCGGCGGCGTGCGGGTGACCTTCTGATGCGCGGACTGCCGCTCGTCGCGCTGATCCTCGCCGGGTGCGCGACCACAAGCATGCCCCAGACGGCCACCGCGCCGCTGGTCGCGGCGACCGCGGAAACCGATCCGGTCGATACCGCGGCGGATGCGGCGGACGATCCCGCAATCTGGCGCAACCCCGCGGACCCGGCGAAGAGCCTGGTCATCGGGACCGACAAGAAGGCGGGCATCCACGTCTACAGCCTGGCCGGCAAGCGGCTGAGCTTCACGCCCGCCGACCGGCTGAACAATGTCGACCTGCGCGCGGTCGGCACGCGCGTCATCGCGGCGGCGAGCGACCGCGCCAATGTCGACGTCGCACACGTCTCGCTGTTCACGCTCGACACCGCGGCGGCGAGGCTCGTGCCGCTCGGCCGCTTCCCGGTCGGCCCGGGCGAGGCTTACGGCATGTGCCTGTGGACGCGCGCGCGCGATCACGCGCTGTTCGGCTTCGTCGTGCTGAAGGACGGGCGGATTGATCAGGTCGCGATCGACGTCTCGGGCACGGTCCCCAAGGTCACGACCGTCCGCTCGATGAAGCTCGCGAGCCAGGCCGAGGGCTGCGTCGTCGACGACCGGACCGGGCTGCTCTACGTCGCGGAAGAAGATGTCGGGCTCTGGCGGTTCGACGCGGATCCGGCAGCACCGGGGACGCCGACGCCGATCGCGCAGGTCGACGGCAAGACGCTCGTCGCCGATGCGGAAGGCCTCGCGCTCGCGCCCTCGGGCCGACGCGGCGGCTATCTGGTCGTCTCGAGCCAGGGCGACAACGCCTACACGCTCTACCGCCTGCCCGGCGTCACCTATGCGGGACGGTTCCGGATCGGCGGCGGGGCGATCGACGGGACCAGCGATACCGACGGCATCGACCTGATGCTCGGCGATTTCGGCCCGGCCTATCCGGGCGGCCTGTTCGTCGCGCAGGACGGCGACAACGCCCCCGACACGCAGAACTTCAAGTTCGTCAGCTGGACCGCCGTGCGCCGCGCCCTGCGCCGCTAGCCCGCAACGTCCGGAGGGAACGTCTGGGGCCATCCCGCGCTATAGGATCTGGCATCGATCGGCGTATCGAGAGGCCGCAGATCCGAGGACGATGATGACCCAGACCCGTACCGCGACGCTGCACCGGATGGTGCTGCCCGATCACACCTGCCCGTTCGGCGTTCGCGCCAAGCAGCTGCTTCAGGCAGAAGGCTATGACGTCGACGACCAGATCCTCCGCGATCGGGACAGGGTCGAGGCGTTCAAGACCGAGCACGGCATCGCGACGACCCCGCTGATCGTCATCGATGGCGAGACGATCGGTGGCTGCGACGATCTCGAACGCTATCTGGCGGAGCGCTGACCGATGGCCCATCCTGATCACCATCCGGTCGCGTCGCCCGTACCGGCGCATGCGCCACCGCCACCGCCAGTGCTGTCGCGGACCGCTGCCGCACTGATCGTCGTGTCGGTCCTCGGCGTCAGCGCCGCGATCGGTCGCCGCAATGCGCCCGACCCCTCTCATCCGCGGACCCGCCGCTGGTACAAGCGGCTCGACAAGCCCAGCTATACGCCGCCCGATGCCGTGTTCGGCGCGGTGTGGCCGGTGCTCGAGACCGGGCTCGCCGTCGGTGGATATCGTCTGCTCCGCCAGCCCGCAGGGCCACGTCGCACGAGTGCGGTCGGGCTGTGGCTGCTCAACACCGCAATGGTCGGCGGCTGGACCGAGATCTTCTTTCACAAGCGGGCGCTGCGATCCGGCGCGGTCGTCGCAGGCACGATGGTCGCAACCGGCGGTGCGTATGTCGCGGCGGCGGCGAAGGTCGATCGTCCCGCGGCGCTGCTCGGCGTGCCGTTCGTGGGCTGGCTCGGCTTTGCGACATTGCTCGCCACGCGGATCAGCGCACGCAACCCCGACTCCGACGCGGCGGACGCCCGGTGACCGATCTGGTCGTCTGGCATGACGGCGACTGCCCGTTATGCCGGCGCGAGATCGCGCTCATGCGGCGGCTCGACCGGCGCGGCGCGATCACCTTCGTCGATGCCACCGATCCCGATGCGACTTGCCCGATCGACCGCCGGGACCTGCTCGCGCGGTTTCATGCGCGTGAGGACGGGACGATGCTGTCGGGCGCGGCGGCGTTCGCCGCGATGTGGCGCGCAATCCCGATGCTGCGGCCACTCGGCCTGCTCGCGCGTAACGGCACGGCGCTCCGCCTGCTAGAGCGTGCCTATCTCGGCTTCCTCGTAGTGCGACCCCGCCTGCAGGCCGCGCTGCGCGGCCGACAGGCGGGCGAACGGGGGCGTTAAAGCCCGGCGTTGCGCCGGACGACGGCGCCCACCGCCGACCAGTCGACATCTCCCCCCCCCTGCGCGATCGCGGCGCGCAGATGATCGCGCACCACGCCGAGCAGCGGCATCGGCGTACGCAGGCGGCCCGCCGCGGTGTCGACGAGGTTCATGTCCTTCAGCCCCAGCGGTGCGGCAAAGCCCGCGGGTGTAAACCGCTGTTCGACCAGCATCTCGCCGTACGTCTTGTAGACCGGCGCGTTGAACAGCGTACCCGTCAGCACCTCGAGCAGCAGCGCCGGTTCGACCCCGCCCTTTTCCGCCAGCGTCATCGCCTCCGCCATCGCCTCGACCGCCGCCATGATCATGAAGTTGCCGCTGAGCTTCACCAGATTGGCGGCGGACGGCGTCTCGCCGACACGGAACACACGCTGGCTGATGGCATCCAGTGCGGGCCCGCACCGGGCGATCAGATCGTCGCGTCCCGCCGCAACGACGAACAGCATCGCCGCCGCCGCCGCGGGCGGACGACCGAAGACGGGGGCCGCGACATAGCCTCCGGCCCCGTCCTGATCCGCCGTCAGCCGCTCCGCCAGCGCGACGCTGATCGTGCTGTGCGATACATGGACCGCCGGCGCACCGAGGATCCCGTCATCGCCGTAGACCACCGCCTCCAGTGCGGCATCGTCCGCCAGCATCGTCATCACCACGTCGCCCTGCGCCGCTTCGGCGGGCGTCGCGGCCCGAGTCGCGCCGCGTTCGACCAGCGCATCGGCCTTGTCCGGCGAGCGGTTCCACACCGTCACCTCATGACCCGCCTCTACCAGATTGGCAGCCATCGCATGCCCCATCTGGCCCAGACCGATAAACCCGATTCTCATGATCATAATCCCTTGTCCGACCGCAGCAGGATCACCCGCCGGTCCTGCCCCGCCCAACGCGCGGGCGGCGCGGATGTTCGACGCGCGCATGCCGGTCGATCGGTCCCGGAACGTCCGGGATACTGGACGTTTTTCCACTTGTGCCTATATACCGACTGGTATGAATAGCTTGTGCACTCTCACCGCCCCCAAGGGCCGCCCCCGCGAGTTCGATCTCGAGGAGGCGCTTGCGGCCGCGCTGCGCGTTTTCTGGCGAAACGGATATGAGGCGGCGTCGATGGCCGAACTCACGGCCGAGATGAAGATCACCAAGCCGAGCCTTTATGCCGCGTTCGGCAACAAGGAAGCGCTGTTTCACAAGGCGCTCGACCTCTATGAGCGCGAAAAGCTCGCTTATATGACCTCCGCGCTCGATGCGCCGACCGCCAAGGCGGTGGCCGAGCGGCTGCTGCGCGGGGCGCTTCAGATGCAGACGAGCACCTGCGATCCCAAGGGGTGCCTGAGCATCATCAGCAGCGTTGCCTGTGGCGTCGAGGCCGAACCGATCAAGGCCGAGGTCGCCAAACGCCGCGAGTCGTCACAGGCTGCGCTGATCCGCCGGTTCGACGAGGCCAAGGCTGCGGGCGAGTTCCCCGACGGTCTCGAGTCGCCTGCCCTCGCGCGCTATCTGTTCGCGGTCATGCAGGGGCTGGCGATCCAGGGCGGATCGGGCGCCACCTGTGGCGAGCTCAATCAGCTTGTCGACACCTGCATGATGGTCTGGCCGACGCGCTAGGCGCCGGGGCACGCACGCCTCCGTCGCGCGCTCCCCTCCCCCCGGCACGGTCGCTGCCGGTCAGGATTACCCTCTGGTCTGTCCGTCTGACGCGATCTGCATCAGCACAGGTCCTTCGGCCGCAGTCTCAGCCGGCGCTGGCCTGTCGATCGCCGCCCTCGACGCCGCCCTGACGACAGCCGAGCGCAGTGCCTCGACGCCATAGGGCTTCGGCAGCAGGATCGCCTGCGGATCCCACGGCACGAGCGCGACCTCGCTGTCGCCGGTTGCGAACACCACCCCGATTCCCGGCCGACGCATGCGGACCGCTTCGGCAAGCTCCGGACCGGACAGCCCGGGCAGATTGACGTCGCTGACCAGCACATCGACCGGGCGCGCCTGCAGCGTCGCCAGCGCCGCTTCGGCGCTGGCCGCCTCGATCACCGCCATGCCCAGATCGCGCAGCATCTCGGCCGCGCCCGCACGGATCGCCGCGTCATCCTCGACGAGCAGGACGCGGATCGGGACGTCTCCATCCGACCGCGGCGCATCCTCGTGACCCTCCGCCGTGCGCCGCCGCGCGCGCTGGCCGGCGAGAACCTGTTCGAACTTCCGGGCGAGCGCCTCGCGCGTATAGGGCTTGGACAACAGCTCGACGCCGACGTCGAGCCGGCCGCCATGCACGATCGAATTCTCCGTATAGCCCGACGTGAACAGCACCGCGAGATCGGGGATCCGCTCGCGCGCACGACGGGCGAGTTCGGGGCTCTTCAGCGTCCCCGGCATCACCACGTCGGTGAACAGCATGTCGATCGGCACGCCGCTTTCGATGACGTTCAGCGCACTGCCCGCGTCGACCGCTTTCAGCACGCCATAGCCAAGGTCGCCGAGCATCTCGACGACGGTCGCACGGACCTCGTCATCATCCTCGACCACCAGCACGGTCTCGGTCCCGCCGATGATCGGCCCACCGCTGGTCGCGACCTCGACGTCTTCGGGGCCCATCGCGCGCGGCAGATAGAGCTTGATCGTCGTGCCCTCGCCGACCTCGCTGTAGATCTTCACATGGCCGCCCGATTGTTTGACGAAGCCATAGACCATCGACAGGCCGAGCCCGGATCCCTTGCCCTCGCTCTTGGTCGAGAAGAACGGCTCGAACACCTTGTCGATGATGTCGGGCGCCATGCCGCTGCCCGTGTCGGTAACCGCCAGCATGACATATTGCCCCGCCGCGACCTCCAGATGGCCGCGCGCATAGGCGTCGTCGAGGCTGGCATTGCCGAGCTCGATCGTCAGCTTGCCGCGCCCCTCCATCGCGTCGCGTGCATTGATCGCGAGGTTGAGCAGCGCATTCTCGATCTGCGTCGGGTCGATGAACGTGTTCCACAGCCCACCGCCGACGACCGTCTCCACCTCGATCGCCTCGCCGATCGCACGGCGCAGCATGTCGTCCATCCCGCGCACGAACCGCGTGACGTTGACCACCTTGGGTTCGAGCGCCTGGCGTCGGCCGAAGGCGAGCAGCTGCGCGGCGAGCTTGGCGCCGCGTTCGATCCCCGCCATCGCGTTGCTGACCCGGCGCTCGGCGCGCACATTTCCGGCGATGTCCTTGCCGAGCAGCTGCAGATTGCCTGAGACGACCTGGAGCAAATTGTTGAAGTCGTGGGCGACGCCGCCGGTCAGCTTGCCGATCGTCTCCATCTTCTGCGCCTGGGCGAGCCCCGCTTCGGCAAGCCGGCGCTCCTCGATCTCGCGGATGACGCGCGCCTCGAGCGTTTCGTTGAGAACGCGCAACTGACGTTCGGCGCGTTCACGGTGGCTGATCTGTCGTTCGAGCTGCAGCGTGCGATTGACCCGCTCCTCGACGTCGAAGACCAGCACGTAGAAGCCATTGATCGCCCCATCGGGCTCGACCCGCGGGATATAGCGCAGCTCGGACGCGCGGTCGCCGCCGTCGCGGTGCGGCAGCCGCGCATCGGCGGTTACCGTCTCGCCGGCCAGAGCCCGGTCCATCATCGGCTGCCGTACCGCAAAGGCGGGCTGACCGATGACGTCGCGGACATGCCGTCCGACAACCTGGGCGGGTGTCAGCCCGACCCAGTCCTCGTAAAAGCTGTTGGCGAAACGATAGACATAGTCACGATCGATATAGGAAATCAGCACGGGCAGCGCGTCGGTGACGATCCGCAGCTCCGATTCGCTCCGCGCCAGCTGCCGTTCCGCCGCCACCCGCTCGCTATTGTCGATCACGGTACCCAGCACGCCGCCGACGCTGCCGTCGAAATCATGCACCGGGGTGTAGAAGAGGTCGAGCGTCACCGCGTGCGCCGCGCCGTCATGGTGCAGCGTCATCGGCTGGTCGCGAAACAGCATGACCTCGCCGCGCATCACCTCGCCCAGCACGTGGCGGTTGAAGTCCGCCTGCTCGGGCCAGACGTCGACGGCGCGCGCACCGATCGCGGCCGGATGCTTGCCGCCCGCGATCCTGGCATAGCCGTCATTATACAGCATCAGGCCGTCGGTGCCCCACATCAGCACCTTGGCGACGGGCGAGTTGACCACCGTATTGACGGTCGAGCGAAGCTGCGGGGACCAGGTGTCGATCGCGCCGAGCGGCGTCGCGCTCCAGTCATGCGCTCGTATCGCTGCGCCACATGCCCCGCCGGCGATCGGCCAGGCCACCGGGGTGGCGGCGCCGGATCGCCCCAGCCGGTCGCGCAGCAGCGTCAGGGTCTCAGCGGCAACCGCATCGGCGCTGGTGCCGGTGCCGGCAATTACCTGGGCATCGATGAAGCGGTCGAGTTCGGACGCGAGCACCGGGTTGCGGGTCTGTCGGGTAACCATGCCACCGGGGTAGCTCTCCGACCGCGCCTGTCAATCGCGCCTGGCATCGGCACCGGACTTGGCAGACGGAGCGAGCCGCGCGCACGACCGACGTGCACGCGGCGCAACGCCCCTCAGTCGAGGGGCTTGGTCACCGGCCGCCACATCACGAAGGCGAGCGCCACCAGCGGCAACACCGCCATACAGCCCACGATCATCAGCATCAGATTGCTTGCAGTCATCCAGCCTCTCCTTCGTATTTTTACGAAGGCTGACGGGTATTGCCGTGCTTTGCAAGCGACTTGGCCCAGCGGGCCGTCCACCAACCTGGAGTACGCCCGCGGCGTCAGATACCTTCGGGTGTCACCACGCGCCCGGTCGCCTCGAGCGCGCTGACCAGATCGGCGATGCAGCGATCGACCAGCGCGGCATCCGCACTGCGCACGACGAAATTCGCGCCCGTCCGGCCGTCGCGGAAAAACGGGTAGCTGCCGACCGCGACGCCGTCATGCGCCTTCTCGGCATCGCGCAGCAGGTCGGCGACTTCACTCTCCGCCACCCAGCAGCCGATCGTCTTCGACACGACCGGGCGTCCACCTTCCAGCGTGCCGGTGAGCGCGTCGAGCATGCCGGCGGTAATGTGCGGCACCCCCGCCATGATGAAGATGTTGCCGATCCGGATCCCCGGCGCGCCCGACACCTTGTTGTCGATCAGGTCGGCACCGACCGGCACGCGCGCCATCCGCGCACGCGCTTCGGTCAGCCCGCCGCGGGTCGCATAATAGGCCTCCAGCACCGCCATCGCGCGCGGATGATGCTCGACCGCGACACCCAGCGCCTCGGCGATCGAGTCGACGGTGATGTCGTCATGCGTCGGGCCGATCCCGCCCGTGGTGAACAGATAGTCGTTGCGTGCGCGCAAGGTGTTCACCGCCTCGACGATCGCCTCGGTCCGGTCGGCGACGACGCGCACTTCGGCCAGCCGGATGCCCTGCACGTTGAGCCAGGCCGCGATCTGCGCGACGTTCTTGTCCTGCGTGCGGCCCGACAGGATCTCGTCGCCGATGATCGTCAGTGCGGCCGTCCAGATGCGTTCCTGTGTCATGGCCCTTCGCATAGCCTCGCAAAAGTTGCGCCGCCACGCTATATCGCTCGCCATGACCGAATATGTAACCGTCACGTCCGACGCGCCGGACGCGCGCACCGGCGCCATCAAGCTCCACGGCCCCGCCGCCTTCGAAGGCATGATGAAGGCCGGGCGGCTCGCCGCCGAGACGCTCGACATGATCGTGCCTCACATGGTGCCGGGCGTGACCACTGCGGAGATCGACCGGCTGATCTACGACTTCGTCACCGCCGCCGGCGCGGTGCCGGCGACGCTCGGGTATCGTGGCTATACGCACAGCGTCTGCATCTCGATCAACCATGTCGTCTGCCACGGCATCCCGAGCGAGAAGACGCTGAAGTCGGGCGATATCGTCAATGTCGACGTCACGCCGCTGCTCGACGGCTGGCACGGCGACACGAGCCGGATGTACCTGGTCGGCGACGTACCGATCAAGGCGCGGCGCCTCGTCGAGGTGACCTATGAATGCCTGATGCTCGGCATCGAGCAGGCAAAGCCCGGCAACCGCATGGGCGACGTCGCTCATGCGATCCAGCGTCATGCCGAGAAGCACCGCTACGGCGTGGTCCGCGATTTCTGCGGGCACGGCGTCGGCCGGCTGTTCCATGACGCCCCCGAAGTCGTCCATGTCGGCAAGCCCGGCACCGGCCCCGAACTGCGCCCCGGCATGATCTTCACGATTGAACCGATGATCAACATCGGCCGCCCCGACGTTAAGCTGCTCGACGATGGCTGGACCGCGGTGACGCGCGACCGTTCGCTGTCGGCGCAGTTCGAGCACTCGATCGGCATCACCGAGACCGGCTGCGACATCTTCACGCTCAGCCCCAAGGGCTACACGCAGCCGCCCTACGGGTGATACGCACGCGGGGGCGCAATCGCCCCCTCCCGTCATCCTGACGAAAGTTAGGATCCAGAGCCGCAAGGCGCGTACCTCGTTACCCTAGATCCTGACGTCCGTCAGGATGACGACGCAGAGTGGGATGACGACTACAGGTCGCGGCAGAGGATCGCAGCCTTCCGCAACTCCACCTCGGCGCTTTCACCGGCGGCCGCATCGCCCTTCGCTTCGCCACCCTTGGTCTGCACCGTCAGCTCGGCCGGCCCCTCGATCCGGCACAGGATACCCTTGGGCGACTGGCTGCAGGCCTTCGTCGCCTTGTCATAGGCCGCCTGGGTCTGCTCGCCCGACGGCCGGACCATGAACGACACCATCGACGACCCGCCAAACAGATGCGATCCAAGACCCATCGTATTGACGCGCCATTCGGTGGCCCGCGCGGGCTTCGATCCGGCCTGCTTCATGTTAAGTTTGGGAGCAAGCCGCTCGCAAAAACTCGCCGGTGCCTGCGCGGGCAGTTGCATCGCCGTGCTCCCCAGCGCCGCAATAGCCAGTATCGACGCGATCTTCATTTTACCCCCCCGAATGACGACCGCCCTCCCATATACCGGGCGGTATCGGCGGGAAGCCTGACGCCGTTTCATGACATGGCAATTGCACGTCGCCAATCCCTCGCGCTTCGAGCAGGATCGACGCTGGCAAGTCGCCCCCCACCCCGCTAAAGCCCGCCCCATGACCGAGATCACACCGCAGATCGTCGCCGACCACGGCCTGTCCCCCGAAGAATATGAGTGCGTGCTCCACGCGATCGGCCGCGAGCCCAATCTCGTCGAGCTCGGCATCTTCTCGGTGATGTGGTCCGAGCATTGCAGCTACAAGTCGAGCAAGATCCACCTGATGAAGCTGCCCACCAAGGGCGAGCGCGTCATTTGCGGCCCGGGCGAGAATGCCGGCGTTGTCGACATCGGCGACAACCAGGCGGCGATCTTCAAGATGGAGAGCCACAACCACCCGTCCTACATCGAACCCTATCAGGGCGCGGCGACCGGCGTCGGCGGCATCCTGCGCGACGTCTTCACGATGGGCGCGCGACCGATCGCGAACATGAATGCGCTGCGCTTCGGCCGGCCCGATCACCCCAAGATGCGCCACCTGATCTCGGGCGTCGTCCACGGCATCGGCGGCTATGGCAATTGCGTCGGCGTGCCGACGGTCGGCGGCGAGGTGAACTTTCACGCGGCGTATGACGGCAACATCCTGGTCAACGCGATGACCGTCGGGATCGCCGATCAGGACAAGATCTTCTATTCGGCCGCCAGCGGCATCGGCAATCCGATCGTCTATGTCGGCTCCAAGACCGGTCGCGACGGCATCCACGGCGCGACGATGGCGAGCGCGGACTTCGGTGAGGACTCGGACGCCAAGCGCCCGACCGTCCAGGTCGGCGATCCCTTTACCGAAAAGCTGCTGATCGAGGCCTGTCTCGAACTGATGGCGACCGACGTCATCGTCGCAATCCAGGACATGGGCGCCGCCGGCCTCACCTCCTCGTCGGTCGAGATGGCATCGAAGGGCGGGGTCGGTATCGAACTCGTCATGGACGACGTGCCGCAGCGCGAAACGGGCATGACGCCGTACGAGATGATGCTGAGCGAAAGCCAGGAGCGGATGCTCATGGTGCTGAAGCCCGGCCGCGAGGCCGAGGCCGAGGCGATCTTCAAGAAGTGGGAGCTCGATTTCGCGGTGATCGGCCGTGTCACCGACACCGGCCGCATGGTGCTGACGTTCAAGGGCGAGACGGTCTGCGACATTCCGCTCGGACCGCTCGCCGACGAGGCACCGCTCTACGATCGCCCGCACGTGCCGACGCCCAAGCCGGCACCGCTCGAAAACGTGCCGCACAGCAACGACATCGCTGCCGATCTGGTGACGCTGATGGGCTCGCCCGACATCGCCTCGCGGCGCTGGATCTGGGAGCAGTATGACCACATGGTCGGCGCCGACACCGTCCAGCGCCCCGGTGGCGACGCCGCGGTCGTCCGCGTCCACGGCACGCAGAAGGCGCTTGCGATGACCACCGACTGCACGCCGCGCTATTGCTTCGCCGATCCCGTCGAGGGCGGCAAGCAGGCGGTCGCCGAGGCATGGCGCAACCTCACCGCGGTCGGCGCGCTGCCGTTGGCAGTCACCAACTGCCTCAACTTCGCCAACCCGCAGCGGCCTGAGATCATGGGCCAGATCGTCGGCTGCCTCGAGGGGATGAGCGACGCGTGCATCGCGCTCGACTTCCCGATCGTCTCGGGCAACGTATCGCTGTACAATGAATCCAAGGCGACCGGCGGCGGCTCGGCGATCCTGCCGACGCCCGCGATCGGCGCAATCGGCCTGCTCGCCGACTGGCAGAAGAATGCGACGATCGCCTTCAAGGGCTCGGGCGACATCATCCTCGCGGTCGGCACGCGGCACGGCCATCTCGGCCAGTCGCTGTGGCTGCGCGAATGCCATGGCCGCGAGGACGGCCCCCCGCCTGCGGTCGATCTGGCAGCGGAGCGCCGCGTCGGCGACCTCATCCGCAACGCGATCGCCGAGGGCCAGCTGTCGGCGGTCCATGACGTCTCGGACGGCGGCATCGCCGTGACCCTGGCCGAAATGGCGCTCGCAGGCGGCATCGGCGCGATGATCGACCGCAAGCAGCCCTTCGACTGCGCGCGTGCGTTCTTCGCGGAAGACCAGGGCGTCTATATCGTCACCGTCGAGGATCACGCGCTGCTCGACTTCCTCGGCGCTGCGCATGCCGCCGACGTCGAGGCCGAGCCACTGGGCCGCACCGGCGGCAAGCGCCTGATCTTCGAACGCCCCGACCGCGACGACGTGATCGCGCTCGACACGCTGCGCGCCGCGCATGAGGGCTTTTTCCCAAATTTGATGGGGGCAGACGCCGCGCTGGCCTGAACAACAACGCGGCATGAGGTGCGAATCAGACGCAAAAGCACTTGCGACTGGTTCGCATTATCGCTAATTGGAAGCTCTCATGAGGGAGCTTCCATGGTCGTCTGCGTCTGCAATGCCATTCGAGAATCCGACGTCCGCAGCTGCGCGCGGGGTGGGTGCACGACGCCCTGTCAGGCGTTCCGTTCGCTGGGTCGCCAGCCGAAATGCGGTCAGTGCACGTCGGTCGCCCGGGCGATCATCAACGAGGAACGCGCCGCAGCCTGACCCGGCGCGGCACCACATGGCGCGGTCCCGTCGCCCTTGCCGCCACGAACGTAAAACCGCTACATGCCGCTCAGAGGTGACGGAGTTATGGCAATGCGCGGCGATCCCACGGTAATTGATTTCCTGAACGAGGCGCTCAAGAACGAGTTGACCGCGGTCAACCAATATTGGCTCCATTATCGGATGCTCGAGCATTGGGGCGTCTACAAGCTCGCCCAGTATGAGCGCATGGAGTCGATCGATGAGATGAAGCATGCCGACTGGCTGTCGGAGCGCATCCTGTTTCTCGATGGCCTGCCCAATTTCCAGCTGCTCGGCCGCCTGCGCATCGGCGAGACCGTCGAGGAGGTTCTGAAATCGGACCTCGCGCTCGAGGTCGAGGCGACGATCCAGCTCAAGAGCGCGATCGCCTATTGCGAAGAGGTGAAGGACTATATCAGCCGCGACCTGTTCGCGCGCATCCTTGCCAGCGAGGAAGAGCATGTCGACACGATCGAACGCCAGTTCGAGATGATCGCGCGGATGGGCATCCACAACTACATCCAGCTCAACTCGATCTCCGAGCATGATTCGCCCAAGGCCGGCGCAGCACCCTATCTGAAGGGCTGAACCCGTCTGCCGGTCGTCGTCCGCGGCGACCGGCAACGCGCGCCGGCAGTGTGCTTATTCGGCGCCGAACCCCGATGGGACGGCACGCCGCCCGAACCCGCCCGCGGCGGGACGGCGAGGGACCAGCGGATTGGCCTCGCGCTCGAGCAGCGTCAGGGTCTCGCCGAACAGCGGCCGCAACCGTGCGACATGCTCGAGCGCGGCATCCGGGGTATCGTGAAGCTCGACACAGTCGCGTGCGATCGTTTCGATCGTCTCGGCGAGATCGGCCAGCGGCTCGGCGCCGAACTGGCGCGCCTCGCCCTTAAGGGTGTGGGCTGGAATGATCAGCGCCGCCGCGCTACCGGCGCGCATCGCCGCCTCGATCGCGGCGACCGACTTCACGCCGTCTTCGCGGAAATAGCCGAGGATGCGGATGAACCCGCCGCCAAGCTCGCTGCGGGCCTGTTGAAACGCCGGCCAGTCGACCAGGGTGTTTCCTTCGAATGACACTGACGCCTACTCCCGTTTGGCCGGCCCGCCATGAACGTCGACGGTCAGCCTATCGCTATTCCGTAAAGACATTGTTGCTGTCGGACCCGCGTGTCACGACAAATATTGGCGCGACTGGATCGGAAATGATCGCCATGTCCGCGCCCGCCGCCGCGGCGACCGCCGCCAGCTCGGCAGGCGCACGCGGATCATCGGCGCGGACCTCGATCCGAACACTGGCCGACATCCCGTCCGAGCCTGATCCCTCGCCCGCCTGACGCAGCGTTCTGGCCAGCCGCATCGCGGGCCAGGGGCACCGCATGCCCCGCGCGTCGATCCGGACCACCCCGGACGCCACCGTTTAGTAGCCGCCGCCGCCGCCGCGATTATCGTCGTACGGGTTCTTCGGCGCGCGGAACATCAGCCGGACCGGCACCGCGCCGAAGCCCAGATCCTTGCGCATCGAATTGACGAGATAGCGCTCATAGCTCGCGGGCAGCTGGTCGACGCGCGTGCCGAAGATCACGAAGCTCGGCGGACGCGTCTTGACCTGCGTGACATAGCGCATCTTGATCCGCTTGCCGCCCGGCGCCGGCGGCGGCGTCGCCTCGATCGCGCGTTCGAACCAGCGGTTGAGCTCGCCGGTGCCGACGCGCTTCGACCAGGCGTCGCGCGTGTCGAAACACGCCTGGAGCAGCTGGTCGATGCCCTTGCCGGTCGCGCCCGACACGGTCATCACGGTGACGCCCTTGACCTGGCTCAGCCCGTCCTCGAGCGCGCGCTTGACGCCGTTGAACAGCGACGACGCGCTCTCGGCGATATCCCATTTGTTCAGCGCGATGACGAGCGCACGGCCCTCCTGCAGCACCTTGTCGGCGATCCGCAGATCCTGCGCCTCGAGCCCCAGCGTCGCGTCGAGCAGCAGCACGACGACCTCGGCGAAGTCGACCGCGTGCAGCGCGTCCTCGACCGACATCTTCTCGAGCTTGTCCTGGACCTTGGCACGCTTGCGCATGCCCGCCGTATCGATCAGCCGCACCTTGCGCGATTCGCCGCCGGTCGGATGCCAGTCGTAATCGACGCTGATCGAATCGCGCGTGATGCCGGCCTCGGGACCGGTGATCATCCGGTCTTCGCCGAGGATGCGGTTGACCAGGGTCGACTTGCCCGCGTTCGGACGTCCGACGATCGCGAGCTTCAGGGGCCCCTCATATTCATTGTCGGGCTGCTCCTCCGGAACCTCGTCCTTGCCTTCGAGCAGCGGGAGCAACGCCTCGAACAGGTCGCCCATGCCCTCGCCATGCTCGGCGGACAGCTCGACCGGATCGCCGAAGCCGAGCGCCAGCGACTCGAGCACGCCGTCATTGCCCGCGCGGCCCTCGGCCTTGTTGGCGACGAGCACGACCGGCACGTCGGCGGTGCGCAGCCAGCGGGCGATCTCCTCGTCGAGCGGCACGATGCCGGCGCGCGCGTCGAACAGGAACAATGCGACATCGGCCTGGCCGACCGCAGCCTCGGTCTGCTGACGCATCCGCCCGGGCAGCGTCTGCGCGTCGTGATCCTCGTATCCGGCGGTATCGATGATGCGGAAATCGAGCCCGATCAGCGACGCATCGCCCTCGCGGCGATCGCGCGTGACGCCGGGCCGGTCGTCGACCAGCGCGAGCTTCTTGCCGACGAGGCGGTTGAACAGGGTCGACTTGCCGACATTGGGGCGGCCGACGATTGCGACCACAGGGAGTTTGGACATGCCGTGCCCTTAGCGCGGGAACGCTCCGTCGTCACCTGTTACCCCTCTCCCACCGGGAGAGGGGTGATGGCTCACCGATAGGCGGTGATCTTGCCCTTCTGGTCGAGCGTGTAGAGCGTCGAGTTTGCGACGATCGGCGGCAGCGTGAACGGCGTCTTGGTCTCGATCGTGCTGCCGACCGCGCCATCGCCAGGATTGACCGAAACGATCTCACCGCGCGAATTGGTCAGGATCAGGCGTCCGCCCGCCAGGATCGGGCCATACCAGGTCACCGGCCCCTTCTTCTTCTTCTCGTTATCGAACCGCTGCAGCTGCGCGATCCAACGTGCCTTGCCGTTCGATCGCGACAGGCAGACCAGCCGCGCATCGTCGGTGACCACGAACAGCCATTCGCCCGCGATCCAGGGGGTCGAGATGCCCGCGAAATTCTGTTCCCACAGACGCTGGCCGGTCGAGAGTTCGAGCGCGACCATGCGCCCGCCCTGCCCGACCGCATAGACACGGCCGCCATCGATGACCGGGGCCGCGTCGATATCCGACAGGCTCGACACCGATGTGGTGATCGACGTGCGCGACAACGCGTCCTGCCACAGGATACGGCCATTCTCGTAGCGATAGGCGCTGAGCTCGCCGCTCGAGAACCCCGAGACGACCGTGCCCTGGCTGACCGCGGGTGCCGCGACGCCGAACACGCCCTGCGTCTCGAGCGTGCCCGACTGGACCCACTGGACCTTGCCGTCGCCCTGGTTGAGCGAGAAGATCTGGTTGTCCTGCGTCAGGACATAGACCGCACCGTTCGACACGGTCGGCGAGCCACGCAGCGGGCCGCCGGGCTTGGCCCGCCACAGGATCGCGCCATCCGACGCGTTCATCGCGACCACGTCGCCGACGCCGTCGGTCGCATAGACCTTGCCGTCGTCATAGCTCACGCCGCCGCCGAACCGCGCAGACTGGTTGATCTTGCCCTCGGTGATCGGCGTGGTCCACAACGCCCCGCCGGTGTCGGACTTGAACGCATGCGCGACGCCGTGGACGTCCATCACGAACAGCTTGTTCTCACCGACGACAGGCGGCGCGGCCATGCGTTCGCGGTTGGAGCCACCGTCGATCGAGGCCTGCCATGCCTTGGTGGGCTGCGCGGCGAGCGCAAGCTGGCCCATCGACTTGGCGGGATTGCCGCCCGGCTGTGCCCAGGCGTCGTTGACCGAGGGGGCCGGCAGGAGGACCTGCACATCGGCGATCGTCGCGTCGGTCTCGACCCCGTTTTCGGAGGTCAGGATCGATACCCGGTTTCCGACCGTAGGGGTCTTCTTGACGCCACCCTTGAAGATGCCGCAGCCGCTCAAGGCCATGAGCGCAGCCACCGCGACCGTCACCCGATAAGACTTCGTCATTGCGCGTTGGTATCCTCGTTTGATGCAGCAGCAGCGGCGGTCCCGGCCGTCCCGGTGCTGGCAACGGCGTCGACGCCCAGTACACCGGCCATCTGAACAGCGCGTTGACGAATCGTCTCGGGCACGCCGGGATCAGCCGCGATCTGGCCGAAAAGCGTCCCCGCCTGCTTGGTCTGGTTCATCCGGACATAGGCGACCGCGACCATCTCGCCCGCGCTGCCGAGCCATGGATTGCCCGTGACCGCGAGCGGACGCAGCCGCTCGACCACGACCTGCGGCTTGAGCGTGTCATATTCCGCCGACGTCTGCCGGACCAGCGCCAGGTCGCGGAACGGCTTGGCGACCGACGTGTCAGCGGCGATCGCCGCCAGCTTGGCCGCAGCGCCCTTCATATCCTCTTTCTGGAGAAGGATATCCGCTTCCGTGAACCGCGCGAGCGCGCTGTACCCGGCGCGGTCGGACGCGGCGAGCTTGGTCAGCGTCGTGTTCGCCTCGGCGACCTTGTCCGCGGCGAGCGCGTCATAGGCGGCCTGGAGCTGCTCGCCCTCGACACCCGCCTGGGTTTCGGTGCGATGCTGATAATAGAGGAATCCGGCCAGCGCGACGAGTGCTGCGACCACCCCGAGCGCGACCCATTTGCCCCAGGTCGTCCAGAAACCCGCGAGCTGATCGCGGCGCAGTTCTTCGTCGACCTCGCGGAGGAACGCTTCATCGGTTTTCGGCGGCAGGGCCAAGGGTGACTCCGGAGACAAAGGGAGGAAAGGAAATCGGGGGATGGTGGAATGGCGCGGACCTTAGCCGCCACGCGTCCGAAACAAAAGCCGGATCAATCCACCGTGCCGGCGCGCGGCGCATAGCTCTGGTCGGGTCCCGGAAAGGCACGACTGCGAACCTCGTCAGCATAGGTCTCCGCCGCGCCCGAGATCTTGGCGGCGAGATCCTCGAACCGCTTCACGAACTTGGCGGTACGGTCGAACAGGCCGAGCATGTCCTCGGCAACAAGCACTTGGCCGTCGCACTCGACCGATGCGCCGATGCCGATCGTCGGACAGGCGACCGCGCGCGTGATCTCGATCGCGATCGGCTCGACCACGCCCTCGATCACCAGCGCGAATGCGCCCGCCTCAGCGACCGCCTTGGCATCCGCGACGATCTTCGCCGCCTCCTCGGGCGTACGGCCGCGCGCGCCATAGCCGCCCAGGACGTTGACCGCCTGCGGGGTGAGGCCGACATGCCCCATCACCGGAATCCCGCGCTCGACCAGGAACCGTACGGTCGGCGCCATCGCGGTGCCGCCCTCGAGCTTCACCGCCGCCGCACTGGTCTGCTTCAGCAGCCACGCGGCGCTTTCGAACGCCTTTTCGGGTGATGCCTCATAACTGCCGAACGGCATGTCGATCACGACCACCGCATGATAGCTGCCGCGCACCACCGCCGCTCCGTGCGCCGCCATCATCTCGAGCGTGACGGGCACGGTCGAGGGCAGGCCGTAGATCACCTGCCCCAGGCTGTCGCCGACCAGCAGCATGTCGCAATGCGGATCGAGCAGCTGCGCGTTGCGCACCGTATAGGCGGTGAGCATGACGAGCGGCACCTGCCCCTTCTGCCGGCGGATCGCGGGGATCGTCAGCCGCTTGAGCGGGGCGGGCGTCGGGTTGGCGCGACTCGTCGCGGTGTCGAGCGTGTAGGTCGTGGACATGGGCGCGCGTTCTAGCGAAGCCGATGCCGCTCGCCCAGCCCGTCCCGTCGCGCCCGCCCGAGCCCGCCCTGGCCCCCCGCGAGGTTCAGCCGACCGTCACGCCCTTCCAGAATGCATAGCGGTCCTTGATCTCGGCCGCGGCGGATTTGGGATCGGGATAGTACCAGACCGCATCGACGTTGCGCTTGCCGTCGACGACCAGCGTCTTGTAGCGCGCCGTACCCTTCCACGGACAATTCGACTGCGTCGCGCTGTCTTCGAGCAGCGCCGGATCGACGCTGTCCGCGAGAAAATAGTGATTGCCCTCGACGACGACGGTATCGTCGGACCGGGCGATCTCTTGGCCGTTCCATGTAGCGACAGGCATGCTCGTCTCCTTCAGGCGTTCCCCAGCTCCGCCGCCTCATACCGCTCGGGCTTGAACCCGACCAGCAGCGTCTCGCGGGTATCGAGCACCGGGCGCTTGATCATCGACGGCTGTGCCAGCATCAGCGCGACCGCCTTGTCCGCGTCCAGGTCGACGCGGTCAGACTCGGGCAGTTTCCGAAACGTGGTGCCGGCGCGGTTGAGCAACGGCTCCCACCCGACCCGGCCGATCCAGTCGCGCAGTCGTGCGTCCTCGATTCCGGCGGTCTTGTAGTCATGAAACACATAGGCGACGTCATGCGCTTCGAGCCACGCGCGCGCCTTCTTCATCGTGTCGCAATTCCTGATCCCGAACAGCGTGATCGTCAAAATCGCTTCCCCATAAGACACCCTGCCACGCATCCCGCGTGCCATCGCCTGTCAGTCCCGATAGCAGATCTGCCTGCCGATCGCGCAACAGCCGCAGTGCGGATTTTTGCCATGGACGGTGGAACCTCGGCGCCGCGAAATGGCTGTACGATTTACGGAATGACCAAGACAAGTTGCGGACATAGAAGGTTTTTCGGCGGGATGCCGTGAAAGACCTGTCGGGTCCGATGACGGCAGGCGATGGGAGCGGGATGATGACGGACAAGGCTGCAGAAGCGCGACAACTGAACCTCATTACCCTCTTATTCGCGATCCTCGCATTTGGCGGCATACTCGCGCTGGGCAGTGTCGACGCGAAGACGAAGCAGCAGCGGTACCGGATTGCGAAGACCTACCAGATCTCCGAACGGCAGAAGCTCGAACGCCGGCGCGCCCGTGCCGTGCAGGGGGTCATCGCCTCCACGTCTGCGCAGAGCGCCCCCTGACAGCAGCCTCAGCATATCCGGCCGGTGAAGCCGGTAGCATGAACTGCCCCGCGCGTTTAACGATCGGCGCATGACGCACCCATTCTACACGATCCACACGCACGGCCTGATCCGGGTTGCCGCAGCAACCCCACGAGCGTCGGTCGGGGATACTGCCGCCAATGCCGCGGCGACGATCGCGCTGGCGACACAGGCGGATGCGCAGCATATCGACCTCGTCGTCTTTCCCGAACTCAACCTCACCTCCTATGCGCTCGACGATCTGCATCTGCAGACCGCGCAGCAGCGTGCGACGCTGGCGGCGATCGATAGCGTCGTCGCGGCGAGTGTGACGCTCCGGCCGGTGCTGCTGGTGGGCGCGGCGCTGGTGCGCGCGGGGCGGCTGTATAATTGCGCCGTTGTGATTGCGCGCGGTCGCGTGCTCGGGGTCGTGCCGAAGACCTTCCTGCCCAACTACCGCGAATTCTACGAAAAGCGCTGGTTCGCGAGCGGCGCGGGACTGACGGGGCTGTCGATCGATCTCGGCAGCGAGTCCGTGCCGTTCGGCACTGACCTGATCTTTGCGGCGAGCGACCTGCCGGGCTTAGTGGTCCATGCCGAAATCTGCGAGGATTACTGGGCCCCCACCCCGCCATCGACCGCGGGTGCGCTGGCCGGCGCGCTGATCTGTTGCAACCTGTCCGCGTCGAACATCGTCATCGGCAAGGCGCGCGAGCGCGAGATGCTGGCGGCGGCGCAGTCGGCACGCGCGGTATGCGCCTATGTCTATTCGGCAGCCGGCCCGGGCGAGAGCACGACCGAGGTCGCATGGGACGGCCAGGGGCTGATCCACGAGCTCGGCGAACAGCTCGCCCAATCGCGCCGCTTCGCGACCGAGCCGGATCTGGTCGTCGCGGACGTCGATTGCGAGCGGATCGCGCAGGAACGGCTGCGGACCGGCACGTTCAACGACGCGGCGGCGTTTGCGGGGCATCCCGAGACGCGCGTCCGGCGGATCGCGTTCGATCACCTGACCAATCCCGCCGTCGCGGACGTCGGGCTCGAACGCGTCGTCCCCCGCTTCCCGTTCGTCCCCAATGATCCCGCCCGCCGCGACGAGGATTGTTACGAGGCGTTCAATATCCAGGTGGAGGCGCTGGCGAAGCGGCTCGAGGCGGCGCGGGCGCGAACGCTGGTGATCGGCGTGTCGGGCGGGCTCGACTCGACGCATGCGCTGATCGTTGCGGCCAAGGCGATGGACCGGCTCGGCCGCCCGCGTGCCGATATCCTCGGCTTCACCATGCCCGGTTTTGCGACAGGCGAGGGCACGAAGGCGAATGCCTGGGCGCTGATGCGCGCGCTGGGCATCACCGCCGAGGAAATCGACATCCGCCCCGCGGCGCGGCGGATGCTCGAGGATATGCGGCATCCCTTTGCCGATGGCGCGCCGACCTATGACATCACCTTCGAGAACGTCCAGGCGGGGTTGCGGACCGATTATCTGTTCCGTCTCGCCAACCAGCGCGGCGGGATCGTGGTCGGCACGGGCGACCTGAGCGAAATGGCGCTGGGCTGGTGCACCTACGGCGTCGGCGACCAGATGAGCCATTATGCGGTCAACGCGGGCGTGCCCAAGACGCTGATTCAGTTCCTGATCCGCTGGTGCATCCGGACCGGCCAGTATGACGCCGCGACCGATGCAATCCTGTCGACGATCGTCGCGCAGGAAATCTCTCCCGAACTCGTCCCCGCGGGTGCGGACGGCGCGCTGCAGAGCACCGAATCGATGATCGGGCCTTATGCGCTGAACGATTTCTTCGCGCATTACGTGATCCGCTATGGCCTCGCGCCGTCGAAGATCGCGTTTCTCGCCTGGCATGCCTGGCGCGATGCGGAGAGCGGGGCATGGCCCGCCGACCTGCCGGCGACTGCGCGCGTCGCCTATGACCTCTCGACGATAACCGCATGGCTCGAAAGGTTTCTTCAGCGCTTTTTCGCGACGAGCCAGTTCAAGCGATCCGCATTGCCGAACGGGCCAAAGGTCTCGGGGGGCGGCGCATTGTCGCCGCGCGGCGACTGGCGCGCACCGTCGGATGGAACCGCGCGGGTCTGGATCGACGAATTGCGCTCAGCCGTTCCGCAGGCCGAGCCAGGCCACCTTGCATAAACCGCGTGCCGCGCGCATTATGAAAATCCTATGACAGTGGCTCCACCGGATGGATCGCGCGATCGCCGGATCGAGATCCCATCTAACCTTTGGCTGATTCACCCGGCAGGCCGCGCGCTTTTGCCCCTCGCACTCGCGCGTCGCATCTCGGCGAACACGGTGTCGGTGGCGGGACTGGTCCTGGGGGGCGCTGCTGCGCTGGCCTATACGCATTGGGGCAATCCCGCTTTGGCGCTGGTCGGCCTGGCCCTGTCGATCGGATGGCTGATCGCCGACGGTCTGGACGGCATGGTCGCCCGCGCGACCAAGACCGCGAGCCCGCTCGGGCGGATGCTCGACGGTCTATGCGATCACGGCGTGTTCGCGCTCATCTATATCTCGCTGGCCCTCACCATCGACACGCCCGAGGCCTGGATCCTCGCGGTGGCGGCGGGCGCCGCGCACGCGGTGCAGTCCAACATGTACGAGGGTGAGCGCTCGCGCTTCCATCGCCGGATCCGCGGTGTCGCACTCGACGCGCCGCCCGTGCCGACCGGCAACGCGCTCGTCCGCTTCTATGACGGGGTGGCCGGTAGCATCGACCGGATCGCGATGCCGTTCGAACGCACGCTCGGTCAGGCCAGCGATCCTGTCGCGCTTGGCCAGAGCTATGCCGCGCGCGCAGTGGCGCCATTGCGCTTCATGGCCTTGCTAACCGCGAATGTCAGAGTATGGGCGATCTTCGTCGCCTGCTTTGCGGGCAACCCGCGCATCTTCTGGTGGTTCGAGATCGTCCCTCTGACGCTCGTCGCCATCGTCGGGCTCGTCTGGCACCGTCGTGTCGAACGGGCTTTCGTCCGTAATACCGCACCGCCGCGATCGAAGACCGCGTCGCGCATGCATCTTTCGTAAGGAACAGGGTCAGTAATGAATAGCATTCGGATCGCCGTGGTCGGCATCGGCAACTGCGCGAGCTCGCTCGTCCAGGGTCTCGAGCATTATCGCGAGGGGGCAAACGACCAGGTCGGCCTGATGCATTTCGACATGGGTGGCTACAAGCCGAGCGACATCAAGGTCGTTGCGGCCTGGGACGTCGATCGTCGCAAGGTCGGCAAGGACGTCGCCGAGGCGATCTTTGCCAAGCCCAACTGCACCGCGGTGTTCGCCCCCAATGTCGGCAACACCGGCACCATCGTGAAGATGGGCAAGACGCTCGACGGCGTCGCCGATCACATGTCGGACTTCAAGGACGACCGCACGTTCCTTCTCGCCGACGCCGCAGAGCCGACGCGTGAGCAGGTCATCGCGGATCTGAAGGCGTCGGGCGCCGACGTTCTGATGAACTACCTGCCAGTCGGTTCGCAGGAAGCGACCGAATTCTATGCCGACTGCGCGATCGAAGCCGGCGTGGCGTTCGTCAACAACATTCCCGTCTTCATCGCGTCGAACCCCGTCTGGGCAAAGAAGTTCGAAGACGCCGGCGTCGCGATCATCGGCGACGACATCAAGGCACAGCTCGGCGCGACGATCGTCCACCGCGTGCTGACCGACCTGTTCGCCAAGCGCGGCGTGAAGCTGGATCGCACCTACCAGCTCAACACCGGCGGCAACACCGACTTCCTCAACATGTCGAACCATCGCCGTCTCGAATCGAAGAAGATCTCGAAGACCGAAGCCGTCCAGTCGGTCGCGGCCGAGCGCATGGACGACGACAACGTTCATATCGGTCCGTCGGACTATGTCCCCTGGCAGAACGACAACAAGGTCTGCTTCCTGCGCATGGAAGGCCAGCTGTTCGGCGGCGTGCCGATGAACCTCGAGCTGCGCCTGTCGGTCGAGGATTCGCCCAACTCGGCGGGTGTCGCGATCGACATGATCCGCTGCGCCAAGATCGCAAAAGATCGCGGCATCGCCGGCGTGATCGACCCTGCATCGGCCTATTTCTGCAAGCATCCGCGCACGCAGATGACCGACGATCTCGCGCAGATCGAGGTCGAGCGGTTCATCAAGGCCGCCTGACATGATCGAGACGGCTGTCATCCTCGCCGCCGGGGAAGGCAGCCGTCTTCGCGCCTCGGCGCCTTATAAACCCCTCTGCCCGGTCGCCGGCCGCCCCCTCATCGCGCATGCGCTCGAGGGTCTTGCGGAAGCAGGGATCAGGCGTGCGATCGTCACGCTGAGCTACGGCCGTGACGCGATTGAGGCCTATCTCGCCAGCCGCAGCTGGCCGCTCCATGTCGAAACCGTCCTTGCGGATCACCGCGAGCCCAATGGCGTATCGGTGCTTGCCGCGACCGACGCGCTGGCCGGGCAGGACGCGGTTCTGGCGATGTGCGACCACCTCGTCCTCCCCGCGCTGTATCGCCGCATGGCCACCGCCGGATCGGGCAACGGGCTTCGGCTCGGCATCGACCGCCGGCTCGGTCATCCCTGGGTCGACCCCGAAGACGTCACGTGTGTCGCGACCAACGGGTCGGCGATTGTGGCGATCGGCAAGGGCCTCGAACCGCATGACGCCTATGACACGGGGGTTTTCGCGATCTCGCCGCGCCTCGGCGCCGCGCTCGCCACGCTGGCCAGTCCCTCGCTGACCGAAGGCGTCCGCATGCTCGCCGCGGAGAACCGTGCCGAGACCGTCGACTGCAGCGATATCGACTGGATCGACGTCGACGATGCAGCCGCCCTCGCGCATGCCGAACGCTGGATGAGCCAGGCCGCCTGAACAGGCCCCGGGCTCGTCAGCCCAGCGGGCGGTCGAGCGACGTGGGCGGCACGCTGAACCAGCTCGGCCCCTCTTCGGTCATGTGGAAGCAATCCTCGATCCGGATGCCATAGCGCCCGGGGATGTAGATGCCGGGCTCGTCGCTGAAACACATGCCCGCCGCGAGTTTCGTCGCCTCGCCCCGCACCAGATTGACCGGCTCGTGCCCGTCCATGCCGATCCCGTGCCCCGTCCGGTGCGACAGCCCGGGCAGCTTATAGCCCGGACCATAGCCCAGCGCCTGATAATGCTGGCGCACCGCATCGTCGACGCTGCCCGCGGTCGCGCCGATCCGCGCGGCGGCAAACGCGATCTTTTGACCGCGTATCGCCTGGTCCCAGGTCTTGCGCTGGTCGGCGGTGGCGGATCCGTGAACCCAGGTGCGCGAGACGTCCGACTGATAGCCCTGCACGGTGCACCCGCAATCCATCAGCACGACCTGCCCGTCCGCGACGCGGTGGATCTCCCGGCTGCCATGCGGATAGGCCGAGGCTTCGCCGACCAGCGCCATCGAGAATTCGGGCGCCCCGCCGAGCTTCCGCGTCGCGGCCGTCATCAGCGCGCCGATCTCGGGACCGGTCATGCCCGTCTCGACCCGCGCATGGGTCCATCGATAGGCGGCGAGCGTGACGTCCGTGGCCGTCTGCATCAAAGCGATCTCGGCAGGCGTCTTGATCATCCGACAGCCGCGCACGACCGGATTGGCCGACACGATCCGTGCCTCCGGTACCAGCCGACGGAGCGCGTCGATGGCGAAGAATCGCATCGTCTCCTCGATCGCGATCGGCCGCGCAATCAACCGGCGATCGCGCAGGAAGCCCGCCACCACCGCGAGCGGGTTTTGGTCCTCCTGCCAGACGCGAACCTCCGCCGGCACCGCGAGTGTCTCGCGCACCGACGGCTCCTCGAAGAACGGCGTGACGATACAGAGCTGCCCCTCGACCGGCAGGATCGCGGCGGTCAGCCGCTCGCTCCGGCTCCAGCGGACACCGGTGAAGTAGAGCATCGACGACCCCGGCTCGATCAGTACCGCGCCGATCCCTGCCGCCTTCATCAGCGCCTGGGCGCGCACCAGTCGAGCGGCGCGCTCGTCCGCATCGATCGGCTTGGCACCCCCGGTGAGATCGGACAGTGCCGACAGGTCGGGTTCTGCCGCGCGCAGGACCGCGCCGATCGACAGCAGCGGGAGCGCGGCGGCGGCACTTAGGAGCATGCGCCTGGTGGGTAATTCGGGAGAGATTGCCATGTCGGGACGATAGGGTCCTTGACCCGGGCGCCGCAATCCCCTTCCCTCCTGCGCGAGTTTCGGGAGCGTTTAATGGCCAAGCGGCTAACCTATTATATCCTGTTCGGGCTGGTCGCCGGCATGGCCGTCGGCTGGATTCTTAACGCGTCGATCGACGACGGCAGTGCGCAATCCGCCGCGCAGCTGAAGGACATTGCCGGCTATTTCTCGATCGTCACGTCGCTGTTCCTGCGGCTGATCAAGATGATCATCGCACCCTTGGTCTTCTCGACGCTGGTCGTCGGCATCGCGCATATGGGCGACACCGGCGCGCTCGGCCGCGTCGGCCTGCGCAGCCTCGGCTGGTTCATCTGTGCGAGCCTGTTGTCGCTGACGCTCGGCATGATCCTGGTGAACGTGCTGCAGCCCGGGGTCGGCCTCGCGCTCGCCATCCCGCCGGCGACCGCGTCGAGCGGCGTCGACCGAGCCGCCTTCGATCTCGCCAAGTTCATCACCCATATCGTTCCCGACTCGATGATTTCGGCGATGGCGAGCAACGAGATCCTTCAGATCGTCGTCTTCTCGGTGTTCGTCGGCGTCGCGATCACCGCGGTCGGCGAAAAGGCCGCCCCCCTCGTCAAGGCGATCGAGGCGCTCGTCGCGGTGATGCTGCAGATCACCAACTATGTGATGCGGTTCGCGCCGTTCGCGGTGTTTGCCGCGGTGACCGCGACGCTCGCCGAACGGGGCCCGAGCATCCTCGGCGATCTCGGCTATTTCATGCTGACCTTCTATCTCGGGCTGGCACTGCTCTGGCTGATGCTGATCGGCATCGCCTTCCTGCTCATCGGCCCGCGGACGCGGCTGCTGGTGCGCTATATCCGCGACCCGCTGATCCTCGCCTTCTCCGCGGCGTCGTCGGAGGCGGCCTATCCGCGTACGCTTGAGGCGCTCGACCGGTTCGGCGTGCCGCCGCGGATCGCCAGCTTCGTGTTGCCGCTCGGCTATTCGTTCAATCTCGACGGGTCGATGATGTACATGACGTTCGCGTCGCTGTTCATCGCGCAGGCCTACGGAATCGACATGCCGATCGGCCAGCAGATCGCCATGCTGCTGGTGCTGATGGTCACGTCGAAGGGCATCGCCGGCGTGCCGCGTGCCTCGCTCGTGGTGATCGCGGGCACGCTGTCGATGTTCAAGATTCCGGAGGCCGGCATCCTGCTCATCCTCGCGGTCGATCACTTCCTCGACATGGGCCGGTCGGCGACGAACGTCATCGGCAATGCGGTCGCCGCGACCGTGGTCGCGAAATGGGAGGGCGGGCTCGACGAGCGTGAACCCGCCGACCGCGACCCGCCGCACGCACCGACCGGGCATGGCCCGAAGGTGAATGTCGACAGCTATGAGAAGATCAAACCCGGCCAAGCCTGAGCGGCACGGGGGACGTCAGGAGGCGGTTGCCCCGCCCGCCTCGTGGCGTGCGCCCGGGTCAGGCATAGGCATAGGGGCCGCCCTTCTGTAGCCCCGCCTGATAGGCCGGGCGCGCGTGGACCTTGCCGAGCCAGGCGATCGTCGCGGGGCGCGATTCGTCGAGCCCCGCACGGCTGCGCGCCGCCTCGAGCGGAAAGCTCATCATGATGTCCGCCGCGGTCATCTGGTCGCCCGCAAACCAGGGGCGCTTGGACAGTTCGGCCTCAACATAATCGAGATGGACATCGATCATCGGCTGAATGCGCTTCAGCGCGATCTTCCCCATCACCGGGATCCTCGCGAGCACCAGCTTCAGCAACAGCGGCGGCATCATCGACCCTTCGGCATAATGCAGCCAGAAACGGTAGCGCAGCGCGTCCGCGCGCTTGGCGGGGGCCCCGAGCCGACCGTCCGCCTTGTCGACGAGATATTCGACGATCGCGCCGGTTTCCGCCACGACCCGCCCACCTTCGACGTCGCGGTCCTCGATCACCGGCGACTTGCCGAGCGGATGGACCGCCTTCAGTTCCGGGGGTGCGAGCATCGTCTTCGGATCGCGCGCATAGCGCTTGATCTCATAGGACAGCCCGAGTTCCTCGAGCATCCACAGGATTCGCTGCGACCGCGAGTTTTCGAGATGGTGGACGGTGATCATGGCAGGCTCCCTTGGCTGTCGCGCGCTGCGTGCGCCGTCCATATCCAGGCAGCGGCCGGAAATTCGACCGCATCCCCGGCCAGACGATCGACACAGGCGCTGGTCAGACGCGCCAGCGCCTGTTCGCGTTCCGCGCCGTGCGTGTCGCGGATCCGCGACGCCGCGGGGCCGATCCGGCTGAGGTAGTCGACCGCGTCCGCCACCGGATCCGCGCCGCCTCCCGCGCGATAAGCGAATTCGACACGCTGTGGTGTCGTCGCGCGCCACCCGGCCTGCTTCAGCATCTCCGCGACATAGGCCGGATCAGCGAAGGCAAAGGGCCCCGGCGCGATTGTCCCGCCCGTCGCTTCCGGCGCAACATCAATGCTCGCGACGGTTTCCACCGCCCAGCGATTGGCGGAACGCTCGGCGAAGCATGAGAAGACGATTCTGGCTCCAGGTGCGGCTGCATTGGCAAGGCGCCCAAAGGCGGCCACCGGATCGGCGAAAAACATGACCCCATGCCGCGAGACATAGAGGTCGATCGGCGCATGCGTCTCGACGCTCGCCGCGACGTCGGCGCAGTGGAACGCGACATTAGTCAGATGCCCGGCCCGGTGGTTCGCCACCGCGATCAGTTTCGGAGATAGGTCGATGCCGATCACCTGCCCGTCCGGCAGAGCCTCCGCGCTGGCCAGCGACGTGGCGCCGGCGCCGCAACCGATATCGACGATAGTGCGGGTCTGCGGGCCTGCCGCCGCAAGGATCGCGGCGTTCAGTACGGGCGCAAGCCCCTCGAAGCTGCGGTCGGTACGGCGCCATTCCGTGGCCCAGATGTCGCCGACGCGTCCGGTCCAGTCTCGATCACTGGTCATGATCCGCCGTATCGCATGGTCGAACTCCCGTCTGTGCGCACAAGATCAGCTCTTGTGGCGCGTTTGACGCAAGTCGTGAAGCGTATGCCCGCCAAGGCTCGCTGGATTTCCGGACGATCGCCCAACACGCGTCCCGCTGCGGCCTATCAGCTCAACCAGGCGAGACGAGACTCGCCCGACCCATCAGCCCTGGACGCTGCCTCGCCCTGTCGCAGGAAGCGGAGCCCTTCCCCGCGAGGAAAAGGGCTCCGACTCTCACTCAGGCGTCGTCTTCGGCGTCGGGACCGACCATCATTTCCTCGGCGACCTTGTCGGTGCGCGCGCGGATCTGCTTTTCGAGACGATCGGCAGTCTCGGGATTGTCCTTGAGGAAGGTCTTCGAATTCTCGCGACCCTGACCGAGCCGGACGCTGTCATAGCTGAACCACGCACCCGATTTCTCGACCAGCCCGGCCTTCACGCCGAGATCGAGAATCTCGCCAAGCTTGGAGACGCCCTGCCCGTACATGATGTCGAATTCGACCTGCTTGAACGGCGGTGCGACCTTGTTCTTGACGACCTTCACGCGCGTCTGGTTGCCGGTGACCTCGTCGCCCGCCTTGACCGCACCGATGCGGCGAATGTCCAGACGGACCGAGGCGTAGAACTTCAGCGCGTTGCCGCCCGTCGTCGTCTCCGGGTTGCCGTACATGACGCCGATCTTCATGCGGAGCTGGTTGATGAAGATCACCATGCAACGCGACCGGCTGATCGAACCGGTCAGCTTGCGAAGGCTCTGCGACATCAGGCGCGCCTGAAGCCCGACATGGCTGTCGCCCATCTCGCCCTCGATTTCGGCGCGCGGCACGAGTGCCGCGACCGAGTCGACCACAAGCACGTCGATCGCGTTCGAACGCACCAGCGTGTCGACGATCTCGAGCGCCTGCTCACCAGTGTCAGGCTGCGACACGATCAGCTCGTCAATGTTGACGCCGAGCTTCTTGGCATAGACCGGGTCAAGCGCATGCTCGGCGTCGACGAACGCAGCAGTGCCGCCATTCTTCTGCGCTTCGGCGATGACGTGGAGCGCGAGCGTGGTCTTGCCCGAGCTTTCCGGACCGTAGATCTCGATCACGCGGCCGCGCGGCAAGCCGCCGACGCCGAGCGCGATGTCGAGCCCGAGCGAGCCGGTCGAGATCACCTCGACCTGCATCGTCTCCTTCGAGCCCAGACGCATCGCCGAGCCCTTGCCGAACGCGCGGTCGATCTGCGCGAGTGCGGCATCGAGCGCCTTCTGCCGGTCGTTGGTTGCTGTTGCCATGCCGGTGTCGATCACTTTCAGATTAGCGGCCATCGATAAGCTCCCATCGCTAAAGCAAGCGCGCGTGCCATTCAACGCGTCAAACGCCATGTATTGCTTTTGTTCTCACGGAACAAGTGCGGAACATCGGGGAATGTGAAAAAGGGCGGCCGCCTTTCGGTGACCGCCCTCCCATCATGGGTCCGCTTCGGCGTCTTGGGAGAAACCTTGGGCCGGTCGGCAAACCGTGGCGCCGATCCGGTAGTGGACATCCCGATTTGACGCCTCCGACCGGTGCGATGCAATCGATTTTACAGCGTCCGGAGTCCCAAAGCCGAACAGTTTCAACGCGGCAATTGACCTGCGTTTAGCGCAGCGCGCACGCCAGCGTCCACCAGCCCTGCGCAGCGGCATCCGTCGCCGCGGAATAGCGGGCCGCGATGCTGTCGAACAGCGCAAAGCAGGTCGCCCCCGACCCCGACATGCGCGCGAGCAGCACGCCCGGCGCCGCATCCAGCAGCGCGCGGACGCGGGCAATCTCCGGCGCGATCGCGCAGGCCGGCGCCTCGAGGTCGTTGCGCCCGGCGATCGCGCGTTCGAGCAGCGGCCCCTCGCCGAGCGGCCCGCGGTCGATCCCGTCCCACGCGCCGAATACCGCCGCGGTCGACACCGCCACCCCCGGATTGACGCACAGCAACGGCGTTCCCGCCAGCCCGTCGAGCTCGACGAGCGTGTCGCCGCGCCCGGTCCCGAACGTCGTCCGGTTGACGAGGCAGGCAGGCACGTCCGCACCCAGTCGGGCGGCAATGTCGTGAAGAGCCGGATCCTGCACCGCGACGCCGTGCAACCGCGCCAGCGCGCGCAGCGTCGCCGCGGCATCGGCGGACCCGCCACCGATCCCGGATGCGATCGGCAGCCGCTTGTCGAGCGTGATCGCGTGGTGCGCGGCGATCCCGAACGTCGCGACGAACGCGTCCGCTGCGGCCGTCACGAGGTTGCCGTCCCATGGCGCGGCGTCGGTGCCCCCCGCCGCCGGACGCAATGCCGCGGCGAACGGTCCGATGATGGCGAAGCTGTCCGCGTCCGCCGTGCGCACCGTGACGGCGTCGCCATGCTCGGCAAAAGCGAACAGCGTCTCGAGTTCATGATAGCCGTCCGCGCGGCGGTGACGCACATGCAGCGCGAGATTGATCTTGGCAGGTGCGGTTTCGGTCGTCGTCGGCATCGGGGTCTCGGGATCAGGGGTCAGCGGCGCGCAGCGATCGGCAAGCCGGTGTCGATCTTCGCGGCGATGCGCGCGCGCTCCTCGGCATCGCCGGTGACGATCGCGGCCTGCCACGCATAGCGCGCCTCGTAGCGTCGGCCCATGCTCCAATAGGCATCACCCAGATGATCGCCGATTTCGGCATTGGTCGGCTCCGCCTGCGCGGCACGCTCGAGCAACGGCAGCGCGCGTCGCGTATCGCCGGCGCGGTGATAGGCCCAGCCGAGCGAGTCGGTGACGGACGGGTTGGCGGGATCGAGCCGGCTCGCCCGTTCGAGCAGGCGAATCGAGCCCGCGATGTCGTCGCCATGCTCGACCTGTGCGAATCCCAGATAATTGAGCGCGAGCGGTTGCGTCGGGGCGAGGGCAACCGCCTTGCGGAGCGCGACGCGGGCCTCGGGCCAGCGGCCCGCCTGATCGAGCGCCCCGCCATATTGCAGCCACGCCCCCCAGCTTCCGCGCGCGGCCGCCGGCGCGCTGCGGTCCGCCGCCAGAACCCGGCCATACCACTGCGCCGCCGCCGCCGCATCGCCGGTCGTCAGCAACAGGTCAGCGTAACGCTGCCAGTCACCGGCGACCGCCTCCTGCCGCTCGGCGCGTGTCCTCGCGATGGCCAGCGCCGCCTCGTCACGGCCGGCAACCGACAGGATTTCGAGACGCTTGGCGATCGCCGTCTCTGCGGACGGCGACGTGCCATCGACCCTGTCGAGGACCGCCATTGCGCGGTCGACCCGGTCGCTATGCGCAAGCGCGTCGGCAAGGACGATTCGCGCGGGGGCATAATCGGGATCGGCCTCCACCGCCGCCTGAGCGAGCGCGATTGCCAGCGGCGACGGCGCCCCTGCGACAAGGTCCCCCGCCAAACCCGCGAGTGTCTGTGCAACGGCAAGGCCGAGTGGCTGGCGCGCGGGGGCGGCAGCGATGCGCTTACGCGTCTCGGCAGCGAAGCGGCGCGCGACCGGATCCTCGCCCGCGGTTGCCAGCGCCGCGCCCGGGTCACGATGCTCGGCACGCGCCACCCACGCGTTCAGCGATGGTGCGAGCACCACCAGCGGGCCCTTGCCGAGCGTGGCGATCGCCGTCCGGGTCGCCCTGGTGTCGCCCTTGCGCGCGGCGGCGGCGAGCGGGAACAGTGCAGCGTCCGCGGGCGCGACCCCGGCTTTCGCCAGCACCCCCGCTGCGCGCGCGACGAGCGGCATGTCGCCCGCCTCGATTCCCTCCCGGTAGGCGCGGATCGCAACGACCGGATCGTCGGGTGCCGCCGCCAGTGCCCGAGCATACTGGTCCGCGGCAATCATCACCCTCCCGTCCGCATCCGCGGCGCGCGCCTTGAGATAGGCAGAGAGACCACCGGTGTCGGCCAGCGCCGCCGTCGGGGCGGTCAGCAGGCCGATCGCCAGCAGCACAGACTTACATGTTGGGATAGTTGGGGCCTCCACCGCCCTCGGGCACGACCCAGTTGATGTTCTGTGTCGGGTCCTTGATGTCGCAGGTCTTGCAGTGGACGCAGTTCTGCGCGTTGATCACGAACTTCGGATCGCCCGTCTCTTCGCCCACCACCTCGTAAACGCCGGCCGGGCAATAGCGTTGCGCGGGCTCGTCGTACATCGGCAGGTTGTAGGCGATCGGCACCGCCGGGTCCTTCAGCGTCAGGTGGACCGGCTGGTCCTCCTCGTGATTGGTGTTCGAGATGAACACCGACGACAGCCGGTCGAACGTCAGCACGCCGTCCGCCTTGGGATAGACGATCGGCTTGACCAGATCCTTGCGCCACAGGCTTTCGTGATCGGGATGATGGTGCAGCGTGAACGGCACCTTCAGACCCCAATGCTCGAGCCACATCGTCACACCGGCAAGGCCGGACCCGAGCATGTCGCCGAACTTCTTGACCAGCGGCACGACGTTGCGGACGACCGACAGCTCCTTCTTCACCCAGCTGCGCTCGAACGCCTCCGGATAGGCGGCGAGTTCGTCATGCCCGCGCTGCGACACGATCGCCTCGACCGCGGCCTCGGCCGCCATCATGCCCGACTTCATCGCGGTGTGGGTTCCCTTGATCCGCGGCACGTTGAGGAAGCCGGCGCTGTCGCCGATCAGTGCGGCACCCGGCATCACCAGCTTCGGAATCGACTGCAGCCCGCCGTCGCTGATCGCGCGCGCGCCATAGCTGACACGCTTGGCGCCCTTCAGCAGCGCCGCGATCTCGGGATGCGTCTTCCAGCGCTGCATCTCGTGGAACGGCGAAAGATGCGGATTGGTGTAGTTCAGCCACGTGACGAAGCCGATCGAGACCTGGCCATTGGCCTGGTGATAGATCCAGCCGCCGCCGTTCGACCCGTCGGTTTCGCTGAGCGGCCAGCCCTGCGTATGGATGACGCGGCCGGGCGAATGGAGCGCGGGATCGATGTCCCACAACTCCTTGATGCCGAGACCATAGACCTGCGGATCGCTGTCCTTGGCGAGATCGAACTTCGCGATCAGCTGCTTGGTCAGGTGACCGCGGCAGCCTTCGGATAAGAAGGTGTATTTGGCGTGGAGTTCGAGCCCCGGGGTATAATCGCCCTTGTGCGTGCCGTCGCGCGCGACGCCCATGTCGCCGGTCGCGACGCCCTTCACCGACCCGTCGTCGTTGAACAGGATCTCGGCGGCCGCGAAGCCGGGGAAGATCTCGACGCCGAGCTCCTCCGCCTTGCCCGCCATCCAGCGGCACAGATTGCCGAGGCTGCCGGTATAGGTGCCCTTGTTGTGCATGAACGACGGCGTGACAAAGTGCGGCATCTCGCTCTTCTTCGTCTTGCTGAGGATCCAGTGATGATTCTCCGTCACCGGCACCTCGGCCAGCGGACAGCCATTCTCGCGCCAGTCGGGCAGCAGCTCGTCGAGGCTCTTGGGATCGATGACCGCGCCCGACAGGATGTGCGCGCCGACCTCGGATCCCTTTTCGAGCACGCAGACCGAGATGTCCGCGTCCTTCTCGGCCGCCAGCTGTTTCAGCCGGATCGCTGCCGATAGCCCCGCGGGACCTGCGCCGACGATCACTACGTCGTAGGGCATCGATTCACGTGTCGTCATCATCGTCTCCCGGGGGATGGTCCCTGTCTGCCCGGCTTCCCGCCCCTCCCGTTCGTTCGGGCTCGGGCCGGCACCGTCTTGTCCGTGTCGCGTCTATTTAGGCGATTGCGCGAGTTGACCGCCACGTCAACCACGCAGCATAGGAGACATATGGGGGCGGATCAGACCATCGACTGGCGCAACGCCGCGGTCAGCGTGCTCGACTGGTGGCACGATGCCGGTGTCGACATGCTCGTCGACGACGCCCCGCGCGACTGGTTCGCGGCACCCGAACCGCTGGTTATCGCGCCGCCGGCGCCCGCCGGCGTGCCCGTCGCACCGCCGGTGGCGGTCGCCACGATGCCGCTCTCGCTGACCGAATTCCTGGCCTGGCGGACCGGCGCGGATGTGCCCGAGGCGGGATGGAACGGCATTTCGCTGGCGGCCGAGGGGCCCGCTGACGCTACGGTCATGGTGCTTGCCGACTGCCCCGATCGCGACGACGGCACGGACAATGGCGGCGCCGGACAGCTGCTGAGTGGCGCATCGGGTCGCCTGCTCGACCGCATGCTCGCCGCGATCGGGCTGACCCGGTCGGAGGTCCATGTCGCCGCGGTCTGCGCCAAGCGCCCGACCGCGGGTCGCATCCAGCGCGAGGTCGAGGACCGGCTGGCGGAGATCGCCAAGCATCACATCGAACTTGTTGCGCCCAAGCGGTTGCTTCTGCTCGGCAATGCGGCGAGCCGTGCCATCCTCGGGATGGAATTGCAGGCGGCGCGGGGACGTTTACATGGAATTAGCCATAAGGTCGGAGAAGCAGGCGTGGTCGCCAGCTTTCACCCGCGCTTTCTGATCGAGAAGCCGGCGGCCAAGGCAGAAGCCTGGAAGGATTTGCAGATGTTGATGGGGGGCCAGATGTCTCAGGAGACGCGGGCATGACCCGCACGCTCGCAATCCTGCTCGGTTGTGCGGCATTGCCGCTGCCCGCTCTGGCGGCACCGATCGCCGACAGCGGTACGGGCGATGCCCGACTCGTTGCCGGTGCACCGACCGCCGAACAGATTCCCGATCAGCTCGATCCGGCGCAGCGTGACGCCTATCGCGCGGTCTTCGGCGCGATCCGCGACGGCAAATGGACCGATGCGCAGATCCAGCTTGATACCATGAAGCCCGGCCCGCTCCATGCGATCGCGCGCGCCGAGATGTACATCGCCAAGGGATCGCCACGGATCGAGATGGCGCCGCTCGTCGCGCTGCTGAACGAGGCCCCCGAGCTGCCAGAGGCGGAACAGATTGCACGCCTCGCCGCGGTCCGCGGTGCGGTCGATCTGCCTCCCCTGCCCGTCGCGCAGCGTTTGATCTGGCAGGACGGCGCACCGCGTCGGGTGCGCGCGAAGAGCCTCAAAGGCGATATGATCGCTGCCGACCTCGCGCTGAAGATGCAGCCTTACGTCAAGGCGGACATGGGCCGCGAGGCACAGTCGCTGCTCGACAGCACGCCCGGGCTCACGCCCGAGACGCTGACCGAATGGCAGCAGAAGATCGCGTGGATTTATTTCCTCCAGGGTGACGACGCCAATGCGCGCGTGATGGCCGCCAAGGGCCAGGACGGTGTCGGCGAATGGGCGGTCCAGGCCCGCTGGGTCGGGGCGCTGGCTGCGTGGCGACAGAATGACTGTGCCAACGCCGGCACGGGGTTCGAAGGCGTCGCGGCACGCGCGGGCGATGTCGACCTGCGCGCGGCGGCGCTCTACTGGGCGTCGCGCGCCGACATGGTCTGCGCACGTCCCGACAAGATCCAGGGTCGGCTGAAGGCTGCGGCGCAGTTCGGCGAAAGCTTCTACGGCCAGCTCGCACGCCAGCAGCTCGCGATGGCCGATCCCGCGCGGGTCGGCGGCAGCGGTCCAGGCGGCGTGGTAGCTCGCGACTGGAAGGTCGTCGAGAAGCGCCCCAATGTCCGCGTCGCAGCCGCGCTCGTCGAGGTCGGCGAGACCGATCTGGCCGATACCGTCATCCGCCAGCAGGCGAAGATCGGCGATCCCCGCGAATTCCGCAATCTCGTCCGGGTCGCAGAGGCGCTCAGCCTGCCCGCCACGACCGTCTGGCTCGCGCATAATTGCCCGCAGGGGATCACCACCGCGGCCGAGGCGCGCTATCCGACGCCGAACTGGACGCCTGACAGCGGCTGGCACATCGACAAGGCGCTAGTCTACGCGCACACGCTCGAGGAATCGCGCTTCCGCAACACGGTGCGCAGCCCCGCGGGTGCTTACGGCCTGATGCAGATCATGCCCGCGGCGGCGACCGATTTCGCGCGCGAACGCGGCACGTCGATCGACCTCAAGGCGCTGACCAAACCGTCGACAAACATGGACATCGGCCAGCGGCATCTCGAACGGCTGCGCGACATGGCCGGCGTTACCGGGGGGCTGCTGCCCAAGGTGATCGCAGCCTATAATGCGGGCCCGCGCCCGGTCGGCGACTGGAACGCAATCGTCCACGATAATGGCGATCCGCTGCTGTATATCGAGAGCATTCCCTATTGGGAGACGCGCGGTTACGTCACCACCGTGCTGCGCAACTACTGGATGTACGAGGCGCAGGGTGGGCGGAAGGCCTCGACCAGCCGCAACGCACTGGCGCAGGGCATGTGGCCGCGGTTCCCCGGCCTGCCCGGCGCGACCGCGATCCGCATGAACGCCCGGCCCAATGCACGCGCGAGCGCGAGCCTCACCGCGCATCAGCCGATGATCGCGGTCAACGCCAGCGTCGGTGCGCAATCCTCCACCGTCACACGCGCGGACTGATCGTTTATGCCAATCGACGAAAGCCGGACCTTCCTGCCGGTCCGGATCGCCGTGCTGACGGTGTCCGACACGCGCGGACTGGCCGAGGATCGCTCGGGCGATACGCTCGTCGCACGACTGGCAGAGGCAGGGCATGTGCTCGCCGACCGCCGGATCGAGAAGGATGACGTCGAGACGATCGTCGCCCGCCTCCACGCCTGGATCGATGATCCGGCGGTCGATTGCGTCATCACCACGGGCGGCACCGGCGTCACCGGCCGCGACGTGACGCCCGAGGCGGTCGAGCGCGTCGCCGAAAAGATGATCCCCGGGTTCGGCGAGCTGTTCCGGATGCTCAGCTACAAGACGATCGGCACGTCGACGGTGCAGTCGCGGGCCTGCGCCTGTGTCGCGCACGGCACCTATATCTTCGCGCTGCCGGGTTCGACCGGCGCTGTGAAGGACGGGTGGGACGGGATCCTGCGCGACCAGCTCGACAGCCGTCACCGGCCCTGCAACTTCGTCGAACTGATGCCGCGCCTGCTCGAGCGCTGACCGCGCACGTCGACGGGCCATGTTTCGGCATCGATTCCCAACTGATGGCGCGATTTCCGCTGGGCGTGGATCGTGCCGATCGCCGCTGCGGGCAAAAAGACGAGGTTTTAGAGCGCAGAAGCGAAGTGTCTTAGTGTAGTAGTCAACTGGCACGCCAGATGCATTGGTCTTCATGCCGCCCCCGGGCGGCTCGACCTCATCTTCTGGAAGGACACACCGTCATGCCCGCTCTGCCAACCACGCGCACGCTCGGCCGCACCGTCACCCTCATCACGATCGCCATCGCCACGGCCGCCAGCCCGACGATCGCGAACGCCGCTCCGCGGGGAAGCGCGACACAGGCCCAGATGACGACGCTGAAATATGATGCGAAGTCGCGCAAATATTGCCTGACCGAACCCGCGGTCACCGGCACCCGCATCGACCGGATCACCTGCCGCACCGCATCCGCCTGGGCCGCGTCGGGCCTCAACATGCCGAAGGAGTTGATCCTCGCCCAGAAATGATCGTGGCGTTCAGCCTCTCGCGGCGTGGATCAGATCGACGAGCTGCTTGTTGATCGCCGCGCCGTGGAGGTGGAGATGCACCGCGTCATACCCCTCGCGACGCAATCGCTGGCGCAGACCGTTGACCGAATCGCACTCGCCGGACCGCGCAAGTTCGAAGGCCCGCTCCACCGTCGTCAGATTCTCTGCCATGCCCCGTTCTACGCGCAAAACCGCCCCGCGACCATCCGCGGCGCCTTACCCGGCCTGCCGCGCTTCCGGTTAACGTCCTGTCAGCATTCCCGCGCGATACCAGGCAGGTACCGGCCCGTCGACGACGACGGGCGGCAAGGGGGAAGTATCAGTATGCGTAAAATCTACCTGCTCGCGCTCGTCGCAGCCGGGACGGCCGCCACGCCGGTCGTGGCGCAGTCGTCCGACGGCCGGACCTATGACGGTCGCGCCTATGATCGATTCGACCGCGATTCGCGCGGCAATCCGGCGAGCCAGGTGTCGGGCCTGCGGGTCGAACCGCGGATCGGCTATGAACGCGTCATTTCCGAGCTGAACGTCGACACGGCGACCGACTCGGCAAATGTCCGCGTCGGCAAGAGCGGCGTCACCTATGGCGGCGAGGTCGGCTATGACGCGCAGGTCAATGTCAGCGCGGTGCTCGGCGTCTATGCCGGTCTCGAAGGGTCGAGCGCGAAGGAGTGCGAGAACGACATCGTGAGCGTGGGCGATCGCACCTGCATCGCCGCGAACCGCAACATCGCCGTCGGCGCCCGCGGCGGGTATCTCCTGTCCCCGACGACGCTTCTCTATGTGAAGGGCGGCTTTTCGAGTGGCCGGCTGCGCCTGAGCAACCGCAACGCGACGGTTGAGGAAAACAACGTCGCGGGATCCGACTCGCTCAGCGGCTTCCACGCGGGGGCCGGTATCCAGACCGCGTTCTCGTCGCGCTTCTACGGCAAGCTCGAGTACGTCTACACCGATTATAACGGCTATGAGGCGAACGACGGCACGACCAAGACCAGCCTCGATTTCAGCCGCCACCAGGCGATCGCGGGGTTCGGCGTCAGGTTCTGAACGCGCATGACGACACCGGGCGGCGTCGGGGACGCCGCCCGTTTGTTCTTTATTCGTTCCTCGCCCAATGCTAGTATCGGGGATGACCAGACCCCGCCCGGTACGCGGCGCGACGCTGAACGGCGAGAGCACGCGCTTCAACCTTCCGCAGACCGAAGCGGACGGCGACTGGCTTGATGCGCGCGATGCGATCGACGGCGCGGCACCCCGGCTGCGGACGACGGTCACGGTCGAGCGGGCCAGGACGATCATCAGTCGCAATGCGTCGCCCGACATCCCCTTCGACCGTTCGATCAATCCCTATCGCGGTTGCGAGCATGGCTGCATCTACTGCTTTGCCCGACCGAGCCACGCGTTTCACGATCTGTCGCCCGGCCTCGATTTCGAAAGCCGGCTCTTCGCCAAGCCCGACGCCGCCGCGCTGCTCCGGGCCGAGCTGGCGAAACCGGGGTACAGCGCGCGGCCGATGGCGCTGGGGACCAACACCGATCCCTATCAGCCGATCGAAGCCGACTGGCGGATCACTCGCGGCATCATCGAGGTGCTGGCCGAGACCAACCACCCGCTGACGATCACGACCAAGTCGGATCGCGTCATCCGCGATCTCGATCTGCTCGCCCCGATGGCGGCAAAGGGTCTGGCCGCGGTCGCGATGTCGATCACGTCGCTCGATCCGAAGATCGCGGCAACGCTCGAACCCCGCGCGCCGCATCCCGAGCGACGGCTTGCGGCGGTCAGCGCGCTCGCGGCGGCGGGCGTGCCGGTCTATGTCTCGATCGCGCCGGTAATCCCCGCGATCACGGATCACGAGATCGAACATCTGATCGCGCGCGCCGCACAGGCCGGTGCGCGTTTTGCGTTCTTCATCCCGGTCCGCCTGCCCTGGGAAGTCGCGCCGCTGTTCCGTGCGTGGCTGGACGCGCATTTTCCCGATCGCGCCGGCAAAGTCATGGCGACGATCCAGTCGATCCGCGGCGGACGCGACAATGATCCGGGGTTCGGCAGCCGGATGAAGGGGCAAGGCCCCTGGGCGGACCTGCTCAAGACGAGGTTCGATATTGCCGTGCGGAAGCACGGACTTAACGCGGAACGGGTCGGATTGCGGTGTGACCTGTTCCGCGCGCCACAGGGGCCGCAGGGGGAGTTATTCTGATCCAGGCCCCGGCTTGATTGCGGCCCCCGTGATCAGATCAGGCGCAGCGCCTGATCCAGTTGCTCGCGATAATATCGTTCGAGGTCGCGGTGCATCTGCGCGACCGCGGGGTTCGGTGCGATGCGCGCGAGTACGGCCTGGTCGTCCATGAAGCGTTCGAGCTTGGCTGGTCGCACCGGAAATTCCATCCGCCGATCCTGCGCTCAACTCATTACCAGTGTATATCCATAATGCGTCGAAAACAGATCAATCTCGGATAGTTACCCGTCATGCGGCCGGATCGACGATGTCATGATCCAGCCCTTATTCGCGGCCAAGCCGCCAGCGACCAGGACCGTCGGCCGTAAGCTCAACACCGTCATAATCCACAATCGCATGCCGCGCTGCGTCCACGCGGTGGTCGCGGCCATGCGTTGCCGTGATGACGACGACATCGGATCCCGCGGCATCGGCTGCCGCAATACCTGCCGGTGCATCCTCGAAGACAAGACAGTCGGATGCCGGTACACCCAGACGCTCGGCGGCCAGCAGGAAACAGTCGGGCGCGGGCTTGCCGTTTGCGACGTCCTCGGCCGCGATGAACTGCGCCGGGATCGCCAGACCCGCGGCGGCAAGACGCCGCTCGGCCAGCGCGCGCGGTGCCGAGGTCACGATCGTCCAGCGCCAGGCCGGCAGTGTCGCGAGGAAATCAGCCGCACCACGGATCGGGGTAATGTCTTCGACATCCTCCATCTCGGCGGCGGTGATCGCCGCCGCTTCGACGACCGGGTCGACGCCGGGCAGACCCAGCCGCCGAACCGTCTCGACCGACTGAACGCCGTGAATCGTCGGCAGGAAGGTCGCGACATCCAGGCCATGCGCGATCGCCCATTTGGTCCAGGTACGCTCGGCCGACGCGATCGACGTCAGGATCGTTCCGTCCATGTCGAACAGGAAGGCGGCGTAGCTGCGGGTCGGCAGGGTCATGGAGTATCTCGCTTAATCATTTGGCTGTCCTGGTCGGCAGCGACACCATTACCAGGTCCCGCGCAGCGCGCGACGGCGACGCCAAAGAAAAGGCCGCTCCGGTTTCCCGAAGCGGCCATATTTCTGTCATCAAGCCTAAGCTTAGATATCGTCGCCGAGTGCGCCCTTGACGCTGCCCTTGACGTTCTGCGCGGTACCCTTGGCCTGCTGTGCTTCGCCCTCTGCGACCATACGGTCGTTGTCGGTCGCCTTGCCTACGGCTTCCTTGACGTTGCCTGCGACCTTGTTGCCTGCGGCTGCGACCTTATCGGTGAATTCGCCCATGAGAGCCTCCACTATGTTGTGCGATACGCCAATCGTACCGCTCTGAACTTGTGAGACTATAACGGCCGTCTTTATCGAGGGTTCCGTGACGTTTGCGTCATGGTGTCAGATCAGGCCGGCAAGCGGGCTCGAGGGATCGGCATAACGCCGCTGCCCCATCCGCCCCGCGCGATAGGCAAGCCGCCCCGATTCGACCGCGGCCTTCATCGCCGCCGCCATCATCAGCGGATCCTTCGCCTCGGCGATCGCGGTGTTCATCAGCACGCCGTCGCAGCCAAGCTCCATCGCCACCGCCGCATCCGACGCGGTGCCGACGCCCGCATCGACGAGCACGGGCACCCCTGCCCCCTCGACGATCAGCCGGATCGTCACGCGATTCTGAATGCCAAGCCCGGAGCCGATCGGCGCACCCAGCGGCATAATCGCGACCGCACCCGCATTCTCCAGCCGCTTGGTCGCGATCGGATCGTCGACGCAATAGACCATCGGCTTGAAACCCTCGTTCGCCAGGATCTCGGTCGCGCGCAGCGTCTCGACCATGTCGGGATAAAGCGTCTTCGCCTCGCCGAGCACCTCGAGCTTCACCAGTTCCCAGCCGCCCGCCTCGCGTGCCAGCCGCAGCGTCCGGATCGCCGATTCGGCATCGAAACAGCCCGCGGTGTTGGGCAGGTAGGTGATCTTCTTCGGATCGATGAAGTCGGTCAGCATCGGCGCATTGCGATCCGACACGTTGACGCGGCGCACGGCGACGGTGACGATCTCTGCCCCCGAGGCCTCGACCGCGGCGGCGTTCTGCGCGAAATCCTTGTACTTGCCGGTGCCGACGATCAGCCGCGAGCGGAAGGTGCGGCCGGCAACCGTCCAGCTGTCGGTGTTGATCGCCGCGGCATGATCGCCGCCGCCGACGAAGTGCACGATCTCGAGGTCGTCGCCATCCTCGACCATCACGTCCGCCAGCGTCGAACGCGGCACCACCTCCATATTGCGTTCGACTGCGATCTTTTCGGGGATGAGGCCCAGTTCGGTCGCGAGCCCTGCAAGGCTGAGGCCGGTGGAAACACGCTTGTGCTCGCCGTTCACGGTGATCGAGACGGTGCCGTCGGAGTGGGGCATGCAGAGTTTTCCGTTCGTTTCGACCGAAGTCAGGAAACCACCCGTCCGCTGCCGGTCTCATGTCTCGACTTCGCTCGACACGAACGGGTAAGGGGGGTGCATATAGAGGGTGGTTTGCCGCCCCTGCAACCAGGAGCAGCCTTTGCCCGCGACAGTCCCTGCCACCGTCCCTGCGACAATCTTCGTCCTGAACGGCCCCAACCTCAACTTGCTGGGGACGCGCGAGCCGGAGATTTACGGCGACGAGACGCTCGACGACATCGCCGGCCAGCTCGAGGACCGCGCGCGAGAACTCGACCTGACGATCGACATGCGCCAGTCGAATCACGAAGGGCACCTCGTCGACTGGATCCAGGAGGCGCAGGCGCGCGGCGCGAAGGCCGTCATCCTCAATGCCGGCGCGTTCACGCATACCTCGGTCGCGGTCCATGACGCGATCAAGGGCGTGAAGACGCCGGTGATCGAAGTCCATCTTTCCAATCCCCACGCCCGCGAATCGTTCAGGCACGTCAGCCTGGTCGGACAGGCGGCGAAGGGAACGATCGCGGGTTTCGGCGCGCTTTCGTATCTGCTCGCGCTTGAAGCCGTCGCACGGTTCTGACAGGAGGCCCCGCCATGACCGATACACCAGAAACAACAGGCGCAATGCAGGTCGATGTGACCCTGGTGCGCCAGCTCGCCGAACTGCTCGACACCACGCAGCTGACCGAGATCGAAGTCGAGGACGGCTCGCGCCGGATCCGCGTCGCACGCAAGGCAGCGCAGGCCGCACCCGTCGCGCACTATGCCCCCGCCCCTGCGGCACCACCCGTCTCCGCACCGCTGGCGATCCCGCAGGCCGAGGTCGGCGCGTCCGCCCCGGCGATCAGCGCGAGCGCGGTCAAGTCGCCGATGGTCGGCACGGTTTATCTGGCCGCCAACCCCGAGGCGAAGCCGTTCTCGACCGTCGGCCAGAAGGTCAATGCGGGCGACACGCTGCTGATCATCGAGGCGATGAAGGTGATGAACACGATCGTCGCGCCCTCGGCCGGCACCGTCACCGCGATCCTCGTCGAGAACGGCCAGCCGGTCGAATTTGACCAGCCGCTGGTCGTGGTCGAATAATGAAGCAAATCAAGAAGCTGCTCATTGCGAACCGCGGCGAGATCGCGCTGCGGATCCATCGTGCCTGCCATGAGATGGGCATCAAGACGGTGGCGGTCCATTCGACCGCCGACGCCGACGCGATGCACGTGCGGCTCGCTGACGAGGCGATCTGCATCGGACCGCCGTCGGCGACCGACAGCTATCTGAACATCCCCAACATCATCTCCGCCGCCGAGATCAGCGGCGCGGATGCGATCCATCCGGGCTACGGCTTTCTCAGCGAGAACGCGCAGTTCGCCGAGATCGTCGAGCTGCACAACATCCTGTTCGTCGGCCCGAAGCCCGAGCACATCCGCACGATGGGCGACAAGGTCCAGGCCAAGCGCACCGCAGGCGCGCTCGGGCTGCCGCTCGTCCCCGGCTCGGACGGCGCGATCAGCGACATCGCCGAGGCCAAGCGGATCGCCGACGAGATCGGCTATCCGGTGATCATCAAGGCGGCATCCGGCGGCGGCGGTCGCGGGATGAAGGTCGTCACCGACGCCGAAGACCTCGAAACGCAGATGCAGCAGGCCGGCAGCGAGGCGAAGGCCGCGTTTGGTGACGCCACCGTCTACATGGAAAAATACCTCGGCAATCCGCGGCATATCGAATTCCAGATCTTCGGTGACGGCGAGGGCAACGCGATCCATCTCGGCGAGCGCGACTGCTCGCTCCAGCGCCGCCACCAGAAGGTGCTCGAGGAAGCCCCCTCACCGATCATCACCGCCGAAGAGCGCGAGCGGATGGGCGGGATCGTCGCCAAGGCGATGGCCGACATGGGCTATCGCGGCGCGGGGACGATCGAGTTCCTGTGGGAAGCGGGTGAGTTCTACTTCATCGAGATGAACACCCGGCTTCAGGTCGAGCATCCGGTGACCGAGATGATCACCGGCCTCGATCTCGTGCGTGAACAGATCCGCATCGCCGAGGGGCATCCGCTGACGCTGCGCCAGGAAGAGGTGCAGTTCCGCGGCCATGCGATCGAATGCCGCATCAACGCCGAGGATCCGCGCACCTTCGCGCCGTCGCCGGGGCTGGTGAAGCTCTATCATGCACCCGGCGGGATGCATGTTCGCGTCGATAGCGGGCTCTATGCCGGCTACCGCGTGCCGCCTTATTACGATTCGATGGTCGCCAAGCTCATCGTCTACGGCGCGACGCGTCAGGGCGCGCTGCGACGGTTGCGGCGTGCGCTTGAGGAGATGGTGATCGAGGGCGTCACGACGACGATTCCCCTGCACCGTGCACTGCTCGACGATCCTGAATTCCAGGAAGGCGCGTACACGATCAAGTGGCTGGAAGAGTGGCTCGCCAAGCAGGGGGCGTAAGCGCTCCTGCCACTTAGAATGTTCTCCCGCGAAGGCGGGAGAACAAGAACCGGGCGGGACACATGGTCTGGCCGAGGTCAGTCCAATGACGACGGAGCATTCGTGAAGGCGACGATCTACCACAATCCGAAATGCTCCAAGTCTCGCGAGGCGCTCGCGCTGTTGCAAGAGGCCGGTGCGGACGTCACGATCATCGAATATCTGAAGACTCCCCCGTCGCGCGCCGATCTCGTCCGTCTCTACGAGCGCGCAGGCATGACGCCGCGCCAGGGTCTGCGCATGGCAGAGGATGGCGCGAAGGCGGTCAAGCACGGCGACGCCGAGGCGATCCTCGACGCGATGATGATCGATCCGCTGCTGATCGAGCGTCCGCTGGTCGAAACCGACAAGGGCGTCCGCCTCGGACGGCCCATCGCGCGGCTGCACGAAATTTTGTGATCGCTGCCCCCGCATCGTGCACATCCCTTCCGGATGCTGTATTTTCGGGCAGGGTTTACGGGTGAATCGGCCGTTGCCCGAAGTGGCGACAACTGGCACGTTTGGTGCAAGGCGCCCTGTAGGGCGTTGGTTTCAACGACAATCGGGGGCGTACCTGTGAAAAAGATCGAAGCCATCATCAAGCCGTTCAAGCTTGATGAGGTGAAGGAAGCGCTGCACGAGATCGGCGTGAGCGGCATCACCGTGACCGAGGCCAAGGGCTTTGGCCGGCAGAAGGGCCATACCGAACTGTATCGCGGCGCCGAATATGTCGTCGACTTCCTGCCCAAGGTGAAACTCGAGGTCGTCGTCGCGGATGGTCTGGCACAGCGCGTCGTCGAGGCGATCGCCGCGGCCGCGCAGACCGGCCGGATTGGCGACGGCAAGATCTTCGTCATTCCCGTCGAAAGCGCGCTGCGTATCCGCACCGGCGAGCGCGACGACGACGCGATTTAACGGCTTTACTGACACCGACTTCATTTGACGCGGCGCAACAATCTGTGGAATTAGCGCGCTGCGCCGCACTATCATTTCCGGCATATCTGCCGACCTATCGAGCAAAGAGGGCTTAGCATCATGGCAAATTCGGCCAACGACGTCCTGAAGATGATCAAGGACCAGGAGATCGAGTGGGTCGATCTGCGCTTCACCGATCCCAAGGGAAAGTGGCAGCATCTGACGATGGTCGCCAGCCTGATCGGCGAAGACGAGCTGACCGACGGCCTGATGTTCGACGGCTCGTCGATCGAGGGCTGGAAGGCGATCAACGAGAGCGACATGACGCTCAAGCCCGATCTCGACGCGGTCTATGTCGATCCGTTCTCGGCGACGCCGATGATGATCCTGATCTGCGACATCGCCGATCCGTCGACCGGCGAGCTCTACGCCCGCGATCCGCGCTCGACCGCCAAGCGCGCCGAGGCGTATCTGCTGACGACCGGCGTCGGCGACACCGTCTATGTCGGCCCCGAGGCCGAGTTCTTCATGTTCGACGACGTCCGGTTCGAGAACAGCTATTCGACCAGCTATTACAAGATCGACGACATCGAGCTGCCGGGCAATTCGGGTCGCGAATATGAGGGCGGCAATCTCGGCCACCGTCCGCGCGCCAAGGGTGGCTATTTCCCGGTCGCGCCGGTCGACAGCGCCGTCGACATCCGCGGCGAGATGGTCTCGACGATGATCGAGATGGGCCTTCCCTGCGACAAGCATCACCACGAGGTCGCGGCTGCACAGCATGAGCTGGGCCTGACCTTCGGCACGCTGACGCAGACCGCGGATCGCATGCAGATCTACAAGTACGTCGTCCACCAGGTCGCGCACGCATATGGCAAGACGGCGACGTTCATGCCCAAGCCGATCAAGGAGGACAACGGCTCGGGGATGCACACGCATTTCTCGATCTGGGAAGGCAAGACCCCGCTGTTCGCCGGCAACGGCTATGCGGGCCTCAGCGACATGTGCCTGTATTTCATCGGCGGCATCATCAAGCATGCCAAGGCGGTCAACGCGTTCACCAACCCGACGACCAACAGCTACAAGCGCCTCGTCCCCGGCTACGAAGCGCCCGTGCTGCTCGCCTATTCGGCGCGCAACCGCTCGGCCTCGTGCCGCATTCCGTACGGCACCGGCCCCAAGGCGAAGCGCGTCGAAGTGCGCTTCCCCGATGCGCTCGCCAACCCGTATCTCGCTTATGCGGCGCTGATGATGGCGGGCATGGACGGCATCCTGAACAAGATCCATCCGGGCGAAGCGATGGACAAGAACCTGTACGACCTGCCGCCCGCAGAACTCGCCCAGGTTCCGACCGTCGCGGGTTCGCTCCGCGAGGCGCTCGACTGCCTGCTCGCCGATCACGACTTCCTGCTGAAGGGTGACGTGTTCTCGAAGGACCAGATCGAGAGCTATGTCGAGATCAAGCGTGCCGAAGTCGCGCGTTGGGAAATGACGCCGAGCCCGGTCGAGTATGACATGTACTACAGCGGCTAATCTGCCGTGCCGGCAGCTTAGCCGCTGTCGGCCGGCGTCGCCTATAGCGACGACCGACGACGTGGCTTCGCCACGGCGCTGACAGAGAAAGGGCGTCCGGAGCAATCCGAGCGCCCTTTTTCCGTTGAGGTGCTCTGCAAACTCCACCGACCGGGGAGGCTCAAACTGCACGATACATCCAGACCCTGTGTCCCCGCGGAGGCGGCGCCCCAGTCTGGCCTCCCGCCTTCGCGGGAGAACATGGCTGCGGCGCGCTCAGGCCAGCAGCACGCTGCTCCCGAACGTCTCCCCTGCCTCGAGCGCCCGGTGCGCATCTGCCGCATCCTCCAGCGCGAAGGTCTGGCCGATCTCCGGCTTGAACGCGCCCTGCTCGAGCATCGCGAACACCCGATCGACCATCGCCTGCCGGTGCTCGGCATAATCGAACAGCGTCGGGCGCGTCACGAACAGCGACCCCTTGGCCGCCAGCACGCCCAGATTGACGCCGTCCACCACACCCCCCGCATTGCCATAGCTGACGATCAGCCCGCGCTTCGCCGCGCTGTCGAGCGACGCCGCCCACGTTGCGCCACCGACGCCGTCGAGCACCACGGGCACGCCCTTCCCGCCGGTGATCTCGCGCACCCGCGCCGCGATGTCCTCGGACCGGTGGAGAATGACGTGATCGGCCCCCGCCTTGCGCGTCCGCTCGGCCTTTGCCTCGCTGCCGACGCTGGCGATCACGGTCGCGCCGATCGCCTTCAGCCAGCCGACCAGGATATGCCCGACCCCGCCCGCGGCGGCATGGACAAGCACCGTCTGCCCCGCCTCGACGCACGCACAGCGTTCGATCAGGAACTCCGCGGTGCAGCCCTTCAGCAGGATCGCCGCGGCGGTGCGGTCGTCGAGCGTGTCGGGCAAATGGAAGAGCTCACCCGCGGGCACGTTGCGCTCGGTGGCGTAGGCCCCGCGGGTCGGGCCGAAGGTGCCGACGCGGTCGCCCGCGGCAAAGCCCGTGACCCCCTCGCCCACCTTCATCACCACGCCGACCGCCTCGCTGCCGAGCCCCGAGGGCAATGCTACCGGATAGACACCGCTGCGGTGATAGGTGTCGATATAGTTCAGCCCGACCGCGGTGTTGCGCATCCACACCTCGCCCTTGCCCGGCGCGGGCAGGTCGACGTCGTCCCACTGGATCACCTCGGGGCCACCGGTCGTCCTGATTGTCGCTACGCGTGCCATGCCCGTCTCCTGTTGGTCATGACCCTAACTAGGCTCCGCGTTTCGGGTTGCAACCGATCCGCCCGACGCCCATTCCTCTGCAAAACACGATGCGGAGAGGCATGATGAAGAGCTATCTGAAGCAGTATATCGACGGCGCCTGGGTCGACAGCGACGGCGGCCGGATCCACCAGGTCATCGATCCCTCGACCGAACAGCCCTGTACCGAGATCACGCTCGGCACCGCGGCCGATGTCGACAAGGCGGTCGCCGCCGCCCGCGCCGCGTTCGAAAGCTGGAGCCAGACGAGCGTTCAGGAGCGGCTCGACGTGCTCGGCCGGATCATGACCGAGTACAAGGCGCGCATGCCCGATCTGGCCAAGGCGATGTCGCAGGAGATGGGCGCGCCGATGGCGCTCGCATCGATGGCACAGGCGCCGACCGGCCTCGCGCATTTCTCCGCGACCGCCAAGGCGCTGGCGGCGTTCCAATTCTCCGAAGTCATCGGCAAGGCGACCGTCGTGCACGAACCGCTCGGCGTCGTCGCGATGATCACGCCCTGGAACTGGCCGCTCAACCAGATCTGCGCGAAGGTCGCGCCAGCGCTGGCGGCAGGCGACACGATGATCCTGAAGCCGTCCGAGGAGGCGCCCTCCTGCGCGATCATCCTCGCCGAGATCATGGACGCCGCGGGCGTCCCGGCGGGGGTGTTCAACCTCGTCAACGGCGATGGCCCGGGCGTCGGTGTCGCCCTGTCGAGCCACCGCGACATCGACATGGTCAGCTTCACCGGCTCGACCCGCGCGGGCATCGCGGTGGCGCAGGCCGCCGCACCGACGGTCAAGCGCGTCCATCAGGAGCTGGGCGGCAAGGCAGCGAACCTCGTGCTCGAGGGTGCGGACCTTACCAAAGTCCTGCCGCCGACGGTTGCGGGCGTGCTCGCCAATTCGGGGCAGAGCTGCATCGCGCCGACCCGGCTGCTGGTGCATGCCAGCCAGGTCGCCGAGGCCACCGCGATCGTGAAGGGGATGATGGAGCAGACCAGGGTCGGCGACCCTGCCGAAATGGGCCAGCATATCGGCCCCGTCGTCAACAAGGCGCAGTTCGACAAGATCCAGGGGCTGATCCAGTCGGCGATCGACGAGGGTGCGACGCTGGTCACCGGCGGCGTGGGTCGTCCCGACGGGCGCAACGCGGGCTATTACATCCAGCCGACCTTGTTCACCGATGTCCGCCCCGACATGCGGATCGCGCAGGAGGAGACGTTCGGCCCGGTCGCGACGATCACCGCCTATGCAAACCAGGACGAGGGTATTCGCATCGCCAACGCGACCGAATATGGCCTGTCCGCGACGATCTCAGGCGATCCGGCCGCCGCAGCGAAGGTCGCGCCTAAGCTGCGTGCGGGGCTGGTCACGATCAATTCGTGGAGCCCCGACATCGGCGCGCCGTTCGGCGGCTACAAGCAATCGGGCAATGGCCGCGAGAACGGCCGTTACGGGCTGACGGACTTCATGGAGGTGAAGACCGTGGTGGGCCTGCCCGGCTGATGCCGCCGACGCCCCCTCCCCCGCGGGAGGGGGCTCAGTGCATCGGCCATACCGCGACGATCAGCGGCGTGCCGACCAGTAGCACCAGCAGCGACAGTGGCGCGCCGAGCCGGGCGTAATCGCTGAATTTGTAGCCGCCCGGCCCCATCACCAGCGTGTTGCACTGATGACCGATCGGCGTGAGGAAGTCGCACCCCGCGCCGACCGCGGTCGCCATCAGAAACGCCTCGGGCCGATAGCCGAGATCGCCCGCAAACGTTGCCGCGATCGGCGCCATCACCAGCACGGTCGCGGCATTGTTCAGGAACGGCGTCACCGCCATCGCCGCCGCCAGGATCAGCGCGACCGCCCCCCAGGGCGGCAGCGTCGATGCGGTCGCGGACAACCATGTCGCGATGACGTCCGACGCGCCGGTGGTGCGAAGCGAATCGCTGACCGGAATCAACGCGCCGAGCATGATCAGGATCGGCCATTCGACATGGTCATAGGCCTCGCGCACCGGCAGCACGCCGGTCGCCATGATCAGCCCCGCCGCCGCGAAGAACGCCACCGCCACGGGCACGAAGCCCATCGCCGTCGCGCCCATCGCGACGCCGAGGATCCCGATCGGCAGCCAGCTGCGTTTCGACACGCCGAGCCGCATTTCCCGCTGTGCCAGCGGCAGGCAGCCCAGGTCGCGCAGCTTGCCGGGCAGCTGTTCGAGCGGCCCCTGCAGCACCAGCACGTCGCCCGCGCGCAGCTCGATATTCGCCAGTCTGCGCGACAGATGCTCGCCCTGTCGCGAGATCGCGATCAGATTGACCCCGAACCGCGCCTGCAGCGCAAGCCGCGCCGCGGTCCGGCCCGCCAGCGGCGAACCGACATTGACGACCGCCTCGATTACGCCGACTTCATCGTCGTCCGCCTGATCCGCCTTTTCGCGGTCCTCGCCTTCGAGCTTCAGCCGGTCGCGCGCGATCACGCGTTCGAGCGCATCCGGTTCGCCGCCGAGGATCAGTACGTCGCCCGCCCTCAGGTGCGTATGCTCGTTCGGCGCGCTGCGCATGCCCGCACGCAGGATCCGCGTAATCGACACCTCGCCGTCGTGCCGTGCGAGAAAATCCTCGACCGACTCGTCGACCGCGGGGGACGTCTCGGGGATCGCGGCTTCGGTGATATACCCCTTGATATCGAGCGCCTCGCCCATCGTTGGCGCAGCCCGCCGGTCGCGCGGCAGGAGGCGATAGGCGAAGCGCAGATAGATCAGCCCCATCACCGTCAGCCCGAGCCCGACCGGGGTATAATCGAACATCCCGAACGGCTGCCCGGTCATCTGCTCGCGGACGCGGCTGACGATGATGTTGGGCGAGGTGCCGACGAGCGTGATGAGACCGCCGAGCAGCGACGCGGTCGCCATCGGCATCAGGAACACCGATGGCGAGGTGTTGTTCTTCTTGGCCATCTGGAACGCGGCGGGCATCAGCATCGCCAGCGCGCCGATATTCTTGACCAACGCAGACGAGAACCCCACCGACGCTGTCAGCACGACGAGCTGCGACCGCACCCGCGTGACCCGCTTTGCGAGCTTCGCCAGCGCGAGCTCGATCACCCCCGAGCGCTGGACCGCCGCCGAGATGACGAGCGCCGAACCGACGATGATCACGATGTCGTCGGAAAAGCCCTTGAAAGCGTCCTTCGGACTGACGATCCCGAGCGCGATGCTCGCGAGCAACGCCAGGATCGCTGTGACGTCGTAGCGAAACCGTCCCCAGATGAAGAGCATCATCATGCCGATGAGCGTGGCGATCGAAAGGGATTGGGGAAGGGTCATCTGGCCTCGATATGTGACTGCCGATCAACCATGGCCGAAAGCGCTGGTTCCCACGACAAGGGTTCCTCCGGCGTTTGCCGCCGGTTCAATAGTCTTTGGAAATGCGGACGTTCGCACTCTGCCTGCCAAGCGTGGAGATGCTCGACAGCAGCGACAGCCAGCGGGTGACCTGGAACTCGACCTGCGTCGCGCTATAGCCCTGGCCGTCGGTGACGATTTCCGCATAGAGCCGCCGCGTCACATATTTGCCCGCGGCGATCGACGTGCCCTGCCCCGTCTGCGGATCGGCAGGCAGGATGCGCAACCGGTCGAGACCCGCTGCACGCCGCACTGCGTTGATTGGGTTGATCCCGTTGCCGCCGTCCTGCAACGCCGCCACCGCCGCCGCGAGCTGCAGGGCCTCGGGCGCGGACAGGTTGGTAATCGACGTCCCGAACAGCAGGCGCGACAGCAGTTCGTCCTGCGGCAGCGCGGGCGTGCTGGTGAACCCGATCTCGGGCTTGAGCGCATAGCCCGTGACGCGGATCGAAGCGTTGAGCCCGGTCGAATCGGCGTTCGCTTCGATGTCGAGCGCGGGGTTCGCAGGCACGCCGCCGTCGAACCGGATGACGCCGCGCGCCAATTCGAATTCGCGCCCGGCAAATTCGTAATCGCCGCGGATCAGGGTCGCACGGCCCGTGATCGCGGGGTTCTGCGGCTCACCGGCGATCTGGAGATTGGCGGACCATTCGCTCGTCAGCCCCAGCCCGCTGACCATGACCTGGTTCGGCGCGCGGGCCTTGATCGCCAGCGTCCAGGGGCGTGTCGGCGCGGCCTTTTCCTCGCCGCCCTCGGGCAGGTTGATTTCCCGGATGTTGAGTTGGGGCACCGCACTCGCCGCGGTCGCCTGGCCAAGCCGGTAGCGGCTCTTGTTCATCACCACGTCGCCCGCGATCACGCCGCCTATCCCGTCCGACGTGAACGTCAGCGGCCCCGTCACGGTCGCGCCGATATCGTCGCGGTTGATCATCACAGCGTTCGCGGCCTGAAGCCGCAGGTCGATGCCGAGCCCGTTCCTGGCCGCGAAATCAAACTGGCCAACCCCCGTCACCCGGCCGCCCTTGCCCGCGTCCGCGGCGAAACGGTCGATCACCAGACGCGAGCCGCCGAACCGGCCGCTGGCCTGGACGTTCGACAGGATCGTCCCCGTCGTGCCGCTTTCGATGCGGGCGTTGGTCGCACGGACGACGCCGCGGATTACCGGCGCCTCGAGCGTACCGACGACGTCCGCGCCGATCGCGACCGGCCCCGACAGGTCGAACAGCTCGACCCCCGTCAGCCGCCACAGCGTGTCTGCGGGCCCGCTGTAGCGCAGCTGTCCGAACAGCCGCGCGCGTGAGATCCGCGTGGCGAGGTCGCCCTCACCGAGCGGTGCGAGCTGCGCCTGTGCGCGACCGATCGTCTTGCCACCCGAGGCGATCACCGCACGCAGGCCGAGCTTGTCGGGCGACAGAAGCGCCGCGACCCCGACGTCGATCGGCCGCGACGACAGCACCAGCCCCGCACGGCTGAGGCCACGGATCGTCACGTCCGCCTTGCCCGTCGGCGGGTTGCCGCCGCTCGTCGCGACGCTGAACGTCCCCGATGCCAGGCCACCAAGCTGGAGGCCGGGATAGCCGATGTCGAGGATGGCCAGCGGCATCCGCGTCATGCTCGCGTCGATCGCGCTGGTCGATCCGGTGAAGCGTCCGCCGATCTGCGCCTCGCCCCCCGAAAAGCTGAGCCGCGTCGGTGCGAGGCGCCAGCCATCGCCGTCGCGGGTCACGATCGCCGGGCTCAGCAGGCGCAGCGGCCGCCGGTCGAGCGTCCCTTGCGCGGCGATGCGATAGCTGTCTGCGGTCACGTCGGTCACGCTCTCGATATCGAAAGCGCGTCCGCGCGACCCCGCGATCGACGCCTTGATCTGCCCCACTCCGCCGCGCAGCGACGCGCTGCCCGCCAGCCGCCCGATGCTGAGCGCGCCGCGTTGCAAGCCTGCGCCGGTCGCGGTCGCCTCGATCGAAGTGCCAGCGGGGTCGAGGATCGTGACGAGATCCATATGGCCACGCCGCAACGTCCAGCCGGCAAGCGTCCCCGCGCGCGCATCGAGGTGCGCCTCGACGCGCTGATTCTCGCCGACCGGCCGGAAAAGCAGTTCACCCGCCAGGCCGCCGCCCGCCACCGCGAGCCGCCCGTTGAAGCCGCCATCGACGATCGCGAGCGTTCCCGTCGCGCGGGTCCCGCTGACGTCCAGCGCGGCGATCGCGATCGTGGCACCCGCGCCGCGCGGCAGGAGCAGCGTTCCGGCCGCGGTAAAGGGGCCAAGCCGCGAGCCACCCGCAGCGGCAAAGGCATAGCCCTGCGCGGTCGGATCGAGATGCGCCCGCACGTTGGTCAGCCCCAGGGCCGGACTGGGGCTGGCGAGGACGAGGTCGAGCGTCGGCCGCTCGATCCTGCCGTCCAGGGTCAGCGTGACCGGCCCGTAGTTTTGCTGACGGCCACCGCCCTCGAACCGGAAACTGCCGTCGCGCCGTCTGTAGCCGTTGCCGCTCAACCGGATCTGCGGCGCGACGAGGACGAGATTGTTGAAATGCAGGACTCCGTCCGTCGTCCGTTCGAGATTGGCGGTGAGCCGCGGCAAACCGCCTGCCAGACCGCGGAAGAAGGCGTTGTCGAGACGCAGCACCTGTGCCGCGCCCTGCCCGATCACGCGCGTCCCCTTGCCGTTCGGCCCCGGAACGACGCGCAGCGTCGACGTGACGTCGACGATTCCCAGCCCCGGGATCAGATAGCGACCGAGCCGGCCATTCACCCCGACGTCGAACCGCCCGGTGCGCAGATCGACCCGGATGCCGAGCCGTCCGTTGAGCTTGTCGGAGCGCAGCACGAGGTCGTCACCGGTCAACAGCGCCGGCGTGATCCGCAGCCGCCCATCGACCGACAGGTTGCGCAGGATCCCCCCCGCAACATCGCCTACCCCGGTCACGCGGGCCGCGGTGACGCGGATCGGGACGGTGACCGGCGCTGCAGACAATCGCCCTTTGCCGGCGATCCGCACGGAATCGAATCCGGTCTTGTCGAAGGCCAGCCGTGCCGCATCGAGGCGGTAGTCGAAGCTGGCGGTCGCGAAGTCACCGTCAAGAATGGCCCGCAGTTCGATGCCGCTGCCCCCCATCGTCCCGATCAGCGCCGTCGGCCGCAGCAGCCGCGCCTTCACGCGGAAATCGCGAAACGCGTTCGCGCCGAGATCGACGATACCCGTCGTGTCGAGCGAGAGCGCCGGCGACCGCAGCGACAGCCGCCCGTCGAGCCGGCGTTCGACGAACGTCGCGGCGCCATTGACCAGCAACCGTGGCGTCGTGAGCGCCGCGAGCCGTCCGCTGAGCAGCCCCGAGGGGGCGAGCGTTCCCGACAGCGTATAGCGTCCGCTCGCCTGTGAGAGCGCGAGATCGACCGCGCGTGCCGTGCCGACATTACCCTGTGCGCGGCCCGTCCAGCGTGCCCAGCGGCCGTCACCGGTGACGACGAGCGCGACGTTGCTCCGGGCGCCGATCATCCGCGCGAGCACCCCGTTCACCGCCCCGCGCGCCGCGACGTCCAGATCGAACCGGTCGCGCGCGGGCTCCGCATCGATCCGCAGCTTGAGCCGGTCGCTGCCCGCGACCAGCGCGTTCACATCGACAAGCGCGCGTCCCGAGCGGATATCGGCACGGCCGTCGAGCCGCGCGACGCGTGCGGTGCCGAGCACGCGGGTGTCGAGCAGCAGGCGTCCGACCGTGAGCCGCCCGATTCGGATGTCGAAATCGGGCAGGATCGGCGTGCGCCTCTTCGACGGTCGCGTGCGCGGGACGTGGAACAGCGTCGCGCGATCGATCGCGAGCCGGCGGATTTCGAGCCGGTTCGAAAACCAGCGGATGGGCGACCAGTCGAGCGCGACACGCGGCGCCTGGAACACGAGCCCGTCAAGATCATAGACGCGCAGATCGGTCAGCCGCGTATCGCCATAGAGCGACCCGTCGATCCGCCCGATCGTGAAACGTAGCCCGTTGGCCGCGCGGATCGCGCCGACCCGGTTGGCGACATAGCGGTGGCCGATATCGGTATCGACGATCAGCAGTGCAGCACCGAGGATCGCCACCAGGGCCAGGAATGCCGCGGCAAGCCAGCGCCACCAGCGGCGCCGTGGCACAGGCCGGCCCGGCTCTGTCGCCTCGGTCACGGCGTCGGTCAAAACGCCTGTCCCAGCGATACATAGACCGCGATCCGGCTGTCGCCCGGTTGCGGGTTGATCGGCGTCCCGACATCGAAGCGGATCGGGCCGAAGTTCGAATAATAGCGCACCCCGATCCCCGTGCCATATTGCAGACCGGTGAATTTGGGCAGCGGCGACGTGTAGATGTTGCCAGCATCGAGGAACGGCACGACCCCGAAATTGCCGAACGCCTTGATCCGCGCCTCGATCGAGAATTCGGTCAAGCTGCGGCCGCCGATCGGATCGTTGTTCGGATCGCGCGGACCGATCGACTGATAGCCATAGCCGCGTATCGATGCGCCGCCGCCGGCATAGAAGCGCCGCGACGGTGCCACCTGATCGCGCGGCGCGCCGACGATCGTGCCGAGCCGGGTCCGCCCCGCCAGCACGATCCCGTCGCTGATCGTCCTGTACACGCTCGCATCGATCTGCGTCCGCGCATAGCCGAACACCGATCCCTGGAACGAGGCCTCCGGGCTCAGCCGCCCGCCGAGCCGGAACCCGCGCGTCGGGTTGAGCAGGTCGTCCGATCCGTCATAATTCAGTGTGGTCGGCAGCGCGCCGATGAAGAAGGTGCGGCGCCGCGGGTCGCCGGTCGACACGATCACGTCGCGTTCGTCCGATGCGATCAGCTCCGCGCCGAGCGACCAGGTCCAGGTCTTCTGGAAGAAGATGTTCGTCTGGCGTTCGATGCTGCCGGCCAGCGTGAAGGTCTTGGCCTCATACGCATCGCGGTTGATATGCACCGCGGAGACCTGCGCGGTCAGCACGCGATCCCGCGCATGGAAGTTGTTCCGCCGATAGACGATCGCGCCAAGCTGCTCCTGCGTCCCGATAACGCTGCGCAGCGTGAGCGCGCCTTCGGGCGGGAACAGGTTGCGATGCGTCCAGCTGACCTCGGCGCGTGCGCCCTCGCCCGTGCCATACCCAAGCTCGCCCGCGACCGTGCGCGGCGGCGCACGGTCGAGCTTCACGCCGATATCGACGCTGTCGGCGGTGCTGCCGGGGATCGGCTTGACCTCGACCGACGACACCAGGCTGGTCTGGACGAGCGCCCGGCGCAGATCGTCCAGTTCGCCTGCGTCATAGGGTTGGCCGGGCGTGAACCGCGCGATTTCCTGCACATGCTCCGCATCGAACACGCGGTTGCCGGGCAGCGCGACGATCCGGCCAAAGCGCTTCTGGCCGCCCGGGACGATCGACAGGTCGAGCGTCGCGGTGCGCGTCGCATGGTCGACGACGATCGCCGGATCGCCGACCTTGGCGAAGGGAAAGCCCTCACGCCCGATCTGAGTCGTCAGCTTTGCCTCACCCGCGACGATCGCGTCGGAGTTGACCGGGTCGGCAGGCTTGATGCCGAAGGCCTGGGCCAGCGCGGGCGCCTTGTCACCCGCCGCCGCCAGACCGTCGATCGTCACGCCCGTGAAGGTGTAGCGCGTGCCCGGATCGGCCGAGACGATCACCAGCGGCTTCTGCCCCGGCTCGACCCGGGTGGTGACGCGCGCGTCATAATAGCCCTCGGCGCGCAACAGGCTGTTGAGCAGGTCGCCGTCCTCGCGCGCGCGGCGATCGAGCTGCGCTGCGTTGGCGACCTCGCCGTCGTTCGCGTTGAGCGTCGAGAGCTGGTCAAACCGCTGTTTCAGCAGCGCGTTTCCAACCGAGTCGATCCCTTCCAGCCGCCACGAATAGCGCGTCTCGGTCGTCGCATCGGTGTTGGTCGCGACGGTGACCGGATCATCGGTGGCGGCGGCGAGATCGGGCCAGGCGACGCCGATATCCGGCAGCGGCGCGAGCGGGGACATGGGATCGAGCGACACCGGCGCATCCGCGGCCGCAGCGCCCTCCTGCCTCGTGGACACGCGTGTCTGCGCGGCGGCGCGGGGGGGCGCCGGCAGCATCGGCACGACAAGGACGGCGGTGGCCGTACCGATCCCGACCCACCCGAAGCGGTACACCATGCTCGCCTCCTAGCCGGGCTTGGCCCCCCGCGACAGTCGTTCGTGACGCATTTTCGCCACGTTTCGTCATGACATCGAAATACTCTGCCGGACAATCAGCGCGTTGCGCGGTGCATCGTCCGCGTCGGCAGCCGGCACTGGCGTCCGCGCGCGCGACGTGGCAGGTGCGGGACATGGCTGACAAACGTCCGACCGCTGCTGGCGGCTTTCTGATCGCACTCGGCATTCTTGGCGGTGCCGGGGTCGGATTTGCGATCGGCCAGGCCACGCCCGGCCTCCTGATCGGCACCGCGATCGGCGTCGCCGCCGCGCTGCTCGTCTGGATCCGCGACCGCCGCTAGGCGGGTTCGCGCATCTGCCAGACGACGCGGCCGACAATGTCGACCGGGCCGTCAGGCACCGGCGGCGCGGCAGGATTGTCGCTCGACACGCTGAGCGTCCCGTCCCGCAGCGCGACACGCTTGACCATCGTCAGGCCATCGACCCGGATGACGTGAAGCCGTCCACGCGCGCCCGGAACCGTGGTCGCCAGATCGACGATGATGTGATCGCCGTCCTGCAGGCCGGGTTCCATCGATGTCCCCCGGACCCGGATGATCGCCGCCTGCCCGTCGCGCAGCCCGAGCCGCCGCGCCAGCGCCGGGTCGATCACGTCGGTGCCCAGCAACACCTCGTCATCGACCAGCGCACCCGGCCCGGCCGACGCCTGCACCGCCAGCCGGGCGATCTGGAATCCGGTGCGGCTCTGCCCCGTCTTCCCCCCGCTCCCGCCGAGCACATGATCCTCGACGCCGAGATACTGCGCGAGCAGCCGGCGATCGTCCTCCGCCAATCGTCGTGGCGACCCGCGCTTCACATACTGCTGCAGATAAGCCGCGTTGCGTCCGAGCATCGCCGACAGGGCCGCCAGACTGTCCCCGCGCGCAGCCGCAAGCCGTGCCAGCGCTGCTCGGGGATCGGAATCTGACATGACGAGACCATAGCGCAGGAAAAATCCTAGACAAGTTGGATTTCAGAGAACAGATCGTGAACGAGCACAGGGAATCACGAGGAGCAAACGATGTCCGTACTGGTCAAGATCAACCGATATCTGCGGCAGACCGACATGGGGGCGGCGACCTTCGGACGACGTGCGGTGAATGATTCCCGGCTCGTCGCGGATCTTAGACGCGGTCGTCAGCCACGGGCCGGACTGGTCGCGCGGATCGAGGCGTTCATTGCGAACACGTCCGGGCGCGGCCGGTCGTGAGGATGGACCCCCTGCGCGGCCCCGATGTCGCGACGCGGTTGCTCCGCGCACTTCACGCCGGTGCCGCCGCATCGGGCACGGCATTCGAGGTGACCGAGACGGTTTCGCGCCCATGGGCAAGCGCGACCTTCTCGGGCGAGCAACATCATCTGGTCATCCAGGCGGATCCCATACCCGGTTTTCGATCGTGGCTTGCCGCCCTGCCGGATGCCGAGCTGCCGCTGCGGGGGCACATCCTCGCCGATCTCGCGATCGACATGGTGGAGCAGGTCGGGTCGCGGCTGCGTGTCACCATCGCGGCGTTGACGCTGATCGACGCATAGCCGTGCCTTGGGGCTGGACTTTCGGCCCTGGAAACACGAAGTCGGCGGCCAATGAAGGAGATGACGATGGCAGGCACCGGCGCCGGAATGGGCAAGTTCGAATGGGCGGATCCGTTCCTGCTCGACGACCAGCTGAGCGAAGACGAACGCATGATCCGCGATACCGCGCGCGCCTATGCCGAGGACAAGCTCGCGCCGCGGATCATCGACGCGTTCCAGCACGAACATACCGATCCCGCGATTTTTCGCGAGATGGGTGATCTCGGCCTGCTCGGGCCAACTATCCCAGAGGAATATGGCGGCGTCGGCGCCTCCTATGTCGCGTACGGCCTGGTCGCGCGCGCGGTCGAGCGGATCGACTCGGGCTATCGCTCGATGATGTCGGTCCAGTCGAGCCTGGTGATGTACCCGATCAACGCGTTCGGCTCCGAAGCACAGAAGCGCAAGTTTCTGCCAAAGCTCGCGACGGGCGAGTTCATCGGCTGTTTCGGGCTGACCGAGCCCGATGCGGGATCGGATCCCGGCGGCATGACGACACGCGCGAAGAAGACCGCGAACGGCTATGTCATCTCGGGCGCCAAGACCTGGATCTCCAACTCGCCGATCGCCGACGTGTTCGTGGTCTGGGCCAAGTCCGACGAGCATGGCGGCGGCATCCGCGGCTTCATCCTGGAACGCGGGATGAAGGGGCTCGAGACGCCCAAGATCGAGGGCAAGCTGTCGCTGCGGGCGTCGATCACCGGCATGATCCTGATGGACGAGGTCGAGGTCGGCGAGGACGCGTTGCTCCCCGACGTCCAGGGGCTGAAGGGGCCGTTCGGCTGCCTCAACCGCGCGCGCTACGGGATTTCGTGGGGAGCACTCGGTGCGGCGGAGTTCTGCTTCCACGCCGCGCGGCAATATGGCCTCGATCGCAACCAGTTCGGCACCCCGCTCGCCGGGCGGCAGCTCTATCAGAAGAAGCTCGCCGACATGGAGACCGAGATCGCGCTCGGGCTCCAGGCGTCACTCCGCGTCGGGCGGCTGATGGACGAGGGGCGGTTCGCGCCCGAGATGGTCTCGATCGTCAAGCGCAACAATGTCGGCAAGGCGCTCGACATCGCGCGGATGAGCCGGGACATGCACGGCGGCAACGGCATTTCGGGGGAATATCAGGTGATGCGTCACATGATGAACCTCGAGACGGTCAACACCTATGAGGGCGCACACGACGTCCACGCGCTGATCCTCGGCCGCGCGATCACGGGTATTGCGGCGTTTTGAGAGCGACAAGCCCCTCCCCTTCAGGGGAGGGGTTGGGGTGGGGGTTTTCCATGAACGCAGCCGAGGATTTTGGGGCGCTGCCCCACCCCGCCCCCTCCCCTGAAGGGGAGGGGCTAAGAAGACCGCCGCCCCTTTCCGGCCTAAAGGTCGTCGAACTCGCCCGCATCCTCGCCGGCCCCTGGGCAGGCCAGGTGCTCGCCGACCTCGGCGCCGACGTCGTCAAGGTCGAGAGCCCCGCCGGCGACGACACCCGGACATGGGGCCCGCCGTTCATCGACAACCCCGACGGCACCCGCGACGCGGCCTATTTCCACGCCGCCAACCGCGGCAAGCGCTCGGTCGTCGCGGACTTCACGACGCCCGAGGGACGGGCTGCGGTTCGTGCGCTGATCGCCGACGCGGATGTCGTGATCGAGAATTTCAAGGTCGGCGGGCTTGCCAGATACGGCCTCGACTATCCGACGCTCGCCGCGATCAATCCACGGCTCGTCTATTGCTCGATCACCGGTTTCGGACAGGACGGACCCTACGCACCGCGCGCGGGCTATGACTTCATCGTCCAGGGCATGAGCGGGATCATGGATCTCACCGGCGAGCCTGATGGCGCTCCGCAGAAGATCGGGGTCGCGTTCGCCGACATCATGACCGGACTGTATTCGGTGATCGCGATCCAGGCGGCGCTGGCGATGCGCGAGCGGACCGGCCGGGGGCAGCAGATCGACATGGCGCTGCTCGACACGATGACCGGCGTCCTCGCCAATCAGGCGATGAACTGGTTCGCAAGCGGCGTCTCGCCGACGCGGGTCGGCAACGCGCACATGAACGTGTGCCCCTATGCCGTCTTCCCGACCAGCGACGGGTGGTTCATCCTCGCGGTCGGGAATGATGGCCAGTTCCGGCGGTTCTGCGATGCGATGGGCTTGCCCGAAATGCGCGACGATCCGCGGTTTGCGACCAATGCCGGGCGGCTGGCCTTCAAGGACATCTTGTTCGCGGGGATCGAGGCGGCGACCTCGCTGGTGCCAAAGCTGGAGCTGCTCGCGCGGCTGGAGGCGGTCGGCGTCCCCGCCGGGCCGATCAACACCGTCGCGCAGGCATTCGACGATCCACAGGTGATCGCGCGCGGCATGGCGATCGACGTCGTGCGTCCGGATGGATCGAGCGTGCCGGGTTTGCGCACGCCGATCCGCTTCTCAGATGCCGATTTGGCGACCGGGCGTGCAGCACCGATGCTGCCAAGACACCCGTCATCCTGACGAAAGTCAGGATCCAGAGCCACGGACGGTAGCGGTCGTGGCTCTGGATCCTGGGTCTAGCCCAGGATGACGACGGGGCTTAGGCGACGGCCGTCACTGGCTTGCGCGCATACACCCCGTACGCAAGGATCAGCGCATAGCAGATCGCCGGCAGCAGCAGCGCGAAGTGCAGGCTGCCCGAAGAATCCGCGAGCACCCCCGTGAAATAGGGAATGATCGCGCCGCCGACGATCGCCGTGGCGATCACGCCCGACCCCTCGGCCGCACGCTTGCCAAGGCCTTCGGATGCAAGTGCGAAGATCGTCGGGAACATCACCGAATTCATCAGCCCGATCGACAGCAAGGCCCAACCCGACACGGCACCCTCGGTATTCGCCGAGATCAGGATCAGCGCCAGCGTTCCCGTCGCGACACCGGCCAGGACCTTGCCCGGCGACACCTTGTTGAGGACATAGGCCCCGATGAACCGCCCGATCAGCGCGCCGCCCCAGTAGAAGGGCACATGCTGACCGGCAGCGACGTCGCTCAGGCCCATCACGCTCGGCTGCATCAGGTAGTTGACGATCAGCGAGCCGACCGCGACCTCGGCGCCGACATAGAGGAAGATGCACGCCGTCCCCATCGCGAAGCGCGGGCGCTTGAGCAGCGTGAAGGCGTGGAGGATGCTGCCCGTCTGCTCCTGCTCCTCGTTCAGCCGGTTGCGCCTGGTCCAGACGACGGCGGCGACGATCAGCAGCGCGATCGCGAGGCCGATATAGGTGTGCACGACGGTCCGCGACGATTCGGTCCGGTAGGCGTCAAGCGCGGCGCCGGTCAGCGTCGATGAATCCACCGTCGCGAGACCACCGAGGATGACCGCGGAGCCGACATAGGGGAAGATCGTCGTGCCGAGCGAGTTGAACGCCTGCGCGAAGGTCAGCCGGCTCGATGCCGATTTCGGCGCGCCGAGCGCCGAGATCAGCGGGTTGGCGACGACCTGGACGACGGTGATGCCCGCGCCCAGCACGAACAGCGCGAACAGGAACATCTCGAAGCTGGCCTTGCCCGCCGCCGGGATGAACAACAGGCACCCGACAGTCATCGTCACCAGCCCGATCGAGGCGGTGCGCATATAACCCGCCTTGCGCACGATCGCCGCGGCGGGGATCGAGAACAGCGCATAGGCGAGGAAGAAGGCCGACTGGACCAGCATCGCGGTCGCATGGTCGAGCGTGAACAGCTCCTTCATCTTGGGGATGATGATGTCGTTCAGCGAGGTGATGCCGCCGAAGATGAAGAACAGGGCGAAGACGAAGACGCGCAGGTCGGGGGCGTCGTAACCGTGATTGGCATCGCCCTCTGCGGCGGCGCCTCCCGCGGCGGCGGTGTGATGGGTGTCGACATGCATGATAAATTGCGCCCTCTCGCGGTCTTGTTGGGCGGCGGCATAAGCCGGGGCGACCGCGCGTGGCAATGGCAGAGGCGCGTTCGCGCGCCCGGCTGCGGCGTGCCACCCGTCGATTGCCGCGCTTTCGGGCATCAGGTATGCCGTTTGCAAACGCGACAAGGGAGAGCATGAGATGGCGACCGCAGCGCTGCGCAATTCGACGGTTTCACCCGCGGAATGGGAGGCCCGCCAGCAGCTTGCCGCCTGCTACCGCGTGTTCGACATGCTCGGCTGGTCCGAGATGATCTACAACCACATCACGTTGAAGATCCCCGGCGAGGACGGCGCGTTCCTGATCAACCCGTTCGGGCTGCATTTCAGCGAGGTGACCGCGTCGAGCCTCGTCAAGATCGACATCGACGGCAACAAGCTCGACCAGAACCCCTATCCGGTCAATCTCGCGGGCTTCACGCAGCACGCGCTGTTCCACAAGCACCTGCCCGACGCGCATTGCATCATGCACACGCACACCACCGCGGGGATGGCGGTCAGCGCGGTCGAGGGCGGGCTTCAGCCGACCAATTTCTATGCCTGCAATTTCATCGGCCAGATCGCCTATCATGATTTCGAGGGCGTCACCGTCCGGTCGGAAGAGGGCGAACGGCTGATCGAGCATCTCGGCGACAAGCGCGTGATGCTGCTGCGCAATCACGGCATCCTGGTCATGGGCCGGACGCTGCCCGAGGCGTTCATCAAGCACTGGTCGCTGCAGCGCGCCTGCGAGATCCAGGTCGCGACGGCGTCGATGGGCACGCCGATCCTGATCCCCGACGATGTCGTCAAGGTGCACCAGCGCGATCTCGGCAAGGTCTCGCTGCCCGGTGGTGCGGGCAAGGCGGATTTCGAGGCGATGGTCCGGCTGGTCGACAAGCGCGACACGAGCTGGCGGCAATAGCCCCCTCCCCTCCGCCCGGGGGATCGGCTAGCGCGCGGGGATGACCCGCTTCACCGTCAACAACCAGGCGATCGAATATCGGCTCGATCCCGCGACGCCGCTGCTCTGGGCGCTGCGCGACGCGTCGAATTTGACGGGGACCAAATATGGCTGCGGCACCGGACATTGCGGCGCCTGCACGGTCGATATCGACGGTCGTGCGGTGCGCAGCTGCCGTGTGCCGATCGGGTCGATCGAGGGGCGCTATGTCACCACGATCGAGGGGCTGTCGCCCGAACGCAACCACCCGCTGCAGCTCGCCTTCATCGCCGAAGCGGTGCCGCAATGCGGCTTCTGTATTCCCGGCATGATCATGGCCGCCGCCGCGCTGCTGAAACGCGATGCTGACCCCAGCGAGGCGCTGATCCGCGAACAGATCACCAATCTGTGCCGTTGTGGGGTCTATCCGCGCGTCGTCGAGGCAATCCAGCGCGCGGGCCGCGCGACCCGCGGCGAAGAGGTCCTGCCCGCTGGCCCCCGCCCCGGAATCGACCCGGCGGATTCCGCACGACTCGTTCCCGCGCTCGTCCCGCCGCCCGCGCGCTAGGGCGCCCGCGCACGAATCCTGTCGGATCGCTGACCAAGCCATTCAGCGTCGCCTCACGCCCGTAAGGCTAGACGGGGTGCACCATAGGAGCCGGCTCGTGCGCCGGCAGTCGAGGACGACGGCAATGACGCGGAGTTTCCTGAAGATCTTGCTCGTGGCATCCGCACTGGTGCCGGTTGCCGCACAGGCGCAGCGGTTCGGTGCCGAGGCGCCGGGGAATGGCGAGATGCGTGGTGATTGGAGCGATCGCGGCGATCGCGGCGATCGGCCGCAGCGTCCCGACCGGGGGGCGATCGTGCAGGGTACGGCACGCGGCGATACGCCCGATGCGCGCAACGGCCGACCGGACGGCCCCCGCCAGGACTGGAATGCGCGTGTGGCGTCGGACCGGCAGGCCGACCAGGTTCGCGAGAACTGGGTTCGCGGTAACGCGCAGCGCGATGCCGCCCGCCAGGACGTCCGAAACGATCGCCGCGGTCAGCCCGACCGCGCCCGCTTCGACGGCCGCCCCGGCGAAGACCGCGGCTATCGTGACGATCCACGCGGGCGCGACGACCTTCGCGGCCGCCCGGATGGGCGTGGGCGCGACGACTGGCGCGGCCGCGACGGCGATCGGGATCGGGGCGGCTTTCGCAACGGCCAGCATTTCGGCGGCTACGGCACCGTCCAGGGCTATGGCCGCGGCGGATATGGCCAGCGCGGGGCGTGGAACCGCGGCTGGCGCAGTGACAATCGCTATGGCTGGAGCGACTATCGCGCGAGCAACCGCGGCGCCTACCGCCTGCCGCGCTATTATGCGCCGAATGGCTGGGGCTCGGGCTATCGCCGCTTCGGCATCGGCTTTTCGCTGAACAGCATCCTGTACAACCAGAATTACTGGATTCAGGATCCCTACACCTATCGCCTGCCCGAGGCCTATGGGCCGTATCGCTGGGTCCGCTATTACAACGATGCGCTGCTCGTCGATCTCGACAGCGGGCGGGTGGTCGACACGGTCTACGATATCTTCTGGTAGGCGCATCGCGGCACGGCGGGCCACATCGCCCGTCGTGCCGTCCCAGTTGCGCCCCCTTGCGTTTCGCGGACGGCTGCGCAAATTCGGGTCCATGGGTTTATTCACCAAAGCCAAGCCGCAGGATCCGATGGCGCCGACACGGCAGGCGGCTGGCGCCAGCGTCGCCGCGCGGCTCGACGCCAATCCGAAGGTCCAGCGCGTCGCGATCGACGGGGTGCAATTCTATCACCACGCCAACTTCCTCGACGCCGCGACCTGTCGTGCGCTCATCGCGCTGATCGATTCGAAGCGGCGGCCGTCGACGCTGCTGTCCGACCGCCCGAACAGCAGTTTCCGCACGTCGGAAAGCTGCGACATGGATCGCTGGTCCCCCGATGTGCAACCCACCGACGAAGCGATCGCCGCGCTGCTCGGCATCGACCTGCCGCATGGCGAGACGATGCAGGGTCAGCGTTACGCCCCCGGCCAGCAATTTCGCGCGCATCACGATTATTTCCATGCGAGCGAAAGCTATTGGGACAAGATGCAGGAACAGGGCGGCCAGCGCACCTGGACCGCGATGGTCTATCTGAACGACGTGCCCGAGGGTGGCGCCACGTGGTTCCCGCAGGCGGGCGTCAAGGTCGCGCCCAAGCGCGGGCTGCTGCTCGCGTGGAACAATATGAGCCCCGACGGCAGCCCCAATGGCCTGACGCTCCACGAAGGCATGCCGGTGGTCGAGGGCGTCAAATATATCGTCACAAAATGGTTTCGCGAACGCCCCTGGATCAAGTGACGCCCCTCCCCCGTCGGCGGAGGATCGCCTGCCCGCTTCGGTGAACCCGCTCGACAATCCCCCCGCAGCCACTACCTCCGGCGCATGACAGTTCTCGGCGTAACCTCCTCGATCCTCGGCCAGCCCTGGCGCTGGCGCTCGCTCGCCGCGGACGCGCGCGACGGGTTCGGCGGCGACGATCTGGTGACCCAGCTCCTTCTCGCACGCGGCTGCCCGCGCGAGGCGCTCGACGCGCACCGCACCCCGTCGATCCGCGCATTTATGCCCGACCCGTCGATCTTTCGCGACATGGACCGCGCCGCCGACCGGCTCGCCGATGCGGTGCAGGCGGGCGAACAGGTCGCGATCTTCGGCGATTACGACGTCGACGGCGCGACCTCCGCCGCGCTGATGATCCTCGTGCTCCGCGATCTGGGGATCGAGGCACGCGCCTATATCCCCGACCGCCTGCTCGAAGGCTATGGCCCGTCGGGCGAGGCAATGGTCCGGCTCGCGGGCGAAGGCGCCTCGCTGATCGTCACCGTCGATTGCGGCGCGCAGGCATTCGACGCGCTCGATGCCGCGCGCGATGCGAAGGTCGACGTGATCGTGATCGACCATCACAAATGCTCGACCGCACTCCCGCACGCGCTGGCGCTGGTGAACCCCAACCGGCTCGACGAGGATGAGGGCGCCGCGCACGGCCATCTCGCCGCGGTCGGCATGTGCTTCCTCGCTGCTGCCGCGCTCGTCCGCACGCTGCGCACGCGCGGCTACTTCGCGGATCGCGCCGAGCCCAAGCTCATCGACCTGCTCGACATCGTCGCGCTCGGCACCGTCGCCGACGTCGCGCAGTTGCGCGGGCTCAACCGTGCGTTCGTCGCGCAGGGGCTAAAGGTCATGGGCGCGCGCCGCAACATTGGCGTTGCCGCACTGATCGCGGCGTCGCGGCTGACGCGCAACCCGACCTGCACCGATCTCGGCTTCGCACTCGGCCCGCGGATCAACGCCGGCGGGCGCGTCGGCCGCGCCGATCTCGGCGTCCGCCTGCTGACCACGCAGGACCCCGACGAAGCACGCGGGATTGCCGAGGAGCTCGACCGTCTCAACGAGGAACGCCGCGCGATCGAGACCGCCGTGCAGGAAGCCGCCGACCTGCTCGCCAGTCGCGACCGCAGCGTCTCGGTCGTCGCCGGACAGGGCTGGCATCCCGGCGTCATCGGCATCGTCGCAGGCCGGCTGAAGGAAAAGCTCGGTCGGCCCGCGATCGTCATCGCGATCGACGAACACGGCATCGGCAAGGGATCGGGCCGGTCGATCCCGGGCGTCGACCTCGGCGCGGCGGTGATGGCGGCGCGCGAGCAGGGCCTGCTCGTGTCAGGGGGCGGCCACGCGATGGCGGCCGGGCTGACGATCGCCGAAGCGGCTATCCCGGCTTTCGCCGATTTCCTCGAGGACCGGCTCGCCGCGGCGGTCGCGCAGTCGAATGACGGCCGCGCGCTGCTGCTCGATGCGGTCCTTGCCGCGGGCGGGGTCAATCCGGCGCTGGTCGAATCGATGGACGCAGGCGGACCCTATGGCATGGGTTGGCCCGCACCTCGCGTCGCGATGGGGCCGGTCCGCGTGATCAAGGCGGATGTGGTAGGCAATGGCCATGTCCGCACGATCGTCGCGGGCGACGACGGCCGCAGCGTCAAGGCGATGGCGTTCCGCGCCGCCGAGACGCCGCTCGGCCAGGCGCTGCTCGGCGCGGCCCCGCACCGCAAGCTCTGGCTCGCCGGTCGCGCCAAGATCGACGACTGGGCATCGCGCCCCGCAGCAGAATTGCACGTCGAAGATGCCGCTTGGGCCGATTGAAGGGTTGACGGGCCAGCCACTTGGCCTTAGGCGCCTCCAACCACGCAGGCCCCTTCGTCTAGCGGTTAGGACGCGGCCCTTTCACGGCTGAAGCACGGGTTCGATTCCCGTAGGGGTCACCATCTCATCGCCAAGCGGCAGAGATTGGCGATATACCAATAGAATCAACGCCTCGCGAGGCGCCCAGTGCTACAGATGGCGTCGCATACCGCATTCCGTCGAGCGCGGCAGATCGCGTTTCTCGCAGCTTCGAATGATCTTTGCGGAGGGTGTCCGAGGGGTAATCGGCAATACGGCATCGACAGGGTGTCTGAGAACAACCGACCCGTTCCTGGCGCGTAGGAAGCGCGCCGTGCTGGTTATCCGATGGATGCCGAGATCAGGCAGCGCGAGACGGGATAACCGCCCGACAAATGGTCGCTGAGCGCACCAAGGCCGTCTTGCATTGAGACGGCTGTTCCGCGACTGCGGCGCATGCCTCACGCCAGCAACATCGTCTATTGCGACGGTCCAGACAGCCCCCACGCCTTCGACATCGTTCCGATCCAGCCCCGTAAGGGGAGCTTGGATGCGATGTGCCCATTGTGCAAAGGCCGCGGCCAATGGAATACCGAGATTGATCTCGTAAGCTTCCGCTGCAAGCGTACTGCCTGCGATCGGTGCCATGGCGCTGGATGGGTAGAAACCGGCTCGGACCCAGTCGGCCTGCCCGACATCGAGATTTCACCGGAAGGCTACCCCCGGTGGACCCTGCGCTTCGAACCTGCCGACGAAGTCACCCCGATTAATCCGGAAAAACCAGGCCTATCGCAGACCTAGGAAATTATTGGTTTGGTCAGGCGCACCGAGCTTGGCCGCGAGCCACGCAACGTCCTCGTCGCTTGGCTCCTCCGGCAGGTCCTCGCCAGGCGAGAGCGCGCCATCGGGGCGGCCTTGCGCGGTGCCGGCAATCGGCTCGTCGATGGCGCGCTCGTTGGCACTGTCCGTGATCTTCTCTCTGTTCGGCATGTCATTCTCGGCGGCGGCTCCTGGTCGGCGAACAGTCCCGCTCAGGTCATCCGCCGGGCGTGGCGGAACCGCGCATACCGGTTGAGGAGATCGTTGATCAGCTGTTCGTCGCTTAGGCCGGTCACATCATGCGCCGGCTCTCCCTCCGAGGAATGCGCCACCGCCCGGTAGTGGAGACGCTCCTGTTCGTTCGCCTTGCGCGATGCCGCCCAGGCGAAGCTTGCCTGGCGGAAGCCGCGTGCCCGAACCCCGTAGCGGAACTCGCCACGCTCGCCGTGCGGGATGCGAAGCTCGACCTGGTTTTCGTCCTGAACGAGGGTTGGCAAGAGGCCGCTGTCGCGCATCTGTGCCGCTACCGCGTCGAGCGCCGGGCTTGCCGTATCGGTGAGGAACGCCGCAACCTCACGCTTGTCGTGAAAGCGCGTGATGGTCGCGAGGCGCTGCTGCCAACTCAACGGCCTTTCGGCGATCGGATCGGAACCCGCGGCGGACAGGTCCATCGCTTCCTGGCCCTCGGTCTGCAGGGCGCGCAGCAGCCCATAGCAGATGAACACCATCACCATCGCGAATGGCAATGCACTGGCGATCGCGGCAGTCTGAAGGGCCTGGAGCCCACCGGCGACCAGCAGCACCGCACCGACGGCGCCCGCGGATACCGCCCAGAATACACGCTGCCACACCGGCGGGTTCTCCGCCGCGCCCGATGTGATCATGTCGATGACCAATGCCCCGGAATCCGCCGACGTGACGAAGAAGGTGATGATCAAGAGTGTCGCAATACCTGAGACGATCGTTGCGAAGGGTAGCTGCTCCAGTGTCTCGAACAACGCCACCGGCAGATTGTTGGCGACGGTGTCGGCGATGGCGGCCGTGCCAGCCATGTCCAGCGCGATCGCGGTGTTGCCGAACACCGTCATCCAGAGGAACGTAAAAAGGGTTGGCACCAGCAGCACGCCGCCGATGAATTCACGGATCGTGCGCCCACGCGAGATGCGGGCGATGAACATGCCGACGAAGGGCGACCAGGCGATCCACCAACCCCAGTAGAACAACGTCCAATTGCCCAGCCACGGGTTGGGTTCGTAGGCGTAGAGGCGGAAGGTGCGCGGCACGACTTCGCCGAGATAGGTGCCGATGTTCTGCACAAAGGCCTGGAGCAGGAACACCGTCGACCCGGTGACGAGGACGAAGGCGAGCAGCAGTCCGGCCAGGATGATGTTGAGTTCGGACAGGCGCTTCACGCCCTTGTCCAGCCCGGCGACGACCGACAGCGTGGCCATGCCGGTGATGGCGGCGATCAGGACGAGCTGAACGGGGATGCTCGTCGGCAGGCCGAACAGGTGATTGAACCCGGCATTCACCTGCAGCACGCCGAGACCAAGCGACGTCGCAACGCCGAACATCGTGCCCAGCACCGCGAAGATGTCGACGGCGTGGCCGATCGGGCCATAGATCCGCTTGCCGATCAGCGGGTAGAGTGCCGAGCGGATGGTGAGCGGTAGTCCGCGGCGAAACGCGAAATAGGCAAGCGCCAGTCCGACCACGATGTAGATCGCCCAGGCGTGCAAGCCCCAGTGGAAGAAGGTGAGGACCATCGCTTCGCGCGCGGCCGCGATCGTCTTGCCCTCGCCCACGGGCGGCGATGCGTAATGCTGGATCGGCTCGGCCACGCCGAAGAAGATCAGGCCGATCCCCATCCCCGCACTGAACAGCATCGCGAACCAGGACAGGTAGCTGTAATCCGGTTCGCTGTCGTCGGGCCCGAGCTTCACATCGCCATAACGACTGAACATCAGGAAGATGGCGAAGATCAGGAACCCCGCGACGGCGGCGATGTAGAACCAGCCGAAATCCGCGACGATCAGCGCCTGCACGGTCGTGAATACCCGGTTCGCAGTCTCCGGGGCGAGTGCGCCGAAGAGGGCGAAGGCCAGGATCAGGCCAGCCGAAACGAAGAATACAGGCGGATTGATCTCCGCCTTGCGTCCCGCGGCTGGCTGTGGCGCGTCACTCGGTACCGGCTCGGTCAATGTACCCCCTATTCATGGTTAATGTCCTGTCCAGTGAACGGAACGACGCTGAGCCTTGTCAGTTGCGAACGAGTGTTACGATGCGGAAACGATTGACCCGGTCTCGCTTGCGGCCTCGCCCTGTCGGTGGTGCTGTCGTCGGCGGCAACAGCGCAGGACGCCCGGTTAAGCAAAGCGATGAGCGTCCGACCGAGACGATGCTGCCGGCCGAGAAGAAGGCCAGTGTGCTTGCCGGAACATGGAACAGTATTCAGGGGTCGAAGCCCGGGCTCGGCCAGCCGAACGATGGCGCCCTGCCGGGCTGGTACGAAACCGACCTCTATGCCAGCGCGTCGATCGAGCTCGACAAGCGATGGACGGTGTCGGAAACCTGTTATCGATACGTCTCGCCCTCGGCATGCGTAATCGCGCGGGAAGCGAAGCGCGGTCGTCTCGGACGAAAGCCGTATTTCTCTCTGTCTTGGCTCGGCAGGAATCTCCAGCCTGAACGCTGCGCCCTGATCATAGGCCCGCAGGCGCAGCAGAAGTGCCCGTTTACCGCCATTGAGTTCGCGCGCCCTGACCAGCAATTCCCCGTGTCGCGCGTTACCGTTGCTGGACGACACAACAGCCTCCGAGCCTTCGATGATCATGGGGCCGTACGCATCGCCCTCTGGCCGCAAGCCGACATCCGAGGGGGCGACGACATCGCGATCATCATGCCGGATCCGAACGGCCAATCCGCCATTTTTCAGCCGGCCGGCGACGATTTCGGTTCGGCCGTCAGGCGATCGAAACGAGGCCTCGCACTATCTTGATGAAGAACGCCTTGGATCCGGTAGACGAGGTGCCCCCGCAAAAAACGGCGCTGGCCGGACATTTGGTGGTAATTTAGCGCCGGGGGACAACCTCAACGATGATATCGCCCGCTTCCAGACGGGCGGCCTCGGGTTCCCAGAAGCAGAAGTCCTGATGCCCACGATAGATGCGGTGGCCGAGTCCGGTGGCGATGGCGGCAAGCGGTTTGCCGACCTCGTCGGCAGCGACCTCGCGTTCCCGCAGGACTACACGCCCGCCCGACGCGGCAAGATCGGCCATGTATTCGGCGGTGTGAGCGCCGTGCGTGGACCCGGCGAGCAGAAGGCCGGCGAAGCTGGCCGGGTTGATGACGACGTTTGCGCCTGCCTGATGCGCAATCGCTTCATTGTCCTCCGACCGGATCACCACGCTGATCGGCAGATCGGGCGCGATCCGCCGCGCCGTCAGCACGATAAGGATCGAGGTATCGTCGCGGCCGGCGGAAACGATGAGCGCGCGGGCCTTGGAGAGTCGGGCGGCCTCCAGCGCGGCGTTGCGCGTGGCGTTTCCCTCCATCACCGTCGTGCCGCAACTCTCCGCCGTGCGTAACGCCGCGGCGCGCTCGTCGACGACGACGATCATGCCTGGATCGGCGCCGCGACGGATGAGTTCGCTGACGGCCTCAGACCCGCTCGTACCGAACCCGGCGACCACGACATGGTCTTCGAGACGTCGCTGGATCACCGACATGCGCCATTTCTCCCAGACGCCCTTGAGCAGAAAATCATATGCGGTACCTAAAAAGATGAGCCATACGAACAGCCGGATCGGCGTCACGACAAAAGTATCGAACATCCGCGCCTGCTGCGTCACAGGCACGATGTCGCCGTAGCCGACCGTCGTGACGGTAATCATCGTGAAATACAGGATGTCGGCGAAGGTCACGGGCTCGCCCGAGTTCTGCCGCAGACCGCCGCGATCGAACCAGTGCACTGCGAGCGCAATGCCGATCAGCGCCAACGCGACCAGCGCCCGCCAGGACAGGGCCAGCCACGCCGGGGTTCGGCTCTGGCGGCGCAGGCGATAGTGCACCGTGTCTGCATCGTCAGTGTGCATGCCGTCTCTTGCCCATCCGCAGTGCCGCTGTGAAGTCTTTCGGTGATCCGCTTCATTGGTTGGCATTTGGGGAGGATACAAACCCTCGATAGCGCCTGTCTGCAACCGCTTACGGTGGACCGACATGAGGATCCCGAACAGGATCAGGGCCGTACGCCGCGGAGCAGTGCCCCGCTTTATCGAACGGGCGCCCTGACCACTGCGGCAGTGGCCTAGGTCGGGGGCGTTTGCTCGCCTGATGTAGAGTGAAAACGGAGATCGCGCTGAGGCACCGGGATGGTGACGCCGTGCTCCTTGAACAGGTCCCAGATGCGAAAGAACACGTCGCTTGTGACGTTCCCGACCCCCGCCTCGGGGCTGTCGATCCAGATCCGCAGGTCGAATTCCACCCCATTGTCGCCGAATTCCTTGATCCAGCAGACAGGGGCGGGTTCGGTCAGCACACGGGGCGAGACGGAGGCGGCCTCGACGGCAAGCCTTTGCGCCAGTCGCAGATCGCAATCGAACGACACTCGAAACCCGACATGAACCCTGACGTCCCGGCTCGAGAACGACCAGTTTTCCACTTCGTCGGTCATCAGCCGTTCGTTCGGGATCAGATGCTCCTTGCCGTCACGGGTCAGCACCGAGACTGCGCGAACGCCGATCTTGTTGACCCAGCCGAAGGTATCGCCGACCGCGATGACGTCGCCGGGCTTGATCGATCGGTCGAGCAGCAGGATGAGCCCTGCGATCAGATTGCCGAGCGTCTTCTGCAAGCCGAAACCAATCGCGAGCCCGAACGCTCCGGAGAACACGGCCAGTGCCGTGAGATCGATGCCGAGAAGATCGATACCGACGAAGATCGCGACGGTGACGACCGCAATCTGAGCAAGTTTCTGGAACAGCACGCGTTGCGCCGCGTCGAGCAGCCGGGCCTGGCCGATCCAGCGCAGGATCAGCCCGAGCAGCGCGCGTGCGGCGAGGAACAGAAGCAGCGACAAGCCGACCGCGTTGACGATATCGAGCAGCGAAATACGCCGGGTGCCGACCCCCATGCTCGCGCGGTCCAGTCCCGCGATCAACGGAGCGAGGCCCCCCAGTCGACTTGCCAGCACGATGAGGAACAAGGCGGCGGCAATCAGTGACGCGGGTCGGCTTTGCAGGCCAAGCGCACGGCCGAACTGATAGGCCAGCGCCGCGACCGCGATGCCAAGACCCGCAGCAAGAAGAAGATCGGCGCCGGGGTTGAGCCCCCGAACGCCCAGAAACGCCGTCAGGACCATCGCCGTCACGCCGGCGCGGGTAATCGCCATCAGGCGCGGCGCGACCACGTCGGCGTGGCGCGGCGCCAAGGCCGGCAGGAGGTATCTACAGGCAAGGCGCGCTGCAACGATACCCAGCAGAAGGGCCGTGCTCAGGATCGCGACAGCCACGATCAGGTCATGAAACGGCAGCGCCGTCCATTGATCCAGATAGGTCTGCCACCAGGCATCATGTTCCAACCGGTTCTCCAATGCCATCTCGTCGGCGTCGGTCACCCGACAATCACAGCGTCATTCCCATCTGGTCGCCGGATCCCTGTTAAACGGACTTGGCACCCCGGTCAGCCCTTGTACGTCATGCGCGTTACCGCCGTGCCGTTTGCGCTATTCCGGGCGAGGGATCGCTGGTGAAGCAGCGCGAAGGACGGGCGAGTTGCTCGGCACCACCTCTGTGCCCCCTGCCCTGTTATGCGATGCCAAAGCCGTTCGTCAGATACCAATGTCTTGAGTTGGTCGTCGTGCAACGGCTCTGCCCCAATCACGTACGTCAAATCGGTGAGCTTGGCTTACCGTTCGCGCCGGTCCTCGTGATACTCCTGAAGGACCTCCTTCACATCCTTGCGGTCTTCGTTCGACACTGCGTCAGGCGCCTTGTTGGCGCCTGACCGGCCGGTCAGGCAAAGACGCGAATGTATCGGGAGATGGTCCGAACCCACATCTTCCAGCACCTCCAGGCTATGCACCTTGAACTCGGGTGTGACGAACATGTGGTCGAGCGGCCAACCGAGCAGCGGCGTGCGCGCGGGGAAGGTCGCGAACGTGCCCCGGCCGATCCGAGCGTCGAGATAGCCTCCGACGCGTTTGAACAGCTGCGAGGTGTGGGACCATGCGACATCGTTGAAGTCGCCGATCGCCAATACCGGTAGCTTCGCGCGGGCGGCGCGACTTGCCGCGATCGCGATCTCGGCGTCGCGTGCCTCGGTATCCTGCCCGGGAACGGGCGGGCGCGGGTGAAGTGCTATCACGTGAAATCGATCACCGGCCGTCAGCTCGGCATGGACCGACGGCGTATCCTTTTGGGCGATCGTCTCGATCCGCCCATCGCGCATCGGCAGCCGCGTGGCAAAGATCATGCCGTAGGTATTGCCAATCGGTTGTTCGAGCCGGTGTGGATAGCGCACAAGCTGCTTGGCCAATGCATCGGCCCAACGCTGGTCGGTTTCCATCAATAGCAGGATATCGGGCCGAACCCGATCGATCAGCCGCGCCGTTCGCCCATAGTCTCGATTGGACTCCAACACGTTCAGCGAAAGGACGCCGAAACACCGGCTCTGCGCAATTGAGGCATCATCCGCAAAGGCCAGCTCCGTCTTGGCAAGCGGCGTATACGGATAGATGCGATAGAGTTGCCACCCGGCTGCGACGGCGCACCCCAACGCGATCCATCGTCCTGCCTGTCGATCCAGCCACAGCGCCAGGCCTCCGCCCAACAGCAGGAGGCCGAGTATCTGAACCCGGGGAAAGTCCCAGATCCTGATCCACCATTCATTGGACTCGATGATGCTGAGCCCGGTTACGAGCATCAATACGCCTGTGAGGGCACGGATCGGAAATGTAGCTAGCCGCATTGCTGATGCCTAAGAGCGGCCTTGCCTTGGACCAAGCGCTATAACCTTCAGGCCGAGATATCACCGGCGCTGCTGCCGAAGCCGGAGCCGTATCGAGGCCATGTTCGGTCGTTTGACGGACGGGCGCGGCGGCGTCAGTCGCAACGATCGATGGCCGAAGGCCTTCCTCTCCGCAATCGACCTCGCCACCACGGGCCTGGTGTAACACTGATTAACGAGTCGTCACCCTAGTAACGGGAGTTCCACCGATTCGTCGGCCAAAACGCTCTGTTCAACGAATATTGGATCCCGACTCGGTTTTAGTAGATTGCCATATTAACCACGACCGGGCAGGACGGTCTTGCCGCGGGGCGGCAGCATAATCCATTTAACTCAAAGGAAATTTTATGCGTTATTGGCAGAACGGCAAGCCTTTCAAGGGTTAAGTCGAACATAAAGGACGACTCGCTATCTGATAGTGGGTCGTTCTTTGTTTTTGCATGCTATGGCATTGATAAAATTGTTACAGTTTTTTTACGTTATGATGAATCGACTGGAAAAGATTCATTCTTGCGACAAGCGACGGCTTCTGAGTTCTTATCCCGGATAACTTTTGGACCGGAACAGCCTGTCTGACGGTTTTCAGCCGCCTTGGGGTTGCTGTGATGATACCGAAGATGTTGGCGCCAGGCATGAGACATGCTCTGCCGACCATAATCTAAATCATCTTTACCTCCTGCTGCCCACATTGCGCGGTAACCGGTAGTAATTTAGCGCCGAATGACGGCGCCGATGGCTCTTCAGGGCCCTTTCACCCAGCGCCAATTCGCGGATTTTATCAGGTGGCTGACGCTGCTCGACAGAGTGAACGCCGTACTTGAACTCGGCTTGATACACACCGAGAATAAGTACTCGCTGCTTTCGAGCGCGTAGGCAGGATCGCACGCAAAGGCGGCGAGGCACTCTTGGTCCGCATCGGCGCGACCTTACCGAACCGCAAAGCGGTCAGTTCACCAGACCTTGGGCGATACCCAGTCATCATGGTACGTATTACGATCGCGCCGCGGGTCGGTGCGGCGGCGTGAACGACGGCCTGATCGCACCGGGACGTCCACTGGCAAACGGTGCAACCCGCGATACGTCGGCCGGTCCTATCCAAGCCGGCGACACTTGCCTGACATAGAGTCGACACGGCATCATCGCGGCCGCGCCCGCATGCGTCCGCGACGCTGCCGCCCTCAGACGAAACTTCACCCAGCGGCATGTCAGATCCGCAGAGTCCCCTCTGTCGCGGACGTCAGCGGCACGTCCTTGCCCGTTGTAGCGGAGGCTAACGCGCTCCGCGCCAACGGGCGCCAATCGAAAGAGCCTTCAATAGGAATTACTGAGAAGCCTTCGCCTTAGGATCGAGGGGTTTGGCATACTCGATCTTCGCCGCGTTCCGCAGCGCCGCCTGATGCTGAACGATGCCTGCCTGGATGCGGTCACGTGCGATCCCCTGCTTGGCGAGTTCATTGATAGCAGCAGAGCTCGCTTCGGCTGGACGGACGCTTATGACATGATTGGCGATCGCCGTTGCACCTTCGAGAATAACCAGAGGCTCACCGTTCACCGTCGTCATCAATCGACCGAGTGCGTTACGATCCAGACTTGCGCTGTCGAGTTCCACCGTTGCCCGCTGATAGCTCACGCCCCGGCTATCCAGAACTGCTGTCAATTCCGCCAGTGTCTTTGCCGGCTTCATAGCCGCGATCAGGCTCGGATTATTTGGTGCTGGAAAACGAATCTGTTCCACCGACAGTGTCCGGCGCTCCCTACTCAGTTCGGGATGCTTCGCCAGATACGTCTCGACGTCGCGCGTCGTGACCGGTTGAGGCACACCTGCTGCGACCGATTGCAGCGCAAGGTTCGCCATCACGATATTTTTGGCACGCTCCACGGCAAGAACAGCGTTCGGCTTCTTGTAAAGACCATCACGCTCGCCGGCCTGGATGACCAGCTTTCGATCGATAAGGGCCTGCAGGGCCTTTGGCTGAAGGTCTTTCGAGTTTTGCGCGTTGGCCCCGCTCAACCCTAGCTCGAAATTGAGTTCGCTTTGCGTGATGGCTTCGCCATTGACCGTAGCAACCGTCTGACCGCTCGGTCCGGCCTTATTGCAGGCCGCTGCCGCCAGCGTGAGTGCGAGTGCTGCGGCAGACAGGGTTTGCCGCTTGGTGATGAGGAACCTGGAGGATGCTGACATAAGCAATTACCTTAGACATAATGCAGAAGGAAACGAGATGGGAACCGTATAGAACTGGTTAAGGGTCGTGATTTTTGCAGGGCTTGCGCGTTTTATACCTGCGACGATCGATGGATGAAAAGCCGGTTGAAACGGTGTGGTGCTATTTGCTGTGCGCGCTGAGCAAGTGACGTGACAATGAGGGCGCTGCCGCTCCCACCATATTCATGGTCGCGGCGAGACTTGACGATATATTCAGTGCCTTGCGACCCTCATCGCCTATGCGTTGATCGGACCAGCGAGAAGTGCGCGGCCGGAGGCGCCGCAGGACTCGAACAACGTTTTCGCGAAGCCCATCATGGTTGCCTCTGCAGCCTTGGCATCCGGATCGATGATCGAAAATCGTATCAACGCCCCATCTGGGACAAGGCCGGCCAGGTTCTGCATTGCGATGGACCGTCGCTGATCGTCCCACGACACCGGAAAACGATTCCCCAGTCGAGTCCAATAAAGAACCTGCTCTGTACGGGTATCGCGCACGGTCGTTAGGAAGCGCCCTGGTGCACTGATGCCTTTGCCCAGGGGAATATCCACGTCTCGTATATCGGTGATCGTGAAACCGGATCCGGGGTAGCAGGACTCAGGACGATGCACCATCAGCATGCCGCTCTGCCGATACGCATAGGCGATCAAAAGCATGATAGGCGGAGCGCCATCGGCACCGTAACTGCGCATCAGCTGCTTCTCATAGACGGCTGCCGCTTTCGCTTCATCCTCGGGGGGTAGAACAAAGCTGACATCCGGCACCATCGCCCAAGGTGCTGCTTGCTTTGGAATGGCGTCGTTCAGGTTTCCGGAAGGAATGGCAACGACGAGCTCGGTAGGGCGTCGAGCATAGGTGACGCCTGCGGTTATGCCGAAGGCGAGACCCAGGGCAGCTTCTCGTCGAGTAAATCGAGCGATTGTCATGTCGTTACTTTCGGGCCCAACGTGAAACAATAGGATGCAGCACCGCATCCAGTCCCAGCAGCATAAGCAATGCCAGGATAAACATGCCCATGCCGACCAGCTCGTGCGCCAGGCCCTGCGCGGCCTCTTCCGAGATGTAATAGGTCATTAGCACCAAGATGATGATACGCAGAAAGTTTGCCGCTATAGCCAATGGTATCATCAGCGATATCAGCAAGAGCGCGTAGCGCGGCGCATTGCCATGCCGCAGATAGACATAGAAAACGCCCAACGCACAGATACCGATCAGGGAATTTATCCCGGAACACGCCGTTGCGACCAGCAACTGATATCCGCCAATCTGGATGACCGTTCCGGTACTCCCGATGGGAAGACCGAATGCAGCCAGCAAGTTTACGGAAGCATCGGAGATCAAGTCCTTGATAGGACGCGTAGCGACGAAAACCCAGTTCTCCGGCGGCGTGATGATGAACAGCAGGTACACCAAGGGGAACCACAGCCTCTTGAGCGCCTCCTTACCGAGATAAGTCCATAATAATACTACGATCACGGTGTAGAGGGACAAGGCCTCGATCGCCAAGATGCTGGTAATTCGCCCTACGGAATAGAGGAGCAGCGCGGGGATCAGCAGCAAGCCGACAGGAAGGAAGGATTGGCGCTTGGCGACCTCCCACGGCCGCGCGCGCCAGATCAGCCACAGCGCGGAAATGAAGATAATGGGCCCGTGCGCGCCCTGTTCGGTGGACCAGCTGACGGTCGCCAGCCGGCTCAGCGTCGGCAGGATGAGGCACGCCAATCCTATCAGAAGCGGCCACCACCGCGCTGTCCAGCGCGCCAGGCCGCTACCGACGTCAGTCCACGACCCGCTTGGCTGCGGCCGCGCCTCTACCCGTATCACGCATTTCTCCCGACGACTTATGAGCGGTAAAGCTAGCGTCTTTTACCCAATATTCAAAGCCATCGCCACGATCGCCGAGAATGCCATCGCCCGCACCATTGATAGGCCACCCGTATCGCCCCGGGACAAGGCGAGGCCATACCACCCCTATCAAGCAGCGCGCGCCCATGCGCCGAAACCGCGCTTTCCGGCTGCCTGGGGGCCGCCCCCCAGGAGAGCATGAGGCCTAGCGGTGCTCGAAGCGGAACGTGCCTTCCGGCCCCGTCTGCGACGAAGGAAGGCCGATTGTCCCAAACTTGGACATTATTGAGATCATGGGGAAATCTCAGCGTTATATCGGTTTGCGAATCGCCATGCCCCCCGGTAACAGCTTGTTAAGTATCAAATAGAGGGAACCATCATGAAGCGTCTACTACTCTCGACCATGGCATTCGCATCGGCTTTCGCGATGGCCCCTGCAGCTCACGCAGCGGATTTCGTTCCGGGCAACCCCGAGTTCACCGTAAGCGGTGACATCACGGACGGTACTGTTTCGGCAGACTTCGGTCGTTCGGGCATTGCGTCGGGCATGTTCACGGATACCTTCAACTTCATCATCGATCAGACTGGTCTGGCCAGCGGCACGCTGAGCACGAACACCACGCGCCTGACGAGCTCGACCGATCTCGACATCCTGTCGGTGTTCATCAATGGCTTCGCAGCCACGAAGACCATCGTCGGCAACGCCGAGTTCTTCGAGATCAACAACGTCGCGATCACCTCGGGTGCGACGAACAAGATTGTCGTGAACGGCATGTCGCGTGGCAACGGCTCCTATGCCGGCACCGCAACCTTTGAGCCTTCGGCAGTTCCCGAGGCTGGTACCTGGGCAATCATGCTGTTCGGTATCGGCGGCATCGGCGCATCGATGCGCGTTCGTCGTCGCCAGGCGAAGATCGCATTCGCCTAAGCGCATTTCACAGCTGGTCCCAGTGCCCATCTGTGTGAAGGCAGCCGTCAACCTTTCGAGGTTGGCGGCTGTTTTTGTTTAGTCTACCGCGCGGACGGGTCGACGAAAGGATCCATGCGGCGCGACCAGCGCCGTTGATCGATACTTGGGCAGGCGGGATGGTCCATGCTGCGCCCAAAGGCACAAACTCCGAGATCGCGAACGCGCCTGAATGGATGTCACCAGTTACCGAGCACGAGGCCTGGTATCGGCACCCATCGGTCGACAACCGCTCCCAGCCACAGAGGCGGCTGCGATTGGCAATGAGCACCCGTGTGCGCAGTTCTGCGATCTCTAGATCCTCAAGTACAGGCGGAGAGCTGTAACATGAGTTTACGGTTGGAGCATGTTACCAAACTTGCGCACAGCAAAGAAGGCCTGAGAGCGGCCTACGCCGCGGGTGTTGATCATCAGCAGAATGGCTGGCTGAGATATCCCCCATGCAAATGGGATCATCCCGCAATTCTGGCTTTTGACGAAAGCGGAACGTGCGTTGGCGGTATCAATTGGGGCGAGGACCATGATGATCGAACGCTCACGATCACGTTCGCGTGGGGTTCGCCTACCGCTCCCGCAGCCTTTGCTGCCGTGCTATCGCGATTTCGGAAAACTCATCTGAACGGTTGGTTCACCGAAATCCACTTCACGATATCGACGCATAACGAAGCCATGCAAAAGGCTGTAAAAGTACTTGGGCTTGTTCCTCGGGCCTTCACCTTTGAGATGCCGGTAAAGGCTATGGCCAGGTCTTGATGGCAAAAAAATGCCCGGCTTGGAAAGCCGGGCATTTTCGAGTTCAGCCGTTATAGGGCTTCACGGTATTCCAATATCGCAAATTGGCTCATGATTTTATTCATGACAATATTTGCCAGTCATCATTGCTGTACGCCTTACTATTTCTCTAGTAACGCATTGCATTATGCCGTGCAGGATGCGTTAATTAAAAAATATAAAAGCACAGGCTGTTGACTGTTTAGCCCCTGATGGGCTTGCCGATTGGCCAGTAGCGCATGTGAATCCCCCTCATTGAAAAAGTGTCTGTCTTTCGACAAGGAGACATATGCAGCAAATTCATTTCGTAATTGCGACTGCAAGCGGTTTAAAGTGCATTAACCGCAAATTGTGAATTTCAATTTGCTGCGCGTATGATGATGCACTGACGCTCTCGGAGCCTTCACCCGTGAAAAGGGCGCCCGAGCCTCGCCGCCAAAATGGGAGGCGGCAACCGCTTGCGCGCGGAAGTCACCAGGCCATGGTGATCGACAGGGTCGCCAAGGGCACGACATCGGCGGTCGTGCCACCGGGAGCGTCGAGCCGGGCCAGCTGATGGTCACGGACCTCGGCAAGGATTTCGCCCTGCAACGATGCCGCCGCACCAGCGATCTTGACGGGCTGCGCGACCGCCACCCCGGCGCTGCCATATACCCTGTCGCCGCTGTCCGCTGCATAGAAGCCGCGCCAGCCGACGCCGGCCGAGACCGGCATCGTGAGCGTCGGACCGTCTTTTGCGCGTGTCAGCGCAAAGGCGGGGGCGATGCCGGCGATCGTGTAGAAGCCCCCCTCGCCTTTGGTCCGCTTCGTCGCGGCGAAACGCGGCGCGAGAAATCCCACTGCGTTATCGCCGGTGTAGACGATCGTCAGGCTGGCCTCGTGAGTCGTGTTCGCCACCCCGTTGGGGCTGGCCTTAATGGCATAGGCCGCCGCGGCGGAGAGCCCATCGACAGGCCGCCATGAAAGAGCGACGATCGTGTTGCTTTCATACCAACTGCGCGGGCGCGACCGCTCATCGGCGCGCGGTGCGTGAAAGCCGTTCGAACTTTGCCCAACCAGAAACAAGGTCCCCTGCCCGTCCGCGCGGCGCGTCAGCACGGCGGCACCACCGACCGAGAGATGGACCGGGACCCTGGCGAGGCCGGCATCATCGTCGTCATAGGCGCCGCGCGCATAATCGCCGTTGCGGACGTCGACCGTGACGATCGGATGGACCGTCCCGTCGCCGACATCGACCTCCGACAGCGTCGCGTCTTCGGTATCGATGAACGGCACGGTCTGCGCCGACACCCGGGACGCGTCGAAACACCCACACATCGCCGCCAGAACGATCAGCGCCTTGGCGGTCACGCGGTGCGTCGCACCAGCCAGACGGTATCCCCGGCATCGTCGACGACGAAGATCGCGCCATCATCGCGCGTCTGCACGCTCACCGGTCGACCATAGACTTCGCCCGTCTTCTCGTTCGCAACGAACCCCGTCAGGAACGGCTGCGGCGCGGCGGTCGGCCTGCCATTGGCAAAGGGGACCGCGAGGACGTCATAGCCGATGAACGCGGACCGGTTCCACGATCCGTGCCGCGCAACATAGGCGACCTGTTGCGCGGCGGACGTTTCCTTGGCGAACGCCACGCCCAGCGCCGCGGCATGGGGCCCGACGGCAACATCGGGAAGCAACGTCGTCGCCAGCAACTCGCGCTTGGTATTGGCGTGACGCGGATCCTGCTTGCCGTAATAGCTGTAAGGCCATCCATAGAACCCGCCGTCGCGAACGCCGACGAGATAGTCGGGCGCGATATCGTCGCCGAGCTGGTCGCGTTCGTTGACCGCAGCCCATAAAGTGTTCGTACCAGGCGCCCAGGCCATGCCGACCGGGTTTCGGAGCCCCGACGCGTAGAGACGCTCGCGCCCGGTACGCAGATCGATCGCGAGGATGGCCGCTCGTCGCTTCTCCTCGTCCATGCCATGCTCGCCGACATTCGAGGCGGAACCGACCGATACGTACAGCGTCCGCGCATCGGGGCTCAGCAACAGGTTGCGCGTCCAATGATTGTTGTAGCCCCCCGCGGGCAGCGACACGAGCGGCTGCGGCGCTGCGGTCACCCGCGTCTGGCCGGACGAGAACGGAACGCTGACGACGCCGTCGGTATTGGCGACGTAAAGCCGCCCGTTCGCATATTGCATCCCGAACGGCTGATTGAGCCCCTCGATCAGCACGAAACGCTGTTCCGCGACTCCGTCGCGGTCCGCGTCGCGCAACAGGGTGATACGGTTGGCGCTGAAGCCCGTCGTCTTCGACAGCGCCTGGCCACGCTCGACGTCGGGCTCGGCATCCAGTTTGGGCTTCGTGCGCGCCTCCGCGACCAGCATATCGCCATTGGGCAGCAGCAGCGCCTGGCGCGGATAGTCCAGACCGCCCGCAAACTTGATGACCTCATACCCCCGCGGCGCCACGGGTTTGCGCCCGTCGGGCCAGCCGATCGTCTTGGGATGGTTGACCACGGACGCAGTCGCTTAGGGCTCGGCCTGCGTCTTCAGACCCAGCACCGGCGGTGGGGTCTGGGCCATCGCGCCAGCTGCCAAACCCAATGCGCTGACGGCGGCAAGGATCGTCCTCATAATGTCTCCGGGAACATGACAAGAGTGTAACCCTCTCACAATCAACGATATCCATGAGGCTACCAGCGCCGCGGATTAATTTCGCGACGTCGTGACCGCTTTCCTCGGCAACGCCCCTCAGTCACGCCGGCGAAGCCACCGAACCACCGCCGGAACGAGGCGCCGCCGACATGACAAAATTTTCATCTCGGCCGTGGCACCATATAGCGCCCGAGCGTTGTCGCCGTTCGTCAGCGAATGGGATATCATGCCGAAAACATTGACTATTATCGGCATGGGTGCCTGTGGCGTCGCCGCCTTCGCCGAAGCCGTCACGCGACTATGCTATGACCCGGGCGACGGATGGATCATCCATCTGGTCGAGCGGGACGACGAGCTTGCACGCGGCTTGGCGTTCGGCACTGAACAGCCGGGGCATCGCCTGAACACCGAATCCCGTCTCATGGGGCTCTATGACCGCGAGCCGGGTCACTTCCGGACCTGGCTCGAGGCACGGCGCGCGGCAGCCGGGACGCCGCTCGATCCCGATGGCGTCGAATACCCCGAGCGCCGTGAATATCGCCTCTACATGCAGGAGGTCCTCGACCAGGCGCTCGACCAGGCCCGGCGCGCGGGGATCGACGTCCGTATCCACCATCAGGAAGCCGTCAGCATCGAGGGCGACCATGATGCGGCGACCATCACGTTCTCGGACGGATCGACGGTCGCGACGGACGTCGTTCTTCTGACGATCGGCACGCCCGATCCCGACCGGTTCGGCACCCTGAACGGCAAGCCCGGCTATTTCGATTCGCCCTACCCCGCGGACCGCATGACCAGGGGGATCGACAGCGATCAGTCCGTTGTCATCCTCGGAAGCGGCCTCAGCGCGATCGACGCGGTGATGACGCTGCTCGACGAAGGGCACCGCGGACATATCCACCTGATTTCGAAGGAAGGCCTGCTGCCGCGGGTCGAAATTCCCGCGCCCGAGACGGGGTATGACCGTCAGCATCTCACGCTAGAAAACGTTCACCGGCGTATCCGCGAACGCGGCGCCGCCTTCTCGGTCGTGGACCTGTTCCGCCTCTTCCGCATCGAGGCCGAGACTGCCGCGGGACGAACGATCGACTGGCAGGCCGAGGATCGTGCCGACGGCGACGCCCAAGCAGCACTGCTGCACGACATCGCCGCCGCGGAGGCCGGCGACGAGCCGTTCCAGCGCATCTTGACCGCCGCCCGCCATGATTCCACCGCGATCTGGAACCTGTTGCGACCCGCCGACCAGAAACGGTTCGGACAATGGCTGGCGCCGCATTTCGCCGCGGCGCGGTTCGTCACGCCGATGGTGAACGCACGGCGCCTCGCCGATGCGATGACGCGCGGGCAGCTCAACGTCCGCGGGCGGGTCGATGAAACCGTCGCCAGCCCGACCGGCAGCGGCTTCGTCGTCCGGTTCACGACGGGCGATACGCTCGAGGCGCCGGTCGTCGTCAACGCCACCGGCCAGGCGACCACCCTCGCCGAGATGAAGGAATTGCTCGTCAAGGATCTGCTCGCCAAGGACTGGCTGCAACCACACCCGGTCGGTGGTGCCATCGCCCACCGCGCGACCTGCCGGATCATATCGGCCTCGCGTGACGCACCACGCATCTACGCACTCGGCCAGTTGCTCAACGGCGAGTTGCGCGACACCAACGCGGTCTGGTTCAACGTCGAGTGCGCGGGCCGCGCGATCGACGATATCCTGCGCCAGCAATGAGCGCGCTGGGCAACATCGCGGCGGCACTGCTGCCGCTTTATGGCGTGATCCTGCTCGCTTGGGGCGTCGGGGCGCGTGTGCCCTGGGCGGCGAAGCTGTTCTCAACCATCCTCGTCTTCGGCCTCATCCCGTTGCTGGTCATCGACAAGGTGCTCGGTGCGGAAACGCAGCAGTTGCTCGTGATCCCCCCGCTGATGTTCACGGTCGCCGCGCTGATGAGCATCCCTGCCCACCGGTTGGCCAAGCGGCTCGGCGACGATTTCGACCCCAAATTGCTGTCGGCCTCCTTCTCGTTCTTCAACGTCGCGTTCTTCGGCGTGCCGGTCAGCCAGGCGCTGTTCGGCGAGGTCGGCGTCTCGACGGTGATCTGCGCCTATATCGGCAGCGCGCTGTACGGCGACACGATCGGCTATTTCCTGATCGCGCGGACCAAGGAGGGTACGCGCAAGGCCGCGACCAAGGCGCTGCGCGTCCCCGTCGTCTATGTGATCGTCGGCGCGATCATTGCAAAGTCGGCGGGTGTTACGATGCCCGAGGCGGCGTCACCGATCCTGTCGGTCGCGGGTACGCTGGTGTCGGTTCTCGGCATGGCCGTCATCGGCCTCAACCTTGCCGAGACTGGCCGCGACGACTGGCGGCCCCGCCTGATGACGCGGATCCTCGGCGTCAGGCAGGCCAGCGGACTCGTGCTGATTGCCACCGCACTTGCGCTCGAAGCCGCGTTCATCGGCATCCTCGCACCCCGCGACCGCGTCATCGTCGGGCTGATCGCGCTGTTCCCGATCGCGAGCAACGTCACGCTGTTCGCGACCCTGCTCGATTCGAACCGCAAGGCCGCAGCCGTCCTCGTCGCACTGTCGAGCGCGGTCTCGCTGGTGCTCGTCCTGCTGGTCGTCGGCTTATTTCATTCGGCGATACCCACTTAGGCGGTGCCTCGGACCAGCGCGAGAGACCCTCGGCATGTCAATTTAGCAATAATTCCAACGCGAAATCGTAACGAGCGTGAAACGACCAGGCCGCCAAACTGCAATGGGCGCCGCCTAAGCACCGCTCGTCCGGACCGGATGGTTCGGAGGGGGGACCACACGACATGTTGCATAACTCGCGCCTGCTTTGGGCAACGCTGCCGCTTACCTTGGCTGCCCTGGGCGCCACCCAGTCAGCCCGTGCGCAGACCGACGCCCGTGCGCCCGGCGCGGCCGCGCAGGCACCTGCCGCGGATGCTGCCGCCGATACCACCGGGGATATCGTCGTCACCGGCTCCTATGCGGAGAGCCTGGCCGCCGCGACCGAAACCAAGCGGCAGGCCGGCTACGGGGTCGACGCGATCAATGCCACGGACATCGGCAAGTTTCCGGCGCAGAATGTCGCGGAAGCGCTCCAGCTTGTCCCCGGCGTCACCATCACCCGTCCGCGTGGCGAGGGGTTGTACGTCAGCGTCCGCGGGCTCGGGCCGCAGTTTCAGAGCACGCTGCTCAACGGTCGCCCGGTGGCGATCAACGACCTGATCGAGAATGGCGGTGCGAACGGGCGCCAGTTCCGGTTCGAGATGTTGCCGGCCGAGTTCGTCTCACAGATCGACGTGGTCAAGACGCCGACCTCGGACATGACCGAGGGCGCGCTTGGCGGCAATATCGACGTGAAGACGTTCCGTCCGCTCGACGTCGGTACCAAGACCACCGTCAATCTCCGCGGCACCTACACCACGCTGACCGACAAGGTAAAACCGAACGCCACCGTGCTGACGAGTGCTGCGACCGAAGACGGTACGTTCGGCATCCTCGCCGCCGCGCAATATTGGGGCAAGGAAGTGCGCAACGACCGGTCGTACAATACCGGCTGGTATCTCGACAAATTCGCCTCGGCACTCGGCACCGGCTTCTACACGCCGGGGCGCACGCGGCCGACGGTGGAGACGGAGGATCGCAAGCGGCTGTCGGGCATGATCTCGGCGCAGTGGAAGCCCAGCCCCGAGCTGGAAACGACGCTCGACGTGCTCGCGACGCGGCTCGACATCGCCTATGACGAATATGGGCTGGACATCTATCCAGACGATGCCAGCGTCGCGGGGCACAAGCCGGTGCTGGTGCCCGGTTCGGTCAAGCTCGACGGCAATACGGTGGTGGCAGCGACGATCAACGACGTGCGCTTCATGGGCACGCGCGAATACAGCCTCAACCGCCACGACCTGATCTCGATCGGCTTGAAACAGGCCTGGACGCCCGAGGGCTGGCATGTCGTCGCCAACGCCAACTGGTCGTTCGCGCACAGCTATCATCCGAGCTACGCCGAGGGCACGGTGCGCAGCCGTATCCAGTTCTTCGCGCCGCTCAGCTATGACTCGTCAGGCGGGTACAAGGTCGCACCGTCGCTCTCCACCCCGGTCAACGTGCTCGATCCCGCCAGCTATACGCTCTACCCGTTCAATATCGCGCCCAAGAACAGCAAGGACTGGGACACCTACGGCCGGCTCGACGTCGATCACGAGATGGACGGCTTCGTCACCAAACTGGCGGCCGGCGGCGAATATCACTGGCGCAAGCGCGACTACCGCCGCCGTGACTTCACGGTGAACCCGGCGGCCAACACGTCGCTGACCAGCTTCGCACCGAACGGCTATGAGCAGATCCTGTTCGACAATTTCCTGTCGGGCGTCGACGGCAACATCCCGCGAACCTGGCTCGTTCCGATCACGAGCGTCTTCTACGACCAGCTGTTCACCGCGGCGATCGCCAACAGCCCGCTGTCGGCGGGGGACCTGCGCGCCTCCTATGTCGTGACGGAAAAGACCGCGGGCGGCTATGTCCGTGCCGACTATGCCTTCCCGGTCGGCAGCGTCGCGGTCAGCGGCAATGTGGGCGTACGCTATGTCCACACCGACCAGGTGGCGAGCGGCACGCTGACCACCGGCAGCGTAGCGACACCGGCAAGCTTCCCACAGACGTTCAGCAACTGGTTGCCGAGCTTCAACCTGCGCGCCGAGCTGACGCGCGATATGGTCGGACGGCTGGGCGCGAGCCGCGTCCTAACCCGGCCGAACGTGACGCAGAGCGCACCGCAGATCAGCGTGTCGACCGACCAGCCGACCGCAAGCGGCGGCAACCCTGCGCTGCAGCCGTTCCTCGCGACCCAGTTCGACGGATCGCTCGAATGGTACTTCAACCGGTCCGGCTCGTTGACCGGCGCGCTGTTCTACAAGGCGATGGACGATTACATCACCGCGCAGAACATCAACGTCGAGATTCCGGGGCGCGGCACGGTGCTGCTGAGTACGCAGGTCAATGGCGGCAGTGCCAAGGTCTATGGCGCCGAGGCGGCCTATAACCAGGTGTTCACCTTCCTGCCCGCGCCGTTCGACGGCCTCGGCGTCCAGGCATCCTATACGCACACCTCGGTCGAGGCGAGCTACACCGCCGGCGCGCGACCGATCAAGGGCCAGCTGATCGGTCTGTCGAAGAACAGCTTCAACGTGGTCGGCTTCTACGACAAGGGGCCGCTGGCGGCGCGCATTTCCTATACCTGGCGCGACAAATATCTGGCGGGGATCGGCAGCACCACGCAGGTGCCGACCTATGTGGCCGCGTTCGGATCGCTCGACGGCAATATCTCGGTCCGCGCCACGGACGACCTGACCTTCAGCGTCGAGGCGATCAACATCGCGAACGCCAACAGCTACAGCTATAACGACAAGGAGATCCAGTTCGGCGAGATCAACAATTACGGCCGCACGATCCTGTTCGGCGTGCGGGCGCAGTTCTGATGATCCCGGCAGCCGCCACCCTGGTGTGGAGCGCGACGACGCAGCGGGCGATGCCGCGGCTCAAGCCAGGAGCGCTCGCGATCCTGGGCGTGGCCGCAGGGTTGCTGCTCGGACACGTCGCGCTCGCCGCGCCGAAGCGCGCGCTGGTCGTCGAGCGGGCGGTGCTGGTGATGCGCCACGGCATCCGCGCACCGCTCGACGGCGAGGTGCCGCCGAACACCCGGACCGGTGCCCCCTGGCCGCGATGGCCGGTGGCGGAAAGCCGGATCACCGCGCACGGTGTACGCGCGCTCGAGCGGGTCGCGGCGTATGACCGGCGCCTGCTCGCGGCACACGGACTGCTGACGGCGAAAGGCTGCCCGGGGGCTGGTGTCCGGATCAGGTCCAATACGTCGGACCGGACGATCGCCAGCGGCAGGGCCTATGCGGACGGCTTTGCGCCCGGCTGCACGCTCGACGTCGAGCATCAGCCGCTCGGCACCGTCGATCCGACGTTCGAACCGCTGCGCGCGAGGGCGACCGCGTTCGACCCGGCGGCGGCGATTGTCTCGATCAACCGGGACACCGGCGGGATGGCCGCCCTCGCCCGCCGTCATCGCGCCGCGCTGACCCGGCTCGATCAGGTGCTCGGGTGCTCGCCGACGCCACGCGGATGCCTGTCCGCTGACACGCCAGCCGTCACCGCGAGCGCAGACGGCCACGACCTCGTCCTCGCCGGGCCGATCCGCGCCGCGTCCGGTATCGCGCAGGTACTGTTGCTGCAGGAAGTCGAGGGGCTGCCGCGCACAAGCGTCGGCTGGGGCCGCGTCGATCCTGCCACCCTGAAACAGTTCGGCGCGCTGCACGCTGCGCTGTTCGCGGTGTTCACACGTCCGCCCTACATGGCTGCCCATCAAACCGCGGTGCTCGGCCGCGACGTGCTGGCCTCATTGTCGGCAGGGGGACCGCGGCTGACGGTGCTGATGGGTCACGACACCAACGTTACCGCACTGGCCGCGGCGCTGCGCCTCGACCTGACGGCGCCCGGCTATGCGACCAACGACGTTCCGCCCGGCGGCGCGTTGCTGTTCGAGCGCCTGCGTGACGTGCCGACCGGCGCGCGGTTCGTGCGCGCGTCCTACCGCACGCAGTCGCCTGCGACGCTTCGAGCGCTCGGACGATCGGCGTCGGTCGTGGCGCTCGAGATCCCTAAGTGCGCTGGTCCGCTATGTTCCGCCGCGACGTTCGAACGGCTGCTCGCATCACGCTTGGCACCCCTGCAACCCGCGGTGCGCCCCCTGAAACAATCTCGGTAGGATCCGGAACAGACACAGTCACTTGGCGCTTTGGATGTCACGCATCCCGGGAGCTGAACCATGACCGATCCAACACGCCGCACCTTCGTGTCGGGCGCCGCCGTCACCGCTGGCGCGCTCGCCGCGACCACCGTTGCCGCCGCGGCGCAGGGTGGCGGCAAGCCCGCCGCCGCACCGACGCCGGCCGCTGCCGCCTATCCCAAGCCGCCCTATCCCGTCCAGCGTCAGCCCTGGCCGGGTCTTGCATCGAAGATGACACCGCGGCCCGATCATGGCGAGACGAGCTACAAGGGGTCGGGCAAGCTGACCGGCAAGCGGGCGCTGATCACCGGTGGCGATAGCGGGATCGGGCGTGCTGCGGCGATCGCCTATGCACGCGAGGGCGCGGACGTCGCGATCAACTACCTGCCGGCCGAAGAACCCGACGCGCGCGAGGTCGTCGCGCTGATCCGGGCGGAGGGACGCAAGGCCGTCGCGATTCCCGGCGACCTGCGTGACGAACGCTTCTGCCGCAAGCTGGTGCAGCAGGCCGCCGAACAGCTTGGCGGGCTCGACATCCTCGTCAACAATGCCGCGCGCCAGCAGACCCGCCCTGGCATCGCCGATATCTCGAGCCAGGATTTCGACGATACGATGAAGACCAACGTCTATGCGCCATTCTGGCTGACCAAGGCCGCGCTCGAGCGGATGGGTGCAGGCGCGGTGATCGTGAACACCTCTTCGGAGCAGGCCGGCAACCCGTCGCCCGACATCGTCGATTATGCACTCACCCGCGCGGCGGTGCTGAACTTCACCAAGAGCATGGCCAAGCAGGTCGCCAGCCGCGGGATCCGCGTCAATGCGGTCGCGCCGGGCCCGTTCTGGACACCGTTGCAGGTCAGCGGCGGCGCGACGCCTGAAAAGCTGCGCAGCTTCGGCGGCGATTCGCCGATGGCGCGTGCGGGCCAGCCGGCCGAGATCGCCGCGCTCTATGTCGCAGCGGCTGATCCGTCGCTCAGCTATTCGACCGGGCAGATCTTCGGGTCGACCGGCGGCAATGGCCAGCCCGCCTGACGAGTGTTGTCGCTCTGGGGCTCGAAGCATCAGCCTCGAGCCCCCAGCGCGACGCCCCTTACTCGACCAGGGCGACGCCATAGCCCGCGAGGTCGAGCGCGCCGGGCAGCTTCCGCCCCGTGAGGACGTCGCGGGCCGTACCCGACTTCGCGCCGGGCATCGCCACGCTCAGCGCACCGGGCGTGGTATTAACGTAGAGCGTCCGCCCCTCGACCGTGCGCGCAACCACACCGTCGGGGGTTGCCGGTCCCGTCCGTATCTTCAGCCTGGCGTAGAGCGACCGGATCAGCGGGTCGATCAACCCAGGTTGCGCCGCGGTCGCGAGATAGATCGCCTGCCCCTTGCCGAATGTGTTGACGGTGATCGCCGGGCTCTTGTCGGGCGTGTTCTCGAACCGCGCCAGGACCTTTGCCGTGCTCGGCTCGAGCACCTCGTAATAGGGGTCGGTGCCACTAAGTTCGCGGCCCTCGAAGCGGACGCGCAGCGGCTGTTCGGACCGGTAGAAGGCGTTGGTCCGCAGCCCGAACACGTCGGTCATGCCGCCCGGCAGGGGCGTGCCGAACCATTTCCCGGTCGCATCCACCTTCGCCGAATAGCCCGTCATGACGACCGTGCCGCCGCGCTCGACGTAACCCCGTAGCGCCGCCGCGATCTTCGCATCGACCAGATACGCGCTCGACACGATGACGAGCTTGTAGCTGTCGATCGGGTCGTGGCCGATATCGATCACCGCCGCGTCGATATTGTCCCGGTAGAGCGGCGCAAAGGCCGCCTTCACCGCCGTCGTGTAGTCGGTCTTGAAATATTCGGGTGTGGTGTTCGGCCCGGGCGGCGGGCTGGTCAGCCACATCGTGTCGAACGAATAATGCACCGCGACCTGTGGCGGGTCGTAGCGGGGGAAACCCATCGTTTGGAGCTGACGGAACTCGCGCGCGATCTGCGCGAATTCGCCGACCTTCCACGACGGCCGGTCGTCATGGTCGACCAGCCCGAACAAGGCCTGCTCCTCTCCGCCGAGATGAGAATTGAAGGTCCAGGCGAGGACCGTCTGTGCATAATGCAGCAGCCCGAAATACGCCCACATCCGCGACCGCCCGGGTGTGCCGTAATAGCCTCCGCCTCCGGCAGTGAACTCATTGAACCAGACCGGCGTCTGGTGCCCGGCCCGGTTCATCATGACCTCGAACCCCGCACCGAGCGGGTCGCCGGGATAAAATCCCTGCGCACCATAGGTCGAGACATCTTCCCAGGAGCGGAGATAATCGAACCCCTTGGTCCCTGCGGTCGGCCAGAAGTTCGATGCGACCGGCAGGTTCGGGGCAAAGCGCTTGCGGATCGATTCGAGGTCCTTCAGCGCGCCGATCGTGTCGTCCGACCAGAAACGGCGCAGGTCGAGATAGCGCTCATTGGGCCCCGGACCCCGGCCATAGGGGAGGTCGACCTGATCCCAGTCACCGATCCGGCGGGACCAGCGCTGCGTCGCCCATGCGGTGTTGAGCGCGTCGACCGTCCCGTATTTCTGCTTCAGCCAGACGACAAACCGATCCCGGTCCGCCGCCGAATAGGACATCTGGCCATTGCCGATCTCATTGTCATAGCCCAGCGCGATCACCGCGGGATGCTTGGCATAACGCTGCATCATCCGCTCGGCGAGCCGACCGGCGAGGCGGCGATAATCGGGATCGCTGATATTGTCCCAGTAGCGCGAGGCGGCGTTGACCCGCACCCCGTCCTGCGTGACGATGTCGACGCCGGGATAGCGCTTGTGCAGCCAGATCGGCGCCGGCTGGCCCGGAATGTCGACGATGACCCGGATGCCCGCCGCCTGCATCTGACGCAGCACATCGTCGAAGCGCTCGAAGGTGAACCGCCCCTCTTCGGGTTCGAAATAGTCCCAGGCCAGATCCCCCACCCGGACCATGTTGAACCCGGCCGCCTTCATCACCGCGATATCGCTGGTGATCTGCGCCGGGCTGCGGTCGACGGGCTGATAACAGGTGCCGACGAACAGCTGCCCCTTGCCGGGCCAGCCGGGATGGCCGGCGGCGCTCTGCGCGCCCGCAGGAGCCGCGAGCAGCGCCGGCGCGGCCGTTGCAAGGGTCAACATCAGGGCGAAGGATCGCGCGCGGCGGCGTAGCATGGAGATGGTTGTCCTTATCGAAGCGGTGCCCCCCGTCGGGAGGCGCCGGTACTGCGCCAAGCTGGCGAATGCGTGGATCGGTGACGCGGGGACCTGACGCTCAGGCAAAATCGATCCGGAACGCGCTGGCGTGGCGGGTCGGAAGTGTCGCGGGCACGTCGATCACCAGCGCCTGCCCGGTCTGACGAAAGCGGATCGGCCCGCGATGGCCGAGCAGGCGGACGGCCCGCACCGCGCGCGGCTCGTTCGGATTGCCGAGCGCCAGCGCGGTGATCGCCACGGTTCCGGCAGGCTCGCCGAGCGTGATCGCGAAGAGTTGGTCCTTATTGGTCGTGAACCGGATATCGCGCGGCGTGTAATCCGCTTTTTCCGAGAACATGCCCGCGGCGGTTTCGGTCGGCCCCTCGCCGAAGATCTTCCAGGGCCGCGTGCCATGGATCGCCGGCGCGTTGACTGCCATCCACGGCGCCAGTTCGGCGAGCAACGTCTCCGACTCCGGCGGCAGGCTGCCATCGGGGTACATCACGACGTTGAGCAGCATGTTGCCGTTCTTGCTCACGATATCGGCGAGCATCGTGACGATCTGGCTGGTCGTCTTGTAGGGGTGGCGGTCGTTGAAGAACCAGTCGCCATTCGACGTATCGGTCTGCCACGGCAGCGCGTTGATGCCCTTGAGCACCCCCCGCTCGACATCCTCGACCGACGCCTCGCGGTGGAACTCCCCCGACCCCGAATTCTTGCAGGTATAGACCGCATCGAGCCGGCCGCGCCGTGCGATGCTGCCATTGTAGAGATGCGCGACAAGGGCGCGGCCTACGGCCCCGAACGGCAGCCCGCCATCCGAGTAGAGCAGGTCGGGCTGATAGCTGTCGACCAGATCGACGATCCGGTCGAACCAGTGCCGCTGATAGGCGGCGTTCGTGGTGTACCAGGAGGCCGGCGTGTTGCGGTAGGGCTCGTCGCGATTGCCGTGATAGAGATCGGCATTGGCGGGATCGACACCGTCATAGTCCTGCCCGAGCTTCGGCCAGAACTGATCGTACATCTGGTTCGGATACCACCAGGTATAGCTCGCAGCGAGATGCTCGGACACGCCGAAGCGCAGCCCGCGCCGCGTGGCCGCGGCCTTCCATTCTCCCACCACGTCGCGCTTCGGCCCCATCGCCACCGCATTCCAGCGCTGATGCTTGGAACGCCAGAGGTCGAAATTGTCGTGATGCACCGCCATCGAGACGAAGTATTTGGCGCCCGCGGCGGCATATTTGTCCATCAGCGCGTCCGGATCGAACCGGTCCGCGGTCCATAACGGCAGCAGGTCCTTATAGCCGTGCTCCGACGGATGGCCGTAGGTCTTGAGATGATGCTCGTAATGCGGGTGGCCGGGGACATACATGAAGCGCGCGTACCAGTCGCCCTGGCGGGGCACCGCCTGCGGGCCCCAATGCGCCCAGATCCCGAACTTGGCGTCGCGAAACCAGTCGGGCGTCTGATAGGTCTTGAGCGAGGCGACCGACGCATCGAAGCGTCCCGCGGGGATTGCCGGGCCGCCGCGTGCTGCGCCTGCCGGAGCCGCCGCAGCCCCCAGCCGCGCCGCGCCGACCCCCAAGGCGCCGAGCAGCGGTGCGGCCAGCACGTCGCGCTTGCTAAATCCCGCCATGTCTTCTCCCCTTTTGCCCGATTATTGTTTGATGCCCGCGATGCCTGCCGGTTCCAGCGTGACGAGCGCGATGTCGTTGCTCCGCATCGGCACCGTGACGCGCGTCGATCCGTTGCGACCGACCCGAACGGTCCGCGCCTGTTCGGGCAGGTCCTGCGTGGCCTGCTCGAGCCCCTTGCGCTGCGCGGGATCGAGCGACGCGGGCATACCCATGTCGATATAGAGCGAGAGCGGGTCATTCCGGCGATAACCGGTCCGGCGGATGGTCAGCCGGTACGTCCCCGCGGGCACGTGATCGAAGGTCAGCGCGATCGGCCGGGCCGCGGCCGCGGGCACCTGCCGCGTGTAGAAGGGCTTGTTGCTCAGCGTCTGGACCGGCTGTTGCCAGTCCCAGACCACGGCCGAGATCCGCTGACCATCGGCGGCGGCGAGCACCGTGTCATCCGCCACGGGTATCGCGCGGCCCTTCAGCGCGTTCAGATATTTATACGCGAACCAGGCCGGCTTGCGGATGCCTTCGCGGTTCATCAGCCCGAACCCGCCATGGAACGGCGTCGGCGGCGGCCCCGGCTCCTCGAACAGGTCGGTATAGGTCCAGTAGCTCATGCCCTGCGCATAGGCCCGCGACTGCTTCAGCTTGGTCAGGATGTAAGGCGCGCTGATATAGCTGTCGTGGACGAAGTCGCGCGGCGTGTAGCTCGTGCTCCATTCGGTGAAGTAGAGCGGCAGCCCCGGATAGGCCGACGCCTCGATCTGCTCGCGAACGCGGCGCACGTCGCCGACCACCGCGTCGGGGGACGCCGACAGCTTGGTGTCCTGCTTGCCCTCCTCGTCGAGGAATCCGCCCTCGACGCCATAGGTGTGCGTCGTCACGAAATCGATCGGCACGGCGTTCCGCTTCGTAAAGGCGAGCAGCTCGGGCACCCAGGCCGCGCCCGCGGTCGATGGCCCACCGACCCGCAACGCCGGATCGATCGCCTTGATCGTCCGCGCGGTGTCCGCATAGAGATCGAAATACGCCTTCTGGTCGGCCTTTTCCCAGAAGCCGTCGAGATTGGGCTCGTTCCAGACCTCGAAATACCAGCGGCGAACCTCGTCGGCGCCATAACGCTGCCGAACATGGCGGACATAGGCATCGATCAGCCCGCGCCACAAAGCCGGATCGGGATGCGAGGTATTGCCCTTCCAGTAGAAGATCGTCTGCTCCGAGGTCCGCATCGCATTGGGCGTGAAACCGAGCTCGACGAAGGGCCGGATCTTCTTGGCGAGCAGCGCATCATAGAGCTGGTCGATCTTCGTCCAGTCATAGACGATCCCCGCATCCGTCTTGCGCACCGTGCCGAGGACATCGTGGAAGATGTCATGGAAGCGGATGTAGCGGAAACCGAGCTCGTCGACCGCGGTCTTGAGCTGCGCCTGGCTGTCGCTGCGGATCAGCGTGCCCGGGAAATCCGAACCGATCGACAGGTCGAAGGATCGATCGACCGGACCTGCCGCCTTGGCGGCATCGATGACGACGCGACGTTCGCCCCCACGGGCAACGGGGGCCGCTGCAGCCGGCAGAGTGCTCAACGCTACGACTATTGACGCAGCCATTCCCGCGCTCGACGCCCACCGCATACCCGCTCCCGTTCTTATACGAATTGCCGTGATGGTAGCGCGATCAGGCGGAAGGGCAAGCTTTGTCCGACAAATAAGCTTTTTAGCGATCGCCGCGGCGTGCCGATCGCGTCATGCCGCGGTTCGCAGCGGTGCCGCACAATGCCGGGCGATGAAGTCGGCGTGGCGCGGCATCGCCTCGGCGGTCTTGGCGACCATCTCCCGCACATGGTCGAGAAACATGGCGCTCTCCGCCACCGGCAGTCCCGCGGTCAGCGGATCGACCGACGCGGGCCAGATGCCCTGGCCGAGCAGGACCGCAATCCAGCTGTCGGGGGTGAACAATTCGCCCTGTTCGCGAAAGATCCGCGCCCGGCCCGCCCAGAGATCGAGCTTGGCCTGCAGCGACGGCGGCAGCGTCATGCTCTGGCAATGCCGCCAGAACGCCGAATCCGTCCGCGTCGTCGCATGGTAGTGAAGGATGATGAAGTCGCGGACCTGATCATACTCCCGGAGCATCTGCCGGTTATATTCGGCGATCTCGACCGCGCTGAACCCGGTATCGGGAAACAGGCTCATCAGCCGCGCGATGCCCGACTGGATCAGATGGATGCTCGTCGATTCGAGCGGCTCGAGAAAGCCGCCGGCCAGCCCGATCGCGACGCAATTCCGGTCCCACAGCCGGTCGCGCCGCCCCGCGACGAACCGCAACTGGCGCGGATCGGCGAGCGGCGGGCCGTCCAGTCCGTCCAGCAGCACCCGCAGCGCGGTCTCGTCGTCGACATGGTCGCTCGCATAAACATGGCCGTTGCCGACGCGGTGCTGAAGCGGGATCCGCCAGCGCCAGCCGGCCGCTTCCGCGGTCGCGCGTGTATGCGGGGCCGGCGCATCGCGGGGTGCACTCGGCACCGCCCAGGCACGATCGCAGGGTAGCCAGTGCTGCCAGCTCGTAAACCCGACGTCCATCGCGTCGCCAAGCAGCAGCGATCGGAACCCGCTGCAATCGACGAACAGGTCCCCGTTGATCGCACGCCCGTCCGCGAGCCGGACCGCCTCGATGAAGCCGGTCCCGGCATGCCGATCGACTGCCGCCACGCGCCCCTCGATCCGCACCACCCCCGCGGCCTCGGCACGGTCGCGCAGATATCTGGCATAGAGCGCGGCATCGAAGTGGAAGGCATAGGACAGCGTCGACAGGACCGATTGCGGATTGGCCGACGGTCGCGTGAAACGCCCGTTGCGCGCCGCCACGGCCGACAGGCAATAGTCGCCGATAGGCCCCGGCATGTCGGCTCGCCCAAGCCGGGCCTGACGCAGCCAAAGCTGATGGAAAGCCACCCCCTCGACGTCGCGGCCATGCGTGCCGAACGGATGGAAATACGCGTCGCCCAGCCGCCCCCAGTCGCGAAACTCGATTCCCAGCTTGAACGTCGCCCCCGTCGCGCGGACGAAGTCGTCCTCGTCGATGCCGAGCATCCGGTTATAGTCGAGCAGCGAGGGGATCGTCGCCTCGCCAACGCCGACCGTGCCGATCTCCTCGGATTCCACCAAAGTCACCGCGACGCCGCTCTCGACCAGCCGCGCCATCGCAGCGGCGGTCATCCACCCGGCCGTTCCTCCGCCGACGATGACGATCCTGGTGATGCGGGCCGGGCCGGGATCCGTCACGCCGCCGCTCGCGCACCGAAATGATGGTGCTGTGCATAGGCGACCAGATCGCGGTTCGACGGCAGGTTGCGGATCGCATAGTCCGCCTGTCGCCGGACCTCGGCAAATGCACGCCGGGCATCGTCAGCATAGCGCAGCGCGCCGGCCTTTGCGCTTATGTCCGTCTTCCAGCCCATGCCGTACAGGACATATTGCCAGCTCGCGTCGGTGAAGATGTCGACCTGCCCGTCGATGTCGAGCTCGTTGGGTGGCCGGAACCGCCACCGGTCGAGCAGCTCGAGCAGGCTGTCGGGGATCGAGGTGTCGGCCACATTGTCGCGCCAGAACGCCGTGTCGCGCCGTTCCGAGATGCAGTAATGCAGCTTGATGAAATCGAGCGCGCGCTCGTAGCGGCGCAGCATGTTGGCGTTGAACTGGCGCGCCGACGTCTCGTAGTCGCCGCCCCAGGGAAACAGGTTCGCGATCATGCCCGCCGAGACCTCGGCGAACGCGATCCCCGTCGCCTCGAGCGGCTCGAAAAACCCGCTCGACAACCCCACCGCGACGCAGTTCTTGACCCAGTTGACCTCGCGGTACCCCGCATCGAACTTGAAATGGCGCACCTCGGCCTTGTCGCCGCCCGCGCCCAGATAGCCACGCAGCACGCGCTCGGCAGTCTCGTCGTCGCTATGGTCGGACGAGTAGACGTGCCCGATGCCACGCCTGCGATCGAGCCCGATGTCCCAGATCCAGCCCGACTCCTGCGCGGTCGAAATCGTGTAGGACGCGATCGGATCGCCGGGCTTTGCATAAGGCAGCTGCGCGGCGATCGCGCGGTTGCAGAACAGCACGTCGCGGCAGGACCGGAACGGCACCTTCATCGCCTTGCCGATCAGTTCGGCACGAAAGCCCGTGCAATCGATATAGAGATCGGCGTCGAGCATCCCGTTCCGCTCGGTGCGCACCCCGCCGATCGCCCCGTCTTCAGCGAGCAGCACCTCGGACACGGTGTCGGTCAGATGCCGGACACCGTTCCTGACCGCATGTTCGCGCAACAGCCCGGCGAGCGCCACCGCATCGAAATGAAACGCGTAGTTGAGCGGCCCGACATAATCGGGGTTGGTCGCCAGCTTGGGCGCGCGCATCGCGTCCGCGGCCTTTTTCTGTGGATTGGAGACCTCGTCCCAATTCTCCGCGCCGCCATGCCCCAGCAGCCAATAGGGCAGCAGGTCGAGGCCGTCGCTCGCATCGGCAACCTGGAACGGGTGCGAGTAATGATCGGTGCGGCCCTGTCCGGGGGCGTGGCGCCAATGGACGAACTTCGCCCCCTGTTTGAACGTCGCGCCGCATCGCCGGATCAGCTCGGCCTCGTCGATGCCGATCGTCGCCAGGGTCCGCCGGATCGTCGGGAAGGTCCCTTCCCCCACGCCGAGGATGCCGATGTCCTTGGATTCGACCAGCGTGATCGAGACCCCGCCCGCCAGATCGGCGCCCAAACGCTTCGCCAGATAACCCGCGGTCAGCCAGCCGGCGGTACCGCCGCCAACGATCAGGATCCTCTTCCGCATCACGCGCTCCGCTTCGTCCCCTGCCGACAGTACGTCGACAGGGGACGCATCATCGTCAGAAGGCGAGGTTTATGCCAGTGCTGATACGGCGATCGGCCTGGAACCAGCTGCGCCCGACCAGCTTGCCGCCGGGATACCCACCCATCAGCGTCCGTTGCGTCGCCGCGGTCAGGTTGGTCCCCTGCACGCCGAACGAGAACTGGTCGTTCACCTTGAACCGCACACCCGCGTCGACCGAGCCATAATTGCCGCCATAGATCGGCAACGCGATCTGCGTCGATGCGTCGAGGCCGCCATCCTGATTGGTCACGACACCCGGTGCGCTGTAATAGGTATAGGTGCCGTTCGTGCCGTTGCTGTTCGTCGACAGCAGATAGCGCGAGCGCCAGGAATAGGCGACGCGCAACGAGATCGGATTGCGCTCGTACAGCAGCGTCGCGTTCAGATTATGCTTCGACAACCCGACCAGCGGCGCGTCGTTGCGAGCGGCGCCGGTGATGTCGCGGTAGACATCGCCCGGATTGCTGCTCTTGATGAAGGTGTAGTTGCCCTCGAACCCGATCCCGGCAAGCGCACCGGGCAGCATGTCGAGGAAGAAGCGGCCACCGGCCTCGACGCCCTTGACGGTCGCCGCCTTGGTCGAGTTGACATAGTCGGTGGCCGATGCCGCCACATTCTCGGTCGTACCGTCGGTGAACTGGATCGTGACCTGCCGGCTGGTCAGCGCATAGATCGGCAGGTTGGTCAGCCGCTTGTAGAACGGGGCCAGATGGAAGGACGTGCCCGCCCGCCCGTAATATTCGAGCGAGAGGTCGACATTGTTCGACAGCGTCGGCTTCAGCAACGGATTGCCCGTGTCCGCGGTGAAGTTGTTGAACGTGCCGATCCCGCCGGGTGTCTGGCTGGGGGTCGTCGCCACGCCGATCGAACCCGACGCACGCAGCGCGTTGAAGCTCGGCAGATCCATCGTAATGTTGTACCCGCCGCGAACCTTGATCCGGTCGGTGGGCGAATATTCGAGATTGATCGACGGCAGCACGCGCGTGAAGTCCGCCTTGCCGCCGCGGGCGAGGAACGTGTTTGCCAGCGTCACCTGCGCGCCGTTGCGGATAAAGACGGTCCCGCCATTCTGCTGGATGAACCCGCTGCCTTCATTCTCGATATGCACGACGCGCACGCCGACGTTACCGGAAATGCCGCGTGCGCCTTCCTCGGGCCCGAAGCGGAGCAGTGCATAGCCCGCGATATTCTCGGTACGATTGTTGACCTGATCGCCCGGCAGGACGAACCCGACAGGCCGGATCGCCAGCGTACCGTCGGGGTTGAACTGGCCGCCATAGCCGGTGACCGGGAGCTGCCCCGCAACCGAGCAGTTGAATTCATTGCCGGTGCAGAAGCCGGCAGGCGGAGCCGTCACCAGTCCGGTACGGTTTTCATTGAAACGCGACGCCAGATCCTCCGATGCGAACATCAGGTTGCCCGGCAGCGTCGTGTTGCCGCGGAAAAAGTCCTTGAATGCATGGCTGGCGACGTCGCCCGGTGCCGCGTTGGCATAGGTCAGCTGCGGATCGCCGTTCCAGCCGCGACCCAGCGCGGTCCAGTTATAGCCGTTCGACAGATCGCGCTCGGTCCGCTTGGCATAGCGGCCGCCGACCTTGACCGACCGGAAGAAGCTGTTGTCGAACGTATATTCGGCATCGAGCTGCCCTGAATCGAGCCGCCCCTTGTTGCGTTCGTTGTGCGGCATCGACGCCGTCCAGAAATAATTGGCCGGATCGGCGAACGACTCCTGCGTCGCAGGACTGACGGTGATCTGCGGCAGGTCGCCCGTGAGATCCATGCCGAAGCTCTGGCCGAAGCCAACGTCGCGGAAGATGTCGAGACGATCATAGATCTGCCGCGAATCGACGCGCTGCAGCGATCCCTTCAGCGACACATGGCTGTCTGTCGGCGCCCAGACGAACGACAGCGAATAATCGCGCGTCCGCGTGTTGCTCTCGACGAACCCCTTGTTGCCGCTGCTGTTGACCGACCCACCCGTCGGGGCAAACGTCGCCGTGTCGCGGTTGAACAGCGCGCTCGTCTTGGTGAGCAGGCCGTTACTGTCGAACGAGCTGCTCGCCGGATCGACCGCCAGAGTCTGCGAATCCAGCTGCGTGCCGTAATCGCTCGACTGGCTCTTGTAGCGCGACTGGAAGAAGCTGCCGGTAAAGGTCAGCGATTCGGCCGGCTGCCACTGTGCCGCGCCATAGATGCCGTAGCGCTTGTACTGGAACGCCTCGTCGCCATAGGCAAAGCCGCTGGGGACGTACCGCTCGTTGCCATCGCTCAGCTTGGTCTTGAAATACGGGCTGACGCGGATGAACTGCGACAGCGAGCTGAACTGGCTGAACGCGACGTCGCCGAGCAGGCCGATCCGGCCGATCGGCGTATCGAACGAATCGGTAATCAGCACCGACCCAGACGGATCCGCCTTGTTCGCCATGTCGCCGAGCGCGAGTTCGCCCGTACCAGCAATGTGGAACTTGCCGTTGAAGTCGAACGGCATCTTAGTGCGCAGATCGATCTGGCCGCCGGTGCCGCCCTCGATCAGGTCGGCCGTCGATGCCTTGTAGACGTCGACCGCTGCCATCAGTTCGGGCGTGACGTCGCTCCACAGGATTGCGCGGCCGTTGTTCGCGCTGAAGATCTCGCGGCCGTTCAGCCGCGACGCGACGCCCGTCAGGCCACGGACCTGCACGCCCGACCCCTGCACCGAATAATGGTCGGGATCGCCCAGCGCGGCAAAGCGGACGATCGAGACGCCCGAGACGCGCTGCAGGACTTCGGTGATAGAGTTGTCGGGCAGCTTGCCGGCATCATCGGCGACGACCGAGTCGACGATCGTCTCGCTGCGACGCTTGCGCTCGTCCGCCGCCTCGAGCGCGGCGCGACGGCCGGTGATGACGATATCACCGTCCCCGGTCGCATCGGCCGCGGGTTGACCGACCTCCTGTCCCGGCGTCGCAGCCTGGGTCGTATCGGGCGACACGGTCTGCGTTTCCACCTGCGCCCATGCAGCGCTGCCCGCGCCTGCTGCCAGCAGCGCCGCAAGCGACACACCGACCCGCATCGCGATCGCCACACGCCCACGTGACCCCGAATTCAGAACGAAAGCCTTCATAACCCCTCCCCATGCCGCAGCGCATCAGACGCACCACATCAGCAACGGCGCATCTGTAAACGAATGCTACCGCTACCGCCGTTAGGCTGATCTGATTTAGAAGACAATAGAGACAAAGCGAGGATGTGAGACTTAAACGAAAGCAATCAAATCATAAATTGATTTTGTTAAATCCAAGCAAACCGGCAGCTGCGAGCCGAGTTTTGTGACACGACTGCTTACCTTTGTTGCTGAGCGCCCGCCGGCCCGTCAGGCTTGCCCGGTCCCGTATCCACTGGCCTCGTCGGGCGCAACGGCCTTCGGGTCTCAGTCGGCCGCCATCTCGGATAGCGATATCACAGCCGGGTCGCGCGTGGTGCGCACAAGAAAATCGGGGCGTGTGAACGGCCACACGCCCCGCGAGATGTTACCAGATATGGACGCGGTCGCCAGGCGCCAGATACAGCGCATCACCGGGCTTGACCCCGAACGCCGTATACCAGGCATCGACGTTACGGACGATCCCGTTGACGCGGTAGAAGGGTGGCGAGTGCGGATCGGTGAGCAGCCGCGCGCGCGCTGCGCCCTCACGCAACTTTGCCTGCCATGCCTGCGCGTAAGCGAGGAAAAAGCGCTGGTCGCCGGTCAGCCCGCCGATCACAGGTGCCTTGCCATGCTCCGCCTGGTACTTCTGATAGGCGGCATAAGCGGTCTCGACGCCGCCCAGATCGCCGATATTTTCGCCCAGCGTCAACGCACCCTTCACGTGGACACCCGGGATCGGCTCATAGGCATCAAACTGCTTCGACAGCGCAGCGGTGCGCTGCGTGAAGGCGGTGCGAGCGGCCGGCGTCCACCAGTTCTCGAACTTGCCCGTCGCGCTGAACTGGCTGCCCTGGTCGTCGAAACCATGCCCCATCTCATGCCCGATGATCGCGCCGATCGCGCCGTAATTGACCGCCGCATCCGCCTTGGGATCGAAATAGGGCGGCTGGAGGATCGCCGCGGGGAAGGTGATCTGGTTGTTGAGCGGGTCGTAATAGGCGTTCACCGTCTGCGGCGTCATGCCCCAGAGCGTACGATCGACGGGCTTGCCGAGCCGCGAGAGGTCGAGCTGATGCTGGAATTCGCCCGCGCGCATGGCATTGCCGACCGGGTCGCCCCGGACGACGTTGAGCGATGAATAGTCGATATATTTGACCGGATGGCCGATCCGCGGATCGAACGCGGCGAGCTTGGCCAGCGCCTGGGTCTTGGTCGCGCCATCCATCCAGCTGTTCGCGGTGATGCGCTCCTTGTATGCCGCGCGCAGATTGGCGATCAGCTCGCCCATCTTCGCTTCACTCTCGGGCGGGTAATGCCGCTTCACATAGACTTCGCCGACGGCTTCACCCATCGTGCCGTTGACCAGCGCGATGCCGCGCTTCCACCGCGCGCGCTGCTGCGGCTGATCGGCCAGCGTCTTGCCGTAAAAATCGAACGTTGCCTGATCGAACGCCTTGGGCAGCGCGCCGGCACTTGCGGAGGCGAGGCGGAACTTCATCCAGTCCTGCCAGGTCGACACGGGCGTCGCGGCGAAGATCTTGCCGAGCTCGGTCAGCGCGGTCGAGTTGGTCATGTAGACGACCGGGAATTGCGCATAGCCCGCAGTCGACAGCAACAGCGGCCAGTCGAAATCGGGCGCCAGCGCCTTGCGGCCCGCCGCATCCATCGGCTTCAGCATCGCCTGCAGGTCGCGCGACTGGACCGGCGACCACTGCACCTTGGCCATCGCGGTTTCGAGTGCGACGATCCGGTCCGCCCTGGCCGACGCATCCGTCACCCCGGACAGCGTCAGCATCTTCTCGACATAGGCGCGATACGCCGTGCGGAAGGTGTCGTATTTGGCGCCCTGCTCGAGATAATAATCCCGGCCGCCCATCCCGAGCGACCCCTGTCCCGCGGCCACCGCGTAGCGCTTCGGATCGGCGGGATCGGGCAGTTGCCCGACCTCGACCGGCGACGCATAGCCGACCGTCGAGAATAAGGTCTGCAGCTTCTGCTTGTCGGTCGCGGCGTCGATCTTGGCGAAATAGGGCTTGAGCGGTGCGGCGCCGGCGCGCTCGATCGCGGCCTCGTCCATGAAGCTCGCATAGAGATCGCCGAACTGCTTGGCCCCGGCGCCGACCGCAGCGGGATCGCGCGCGGCATCGTCGAGGATCGCGCGGACCTGCTGCTCGGCCTGATCCGCCAGGATCACGCTGCCGCCCGCGGACGTGCGATCCGGTGCGATCGCCGTACGCTTGTCCCAGGCGCCATTGGCGTGCGTCCAGAAATCGTCACCAGGCTTCACCGCCTTGTCGGCAGCGGTCAGGTCGATCCCGAAGCTGCCATAGCGCGCGCCGCCCGGCGTGCCGGTCTGGGCCAGACCGGGTGCGGACAGGGCAAGCAGCGCCACCCCCAGCGACAGACGCGAAATACGATTGAACGACATCATAGCTCCTCCAGAAAACCGGGGTTGGATCCCCGAAATGATATGAACGGTACGCATGCGTCAGGCGGGCGTACGCTGCATCAACCGGGCCAGTGCGGCGAGGTTGGGCTTCTGCCCCGCATTGAGCAGGCTGGCGCGAAACACACGCGCGAGCAAGACGAACTCGATGCCGATGAACACCGCCAGCAGCACGCCGCTGCCGACGATCTCCATGGTCGAAACCCCGCTGCCGAGCCGCGCGAGCATCGTGAACGGCGTGTAGATCGGGATCCAGGTCAGCACCTTGATCGCGGTCGCGCCGCTGTTCGACAGGACGCCTTGCGCGACGACCGTGAACGGCATCGCGATGACCAGTAGCACGGGCGTCAGATAGCTCTGCGCATCACGCATCGAATCGCTCATCGCGCCGATCGCCAGCAGGATCATCGACACCATCAGATAGCCTGCGAGGAAGAAATACAGCATCACCAGGATGATCCAGGGCGAGGCGAGCGGCGCGAGTGCGACGTGCAGGAACGCGCCGACCGCCCCCTGCGTCGCCACCGCGGCACCGGTCGCGCACAGCCCCCAAACCAGGACCATCGTCAGCCCGACCGCGACCGTCCCCGCGAGCTTGCCATAGAGCAGCTCGTCGGGGCTGATGCAGGCGAGTACCGTCTCGATAAGCTTGTTCGACCGCTCCTCGACCAGCCCCTGCAAAATCCAGTTGCCCGACAACAGCAGCGACATCAGCAGGATATAGGCGCTGAGCAACGGCACCACCGATCGCACCAGCATCCGTTCGCGCCCGCCCCCAGGCGCCGGGGTCGAGACCGCGATCGCCGGGACCAGACTGGTCGCGGTGCGCGCCTGATCGCGCGCGAGCCCGGTCGACTCGAGATAGGCGGTGCGCAGGTCTTGCGTGAGCACGGTCTGCAACGGTTGGACGAAATTCGCGCCAGGCTGCTCGCTCGACCATAGTCGCACATCGGCGGTCTGCACGCCGAAACCGCGTGGGACATAGACCGCATAGTCGAGCGGCTTGGCCGTCTTGTCGCCGAACTCGCCCGGCCGCAGCAGCGGCTTGAGCTGCGCATCGAGCGCGCCGGGCGCCGCGCGCGCAATTGCAGGCGGCGTCGGCAGGACCACGAAATCGGCCTCGGGCGCGTCGAACTTCGGCGTTTCCGAGGTCGTCGCCGGCCGCATCGCCGCCAGCGCGGCAGGCAGGCCGCCGGCCTTGGCGAACGTCGCGACGTCGGCATCACCGAACAGCCGGTCATGCTGCGCCCACAACGCGCCCGGATCGGCGCGATCGAGCCCGTAGCGCTGCGCGTAGCGCGACAGCGCGGTCAGGACCCGCCGCTGGTAATCGGTATCGAGCCGCGCGCGGATCGCCGCCGCCGCGCGGCCATCGGCATCGATCAGCATGACGCGCTGGGTCTTTTCGGACTGGGTCAGGCGGCTCGCGATCGGCCCGACCGCCAGTGCCAGCGGCAGGATCAGCAGCGTCAGCCAGAAGCTGCGCATGCCCGTGATCTGCCGGAACTCGCGCATCGCGACGAGCAGGATATTGTGGGTCATGCTGCATGCTCCGCCATAGCCGGGTCGGCGAGCCCGGCTGGAGGGGGGCCGACAAGATGGAGAAAGACGTCGTGCAGGCTGACGCGGTACTGGTCGAACCGCCGCAGCGTCACGCCCTGCTCGGTCAGGCATTGCAGCACGTCGGCAGGATCGATCCCCTCTGCCAGCGTCACGTCATAGTCGCTCCAGCCCTGTGCATCGACGGCGCCGGGCTCCGCGCGCTCGACGCCGGGACACCGCATCGGCGTATCGCGCGCGACGATCGTCAGCCGTGCCGGCAATCGCCCGCGGGCCTCCGCCTGCGTGCCCTCGAATACCTTGCGCCCTTGCGAGAGCAGCAACAGCCGGTCACACAGCCGCTCGGCATGCTGCATCACATGCGTCGAGAACACCACGGTCGCCCCGCCCCGTGCGGCCTCCAGGATCTCGTGTTCGAGTAGCCCCTGGTTCACCGGGTCGAGACCCGAAAAGGGTTCGTCGAGCAGCAGTAGCTTCGGACCGTTGACCAGCGTCGCGGCCAGCTGGACCTTCTGCGCCATGCCCTTGGACAGCTTGTCGATCTGCATCTTGGCCGATGCCGCAAGGCCGAACCGGTCGAGCAGCGCATGGCCCTTCGCGCGCGCTGCGACCGCCGACATGCCCTTCAGCCGCCCGAAATAGGTGACGGTGTCGATCGCGCTCATCCCGCGGTACAGTCCGCGCTCCTCGGGCATAAAGCCCAGATCGGCGGCATTCTCGCGCCCGGGCGGACAGCCGAGTACCGAGATCCGTCCCGCCGTCGGCCGCACGATGTCGAGCACCATGCGCAGCGACGTCGTCTTGCCCGCGCCATTCCCGCCGAGAAAGCCGAAAATTTCCCCCGGCTTTACCGCAAAACTCAGCGCGTCGACCGCGGTCCGCTCCCCGAACCGTTTCGTCACCCCGTTCAGAACCAGTGCGTCCATCGGACCATCCCCCCGTTTAAATTCCGTCTTCGCCCCGTTCATCCTCGTCGACGACCCGCAGCAGATCGCCCGGCTGGCAGTCGAGCACGCGGCAAATCGCCTCCAGCGTCGTGAAGCGGATCGCCTTGGCCTTGCCCGTCTTCAGGATCGACAGATTGGCGAGCGTGATGCCGACCGCCTCCGACAACTCGGTCAGCGTCATCCGCCGCGCATGCAGCATGGCGTCCAAGCTGACCGCGACCGGCATCAGACCGTCATCGCCAGGTCGTCGCGCATCCGCGCACCGATCCGGAAGACGCGCGCGAGCACGAAAATCATGACGACCGCGATCCACCCGCCCAGCGACGGCGTCCATCCGGTCACGTCGAGCTTGAGCAGCGAAATCCAGCGGACGACCCCGCCAAAGGCGAGATCGAGGCATTGCAGCGCCAACAGCGCCCAGCCGATCCGCGCGAGCCGCGTGGCATTGTCGTCGACGAACGGATCCCCCGCCTCGACCGTCGCGACGATGCGGAGCAGATTCGAGAAGATCGGATGCAGCGCGACGCCGCCGGCAATGCCGACGAACAGCATCATGCGGATCGCCAGCACCGCTTGGTCCAGATCGAGCGTCCCGCCGTATTTATGCGTCAGCCGCGCGCTCAGCATGCCCTGCATCGGCCAGGACAGCAGCAACGCCAGCGCGAACACCGCGGCGCAGACGATATTAAGGACGAGCATCAGCCGAAGCAGCCCCGTCGCCCCCCAAAGAACCCGATCCCTCCTCATCGCCGCCCCCGCCTGCATATTGCAAAACGATATGGGGCCTATCGATAAACGGCAAGTCGATTCATTGGTCCATTTTGGTCGGGACGCTTATCGCCTCGTGGCGACGGCAAAACGGCGCACGATCGGTCTGATCGCGCGCCGCATCGTAAACGGTGCCGCCACCGGCCGCGCCGAAGCGCGGGTGACGTCACGCGGTCGGGCTCAGTAGTGGATCGAGCGGCCGTAGGCGCCGAGCACGCTCTCGTGCATCATCTCGCTGAGCGTCGGGTGCGCGAACACCGTCTCCATCAGCTCGGCCTCGGTCGTCTCGAGCTGGCGTGCGACGACATAGCCCTGGATCAGCTCGGTGACTTCCGCGCCGACCATGTGCGCGCCGAGCAGCTCCCCGGTCTTCGCGTCGAACACCGTCTTGACGAAGCCCTCGGCCTCTCCGAGCGCGATCGCCTTGCCGTTGCCGATGAACGGGAATTTGCCGACCTTCAGCTCATAGCCGGCTTCCTTGGCCTTCGCCTCGGTCATGCCGACGCTCGCGACCTGCGGGCGCGAATAGGTGCAGCCGGGGATGTTGGCCTTGTCCATCTGGTGCGGCGACCCGCCCGCGATCTTCTCGACCGCGATGATCCCCTCATGGCTGGCCTTGTGCGCGAGCCACGGCGCGCCGGTGACGTCGCCGATCGCCCAGATGCCGTCGACATTGGTGCGGCCATAGCCGTCGGTCTTGATGTGCCCGCGGTCGGTCTCGACGCCGAGCGCTTCCAGCCCGATATTTTCGGTGTTGGGGACGATGCCGATCGCGACGATCGCGTGGCTGAACGTCTCCTCGACGACCTTGCCATCCTTGTGCTTGATCTTCGCGGTGACGCCGCTGCCCGATGGCGCCAGGCCTTCGAGGCCGGTGCCGGTCAGGAGCTTTATCCCCTGCTTGGTCAGCGCCTTGTCCATGAACGCGGAGACTTCCTCGTCCTCGACCGGCAGGATCCGCGGGAGCATCTCGACGATCGTCACGTCGGCGCCCATGTCGTTGTAGAAGCTGGCGAATTCAACGCCGATCGCGCCCGATCCGATGACCAGCAGCTTGGTGGGCATCTCGGTCGGCACCATCGCGTGACGATAGGTCCAGATCGTCTTCCCGTCGGCCTTGGCGAACGGCAGGTCGCGCGCCCGGGCGCCGGTGGCGACGATGATGTTCTTGGCTTCGAGCTCGACGGTCTTGTCGCCCTGCTTGACGCTCAGCTTGCCCTTTGCGGTCACGGTGCCGACGCCTTCGACGACGGTCACCTTGTTCTTCTTCATCAGGCCCTTCACACCCGCGTTCAGCTGGCCTGCGACCTTGCGGCTGCGGTCGACGACCTTGGCGAGATCGAAGCCGACATTGTCCGCCTTCAGACCATAGCTCTCGGCGTTCTGCATATAATGATAGATTTCCGACGTCCGCAGCAGCGCCTTGGTCGGGATGCAGCCCCAGTTGAGGCAGATGCCGCCCAGGCGCTCGCGCTCGACGATCGCGACCTTGAGGCCGAGCTGGCTCGCGCGGATTGCCGCGACATAGCCGCCGGGGCCCGAACCAAGGATGACCAGATCATAGGTGTCAGCCACGTGGAGAGTCCTTCAAGTGAATCAGTTGGAAGCGGGCGGCACGGGCCGCGGTTTGCGGTCGTCGCCGACCGCGACGAAGATGAAGCGCGCCTGTGTTACCTTGCAGCTGTCGTTGCTGTGCCGCGCGCGGCGCCATGCCTCGACCTCGATCGTCATCGACGTGCGGCCGACCGCGATCAGCTCTGCATAGACCGACACCTCGTCGCCGACGACGACGGGCATGTGGAATTTCATGGCGTCCGCCGCAATGGTCACCGCACGCCCGCCGCTGCGGCGCGAGGCGACCGAACCGGCCGCCAGATCCATCTGCCCCATCAGCCATCCGCCGAAGATGTCGCCGTAAGGGTTGGCATCGGCGGGCATCGCGGTGACGCGGATCGTCGGCGCCTTGTCGGGGGGCAGGTCGGTCACGCGTGGCTCCTGCTGGTCTGTCGGTCGAGGATGCGGGCCTGCCGCAGCGGCCCGATCCCCATGATCACGGTCACGACCATCGCCGCCGCCCCGCACCACCAGATCACGTTCTGCCCGAGCGGATAGGACCAGGCCGCCGCCCAGGTGATCGCGACCGCGACGCCGAGCCCGACGAGGATGTGCAGGATCTCGATGAGCGTCCTGGTCATGACGCGCGCCGGCCCGACCCCGTTCGTGCCGAGCGAAGTCGAGGCCCATGGGACACATGCCCTTCGACTTCGCTCAGGGCGAACGGGAGAGGGGCCACAGCGGTCACGGTCTTACGCCAGCATGCCCAGCGGGTTTTCGACCAGATGCTTGAACGCCTTCATGAACTGCGCGCCGTCCGCGCCGTCGATCGCGCGGTGGTCGAAGCTGCCGGTCGCCGACATTACGGTCGCCACGGTGAGCTCGTCGCCGATCACATAGGGACGCTTCTCGCCCGCACCGATCGCGAGGATCATCGCCTGGGGCGGGTTGATGACCGCGTCGAACTGCGTGATGCCGAACATGCCCATGTTGCTGATCGAGGCGGTGCCGCCCTGATATTCCTCGGGCTTCAGCTTGCCGTCGCGTGCGCGGGCAGCAAGGTCCTTCATCTGCATCGAGATCGACGACAGCGAGGCGGTGTCCGCACCGACGATGATCGGCGTGATCAGACCCGACGGCGTGCTCACCGCGACCGAGATGTCGGCACGCTGGAAGCTGATCAGCTGGTCAGGCGTGAACATCACGTTGCAGGTCGGGACCTGCATCAGCGCGACGGCCTGCGCCTTGATCAGCAGATCGTTGACCGACAGCTTCACGCCGCGCGCTTCGAGGCTCTTGTTCAGCTCGCCGCGCAGCTTGAGCAGCGCGTCGAGACGCACGTCCACGGTCAGGTAGATGTGCGGAACGGTCTGCTTCGATTCGGTCAGGCGGCGCGCGATCGTCTTGCGCACGTTGCTGAGCTTGGTCGACTCGTGCGGGATATCCGGCACGACCGCGGGCTTGGCGGCGGGTGCTGGCGCGGCAGCGGAAGCGGCCGGTGCGGCGGCTTGGGCCGCGGCGGCAGGTGCCGCCCCGGGCTTCGTGCTGTCGACATCGGCCTTGACGATGCGACCCTTCGGCCCCGAACCCGACACCGAACCAAGGTCGATCCCCTTGTCGGCGGCGAGGCGGCGGGCGAGCGGGCTCGCCTTGACACGGTCACCGCTGGCGGGCTTCGACTCGGGCTTAGACTCCGACGCGGCGCCCGCATCGGCGGGACGACCATGATCCTCGGCCGACGTCTCGGTCCGGGCGACGGGCTTTGCCTCGCTGCCGGTGTCGTTGGGATCCTTGGGATCGGGCTTGGCCTCCGATTCCTTGGCCGCGGGGACGGGCGTCTCGCTCTTGGTCGGCGCGGACACCGAGGACGCATCCTCGCCTTCTTCGGCCAGGATCGCGATGACGGTGCCGACCTTCACATTGTCGGTCGCCTCGGCAACTAGGATCTTGGCGATCACGCCTTCGTCGACCGCTTCGAATTCCATCGTCGCCTTGTCGGTCTCGATCTCGGCCATGATGTCGCCGGACTTCACCGTATCGCCTTCCTTCACCAGCCATTTGGCGAGGGTGCCCTCCTCCATGGTCGGCGACAGGGCAGGCATTTTGATCTCGATCGACATGGAGGTCCCCAGGGCGTTACGTAACGGCATGCCTACTCGCGCCCCCGCCCGTCCGGGTCAACCCCGCGAAGCCGCCTTCCCCTTGCGCGAACCGCATCTGCACGGCACCTAAGCCCGATAAACAGGGGAATATGATGCGTGTCTATCTGGTGGTCATCGACGAGTCGCCCGAGGCGGGTATCGCGTTGCGCTTTGCGGCGCGGCGCGCGGTGAAGACCGGCGGCGGCGTCGAGATCCTCACGCTGATCCCGCCGCAGGAATTCATCGCGTTCGGCGGCGTCCAGGCGACGATCGAGGAGGAGGCGCGGCTGCATGCCGAGGGCCTCGTCGCCGCCGCAGCGGGCACGCTGATCGAGGAATCGGATCTGCGCCCGTCGATCACCGTTCGCGAGGGCGAAGGCCCCAAGATCATCCGCGAGATGATCGCTGCCAACCCCAATATTGCCGCGCTGGTGCTCGGCGCCGCGGCGAGCGGTGCGCCGGGTGCGCTGATCGCGCATTTCTCCGGCACCGATGCGGGTGCGCTGCCCGTGCCGGTCATGATCATCCCGGGGTCGCTGACCAGCGAGGCGATCGACCGGCTCAGTTGACGGCGGCGGGAGATGACGGAGGCGGAGGGCTAAACCGAGCGAATCCAACACTCCCCGCTTGAGCTCCCCGGCCGAAGCCGCCACGGTGACGCCGATGCCGATCCTCGCCCTTCCGCTGCTCGCCGCAGCCGCCGCCGCGCTTCCCGCGCCCTCCGCCACCCGCCTCAAGGCCGATGTGACCGCGATGGTCGGGTTCGGCACGCGCCACACCGCATCGACCACCACCGATCCTAAGCGCGGCATCGGTGCCGCACGCAGCTGGGCCGCGGCGCGCTTCACCGAGATCGGCCGCGCCTGTGGCGGCTGCGTCACGGTCGAGCGGATCGGCCGCACCGTGTCGGGGCCGCGCGCACCGACTGGCGTCTATGTCGAGGACGTGCTGGGCATCCAGAAGGGGCGCGACCCGAATCGCGTCGTGATCGTCGGCGCGCATATCGACAGCCGTGTGACCGACGTCATGAACGTGACGAGCGACGCGCCGGGCGCAAACGACAATGCATCGGGCGTTGCGCTGGTGCTCGAAGCCGCCCGCGCGCTGTCGAAGCGGCAGTTCGACGCGACCATCGTCTATGCGGTCTTCTCGGGTGAGGAACAGGGTCTGTGGGGCGCCGAGCTGCTCGCCGACACCGCCAAGGCGCGCGGCTGGACCGTCACCGCGATGCTCAACAACGACATTGTCGGCAACACGGTCGGCCAGGGCGGCGTCCGCATGGCGTCGAGCGTCCGCGTCTTTTCCGAAGGCATTCGCGCGTCCGAAGACCTTGCCGCGCAGATCGGTCGTCGCGCGGAGGGTGGCGAGGACGATGGCCCCAGCCGCGCGCTCGCCAAGACGATCGACGGCGTCGCGGGCACGATCCCCGGCGGGCTCGACGTGATGCTCGACCGTCGCCCCGACCGGTTCGGCCGCGGCGGCGATCACGAACCCTTTCTGAAGCTCGGCTATCCCGCGGTGCGCTTCTCGGTCGCGGCGGAGAACTGGGATCGCCAGCATCAGGACCTGCGCACCGAAAACGGCGTCGACTATGGCGACACGATCGCCGGGATGGACTTCCCCTATCTGGCCAAGGTGACCGCGATCAACATCGCCACGCTCGCCCGCCTCGCCGCCGCGCCCGCGGCACCGGGCGACGTGTCGATCGCCGGTGCCCTGTCGCGCGACACCAAGGTCAAATGGGCCGCGGTTCCGGGTGCGGCAGGCTACCGAGTCCGCTGGCGGCGCAACGACACGCAGGACTGGAAGGACCTGCGCGACGTCACCAGCACCGAGACGCTGCTCGCCCAGACCCCCGTCGACGACCATTTCGTCGGCGTGTCCGCACTCGGCGCGGATGGCAGCGAGAGTGTCGTCAGTTTCGCGGGCCGCGAACGCCGCCGCTGAGCGCTAGCGCGCCGACCCCAGTGTGCCGCCCCGCGTCCGGCCCGGTCCGCGACGCGGGGTCGTCCGCCGGTAGGTCACGGGTTCGGTGATATATTCGGTCGTCGTCGTGGTCGTCGTGACCGGCACCGACTGGACGGTGACCGTCGTCGTCCCGTCGCCGGCATAGGCTGTGCCGCCGGGATAGCCGCCGCCGGTCGTCGTCACGGTGGTCATCCCGTCGGGCGACACCCATGTCCCGCCACGCTGCTGGACGGGCGGCAATGGCTGGTCGCGATAGGCGGCCCCCGCAAAGTCCGGCGCCGCTTCGACGCGGGTCGTCACATAGGTCCGCCGCGTTACCGGCCGCGGCTGGCGGCGGGCATAGACCCGGTCGTCCGCCCGCCCGTCGAAGCTTTGCACGTCATAGCGCGGGGCGGCATCGCCTCCATTGGCGCCGTCCCATTCGACCCCGGCACGCGTATCGAAGATCGATCCCCGCGCATCGATCAGCACGGCGTCGTCATAATAGCGCGTCCAGCGATAGCCCGGCGGCGGCGGCGCGAGCCCATAGTCGCGCCAGTCGACGATCCCGAACCGCGGCGCGATCCAATAGGCCGGCAGCGCCCAGCCCCGGTACGGCCGACGATAACCGCTCCAGCCGCCCGGCGCGTTCGCCCCGGCCGACCAGCGACCATCGACGCTGCTGCCCCGGCGCGCGTCGCTGGACGCGGCGGGCTCCGGGCTTACGCTGACCACGCTGCGGGCAGGAACGGGATAGGTCGCACCGGGCCGCGATGCCCCGTCCGGACGCCGCTGCGCCTCGGCAGTCGTGCCCGCCGCCGACATGATCAGTGCGAGACCGACGATCACCTTCATGCGCATGACATCTTCTCCCCTGACGCACCGCACGCTTCGGGGCCGCGTCCTATGCTGACGCAGTGCGTACCAAAGCCGCCCTGGCACGGCCAGCCGCAACCCGGTCCCGATTCGGAGCAGGCGTCAGGTCCGGGCGTCAGCTGATCCGCGACGCCAGCAACGCGACCAGCGCTTCGCACCCGGCTGCATCCTCGGCATCGAACCGTGCAGGCTCGGGGCTGTCGAGATCGAGCACGCCAATCAGCCGCCCGTCACTGACGACCGGCACGACGAGCTCGGACCGGCTCGCCGCGTCACAGGCGATATGCCCGGGAAACGCATGGACGTCCTCGACCAGCTGCGTCGTCCGCTCCGCCGCCGCGGTGCCGCAGACGCCCTTGCCCATCGCGATCCGGATACAGGCGACCTTGCCCTGGAACGGCCCCAGGACCAGCTCGCCCTCGACCGCACGGTAGAAGCCCGCCCAGTTGAGATCGGGCAGATATTCCCAGACCAGCGCAGCCGCATTCGCCATGTTCGCGATCGGATCGCGCTCGTCCACGGTCACCGCGTCGAGCGCCGCGAGCAGGTCGCGGTACAGATCGGCCTTCGAACCGCCGGAAATATCAAACTGGTACATCATCGCCTCTTGTCTGCGGTTAGTCTTCGCGAACCCGCCCGCGCCCGGCCTTGACCGAACTGCGGACCTTCTTCGTATCCACCCGCCGTGCCTTGGCGGCCCTGGACGGCTTGGTCTTGACCCGGTGCGCGTCGCGGTGCTGCGCCTGTGCGATCAGTTCGAGCACGCGGTCGCGCGCATCGGCGCGATTGGCCTCCTGCGTGCGAAACCGGCGCGCGGTGATGACCAGCACCCCCGCCGCGGTCATCCGGCTGCCCGCGACCAGCCTCAGCCGCCGATAGGTTTCGGGGTGCAGGCCCAGCGCGAATATGTCGACGCGCAACTGGCACGCGGTCGCCACCTTGTTGACGTTCTGCCCGCCCGGCCCGGAGGCCGCGAGGAACTTCTCCTCGATCGCCCCCTCAAGCAGGGAGGCGTCGATCACGTCAGCCATTATCGGGTTCGGGACGCGGATCCGGCGCGGGTGCGTCCTGCGGGGACGGCGTCGCCTCGACGCCCGGTTCCTCGCCGAAGCCCGCGGTCGCGAACCGTTCTGGCAGCGGCGCGATACCGACGACATCGGCCTTGCCCGGCCGCGGCACGACCAGCCGCTGCGCGTGGAGCATCATCCCCAGGCGATCCTTCTGGCCATAGACCGGATCCCCGACGACCGCTGCGCCGAGGCCCAGCGCGGCATGGACACGGATCTGATGCGTCCGCCCGGTCTGGGGGATGAATTCGACCAGCGAACGTCTGTCGCGGGTTGCGAGCACCCGCCAGCCGGTCCGCGCCGCCTTGCCCTTGGCGTCCTCGACCATCCGCCAGCCTTCTTCGGCGCTGCTGATCTTGCCGAGCGGCATGTCGATCGTCCCGGTCTCTTCGGCGGGGACGCCGTCGAGCACCGCGAGATAGCGCTTCGAGACCAGGCCCTGCTCGAACGCCTGCTGCAACCGCGCATGCGCCTTGGGATTGCGCGACAGCAACAGGCAGCCGCTCGTGTCGCGATCGAGACGGTGCACCGGCATCGGCCAGCGCTGGAATCCGAATTTGAGACTTTCGAGATGATTCTCGAGGCTCAGCGAGCCGTCACGAGGCGGATCGACCGGCAGCCCGGCGGGCTTGTCGATGATCAGGGCCTCGCCGTCGAGGAAAAGTACGCGTTCACCATGCATGTGTCGCCCTTGCCAGCATCTGCGCCCGCATGCCAGAGCCCGCACGATGTTGCGTAGCCCCTTAGTTCTTTCGTTGCTGCTGATCCCGGCCGCCGCCAATGCGCAACTCTGCGCCGGACAGAGCGCAGCGATCGCCGCCGATGGTCGCGCATTCGGGCATCTGCCTTACGGCGACGCCGCCCCGTCCGAGCTGGTCGCCACCCCGTCCGACTTCGGCGTCCGCCAGACCTGCGTGGTCCGCCGCGACATGCTGCCCGACCTTCTCCGCCTGCTCGCTGCGGCCAAATCGGACCCGGCGGTGATGGGCGAATTGCGCGGCCTGTCGTGCCAGCGTTCGATCGCGCAGCAGCGCAGCGTGTTCTGCCGCGAGTCGGGGACATCAGCGGCCGAGCGGGCGATCTCGGTCGCGCCGCCGGGCTATAGCGAACATTCGACCGGCTATGTCGTCGACTTCGCCATCCGGCCAGCCAATGGCTGTCGCGATGCCGAGGCGTGCATGGCGGCAACTCCCGCCGCGCGCTGGCTGCGCGCGAACGCGACGCGGTTCGGATTCGAACAATCCTTCCCCGGCGGGAACAAGCAGAACGTCAAATGGGAGCCATGGCACTGGCGCTGGGTCGGCGCGACCGCCGATGCACCCGGCGCGGCAAAGGCGCGCTTCGTGTTCGCCAGGGCGCGGCGGCTCTATCCCGCCGACCCGGCGATCCTGCCGCCCGCGCCCCCGCCGGTCGTCGCACCCGCGGTGCCGGCCGCGCCCGTCCCGGCGCTTCCGTCCGAAAAGGGCAAACGCCGCAAGCGCTGATCCCCCCGGTCGCCCCGAGGGATCGTTCGCGCTTACTTCAGCTTCGCGGCCGTCTCGGCGATCCGCTTGCCCTGGTAGCGCGCACCGTCGAGTTCGACGCTGCTCGGCATCCGGCTGCCGTCGCCATCCGAGATCGTCGTCGCGCCGTAGGGCGAGCCGCCCTTGACCGCGTCGACGCCCATCTGCCCCTGGAAGCCATAGTCCAGGCCGACAATCGTCATGCCGTGATGGAGCAGGTTGGTCAGGATCGAGAACAACGTCGTCTCCTGCCCGCCATGCTGGCTCGCAGTCGAGGTAAACGCACCGCCGACCTTGCCGACCAGCGCGCCGGAGAACCACAGGCCGCCGGTCGTATCCCAGAAGGACGCCATCTGCGCAGGCATCCGCCCGAACCGGGTCGGCGCACCGACGATGATCGCGTCATAGTCCTTCAGTGCATCGGGGCCCTCGATCTCGGCATGCGCGCTGTCGGTCTTGAAATGCGCCGACTCGACGACCGACTGCGGTGCGGTCTCGGCGACCCGGCGGATGTCGACTTCCGCGCCGCCCGCGCGCGCGCCTTCGGCGACGGCATCCGCCATCTGCTCGATATGGCCGTAGGACGAATAATAGAGAACCAGAACCTTGGTCATGTCAGTCTCCTCAAAGGCAGATCATCCCGGCACAGGCCGGAATGGTCACAGGATGATCGGTAAAATTACTCGGAGTCCACCAGAACGATCTCGGCCTCGTCGAGTGCCGTGATCCGCACCGTCCGGCCGCCCGAAAGCGCCGCACCGTCGCGTGTGTTGATGGTCTCGTCGTCGATCGTGATCGCGCCGGTCGCCGGGACAAGATAGGCGTGACGCCCCTCGCCGACCGCATAGTCGACGCTGTCGCCCGCCTTCAGCGTCGCAGCCAGCACCCGGGCGTTCGCCCGGATCGGCAGCGCGTCGCCGTCATCGGCAAAGCTGCTTGCCAGCGTCACGAACTGCCCCGAGCGCTCGCCCTTGGGGAACGGCTTCGCACCCCAGCTTGGCGAACCACCCTTGCGGCTGGGCTCGATCCAGATCTGGAAGATCGTCGTCGTCTCGGGCTCCAGATTATACTCGGCATGGCGGACGCCCGAACCGGCGCTCATCACCTGGACGTCGCCGGCCTCGGTGCGCCCCTTGTTGCCGAGCGAGTCCTGATGCGTGATCGCGCCGCTGCGGACATAGGTGATGATCTCCATGTCCTGGTGCGGATGCGGCGGAAAGCCCGAATTGGCGGCGATCTGATCGTCGTTCCAGACGCGGATCGCACCCCAGCCCATCCGCGCAGGATCATAATAGCTCGCGAACGAGAAATGATGCCGCGCATTCAGCCAGCCATGATCGGCATGGCCCAGGCTGTCGAAGGGGCGGCGGTCTACGGTGTTGAGAGTCGTGGTCGTCATGAGAGGTCTCCACTTGTTGGCACCAAGATAGACACTGGCATCGCACCGTAAATAGAAACGCTGGAAACCGATCGTTTCGATTGCTAGCAAACGTCACCGCTGCGGAGAGTGAATGATGCGCCTTCCCGACCTCGAAGCCTGGGCGATCTTTGCCAGCGTTGTCGAACATCGCTCGTTCAGCGCCGCCGCCGACGCGATCGGACTGAGCAAGGCGACCGTATCCAAGGCGATCACCCGGCTCGAGGCGCATCTCGGCCAGTCGCTGTTTCATCGCACCTCGCGCCGTCTCGCGCTGACCGAAGCGGGCAAGCCGCTTGCCGAGCACGCCGCGCGGATCCTCGGCGAAGCGCGCCTCGCAGAGGAGTCGGCGAACGATGCCGCGAGCGCGCCGACGGGTCGCGTGCGGCTGGCCGCGCCGATGAGCTTCGGGATTACCAATGTCGCGCCGCTGCTGGCCGAGTTCCTGGCCGCGCATCCCGGCATCGAGATCGACCTGCATCTGTCCGACGCGCGAGTCGACATCGTCGCGGAAGGGTTCGACGTGGCGTTGCGGATCGCCGAGCTGCCCGACAGTTCCCTGCGCGCGCGACGGCTGTGCAGCATCCAGGCGCACACCGTCGCCGCGCCTGCCTATCTGGCGGCGCACGGAACGCCGACGCATCCCGCGCAGCTCGGCGAACACCGCCTGATCGGCTATTCGAACGTCGTCGGGCCCTGGCGGTTTCAGCGCCCCGGCGAAAGCGACGTTTCGGTGCGGTTGCAGGGTCAGCTCACCGCCAATAGCGGCGAGGCGGTCGTCCCGGCGCTCGTCGCCGGTCTCGGCATCGCGCGGCTGCCCCATTTCATCATCGAGGCGCAGCTCGCGTCCGGTGCGCTGGTAACGCTGCTCGACGACTGGGCGCCCGCACCGATCGGCCTCCACCTGCTGACCCCGCCCAGCCCGCTCCGCCCGGCCCGGGTCGAGGCGCTCATCGCGTTCCTCGGCGCACGGCTTCGCGACCCCGGCTGAACCGCGCTGGCTGGACCCCGACGGAACCCCCTACGGAACAATGCTCGCCGCCAGGCTATTGCTGTGAGTCACCACGGAAGGATGTCGATGCTCCCCTACCAGACCGCGCCCCGGGCCCGCCGCGCATGACCGGCGCGATCCATCCCGCCCCGCCGACCACGCTCGTCATCTTCGGTGCGATGGGCGACCTGACCCGCCGATTGCTGATGCCCGCGCTGACCAACATGACCCGACTCGGCATGATCGGCGAAGATTTCTCGGTCCTCGGAATCGGCATCGAACCCGGCGACGACGACACGCTGCGCACCGCGCTTGCCACCTTTCGCGCCAGCGCTCCCGCGGCGCATGCCTCGCCCGAGCAGGAGGCTGCCTGGGACCGGTTGCAGGCGCGCGTCCAGTATATGCAGGGCGATTTCACGCAGGACGACGTCTATGCACGGCTGAGCGACCGGCTATCGGGCAACGCCGCCTTCTATCTCGCCGTGCCCGCGCGATTCTTCGGCGACATCGTCGATCGGCTCGCGGCCAACGGGCTGACGCATGAAAGCAAATCCGCGTTTCGCCGGATCGCGATCGAGAAGCCGTTCGGCCACGACCTCGCCTCCGCGCAGGCGCTGAACGCGCGCATCCTGTCGCACGTCGCCGAGACACAGATCTACCGGATCGACCATTTCCTCGGCAAGGAAACCGTCCAGAACATCATGACCGCGCGCTTTGCGAACATGATGATCGAACGGGTCTGGAATGCCGACTGTATCGCGCATGTCCAGATCACCGCCGCCGAGACTGTCGACGTCGGCACGCGCGGTGCGTTCTACGACGCGACGGGCGCATTGCGCGACATGGTCCCTAACCATCTGTTCCAGTTGCTGGCGATGGTCGCGATGGAGCCCCCTGCGAGTTTCGACGCGGAGGCCATCCGCAACGAAAAGGGCAAGGTGCTGAAAGCCGTTCGGGCTTATTCGCCCGCCAAGGCACGTCGCAACGGCGTCCGCGGCGCCTATGGTGCGGGGACGATCGGCGAGCGCGCCGTCCCCGCCTTCACGGCATCGCCCGACATTGCCCCCGACAGCACCACCGAGACCTATGTCGCGCTGAAGCTGATGGTCGACACGTGGCGCTGGGCGGGCGTGCCCTTCTACCTTCGCACCGGCAAGGCAATGGAGATACGCGATACCGAGGTCGTGATCACCTTCAAGCCCGTGCCGTTCGCACAGTTTCACGCGACCGCCGCCGAGAAGCTGCCGCCCAACCGCCTGATCATCCAGATCCAGCCCGATGAGGGGCTCAGCATGGATATCAATATCAAGCGCCCCGGGCTCGAGGTCGACACCGCGCCGATCGCGCTCGATTTCCGCTACGCCGACTCGTTCGATATCGGCGCGATGACCGGGTATGAGTCGCTGATCCACGATCTGTTCGCTGGCGACCAGACGCTGTTCCAGCGCGCCGACGCGATCGAGGCGGGATGGGCCGCGGTCCAGCCGTTTCTCGACGCATGGGCAAGCGAAGGCGCACCCGACACTTACGCCGCGGGTACGACAGGACCGGCGGCGGCAGACGAACTGCTCGCGCGCGACGGGTTTGCTTGGCACACGCTCGACCCGGCGAAGACGTGAGCCCGCGCCGCGACTCGGTTGCCGGGCTCTGATGACGGAGTTTTGGTCGGTTCCGTACCAAGAGTTCGTATAACGCTCTCATTTAAGACGGAATTAACCTTTTGCTTTCAGATGTTCTTTGGTTAATGAATCAACGGCGGATCGCTTAGCAGGGGCTGGCGTTTTCGCTAAACGGGGGACAACCCATGCGCGTGCTGCTGATCGAGGATGAGCCTACCACCGCCAAGGCCATTGAGCTTATGCTCACGACCGAGGGCTTCAACGTGTACATCACCGATCTGGGCGAAGAGGGCCTCGATCTTGGCAAGCTGTATGATTACGACATCATCCTGCTCGATCTGAACTTGCCCGACATGCACGGCTATGATGTCCTGAAGCGTCTTCGTGTCGCCCGTGTTGCGACGCCGGTGCTGATCCTGTCAGGCGTCAACGAAATGGACTCGAAGGTTCGCAGCTTCGGGTTCGGTGCGGACGATTACGTCACCAAGCCGTTCCACCGCGAGGAGCTCGTCGCGCGGATCCACGCCGTCGTGCGCCGTTCGAAGGGCCATTCGCAGTCGGTCATCCGCACCGGCAAGCTCGCCGTGAACCTCGATGCCAAGACGGTAGAAGTCGATGGCAGCCGCGTTCACCTGACCGGCAAGGAATATGCGATGCTTGAGCTGCTCTCGCTGCGCAAGGGCACCACGCTGACCAAGGAAATGTTCCTCAACCACCTCTATGGCGGGATGGACGAGCCTGAACTCAAGATCATCGACGTCTTCATCTGCAAGCTGCGCAAAAAGCTCAGCCTGGCGTGCGATGGCGAAAACTACATCGAGACCGTCTGGGGCCGCGGCTATGTCCTGCGCGAACCCGACGAGATGGTCGAAGCGCAGGTCGCCTGATCTGCTCGGCTGCGCGACCCAAAGGCCAAGGTCGCGTCGCTTCTCCTCAGAAGTTCAAGCTTGCAACCTTGCCTGATGGTGTCAGTTTAGTCTTCATCGGAGGTGTTCCATGAAGACTATCCTGCTCGCTGTCGGACTGATTGCCTGTCCCGCGGCTGCTTCTGCGCAACTTGGCGTTCCTGGCCCCAGCGGCTTGATAGGTACCAGCGCGCCGTTTCCCGGAAATCCCGGCTGGACGCCGCGCACGAACATTTCGCCCCCGTCGATCACGCCGACGATGCGACGCGAGCGCGAGGCGCGGTTGCAGCTCGTCCTGGCGACCTTCCCCGACCTGCCGACCACTCTCGCAGCGGCACCGCCCCGCCAGCGGGCTGCGCTCTACGCGAAGGCCGAACACAAGGCGGTCTGGGCGCGGATCAACGCGCGCGCATCGAAGGACGCCAGCGGCGACCTTTGAGGCTACCGGCCGGCTATTTCCGAACCCAGACCTTCTCGCCCCCGATCCAGGTCTCGGCAACCTTGATTGCCCGCAGTTCGGTCGGTGAAGCGATCATCGGATCGCGGTCGACGACGATGAAGTCCGCGCGCTGTCCGGCGGCGAGCGCGCCGAACTTCGTCTCGGCAAACCCCGCATAGGCGGCGGCGCCGGTCATCGCCCACCACGCCTGTTCGCGCGAGATGAGCTCCTGCGGCTGCCACCCGCCCTGCGGCTGACCGCTCGCATCCTGCCGCGTAAATGCGGCGGCCCAGGTGGCGAACGGGTCGGGCTTCTCGACCGGGAAATCGGTACCAAAGGCGAGCTTCGACCCGTTCGCCAGCATCGACTTCCAGGCATAGGCGCCGGTCAGCCGATTCGGCCCGAGCCGCGCCTCCGCCATCGTCCGGTCGCTGGTCTGGTGCGTCGGCTGCATCGACGCGATCGTGCCGAACTTGCCGAAGCGCGGCAGGTCGGTGGGATCGACGATCTGCGCATGCTCGACACGCCAGCGCCGGTCGCCCTTGTAGGTCTCGCTCTCGACCTGGATCGCGTCGAGCACCTGCTGGTCCGCGCGATCGCCGATCGCGTGCACCGCGACCTGGAACCCGTCCATCGCCGCGCGGCTCATCTGGTTCTGGAGCTGCGCATCGGTGAGGAAGCCCAGCCCGGTCTGCCCCGGCGCATCGGCATAAGGCTTTAGCAGCCACGCGCCGCGCGAGCCGAGCGCGCCATCGGCATAGAGCTTCACCCCGCCCATCCGCAGATGGTCGTCATACAGCCACGGCGTCGGCCCCTTGCCGCCGATCCGCCCTGCGGTCTCGACGCCCAGCGCATAGCTCATGATCCGGACGCGCAATCCGCCGATATCCGCCATCCGGCGATAGGTCAGCCAGTCGTCGAGCGTGGTGCCCATGTCGGCGACCGCGGTGACGCCGTACCCGAGCAGGATCCGCTGCGCGGTGAGGAAGGCCGCGTCGCGCTCCTTGGGCAGAGGCTGCGGCACGACCTTCTCGACCAGCGATTGCGCGGCGTCGACGAACACGCCCGACGGCGCGCCGCCGCTTTTTTCGATGCGCCCGCCCGCCGGGGCGACCGTGGCACCGGTGATCCCCGCCTCGCGCATCGCGACGCTGTTCGCCCAGCCGGCATGGCCGTCCGCGCGCGACAGCCAGATCGGATGGCCGCCCGAAACCGAGTCAAGATCCGCAGCGGTCGGGAACCGCCCGAGCCCCCAGGCTTCCTGGTTCCAGCCGCGGCCGAGCACCCATTTGCGATCAGGATTGGCCGCGACATAGGCCGCGATCCGCGACTTTGCGTCGTCGAGCGATGTCGCCGCCGACAAATCGAGCGACAGCGCGCCGAAGCCGAGCTCGATCACGTGGCCATGCGCATCGACGAAGCCGGGCAGCACGGTCTTGCCGCCCATGTCGGTACGCCAGTCATAGAGCGGCTTGCCCGCGTTCTTCTTCAATTCCTTGCGGCTGAGCTTGGGGGGCTCCTCCCCCGGCGGCACCAGCCGGGCCACGCGGCCGTCCTTGTCGACCAGGATCGCCTTGAACCGGACGATCTTGCCGCCCTCGGTGATGGTCAGGCCGTTGACGTTGTCGACGATCCCGTCGGCCAGCGCTGGGGTGGCGAGCAGCGACAGGGCGGCAGTTGCGAACAGGACAGGCTTCACTTCGGCAATCTCCGCACCAACGCACTCGTATCCTGCCGCGCGCCGCCCATGGCCTGCACATCGGCATAGAATTGATCGACCAGCGCCGCGACCGGCAGGACCGCGCCGTTGCGCCGCGCCTCGTCGAGCGCGAGCCCCAGATCCTTTCGCATCCAGTCGACCGCAAAGCCGAAGTCAAATTCTTCCTTCGCCATCGTCGGCCAGCGATTGACCATCTGCCAGCTCTGCGCCGCGCCGCCCGAAATCGCCTCGAACACCCTGTCGAGGTCGAGCCCGGCATTCTGCGCGAAGCGGATCGATTCGGACACGCCCTGGATCACGCCGGCGATCGCGATCTGGTTGCACATCTTGGTCGTCTGGCCCGCGCCCGCGTCACCGACATGGACGATCCGCGCGGCATAGGCCTGCATATACGGCTCGGCCTTCGCCATGGCGTCGGCGGAACCGCCGCACATGATCGACAATTTGCCGTTCTCGGCACCAGCCTGCCCGCCCGACACCGGCGCATCGACGACGAGCGCGCGGGCGTCCGCCAGCCGCCGGGCGATCGCAGCGGAGACGGTCGTATGGTCGACGAACACCGCGTCGTCGCGCATCGCCGCGAACACACCGTCCTCACCCAATGTCACCGCGGCAAGATCATCGTCATTGCCGACACAGGTGAACACCGCATCCGCGTCGCGCGCCGCCAAAGCAGGCGTGTCCGCGACCGTTCCACCGTATTTATCGGCCCATGCCAAAGCCTTGGCCTGGGAGCGATTATAGACGGTGACGTCGTGCCCTGCCGCGACGAGATGCCCCGCCATCGGCGCGCCCATCACGCCAGTCCCGATGAATGCCAGTTTTGCCATGGATCAAGCGCATAAGCGGTGTTTCCCCTGCGCGCCAGATGGTCTAGCGCAACGCCTATGGCTACCCTCGCTGCCGTAGCGGCACCCACCCTTCCCGTGTCCATCGACGACGTTCGCGCCGCGCATGACCGGATCCGCGCCTCGATCGTCCGCACGCCGACGCTGATCAGCCGCACGCTGAGCCAGATGACCGGCGCGACGGTCTATCTGAAGTTCGAGAATCTTCAGTTCACCGCGGCCTACAAGGAACGCGGCGCGCTCAATACGCTGTTGCAGTTGTCGCCCGAAGCGTGCGCAAAGGGCGTGATCGCCGCGTCGGCGGGCAATCACGCACAGGGTCTCGCCTATCACGCCAACCGGCTCGGCATCCCCGCGACGATCGTGATGCCGACCAACACCCCGACCGTGAAGGTCACGCAAACCGAAGGACACGGCGCCAAGGTCGTGCTGTACGGCGACACCTTCGACGCCGCCTATGCGCATGCCCGCATCCTCGAGGGCGAATGCGGCTTCACCTTCGTCCATCCCTTCGACGACGCCCGCGTCATTGCCGGCCAGGGCACGACCGCGATCGAGATGCTCGAGGACGTGCCGGACATCGACATGATGGTCGTCCCGATCGGCGGCGGCGGTCTGATCTCGGGCGTCGCGACCGTGACGCGGGCGAACGCCGCGCAGGGCGGTCACGCGATCGAGGTGGTCGGCGTCGAGGCCGAGCTGTTCCCGTCGATGTACAACCGCATCAACGGGACGACGATGCCCTGTGCCGGCGACACGCTGGCCGAGGGGATCGCGGTCAAGGAGCCCGGCGGCATCACCTCCAAGATGGTCGCCGAACTCGTCGACGACATCGTCCTGGTCAGCGAGCGCAGCCTGGAGATGGCGGTCAGCCTGCTGCTCCAGATCGAGAAGACCGTGGTCGAGGGTGCCGGTGCCGCCGGCCTCGCCGCGCTGCTCCAGCATCCCGAGCGCTTCAAGGGGCGGACCGTCGGGATCATCCTGTGCGGCGGCAATATCGACACGCGGCTGCTCGCCAACGTCCTGCTGCGCGATCTCGCACGCTCGGGCCGACTCGCAAGGCTGCGCATCCGCCTGCAGGATCAGCCCGGCGCGCTGTACAACGTCGCCCGGATCTTCGATCAGGAGCGGGTGAACATCATCGAGGTGTATCATCAGCGCGTCTTCACCACGCTGCCGGCAAAGGGGCTGATCACCGATATCGAATGCGAGGCCCGCGATCGTGCGCATCTCGATCGGCTGGTCACCGCGTTGAAGGCGGCGGGCTATGAGACGAGCACTGTCGAACTGGCCTGATCCCCGGCGCCGCCGGGAATTTCTTTTACCACCGCGGGCCGCCCTACTTTCCAGCGGCCCGCACAGGAATCATATACCGCCCGCGCCTTGAGAGCGCTGAAGCCGAGAGAGGGGCACTTTGCGATGACTGCGCCTTTTCGGTTTCCCCGGTTCTTCGTGACCAGCCCCGGCCCCTGCCCCTATCTGCCCGATCGGGAGGAGCGGAAGGTCTTCACCGAGCTGAACGGGCCGCATGCGGTCGAACTCAACGACGCGCTGAGCCGGATCGGGTTTCGACGGAGCCAGGGCGTCGCCTATCGGCCGAGCTGCACCGGCTGCAGCGCCTGTGTGTCGGTCCGTGTCGTGACGCCGGAATTCACGCCCAATGCGACGCAGCGCAAATTGCTCAAGCGGCACGGCGACATCACCGCGACCGTCTGTCGCGCATGGGCGACTGACGAACAGTTCCAGCTGTTGCGCCGCTATCTGTCGGCGCGTCACCCGGACGGCGGCATGGCCGGGATGGACGAGGACGACTATGCCGACATGGTCGAGCATTCGCCCGTCGACTCGCTGATCGTCGAGTATCGCGAACCGGGCATCGGCAGTGCCCCGGGCCGGCTGGTCGGCGCCTGCCTCACCGATCGCCAGGCCGACGGGCTGTCGATGATCTACAGCTTCTTCGCAGCGGATGACGCATCGCGGCCGGGCTTCGGCAACTATATCATCATCGACCACATCCTGCGCGCACGCGGTGCGGGGCTACCCTATGTCTATCTGGGCTATTGGGTGAAGGGATCCGGCCGAATGGAATACAAGATCCGGTACCGCCCGATCGAGGCGCTCGGCCCGGGCGGATGGAGCCGCCTGAGCGAGGAGGACCTGCCGGCGGCCGCCCCCGGGCAGGGCCCCGGGCAGGGCAAGGACTAGCCGCCGACGGTCACTGGCCGTCCCGCGACACGACGACATCGACCTCCAGCCGCTCGCCGCCTTCGCCGAGCCGCGAGCCTGCCACCGGCGCGGCCCCTGCGGCATCAAGCGCGACCGCGACCCGGACGTGATGCTCTTCTGGACAGTCCCCGGTGAACGGGTCGAACCCGATCCAGCCCAGCCCGTCGACATGCGCCTCGGCCCAGCCATGCGGCGTCGGACGGTGATCATCCTCGCGTTCGGTCAGCAGATAGCCCGACACATAACGCGCTGGCGCCCCGAGCGAACGCGCGGCGACGATGAACATCTGCGCAAAGTCGCGCGAGGTGGCGCTGTCGAGCCGGAACGCCGCCGCCGCGCCGAGATTTGGCTCGGGACGGCCGGGATTGGCGGTAAAGCGTTCGTGCAAAGCCTCGTTCACCCGGTGCAGCGCCCCGATCCGGCCCTGCGCAGGGGTCGTGACGCGTGCGGCGAAATCGGCAATGGCCTTGTCCTGCGCAGTGGTCTCGGTGGGCCGGAGGAACAGCGCCGGCGGCAGCACCTCATAAGCGCCGTGGACGACGCCGTCGGAATGGCTGGTCAACACCTCGCCCGTGACATCGATCTCGATCCCGTCGATCGGGCCGTCAATATAGAGCATCGTGATGGCATTGCCGAACCCGTCGCGCCCCTGCCGCAGCCGGGCATCGCAGTCGATATCGATCCGCCACTGCGCGACCGTCTGGTCATGCGTGTTCTGCGGGGTCATGCGGAGCATCTGGACGAGTCGGCTCTGCGGCTCGGTGAAGCGATAGATCGTGCGGTGATCGACCGACAACCGCATCAAAGGAACTTGAACTGCCGGCCGATCGCGCCGTGGAGCAGCGCATTTTCCTGGATGAAGGCCTGCAGATACTGGTGCAGACCCGATGCGATCACCTCGCCGGATCGGGTTCGCCCCAGCCGCGAGGCACGGAGCCGCGCCATCCGGTCCGCCTCGCCATGCTGGCCGGTGCGTTTCGCAAGCAGATTGAGCACGTCCACCGTCTCCTCGACCGAGGCTGCAAGACTACGCGGCAGCTCCGCACGCGCCAGCAATAAATCGATGACGTCGGCCGGCCGAAGGCCGTCATTGTACATCCAGCGATAGGCGGTCACCGCCGACACGGTCTGCAATATGGTCGTCCACTGGTCGCGATCGATCGCGCCGCCCAGCTTCTGTCCCTCCGGCAGCAGGATATGATATTTGACGTCGAGCAGCCGCGCGGTGTTGTCCGCGCGCTCGACCGCCTGGCCGAGCCGGATGAACCAGGTCGTCTGGTTGCGCAGCATGCGGTGGATCGCACCTTCGAACCCGCGCGACTCGGTCTTGACCGCCTCGACCAGGTTGAGCTGCGCGGTGGTGCTGCCCGGAGTCGCGCGGTTTTCGAACAACAGCCACGCACGGTTGATCGCGGTCCATGATTCCCGCGTCAGCGCGGTCCGCACCGCCTTGGCATTGTTGCGCGCCATGTCGAGGCAGCGGACGATCGATCCCGGATGGCTGGCGTCGAGCGTGAGAAAGCGCACCACGTCGCGCTGCCCGACCGGCACCCCGGTCTTGGCAAAGGCCTCGTCGGTCTCGGTGACCGCCAGCGCCGATGCCCAGGCGGCCTCGCCCGCCGGCTGCGACGACAGCACGTCGAGGCGCACCGTCGCCTCGACCAACCGCGCGATGAAATCGGCACGTTCGAAATAGCGTCCCAGCCAGTAAAGGGACGAGGCGGTCCTCGACAGCATCAGGATTGCGCCTCCGGCCCGGGCATGCCCTCGCCGAGGGTCTGCGTCATCCCGCCCAGCGCCTGCGTCATGCCGCCCGCCCCCATCCGCTGCGATTGATCCGCCATCAGGACGAAGCTGTCCTTCGTGCCGCCACCCTGGCTCGAATTCACGACCAACGATCCCTGCTTCAGCGCGACGCGGGTCAGCCCGCCCGGCACGACCTGGACGCCCTTCGACCCGGTCAGCACGAACGGCCGGAAATCGACATGCCGCGGGCACAGCCCGGATTCGGCCATCGTCGGTACGGTCGACAGCGCGAGCGTCGGTTGCGCGATATACCGATGCGGCTCGGCGATCAGCGCAGCACGGAAATCCTCGATCTCCTGCTTCGTCGCGGTCGGGCCGACCAGCATGCCATAGCCGCCCGAACCGTCGACCAGCTTGACGACGACGTCCTCAAGATTGTCGAGGACGTATTTCAGCGCTTGGGGCTCGCGGCACCGCCACGTCTCGACATTGGGCAGCTTGCACTCGCCGCCCGAATAGAATTTCACGATGTCGGGCATGTAGCTGTAGATCGCCTTGTCGTCGGCGATGCCGTTGCCCGGCGCGTTAATGATCGCGACATTGCCCGCGGCATAGGCGGCGATAAGCCCCGGCACGCCGAGTGCGCTGTCGGGACGGAAGACCAGCGGGTCGAGATAATCGTCGTCGATCCGGCGATAGATCACGTCGACCTTCACGCGCCCCGCGATCGTCCGCATCCACACGACATCGTCGTCGACCACCAGATCAGCCGCCTCGACCAGTTCGACGCCCATCGTATCGGCGAGGAAGCTGTGCTCGTAATAGGCCGAGTTATAATGCCCCGGCGTCAGCACGACGCAGGTCGGTGCGCTGACGCCGTGCGGCGCGACCGACTTCATCGTCTCGAGCAGCCGGTCGGGATAACTGTCGACCGCCGCGACGCGGAACTCGCGGAACAGCTCGGGGCACAGCCGCAGCATCGCCTCGCGATTCTCGAGCATGTAGCTGACCCCCGAGGGCGTCCGCGCATTGTCCTCGAGCACGAAAAAGTCGTCGGGCCCGGTGCGTACCAGATCGATCCCGCAGATATGCGCCCAGACCCCGTGCGGCGGGCGCATCCCGGCGATTTCGGGACGGAACTGCGCATTGCCCATGACGAGATCCTCGGGGAGGATCCCCTCCTTCAGGATGCGGCGTTCGCCATAGATATCCTCGAGGAACGCATTGATCGCCTCGACGCGCTGGACGAGCCCTTCGGACAGCCGCGTCCATTCGTCATGCAGGAAGACCCGCGGAACAATGTCGAACGGGATGATCCGCTCGGCCGCCTCGTTCTCGCCATAGACGGCAAAGGTAATGCCCAGCTGCCGAAACGTCGTTTCAGCCGCCTGCTGTCGACGCCGCAACTCGGCGTCGGGCGTCTCCTCGATCCAGCGGCCTAGAGCGGCCAGTTCGGGACGGACGCGGGTATCACCCGGTGCCCCCATGATTTCGTCGAACGCTTGTTTCCCCATCGAAATGGTAAATTCCCCATCAAGCGTTGCGGTTCCATGCTGCAACGCTTCCCTGCGCTGCACAAGCCGGATTAGACGCCCAGCCCCGCCAGCAGCGCCGGGGTGAGGACCTGCGGCAGGACGGTCGGTTCGGCCGCTCCCGGCGCATAATAGAGATAGAGCGGCACGCCGGCGCGGTTATGCGCCTCGATGAAGCGGCCCATGACCGGGTCGCCATCGGTCCAGTCGCCGATCAGCACCGCGACCTTGTTCTTGGCGAACGCGTCGCGAACCGTCGCGGTCTCGATCGCCGCCTTCTCGTTGACCTTGCACGTCAGGCACCAGTCGGCGGTGAAATAGACGAACACGCCGCGCTTCTCGGCGCGCAGCGCGGCAAGCTTCGCCTCACTGAACGCCTCGTCGCCGGCGACCGCCGCCCTGGCCGAGGCCGGCGGCGCGCGGGCGATGACGACCGCGCTGCCGACGAACACGACCGCCAGCGCGGCGAGCGTCGCCGCGCCGAACGCCTTGCCCTTGCGCTGCCGGGTGCCGCCGATCCACAGCACCGCGCCGATCGCCAGCACCGCGACGAGCGCGAGGGTCAGGCTGTCGACGCCGGTCTGGCGCCCCAGCACCCAGGCGAGTGCGATCGCGGTCAGGAACATCGGCACCGACAGGACATGCCGGAACGTCTCCATCCACGCGCCGGGCTTGGGCAGCCAGCGCCGCCACGCCGGCACGAAGCCGATCGCGAGAAACGGCAGCGACAGCCCGAGTCCCAGCCCGGCGAACACCGCCATCGCCGCGGGCCAGGGCAGCACGAGCGCAGCGCCCAGCGCTGCACCCATGAACGGCCCGGTGCACGGCGTCGCGATGAATGCGGCCAGCGCGCCGGTCGCAAACGCACCGCTCGCACCGCTCTCGCCCGCGAACCGCGGCGTCGGCACCTCGAACAGCCCGGCCAGGTTGAACGCGATCGCGGTGCTCAGCAGCAGCAGCACGATGATCGCCGCGGGATGCTGCAACTGGAACGCCCAGCCGACCGCAGACCCGCCCGCACGCAGCGCGAGGATCGCCGCGCCAAGGCCGAGGCACACCAGCACGACGCCCGCGGTATAGGCGAGCGCCTCGTGCCGCGCCTCGCGTTCGCTGGCGCCACCGCGCGCGAGGCTGAGCGCCTTCAGGCTCAGGATCGGGAAGACGCAGGGCATGATGTTGAGGATCAGCCCGCCGAGCACCGCGCCCGCAAACGCCGCCAGTGCGGTCGCCCACAGCCCGCCCGCATTATCCGATGGCCCCGCCGCAACGACCCCGGGCGCGGCGCTGACCGCGAGCCCCTGCGCGTCGCCGATCCGCAGCACACCCTCGATCGGCGCATTGGCCTTGCCATTGGCCGCCAGTCGCGTCGCGATCGTCAGCGTATCGCCCGACCGCGTCACGGTCTGGCGCGCGCCATTGTCGATCACGCCGGTGGTGAGGGGGAAGAAATAGGCGTCCTTTGCCCTGGCCCCGGCCGGGAACGGCACCGCGACGCGCAGCACACCCTGGTCGACCGCATAGGTCGCGCCCGCATCGAGCGGCTTGGGGATCGCCCGCCGCCAGCCGGCAAAAGCGCTCGCCTGCGACGGCGCGCCGTCACCGATCGTCAGGTCGAGCGCGAGCGCCTGCTCCTCGGGCACGCAGATCGTCGCCGAACAGACCAGATAGGACGTCTTCAGCCGGATCGGCAGCTTGACGCCCGCCGCCAGCCCCGCCGGCACCTGGATCGTCACGAGCGGCGCATAGGGCGCCTCGTAGACATAGTTCATCAGCCCCGCGATGAGCAGCGTCGTCGGGACGGGCCATTCGGGCTGCCCCGCCGTCACTCCGCGCGGCAGCGTCCAGTCCAACGTCGCGGGAAACCCCGCATCGCCCGGATTGGCCCAATAGCCGTGCCAGTCCGTATCGGGGGTCGTTGCAATCGCGATGGTCAGCGGTGCCCCCGCTTTCGGATGGTCGCTCTCGGCAACGAGGCGCATGCTCAGATGCCGGCTCGACCCGTCGAGCGAGTCCGCCAGCGCCGGCGTCGCCACGAGGCTGCACAGCGCGAGCAGCATCGTCATCAGGACGCAACGTAAACTGCGCATGGCCATCCTTGTTTCGTTCATCGGCCACAGCCATAGCGAGGACGACATCGCATTACATCCGAAAGCAGTCATGCCGCTGCTCGTCAAAGGACTGTCCGTGAAAGCACTTATCGCCGCGTTGCTCCTGACCCCGGCCGCGTCCGTGACCGCGTCTGCGCAGACCGCTCCGGCCCCAGCTTCGGCTCCCGCCCCGGCCGTTGCGGCACCGACCCCCGCAACGCCGCCCAAGCTGATCGTGGCGATTTCGGTCGACCAGTTCGCCGCCGACCTGTTCCAGCAATATCGCAACCACTTCACCGGTGGCTTCACCCGCCTGCTGAACGGCGTGGTGTTTCCGAGCGGCTACCAGAGCCATGCCGCGACCGAGACCTGCCCCGGCCACTCGACCATCCTGACGGGCATGCGTCCCGCGCATACCGGGATCATCGCGAACAACTGGGTCGACCAGCGCGCCGGCCGCCCCGACAAGATCGTCTATTGCTCGGAGGACGAGCGCGTCGCGGGCAGCACGCATGACAGCTACACCGTGTCCGACATGCACCTGAAGGTGCCGACGCTCGGCGAGATGATGAAGGCGCGGGATCCGCGCACCCGCTCGGTCTCGGTCGCGGGCAAGGATCGAGCGGCGGTGATGATGGGCGGCCACAAGGTCGACGAGCTCTGGTGGTGGGACGGCAAGACCTATGTCTCCTATGCGGGCCGCGCGGTACCGCCGGCGGTGCAGCGCACGCGCACCGCGGTCGCCGGGCTGATCGCGCTGCCCCAGGCCGCGCTGCCGCTGCCCGGCTATTGCACGGGCGTGAACCACCCGATCGTGATCGCGGGCAAGACGTACGGCCAGGGCCGCTTCGAGCGCGAGGCGGGCGACGCCAAGGGCTTCCGCGTGTCGCCGGCGTCCGATGCCGCGGTGTTCGCGATGGCGGCGGCGCTGGTGCAGGACATGAAGCTCGGCCAGGGGCCGCAGACCGACATCATCGACATCGGCGCGTCGGCGACCGATTATATCGGCCACACCTACGGCACGCAGGGGTCCGAGATGTGCATCCAGATGGCCGAGCTCGACAAGACGCTCGGCGGCTTCTTCGAGGTGCTGGACGAGACGGGCGTGGATTACGAGGTCGTGCTGACCGCCGATCACGGTGCGCACGACGCGACCGAGCGGCAGCAGCAGCGCGCGATGCCGATGGAGGCGCATATGGACGAGAATGTGCTCGCCAAGCAGGTCGGCACCGCGATCGCCAAGGACCTGGGCCTGCCCGGCAGCGTCCTGCTCGGGACCGAGGGCGACGTCTATATCGACGATGCGCTGCCCGCCAAGACACGCGCCAAAGTGCTGACCGAGGCGCTGCGTCGCTATCGCGCGCTGCCGCAGGTCGCCGCCGCCTTCTCGGCCGCCGAGATCATGGCGACGCCGATGCCGACCACCCCGCCCGAGACCTGGACGCTGATCGAACGCGCGCGCGCCTCCTATGCCGAGGGCCGCTCGGGTCAGTTCGTCACGCTCCTGAAGCCGCGCGTGACGACGATCGTGTCGCCCGCCGGCGGCTATGTCGAGACGCACGGCAGCCCCTGGGATTATGACCGCCGCGTGCCGATCCTGTTCTGGCGCAAGGGGATCGCGGGGTTCGAACAGCCGCTGTCGGTGGAAACCGTCGACATCGTCCCGACGCTCGCAGCAACGATCGGCCTGCCAGTGTCGGGGCTCGACGGCCGCTGCCTCGACCTCGACGCCGGCGCGGCGAGCACCTGCCCGAGCTGAGGAGCCCCGTCGGACCGCCCTTTCCGTCATCCCAGCGAAAGCCTGGATGACGGGGGGGGGGGGGTATGGAGGCCGGTGCTACCGGCCCACTTTTCCCGACGGCTCTTCCAAAAACTACCGCGTCTCGAACGCCCGCAACCCCGGCCCCAGCCGGTTCGCCCCCAGCGCCAGCCGGTCATGGCTGTAATCCGCCAGGAATGCGGGGCTGGTCGCATCGCCCGGTGCCAGCCGCGCGTCATTGTCCTCGACGCGCAACCCGGTCGAGCGATAGGTCTTCGCCTCCGCCGCGACGACGATCAGACCGGTGTGGTTCTCCTTCTTCCGCCCCTGCACGAAGGTGTTGCGCGCGATCAGCCCGGTCGCGCCTTCGGGCAGGTCGATCATGTAGTTGGTCTTGCGCCCCGCGCTGTCGTCGAAGCTGTTGTCGGTGATCGAGACGGTCGGCACGCGCAGCTTGACGTAATGCCCGCCGGTCCCGCGCTCGAACCGCGAGCGGGTGATCGTCACGCTGCCCTGGTTCGCGAGATACACGGCATGCGAACAGCTGGGCGACTGGTCGCACTGGCCGAGTCCCGAAAAGGTCGACCGGTCGATCGTGATCCGCTGCCCGCTCGGCTCACCACCGAGGATGCCCTCCTGGCTGTCGATGAACATCGCGTTGACGACGCTGAGATCCCCCATCTCGGTGCGGATCCCCGCGCCATTGCCGTCGGGGACGCTGTAGCCGCGAAAGACCAGGCCATCGACGACCGACCCCTGCCCGCGCAGCACCAGCGCCGCCTTCTCCTCGCAGGCCACGCCTTCGAAGATCGCGGTACCCGGCTCCACCGCCTTGAAGGTGATCCGCCCGCCCGCCTGCACCGCGCATTGCCGGTAGGTGCCCGGCGCGATCAGGATCGTCGCAGTGCCGAGCCGGATCGACGAGACCGCCTCCTGCAGTGTCGCAAAGCCTTGCCCATCGACGGTAAAGGGCGCGGCGCGCCGCACCGGCGCCTGGGCCGAGGCGGACGCGGCGACCAGCACGAGCAATAAAAGCGATCGGTTCAAGCAGGGCACTCCCTCATCGGCTCGCCACGATTGCGCCGCCACGCCCCATCCTTAGCGCGGATGCGCCCCGGCTGCCGATAGCGGGGGCCCGCCCCGCGTCCCGCAATGGCGCAGCCTGCAAACGGATCGACACCGGTTCGACCGTAGCGAAGCATATTGCCGCCGCCTGCCCGGCCGCATACCACCCCGCAGCATAAAGCCGGCGGGGGGGCCCCGACCGCGCGAGAGGGGGAATGCATGCACGCCATGACACCGACGGAGGTCTTCCTCCTTGCGATGCTTATCATCTTCAGCGTCCCCTATCTGGTCTGGCGGCTGGGCCGGACCGATTACTGGGCACCGCTGGTCGTTGTGCAGATCTTCGGCGGCATCCTGCTCGGACCGGGCGTGCTCGGCGCGCTCTTCCCCGATTATTATGCGACGATCTTCACGCCTGCGACAATCGGCTCGCTGAACGGCGTCGCGTGGTGGGCGGTGATGATGTTCGTGTGGGTCGCTGGCATCGAACTCGATCTCGGCGCGGCATGGCGACATCGCCGCGAGACCGCGGTCACCGCCGGCCTTGCGCTGGCGGTGCCGCTCGCGACCGGCAGCATCGCCGCCGCGCTGATGCTGCGCTATCCGGGCTGGGCAGGCGTGTCGGGCGCGCGGTGGCAGGTTATTCTGGGCATCGGCATGGCCTGCGCGGTCACCGCGCTGCCGATCCTCGTGCTGTTCCTCGAAAAGCTCGAGGTCCTGCGTGAGCCGATCGGCCAGCGCATCCTGCGCTATGCCAGCCTCGACGATATCGCGATCTGGGGCGTGCTCGCGCTGATCCTGCTCGATTGGGAGCGGGTTGGCCGGCAGGCGGGCTTCCTGGTCGGCTTCGCGGTCGCCACCCTGCTGATCCGCCGACTGATGGCGCGGATCCCTGAGCGCGATCGCTGGTATGTCAGCCTGATCTGGCTCGCCGGCTGCGGGTTCGCCGCGGACTGGGCGGGGCTGCATTTCATGGTCGGCGCGTTCCTGTCGGGCGCGGTGCTCGACGCGAAATGGTTCGACCAGATCCGGATGGACGACTTCCGCCGCTTCGTGCTGCTCGCGGTGATGCCGGTGTTCTTCCTGTCGACGGGGCTGAAGACGGAGTGGGCGGTCGGCGGGATCGCGGTGTTCGCCGCCGCGGCATTGCTGTTATTCGCCTCGGTCGGCGGCAAGCTGGCGGGCGTTCACGCCGCCGGGCGGATCCTCAAATGGCGCCCGGGGGAGGCATCAGCGATCGGCTGGCTGCTTCAGACCAAGGCGCTCATCATGATCATCTTCGTCAACATCCTGCTCGACAAGGCGATCATCACCAACGAAACCTTCACCGCGCTGCTGCTGATGGCGTTGGCCAGCACGATGCTGACCGTGCCGATGGTCGCACCGAAATTGAAGAAGCTGGCGGCATTGGTCGGGCGTAGCGCCTGACAGCCACAGGCATGGCGCCACCCCGGCGAAGGCCGGGGTGACGTCACGGTTCGGGGTTCAGTCCAGGTTCGGCCGCAGCCAGCGCTCCGCGATCGGCAGGTCGACGCCGCGCCGCGCCGCATAGTCTTCCAGCTGGTCGCGGCCGACGCGGGCGACACCGAAATACTCCGCCTGCGGGTGGCCGAAGTAGAAGCCCGAGACGGCTGCGGTCGGGAACATCGCGAAGCTCTCGGTCAGTTCGAGCCCGGTCGCGGTTTCGGCATCGAGCAGGTCGAACAGGATCGGCTTCAGGCTGTGATCGGGGCATGCGGGATAGCCCGGCGCGGGGCGGATGCCGCGATACTGCTCCTTGATCAGTGCGTCGTTGGTCAGCTGTTCCTCGGGCGCATAGCCCCACAGCTCCTGACGGACATGCTTGTGCAGCCGCTCGGCAAACGCCTCGGCGAAGCGATCGGCGAGCGCCTTCAACAGGATGTCGTTGTAATCGTCATGCCCCGCCTTGAACCGCGCGATATGCTCGTCGATCCCGTGGATGCCGACCGCGAACCCACCGAACCAGTCGCCTGCGGGATCGACGAAATCGGCGAGGCACATGTTCGCGCGCCCCTCGCGCTTCGAAATCTGCTGGCGCAGCATCGGCAGGCGCACGTCCTCGTGCGGCATGTCGTGGCGGCGCGTGTGCGAGACGACCACATCGTCCCCCTCGCGCCGCGCCGGCCACAGCCCCACGACCCCGCGCGGCGTCAGCCATTTCTCCGCGACGATCGTGTCGAGCATCGCCTGCGCGTCCGCATAGAGCGAACTCGCGCTCTCGCCGACGACCTCGTCGGTCAGGATCGCCGGGAAGTTGCCCGCCAGCTCCCACGCGCGGAAGAACGGCGTCCAGTCGATATAGTCGCGCAGGTCGGTCAGGTCCCAGTCCGCGAACACATGGACGCCGGGCTTCGCGGGCGCCCCGGGCTTCAACGCAAAGTCCGCGACGAACCCGCGCTCGCGCGCCGTCTCGATCGGGATAAGCTCGCTCTGGCCCTTGTTGGCCCGCGCCACCCTCACCGCTTCATATTCGTCCGCGGTCTTGGTCACGAACTCGTCGCGGATCGTGTCGCTGACGAGCGTCGACGCGACACCCACCGCGCGGCTCGCATCGAGCACATGCACGACCGGGCCGTCATAGGCGGGCGCGATACGCAGCGCGGTGTGGACCTTGGAGGTGGTCGCCCCGCCGATCAGCAGCGGCATCGTCATGCCTGCGCGCTTCATCTCCTCGGCGACCGTCACCATCTCGTCGAGGCTCGGCGTGATGAGGCCCGACAGCCCGATCATGTCCGCGTCATTCTCGTTCGCGGCCTCGAGGATCTTCGACCACGGGACCATGACGCCCAGATCGACCACGTCGAACCCGTTGCACTGCAGGACCACGCCGACGATGTTCTTGCCGATGTCATGCACGTCGCCCTTGACCGTCGCCATGATGATCTTGCCCTTGCCGCGCGCGCCGGGCTCCTTGGCCGCCTCGATGTAAGGCAGCAAATGCGCGACCGCCTTCTTCATCACGCGCGCCGATTTCACGACCTGCGGGAGGAACATCTTGCCGCTGCCGAACAGGTCGCCGACGACGTTCATGCCGTCCATCAGAGGACCTTCGATCACCTCGATCGGACGACCGCCATTGCCGTCGATGATCAGCCGCGCTTCCTCGGTATCCTCGACGACGTGCAGGTCGATGCCCTTTACCAGCGCATATTCGAGCCGCTTGTTGACGCCCAGCGAACGCCATTCGGCGGCCGCCTTCTCGGCCACGACATCGGTGCCGCGATACCGCTCGGCGAGCTGGACGAGCCGCTCACCCGCTTCGGGATCCTTGTTGAGCACGACATCCTCGACCGCCTGACGCAGCTCGGGATCGATATCGTCGTAGATGTCGAGCTGGCCGGCGTTGACGATCGCCATGTCCATGCCCGCGGGGATCGCATAATATAGGAACACGCTGTGCATCGCGCGGCGGACCGGCTCATTGCCGCGGAACGAGAAGCTGAAGTTCGACAGTCCGCCCGAGATATGGACGTGCGGACAGCGCGCCTTGATTTCGCGGCACGCCTCGATGAAGTCGACGCCGTAATTGTCATGCTCCTCGATCCCCGTCGCGACCGCGAAGACGTTGGGATCGAAGATGATGTCCTCGGGCGGAAAGCCGATGCCGACGAGCAGCTTGTAGGCGCGCTCGCAGATCTCGACCTTGCGGTCCTTGGTGTCCGCCTGCCCGACCTCGTCGAACGCCATCACGACCACCGCGGCGCCGTATGCCATGCACTTCTTGGCCTGGCTGAGGAACTGCTCCTCGCCCTCCTTCATGCTGATCGAATTGACGATCGGCTTGCCGCTGACGCATTTCAGCCCCGCCTCGATCACGCTCCATTTCGAGCTGTCGACCATGAACGGGATGCGCGCGATGTCGGGTTCGGCGGCGATCAGCTTCAAGAACGTCGTCATCGCGTGGTGCGCGTCGAGCAGCCCCTCGTCCATGTTGACGTCGAGCACCTGTGCGCCGCTCTCGACCTGCTGGCGCGCGACCTCGACCGCGGCAGGATAGTCGCCCGCCATGATCAGCTTCTTGAAGCGGGCCGATCCGGTGACGTTGGTGCGCTCGCCGATGTTGACGAAGGACGTGGAGGAGGGAGTGGTCATCGGTTCATTTCTTCCCCCCCTCCCGCAAGCGGGAGGGGGTCGGGGGGTGGGCGCCCGCCATCCGCGGGCCTAGTCGTTGGGGGAGAGCGCGAGCCCACCCCCTGCCCCCTCCCGCTTGCGGGAGGGGAAGAAAGTCAGGCCGCCATCGTGAACGGTTCGAGCCCGGCGAGCTTGGTCCGCACCTCCGGCCGCGAGACCGCCCGCGGTTCCAGCCCGCGCACGCCGTCGGCCATCGCCTTGATATGCGCAGGGGTCGAGCCACAGCAGCCGCCGAGTACGTTGACCTGCTTGGCCACCGCCCATTCGCCGACCAGCCCGGCGGTCGTCGCCGGCATCTCGTCATATTCGCCGAGTTCGTTGGGCAGCCCGGCGTTCGGGTAGATCATGATCAGCGTGTCGGCGATGCCGGACAGGGTCTTCACATGCGGCCGCAGCTGCTCCGCACCGAACGAGCAGTTGAGCCCGATCGTGATCGGCTTGGCATGCCGCACCGCGTGCCAGAACGCCTCGACCGTGTGCCCCGACAGGTTGCGGCCCGACAGATCGGTCAGCGTCATCGACAGCATGATCGGCACGTCGCGCCCCAGGTCGTCGCCCGCCTCGATCGCGGCCATGATCCCGGCCTTGGCGTTGAGCGTATCGAACACCGTCTCGATCAGGATGAAGTCGACGCCGACCCCCTCGCCGCCTTCGAGCAGCGCGTCGATCTGTTCGCGGTAGACGCCCTTCAGATAATCGAAGTCGATCTCGCGATAGCCCGGATCGTTGACGTCGGGGCTCAGCGACAGCGTCTTGTTGGTCGGCCCGATCGCGCCGGCCACGAACCGCGGCCGGCCGTCCTTTGCCTCATATTCGGTCGCGAGCGCCCGTGCGATCTTCGCGCTTTCGACGTTGATCGCGCGGACCAGATGCTCGGCGCCGTAATCCGCCTGGCTGATGATGTTCGCGCTGAACGTATTGGTCGACACGATGTCCGACCCCGCGTCGAGATATTCGCGCGTGATCGTCTGGGGCACGTCCGGCCTGGTAATCGCCAGAATGTCGTTGTTGCCCTTCTGGTCGTGGCTGAGCCCGAGGTCGCCCGCATAGGCCGCCTCGTCGAGCTTCCAGTTCTGGATCTCGGTGCCGAACGCGCCGTCGGTGATCAGGATGCGCTTGGCGGCTTCCGCGTTGAAACGTTCACGTGGTGTCATCGATTGGACTCCCCCCTCCCGCAAGCGGGAGGGGTCGGGGGTGGGCGCCCGCTATCCTCGGGCGGTATCGTTGGGGGCGAACGCGTGCCCACCCCCGGCCCCTCCCGCCTGCGGGAGGGGCGGTGAATTACGCCGCAGCGACCTTTTCGCTCGGCTTCGCGCGGACGCCGAGCATGTGACAGATAGCATAGGCGAGTTCGGCGCGGTTGAGTGTGTAGAAGTGGAAATCCTTCACGCCCCCCGCATAGAGCCGCCGGCACATCTCGGCTGCGATCGTCGCCGCGACCAGCTGTCGGGCCGCCGGATGATCGTCGAGCCCCTCGAACAGCCGGTCCATCCAGGCCGGGATCTCCGCCCCGCACGCGCTCGCGAACTTGCGCGTCTGCGCGACGTTCGAGACGGGGAGGATACCGGGCAGGATCTGCGCGGTGATTCCCGCTGCGGCCACCCGGTCGCGGAACCGGAAATAGGCTTCCGGCGAGAAGAAGAACTGCGTGATCGCCCGCGTCGCGCCCGCGTCGAGCTTGCGCTTGAGGTTGTCGAGATCGACGTCATGCCCGCCGGATTCGGGGTGGCATTCGGGATAGGCCGCGACCGAAATCTCGAACGGATGCAACCGCGCCAGCCCGGCGACCAGCGCCGCCGCATTCTCATAGCCGCCGGGATGCGCCTGATAGGGCTGACCCAGCGTCGGCATGTCGCCGCGCAGGGCGACGATGTGCCGTACGCCTGCCGCCCAATATTCCTCGGCAACCTGGTCGATCTCGGCCTTGGTCGCCTCGACGCAGGTCAGGTGCGCGGCGGCGTTCATCGACGTCTCGCGCTGGATCCGCGCAACGGTCGCGTGCGTCCGCTCGCGCGTCGACCCGCCCGCGCCATAGGTCACCGACACGAAATCGGGACCGAGCGGCTCGAGCGTGCGGATCGCATCCCAAAGCTGGGCTTCCATCTTCTCGCTCTTTGGCGGGAAGAATTCGAAGCTGATCCCCACGTCGCCCGCGAGGTCGGCAAAGAGCGGTTCTTCGAGCGCACGCCGCGCCTCGGCCAGTTGGGGAATAGTGATTGTCGTCATGCCGCCTTCACCTCACGCAAACTCAGGCCAATCCTGCGGCCGAGCCATAATTTCACCGTCAGCTCACCGCCCTCGAGCGTCTCGACGCGCACGGTCTGCAAACCCGCCGCGTCGAACCAAGCCGTCATCTGATCGTCGGCAAAGCCGAGGCGCGTATGCGCATCGCTCAGCCGCAATTCCTCGCGGTCGTGGCTCGCGAAATCCGCGATCAGCAACCGCCCGCCCGGCGCCAGCACGCGCGCCGCCTCGCGGACTGCGGCGCCCGGCTGCTGCGCGAAATGGAGCACGTGATGCAGGATCGCGACGTCCGCCGCCCCGTCGTCGAGCGGCAGCGCGTACAGATCCGCCTGCCGCAATTCGGCATGTGCCATGTCGTGCAGCTTGGCGCGCGCCAGACGCAGCATCTCCGAACTGCGATCGATCCCCAGCGCCAGTCGGGCATGGCCACCGAACAGCTCGAGCATCCGGCCCGTCCCCGTGCCGATGTCGATCAGCGTCCCGACCCGCGCATCGCCGAGCATCGCCGCCATCGCCGCCTCGACCTCGCTTTCGGCGACGTGCAGCGAACGGATCGCATCCCATTCGTCGGCATGCCCCTCGAACCACGCCGCCGCGCTCGCCGCCCGATCGGCGCGCACCGCAGCAAGCCGCGCCGCGTCGGCAACCGCCCAGTGATCGGGTTCAGCCTTGGCCCAGCTATCGAGAGCGGCAGCGACCGGATCGACGACATCGCTGCGCCCCACGCCGACGAATACCCAGCTGCCCTCCTTGCGACGCTCCGCCAGACCGGCATCGCACAGGATCTTCACATGGCGCGACACGCGCGGCTGGCTCTGCCCGAGCACCTGCGCGAGTTCGCCAACCGACAGCTCCATGCGACGCAGAAGCGCGAGAATGCGCAATCGGGTCGCATCCGCCATCGCACGGAAGATTTCGAGCGCCATCGTCATGGGAAGTCATATAAAGAATTCTTTATATGAGGTCAACGCAGGCCGTGGCGTGCCGCTGGAGGAATGCTGGCCCCAGGCACGTCCCGACCTCGACGGATCGGAAACGCTTGGTCCGCGTTCGAACACGCGATGAACTGGAAAGCGTCCGGCTCACAAGCGTCAGGTCCGCCCGGATCGACGCCGAATTTGATGATGGGAGTGTTATTCATGAAGAAGTTTCTGATCCCCGCGCTGGTCCTGACGGCCGGCCTCGCAGCGTGCAGCAACAATGCGCAGAACGAGACCGCGGAAGCCGCGAACGCCATCGCGGCGGACGCAAGCGCGACGACCCAGAACGCGGTCGCCGATGTCGATGCCGCCAGCGACCGTGCGCTCGGCTCGGCTGAAGCATCGCTCGACAATGCCGGTGCGCGCATGGACAACGCCGCTGACCGTCTCGACGCCAGCGCCGACCGCGCCGGCGACCGCGCAGAGGCCAACGCCGACCGTGCGGGTGCCGCGATCAACAACAGCGCCGACCGCGCAGCAGACGCCACGGGTAACGCACTGACCCGCGCCGGCAATGCGATCAAGGACTGATCCCCGTCACAGACCGCCCCGCACCGCGTCGTCCGACCGCGATCCGGTCGATGGTCCTGCGCTCCCGGCCTGCCTGGTCGGGACGCGGACTATCGGCAGGAGTCGCTTCTGGCGGCCGGCTCGGGGCGGTTCTGTCTCTGGCCCTGCTGGGCGCCTGTTCCCCGACTCCGGAACAACCCGGCGCGGTCACGCGGGACGAGGCAGCGCAACTCAACGATGCCGCGACCATGCTCGACGCGAACAGCATGCGCACCGACGGCCTGCCCCCTATTGGCAACTCGACCGCTGACGGCACGACACCGTCCCCCTCCTCCTCGCAAAGCGACCAGCCCCAATGATGAATCGCCGCCTCGGCTCGACCGATCTCAAGATCGCCCCCCTCGTTCTCGGGGGGAACGTGTTCGGATGGACAGCGGACAAGACCGCCAGCTTTGCGGTCCTCGATGCGTTTGTCGCGGGTGGCGGGACGATGATCGACACCGCCGACATGTATTCGTCATGGGTGGACGGCCATGAGGGTGGCGAATCCGAAACCATGATCGGCGACTGGCTGCGGACGAGCGGCAGGCGCGATGACGTGCTGATCGCGACCAAGGTCGGCATGTTGCCGGGTGAAGGCGGCGAAAAACTCCAGCCGGCGCGTATCGCGGCAGCGGCCGAAGCATCGCTCAAGCGTCTCGGCACGGATCGCATCGATCTCTATTATGCGCATCAGGATGACGACACGGTGCCGCAGGAGGCTGTCCTCGAGGCCTTCGGCAAGCTCGTCGATGCCGGAAAGGTGCGCGTCATCGGCGCGTCGAACTTCCACGCCGCACGCCTGAAGTCTGCGGTGGACGCCGCAAAGGCCAGCGACCTGCCGCGCTATCATGTCCTCCAGCCCGAATATAATCTCGTCAGCCGCGACAAGTTCGAAGGCGAATTGCAGGACTATTGCGTGACCGAGAATATCGGCGTCCTTCCCTATTACGGTCTCGCGTCGGGCTTCCTCACCGGCAAATACCGCACGCCCGACGATCTGGGCGCAAGCGTTCGTGGCGGTGGCATGCGCGACCTCCTCGACGGAAAGGGGAAGGCAGTCCTCGAGGCGATGGATGCGGTCGTCTCGAACACGGGTGCCAGCCACGCTCAGATCGCGCTCGCGTGGCTCTTGGCACAGCCCGGAATTACCGCACCGATCGCAAGCGCGACCAGCGCGCGTCAGATCGAGGATCTTCTGCCCGCCATGACGCTTGAGCTATCTGACGAGCAGCTTTCGGCCTTGACGCTGGCGGGGGGCGTGATGCGTCCCGCGCCCGGGTGACCGGGCGCGGTCTATGCCTCAGCGAAAATGGTTAACAAGGTTCGAATAGTCGTAGGGTTTCTGAAAGAAGGCGACGCCGTCGGGCAGACCTGCGGCTTTGCTCGGCCGCTGGCCGGACGTGACGACGACCTGGATCTGCGGCCAGCGCCGGCGGATGATCGTTGCGAGGGCCAGCCCGTCCATCGAGCCCGGCATGTCGATATCGGTGAATACCGCCGCGACATCGTCACGCGACGTCAAAATCGCCATCGCCTCGTCCGCATCGCCAGCGACGAGCGTCGACAGTCCGGCATCCTCGATCCGCGCCGTTGCGGTGATTTGAACAAGCAGATGATCTTCGACGATCAGAACGATCCCCGCAACGGGGCGTCTGATCAATGGCGGTGCGAACAATGGAAACCCCATACACAAATTCAGGGTCGGCTCACGATCGGTCCGCCTGAGGCAGGTCGGGACGCGTGAGGCGCGAACCCGCTATGAACGGTCGGCGGCGAATTCGGACGCATCACCAACGCGGATTTTCATCGCATCGCCTGCGTCCTGTCGCATTCCCGGCGCGTCCAGCCGTATCGGCCCCTCAGTCGCCGACGAACGTCAGGGCCGAGATGCGACGCTCGCGTTCGTTGACGATCAACGCCCGGCCCGCGGGGGCTGCGGAACGCTGCGGGCAATCCGCGCGGAAGCATCCGCGACAGCCAATGCCGATCGGCATGGCCGCGCCCGTCAGATCGATACCGCTCGCAGCGACCAGCCCGCGCGCGAGTGCCGCCTCGACCCCCAGTCCGATCGCAAATTCGGCGCGCACCGCGCCGAAGCGACGCCCCTGCGGACGCACCGTCCGCGCCATCGTCAGCCAGCGCGCACCGTCCTCCATCTCGACCAGCTGCACCACCAGGTCCCCCGGACGATCGAACGCGTGATGGAGCTGCCACAGCGGGCACCGGCCTTCCGCCTCGACCAGTGCCGCGCCGCTCGCGCCGGGATAGCGCTTCGACGCCTGCCCGGCGCGGTCGATCCGGATCATGAAGAAGGGGAGCCCCCGCGCACCCACCCGCTGCAACGTCGTCAGCCGGTGCGCGACCTGCTCGAACCCTGCGCCGAACCGTCGCTGCAGCAGTTCGATGTCGTAGCCGGTTGCCTCGCAACCGCGCAGGAACCGCGCATAGGGCATCATCACCGCCGCCGCGAAATAGCTCAGCAGATGGCGTCGATACAGCCGCTCGGCGGCCCGGTCGGTAAAGCCTGCGGCCTTAGCCAGCGCATCGACCTCCGCCTGCGCCTCGATCTGACCAAGCTGGAACGCGACTGCGAAGGTCCGTGATGCAGGGTCGAGCACCTCGCTCAGTTGCAGCTGCCGGGCATGGAGATCGAGCCGCCGCAACGTGTCGGGCAGCACGTCAGCGGGCAGGACGCGGATCGTGATGCCATGTTTGGCGCGCAGACGCTCGGTGATCGCCCCGTAAAGGTCGCCGGCACCCAGCCGCAGCTCGTCCGCCAGCGCTTCGGCGGCGGCGTCGAGATCGGCAAAGTGATTCCGCCACCGCTCGATCTCGCGGCGCACCAGTGCGACCGGGTCGTCGGATGGCGCAATCGCACCATCCCCCTCCCCCATCCGGTCGAACACGCGCGCAAAGGCCTCGGCACCACCGGGCGCGCTGGCCAGCCATTCCTCGACCTCGTTGCGGTCGATCGCCAGGTCGGCGAACATGGGGTGCGCCAGACGACGGCGGATCGCCTCCGAACCGCCGCCCGGTTCGGCCGCAGCCAGGGTGCGCGGATCGAAGTCGAAGCTTTCCGCCAGTTTGATCAATAGCGTTGCGGAAATCGGCCGCTGGTTGCGCTCGACCAGATTAAGGTAGCTCGGGCTGATCGAAAGCATCTCCGCCATCGCGGCCTGGGTCAGTCCGGCCCCGCGTCGCAGCCGCCTGATCGCGTGCCCTGCCAGTAATTTGCGCTCGGCCATTCCGCCTCCCCGTCCTTGTCACGATAGTTACAGAGACACAGAGTCCGCGCAACGCCCAACGACAGCACAACCCGGCCAGGCTGCCGATCATGCTTCCAAACCCCGCAAACCTCAGGCTTTATGATGCCATCGCCGCCCCGGTTGCTCGAGTTTGTAAACGGGGAGACACATTCGCCATGAAGGAGATGGGCATGACGACCGAACCAATGCGCGCCCGCGCCGTTTTCTCGACCGCAGATTTCGAATTGCTCAAGGAAGCGATTGGGGAATTGATCACGAAGGTTTCGGTCGACGACGTCAAATTGAGCCGCCTCAGCGCACTGTATCACCGGCTCGGCCGACTCGGCTGACCGCCACCGTTCGACGGGCATTTTGCCAATAGGCACGCGCGTCGGATCGAGCGATTTCCTGGGGAGGAAAAGGGCCCATTGGTGCACAGGCATCGATGGGCTTTTCCGCGTCTGGCCGACGCCACCGTCCTCGCCTAGGAGGCGGTATGGCCGATGGAATTCTCAACAAGATCAAGGACGATATCGTCCTTTACGGTGCGCTTGCCGCCAATCTCGGCATTGCCGTCGCAAAGTTCGTCGCCGCGGGGCTGACCGGATCGTCGTCGATGCTGACCGAGGGTGTCCATTCGCTGGTCGACAGCGGCAATCAGGTCCTGCTGCTGTATGGCCAATCGCGGGCGAAGCAGCCGGCGGATGCGGCCCACCCGTTCGGCTATGGCCGCGAGCTCTATTTCTGGGCGTTCGTCGTCGCGATCCTCATCTTCGCGGTGGGCGCGGGCGTGTCGATCTATGAAGGGTATCGGCACATGCTGCGGCCTGAGCCGCTCTCCGACCCTCTCATCGCCTATATCGTTCTGGGCGTCGCTGTCCTGCTCGAGGGTACGAGCTGGACGATCGCGGTCCGGGAATTCGCCAAGTCCAAGGGGGATTCGGGCTGGTGGACCGCGATCCATCGCTCGAAGGACCCGGCAGGCTTCATCGTCCTGTTCGAGGATTCGGCGGCGCTGGCGGGGCTGATGATCGCCGGGCTCGGCATCTGGGCCAGCCACGCCTTTGCCGACCCCCGGATCGACGGCGTCGCGTCGATCCTGATCGGCCTGATCCTCGCGCTGGTCGCGGTGATCCTCGCCCGCGAATCGAAGGGGTTGCTGATCGGCGAACGTGCGGACTCCGCCGTGATTGCGACGATTCGCGGCATCGTCGCGGCGCACCCTGGAATCGCCGCGGTGAACCATGTCCGGACGATCCACACCGCACCCGACAGCATCTTCGCCGCGATCAGCGCGGACTTTGTCGACACGCTGACGATGGGCGAAGGCGAGACGATGATCGAGGCGATGGAAGGCGAGCTCCGCGCTGCGGTGCCGATGCTCGCCTCGATCTATATCCGTCCCGAAAAGCGTGAGGACGCCGTCGTGGTTCACGAGGGCGTCCCGGAGGATCAATAGGCGCGGGCGATCAGGATACGCTCGACCGCGGGCTGACCGGTGAAGATGCAGGCGCCATCGTCGCATCCGGTCTGGCCGATCGGCGCGTTGCGGATCGTCAGCTTGAGCGCCTTCAACCGCTCGACAACCGAGTCGAGCGCCGCGCCCGTCGGCTTCGCCCAGCGCACATCGACCCAGCCCGGGTTCTTCACGCCGTCGGCAAAGTGAGTCTCGAGCGCCGCAAAGTCGTCGATCGGCACGATGTTGGCGCGCAGCCGCTCCACCGACTCGACGTGCAACGCCCCCTGCACGTCCGCCAGCATGCCCGACACCGCTTCGACAAAGGCATCGCGCGAGGTGGCGACGCTGTCGAGCTTGCCGTCCTCGCGGTAGAGCCGGTCGCGGCGGATGACCGAGACGTTGCCGCCCGCCATGTCGCGGCCGCCGACCTCGATCACGATCGGTGCGCCCTTCTTGACCCAGCCCCAGCGCTTGGTCGCCGCCTTGGCGGGTTTCCGATCGAGCAGCGCACGGACCGGCTCGCCGAGCGCGGACTGCTTGGCGAGTTCGGCCTGAAGCGACTTGCAATAGTCGACGATCGCCGCGTCGTCGGGATTGTCGCGCAGCATCGGCACGATCACCACCTGCCACGGCGCGATCATCGGCGGCACGCGCAGGCCGTCGTCGTCGCCGTGAACCATGATGACGCCGCCGATCATCCGCGTCGACACGCCCCAGCTGGTTGTGTTGGCCAGCTCAAACTCGCCAGCTGCGTTCTGGAAGCGGATGTTCTGCGCCGAGGCGAAATTGGTGCCGAGGAAATGCGAGGTGCCCGCCTGGAGCGCCTTGCCGTCCTGCATCATCGCCTCGATCGAATAGGTCGCGACCGCGCCCGGGAAGCGCTCATTCTCGGGCTTCTCGCCCGCGATCACGTGGAGGCCGAGGCACTCTTCGGCGAAGTCGCGGTAGACTTCGAGCATCTTGAGCGTCTCGTCGCGCGCCTCGTCGACGGTTGCGTGCGCGGTATGCCCCTCCTGCCAGAGGAACTCGCTGGTGCGCAGGAACATGCGCGTGCGCATTTCCCAGCGGACGACATTGGCCCACTGGTTGATCAGCACGGGCAGGTCGCGCCACGACTGGACCCAGCGCGCGAACGCGGCGCCGATGACCATCTCCGACGTAGGGCGCACGACCAGCGGCTCCTCGAGCTTGGCGTCGGGATCGGGCACGAGCCGGCCATAGCCGTCGGCCTTCAGCCGGTGATGCGTGACGACCGCCATTTCCTTGGCGAATCCGTCGACATGCTCGGCCTCCTTCTCGAAATAGGAGAGCGGGATGAAGAGCGGGAAATAGCAATTCTCATGCCCCGTCGCCTTGATACGGTCGTCGAGCAGTCGCTGGATCCGCTCCCAGATGCCATAGCCCCAGGGGCGGATGACCATGCAGCCGCGGACGCCGGATTCCTCGGCGAGGTCGGCCTCGGTGATGACGGCCTGGTACCAGGCGGAGAAATCCGCCTCTCGGGTGACGGGGAGTGCGCGCTTTATCATGGCGTCGCGGATAGCGGGTGCGACTGGGTTCGTCACTATGCGTTGCGGCGTGGATCCCACGCTCCGCCGTCATCCTGACGAAAGTCAGGATCCAAGATACCACCCGTAGCGCTTCTGGCTCTGGATCCTGACTTTCGTCAGGATGACGGATGTTTCGGGTGGGATCGCGGGCGCGGTTTGCGTAGGTGCAGGCCATGCCCTCGGACCGCATCCTTCCCGCCATCGGCATGCGGTTGCTGTCGGTCGTGATCTTCGCGCTGATGAACACCGCGATCAAGCTGGCCGAACGCCACGGCGCGAGCGTGTCGGAGATCCTGTTCTTCCGCCAGTTCGGCGCGTGCCTGCTGGTGTCCGGGGTGATCCTCGCCGGGCCTGGCCTGCCCTCGATCGCGACCAAGCGCCTGCCCGCGCACGTCATCCGCGCGGTCGTCGGGCTGTCGGCGATGGCGTTCACCTTCAACGGGATCGTCGCGCTGCCGCTGGCGGAAGCGACGACGATCGGCTTCACCGTGCCGATCTTCGCCACGATCCTTGGCGCGCTGGTGCTGCGCGAGCCGACCGGCTGGCATCGCTGGGCGGCGGTGGCGGCGGGGTTTGCGGGCGTGCTGATCGTCGCGCAGCCCGGTAGCGGCGATCATTTTCCGTTATGGGGTGCGGGCTGTGCGCTGGCGGGCGCGTTCGGGACGGCAAGCGTGTCGATCCTGCTCCGGCAGATCGGCAAGACCGAGAGCGCGCTGACGACGGTGTTCTGGTTCTCCGCGCTGTCGCTGGTGCCGCTGTCGGTGATCTACGCGCGCGCAGCGGAGTCGCATGATCTCGTGACCTGGGCCTGCCTTGCGAGCGTCGGGGTCTTCGGCGGCCTCGCGCAGATCGCGATGACGACCTCGTTGCGGCTCGGGCCGGTGTCGGTGGTGGTGCCGATGGATTATTCGAGCCTGTTATGGGCGACATTGCTCGGCTGGCTGGTGTTCGACACGCTGCCCGCCGAGGCGACCTGGTTCGGCGCCCCCGTCATCGTCGCGAGCGGACTGTACATCGTCTGGCGCGAACATGTCCGCCGGCAGGACGAGACCGACCGCGCGATCGCGTAATGGACCTCTTTTCCGTCATCCTGACGAGAGCCAGGACCCAGAGCTACAAACGGTAGAGCTTGGTTACCCTGGGTCCTGACTTTCGTCAGGATGACGAAGAAGATGGCGGAAGGACCGTTACTCCGCCGCCTGCGCGAGCGGGGCCGGATCCTTCCAGACCAGTACGGGTTTGCGCGCCGCGAGCGTCTCGTCGAGGCGCGCGCGGGGGGCGAAGTGCGGGGCGGTCTTGAGGCTGGGGTCGCCTGCCTTGGCGCGTTCGGCGACCGAGCGCAGCGCGGCGATGAACTGGTCGAGTGCCGCCTTCGATTCGGTCTCGGTCGGCTCGACCAACATGGCCCCGTGGACGACGAGCGGGAAGTACATCGTCATCGGGTGGAAGCCCTCGTCGATCAGCCCCTTGGCGACGTCGATCGTCGAGAAGCCGTCGGCGAGACCCGAATCGGAGAACAGCGCTTCGTGCATGCACGGACCCGAAGGGCCGAACGGCGCGTCGAGCGTGTCGTCGAGGCTGCGCAGGATGTAGTTGGCGTTGAGCACCGCATCCTCCGACACCTGGCGCAGGCCATCCGCGCCGTGGCTGAGGATATAGGTCAGCGCGCGCGTGAACATGCCCATCTGGCCGTGGAACGCGACCATGCGGCCGAAGCTGCCGGCGTGATGCTCGCCCGCGGTTTCCTCCTCGACCAGGACGAACTGGCCATCCTGCTTCTCGACGAACGGCAGCGGGGCGTAGGGCGTGAGCGCCGCCGAGAACACCACCGGACCCGAACCCGGGCCGCCGCCGCCATGCGGAGTCGAGAAGGTCTTGTGCAGGTTGATGTGCATCGCGTCGATGCCGAGATCGCCCGGGCGGACGCGGCCAACGATCGCGTTGAAGTTCGCGCCGTCGCAATAGACGAAGCCGCCGGCCGCATGCACCGCGTCCGAAATCTCGCGCATGTCGCGCTCGAACAGCCCGCAGGTGTTGGGGTTGGTAATCATCACGCCCGCGACGTCGGGGCCGAGCCGGGCCTTCAGCGCGGCGGTGTCGACGCGGCCCTCGGCGGTGGCGGGGATATCCTCGACGCCATAGCCCGCGAATGCCGCGGTGGCGGGGTTGGTGCCGTGCGCGCTCTCGGGGACGAGGATGACCTTGCGGTGCCCCTCACCCTTGGCCTCAAGCGCAGCGCGGATCGCGAGGATCCCGCAGAGCTCGCCATGCGCGCCCGCCTTGGGGCTCATCGCGACCGAGGTCATGCCGGTGAGCGTGACGAGCCAGTGGGCGAGCTGGTGGATGACCTCGAGCGCGCCCTGCACGGTATCGACTGGCTGGAGCGGGTGGACGTCGGAGAAGCCGGGCAGCCGCGCCATCTTCTCGTTGAGTCGCGGATTGTGCTTCATCGTGCAACTGCCAAGCGGGAAGAAGCCGAGGTCGATGCCGTAATTCTGGCGCGACAGGCGCGTGTAATGGCGGACGGTCTCGGGTTCCGACAGACCGGGAAGGCCGATCGGGGCCTTGCGTGCCAGCGCGCCGAGCTTGCTGGTCGTCGCGCGGGCGGGCGTGTCCGCGAAGTCGACGCCGGTGGTGTGGCTGTCGCCGATCTCGAAGATCAGCGCTTCCTCCAGCATCAGCGCCTTGTTGCCGGTGACGCTGGCGGGGACGTTACCCTTGCCCTGCTCGGGCGCGGTCGGGCGCCAGCCGCTCTGGTTGATGCTCATGCCAGTATCTCCTGGAGTGCGGACGCAAGCGTTTCGACGTCCTCCGCGGTGGTCGTTTCGGTCACGGCGACGACGAGGCCGTTGGCGAGATCGTCCTTGCCCGGGTAAAGCCGCCCTAGCGAGACGCCCGCGAGGATGCCGCGGTCCGCGAGCGTGCGGACGACGGGGCGCGCCTCGACGGGCAGCTTCAGCGTGAATTCGTTGAAGAAGCTGTCGTTGATCAGTTCGACGCCGGGGATCTGCGACAGGCGCTCGGAAGCGGCCACGGCACCCGCATGGTTGATCTCGGCCAGCTCTCGCAGTCCCGCTTCGCCGAGCAGCGTCATGTGGATCGAGAAAGCCAGCGCGCACAGCCCCGAGTTGGTGCAGATGTTCGACGTCGCCTTTTCACGGCGAATATGCTGCTCGCGCGTCGACAGAGTCAGCACGAAGCCGCGGCGGCCATCGGCGTCGACGGTTTCGCCGCAAAGCCGGCCGGGCATCTGGCGGACATATTTGTCCTTGCACCCGAACAGGCCGACATAGGGCCCGCCGAACTGGAGGCCGACGCCGAGCGACTGCCCCTCGCCGACGACGATGTCCGCGTCCATCTCGCCGGGCGAGGTGATCGCGCCGAGCGCGACGGGCTCCGTGACGACCGCGATCAGCAGCGCCTTTTTCGCGTGGCACGCATCCGCGAGCGGACGCAGATCGGCGATGCGGCCGAGGATGTCGGGATACTGGACGACCACGCACGACGTGTCGTCGTCGATCTTCGCGATCAGCCGGTCGAGGTCCATTTCGGGCACCAGCCGCGGGTCGGTCGTGTCGAGCACGTCGCCGGTGAACTTGGCCATCGTGTTCGACACCGACACGTAATGCGGGTGCAGCCCCGCCGACAGGATCGCCTTGCCGCGCTTGGTGATACGCCGCGCCATCACGATCGCTTCCCAGCACGCGGTCGAGCCGTCGTACATCGACGCGTTGGCGACGTCGGTGCCGAGCAGCCGCGCGACCTGCGTCTGGAACTCGAACAGCATCTGCAGCGTGCCCTGCGCGATCTCGGGCTGGTAGGGCGTGTAGGCGGTCAGGAACTCGCCGCGCTGGATCAGGTGATCGACGCTGGCGGGCACGTGATGCTTGTACGCGCCGCAGCCGAGGAAGAACGGCGCTTCGCCCGCGGTGAGGTTCTTCTTGGCGAGGAACGACATGTGGCGTTCGACCGCCATTTCGGAGGCATGCATCGGCAGGTCGCGGACGGGGCCGTCGAGGCGCGCGGCCTCGGGAACGTCAACGAAGAGGTCATCGATCGTCGCGGCACCGATGACGGCGAGCATCGCCTCGCGGTCGGGCTGGGTCAGGGGAAGGTAGCGCATGGAACTCTCCTTGCCCCTCCCCTTCAGGGGAGGGGTTGGGGGTGGGGCGTTTCCACAGGCGGCGCGTCTGTCGCACTGCGCCACCCCAACCCCTCCCCTGAAGGGGAGGGGCTTTGACGAATTAAAGCCCTTCGACGAACGCCGCGTAGGCAGCTTCGTCCATCAGGCTGTCGAGCTCGCTCGGATCGCTGAGCGTCAGCTTGAAGAACCAGCCGGCGGCTTCGGCGTCCGAGTTCACCAGGCTCGAATCGTCAGCGAGCGCAGCATTGCCCTCGATGACGGTGCCCGACACCGGCGAATAGACGTCCGACGCGGCCTTGACCGATTCGACGACCGCGGCATCGGCGCCCTTGGTCAGCTGCTTGCCGGCCTCGGGAACCTCGACGAACACGACGTCGCCGAGCTGGCTCTGCGCATATTCGCTGATGCCGACGGTGCCGACGTCACCGTCGACATCGACCCACTCATGATCCTGCGTAAAATAACGGCTCATATCACTTGGCTCCTGCGCGGACGTAGCGGTGGGGAATGAAGGGCATTGCGGTGACGGTCGCGCTGTGGACCTTGCCGCGCTGTGCGATCTCGATGCGGGTGCCCGGCGTCGCCAGCGCGAGCGGCACATAGGCCATCGCGATCGGCTTCCCGAGCGTCGGCGCGAAGCCCCCGCTGGTGAGGCGGCCGATCGTCGCGCCGGTGTCGTCGATCACCTCGGACCCCTCGCGCGCGGGCTGGCGGCCCTCGACGATCAGGCCGACGCGCTTGGTGGCGGGGCCATTCTCGCGCTGCGAGAGGATACGCTGGGCGCCGGGGAAATCGGCGGCCTCACGGCGGCGCTTCGACAACGCGAAACCGAGGTCAGCCATGACCGGCGTGGTCTCGGGATCGAGGTCGTGGCCGTAGAGCGGCAAACCGGCTTCGAGGCGCAGCGAATCGCGTGCGCCAAGGCCGATCGGCTTGATCTCGGGCAGTGCGAGCAGCGCGTCGGCGAACGCGACGGCATGCTCGGCAGGGATCGAGATCTCGACGCCGTCCTCGCCGGTATAGCCCGATCGGCTGATCCAGAGCGGCACGTCGTTCCAGTGGAACGCGCCCGCGGTCATGAACACGAGGCTGTCGATGCCGGGAACGATCCGCGCGACCGCGTCGACCGCCTTGGGGCCCTGCACCGCGAGCAGCGCCTGATCCTCGAGGATGTTGATCGTGACATCGTCGGGCAGATGCTCGATCAGATAGCTGACATCGTCATATTTGGTCGCGCCGTTGACGACGACGTAGAAGCTGCCGCTCGCGGTCGGCGACGGGTGGAGCGGGTCGTACGCCTCGGGCTCGACGTCCTGCGCCGAGAAGGGCGAGGGCTGATCGTCGGGCAGCCGCGTCGCCATCAGGTCGTCGAGGATGCCGCCATCCTGCGCGAGCAGCAGCGAATAGCGCATCTTGCCCTCGCCGAGCCCTGCGATGTCGCCCGGCAGCACGGTTTCGAGCGCGCTCGCGACGCCTTCGCCCGAGAAGACGAGCTGGCCCATGTGGCTGACGTCGAACAGGCCGGCCGATTCGCGCGTCCAGGCATGTTCGGCCATGATGCCGTCATACTGGATCGGCATCTGATAGCCGGCGAACTCGACCATCCGTGCGCCGTTCGCGCGGTGCCACGCGTCGAGCGGCAATGGCAGCACCTCGGGCTCGACGTAATCGTCGGCCTCGTCGATGATGCTAGCATAGTCTCGAATGTCGGCGTCGCTCATGTCGGTCTCCGTCGAAGGGGCGCGCGGCACCCTGTGGTGCTGCGATCCGACCCCCTCTGTCACGGAACCTGAGAGCTTTCACCGCCTGATTGGCGGCTTACCCCTTCGGTGGCCCTCGGCGCGGACGCCAGGACGCTTTCCAGAGTGTCGATCAGCCCCGCGCGGTCTCTGGTGCCTGAGAGATTCCGGGGTGGTTGCTCCTTCGGCGGCTCCCTGCCCCTTTCAGGGCCGATCCTAAAAGGACCAGGAAACGCTCTCCCGCGCGGTGCCATGCCGGTTGCCCGGCATCGACGCGTCAAGCTGTGCCGCGCCGCACAATCTTAGTCAATCGGGCTTGGTCGATCGGGCCCCTGCGAGAGTGAGATTCATGCCTGACGTCAAGTTGCAAGCCGAACGACGCCCGTACCCGTCGCCATCCCCGCGAAGGCGGGGACCCATATACTACACCGTCAACGCTCCATCATCGGCGGTCGCCAATATGGATCCCCGCCTGCGCGGGGATGACATGGAAGGTTATCACGTCATCACCGGACGCCCGCCCCGGTTTCAGAAGGCTACTCAGCGGGTCGCGTTGTACTTCAGTTGGTCGGCGGTCAGCTGGAACCCGACCAGCGTCTCGAAGCTGGCGCGCAGCACCGCCTGCCGCACCTCGGGCGTGCTCAGCGGATCGACCGCCGCATCCTCGTCGCCCGCCTTGCGCTTGCGCGTCAGCTTCTCGCGCACGTCTGCCGACAGCGTTGCCGCCGCGCGCGTGATCGTCGCGGTGCCCTGGGCATTCGCCTCCGCCCGCAACTGGCCGGCGTCGAAGTGCAGCGTCACACGGCCGACGCGCTTGGCGACGACCGCGCTGCCGCCGCGCACCACGGTCACGAAATAGGGCAGCACGACGTCGCGCGCCGCATCGGCCCGCGCACGCCGCGCCTGGACGGTGAACGTCACATTCGTCAGGATCGGGTCGTTCGCGTCGACGCAGGTCGAACGGACATTGGTCATCAGCGCGGTGACGTCGATCGCCGACTGGTCGCGGCTGGTGACGGGGTCGAACACGGTGATGTCCCCGGTCGCGGCGGGCACCGCCACGGTCGGGCACGCGGTGCGGATCGCGGAGATGCCGCCGGTCGCGTCGATCTCTCCCTTGGAAGCGCAACCGCCCAAGGCGAGCGCGAGGATCGAAACGGCAAGGATGGGGGCTTTCACGGGGACGCGTACCTTCTCGAACGAGCGAAAGGGCCTGCGCAACCGCACCGGCCCCTGTCACCGCGCACCATAGGAACCGGCTTTCGTCCAGGCAAGCAATCGCGTAGAGCCCGACGACTATGAGCATCCCCCCAGAGCCCATCGCAAACCCCGCAACCTCGCTCGCTGAGCCGGCCGTGCGCGGCGACAAACCCGCGCTCGAACTGCTGATCGCGGCGCCGCGCGGCTTCTGCGCCGGCGTCGACCGCGCGATCCGCATCGTCGAACTGGCGATCGAGAAGCACGGCGCGCCGGTCTATGTCCGCCACGAGATCGTCCACAACAAGTTCGTCGTCGACACGCTGAAGGCGCAGGGCGCGGTGTTCGTCGAGGATCTGAGCGAGGTGCCCGACGATGCGCCGGTGGTGTTCTCCGCGCACGGCGTTCCCAAATCGGTGCCGCTCGACGCGCAGGCGCGCGGGCTCGAATATCTCGATGCGACCTGCCCGCTGGTCTCGAAGGTCCATCGCCAGGCCGAGCGACTGGTCGCGCAGGGGCGGCACATCGTGTTCATCGGCCATGCCGGCCATCCCGAGGTGATCGGCACCTTCGGCCAGGTGCCTGAGGGCGCGATGTCGCTGATCGAAACCGTCGAGGATGCGGAAGTCTTCGCGCCGGTCGACCCTGCCAATCTCGCCTTCCTGACGCAGACCACGCTGTCGGTCGACGACACTGCGGCGGTCGTCGCGACGCTGCAGCGACGCTTCCCCGAGATGCTGCCGCCGCGCGGCGAGGACATCTGCTACGCGACCTCGAACCGCCAGGCTGCGGTCAAGGCGATCGCGCATGGGTGTGACGCGATGCTGGTGATCGGCGCGCCCAATTCGTCCAATTCGGTGCGGCTGGTCGAGGTCGCGCAGCGCGAAGGCACGCCCGCGATGCTGATCCAGCGCGCCAGCGAGCTCGAGTGGGATTTCCTTGCCGGAGTCGGCACGCTCGGCATCACCGCAGGCGCGTCCGCGCCCGAGCTGCTGGTCCGCGAACTCGTCACGCGCCTCGCCGAGCGGTTCGAGGTGTGCGAGCGCGAGGTCGAGACGACGCGCGAGACGATCGCCTTCAAGCTGCCCCGCGGGCTCGAAGCCGCCGCCTAGCATGGCGGTCTATACGCAGGTCTCGGCCGAGGCGCTTGGAACGTTCCTCGCGCGGTACGACCAGGGTGTGCTGGTCTCCGCCAAGGGGATCGCCGAGGGGGTGCAGAACAGCAACTACCTTGTCGAGACCACCGCGGACCGGTTCATCCTGACGCTGTATGAGGAATGGACGTCGACCGACGACCTGCCCTTTTTCCTCGCGATGCTCGATCATCTGGCCGCGGCGGGCAATCCGGTGCCGCGCGCGCTGCCCGATCGCGACGGTCTCGCGATCCAGCAGCTCGCCGGGCGCTCGGCCTGTCTGATCGAATTCCTGACCGGCGTGTCGGTGTCGCACCCGACCCCCGCACAGGCACGCGCGGCCGGCGCGGCGATGGGCCAGCTCCATGCCGGGCTGGCGGACTTCGCACCGACCCGCGCGAACCCGCTGGGCGCCGACACCTGGCGCCCGCTGCTCGAGCGATGCGGCGCGGGGATCGACACGATCGCGCCCGGGCTGTTTGCGCGGATCGAGGCAGCGCTGGCGCGGGTGCTGGCACAGTGGCCGCGCGACCTGCCGGTGGCGGCGATCCATACGGACCTGTTCCCCGACAATGTCCTGATGCTCGGCGACCGCGTGACCGGGGTGATCGACTTCTACTTCGCCTGCACCGATATCCGCGCCTATGATCTGGCGGTGATGCACAGCGCCTGGGCGTTCGACGCGACCGGCGAGCGTTACGATCCCGCGATCGGCGCGGCGCTGATCGCGGGCTATGAAAGCCGGTTCGCGCTGTCCGAGGCGGAGCGTGCCGCGCTGCCGATCCTCGCGCAGGGCGCCTGCCTGCGCTTCCTGCTGACGCGCGCCTGGGACTGGGTCAACACGCCGGCCGATGCGCTGGTGACGCGCAAGGATCCGCTCGCCTATTGGCGGCGGCTCGAAGCCTATCTCAAGGACGACCTGTTCGCATGACCGACGACGCTGCCGCGACAATGATGACCAAGGTCGAGATCTATACCGATGGCGCCTGCAAGGGGAATCCGGGACCGGGCGGCTGGGGCGCGGTGATCCGGATGGGCGCGCACGAGAAGGAATTGTCGGGCGGCGAGCCGCAGACGACGAACAACCGGATGGAGATGACCGCGGCGATCGAGGCGCTCAACATCCTCACCCGGCCCTGCGCGGTGACGCTGTACACCGACAGCAAATATGTGATGGATGGCCTGACCAAATGGGTGAAGGGCTGGCAGCGCAACGGCTGGAGGACCGCGGACAAGAAGCCGGTGAAGAATGCCGAGCTGTGGCACGCGCTGCTCGCCGCGGTCGCGCGGCACAAGATCGAGTGGCAATGGGTCAAGGGTCATGCCGGCCACCCCGAGAACGAGCGCGCCGACACGCTGGCGAGCAACGCCGCGATTGCGGCGATGACGCCCGGCCGCCGCTAGGCTGACACGAAACGGCGTTAGAAACGACGGGGCGAATAGCGGTGCGGATCGATCCCCGCCACCGCAGGATCAGGCGACGTCCCAAGCAGCAACGCGGCCGCAAGACGCGCCGCCGCCGGTGCGGTCTGGATGCCGAAACCGCCCTGCCCCGCGCACCAGAAGAAGCCGGGTTCGCTCGGGTCGAAGCCATAGACCGGCAGCCGGTCGGGCGCGAAGGTCCGCAGGCCCGCCCAGCGGCGTTCGACCTGCGTGACCTGCCAGTCGACCGCCTGTTCGAGCCGGTCGATCGCGATCGCGACGTCGATCTCCTCGGGCGCGGCATCACAGGGGTCGGTCGGCGTCTCATCATGCGGACTGAGCCACAGCCGCCCGCCGGGCTCGGGCTTGAAATAGAAGCCGCCTGAAATGTCGGCGACATGCGGCATGCCCCCCGCGGCTGGAGGATCGGTCCGCAACTGGACCATCGTCCGCCGGTAGGGCTGAAGTCCGATTGGTGCCACGCCCGCGCGCTGCGCGACGGTATCGGCCCAGGCCCCCGCCGCATTGACGAGTACGGCGGCCTGAAACGTCCCCGCCGCAGTCTCGATGCTCCAGTGCCCCGAGTCGCGGCGCGCCGCCTTCAGCGCGGCCCCGGTGACGAGATCGGCGCCGTCCCGCCGCGCGGTCGCCAGGTCGCGCGCGTGCAGTCCGGCGACGTCGATATAGGCGCAACTCGGCTCGTGCACGCCCAGCGTCCAGTCGGGGCGCAGCCCGGGGAGGAACGCCGCCGGATCGACCCGGTCGAGCTGCACGTCGCTGTCGGAGAACTCGGCAAGAAACCGGTCGATCGCGGGCGCGTGCTGCGCACGGCCGATATGCAGCGATCCCAGCGGCTGGAGATGCCCCCCGGCCCTGAGCACCGGCCCCGAGGCGGTCGTCAGCGGCTGGATGTCGGGGCCACCATAGGTTTCCGACCAGAAGGCCGCGGACCGCCCCGTCGCGTGGTAGCCCGGCATATCCTCCGCCTCGAGCAGCAGCACGCGCGCATGCGGCGCTAGTAGCGCGGCGAGGCTGACCCCGGCCATTCCCGCGCCGACGATCGCGACGTCGTAGACGCTCATCGGCGCGGCACCGTGTCGTCGAGAAACGCGTCGAGCGCGGCCAGCGCACGGTCACGTACGGCATCCGATTCGCGCAGAATCTCATGCGCCGATTCAGGTCCGAACCGCACCAGCCGCGCGTCGCGCAGCCGCTCGACAATCCGGACCGCGGCATGCGGATCGACCAGCTTGTCGGCATCCGCGAGCAGCATCAGCACCGGCGTAGCGATCGTCTCGACGCGCGGATCACAGGCGAGCGCAGCGGACCCGGCGAATGCTTCGGACAGCCAAGTCCAGCTCGGCGGACCGAGCTGCAGGTCGGGCTGCGCCTCGTGCCACCAGCGTTCGTCGTGATAGCGGTCGGCGTCGTGAGTGAGCAGACGCTGGCGCGAGGCGACGGGCCCGGGCCGCTCGTTCTGGCGCCAGGCCGCGCGGATCGGCGCACGCCGCGCCATGTAGCGCGCGATCCGGCCGCTCAGCCGCGCGCCGAGTGGAGAGCGAAGGCCCAGCATCGGTGCGACAAGGATCGCCGCCGCCGGGTCGATCGTCCCCGCCGTCAGCGCGCGCATCACCATCAGCCCACCCATCGAATGACCAAGGATCGCTGTCGGAATGCCGCTATCCCCTTCGCCGCGCCACTGCTGCCAGAAGCCGGCGAGATCGGCATCGTAGGTCGCGAAGTCGTCGACATGGCCGACATAGGGGTCGGGGGACAGCCGCCCCGACCCGCCCTGCCCGCGCCAGTCGAGCGAGGTCACTGACCAGCCGACGCTGCGCAGATGCGCGATCGTCTCGAGATATTTCTCGAAACTGTCACCGCGGCCGGCCTGGAAGAGAAAGCGTCCGCGCGGGTTCGGTGCCGGCCAGTCGAACCGCCTCAGGCTCCAGCCATCGGGCGCAATCCAGCGGGTGACCCGGGCATCGTCGGGAATCGCGCGCCGACTCGCGGCTGGCACGATCGGTGCGACGGTGGTGCGGGCATGCGGACGGGCCGGACCGGAGGCGGGCCCGGAGGTCGGATCAGAATCGAACATCGGCGACACAGTTACTTTTTCGAAAGCCATACCCGCTAAATGTAGTGCATGGGGTCGACGTTTACTCTTCCAATTCTACTTTTTCTGCTCGCCGGGCTGCTTGTCCTCGCTGCGATCGAGGACGCACGGACGCGGGAGATCGCCAACGCGAAGACCGCCGCGATCGTGCTGCTCGCGCCCTTGTGGTGGTGGGCCAACGGCCTGTCACCCTGGCCCGACATGGCGATCCAGATCGGGATCGCCGCGGCGGTCTTCGCGCTGTTCTGCATCGCGTTTCATTTCGGGCTGATGGGCGGCGGCGACGTCAAGCTGATCGTCGCGCTGTCGCTGTGGCTGCCGTTCGGCGCGTTCATGGCGATGCTGATGGTGATGTCGATCGCGGGCGGCGTGCTGACCGCGGGGATGCTGATCGCAAGGAAGCTGGCCATGCGGCGCGCCGATTCGGGCGTCGAAAACGCCGCGATCGAGGTGCCCTACGGCATCGCGATCGCCTTTGCAGGGCTCGTCGCGGTCCACGAACCACTCCTTAACTCCCTGCGGTAGATACTTAATGTTCGATCAATCACACGGCGCCCGAAAGGCACGATGAGTCATGGATAGTCGCAAGCTCATATTGCTGATCGGTGCGTTGATCGTGGCGGCGGTCACGGCCTTCTTCGCCCGCACGCTGATCGCGGGCAGCGCAGCCCCGCAGGCGACCGCGGTGGCGATGCAGCCCGCCGTGATCGACGGCCCGGAAGTGCTGGTCGCGACCCGCGCGCTGCCGGTCGGCACGATCCTCGACGCGACCGCATTGAAGTTCCAGCCCTGGCCCAAGGAACTGGTCGACAACGCCTATTACCTGAAGGACAAGACCGACCTGAAGGCGCTGCAGGGCACCGTGGTGCGCAACATGATCACTGCGGGCCAGCCGGTGACGCAGGGCGCGCTGGTCAAGCCCGGCGACCGCGGCTTCCTCGCGGCCGCGCTCGGGCCCGGCATGCGCGCGGTGACGGTCCCCGTCTCGGAACAGGCGTCGGTCGCGGGCTTCGTGTTCCCGGGCGATCGGATCGATCTGGTGCTGACCCAGGCGGTGGCGGGCGGCGGCGACGGCGATCCGCTGAAGGTATCGGAGACGATCATGCGCAATGTGCGCGTGCTCGCGACCGACCAGCGCACCGACAACAAGGTCGGCGACGACGGCAAGACCGTCGTCAGCACCTTCTCGACGGTCACGGTCGAGACGACGCCCAAGATGGCCGAGGAGATCGCGGTCGCGCAGACGGTGGGGACGCTGTCGCTGTCGCTCCGCTCGATCGCGGACAATGCGGGCGAGCTCGAGGACGCGATCGCGTCGGGCAGCGTGAGCGTGCCCGCGGGGTCGGATCCCAAGGCGGAGCGCGCGATGCTGCTGCGTCTCGCGAGCCAGCCCTCGTCGGGAGCGAGCAGCTACGTCACCGGCGCGGACGTGTCGCGCTACCAGCGCAGCACCGTGCCGGGCAAGGCGGTCGCGTCCGGCGGTCCGGGGGGGGCGGCACAGATGATGATGCCGGCTGGCGTACCCGGCGGCGCGCCGGCGGGAGCCCCGTCGGGCGCGATCGCGTCGGGCCCGGTCGTCCGGGTCGCACGCGGCAACAGCATGACCATCGTTCCGGTGGGGGGGAAGTAAGATGCGTACGAGCATGACAGGGATGCGGGCGTCGCTCGGCTGGTCGTTCGCCGCGGTGCTCGCCGCGGCAGGCACCGCGCCCTCCGCGCCGGCCATCGCCCAGGCGCAGGTCTCGGCCGCTCCCGCCGGGCTGGTTCAGGTCAATACCGGGCGTGGCCGGCTGGTGACGCTGTCGCGGCCGATGAGCGACCTCTTCGTCGCCGACGACACGATCGCCGACGTCCAGGTCCGCTCGCCGACCCAGCTCTACATTTTCGGCAAGAAGACCGGTGAGACGACAATCTCGGCGACGGCCAAGGGCGGCGCGATCGTCTACAGCTCGACCGTCCGGGTCGGCAACAATCTCGATTCGATCCAGCAGATGCTCGGGCTGGCGATGCCCGAGGCGCAGGTCGTCGCGACGCCGATGAACGGGCTCGTCCTGCTCACCGGCACCGTCGCCGCGCCCGAGGACGCCGCGGAGGCCGAGCGGCTGGTCCAGGCCTTCGTCGGCGATGCGACCAAGGTCCTGTCGCGGCTCAAGACCGCGACGCCGCTGCAGGTCAATCTGCAGGTCCGCGTCGCCGAGGTTTCGCGCAGCTTCGTCAAGACGATCGGCGTCAACCTGACCAGCCGCGGATCGGGCAATTTCCTCTTCAACATCGCGCAGGGGCGGCAAGGCACCATCACCACGGTCCCCGGCGTCGTCGGGGTGCCCGGCACGGCGATCGACGCGAACGGCGCGCTGCCCGGCAACACGCTGTTCGGCTTCCCCGCCAAGTCCACCACCGGCTCCACGATCGGGATGGCCGGGCGCCTGCTGGGGCTCGACCTGCTCGCGGCGATCGATTTGGGCGAGCAGACCGGACAGGTCTCCACGCTCGCCAACCCGAACCTCACCGCGCTGTCGGGGGAGACGGGGACGTTCCTCGCGGGCGGCGAAGTGCCGATCCCGATCGCGCAGGCGCTGGGCACGGTGTCAGTGGAGTATAAGCAATATGGCGTCAGCTTGGCCTACACCCCGACCGTACTCTCTGACGGCCGCATCTCGCTGCGCGTCCGCCCGGAGGTCTCGCAGCTCGATTATTCCAACGCGGTCACGCTGAACGGCACCCGCGTGCCGGGGCTGACGACGCGGCGGACCGAGACGACGGTCGAGCTCGGCTCGGGCCAGAGCATGATGATCAGCGGGCTGCTGTCGAACAACCACAACAACACCTACGACAAGACGCCGGGGCTCGCGAGCCTGCCGATCATCGGCGCGCTGTTCCGGTCGAACAGCTTCCAGCGCAACGAGACCGAACTGGTGGTGATCATCACCCCCTATCTGGTCAAGCCGGTCAACAACCCGGCCGACATCGCGCTGCCCACCGACGGCTACAAGGCACCGACCGATGCTGGCCGGGTCCTGCTTGGCGATCTCGGCGGCGGAACGACGGGCGGGCGCCGGCCGGTGCCGAGCGTCGCGCCGATGGGCTATGCGAACCCCGCGATCGGCGCTGCCGCCCCGGTCGGCCCCATGCCGACCCGCGACCCGCAGCAGCCGGCCATCAAGACGGGCACCAAGCCGAAGACGAGCAAGGGCGCCGCACCGATGCCCGGCTTCTCCAACTGATCCCGCGCCGCGCCATGTTTCAAGGACTTCGCACGATGACGAAACACCCGATCCTGCTGCTATCGCTCGGATCCGCGCTGCTGCTCGGCGGCTGTATGGGAACCGAGAATCGCGGTCTCGAATCGGTCCACCAGCCGGTCGTGAGCCGCGCCAATTATGCGCTCGACCTCGGGACCGCCGGCGGCACGCTGGCGCAGGGCGAGGCGCGGCGGCTGGCGGGATGGATGACGACGATGCGGGTCGGCTATGGCGACCGCGTCGCGATCGACGATCCCGCGGGCCAAGCACCGATGGCGCGCGCCGAGATCGCCGACGTCGTCGCGGGCTATGGCCTGTTGCTGTCCCCCGACACCCCGGTCACGCAGGCGCCGGTCAGCCCCGGTGCGATCCGGATCGTCGTCACGCGGATGCGCGCCGATGTCCCCGGCTGCCCCGACTGGTCGCGCGACGCGAGCATCGACATCGCCAGCCACACCTCGTCCAACTATGGGTGCGCGATGAACCGCAACCTCGCGGCGATGGTCGCGCGGCCCGAGGATCTGGTCCGCGGTTCCGGCGACACCGAGACCTATGACCCGGCCTCCTCGTTCAAGGCGATCGACGTGTATCGCCGCGCGGTGCCGACCGGCGCAAACAACGCGCTGCGGTCCGAAACCACAGGGGGCAAGTGATGAACGCACCCTGGAAGCCCGCTGGCATCGCGCACCGCGAACCCTTCGCCGCCTATGTCTGCGACGAGGCGACCGCCGAGGCGCTGCGCCCGATCGCGGCCGAACTCGGCTGGTCGGTCGACAAGGTCAGCAAGGGCGGACTGCGCAACGCGATCCAGTCGCTGTCAGTGTCCGCCAGCCCGCAGATCCTGTTCGTCGACCTCGCCGAATCGGGCGATCCGCTCAACGACATCAACGCCCTGGCCGAAGTGTGCGAGCCCGGCACGGTGGTGATCGCGGCAGGCCAAGTGAACGATGTCCGGCTGTACCGCGATCTCGTCGCCAGCGGGATCCAGGACTATCTGCTCAAGCCGCTGCATCCCGACATGCTGCGCGAGGCGTTCGGTCATGCGCAGGCGATGCTCAGCGCGCCCAAGCATGTCGAACACGCCCCGGCGCGTCCGCAATGCTCGATCGCGATCATCGGCACGCGCGGCGGCGTCGGCGCATCGACGATCGCGACGTCGGTCGCCTGGCTGATCGCGGAGAAGGAACAGCGCGCGACCGCGCTGCTCGATCTCGACGTGCATTTCGGCACCGGCGCGCTGTCGCTCGATCTCGAGCCGGGCCGCGGACTGACCGATGCGATCGAGAATCCGAGCCGGATCGACGGGCTGTTCATCGAGCGCGCGATGGTCAAGGCGTCGGAGAAGCTGTCGGTGCTGAGCGCGGAGGCGCCGATCAACGCGCCGCTGATGACTGACGGCGCCGCCTTCTACCAGCTGCAGGAGGAGATGTGCGCGGCGTTCGACTGCACCATCGTCGACCTGCCGCGTGGTATGCTGGTCCAGCATCCGCATCTGATCAGCGAGGTCCACCTCGCGGTGCTCGTCACCGACCTGACGCTGGCGGCGGCGCGCGACACGATCCGCCTGCTGTCGTGGATGAAGTCCAACGCCCCGAAGACGCGGGTACTCGTGCTCGCCAACCGGATGCATGCCGGCGGCCAGCTCGAGATCAGTCGCAAGGATTTCGAGGGCTCGATCGAACGCCGGATCGATCATGTCGTGGTGTTCGACCAGAAGCTCGCGGCGCAGGCCGCCAAGCTCGGCAAGCCGATCGTCGAGGCCGGCAAGACGTCGAAGACGATCGCGCCGATCGTCGCGCTCGTCACCGAACTGATGGTCGCGGTCGATGCCACCGGTACGGAAGCTGCGAGCGCCAAGACGCCCCGCCGGTCGGGCGGCGTCTCGCTGCTCGGCAAGTTCAGCGACCTGAAGGGGCTGATGGCCAAGCGGGCGATCAAGTCGTGACGCCGCACGGGTCGCGGATGCGCGCTGATCGGGCGCAGAGGGCCTAGGCGACGATGGACATCCTTCCCGTCATCATGGTCGCGCTGGGCGGCTGCACCGTGCTCGGCCTGCTGCTGTACGCCTTCGCCGGCCCCTCCGCGGGACGCGCGCAGACGCGCCGGGTCGCGTCGCTGCGCATGCGCCACGGCGACGGCGTCGCCATGCCCGAGGCGCAGATGCGGCGGATCGCGATGGCGGGCGACACGCGGATGGATCTGGCGGTCGGGCGGTTCCTGCCCAACCGTGCCGAGCTTGCCAAGCGGCTGGCGATGACCGGCAAGGACTGGACCGTCGGCCAATATGGCATGGCGACCGCCGGGCTGACGCTGGTCGTCGCATTCCTGATGCTGGTGCGTGGCATGCCGATCTTCCTCGCGCTGTTCGTCGGCCTGTTCGTCGGCATCGGCATCCCGCATCTGGTGGTCGGCAAGGTCCTCAAGCGCCGGGTCGCCAAGTTCACGCAGAAGTTTCCCGACGCGATCGAGCTGCTGGTGCGCGGCTTGCGCTCCGGTCTGCCGATCAGCGAGACGATCGGCGTCGTCGGCGCCGAGGTCGATGGTCCGGTCGGCGAGGAATTCCGATCGGTCAGCGACAAGATGAAGATCGGCCGGACGATGGACGTCGCGCTGCAGGAGACCGCGGACCGGCTCGGCACGCCCGAATTCCAGTTCTTCGTCATCACCATCGCGATCCAGCGCGAGACCGGCGGCAATCTGGCCGAGACGCTCGCCAACCTCGCCCACGTGTTGCGGATGCGCGCGCAGATGAAGCTGAAGATCAAGGCGATGTCGTCCGAATCCAAGGCGTCGGCCTATATCATCGGCGCGCTGCCGTTCATCGTGTTCGGGCTGATCTGGTTCATCAACGGGACGTACATGCAGAAGTTCTTCATCGACGAACGGCTGATGGTGATCGGCATGGGCGGGCTGTGCTGGATGGCGATCGGGTCGTTCATCATGTCCAAGATGATCAGCTTCGAGATTTAGGATCAGGATGATGGGTGAGACCGCCGGACCTATGCTGCTCGGATTCGACGTCCTGTGGGTCGCGACGATCCTGTCGGGAATCGCCGCCTTCGCGGTGATGGTGGCGATCTATGCCGCCACCACGGTCAGCGATCCGATGGCCAAGCGGGTCAAGGCGCTCAACGATCGTCGTGAACAGTTGAAAGCGGGCATCACCGCCTCGACCAAGCGCCGTGCCAAGCTCGTGCAGCGCCACGATGCCGCCGACCGTATGCGCGGCTGGCTGTCGTCGATGAAGGTCCTGCAGGACAGCCAGGTCAAGGCGGTCCAGGTCAAGCTGGCGCAGGCGGGGATCCGCTCGAAGGAATGGGCGCCCGCGGTGATCTTCGGCCGGCTCGTCCTGCCGATCGTGGTCGGCGGCGCGATGGTCATCTGGGTCTATGGCACGGACGGCTTCGCGACGTGGAGCCCGCTCAAGAAATACGGTCTCGTCGCGGTCAGCTTCATCCTCAGCTACAAGGCCCCCGACCTGTATCTCGACAACAAGATCACCAAGCGCACCGATGCGATCCGCAAGGGCTTGCCCGACGCGCTCGACCTGCTGGTGATCTGCGCGGAGGCGGGGCTGACGATCGATGCGGCGTTCCACCGCGTGGCGCGCGAACTCGGCCGCGCCTATCCCGAACTGGGCGAGGAATTCACGCTGACCGCGATCGAACTGGGCTTCCTGACCGACCGGCGCAGCGCGTTCGAGAATCTCGCCGGCCGTGTGAAGCTCGACGCGGTGAAGGGCGTCGTCACGACGATGGTCCAGACCGAGAAATACGGCACCCCTCTCGCCTCGGCACTCCGCGTGCTGTCGAACGAGTTTCGCAACGAACGGATGATGCGCGCCGAGGAAAAGGCCGCGCGGCTGCCGGCGATCATGACCGTGCCGCTGATCCTGTTCATCCTGCCCGTGCTGTTCGTCGTCATCCTCGGGCCGGCGGCCTGTTCGATCTCGGATGCGTTGCTCAAGAGCTGAGGCAACCCCAGCCGCAGCGGTTCGTTGAGCCCCCGTAACAGGAGGGTTTTCACGATGCCGTTGTTTTCCACACCGACGCAGTTCGCCGCACTGGGGCTGGTCCTGATCGCGGGCTGGCTGCTGGGCCTCGCCAGCCATCCCGGCGGCAAGAAGTGGAAGGCGCGCTATCTTGCCGAGCGCGATGCGCATGGCGCGACCCGTAAGGAGACCGACCTGCGCGCGAGTGCCGCCGAACAGCGTGCGGTCGAGGCCGAGCATGAGAATGCGCGGCTGGTGAAGGCGGCAGCGGCAGCGCCGGTGGCGGCCCCCGTGGCAGCGCCCGTTGCACGGACGACGGCGGCGCCTGTCTCGCGTGATCGGGATGTGGCCTATTCGGACGGCTATGCGACGGGCCGACCGGCCTATGCGAGCGACGGGTCAAAGCGCGGCTGGTTCGACTTCAACCAGCGTCGGTGAGCGTTCGGGGGGGCGTTGTTCCCCCACTCCTCGTTCTCCCGCGAAGGCGGGAGCCCAGTCTGGATCCCCGCCTTCGCGGGGAAACACTCTTTTGCACTACCCCGGCGGAAGCCGGGGCCCAGTTGGGGATGTTTGGTAACTGTGGACGGTCCCTAGTTACTCTCGACATTCCACCTGGGCCCCGGCCTTCGCCGGGGTGGCGTTTATCGGGTGAGTTGGACGTTACTGCTTGTTGAGCGCAGCCTGCGCCGCCGCGAGCCGCGCAATCGGCACGCGGTACGGGCTCGCCGACACGTAATCGAGCCCGACCTTCTCGCAGAACGCGATGCTCGCCGGATCACCGCCATGCTCGCCGCAGATGCCGAGCTTGATGCCCGAGCGCGTCTTGCGGCCACGCTCTGCGGCGATCTCGATCAGTTCGCCGACACCCTCGACGTCGATGCTGACGAACGGGTCCTTCGCATAGATGCCCTGTTCGACATAGGCGCCGAGGAACCGCGCCGCGTCGTCCCGGCTGACGCCCAGAGTCGTCTGCGTCAGGTCGTTGGTGCCGAACGAGAAGAACTCGCCGACTTCCGCGATCTCCCCTGCCCGCAGTGCGGCGCGGGGCAGCTCGATCATCGTGCCGACCAGATATTCGATCGTCCGGCCCTTGTCGGCGAACACCGCCTGCGCCGCCTTGTCGACGACCGCCTTCATCAGCTCCAGCTCGCGGCGGGTCGCCACCAGCGGGATCATGACCTCGGGGATCGGGGCCGCGCCAGACTTCTCCGCGACGTCGACCGCCGCCTCAAAGATCGCACGCGCCTGCATCTCGTAGATCTCGGGATAGGTCACGCCGAGACGGCAGCCGCGATGGCCGAGCATCGGGTTGAACTCGTGCAGTTCCGCCGCGCGACGCTTGAGCGTGTCGACGTCGATCCCGGCCGCGGTCGCGACTTCGGCGAATTCGGACTCCTCGTGCGGCAGAAATTCGTGGAGCGGCGGATCGAGCAGACGGATCGTCACCGGCAGCCCGGCCATCACTTCGAGGATCTCGGTGAAGTCCTTGCGCTGTTCGGGGAGCAGCTTCTCGAGCGCGGCGCGGCGGCCCTTCTCGTCGCTCGCCAGGATCATCTGGCGGACGTTGGTGATGCGGCTGCTCTCGAAGAACATGTGCTCGGTGCGGCACAGCCCGACGCCCTCCGCGCCGAACTCGCGCGCGACCCGGCAATCCTCGGGCGTCTCGGCATTAGCGCGGACCTTGAGGCGACGAACCTCGTCCGCCCAGGTCATCAGCGTGCCGAAATCACCCGACAGCTCGGGCTGCACGGTCGCGACCGCGCCGATCATCACCTCGCCGGTGCTCCCGTCGATCGTGAGCAGGTCGCCCTCCTTCACCTCGCGGCCGCCGCAGCGCATGATCTTCGCCTTGGTGTCGATCGACAGCGTCCCCGCGCCCGAGACGCACGGGCGCCCCATGCCGCGCGCGACGACCGCCGCATGGCTGGTCATCCCGCCGCGCGCGGTCAGGATGCCGCGCGCCGCGTGCATACCGTGAATGTCGTCGGGCGAGGTTTCGGTCCGGACGAGGATCACCGCGACGCCGTCGGCGGCCTTCTTCTCCGCCGCATCCGCGTCGAACACCACCGCGCCCGAGGCTGCTCCCGGCGATGCGGGAAGCCCCTTGGTCAGCACGTCGCGCTTGGCATTGGGATCGAGCGTCGGGTGGAGCAGCTGATCGAGCGCCATCGGCTCGACGCGCAGGATCGCTTCCTCGCGCGTGATCAGCCCCTCATTCGCCATGTCGACCGCGATCTTGAGCGCGGCCTTGGCGGTCCGCTTGCCCGCGCGCGTCTGGAGCATCCAGAGCTTGGTCTTCTCGACCGTGAACTCGATGTCCTGCATGTCGCGGTAATGGTTTTCGAGCGTGTCGAACACGCCCGCGAGCTGGCCGTACACCTCGGGCATCGCCTCTTCCATCGAGGCGGCCTTGGCGCCGGCATCCTCGCGCGCGACCTTGGTCAGATATTGCGGGGTGCGAATGCCCGCGACGACGTCCTCGCCCTGCGCATTGATCAGGAACTCGCCGTAATAGGCGCGGTCGCCCTTCGACGGATCGCGCGTGAACGCGACGCCGGTCGCCGAGGTGTCGCCCATGTTGCCGAACACCATCGCCTGGATGTTGACCGCAGTGCCCCAGCTGGCGGGGATGTCGTTGAGCCGGCGATAGACCTTCGCGCGCTCCGACTGCCACGAGCCGAACACCGCGCCGACCGCGCCCCAGAGCTGGTCGTGGACGTCCTGCGGGAAGGGCTTGCCCCAGAGCTTTTCGACGAGGCCCTTATATTCGGTCACCAGCGCGCGCAGGTCGTCCGCGCTCAGCTCGGTGTCGAGCGTGAAGCCCTGATCTTCCTTGGCGATCTCGAGCGCTTCCTCGAACGCGCCGTGATCGAGCTCGAGGACGACGTCGGCGTACATCTGGATGAAGCGGCGATAGCTGTCCCACGCAAAGCGCGCGTCCTCGGACTTGGCGGCGAGGCCCTCGACCGTCTCGTCATTGAGCCCGAGGTTGAGGACGGTGTCCATCATTCCCGGCATCGAGGCGCGGGCACCCGAGCGGACCGAAACGAGCAGCGGGTCAGCGGCGTCGCCGAACATCTTGCCGGTCACGCCCTCGATATGCGCGAGGCCGGTGGCGACCTCGTCGCGCAGGCCCTGCGGGAACTGGCCGCCCTCGTCATAATAGACCGCGCAGAAATCGGTCGAGATCGTGAAGCCCGGCGGCACCGGCAGGCCGATCGACGCCATCTCGGCGAGGTTCGCGCCTTTGCCACCGAGCAGGTTCTTGTCGCCCTTGCCGCCGTCCGAAACACCGCCGCCGAAACGGTACACATATTGGGTCATCGCAGGTCCTCTAGGTGTTGTTGCGCGCAAGGCGGCAGAGATTGTCTTTGCAAGCGGGGCGGGTCAGCCCTCGATCTTCGAAAAGTCCGCGACGTTGTGCACTGCGGCGCGAATACGCTCAAGTAGCGCGAGACGGGCGGAGCGCTTGGCGGGATCGGGGTCGTTGACGATAACGCTATCAAAGAACGCATCGATCGGCGCCCGCAGCGACGCGAGCGCGGCCATCGCCGCGGCGAAATCTTCGGCCGCGATTGCTGCAGTTGCGCGGGGTTCGGCGGAGTCGAGTGCAGACTGGAGCGCGGCCTCTGCGGGTTCGGGGGTGTAGGACAGCGGGTTATGCACGCCCTCGCCTTCCGTTCCCCCGCGAAGGCGGGGGTCCAGGCCCGCACCCTCCCAGGTTTCGTCGCCACCGGGTCCCTGGGCCCCCGCCTTCGCGGGGGAACTGGCAGGGGCTTCCTTCTTCAGGATATTGGCCGCGCGCTTGTACCCGGCGAGCAGGTTCTTCCCGTCCTCGGTGGTCACGAACGCCTGGAGTGCGTGGACGCGCGCGAGCAGGCGGACGAGATCGTCCTCGCCGCCGAGCGCGAACACCGCGTCGATCAGGTCGTGACGGACACCGGCGTCGCGTTGCTGGACTTTCATTCGCTCGGTTAAGAAGGCAAACACATCCCCTGCCCGTTCCAAGGTATGCTGCTGAAACGCAACGACATACTTGATAACAGCAGACAGCTCTTGCGCATAATATGATCGCCCCCCGTTCTCCTGCATGCGGAAGGGCTCACCGTTATCCAGTAGTTGATATGGATAGGGGGTTAGGCTGGCGTTGTACCAATCATCAGCCCAGTATTGTTCATCTGGATGCAACGTAGCTTTAACAGCATCGCGACTTAAGCGTCCGAGTGCAGCCTCGATTACACTACGCACCCCAGCCCGGATGTCATTAGTAGCAACCAAGCGGATGATGCCCAACGCAGCCCGCCGGAGCGCAAACGGATCCTTAGAACCTGTTGGCGGCTCATTGATCGCAAAAAATGCCACCAACGTATCCAGCTTGTCCGCCAGCGACACCGCCACCGTCACCGGGTCAGTCGGGACATCATCGCCCTGCCCGACCGGCTTGTAATGGTCGCGGATCGCGGCAGCGACGGCGGGGTGCTCGCCTTGGGCTGCGGCGTAGTAGCCGCCCATCAGGCCCTGCAATTCGGGGAACTCGCCGACCATGCCGGTGACGAGATCCGCCTTGGCGAGACGCGCGGCGCGTTCGGCGAGGTCTGCAAGCCCCTCCCCTTCAGGGGAGGGGTTGGGGTGGGGGCCGCCCGCGGAGACGGACGTGAGCGAATGCGGTGAGGCCCCACCCCCGGCCCCTCCCCTGAAGGAGAGGGGGGCAGAAGTTACAATACCCTCTTCGACCAGCCAGCAGGCGAGCTTGGCGACGCGGTCGACCTTGTCGGCCACCGTACCGAGCTTCTCGTGAAAGACGATCTTTTCGAGCTTCTCCGCCTGCTCGGCGAGCGGCACCTTCAGGTCGGTGTCGTAGAAGAACTTCGCATCCGACAGACGCGCGGCGAGGACCTTGCGGTTGCCCTCGACGATCTTCGCGCCACCGTCGTGCGCAGCGATGTTAGCGGTACAGACGAACGCGTTCGCTAGGGTCCCGTCGGCGCTGCGGCAGACGAAATATTTCTGGTTCACGCGCGCGGTGAGCTGGATCACCTCGGGCGGCACGTCGAGAAACGCGGGATCGAACCGGCCGAGCAGCGGGATCGGCCATTCGGTGAGCCCGTCATTCTCGGCGACGAGGCCCTCGTCCTCGATCAGTTCGAGCCCGGCCTGCATCGCCGCCTCGCGCGCGTGATCGCGGATCAGCGTCGCGCGCTCGTCCTGGTCGACGATGACGTGGCAGGCGCGCAGCTTCTCGACATAGTCGTGCGCGCCGCCAATCGTGATCTGGTACGGATGGTGGAAGCGGTGGCCGAGCGTGGCAGCGCCGCTTGCGATGCCGGCGATCTCGAACGGCACGATCGTCTCGCCGAGCAGCGCGACGATGCCCTGCAGCGGGCGGACCCAGCGCAGCGATTCGGTGCTGGCGGAGGCATCGCCCCAGCGCATCGACTTGGGCCAGGGAAACGCGCGGACGATCGCGGGGATCGCCTCGGCAAGCACGTCCGCGGTGGCGCGGCCGGGCTTTTCGGTGACCGCGAAGAACGTGCCGCCGCGATCGACCAGCTGCTCGCGCGTGAGGCCGGTCTTGCGCAGGAACCCTTCGAGCGCCTGCGGGGGTGCCGACGTCTTGGGGCCCTTCACCTCTTCGGAGACGGCGGCGGTCTCGATCGGCAGGTCGCGTGCGATCAGCGCCAGGCGGCGCGGCGTCGCGTAGGTGACGATATCGCTGGTGGCGATCCCGGCCTTGGCGAGCTCGGCGCTGAACAGCCTGGCAAGGTCTTCACGCGCCTTCGCCTGCATGCGGGCGGGAATTTCTTCGGAGCGGAGCTCCAGGAGGAAGTCGGTCATTCGGGCTCACCGGTCGGAGCAAAAACACTCTGCGCTCTCTGCGCCTCTGCGCGAGATTCTGTTCGCGCAGAGGCGCAGAGGACGCGGAGAGAAGAAGAGATACAGCCTGCGGCACGAGGACGGGTCATGCCGCCCATCCGTGCTTGTCCATCCACGCAGCGCAGGCGCCTTTGGCGAGGTCGCGGACGCGGCCCATATAGGCCTGGCGTTCGGCGACCGAGATCACACCGCGCGCCTGCAGCAGGTTGAAGATGTGGCTGGCCTTGATCGCCTGCTCATAGGCCGGGATCGGCAGCTTGTGGCTCAAGCTGTTCTCGCATTCGGCGACATGCTTGCGGAACTGGTCGAACAGCGAGTCCGTGTCGGCGACCTCGAAGTTCCACTTCGACATCTCCTGCTCGTTCTCCAGGAACACCTCGCCATACGTCACCCCGGCGTCGTTGAACGCGAGGTCGTAGACGCTGTCCTTGTCCTGGATATACATCGCGAGCCGTTCGAGCCCGTAGGTCAGCTCGCCCGCGACGGGCTTCATGTCGAAGCCGCCCATCTGCTGGAAATAGGTGAACTGCGTCACCTCCATGCCGTCGCACCAGACCTCCCAGCCGAGCCCCCAGGCACCGAGCGTCGGGCTTTCCCAATCGTCCTCGACGAAGCGGATGTCGTGCTTCAGCATGTCGATGCCGATCGCAGCGAGCGAGCCCAGATAGAGTTCCTGGAGGTTCGCCGGCGATGGCTTCAGGATCACCTGATACTGGTAATAATGCTGGAGCCGGTTCGGATTTTCGCCGTAGCGGCCATCCGTGGGACGGCGACAGGGCTGGACGAACGCGGCGTTCCACGGTTTCGGACCGAGCGCGCGCAGCGTCGTCGCGGTGTGGAACGTGCCCGCACCCATTTCCATGTCATAGGGCTGCAGGATCAGGCACCCGTGCTCGCTCCAATAGTCATGGAGCGTGAGGATCATGCGCTGGAAGCTAAGAGGCTTTTTCAGGGGCTGGGTCACGCGCGGGCTTTGGCGGATGGGGGTGCGCGAGGCAAGTGGTGCGTTGCGATCGCGCATCCTACATGGGGCCGACCAACGATGAGGATGCCCTCCCCTTGAAGCTGTTTTCCCGACTCGCGTCGCTTCGATCCGCCCCGCTGCGCTCGACGCTGTCCGCCATCGCGATGGCGTTCGCGCTGCCCGCCTGCGCGCAGGTCGCGCCCAAGCCCGTGGAGGCAGCGAACGATGCCGATCCCGCCCTGTGGGTGGTGAAGGACAAGGACACGACGATCTACCTGTTCGGGACGATCCATGTGCTCAAACCCGGCATGACCTGGTTCGACGAGGCGGTGAAGACCGCGTTCGACCGCTCGCAGCAGGTCGTGCTCGAGCTGGTGATGCCCGATCCCGCCAAGATGCAGACCCTGGTCATGGCGACCGGCGTCACGAAAGACGGGCCGACGTTGACCGAACAGATCCCGGCGGACAAGCGCGCCGCCTATGCCAAGGCGGTGACCGATCTGGGGCTGCCGGCGAACGCGTTCGACCGGTTCCGCCCGTGGCTCGCGGCGACCAACCTGTCGATCGCGCCGCTGTCGAAGCTTGGCTATGACGCCGCGAACGGGCCCGAGCAGGTGATCACTGCCGCGGCCAAGGCGGCGGGGAAGCCGGTGACGGGGCTGGAGACGGCGGAACAGCAGCTGGGCTATTTCGGCGGGCTGTCGCAACAGGCACAGCTGCAGTTCCTCGGCAGCACGATCGACGAACTGCCCAAGCTCGAGACGACGATGGCGACGATGGTCGACGAATGGGCGAAGGGCGATCCCGAGGCGCTCGCGCGCGAAATGAACGAAAGCCTGAAGGACTCGCCCGAGGTGGCAAAGGCCCTGCTGATCGATCGCAACGCCCGATGGGCGGAGTGGGTCGCGAACCGGATGAAGTCGCCGGGGACGGTGTTCGTCGCGGTCGGCGCCGGCCATCTGGCGGGGCAGGACAGCCTTCAGGCGCAACTGGCGAAGCTCGGGGTGAAGGCGGAGCGGGTGCAGTATTGAGCGACTTACCCTCTCCCCTCAGGGGAGAGGGAGGGAGGAGCCGCAGGCGACGGAAGGGTGAGGGCACGCGTTTCGGGCACACCGTGCCCTCACGCTCCCACGTGCAAGAGCACGCGGGCCCCTCCCTCTCCCCCGGGGGGAGAGGGTGTAGTTGATTAAAACGTGCACTTCCGCTATGCGCCCGCGCTTCCGGTCCATGGTCATCCCTGGAGGCGTGGGCGGGAAGAACAACAAACGAGTTTCGGAGAATATCGATGAGCGACCAGTTGACGCTCGCAGCCGAGACGCGTGACCGGGTTGGCAAGGGAGCCTCCCGGGCGCTGCGTCGTGATGGCCGCGTGCCTGCCGTGATCTACGGCCTGAACAAGGAACCCACCTCGGTTCACCTCGAGGAAAAGGCGCTGATGAAGGCGCTGATGACCGGCCACTTCATGAATTCGGTCGTGATGGTCAACGGCGTGCGCACGCTGCCCAAGGACGTTGCGTTCCACCCGGTCACGGATCGCCCGATCCATGTCGATTTCCTGCGCATCGGCGAGCATTCGACCGTCACCGTCGCGGTGCCGATCGTGTTCACGGACGAAGACGATGCCCCCGGCATCAAGAAGGGCAAGGGCGTCCTCAACATCACGCGTCATGAGATCGAGCTGGTCGTCGACGCATCGGACATCCCGAGCGAGATCACGATTTCGCTCGCCGGCATGGAGATCGGCGATTCGATCCACATCAGCGACGTGACGCTGCCCAAGGGCGCGACGCCCGCGATCGACGACCGCGACTTCGCGATCGCCACGATCGTGCCGCCGACCGTCCCGACCGTCGAGGACGAAGAGCTCGAGGCTGAGGTCGCCGAGGCGCAGGCTGCTGAGGCTGCTTCGGACGAAGAGCCCGTGGTCGAGCCTAACGACGATCACAACGACGACGACAAGATCACGCCGCAGAAGAAGGACTAATCTTCTTCGTCTTCGGATGATCTGGCGGGCGGGAAAGCTAGGGCTTTCCCGCCCGTTTCGTTTTGCAAGCCATTCCGCCCACCCAAAAAACCGTCATCCACGCGCAGGCGGGGATCCAGACCCTCGGACCTTCCTATGGAATCGAGAGGTTTGCCACTATGGGTTCCCGCCTCCGCGGGAATGACGGTTTGGGGCGCGGGCAACGATCGTTTTTGGAGAATCACACGTGCAGATCTGGGCGGGACTCGGCAATCCGGGGGCCCAATATGCGATGCACCGGCACAATGTCGGGTTCATGGTCGCCGACGCGATCGCCGCGGTGCACGGCTTCGGCGCGGTCAAGAAGCAGTTCCAGGGCTGGACGCAGGAAGGCCGGATCGGATCGGAAAAGATCCTGCTGCTGAAGCCCGCGACCTTCATGAACGAGAGCGGCCGCGCGATCGGCGAGGCGCTGCGCTTCTACAAGCTGGACGTCGACGCGCTGACGGTGTTCCACGACGAGCTCGATATCGCCCCCTTCCGCGTCAAGGTGAAGACCGGCGGCGGGACCGCGGGGCATAACGGGCTCCGCTCGACCGATCAGCATCTGGGCCCGGATTTCCGCCGCGTTCGGCTCGGCATCGGCCATCCGGGTCACAAGGACCGGGTCACCGGCTATGTGCTCGGCAATTACGCCAAGACGGAGATCGAGCCGCTGTCCGACATGCTCGGCGCGGTCGCCGCGGAGGCGGCGTGGCTGGCGGCGGGCGACGACGTCCGTTTCATGAATGATGTCGCTGTGAGGATGCAACCATGACCACCCGCTCGCTGTTCGCCACGCGCTTCTACGAGGCCGATCTCGGCGACCATGATCTGGTCGAGGAGCTGGAGGACGCGGCGCTCGAACTGGCCAAGGAGGACCGCGCTGGCATCGGCTGGTCCAAGGCGCATGGCTATCGCGGGTATACGTCGTACGCCTCGCTCAACGACCTGCCGCTGCGCGACCCGCGTTTCGCCGATCTGGTGCGGCTGCTCAACAAGCATGTCGCCGCGTTCGCCAAGGACTGCGCGTTCGATCTGGGCGGGCGGAAGCTGAAGCTCGACAGCCTGTGGGTGAACGTCCTGAAGCCGGGCGGCGCGCACTCTGGGCATATCCATCCGCACAGCGTCGTGTCGGGGACGATGTACGTGACGATTCCGGAAGGCGCGGGTGCGCTGAAGCTGGAGGATCCGCGGCTGCCGATGATGATGGCCGCGCCGACCCGGCTCGACGATGCGCCGGAGGACCTACGGACGTTCGTCTATGCGGTGCCCAAGCCCGGGAGCGTGTTCCTGTGGGAGAGCTGGCTGCGCCACGAAGTCGTGCCGAATGCCGCCAAGGGCGAGCGGATCAGCATCAGTTTCAATTATCGGTGGTGAGGTAGGCAGCCTCGCGACCATCCCCGTCATCCTGACTTTCGTCAGGATGACGGAGGTGGCGGCGGCACTCACCACTCGTTGTCATTCCCGCGGAGGCGGGAACCCAGACTGGCTGGCCTTGGCGATACTCGCTCGGGGTTGCCAGTCTGGATCCCCGCCTGCGCGGGGATGACGGAGGGGAGAGAGTTTAGGCCGTCTTCGTCGACGCCATGTCGATGACGAAGCGATACTTCACGTCGCTCTTGACCATGCGGTCATAGGCCGGCTCGATCTCGTCCATCTTGATCATCTCGATGTCCGAGACCAGCCCGTGCTCGTTGCAGAAATCGAGCATTTCCTGAGTCTCCGCGATCCCGCCGATCAGCGAGCCTGCCAGCTGGCGACGGCGGAAGATCAGGTTGCCGACCGAGGGCGACGGATGCGGCTCGGCAGGCACGCCGACCAGAGTCATCGTGCCGTCGCGCTTGAGCAGCTCGAGGAACGGGTCGAGATTGTGCGGCGCAGCTACAGTGTTGAGGATGAAGTCGAAGCTGTTCGCATGCTCCGCCATGGCATCGGCGTCCTTCGACACGATCAGGTCCTTCGCGCCGAGACGCTTGGCATCCTCGCGCTTGTTCGGCGAGGTCGAGAAGACATAGACCTCGGCGCCCATCGCGTTGGCGATCTTAACGCCCATGTGACCGAGACCGCCCAGACCGACGATGCCGACCTTCTGGCCGGGGCCGACCTTCCAGTGCTTCAGCGGCGAATAGGTGGTGATGCCGGCGCAGAGCAGCGGCGCGACCGCGGCGAGATCGGCCTCGGGATGCGAGACCTTCAGCACGAAGCCCTCGTCGACGACGATATGGTCCGAATAGCCGCCGAAGGTGTGGCCGCCGAGCACGGGATCGGGGCCGTTATACGTGCCGACGAAACCGGTTGTCTCGCAATATTGCTCCTCGCCGTCGGTGCAGGACGGGCACTGGCCGCAGCTGTCGACCATGCAGCCGACGCCGGCGATGTCGCCGACCTTGAACTTGGTGACGTCGTCACCGACTGCCGTGACGCGGCCGACGATCTCATGGCCCGGAACGCACGGATACAGCGTGCCTTCCCACTCGCCCTTGGCGGTGTGGAGGTCCGAATGGCAGACGCCGCAGAACGCGATGTCGATCGCAACGTCGGTCTTGCCCGGCGCGCGGCGTTCGAAGCTGAACGGTGCGAGCGGCGTCTCGGGCGACTGGGCGGCGTAGCCCTTGGCGGTGGTGGTCATGCTATTCCTAAATGTGACTGGCAGAGCGCGATATACGCATGGGACTCGCAATATCTACCGAGCGGTACGATAATTTGCTGCATTGCGGCAATCGCTTGGGTCGATCAGTAGAGCGTGGAAATCAGCGACCACCCCGGCGAAGGCCGGGGCCCAGTTGGAAAGGTGGCAGTAACGGCGTGCCGACATTCATGAGCAACGTCCCCCAACTGGGCCCCGGCCTTCGCCGGGGTGGGAGAGATAAGGGGAATCGCGCCCGGTCGTGTGCGTAGGCGTCCTTGCTGGCGTTCCTCCTCGCCCTGCCCTAAAGCGCCCGCACATTCTTATACCCCAATCTCAAACTGAAGGCATATCATGGGTTTTCGCTGCGGCATCGTGGGGCTGCCGAACGTCGGCAAGTCCACCCTCTTCAACGCGCTGACCGAGACGGCCGCGGCGCAGGCGGCGAACTATCCGTTCTGCACGATCGAGCCGAACGTCGGCAATGTCGGCGTGCCCGACAAGCGGCTCGACGCGCTGGCGAAGATCGCCGGCTCGCAGAAGATCATCGAGACGCAGCTCGGCTTCGTCGACATCGCCGGCCTCGTGCGCGGCGCGTCGAAGGGCGAGGGGCTCGGCAACCAGTTCCTCGGCAACATCCGTGAGGTCGACGCGATCGTCCATGTGCTGCGCTGTTTCGAGAATGGCGACGTGACGCATGTCGACAACAAAGTCGATCCGATCGCCGATGCCGAGACCGTCGAGACCGAGCTGATGCTGAGCGATCTCGAAAGCCTGGAGAAGCGCGTCCCCAATCTCGCCAAGAAGGGCATGCAGGGCGACAAGGAGGCCAAGATCGGCGCCGCCGTGCTCGGCCAGGCGCTCGAGCTGCTCCGCGAGGGCAAGCCCGCACGGCTGACGGTGCCCAAGGACGAGGACGAGGCGCGCGTGTTCGCACAGGCGCAGCTGCTGACCGCCAAGCCCGTGCTGTACGTGTGCAACGTCGACGAGGGCGATGCCGCGAACGGCAATGCGCTGTCGGCGCGGGTGTTCGAGAAGGCCGCGGCCGAGGGCGCCGAGGCGGTCGTCGTGTCGGCGGCGATCGAGGCGGAGATCGCGACGATGCCCGCCGAGGATCGCGGCGAATTCCTGGGCGAGCTGGGGCTAGAAGAGACCGGCCTCGCTCGCGTCATCACCGCAGGCTACAAGCTGCTCCACCTGCTGACCTTCTTCACGGTCGGCCCGAAGGAGGCACGCGCCTGGACCGTCCATGCGGGCGCGACCGCGCCGCAGGCGGCAGGCGAGATCCACGGCGATTTCGAAAAGGGCTTCATCCGCGCCGAGACGATCGCGTTCGACGACTTCATCGCGCTCGGCGGGGAATCGAAGGCGCGCGAGGCGGGCAAGCTGCGCGCCGAGGGCAAGGCCTATGTCGTCCATGACGGCGACGTGATGCACTTCCTGCACAGCTGATCCCAACAATGTTGCGCCCCCTGCGTGTGTAGTCACGCGCCGGGGGCGGGCGTAGCGAGCAGAACAGACGGCATGAGACACGCGACGTTTTCAGCTCTGGCACTCGCGCTCGGGGGTTGTGCCTATCCGGCCACGCCCCCTGCCCTGGCGCCGGTAACCCAGGCTGCCCCCGCGACCGCCACCGCCGCTCCTCAGGGCCCGCAGCCGCTGGCGGTCCGGGCACCGGTGACGATCCTCGTGTCGATCGATGGCTTCCGCCCCGATTATCTCGACCGGGGCGTCACGCCGAACCTGAACCGGTTGCGCGCCGGCGGCGTCTTTGCGGCGATGCGCCCCTCCTTCCCGAGCGTCACCTTCCCCAATCACTGGACCCTGGTGACCGGGCTCAGACCCGATCGCAGCGGCATCGTCGGCAACACGATGGAGGATCCCGCGCGGCCCGGTGAGAAATTCACCATGGCGAGCGACGATCCCTTCTGGTGGAGCCAAAGCTCGCCGATCTGGGTCGACGCCGAAAAGGCGGGGATCCGGACCGCGACGATGTTCTGGCCGGGTGCCAATGTCGCGGTCGGCGGCACGCTGAAACCCAACAGCCACGGCGCGATCGACGGCGGCACCCGGCCGCAGGACTGGCAGCAGTTCAACCAGCAGATCAGCGCCAAGCAGCGCGTCAACGCGGTGCTCGACTGGATGCGGCGACCGGCCACGATCCGGCCAAAGCTGGTGACGCTGTATTTCGATACCGTCGACGTGGCCGCGCACGACAATGGCCCCGACTCCCCCCTGACAACGCAGGCAGCCGCCGAGGTAGATGGCAGCATCGGCAGCCTCGTCGACGGGCTCGCGACGCTCGGCCAGCCGGCCAATCTGGTCATCGTGTCGGACCACGGCATGGCGGCGACCAGCAGCACACGCGTCGTCGCGATGGACCGGATTGCGGCACCGGCCGACTATCGCCTCGTCGAAACGGGCGCCTATGCGACATTGTTCGCGGTGCCCGGGCATGAGGACGCGCTCGAGGCCAGACTGCTTCGGAAGCACGACCACCTGCAATGCTGGCGCAAGGCGGAGATCCCGGCGCGCTTCCATTATGGCCGCAATCCGCGCGTCCCGAGCTATCTGTGCCTCGCCGATGTAGGCTGGCGCGTCGATCGGACGACGCCCACCAAGGTCTCGGCCGGCGGCTCGCACGGCTATGACAATGCCACCCCCGAAATGCGCGCGCTGTTCATCGCCAACGGTCCTGCCTTCATCGGTGGCAAGACCATCGCGAGCTTCGACAATGTCGCGGTCGAGCCGCTGCTCCGCGACCTGATCGGGCTGCCCGCGGAACCGGGGCTGGACGGCAACGACGCGCCCTTCCAAAAGGTGCTGCGACGATAGGAGGAGCAGCGGGCGTGCAGTATTTCGAAGATATCGCAGTCGGGGCGACCGCGGCGTTCGGTTCCTATCCGGTGACGCGCGACGAGGTGATCGCCTTTGCCGAGAAATACGACCCGCAGCCCTTCCATCTGTCCGACGAGGCCGCAGCAAAGACGCATTTCGGTCGGCTGTCGGCAAGCGGCTGGCATAGCTGTGCGATGACGATGGCGATGCTGGTCGAGCATATCGGTGAGCACCGTCAGGCGAGTCTCGGATCACCCGGGATCGATGAACTCAAATGGCTGAAGCCCGTCTATCCGGGGGACACGCTGCGCTGCGTGACCGAGGTGCTCGGCAAACGGGTTTCCGCCAGCCGCCCCGAAATGGGGATCGTGAAAAGCCGGATGCAGGTGTTCAATCAGGACGATGTCATGGTGATGACGTTCGTGTCGAACGCGCTGATGCAGACGCGCCCGACCGGCGCGCCTGCATCCTGATCCGTCACTTCGGGACTGGGACGTTCATATAGGCGCCACCCCGGCCGCCGCCGCCGCCGCCACGACCGCGGAACCCGCCGCCATTGCCGCGCTCCTGACGATATTCACGCCGGTCCTGACGTGCCTCGCCACGATAGCTCTGCCGCGCCTCGCGCCGTTCGCCGCGATATTGCTCGCGCGTGATCTGACCGTCGCGCAGCTGGTTTCGGTCATCACGCCGGCCCTGGCGGAAGTCGCGGTTCGCGCCACGCCGGTCCTGGCGATAGTCGCGCGCGGCGGGGCTGTTGCCACGGGCGAAATTGCCCCAGTTGCCGGCACCGCGGTAATTGCCGCGACGCCCCTGCCAGTAGCGCTGCTGCGCACCGTTCCAGCGGTGCGGACGACGATTGCGATCATAGACGTATCCGCCGGTACCCGGATAATAATAGTCGCCATACCAGCCATAATAGGAGCCGAGCCCGACGCCCGCATAACCGGCCCCGTATCCGCCGCCATAGCCGTCATAATAGCCGTTGCCGTAGCCGCCGCCATAATAGGGATCGCTCGCATAGCCGATCCCGCCGCCGCCATAGCCATACCCATCGGTGCAACCGGCCACGCCGAGGCCGACACCAATGGCGAGAGTGACCAGTCCTAGTCGCTTGAAAAACATCGAAAATCTCCCGTACCTGGAGAGCGGACCCAACGCGCCGCCATTGGTCGCACAACAATACCGACATACCGCAGGTTCCATGAACGACGGCTGACGCGCGCCGGGACCGCTGGTTGGGCATGGGGGGCGTGGCCCCCGGATACGGACACGGGCAGCCAGCGGATCGCCAAACGCGAAACGGCGGACCGGGTTGTCCCGATCCGCCGTCGTTCACGCCCTGATGCCGCGGTGGCCGCGGCGCGGGATCAATGCTTCACGTCACGCCAGACGTTCTGATAGGCGCCCCAGGCAAGGCCGCAGAAGACGAGGATGAAGAGGATCGACGCGACGCCGACGGCGTGGCGCGACTCCAGGTTCGGCTCAGCCGTCCAGGTCAGGAAGGCCGAGACGTCGGCCGACATCTGTTCCTTCGTCGCCTTGGTCCCGTCCGCATAGGCCACCTGATCGTCCGCAGTGATCGGCGGTGGCATCGCGATGTTGAGGTTCGCGAAATACGGGTTGTAGTAGAGACCCTCGGGCGTCTTGATGTCCGGGAACTGCTTGAGCAACGCCGCGGGCTGATCGGTGTAGCCCGTCAGCAGCGAGTGGACATAGGCCGTGCCCTCCTCGCGTGCCTTGGTGATCAGCGAGAGATCGGGCGGCAGCGCGTTGTTGTTGGCGGCGCGGGCGGCGACCTCGTTGGCGAACGGCGACGGGAAGCGATCCGACGGGATGTTCTTGCGGGTCGCGGCTTCGCCGGTTTCGGGGTTGATCGTCGGCTGCTCGATCACCCACTGGTTGGCGATCGCCTTAACCTCAGGCTCTGAATAGCCGATCTTCTGGAGATCGCGGAACGACACTAGCCGCAGCGAGTGGCAGGCCGAGCAGACTTCCTTGTAGACCTGGAACCCACGCTGCAGCTGACGACGGTCGAACTTGCCGAACACGCCGTTCGAGGCGAGCTCGAGTTCCTTGGGATGCTTGTGCGCGACGCTCTCGGCGGACGGCGCGACGGGGTCGGTGATGACGCCCGACACGCTGCCGAAGAGCGCGATGCCGAGCACCAGCACAAAGGCGGCGCCGACCAGGGATGCGATGAGACGAACCATATTTGTATCCTCTAGTCCGTATCAGTGCGCGGGCTTGGGGGAGAGCGCGGTGTGCGCCGGGCTCGTTCCGCCACGCTTGGCCAGCACCGCCTCGGTGATCGAATTGGGCAGCGGCCGGGGCCGTTCGGACCGCGAGATCAGCGGCAGGATGATCAGGAAATGCGCAAAATAATAGGCCGCGCAGATCTGGCTGAGGATCACATAGGTCGCCGTCGCCGGTGCACCGCCGCAATAGCCCAGGATCAGGATGTCGGCGACCAGAACCCAGAACGCGATCCGCGCCTTGGGGCGGTAGTTCATCGAGCGGACCGGCGAACTGTCGAGCCACGGCAGGAAGAACAGCAGCAGGATCGAGCCGAACATCGCCAGCACGCCCCACAGCTTTGCGGGCAGGATGAAGTCCGCGGTGAAGGCGCGCAGGATCGCGTAGAACGGCCAGAAATACCATTCGGGGACGATGTGCGCGGGCGTCGAGAGCGGGTTCGCCGGAATGTAATTGTCCGGATGGCCGAGATAGTTCGGGAAGAAGAACAGCAGGCCGGCGAACACCAGCAGGAAGATGCCGAGCCCGAAGCCGTCCTTCGCTGTGTAATAGGGGTGGAACGGCACGGTATCCTGCTTGCCCTTCACGTCGACGCCGGTCGGGTTGTTCGACCCCGGGATGTGCAGTGCCCAGATGTGCAGGATGATGACGCCCGCAATCACGAACGGCAGCAGATAGTGCAGCGAGAAGAAGCGGTTGAGCGCAGCGTTGTCCGGCGCGAAACCGCCGAGCAGCCAGATGCGGATGGTGTCGCCGACCAGCGGGATCGCCGAGAAGAACCCGGTGATGACCTGCGCGCCCCAGAAGCTCATCTGCCCCCAGGGGAGGACATAGCCCATGAACGCGGTCGCCATCATCAGCAGGAAGATCGTCACGCCGAGCAGCCAGACCATCTCGCGCGGCGCCTTGTACGAGCCGTAATAGAGCCCGCGGAAGATGTGCGTGTAGACGACGATGAAGAACATCGACGCGCCGTTGGCGTGTGCATAGCGCAGGAACCAGCCCGCATTGACGTCGCGCATGATGTGTTCGACCGAGTCGAACGCGACCGCGCCGTTGGCGGCGTAATGCATCGCCAGCGTAATGCCGGTGATGATCTGGATCGCCAGCGCGGCACCGGCAAGGACGCCGAAATTCCAGAAATAATTGAGGTTGCGCGGGACCGGGTAACCGGCGCCGACCGCGTTGTAGACGAGCCGGGGAACGGGAAGCCGTTCATCCAGCCACCGCGTCAGCGGTAGCTTCGGTTCGTATTGCTTGGCCCAGGGAAAGCTCATGGTTGTTTCCTCAGCCTACCGTGACGACGGTGTCGGAGTTGAAGGCATAGTCCGGAACCTGGAGATTGGTCGGTGCGGGGCCCTTGCGGATGCGCGCGGCGGTATCGTAGGCCGAGCCGTGGCACGGGCAGAAATAGCCGCCAAACGGGCCCTTGTTCTCCCCCTCGCCAGCGCCGAGCGGGACGCAACCGAGATGCGTGCAGACGCCCAGCGTGATCAGCCAGTTCTTCTTGCCCGCCTTGGTCCGCTCCTCGAGCGTCTGGGGGTCGCGCAGCGTCGATACGTCGACCGCGTCGGCCTCGCTGATTTCCTTCGGCGTCAGGTTGCGCACGAACAGCGGCTGCTTGCGGAAGCTCGTCTTGATCGCCTGGCCCGGCAGGATCTTCGACAGGTCGATCTCGGTGGTCGACTGCGCGAGCACGTCGGCCGACGGGTTCATCTGGTTGATCAGCGGCAGGACGATCGCGACGGCGCCGACCCCGGCGAAGGATACGGCGGCGATATTGATGAAATCGCGGCGGCGCGGGTCGTGCGCCTCTTCGTGAAACGGTTCAGGCGACTCGCCGGGTGGAACCATGTCGTCGACTATCGCCATTCATCTCGCCCTTGCAGTTTATCTTTATTCTCGTGGCCCGATGCGCATGCCGGTTCGCCGCACCGCACGCCCATCCTGCCCGACCGTCCCCACGGAGGCCCATAGGTGATAGACGGCGCAAGCCCGCTTTGCCAACAGCATTTTGACTGCGGCGCGTTCCGGATTAGAGGCAGCGGTATGCGTATCGCCCTCTACCAACCTGATATCGCCGGCAATGTCGGCGCCATTTTGCGGACCGCCGCCTGTCTCGGGCTGGCGGTCGATCTGATCGAGCCGATGGGGTTCACCTGGAACGAAAAGGCGGTCGCGCGCTCCGGGATGGACTATGTCGGTGCGGTCGAGATCGTCCGGCATGTCGACTGGGCGGCGTTTCGCGACCAGGTCCGCGGGCGCATCGTCCTGCTGACGACGAAGGGCGCGGTCCGGCTCGACGCGGCGACGTTCCAGTCCGACGACGTGCTGCTGATGGGCAGCGAGGGCGCGGGCGTCCCCGACGACGTCCATGCCCGCGCCGACCTGCGCGTGCTGATCCCGATGCGGCCCGGCCTGCGATCGATGAACATCTCGGTCGCGACCGCGATCGTCGCGGCAGAGGCGTTGCGGCAGACGGACGGCTGGCCCGCCTGACCTACCGGGGGGAGTGTCGGGCGAACGCGCCCCTTCCCCGCCCCGACCAGGATTTGTAGGACAGTGCCATGACCGAGCTCGACCCCCAGCAAGCCGCCGCCCGCATTTGGTTCGAATCGCTGCGCGACCGGATCTGCGCGGAGTTCGAGACGATCGAGCGCGAGGCCGGGTCGGATGCCGTGTTCGACTATACCCCCTGGGATCGGATCGATCCGTCGGGTGAACCCGGCGGTGGCGGCGTGCGCGGCGTCATGAAGGGCAAGGTGTTCGAAAAGGTCGGCGTCAACGTCTCGACCGTCGGCGGCATTTTCGAGGGCGAGTTTGCCAAGTCGATCCATGGCGCTGGCGAGGATCCGCGGTTCTTTGCGACCGGGATCAGCCTGGTCGCGCACATGGCCAACCCGCACGTCCCCGCGGTGCACATGAACTGCCGCTTCCTTAACACGACCAAGCGCTGGTTCGGCGGCGGCGGCGATCTCAACCCGCCGCTGCCGATCGCCGAGGACACCGCCGATTTCCACGCGACGATGAAGGCCGCCTGCGACGCTCACGACCCGGCCTATTACCCGCGCTTCCGGGACTGGGCGGAGACCTATTTCCAGATCCCCCACCGCAAGGTGAACCGCGGCGTCGGCGGGATCTTCTTCGATCATCTCGACGGCGATTTCGACGCCAATTTCGCGTTCACGCGCGACGTCGGCGAAGCATTTCTCGACGCCTATCCGCGGATCGTCCGGCGGCGGATGGACACGCCGTTCACACCGCAGGACGAGGCCGCGATGCTCGAATGGCGCGGCCGCTATGCCGAGTTCAACCTTGTCTATGACCGCGGCACGCTGTTCGGGCTGAAGACCGGGGGCAATATCGAGGCGATCCTGATGAGCCTGCCGCCCCGCGCAACCTGGTCGTGAGCGGGGGCCGGTGGCGCTGATCCCCGTCGCGGACGACGTGCTCGCCACGATCGTGACCACGCTCGAAATGCCGCGCAAGCCGCCGCTCAGGCCGATGCCGACCTCGCGGCTGCGGTTGCTGCGCTGGGAGCAGCCGACGCTGGAGGGCTATCGTGCGCTGTTCGCCCGGGTCGGATCGCGCTGGCTGTGGTTCTCAAGGCTGGCGATGGACGATGCCGCGCTCACCGCGATCCTTGGCGATCCGGGCATTGCGGTGCATGCGGTGGTCGACCCGGCGGGGATCGAGGTGGGGATGCTCGAACTCGACCTGCGCCGGGCGGGCGCTTGCGAGATTTCCTATTTCGGGCTGATCCCCGAACTCGCCGGCCAGGGGCATGGTCGGTGGCTGATGGCGGAAACGCTTGCCCGGGCCTGGACCAGGGGTGTCGAGCGGGTCTGGCTGCACACCTGTACGCTCGACCATCCACGTGCGCTCGGCTTCTACCGCGCGCAGGGCTTCGTCGCGACGCGGCGGACGATCGAGACCTTTCCCGATCCGCGCGCGACCGGGATGCTGCCCGGCGACGTCGCGCCGCAGATCCCGTTTCTGGGTGGACGCCGCTAGACCCGCGGAGGTCGCACCGGTCCGCGACCGCCTAGCGCGCCAGCCGCCGATAAACCGACACCGCGATCAGCGCCATCGCGACCCCCGAGGCGGTGGCAGCCGCCGCCGCGCCGGCATCCACGAGCGCGATCGCCACCGGATTGCCCTGTCCACCATCGCGCATCGCGTCATCGAGCGCCATGAACGGCATGCCGAGCAGCCAACCGCTCATATAGCCGAACGCGGCGAGCGACATGAGCGGCAGGCCGGCGCCGCGCGTCAGCGACAGGCTGCGCCGGATCGCGGCGAACGCGCCGATCGGTCCCTCGGCGACAAGCACCGGCCCGGTCATCATCGTCCGGCCAAGAATGTAGAGGCCGGGAATCGCATAGAGAAGCAGCCCCGCCCCCGCTGGCAGCGACACCAGGATCATCGCGAGCAGATAGCGCGGCAGGAGCGTGGCAGAACGCCTGAGCGCTGTGCCGATATCGACCCGGTCACGGTCGAGATACAGCGTATAGACCGCCGCCATGCCGAAGAAGCTGAGCGCATAGGCCAGGCAGTACCAGCCGCCATTCGCCCCCGCCCAGTCGGTCACCGCCTGCGCCCAGACCAGCGCCTGCGCCTCGTCGCCGCGCGTCGCCGCATCGGGCAGCGGCGGGTCGGGCACGACGAGCGCGAGCGCGAAGGCAGGCAGGAACAGGAAGGGCCCGGCGATCCGGAGCAGCAGATCGCGGTCGCGCTTGAACAGGGCCCAGGCGTCTTTCAACACGCCCGTAAAGTCGATTTTCATTCGGTGATCGGTTTCTCTCGGGTGGCGACATAGAGCTGTGCCGTGAAGACATAGGCGAGCGCCATCAGCGCCGCACTGGCAAGCGCGCCGGCGATCCCGGCAAGGAACATCGCGGTCGGGATCTGGTCCCCGCCGAGGATCAGGCGAAAGACGAGCCCGACAACGGCCTGAGCGGCGAAGGTGGCGATCGCGAACACGATCCCGAACAGCAGAAGCACGCCGATCAGCTTCCAGGTGAGCCCGCGGGTCAGCGCGATCGAGCGGCGGATCGCGCCGAGCCCGAGCCGTTCGTTGAGCACGACCGCGGTCAGCAGCATCAGCCGCGCACTGGCCCAGATGGCGAGCAGGATCAGTGCAAGGCTGTAGAGCACGACGAACATCGCCGTCGCACGCGGCAGCTGCGGCATTCGCGCGGGCGCGCTGGCGGCAGCGGACGCGGCGGCAAAGTCGAAATGCGACGCGATCAGCGCGATGAACACCGGCGCCATCAAGACCAGCGCGATCAGCCCGACGACGAGCGACACGCCGAGCGCGGGCAGGAGCCGCGCCCGCGCCTGACGATAGGCCTCGGTGCGGTCGGTCGAGGGTTGCGTCGCCAGCGCGAGGATCGCGAGCGACCCCAGGATCGCGAGCAACGCGGACGCCACGGCGACGATGCCGGCGACGATCTGCACCGCCGGCTGCGGCGGGACGAGCAGGACGAGCGCGTTGTTGACGACCGGCGGGAGGACCAGGGTCGGCAACGCCACCGCCGCGATCTGGCCGCTACGCCCCGACAGGACCTCGGTGGTACGATCCCAGACCGTGCCGATTTTCACGCCTCTTCCCATCCGCCTGTTCCCCGTTTGCCGCCGGGCACGCGTGCCCGATACCGCCGCGACGTAGCCCAAGCCCCAGGCCTTGACCACTCCCGCGACGGTTGGACCAGCGGCGTGGCAGGCCCCTGCCCGCTTGCATCACCGGCGGCGAGTGCGCAGATGGGTCGCGTGACCGCTTCCCCCTTCCCGACCTCCGGCCGCCTCGCGCCCGCCGATCCACCGTCGCGCCTCGACGGGCTCGAATGGCGGACCGATACCGGCCTGACCCCCTATGCCGCCGCGCTCGCCGAAATGGAGGCGCGCGCCGCCGCGGTGACCGCAGGCGATGCGCGCGAGCTGATCTGGCTGCTCGAGCACCCGCCGGTCTATACCGCGGGGACCAGCGCGGATCCGGTCGACCTGGTCGATCCGCGTTTTCCCGTGTTCGATACCGGGCGAGGCGGCAAATACACCTATCACGGACCGGGGCAGCGGATCGGCTATCTGGTGCTCGACCTCGGACGACGCGGGCGCGACGTCCGGCGGTTCGTCCACGCGGTCGAGGACTGGGTGATCGCGGCGCTCGGCGAGGTCGGCGTCGCGGCGTTTTCGGTCGAGGGCCGTGTCGGCATCTGGACGCGCGATCCCAATCTTGGCGGCCGCGAGGCGAAGATCGGTGCGATCGGCGTGCGCGTGAAGCGCTGGGTGACGCTGCACGGCTTTGCGGTCAACATTGATCCGGACCTGACGCATTTCGGCGGAATCGTGCCGTGCGGCCTTGCGGAATACCCCGTTACCAGCCTGAAATCGCTCGGCACGAAGGTCGACATGGCAACTTTTGACGCTGCCCTGACGTTGACGAGCGGCGTGTTCCTTGAAACACTTTCTTTGGCTCAAGAAAACGAGGCTTGAGGGCCAGGCCTTTACAGATTAATGTCCACTACGATTTGGGTATATACCTGGCCTCCAGGCCTACCAAATCCTCTATCTAGGGAGCTTCCAAATGCGTTCACTCATCTCCAAGGTTCTGACCGGTTCGCTGATCGCCAGCGCAGCGCTTGCCGTTTCGGCATGCGGTCCGAAGACCGAGACCACGACCGACAACACGATGGTCACCGACATGAATGCCACCGAAGGCATGGACACGATGACCGACAACATGACCGCCGTTGACGGCGCGATGAACGACGGCATGATGGCGAACGACACGATGATGTCGAACGACACCATGATGACCAACAACATGATGTAATTTTCCGGTTTCGGAAGATTACATGATGCGGGGGGCCGTCCGGGAAACCGGGCGGCCCCTTGTCGTCGGGGCCCTGTCGATGACGGGGCGGCGGGATATGCGATGCCACCGCTAGCCCGGTTTGTTGCCCGCAATGTGCGATCTCGTTTCGGCTGCGACGGAAATCTGCGGCCCGGACCGTACCCGAAGCCGCGATCGGCTGCTGGGCCCCTCAAAACAGTTGGGAGTTGGCAAGAAACGCTTTAGAAATCTCGGGATGGAATGCCCGGGGAGTTGGGAATGAAGATGGTGCGTACTGCGCTGGCGCTCTGCGCGGCGAGCGGCTCGATGGCGTTGGCTCAGCCCGCCTCGGCCCAGTTTTTTCTGCAATCACGCGATTTCTCCGCGCCGGCGGTGACCGGGGACGAGGCCGATCTCGGCCAGGCGATGCCCGACGCCACCAGCGCGGAGAAGCGCGCGGCGATGGTCTGGCACATGCGTGCGGCGCTGAACGTCGCGGCGCTCCAGTGCCAGTTCGAACCGACGCTGCTGACGGTGTCGAACTACAATGCGATCCTCGCCGATCACGGCACCGAACTGCAGGGCGCCTTCGACACGCTCGGCAAATACTTCCTCCGCGTCAACAAGGCCAAGGGCGTCAAGGCCGGCCAGGCCGCGCTCGACCAGTTCGGCACGCGGACCTATTCGAACTTCGCGACCGTCGCCGCGCAATATGGCTTTTGCCAGACGACCGCATCGATCGGCCGCGACGCGCTGTTCACGCCGCGCGGCCAGTTCGGCGACTTGACGCTGCAGCGCACGCGCGAGCTGCGCAACAGCCTGATCCCCTGGGGCGAACAGCGTTTCCCGCGCTATATCGGCCGCGACCGGGTGAAGATGCCGCGGCTCGACCCGATCTGCTGGAACAAGAAGGCGGAATGGGTTGCCAAGAAGTGCGGCGCGCTCGACTGGCCCCCCGCGGCGGGCGTTGGCATCGCCAACCGCTGAACGTTTACCCCCCGGCCCTTGAGCCGGGGGCTTTCCCTGCCGGAGCGGGAAGGCGCGGCCTAGCGCAGCCCCAGCATCTTGTGCGTCTGGAGCGACAGACGCCATTGCGGACGCTCCATCACCAGCGCGACACAGGCATCGCGATTGGCATCCGCCTGCGGGTCGTCGAGCGGCTGGAGCAGCAGGTTTGCGAAATCCCATGTCTCGATATCGGCGATGTCGGTACCGGGCTGCGGCCAGACCAGCTTCAGCTCGTCGCCATGACGCTGGACGACGACGCTGCCCGCCTTGGGGCTGATACATACCCAGTCGATGCCGGGATGGACCGGCAGGGTGCCGTTGCTCTCGATCGCGATCCGGAAGCCTGCCGCGTGAAGCGCATCGACGATCGCATCGTCGATCTGGAGCATCGGTTCGCCCCCGGTGAGCACGACAAACCGGTCCTGCGTCCCGGCACCCCAGAACCCCGCAACCGCGTCCGCCAGCGCGCGCGCATCGGCGAACTTGCCGCCGCCCAGCCCGTCGGTGCCGACGAAATCGGTATCGCAGAACCGGCAGACCGCGGTCGCGCGATCCTGTTCGCGTCCCGACCACAGATTGCACCCGGCAAAGCGCACGAACACCGCCCGGCGGCCGGCATTCACGCCCTCGCCCTGCAGCGTCAGGAACATTTCCTTGACCGCGTAACTCATGTCAGACCGGCTTGACCGCGTAGACGGTGGGATCCGCGATCCCCGCCTCGTCAAAGCCGCGCGACCGGAGCCGGCAGCTGTCACACTCGCCGCAATGCTTGCCGTCGGGCGTCGGGTCGTAGCACGACCAGCTGAGCCCGAGGTCGAGCCCGAGCCGCGTGCCCTCGCGGACGATATCCGCCTTGGTCATGTGCTGGAGCGGCGCCTGGATGCGGAACGGATCGCCCTCGACCCCCGCCTTGGTCGCGAGTTCGGCCAGCCCCTCGAATGCGGCGATGAATTCGGGACGGCAATCCGGATAACCCGAATAATCGAGCGCGTTGACGCCGATATAGATGTCGCGCGCGCCCGCCGCCTCGGCCCAGCCGAGCGCGAGGCTAAGGAAGATCGTGTTGCGGGCGGGGACATAGGTAACGGGGATGCCGCCCGCATCATCGGTGCCGACACCGTCCTTGGGCACGTCGATATCGGCGGTGAGCGCCGAGCCGCCGAACGCGGACAGGTCCATCGGCAGGACAATGTGGCGTTCGGCGCCGAGCGCGGTGGCGACGCGGCGCGCGGCGTCGAGCTCGACGCGGTGACGCTGGTTATAGTCGAACGACAGCGCGAGCAGGCGCCGGCCGGATTCCCGCAGCATGGCGGCGGAAACCATCGAGTCGAGGCCGCCCGAGACGAGGGCGACCGCTAAGGGAGCTGATGATGTCATGATGCGCGACGCGCTAGGCCAGACCGCGGCAAAAAGAAAGGGCCGCCCGAAGGCGGCCCTGAAAGGTTGGCGCTAATAGCAGCCTCAAGGGAGAAACGTGCTGAAATCTCTAAAGCACGAGGGAGGTATAGCCCGGCGCGGTAAACAGCGCATTAACGCCGCGCAATTTCCCACCGTCACGTGAATGAGAAACGCGTCATTCCTCGACCGGAACAGGAAATTTCTTTGCACAGAATGCGCAGTCGACCTGGATGAAGCCACTCTCGTCCGCCATGTCGCGGCGTTCGTCGATCGGGAATTTCGCAATCACGCCCCGAATATAGTCGGGATCGCACCGGCAGCCGCGCGTGATGGGAATATCGGCGAGGATGCGGACGTCGCTGTCCTCGTTGAACAACCGCCACACCAGCGTCTCGAGCGGCAGCGCCGCATCGGTCAGCTCGTCCGCGCCCATCGTGTTGCCGAGCGTGGCGACATGCTCCCATTCGGGATGGTCGAGCTTGGTATGCAGCCGCTCGCGGCCGTCCTCGCCCTCGGGCAGATGCTGGAGGAACAGGCCGCCCGCGACGCACCGCCCGTCGGGCCCCTTCGCCATGCCGGTGCGGACCATCGTCGGGATCTGTTCGGACTGGGTGAAATAGCTCTGCGCGGCCTCAGACAGCGTATCGCCGTCGAGCGGGACGATGCCCTGATACCGCTCGTTGCTGCTCGCCATGTCGAAGGTGATCGCGAGATAGCCTTGGCCGAACAAGGCGAACAGGGTCGGCTCGGCGGGCGCCTGGGCGAGCTTGTCCGCATCGTATTCGATATAGCCGCGCACCTCGCCGCCGCGGTAATCGCAGACCAGCAGCTGCACGACGCCATTGTCGGTCCGGGTCTGCATCGTCAGCTGGCCGCTCGCGTCCTTCAGCGTCGAGCCGATCAGCGCGGCGAGCGTCAGCGCCTCGGCGAGCAGCTTCTCGATCGCAGGCGGATAGGCGTGCGCGGCGAGCACCTCGTCGAGCGCGGTACCGAGCCGGACGATCCGGCCACGGGCACTGCGCGCGGGGATCGCGAATGCCAGCGCGCGGTCGAGATCGGTCATGTTGGGGTCGTTCACCATCGTTCCTTCGGCATCCCCCGTCGCGGCGTCATCCCCGCGCAGGCGGGGATCCAAAGCGACATACGCTGGTGGTCTCACCACCAGCTCGGAGTTTATGGATTCCCGCCTCCGCGGGAATGACGGAAATGGGGGCTGACCTGCGCCCGATCAACCAACCGGGCGCTTCAGCCGATCTGCCCGAAGCACCAGCGCAGCACCGATTTCTGCGCGTGGAGGCGGTTTTCGGCCTCCTGCCAGATCAGCGACTGCGGGCCGTCGATCACCTCGGGCGTGACCTCCTCGCCGCGATGCGCAGGGAGGCAGTGGAGGAACTTCGCATTGGGCCGCGCGAGCGCCATCAGCGCGGCGTCGACCTGATAGGGGGCAAGGGCCTTCAGCTTGCTCTCGGCATTGGCCTGCCCCATCGAGATCCAGGTGTCGGTGACGATGATGTCTGCACCTTCGACCGCCTCGCGCGGATCGGCGACGACGCGCGCGCGGCCCGAGGCGCGGACGATCGCCTCCTCTTCGGGCTGGAACCCCTGCGGGCAGGCGGCGACGACGTCGAACTGCATCAGCCCGGCGGCCTCGACGATCGAGGCGAGCACGTTGTTGCCATCGCCCAGCCACGCGACCTTTAGCCCGGGCAGCGCCTTGCCGCTTTCGATGATCGTCAGCAGGTCGGCCATGATCTGGCACGGATGCGACGCGTCGGTCAGCCCGTTGATGACGGGGACGCTGGCATGATGCGCCATCTCCTCGACCTTGGCATGATCGTCGGTGCGGATCATGATCGCGTCGACATAGCCCGACAGCACGCGCGCGGTGTCGGCGATCGATTCGCCGCGCCCGAGCTGCATGCTGCCGGCATCGGCGACGATCGACGTCCCACCGAGCTGGCGGATCGCCATGTCGAAGCTGAACCGTGTACGCGTCGAGTTTTTTTCGAACACCATCGCCAGCGTGTGGCCGGCAAGCGGGGCGTCAGCATCCGTGCGGCCCTTGGGGAAGCCGGCGCGCGCGGCCTTGCGATCGAGCGCGTCGGCAAGCATCGCGGCGACGCCGTCGGGGCCGGCGTCGGTGAGATTCAGGAAATGGCGGTTGTTCATGGTAACGACCCCGTAAGAAGTTCCGTTCGTCCTGAGTAGGGGCTGAGCGAAGCCGAAGACCCATATCGAAGGACAGTGCCCCAAGCGGGCCAGTCCTTCGATACGCCACTTCGACTTCGCTCAGTGGCTACTCAGGACGAACGGGGTTTAGTGACCGCGCAAAGGCGCTCAATCGTCGGCGGCGGGCACATAAACGCGCGCGGCGGTCGACAGCTTGTCGATGCATTCGGCGATATGGCTCTCGTCGATCACCAGCGGCGGCAGGATGCGGATGACGTTCTCGCCCGCTGCGACCAGCAGCAGGTTGTGATGATCGCGTGCGAACGCGACGAACGCACGGCTGTCGCTTTTCAGCTTCAGCCCGAGCATCAGCCCGGTGCCGCGCACGCTGTCGAACAGGTGATCGTGATTGGGGATCATCTGTTCGAGGCCCTGGCGCAGCCGGTCGCCCATCGTGGCGACATGTTCGAGGAAGCCGTCCTCAAGGATCACGTCGAGCACCGCTTCGCCCGCGGCCATCGCCAGCGGGTTGCCGCCATAGGTCGAGCCGTGCGTCCCCGCGACCATGCCCTTGGCCGCCTCCTCGGTCGCGAGGCACGCGCCGAGCGGGAAGCCGCCGCCGATCCCCTTGGCGACCGACATGATATCGGGGGTGATGCCGTAGAGGTCATGCGCGAACAGCTTGCCGGTCCGGCCATAGCCGCACTGGACCTCGTCGAGGACGAGCAGCAGCCCGTGCTCGTCGCAGGCCTTGCGCAGGCCCTGGAGGAATTCGGGGCTCGCCTGGCGGATACCGCCCTCGCCCTGGATCGGCTCGACCAGGAACCCTGCGGTGGTGTCGTCGATCAGCGCGAGCGCACCCTGGAGATCGTTGAACTTGGCATAAGCGAATCCGGGCAACAGCGGTTCGAACCCGTCGCGCATCTTGGCCTGGTTGGTCGCAGAGATCGTGCCGAGCGTGCGGCCGTGGAACGCGGTGTCGAACGTGATCAGCGTATGACGCTCTGGATTGCCGTTCGCGAAATGATAGCGGCGCGCGGTCTTGATCGCGCACTCGACCGCTTCCGCACCCGAATTGGTGAAGAACACGGTGTCGGCGAACGTGTTGTCGACGAGCCGCTGCGCGAGATGCTCGCCCTGCGGTGAGCCGTACAGGTTCGACACGTGCATCAACGTCGCCGCCTGGTCGGCGATCGCCTTGGTCAGGTGCGGGTGGCCATGGCCGAGCGCGTTGACCGCGATGCCGCTGGCGAAGTCGAGATATTGCTGGCCGTCCTCACCGAACAGATAGGCGCCCTCGCCTCGGACCGGACGCACGCCACACCGCGGGTAGACGGGCATGAGCGGGGTGATGGTCACAGGCGCTTCCTCTTCGAAACGAGAAGGGCGGCCCGTGATGGACCGCCCCGGAGGCGCCTAATACCGGTGACGGGGGATGGGCGTCAACCAGTCGGTGCGTCGTTGGTCAGGTCGGTCACCTCGATGCGCGGGCGGTTCGATCGGATGCGCATGCGCGTGTCCTTCCCGGACGCAACGTCATAGACAAGCGAATAGCGCTCGACGCGCGCCAGCCCGGGCGCACCCTGGGCAAGCGCGAGAGGACGATAGACGCGTCCGGTGATCGACTGCTCGACCAGGTCCAGCCATTTGCCGCCCGCGTTCTCCGATTGCCGGACGACATCGACATCCCGGACAAGTCCCTCTGCGTCGATACGGAAGGCGACGTCGATCCATTGCGGCTCGTTATCGCCCGTCAGCGTGACGATCGTCGACTGGTTCTGCCTCGCTTTGGGAAGGTCGATCGGTGGCGCATAGACCAAGGTCGCGACGGTCGACCGCGTCCTCTGCGGCAGGCTTGCGACCTCGGCCTTCGCAGCCGCCAGCGCCTCGGGCCCAGAAGCAAAGCGCTGTTCCAGTGTTGCCGCCACCTCGCGAAACGGCGCCAGCGCCGGATCGTCGGTCCGCGTGATGCGCGCGATCGCCGACCGCGCACGCGGTGCGTAACCGCGTTCGACGCTCGCGAGCGCGGCATAGACCGCCGCGATCCTCAGCAGCGCATGCCCCTCGACCGTCTTCTGTCCCGTCGCTGCGGCCTCCCTAGCGACGCGATTGAAGATGCCCCGCGCGGCATCGAAGCGGAGGTCCCGCACCATCGCGTCACCGACCAGCAGGCGCTGCATCAGGACACGCTCATCCTTTGCCCCGAACCCGTCCTTCAGGATGTCGAGCGTATCGATCGACATGATACGGGCGGTGTCGACCTGTCCGTTGAGGCTGGCCAGCCGGCCGCTTGCACGGACCAGATCCGACACGTCGACCGGCAGCGCCTTCGCATAACCCCCGTTGCGCTTGCGCGCCTTGGACAGGGTTCTGCGCGATGCGACATAGTCGCCGGCAAGAAACTGGCTCTCGGCATGGGCGAGGGACGCGTCAATCTCGTCCTTGGGCGAACAGGCGCGTGCGATGCAGTCCGCAAGTGCCTTTGCCGTATTCGACGTGCGGGGTGCGACCACGACGATCGTCTTGTCGCCCGCCAGGTTTGGCGCCGGATCGGGTGGAGGCGCGGCGGCCGCGACGGCTTGCAACAACGCAATGGCCAATAGGGGCATCCGACGCACTCCCGCCTACCGAGGACTGCGAACGATATTGGTATCGGCGCCCACGTCAACCGCCGCCTGCCGGAGGCCGATCCGTTACGGACCAGTCAAGCGTCGATCGCTTCCTCGTCGAGCCGTCCGGCATTTTCCTGGATGAAGGCAAAGCGGTGCGCGGGGTTGTTGCCCATCAGGCGGTTGACCAGGTCCTTCACCCCTGCCCGCTCCTCATATTCCTGCGGCAGGGTGATGCGCAGCATGCCGCGGGTGGCGGGGTCCATCGTCGTCTCGCGGAGCTGGCCGGGGTTCATCTCGCCAAGCCCTTTGAAGCGGCCGACATCGACCTTCTTGCCCTTGAACACCGTGCGTTCGAGTTCGGCGCGGTGTGCGTCGTCGCGCGCATAGACGCTCTTGGTGCCGACGGTCAGGCGGTAGAGCGGCGGCTGCGCGAGATAGAGATGCCCGCGACGGACGATGTCGGGCATTTCCTGGAAGAAGAACGTCATCAGCAGCGTCGCGATATGCGCGCCGTCGACGTCGGCGTCGGTCATGATGACGACCCGTTCGTAGCGCAGATTGTCCGCGACACAGTCCTTCCGCGTGCCGCACCCGAGCGCCAGCGTCAGGTCCGCGATTTCCTGGTTCGCGAAGATCTTCGCACTGGTCGCGGACGCGACGTTCAGGATCTTGCCGCGGATCGGCAGGATCGCCTGCGTCTTGCGATCGCGCGCCTGCTTCGCCGAGCCGCCAGCGGAATCGCCCTCGACGATGAACAGCTCGGTGCCCTCGGGCGAGTTGGCGGAACAGTCGGTCAGCTTGCCGGGCAGCCGCAATTTGCGGGCGGACGTCGCGGTCTTGCGCTTGACGTCGCGTTCCTGCTTGCGGCGCAGGCGCTCGTCCATCCGCTCGAGCACATAGTTCAGCAGTGCCTTGCCGCGGTCCATATTGTGGCTGAGGAAATGGTCGAAATGGTCGCGCACCGCCTTCTCGACGAGGCCCGCGGCCTCGGGGCTGGTCAGGCGGTCCTTGGTCTGGCTCTGGAACTGCGGTTCGCGGATGAACACCGACAGCATCAGCTCGCTGCCGATCATCACGTCGTCCGCGCTGATATCCTTGGTCTTCTTGTTGCCGACCAGATCGCCGAACGCGCGCAGGCCGCGCACCAGCGCCTGGCGCAGGCCCTGTTCGTGCGTGCCGCCATCAGGGGTCGGGATGGTGTTGCAATACCAGCTGTACGAGCCGTCGCTCCACAGCGGCCAGGCGATCGCCCATTCGACGCGCCCTTGCGTCTCGCCCTGCGCGCTCGGGAAATCCTGCGAGCCGGAGAAGAAGTCGGCGGTCGCGCATTCGCGGCCCGCGACCTGGTCGCGCAGATGGTCGGCGAGCCCGCCGGGGAACTGGAACACCGCCTGCGCGGGCGTATCGTCGCTGATCAGTTCGGGCGCGCAGTGCCAGCGAATCTCGACGCCCGCGAACAGATAGGCCTTGGACCGGACGAGCTTGTGCAGCCGCTGCGGCTTGAAGTTGAGCTCGTTGCCGAAGATCTCGGTGTCGGGGGTGAAGGCGACGCTGGTGCCGCGGCGGTTGGGGGTGGTCCCGAGCCGCTCGATCGGGCCGAGCGTCTGCCCCTTGGCGAAGCGCTGGCGATAAAGCTGGCGGTCGCGCGCGACCTCGACGACGGTGTCGGACGACAGCGCGTTGACGACGCTGATGCCGACGCCGTGCAGACCGCCCGAGGTCGCATAGGCCTTGCCCGCGAACTTGCCGCCCGAATGCAGCGTCGAAAGGATCACCTCGAGCGCGGACTTGTCGGGGAATTTGGGATGCGGATCGACCGGGATCCCGCGGCCATTGTCGACGATCGTCAGCCGGTTGCCGGGCTCGAGCGTGACCTCGATCCGCGTCGCGTGACCTGCGACCGCCTCGTCCATCGCATTGTCGAGCACTTCGGCGGCGAGGTGGTGCAGCGCGCGCTCGTCGGTGCCGCCGACATACATGCCCGGGCGGCGGCGGACGGGTTCGAGCCCCTCGAGCACCTCGATCGAGGACGCGTCATAGGTCGGGGCGGTCTTGGACTGGGTCGTGAACAGGCCTTCGGGCAGGTCTTCTGGCATGACGTGGTATATGGCTTAGCCAGCGATCCGTGCAAGCGCGCAACCGCTGTTGCGGAAAAGCCACAACATGAACTTTCCGTCATGTTTTCGTCATGTTCGCGGATATATTGGCGGGACGCTCCGTTTCTTGGTTGTCTTAGATCAATCATATCCGGAGCTTACATGCGTACATCCCTCTATGCCGGCCTCGCTGGCGCGGTCATTCTCGGTCTCACGGCATCGCCGGCATTCGCGCAGGAGACCACCGAGGACGCACCGTTCAACGGTCTCTATGTCGGCGCAGCGGGTGGTTATGACGTGCAGCCAAACGATGCAGGATCGTCGATCCTGTTCGATCGCAATCTCGACGGGCGGTTCGGGGATGCGGTGACGACGGCAGCCGGCGCCAACGCGTTCAGCAGCGGGTTCTGCAACGGCGCGACGACCGCGACGACGCTGACCGGTGGCCGCGGCTGCCGCAAGGACAAGGACGGCGCCGCTTATTATGGCCGCGTCGGCATGGATACGCAGCGCGGCAACATCGTCGTCGGCGTGGTCGGCGAATTCGGCAAGAGCGAGATCACCGACAGCGTCACCGCCTTCTCGACGACGCCCGCCAGCTACGTGATGACGCGCAGCGTCGACTGGGAAGCCTCGATCCGCGGCCGTGCGGGCTATGCGGTCAACACCACGCTGTTCTACGGCACGTTCGGTGCGGGCTATGCCAAGATCGACCGGGATTTCTACAGCACCAACACCGGCAACGCCTATCAGCAGAGCGGCAAGCGCCAGCAGTTCGGCATCCTCGGCGGCGGCGGTATCGAGCAGAAGGTCACGCCGAACATCTCGGTCGGCATGGAATATATGTTCCATCAGTATCAGGACGACGATTTCCGCGTCCGCGTGACGCAGGGCACGCAGCCGGCGACGAACCCGTTCGTGCTGGCGCCGAACACGACCGGCACGGACTTCCGTCGCAGCGACGACAAGTTCCGCTGGCACAGCCTGCGCGCGACGGCGGCATTCCGGTTCTAAGCGCAGGGTGGTGTGACGCCGAACGGCGTCACGCCACCCGAGCTCGGCCGGCGTCGCACCAGCGACGTCCGACGACGCGGCTTCGCCGCGGCGCGGCTGAGGACTGAGGGCCGCTTCCCGACACGGGAGGCGGCCCTTTTTTTCGTGGATATGGTTTCCCCAAGGAACCACCCCGGCGAAGGCCGGGGCCCAGTTGGGGACAGAGGCAATTACGCGTTGCCCGCCGTTACCACGGCCTTCCCAACTGGGCCCCGGCCTCCGCCGGGGTGGTGCTGGGGATTGGCTACGCGACAGGCATACATCCGAGGCACGGAGAGCGGAAACGCCCCCCCCCAAACCTCAGCGTGCGCGCGGGCCGCCGAAGGGGAGTGGCGGCGTCGGGCGGCGGTCGCGGCGGGGCAGCTGGGCCTGATAGGCGTGACCGCAATGCGCGACGCAGTAGGGGAAGCCCGGGTTCACCTTGTCGCCACAAAAGTGAAAATCGGGCTCGCCGGGATGGCCGAGCGGCCATTTGCAGATGCGGTCGTTGAGCTCCAGCAGGCTCGTCTTGTCCGCCATTTCGGGCGAAGGCTTGGCGGGGACGAGACGCCGCGGCGGGGCGGGCGTGCTCGGCGGCTGCTGCTCGCCAGGCGCCTGGCGGAGAAAACCGCCGGGTCCGATCGAGCGCAGGATCGGCTGCGGTGCGCGGACCGGTGCGGCGGCGGGTTCGACCGCGTCGTCGTCCTCATCCTCGTCCTCGTCGGCGTCCTCATCCGCATCGGCGGCGACGGGTGCCGTTCGCGGCGCCGGCTCGGGTGCGGCGGCAACGGGAGCGGGTTCAGGCGCCGGAGCCGGCGCTGCGGCGACAGGTTCGGCGGCGACCGCGGGCGGCGTGTCGACGACGGGCGACTCGGCCGGCCTGGCCTCGACCGCCTTCGCTTCTGCGTTCTTCGCGTCGGGATCGTTGGGCTTCACCGGCGACGGGCGCGCCTGAAGCTCAAGGCGGTGCGCCTTGCCGATCACGGCGTTGCGGCTGACGCCACCCAGCGCTTCGGCGATCTGGCTGGCGGTCTGGCCGGCTTCCCACATCGTCTTGAGCGTCTCGATACGCTCGTCGGTCCAGGACATGTTCGTTCCTCAGTCTTCGGGTCGGCCGGTATAGTCTTCGTCAACCGGGTTGCGGGCGACAGCGGCAGCGATTACCCGCAACCCCCATGAGCAGCCAGCCCCCAATCGGTGAAATCCAGTCGGCGGTGCAATCCGCCCCCGGCGTTCCCGTCATTCGCAACGTGAACTGGGAGGGACTTCGTACCCTCTATATCAAGGAGGTGCGCCGGTTCTTCAAGGTCCAGCTGCAGACGGTGTGGGCACCGGCGATGACGACATTGCTGTTCCTGATCGTTTTCACCATCGCGACGGGCGCCAAACGCCCCGTGCTGGTCGGCGGCGAGACCGTGATGTTCGCCGATTTCATCGCCCCCGGGCTGATCATCAGCCAGGGCATGATGGGGCCCGCCTTCGCCAATGCGAGCTTCTCGCTGCTGGTCGGCAAGATGCAGGGCACGATCGTCGACTATCTTCAGCCGCCGCTGTCCACCGCCGAGCTGCTCGCAGCGCTGGTCGGCGGTGCGGTGACGCGTGCGGTGCTGGTCGGGTGCGTCGTCTGGGCGGCGATGGCGCTGTATCCGGGCGTCCACGTCACGCCGCATGCCCCGCTCGCAATCCTGTGGTTCGGCCTGCTCGGCGCGACCTTCCTCGCGCTGCTCGGCGTGCTGACGTCGATCTGGGCGGACAAGTTCGACCATGCCGCCGCGGTGACCAACTTCGTCGTCGCGCCGCTGTCGCTGCTGTCGGGCACCTTCTATTCGGTCGACACGCTGGCGCCCGCGTTCCGCGCGTTCAGCCACGTCAATCCGTTCTTCTACATCATCTCGGGCTTTCGCTACGGCTTTCTGGGCGTTGCCGATTCGCCGGTGCTCGTCGGCGGCCTCGTCATCCTGGCGATCGACGTCGCGCTCGCCACCCTGTGCTACATGCTGCTGAAAAGCGGCTGGAAACTGAAGAACTAGGCTCATGACAACCGACATTGCCATCGCCCGCAGCGTCGCGCTGCGCCCCATCGCGCGGGTCGCCGACGCGCTCGGCATCCCCGACGACGCGGTCGAGCCTTACGGCCGGTTCAAGGCCAAGATCGCACTCGACTGGCTCGAAGCGCATGGCCGCCGCGAGGGGGCGCAACGCGGCCGGCTGGTGCTCGTCACCGCGATCAACCCGACGCCCGCGGGCGAGGGCAAGACGACGACTTCGGTCGGGCTGGCCGATGCGCTGAACCTGACGGGGCGCAAGACGGTGCTGGCGCTGCGCGAACCGTCGCTCGGGCCGTGCTTCGGCACCAAGGGCGGCGCGACCGGCGGCGGACGTGCGCAGGTCGCGCCGATGGAGGACATCAACCTCCATTTCACCGGCGATTTCCACGCGATCACCGCGGCGCACAACCTGCTCGCGGCGATGATCGACAATCATATCCATTGGGGCAACGCGCTACAGATCGACGTGCGGCGCGTGGTGTGGCGCCGCGTGCTTGACATGAACGACCGTGCGCTGCGCGACATCGTCCAGTCGATCGGCGGGGTCGCCAACGGGTATCCGCGCGAATCGGGGTTCGACATCACCGTCGCCTCCGAGGTCATGGCGATCCTGTGCCTCAGCGAGAATCTCGCGGACATGGAGCGGCGGCTGGGTGACATCGTCGTCGCCTATACGCGCGATCGCAGCCCCATCACCGCGCGCGACCTGAAGGCCGACGGCGCGATGGCGGTCCTGCTGGCAGAGGCGATCAAGCCTAACCTCGTCCAGACGCTGGAGGGCAACCCCGCCTTCCTGCACGGCGGGCCGTTCGCCAATATCGCGCATGGCTGCAACTCGGTGATCGCGACGCGCGCGGCGCGGGCGCTGGGCGACTATGTCGTGACCGAGGCGGGCTTCGGTGCGGATCTGGGCGCGGAGAAGTTCTTTGACATCAAATGCCGCCAGGCAGGGCTGTCCCCCGATGCGGTGGTGATCGTCGCGACGGTCCGCGCGCTCAAGATGAACGGCGGGGTCGCCAAGGCCGATCTGGGCGCGGAGGACGTCGAGGCGGTCCGCCGCGGTGCGGTCAATCTCGTCCGCCATATCGAGAATATCCGCCAGTTCGGAGTCCCCGCGGTCGTCGCGATCAACCATTTCCACACCGACAGCGAGGCCGAGATCGCGGTCGTTCACGAGGCAGCGAGTGCGCACGGCGCCCGCGCGATCCTGTGCCGCCACTGGGCCGAGGGCGGCGCGGGGGCGACCAAGCTCGCCGACGCGGTCGCCGAGCTGTGCGACACGCATGCCGCGAATTTCGCGCCGCTTTATGGTGACGAGCTGTCGCTGTTCGACAAGATCGATACGGTTGCCCGACACATCTACCGCGCCGAACATGCGGTCGCCGAGCCCAGCGTGCTCGCGCAGCTCAAGCGCTGGGAGGATGCCGGCTATGGCCACCTGCCCGTCTGCCTTGCCAAGACCCAGTACAGCTTCTCGAGCGACCCCGCGCTGCTCGGCGCGCCGACCGGGCATATCGTGCCGGTGCGCGAAGTGCGGCTGGCCGCAGGTGCGGGCTTCGTCGTCGCGATCTGCGGCGAGATCATGACGATGCCAGGGCTCCCGCGCGTTCCCGCAGCCGAGGCGATCCGGCTCGATGCGGACGGGTTGATCGAAGGGCTGTTCTAATCTGATCCTCCCCCTGACGGGGAGGATCGCTCACTTCTTCTTCGGGCGGCGATGGCGGAGGCGGCGGAACAGGCCGCGCTTCGCGAAGCTCTCGAACATCTCCTCGGGGCCCTCGGGATCGAGCACCTCATTGTCCGCCAGCCATTCCTCGACCGCGGTCAGGTCGGGCGCTTCATAGGCGCGCAGTGACTTGCCCTGCCCGCGCAGCCGCTCGATCGTCTCGATCAGCGACCCGGTCTCGGCGATCATCGTGGTCACTACCTCGACATCGACCGCAAGATGTTCGGCGATCAGGTCGTTGCGGATCGCGGTGATGCCCGTGCTCGTCGCCTCGTCATGCGCACGGATCGCGAGGTCGCATTCGGTGTCGAGCCGCAGCGAACGGTTGTTCATGTTCGACGATCCGAGCCGGAAGATCTGATCGTCCGCGATCAGGATCTTGGCATGGCAATAGATCGCCTCCCCGCCGCTGGTGTAGGGATGATACATGCGCAGCCGCTTGTGGACGTCGCGGTGCGCCAGCGCGGTCATGAGGCGCGCGCGCGCGGTGTCCATCGCGATCGGCTCGAGCCACCCCTGCGCAGTCACCGGGTTGATGATCACGATCTCGGGCCCGTCCACCTCGTCGAGCCGGCGCGCGACCGCCTCGGCGATCTTGCGCGACGCGAAATACTGGCTTTCGATATAGAGATGCCGTTTGGCACCGGCGATCTGCGCGAGGAACAACGCCTCGCTCTCATGCACCGGGACCTGGTCGTCCATTTCGGGTTCGGTCCGCGCGATCGCGACATCGACATCGCGGAAATGGACGCCGAGCTCGTCGGGCCAGCACGCCGCGCCAGGGTTCGCCTCGGCGATCGGCACGCCGCCCGCCAGCACCCAGCGATCGCGGAACAGCTGGCCCAACGCGGTCGCGACGGGGCCTGCAACCGCGCTGATCGCATCGTGCCACGGCTTGTAGGCACGGCCCGAGGGGCGCCGCCGTCGCGCATCGTCATGGCGATGCTCGCGTGTGTCCCAGCGGTCGCCGGTCATGTCGATCCCGCCGCAAAAGGCGAGGCAGTCGTCGATGATGACGATCTTCTGGTGATGCGACCCCGCGGTCGGATGATGGCCGTCGAGCTTGGTATGGATGCGCGGATGCCGCATCCACTTCATCATCGTGAACAGGGTCGAGCCGCGGAACAGCGACTTGATCGCACCGGTATCCCAGCGGAGCAGGAAGATCTCGAGCTCGGGCTCGCGTTCGACCAGCCACAGGATGAAGGCGCCCAGCGTCGGCGGTTCGCCGGGGCGGTCGACCCCGGGTTCGAGCTTGATCCGCGCATCGAAATCCCAGCCGATCAGCATGATCCGCCGCTTGGCATTGAGCATGGCGACGCGCGCCTGGCGGAAATATTCCTCCGCATCGACGATCACGGACATCTGGTCCGCGCGTTCGATACGCCAGCATTCGGTTCCGATCCGCACGTCCAGGTCCCCTTGTCGTCGCCGCTTGCGCCCGGCCGAATTCGTTCAACGCCGTAACGACGCTCTGTTTCCGCGCATCGTCAGAACCTATCTGCGGTGCAGATGGCCGCTTCTCCTACCCCGCCGCCGGTGCAGCGCAAGATCATCCATGTCGACATGGACGCCTTCTATGCCTCGGTCGAACAGCGCGACGACCCTACGCTGAAGGGACGGCCGGTCGCAGTGGGTGGTTCGCGTGCGCGCGGGGTGGTCGCTGCCGCGAGCTATGAGGCGCGTACCTTCGGGGTGCACAGCGCGATGCCGTCGGTCACCGCGCTCAGGCGCTGCCCCGACCTCGTCTTCGTGCCGCCGCGCTTCGACGTGTACCGCGCGGTGTCCGACCAGATCCGCGCGATCTTCGCGTACTTCACCCCGCTCGTCGAACCGCTGTCGCTCGACGAGGCGTATCTGGACGTTACCGCCGATATCCGCGGAGTCGGATCGGCGCAGGCGATCGCCGAGGAGATCCGCGCGCGGATCAAGGCCGATACCGGGCTGACCGCCTCCGCCGGGGTCAGCTACAACAAGTTTATCGCCAAGCTGGCGTCGGACCAGAACAAGCCCGACGGGATCTGCGTCATAACGCCGAAACGCGGTGCCGCGTTCGTCGCGTCATTGCCGGTCAAGCGGTTCCACGGCGTCGGCCCGGTCACCGCCAAGCGCATGGAACAGCTCGGCATCCTGACCGGTGCCGATCTGCTCGAACGCCCGCTGGCGTTCCTCCAGGCGCATTTCGGCAGCTATGCGGACTATCTCTACGGGGCGGCGCGCGGGATCGATCACCGCCCGGTGCGCGTCAACCGTGCCGCCAAGTCGGTCGGGGCGGAGCGGACGTTCGAGACCAATCTGAGCGATCCGGCAGCGCTGCGCGAGGCGTTGCACCGCGTCGCCGATGCGGCGTGGGTCCGGATCGAACGGCACGACACGCGCGGGCGGACGGTCACGCTCAAACTACGCCATGCCGATTTCCGGACGATCACGCGCGCCCGCTCGTCGAGTGGCGCGGTGGTCGACAAGGCCGCGTTCGTCGCCGCCGGACTGGACCTGCTGATGGCGCAGCTTCCGGTACCGCAGGGCGTCCGGCTGCTCGGGCTGACGCTGTCGGGCCTGGTCGGCGACGACACGGACGACGCGCAGCCAATCCTGCTCTGACCCGCCCCTGCTCTGACCCGCCGCCCGCTCCGTGACGGCGCGGTCAGAAGGTCTGCGGGGTCGCCATGGCGCGGGGCGCGGCGGCGGGATCACCGCCGATGGCGCGCGTCTCCGCCATGGTCCGGGCCATCGCCGCGGGCACCGGGTGCGAGAAGAAGAAGCCCTGGAGGTGGCTTGCCCCCGCCAAGCGCAAGGCCTGGACCTGCGCCTCGGTCTCCACCCCTTCGGCGATGACCCCGATGCCGAGCGCGCGGCCCAGACTGATGATCGAATGGACGATCGCCGCGCTTTCGCGCTCGCGGCCCATCCCCTCGATGAAGCTGCGGTCGATCTTCAGGCAGTCGAGCGCGAAGGTGCGGATGTTGTGCAGGCTCGAATAGCCCGTCCCGAAATCGTCGAGCGCGATGCGGAAGCCCATGCGGCGCAGCGCGCCCAGCGTCTCTGCCGCGCGCTCGGCATCGTCGAAGATCGCAGTCTCGGTGATCTCGATCTGCAACCGGCTGGGATCGACCCCGGCACGGCGCACGCTCTCGCTGACATAGTCGACGAAATGGTGGCGCCGGAACTGTCGCGGGCTGAAATTGACCGAGACATACTGCCCCGGCCACTGCGTCAGGACAGCGAGCGCATTGCGCAGCACCCAGTCGCCCAGATCGTGGATGAGGTTCGATTCCTCCGCGATCGGCATGAACAGGCCCGGGCTGATCGGGCCGTAAGCCATGGTGTTCCAGCGCAGCAGCGCCTCGAACCCGACCACCTCGATCGATTCGCGCGACACGATCGGCTGGAACACCAGGCTGAGCTCGTTGTTCGCGATCGCTTCGCCGAGCCCGCTTTCCACGCGCCGGCGAAAGCGGATATCCTCGTCCATGCTCTCGTCGAACACGCGCGCCATGCGTCGACCGCTTCTTTTGGCATCGTTGAGCGCGAGATCGGCCCGCCGCATGACGTCGACCGGGTCGCTCCCCTGCCCGCCATGCGTCACGACCAGCCCGGCCGAGGCGCCGCCCTGGACGGAACTGCCAAAGACCTGGAGGCTGACCGAACAGGCCGCGATCATCCGTTCGCAGGCGAGCAGGGCGCTGGTCTCGTCCGCGGTGCTGAACAACACGCCGAATTCGTCGCCGCCAAGCCGCGCGACCAGCGCACCCTCGGGCGAGGACCGGCCGAGGATCGCGCAGATCTCGCGGATCAGCGCGTCGCCGGCAAGGTGCCCCAGCGTGTCGTTGACCAGCTTGAACCGGTCGAGATCGATCATCACCGTCGCGAACCACCCGTCCGCGCGGGTGCGTTCGGCAAGCGCGCGGAGGAACGCCAGCCGATTGGGCGCGTCGGTCAGCGAATCATGCGTCGCCAGATGGATCGCACGGCTTTCATTGGCCGCCAGCTCGGCAGCCCGGACCTCGAGCTGCGCCACCTGCCGCACGAGCGCTGCACGCACCGCGTTGCAGTCATGGTCGAACTGCCAGCGCTGTGTCAGTGCCAGCGCGGTCTGGCGCAACTCGGCGCCGACGAACGGCTTGGCGATATGGAAGACCTTGTCGACCGGCCCGGCCACTTTGGCGATCCCGGCGAGCGAGGCACCGTCGAGCGCGGTGACGATCACGAAATTGATGTCGGGGTCCAGTTCACGGATCCGGCGCGCCGTCTCGCAGACGTCGAGCCCCGACGCCATCTGCAGATCGAGGAAGGCGACCGCGAACGGCGCGGGCTCGGCGATGGCGGATTCGACCGCGGCGATCGCGTCGATGCCGGTCCCGACGGAGGTTATCGAAAATGCGTCGGCCTGCGGGTCAGCCGCCGCTGGTTCCGTCCCGAGAATCGCACGGGCGTAGTCGTCATGAACTCCGGGTTCGTCGTCGACAATCAGAATACGCATCGGACACCGTTCCTCGCGATACCTGACCCCGCCCGTATAGGCGGTTTTCCAGGCCTTATCGCGCGGCCCGGTGGGTAGGCATCTGTAATTAATATGACATGAAGGCCGAGCTTCCCGACCCTCCGACCGAGTCACCAAGCGCTTGGCCACCAAGGATAATCGCGCCGAGCGGGCCGGCATTGCCGCCGAGTGCCGGCGGTACGACGAACGTATCGACCAGCGTCGGCTCGGGCAATGCGATATACCCCCCGAGACTGCGCGTCAGCGCGGCACGGACCCGCGGAAACAGATGGCCGGCGCCCATTACCCCGCCACCGATGACGATCCTGCGCGGAATCCCGGTGAGCACGAGCGTGTGGCACAACTGGCCAAGCGCCTCCGCGACGCCCGTCCAGACCGGATGATCGGCGGGGGCCTCATCGGCGGGATGGCCGAGCCGCGCGGCGATCGCCGGGCCCGACACGAGCCCCTCGAGGCAGGCGCCGTGAAACGGGCAACTGCCGATCCAGTCGTCGCCCGGCATTCGGACCGGCCGGATATGCCCGAGTTCCGAATGCATCAGGCCGTCGACCGGTCGATGCCCCGCGATCAGCCCCGCGCCGACCCCGGTGCCGACCGTCACATAGGCGATGTCCGCAAGGCCCTGCGCCGCACCCCAGCGCGCCTCGGCCAGCGCCGCGCCGACCACGTCGGTATGGAAGCCGGTCGGCACCGCATAGCGACGCTGCAGGCGCCCGGCGACGTCGGTCCCCGCCCAACCGGGCTTGGGCGTCGAGGTGATATGGCCGTAATCCCCGCCGCGCCGATCGATCCCGACCGGGCCGAAGCTCGCAATTCCGATCGCGACGAAACCGCTCCAGCGGTCGAGCACGGCTTCGATCGCGGCAAGCGTCTCATCGGGGCGAGTTGTCGGAATTCGTACGATTTCCTCGATCGCATCGGGCCCTCGCGCCAGGATACAGATGCACTTGGTCCCGCCAAGTTCGATCCCGGCCACCAATGGTATTTCGCTCATCCCTGTCCCCAAACCAATGCTTTGGCTGCAGCAATTCGTCCGGCGGGGCAGATCCGTCAAGTTGCTGTGATTTACTCCATGTTAACAACATAAGTCTATCGCGCAAGTCGACTCGTTGCGCATAATGCTGGCGACTGGAGCAGACAAATGCGGGCGTATGAAGAGGCGGCACGGCTTGATGCATTGCGCCAATTGCGCCTGCTCGACACCAGCGCCAGCGAAAGCTTCGATCGCATCACCCGGATGGCGGGCCAAATCTTTGGGCTGCCGATCGCCGCAATCTCGCTGACCGATAGCGACCGGCAATGGTTCAAATCGCGCGTCGGGATCACGCACGACCACATCGCGCGGGCCAAGGCCCCGTGCGCGGAGGTCGCCGAGACGACGCAGGGTCTGGTGATACCCGACCTGGCGGCTGACGGTTTTTACGCCAACAGCCCGCTCGCGCAGTCCGGCATCCGTTTCTATGCGGGTGCGCCGCTGATCACGCGGGAGGGCCATGGGCTCGGGTCGCTCTGCGTGCTGGGCGCCGAACCCCGAACCGCCTCGCCCGAGGAGCTTGCCGCGCTGACCGACCTTGCGGCGATGGTCATGGCGCAAATCGACCTCCAGCATGCGGTCGGGCGGGTCGATCCGGTCAGCGCACTGCCCAACCGCTTCCGGTTTCTGGAAGATCTCGACGACCTGGCGCGCGACACGCCCGGCGAGCAGCGTTTCGTCGTGCTGCTCGACCTCGCGCGCGCCGACCAGCTGAATGCGCTGATCCGGGTGATGGGCGCCGGCTATATCGAAACGCTGGTCAAGGAATCGGCGCGGACCTTGCGCGAGCAACTGGGATCCGCGCGAACGCTCTATCACGTGGCCGCGACCCAGTTTGCCTTCCTGTCCGCGCCTGGTGCGACCATGCCAGGCTATCTCGACGTGGTGAGCGCGGGGCTCGCGGTCAGTGCTGCGGGCTCGATCGCGCGGTTCGTGACGACGATGGCGGCCGGGATCGTCCCCGTGACGCTGGGCGCGATCCGGTCGCAGGAAATCCTGCGCGCCGCCCACAGCGCCGCACAGGATGCGCAGGCCAAGGACAGCCTGATCAGCGTCTATGCGACGTCGAACGATTCCGAATACCGGCGCAATATCGTGCTGCTCAGCGCGTTCGGCACCGCGCTGGAGGACGGCGCGTCGCTCCGCCTGGTCTATCAGCCGCGGATCGACCTCGGATCACGTCGCTGCGTCGGGGCGGAAGCGTTGCTGCGCTGGAACGACCCGACGCTGGGCGACGTATCGCCCGCGGAGTTCATCCCGATCGTCGAACGGACCACGCTGGCCAAGCCGACCACCGCATTCGTCCTCGACACCGCCCTGCGTCAGCTGGCGGCGTGGCAGGCGTGTGGCGTCTCGCTGCCTCTGTCGATCAACATCTCGGCGACCAATCTCGACGAGGACGGACTCGTCGCGGCAATCGCCGCGGCGCTCGACGCGCACAATGTCGCGCCCGACATGCTCGAGGTCGAGGTGACCGAAAGCGCGATGATGGAGAATTCGGCGCAGTCGCTCGCCAGGCTCGAGGCGCTTGCGGCGACCGGGGTCCGCGTTGCGATCGACGATTTCGGGACCGGCCACAGCAGCCTGGCCTATCTCCAGACGCTGCCCGCGAGCGTGGTCAAGATCGACAAGTCGTTCGTTGACCCGCTCGACACCGACGACGCCCGCAGCCGGACGGTGATCGCGACGATGATCTCGCTGTCGAAGAAGCTCGGTTTCCGCGTGGTCGCCGAGGGCGTGGAGACCGTCGGCGCGGTCGACACGCTGACGCGGATGGCGTGCGACGAGGCACAGGGCTATGTCTTCGCCCGCCCGCTCGAAGCGCAGGACGTCCTGCCCTGGATCGCGCGGTTCAACGGCGACGACCAGATGCCGCCATTGCCCCACCGCGAGGCGGCCTGAGCCGCGGCGCCCTTATTCGACGGTGACCGACTTCGCTAGGTTGCGCGGCTGATCGACGTCGGTCCCCTTGAGCACCGCGACGTGATAGGCGAGCAGCTGGACCGGAACCGCATAGACCAGAGGCGCGATCAGCGGGTGGACCTTGGGCATGGTGATCGTCGCCATGCAGCCCTCGCCCGCCGCCTGGATGCCGTCATAGTCGCTGATCAGCACGACCTTGCCGCCGCGCGCCATCACCTCCTGCATGTTGCTGACGGTCTTGTCGAACAGCGGCCCCGACGGTGCGATGACGATGACCGGCACATGCTCGTCGATCAGCGCGATCGGGCCGTGCTTCATCTCGCCCGCGGCATAGCCCTCGGCATGGATATAGCTGATTTCCTTCAGCTTCAGCGCCCCCTCGAGCGCGAGCGGGTAATCCGTCCCGCGCCCCAGATACAGCACGTCGCGCGCGCCCGCGACGGTGTGCGCCATCGCCTCGATCGCCTCGTCATACGCCAGCGCGCCGTTGAGCGCGGCTGGTGCCTCGGCGAGGTGACGGACGATCTCGCGCTCCTGCTCGCGAGTCAGCAGGCCTTTCGCGCGCGCCAGATTGGCTGCAAGCGCCGCGAGCACCGCAAGCTGGCAGGTGAACGCCTTGGTCGACGCGACGCCGATCTCGGGGCCGGCATGCGTCGGCAGCAACAGGTCCGCCTCGCGCGCCATGCTGCTGGTCGGCACGTTGACGACGACCGCGATCTTCTGCCCTTCGGCCTTGGCATGGCGCAGCGCGGCCAGGGTGTCCGCGGTCTCGCCCGACTGCGAGATGAACAGCGCGAGGCCGCCCTCCTCCATCACCGGCGCGCGGTAGCGGAACTCGGACGCGACATCGAGGTCGACGGGCACGCGCGCGAACTGCTCGAACCAGTATTTGGCGACCATGCCCGCATAGAAGCTCGTCCCGCACGCGACGATCGTGACGCGCTTGATGGTCGACAGGTTGAATTCGGGGATCGGCAGCGAAACCTCGCCCTCCATCCGCTTCAGATACGAACGCAGCGTCTGCGCGACGACGATCGGCTGCTCGTAGATCTCCTTGAGCATGTAATGCTTGTGGTTGCCCTTCGAGATCACTTCACCGGTGATCCCCGACAGCGTGATCGCACGCTCGACGGGCGCGTTGTCGCGGTCATAGACCTGCGCACCGTCGCGCGTCAGCACGACCCAGTCGCCCTCGTCGAGATAGGCGATACGCTGAGTCAACGGCGCGAGCGCGAGCGCGTCGGAGCCGAGGAACATCTCGCCCTCGCCGTGGCCGACGACCAGCGGCGAGCCGAGCCGCGCGCCGATCAGCAGGTCGGGATGCTGGCGGAAGAGGATCGCTAACGCGAACGCGCCGTGCAGCCGCGGCAGGATCTCGCGCACCGCCGAGATCGGATCGCTGCCGGCCTCGACCTTCTCGCTGATCAGGTGCGCGACGACTTCGGTGTCGGTCTCGCTGGTGAAGGTCCGGCCGCGCGCGATCAGTTCGTCGCGCAGCGGTTTGAAATTCTCGATGATGCCGTTGTGGACGACCGCGACCTCGCCGGTCGCGTGTGGATGCGCGTTGTTGGTGGTCGGTCCGCCATGCGTCGCCCAGCGCGTGTGCGCGATCCCGGTCCTGCCCGGCAGCGGATGCGCGGCGAGCTCGTTCGCCAGGTTGACCAGCTTGCCCGATGCGCGGCGGCGCTCGATCGCGCCGTCATGATCGGTCGCGATGCCGGCCGAGTCATAGCCGCGATATTCGAGCCGCTTGAGACCGTCGAGCAACCGCTCGGCAACCGCATCATTGCTCAGGATTCCCACGATGCCACACATGCTATCTATCCATTCGTCTTGTCGAGCGAGGCGTGCGACACGCTCCGCGTGATCCTGGTCCGGTTCGGGTATCGCGCGCGATCGGTCGCGCGGGAGTTCACCGTCTGGCAGCTTTGCGGGCCACCATCTTTTCGCGGAACCGCGCCGCCCAGCCGGGCTTGTCGACCTGGGGCGGACGGACGAGCGCGAGTGCGTCGGCGTCGACGTCGCGCGTGAGCACCGACCCCGCCGCGACGATCGCGCCGCGGCCGACGGTCACCGGCGCGACCAGTGCTGAGTTCGAGCCGATGAACGCGTCCTCGCCGACGACGGTACGGTATTTGAAATAGCCGTCGTAGTTGCAGGTGATCGTGCCCGCGCCGATGTTCGCGCGCGCGCCGATCTCGGCATCCCCGATATAGCTCAGATGATTGACCTTCGCGCCGACGCCGATCGTCGCCTTCTTCACCTCGACGAAATTGCCGACGCGTGATCCGGCGCCGAGATCCGCGCCGGGCCGGAGGCGCGCGAACGGGCCGACATCCGCCTTCTCGCCGATCACCGCGCCCTCGACATGGCTGAAGGCATGGATGACGGCGCCATCCGCGACGCGAACGCCGGGGCCGAACACGACGTTCGGCTCGATCGTCACGTCACGCCCGAGCAGAGTATCGTGCGCGAACCAGACCGTGTCGGGCGCGATCAGCGTCGCGCCGTCCGCCATGGCGGCGGCACGGCGCGTCGCCTGCCAGGCCGCCTCGACCGCGGCGAGCTCGCCGCGGCTGTTGACGCCCGCCACTTCGCCTTCGCCCGTCTCGATCACCGCCGAGGCCCGGCCATCGGCGGCGGCGAGCATGACGATGTCGGGCAAATAATATTCGCCCGCCGCATTGTCGTTGCCGACGCGCGCGAGCAACGCGAACAGGTCGCGCGAATGGACCGCCATCAGCCCTGAATTGCACAGTGTCTCGGCCCGCTCGGCGTCGGACGCGTCCTTATATTCGACCATCCGGTCGATCCGCCCGGCGGCATCGGCGATGACGCGGCCATAGGCGCCGGGATCGGCGGGACGGAAGCCGAGCACGACCGCCGCGGGCGAATCGTCGCCGTGCAACCGGTCGATCATCCGCTGCATCGTCGCGGCGGTGACGAGCGGCACGTCGCCATAGAGAATGAGCACATCGCCCTCGAACCCGGCCAGCGCGGCGCGCGCCTGTGCCACGGCGTGACCGGTGCCGAGCTGTTCGGCCTGCAGCGCGGTGGCGATCCCCAGCGGGGCGACCGCACGCTCGACCTGCTCGCGCCCCGCACCCGTCACCACGACGGTGCGCGCGGGGTGCAGCGTCGCCGCGCTCGCGACCAGATGGTGCAGCATCGGCCGCCCCGCGATCGGGTGCAGCACCTTGTGCAGGTCGGACTTCATCCGGGTGCCCTTGCCGGCCGCCAGGATGATCACCGCGATGGACTGGTCGTGCATATGCGTCGTCATGGAAGGACCGCTGCCACGAAAGCCTTGCCAATTCCATAGCCGCGCTGGCAGGCATCACGGCGATGACGCATTTTTCATTCGATATCGTCGGGTTCGATCTCGACGGCACCCTGCTCGACACCAGCGGCGACCTGACCGCGGCGGTCAATCATGCCCTCGCGCTTGCGAACCGGCCGGCGCTGAGCGTCGAACAGGTCAAGCCGATGATCGGCGGCGGCGCGCGGCACATGCTGAAACAAGGACTGACCGCGACCGGCGGCTATGACGAGGCGATGCTCGACCGGCTGCACGCCGCGCTGCTCGCCTATTACGAGGCGCATATCTGTGTGCTGACGCGGCCCTATCCCGGGGTGATCGAGGCGCTCGACGCGCTGGCGGCACGCGGTGTCACGATCGGGATCGTCACCAACAAGATCGAACGATTCGCGCGCACCGTGCTCGACGAACTCGGCCTGACCGACCGGTTCGCCTGCATCCTCGGCGGCGACACCATGGCGGAGGGCAAGCCGTCGCCGATGCCGATCCACGAAATGGTGCGCCAGTGCGCCGTGGTGGCGGACGCGAAGCGCGCCGGGGCGCAAGGTGCCGCCCCCCGCGCGGCGTTCGTCGGCGATTCGATCTTCGATATCCAAGCGGGACAGGCGGCAGGGTTGCCGACGATCGCGTGCAGCTTCGGCTTTCTGATGCAGCCGGTCGACGAGCTTGGCGCAGAGGCGGTGATCGACGGGTTCGATGCGCTGATCCCCGCGCTCGACGACCTCGCCCGGCGCACCGCAGCGTGAACGGCCGTGACCGCGACCTGACCGGGTTCTTCAAGATCGCACTCGCGCTGGCGATCGTCTTCGCCGTGACGATGGCGCTGCTCCCCAAGCCGCCGCACCTGCCGATCGACCAGTTTGGCGACAAGTTCCAGCACATGCTGGCCTTCGCGACGCTCGCCGCGCTGGCGTCGTTCGCCTATCCCGCGGCGCGCGGACGCAAGGTGCTCGAACGCCTGTCCTTCCTCGGCGCGATGGTCGAGGTGGCGCAGTCGATCCCGTCGCTGCACCGCGACTGCGACATTGGCGACTGGATCGTCGACACGATCGCGATCGCCGTCGTCGTCGCGATCATCGCGATGGTGCGGCGGACACGGCCGCCGCGGCTGCGCACGCTGCACTGATCCTCCGCGCGGGCGCTCAGGCCTTGCGCCACTTCGTCCACAGATGCCGCGCGAGCATCGCCGGCGGCATCCGCAGCGCGTGCGACCGGACGTAGAAGGCCAGCCGCGTGACCGGGCGGGTCGGCCGCCCCCAGCCGTCGCGCGCGGTCAGCCGCCGCACATAGAGGCGGTCGCTGCTCGACGTCCGCCCCCCGGCAAACAGGCCGTCGACGAGGCGCAGCGCGCGCGCGACGGGGAGGCGCAGACCATGCCGCGCCGCCTTCTCTGCAAGCCCCTCGGTGCCGAACTCCTCGACCAGACAGCGAATGTCCCACAAATTGCGCAGGCCGCCCGCCAGGTCGCCATCCGCGAACAGATGCGCGGCGGCATGGACGATCATGCCGTTGGGCGACAGCGTGCGCAGGCCGTTGCCGAGCGGGACGCTGTCCGCGATCAGCCGCGCGGGATCGGGCGTGACCCGCGCGGTCAGCGGCAGGATCGTGTGATGGACGTCGATCATCCGGTCGCGCTCGCGGTGGATCAGCGGCGGCAGTTCGTGCATCCAGCGCCGGTAATAGGCGTCGTCATACGGATCGGGCTTCACCCATTCCCACCCCGCGCCGAGCACCGCCGCCTCGACCCGGTCGAGCGCCGCCCGCGGCACGAGGATGTCGAGATCGCCGATCGACCGGCCTTGTCCCGCCATCAGTCCCGCTGCGGCATAGGCCGTCCCCTTGAGGAGCACGACCGGGCAGCCGAGCGGCGCAAGCGCACGCCGCGCCATCTCCGCCTCCCACAGCGCCGCGCGGCGGCCCTGTTCCGCGGCGGCACGTGCATCGCCGAGGATCGCTTCGACCGCGTGCGGCAGCGGCAGGCCGTCGAGGCGCAACGCCAGCGTCCCGATCAGCTGTTCCGCCCGGGCGATCGTCAGCAGGCTGGTCCAGCCTTCCGCGTCGAGCGCCATGACGCGTCCCGGATCGGCGAGCGCGCGGGCAAGCAGGCGTGCGTCCGCCGCCACGGTAGGCGGGAGGTCTGTCACAGCGCTGCGCATAACGCCTCGACCTGCGCGACCCCGCTGGCGCCGTCGGGATAATCGATCGCGACCGCGGGGACATCAGCGATCAGGCGGGTCATCGCGGTGAATCCCGGCTCGCCGAGCGCGACATAATTGGTCGAGGCCTGGGTCATGCGCACGAACGCCTCGGCGGGCGGCACCTGCCGGACCGCCGCCGCATCGCCGTAGCGGGGAAACAGCAGCAGGGCGGGGGCCGCCGGCTGATCCATCGCGGCGATCGCGCGGGCGTCGGGGACCATGTGGCGGATATTGCCCTTCGGAGTCGCCGCCATCAGCGGCCCCATCCGCGCGTCTGGCCAGGCGGCCTCGGCCGCAAGGATCGCGGCATTCTTCAGGCTGATCAGCCGCGGAAACGCGTGGAGCAGCCCTGTCGCGGGGTCGAGCAGCGCGAATTCGTCACCCATGAACCGCCAGCCCCGCACTGCGAGCAACGTCGCCAGTGTTGATTTGCCCGCACCCGATACCCCGGTCATCAGCACCGCCCGGCCATCGCGTTCGACCGCAGAGGCATGGAGCAACAGGTGGCGGCGTGCGCCGAGCGCCATCTGGAGGTTCATCGCCATTTCGGCGGCCAGCAGCCCGTGCCGCAGCGGCAGCGGCGCGGCCTCGGGCAGCATGTAATCGCCGCCGATCTCGACCGACGGGCGAAGCCACCGCCGCCAGGGTCGACGTGCAAAGAGCCGGACGGTGTAATCCGCCACCCCGTCCTGCGGCGCGGGATAATCGCGGTAGAGACTGCGCAGCTGATCGATCGGCGCGCGCCAGTCCGATCCGATCCGGAACCCGATCGGACCGATCCGCAGCGCGAAGGCGTGCCTCACGACGTCGCGACAAGCCCGGCGGCGACGAGCTCGTCGAGCCGCGCGGCCAGCGCCGAAGCTGTGGCGTCGGCGAGATCATAGTCGTCCGCCAGCCGGTCGAGCAGCGCGTCGAGCGACAGCCCAGCGTCGCCCAGGATCGCCAGGATCTGCGGCGCGGGCTCGGTCAGCAGGTGAGTCATGCCCGATCGCCGGTGATAGACCGCGGTGAACGCGTCGAGCGGCACGACGACCAGCCCGCCCGGCGGGTCGGCGCGGTAGATCGCCCCCGGTGCGGCTGTGTCCACGGCCTCAGCCGCGCGGCATCTGCAACGAGGCGAAGCAGGTGAAGCCGCCCTGGCCGCGCTGCAACCGGCGGATGTAATTTACATAGGCGCGGCTGCGTTCGGAATCGGTGCCGGGCAGCTGGCCGCCGCTGTTGAGCACGCGCCGGACCTCCTCGCCCTTGAATGGCCGGCTGGCGCCCGCGAAAGCGCCCTTGGTCCCCGATGGCACGATCTTGCCCTGCGCATCGATGAAGCTACCTGCGCGGCCCGCATCGGGCACCGGAATGTCGCAATTGAGCACCGATCCCGCGGTCTGCGCCAGCGCCGGACGGATCGACACGACCGCAGCGGCACCGACCGCGCCGAGCGTCAGGACGCGGCGGCGCGACGGCGTCGTCTCGATCGGATCGGTGTCGGGGCGCGTGTCGTCGCTCATCGGGTCTCCGCTAGCATCATGCCCTTTCACAATCATGAACCTCGCGCAAGCAACCGGGCTTTGGAGGGGGCGATGGGGCCCGCGCTGTGCCGCTGCGGGACGGGCTGGCGCGCGGGGCAGCGAATGGCCTAGACACGCGCGCATGTTGACCGGATTTGGACTGCGCACCTTTTGGGCGATCATCGTGGCCGGCGGCGCCGCAATCGCGGTGTTCGCGATTGGCACGTCGATCCAGGCGGGGCTGGTCGCGCTGGTCGGCGGGATCGCCGCCGCGCTGGTTGCTGCCGGAACCGGGGACGAGCCGCCCGCCGCCGCGGATCCCGCGCCGGTCAATCCGGCGATCCTCGACGAGACGCTCGACCTGATCGTCGAGCCCGTGCTGCTCGTCCGCGACGGCCGCGTCGTGCTCGCCAACCGCGCCGCGCGCGCGTTGCTCGGTGAACACATCATCGGCGACGATGCGCGCGTCGCGATCCGCCACCCCGCCGCGGCCGAAGCGCTGTCGTCCCCCGCCGCGCTGGGCGAGACGCCGCCGATCGAGCTGGTCGGCCTTGGCACCCGCGACCAGCGCTGGGAAATGCGCGTCGGCGAATTGTCCGACGGGCAGCGCATCGTCCATCTGATCGACCAGACCGGCAATTACGCCGCCGAACGGATGCGCGTCGATTTCGTCGCCAATGCAAGCCACGAACTGCGCACGCCGCTCGCCTCGATCCTCGGCTTCATCGAGACGCTGAGCGAGGAAGCGGGCGAGGATCCGGCAATCCGCGCACGGTTCCTCAAGGTGATGGACGACGAGGCGAAGCGGATGCTGCGGCTGATCGAGGATCTGATCTCGCTCAGCCGGATCGAGGCGGAGAAATACCGCGTCCCCGACACGCCGATCGACCTGGCCATTCTGGTCGGCGACGTGCGGGCCGAACTGGCCGACGGCGCGGGCAACCGCGGCCTCGATCTGGTCGCGACGATCGAACCCGCCGTCCCCCCGGTGTCGGGCGACCGCGTGCAGCTGTCGCAGATGCTGCACAATCTGGTCGGCAACGCGATGAAATATGGCCGCGCGGGGACGCCGGTGACGATCACCCTGGCGCGCGACGTGACGGGCATGGTCAGGCTGGCGGTGCGCGACGAGGGCGACGGCATCGCCGCGGTGCACATCCCGCGACTGACCGAGCGATTCTACCGTGCCGATGCCGGGCGCAGCCGGTCGCTCGGCGGTACCGGACTGGGGCTGGCGATCGTCAAGCATATCGTCGAGCGGCATCGCGGACGCCTCGACATCGCGAGCCAGGTCGGGGTCGGCACGACGGTCGCGGTGATCCTGCCGCCGGCCGGTGCCGGCCCCGCCAATTCGTCGCGTGTCATCAAACGGTAACGCGACTGTCACACAGGATCCGGTCTAGCCGCGCTATCGGGCAGGCATGACGGGAATTGACGTGCAGCGTTTCGGGGCGATTTCAGGACTGGCGGTCACGGCACTGGCGGGCGCGACGCTGATCGGCGGATGCGTCGATCAGGCGAATGGCGGCGGCGCGGGTTCGCGTGATCAGATCACCGCGGTCGGATCGTCGACGGTCTACCCCTTTACGACGATGATCGCCGAACAGCTCGTCGCCAACGATCCCGATGCCAAGGCACCGGTGATCGAATCGACCGGCACCGGCGCGGGGATGAAGCTGTTCTGCGCAGGCATCGGCGCCGGCCATCCCGATATCGAGGATGCGTCGCGGCGGATGAAGGCGAGCGAGTATAAGGACTGCGCCGCCAACGGGGCCGGCCAGATCCTCGAAATCCAGGTCGGGATCGACGGCATCGCCTTTGCCGAGGCGAAGAACGGCCCGAAGATGCAGCTTACCCCGACCGATCTGTACAAGGCGCTCGCCGCCAGCCCCGGCGGCCGGCCCAACACCGCGCGCGTATGGCGCGACGTGAACCCCGCGCTGCCGCCGGTGCCGATCCAGGTCTATGGCCCGCCCGCAACCAGCGGCACGCGCGACGCGCTTGCCGAGCTGATCCTGACCAAGGGCTGCGAAGCGAGCGACCCCGCCGCCAAGCCGCTCGCCAAGTCCGATCCCGATGCGCACAAGGCGCTGTGCACCCGCGTCCGCGAGGACGGGATGTATGTCGATGCGGGTGAGAACGACAATCTGATCGTCCAGAAGCTCCAGTCCAACCCCAATGCGATCGGCGTGTTCGGCTACAGCTACCTCGAAGAGAACAAGAACGACGTGAACGGTGTCGCGATCTCCGGTGTCCAGCCGACCTATGCGACGATCGCCGACAATCGTTATCCGGGGTCACGCCCGCTCTACATCTATGTGAAGAAGGCGCATCTGAGCGCGATCCCGGGCCTGCGGACGTTCCTGAAGCTCTATGCCGCCAACTGGAGCGCGACCGGACCGCTGGTGAAGCGCGGCCTGATCGCCGCGCCACCCGCGGTCCAGGCCCGGTCGGCGGCGATCATCGCCAACGAGACGATTCTCGACCCGGCGGTACTGTCGTGATGCACTACTGGAACACGATCCCCGCCCTCAACCCGGCGGAGACGGCCTGATGTCGGCGCTCGCCCTCTTCTTCCTCGTTCTCGGGCTCGGCCTGATCGCGTGGCTGAGCGCACGGATGCGTGCCGCACGGTTCCGGGTCGGCAACACCGCGCGGTTCAGCTCGCTGCCCGCGCATCACGGCTGGTATGTCGCGCTGTGGACCGCGATCCCGCCGCTGCTGTTTCTGGTTGGCTGGTCGATGGTCGCACCCGCGCTCGTCACCGATACCGTGCTGGCCAGCCCCGCCGCGGTGCAGCTGCCCCCGCCCGGCTTCGACCGTGCCTCGATCCTGTCCGAGGCGCGCAGCCTGGCGGAGGGACGAAGCTTCGGCGCGTTCCACGAGCTCGCGCGCGTCCTGTCACCGGTCTATGCCGCCGCGCAATCGCGCTACGACTGGATCGCGACCGCGCTCGCGCTGCTGCTCACCTTTGCCGGCGGCGCGTTCGCGTTCCTGCGCGTGCGGCCGGGCTTCGGCGCGCGGACGCGGGTCGAGCGGATTGTCATGATCCTGCTGCTCGGCGCGTCGCTGATCGCGATCCTGACCACGGTCGGCATCGTCGCCTCGCTGCTCTACGAATCCGCGCGCTTCTTCTCGATCGTGCCGATCACCGACTTCCTGTTCGGCACGCACTGGAGCCCGCAGGTCGTCGACGCGCGCGATCCGGGGGCGTCGCTCGGCGCGGTGCCGCTGTTCTGGGGGACGTTCTTCATCGGCGCGGTGATCGCGATGATCGTCGCGATCCCGTTCGGGCTGATGAGTGCGATCTACCTCACGCAATATGCCGCCCCGACCACGCGCAAATGGATGAAGCCGATCCTCGAGGTGCTCGCGGGCGTGCCGACCGTCGTCTATGGCTATTTCGCCGCGCTGACGGTGGCGCCAGCGGTGCGCGATTTCGCGGTGTGGATCGGGATCAGCTGGGCCTCGTCGGAGAGCGCGCTCGCCGCCGGGCTCGTGATGGGGATCATGATCATCCCGTTCGTGTCGTCGATGGCCGATGATTCGATCGCCGCGGTCCCCTCGTCGATGCGCGACGGCAGTCTCGCGATGGGCGCAACCTCGTCCGAGACGATCCGCCGCGTGCTGCTCCCCGCCGCACTTCCCGGCGTCGTCGGCGGTGTCCTCCTCGCGGTCAGCCGCGCAATCGGCGAGACGATGATCGTGGTGATGGCGGCCAGCGGCGTCGCGACGCTGACGCTCAACCCGTTCGCCAGCACGACGACCGTGACCAAGCAGATCGTCGACCTGCTGACCGGCGAGGCCGAGTTCGACAGCGCCAAGACGCTCGCGGCCTTCGCGCTCGGGCTGACGCTGTTCGTCGTCACCCTGCTCCTCAACATCGTCGCGCTGACGGTCGTGAAACGGTACCGCGAAGCCTATGAATAGCGTCACCCCCTTCATCGGTACGCCAGACGCTACGGCCTCGGCGAAGCCCGCCACGGCGCGCGTGCCGACCGACTGGACCACCAAGGCGATGCAGAGCCGCATCCGCCGCCGCTATGCCGCCGAGCGCCGGTTCCGCCTCGCCGGGCTGGCCGCGGTCTGGCTCTCCGCGGGCTTCCTCGCCTTCCTGCTGTCGTCGATGCTGTGGCAGGGCGCGAGCGGGTTCGTCGAGACGCGCGTCGCGCTGCCGATCGATTTCGCCGCCGCCGCACTGCCGATCGAACCCGCACGGCTGACAAGCCGCGGCGCCGATCTCGCGCTCGCCAGCGCCGGTCTCGAGGGTGCGGTCGACAGCGCTGCGACGCGCGCGTTCGGCAAGGATGGCGAAGGCCTGTTGTCGGACGGCGCCTGGGTGACCGTGCGCGATGCGCTCAAGGCGGATCCCGGTCTGCTGTCGCGCAAGACGGTGATCGCGGTGCCCGTCGCCAGCCCGGTCGACATGGCCGCCAAGGGCGACGGCCCGCCCGAGGCGGAGGCGGTCGTCGCCCGGCTCAAGGCGCGCGGCGTGCTGACGCGCGGGCTGAGCATGACGTTCCTGACCACCGCCGATTCGACCGACGCGACGCGGGTCGGCATCTGGGGCGCGTTCAAGGGCTCGCTGCTGACGATGATCGTCACATTGCTGCTCGCCTTCCCGATCGGCGTGCTGTCCGCGCTCTATCTCGAGGAATATGCCCCGAAGAACCGCTGGACCGACCTGATCGAGGTGTCGATCAACAACCTTGCCGCGGTGCCCTCGATCATCTTCGGGCTGCTCGGGCTTGCGGTGTTTCTCGGCACCTTCGGCATGCCGCGATCGGCGCCGCTGGTCGGCGGGCTGACGCTCGCGCTGATGACGATGCCGGTAATCGTGATCGCCGGGCGCAACGCGATCAAGGCGGTGCCGCCATCGATCCGCGACGCAGCGCTCGGGATCGGCGCGTCGCCGGTGCAGGTCGTGTTCCACCACGTCCTGCCGCTCGCGCTGCCCGGCATCCTGACCGGCACGATCATCGGCATGGCGCGCGCACTCGGCGAGACCGCACCGCTGCTGATGATCGGCATGCGCGCGTTCATCGCCGCGCCGCCATCGGGGCTGCGTGACCCTGCGACCGTGCTGCCGGTGCAGATCTTCCTGTGGTCCGACCAGGTCAGCCGCGGCTTCATCGAGAAGACCTCGGCCGCGATCATCGTCCTGCTCGTCTTCCTGCTCGCGATGAACGGCGTCGCGATCTACCTCCGCAACAAATTCGAGACCCGCTGGTGATGACCAACCACAAGATGACCGCGCGCGACGTCAGCGTCTATTACGGGCAGAAACGCGCGATCGACAATGTGTCGATCGACGTCGACATGGACAATGTCACCGCGTTCATCGGCCCGTCGGGCTGCGGCAAGTCGACCTTCCTGCGCACGCTCAACCGCATGAACGACACGGTCGCCAGCGCGCGGGTCGAGGGGAAGATCGAGCTCGACGGCCACGACATCTATTCGCCCGACATGGACGTGGTCCAGCTGCGCGCCCGCGTCGGCATGGTGTTTCAGAAGCCGAACCCCTTCCCCAAGTCGATCTACGAGAACGTCGCTTACGGCCCGCGCATCCACGGGCTCGCGGGCGCCAAGAGCGACCTCGACCAGATCGTCGAGAAGTCGCTGCGGCGTGCGGGTCTCTGGGACGAGGTCAAGGATCGCCTGACCGACAGCGGTACCGCGTTGTCGGGCGGTCAGCAGCAGCGGCTGTGCATCGCGCGCGCGATCGCGGTCGATCCCGAGGTGATCCTGATGGACGAGCCGTGCAGCGCGCTCGACCCGATCGCGACCGCCAAGATCGAGGAGCTGATCCATGAGCTGCGCGGCCGCTATGCGATCGTGATCGTCACGCACAACATGCAGCAGGCGGCGCGCGTCAGCCAGCGCACCGCCTTCTTCCACCTCGGCACCTTGGTCGAATATGGCGACACCTCCGCCATCTTCACCAATCCGCGCGAGGAACGCACCAAGGATTACATCACCGGCCGCTACGGCTGATGGGGACGGGATCGATGAACACGCATACCGTAAAGGTCTTCGACGACGAGATCGGCCGCCTGCGCGGCCTCATCTCGCAGATGGGTGGCCTCGCCGAGGACGCGATCGCCAATGCGATGAAGGCGCTGCAGCGTAACGACGTCGCGCTCGCACGCGAGGTCCGCGCGGCGGACAAGCAGATCGACGCGATCGAGGCGGAGGTCGAGCGGCTGGCGGTGCAGATCATCGCACTGCGCGCACCGATGGCGATCGACCTGCGCGAGGTCGTCGCCGCGCTGAAGATCGCGGGCGTCGTCGAGCGGATCGGCGATTATGCCAAGAACATCGCCAAGCGCGTACCGATGATCGAGAGCGAGCACCGGATCGATCCGATCTCGATCCTGCCCGCCATGGGCCGGATGGCGAGCGAGATGGTGCATGACGTGCTCGACGCCTTTGCGGCGCGTGATTTCGAGGCGGCGATGCTCGTCGTCGAAAGCGACGCCGCGCTCGACGATTTCTACGACAGCATCTTTCGCACGCTGGTGACCTACATGGTCGAAAATCCCAAGACGATCAGCCAGGTCGCGCACCTGCTGTTCGTCGCGAAGAATCTCGAACGGATCGGCGACCACGCGACCAACGTCGCCGAGATGGTCTATTTTGCCGCGACCGGCACCCAGATGGCCGACCGCGACCGCGGCGGCATACAGGAGTAATCGACATGGCCCGTGCAAGGATGCTGCTGGTCGAGGACGACGCGGCGCTCGCCGAACTGCTAGTCTGGCATTTCAAGCGCGAGGATTTCGAGATCGCGCACACCCCCGATGGCGAGGAGGCACTCCTGCTCGCACGCGAGAAGGTGCCCGATATCGTCCTGCTCGACTGGATGGTCGAAGGCCTGTCGGGGATCGAGGTGTGCCGCCGCCTGCGTCGTGCGCCCGAGACGCAGAACGTGCCGATCATCATGCTGACCGCGCGTGGGGAAGAGGAAGACCGTGTCCGCGGGCTCGAGACCGGTGCCGACGATTACGTCACCAAGCCCTTCTCGCCGCGCGAGCTGGTCGCGCGCGTCGGCGCGGTGCTGCGCCGCGTCCGCCCCGCGCTTGCCGGCGAGGCACTGAGCTATGCCGACATCGAGATGGACACCGTCGGCCACAAGGTCCGCCGCTCGGGCGAGGTCGTCGCACTCGGGCCGACCGAGTTCCGGCTGCTCAAGCATTTCCTCGAACATCCCGGCTGGGTCTTCTCGCGCGAACGGCTGCTCGATGCGGTGTGGGGGCATGATTCGGACATCGAATCGCGCACCGTCGACGTGCATATCCGGCGGTTGCGGAAAGCGATCAACACCGGCGAACGTCCCGACATCATCCGCACGGTGCGCTCGGCTGGCTATTCGCTTGATACTGGCGGGTGAAAGTCGGGGTGCTGCAAGCGGTCGCCGACCGCGTCATTAGTGCAGGACCAAGACAAGCCGGTTAGAATCGGACGCGAAACGAAGGACCCAAGCGGGTTTTAGTGCGTTCAACCGTGGCGCTAATGAATTTGCGCTCCAAGTATTCAGGAGATTCGCATGAAGTCCATTCTTCTCGCCGCTGCAGCGTTGCTCGCCTCGCCCGTGCTCGCGCAGACCGCGCCGCAGACGATGCCGCCAGCAGACCCGGCCGCCCAGACCGCGCCCGCCGATCCGGCAATGGCACCGCCAGCCGCAGATCCCGCCGCTCCCGCCGATCCGGCGATGGCGGCCGATCCTGCAGCCCCTGCCGATCCGGCAATGGCACCGCCGCCGCCCGCAGCGCCCCAGGCTCCGATGGCTGCACCCGGTGGTGCGAACATCGTCTTCGGTCAGCCGACGGTGACGCCGCCGACCCCGGCGCCTGCCGAGTATCCAACCTGCTCGCGCACCGTCAAGGACGGCTGCAAGAACCGCGGCGGTAAGTAAGCGATTACCATCGGTGCGGGCCGTGGCTAACGCCGCGGCTTGCGCCGACTGCTTTACGTTCTAGGAAAGGCGCTCCACGATAAGAGAGGGGCGCCTTTTTCCATGTCCGACAGCTTTGGATCCTTCGGTTTTGCTGGCCGCGTTGCGATCGTCACCGGCGCAGGCGGCGGACTCGGCCGCGAATATGCGCTCGAGCTGGCCCGGCGCGGTGCGAAGGTCGTCGTCAATGATCTGGGCGCCTCGCGCGACGGTACGGGACAGTCTGACGCAGCGCTGAAGGTCGTCGAGGAGATCGAGGCCACGGGCGGCGAGGCGATCGCCAATGGCGGCAGCGTCACCGACTATGACCAGATGGTCGAGATGGTGGCGCGTGCGTCCGAAAAATGGGGCGGCGTCCATATCCTTATCAACAATGCCGGCGTGCTGCGCGACAAGAGCTTCGCCAAGATGGAGCCCGCCGACTTCAACTTCGTCGTCGACGTCCATCTGAACGGCTCGGCCAACGCGACCAAGGCGGTCTGGGACGGGATGCGCGCGCAGAATTACGGCCGCATCCTGATGACCGCGTCGTCGACCGGCCTGTACGGCAATTTCGGCCAGGCCAACTACGGCGCCGCCAAGCTCGGCCTTGCCGGCCTGACCAAGACGCTCGCGATCGAAGGGGCGAAGAACAACATCCGCGTCAACACGATCGCGCCGACCGCGGGCACGCGGATGACGCAGGACATCTTTCCCGAAGAGGCATTCAAGGCCTTCTCACCCGACAAGGTCGCGCCGGGCGCGGTCTTCCTGGTGTCTGAGGATGCCCCGACCAACATGATCCTCGGCGCCGGCGCTGGCGTGTTCCAGGCCGCCTATGTCACGCTGACGCCGGGCGCGTTGCTGTCGGGCGACGATCTGTCGGTCGAAGGGGTGGCCGCCAACTGGGCGGCGATTACCGACCGCAACGGCGAGATCGTACCGCAGTCGGGCGCCGACCAGGCGATGACCATATTGGCGAAGCTCCAGCGCGGCTGACCGCCGCGCCGGCGGGCTCAGCTTTCGACGAGCTTCATCAGCCGTCGTTCGACCGGGGCCAGGATCGGGCCGAGGCCATGGCCGCGCTTGATCACCGCCCCACCTTCGCCGACCAGGGCCCACATGCCCTGACGGTTGCGAAGCGCGGGGCGTTTTTCGATCCGGAATTCGGGGCGCTCGGCCGCGCGGCGGAAACAGGCGAACACCGCCGCCTCGCGGCCGAGATCGATCGCATAGTCCCGCCAATGTCCCGCCGCGACCATGCGTCCGTAGAGGTCGAGGATCCGCATCAGTTCGAGCCGATCGAAGCCGATCTGGGTGGGGGCGGTATTGCGGGTCGGAAAGGGCGTGACGTTGTTCATCAGGACGGATCAGGCCCGATCGCGCAGATCCTGTTCGACCGGGCCGCGGCGGAGCCCGTCGCGATCGGTCGACAGGTCCTGATCGGCGAGCAGCGAATCCAGACGCTTGCGCATCATCTCCAGCTCACAGCGCATGATCTCCATCTTCTGCGTGGCCGGGTCAAAGGCCTCGGTGCACGGCGTGCCATAGGGCACGAAGCGCGGGGCCTCGGGTGCGGCGCCGCCCTCTACCGTCGTCGCGCGCGCCGGGATGCCGACGACGGTCGTGCCCTCGGGGACGTCGCGCGTCACGACCGCATTCGCGCCGACTCGCGAGCGGCGGCCGATCGTGATCGGCCCGAGCACCTGCGCGCCAGATCCGATGATCGCGCCGTCCGAAATGGTCGGGTGGCGCTTGCCGGCAACGCCATTGTCAGGGCTCGTCCCGCCCAGCGTCACGCATTGATAGATCGTCACGTCGTCGCCGATCAGCGAGGTCTCGCCGATAACGACGAAGCCGTGGTCGATGAAGAAGTTGCGGCCGATCGTCGCGCCGGGATGGATGTCGATCGCGGTCAGGAACCGCGACAGATGATTGACGCACCGCGCGAGGAAGAAATTCTGACCGCTATACAGCCGGTGTGCGATGCGGTGCATCCCCAGCGCCCAGACGCCGGGGTAGAGCATGATCTCCGCGCGAGAATGCGGCGCCGGGTCACGCGCCCGGATCGAGTCGAGATAAGCCCCTAACCGGCTGAACATGCGCATTCCCCTTGGCGGTCCGCTCATTTAGGCGTTCACAGGGGCGATTTCCAGCGGGCGGGGGCAACGCCGCGGCGGACGCCCTGCGCTGACGGCCTCATTATCGACCCGGCATGGACAAAAGGGGGTGCACGATCGATATGGGCGATCAATGGCTGCAACCTATCTCCCCACGCTCAAGCAACTGCAATATCTCGTCGCGCTGAAGGACCATGGCCATTTCGGTCGTGCTGCCGAGGCGTGTTTCGTGACCCAGTCGACGCTGTCGGCAGGCCTGCGCGAACTCGAGACGCTGATCGGGGTGGTACTCGTCGAGCGCACCCGCCGCGTCGTCCGCTTCACCCCGCTGGGGGATCGGATCGCGGACAAGGCGCGCCGCGTGCTGCGCGAGGCGGAGGAACTTGGCGACATGGCGCGCGCCGCCGGCCGGCCGCTGTCGGGCGACATGCGGATGAGCGTGATCCCGACGATCGCGCCGTTCATGCTCCCGCGCATACTCCCCCGGCTGCGACGCGACTATCCCGACCTCAAGCTGTTCCTGCGCGAGGAACCGAGCGGCGCGGCGTGCGAGGGGCTGCACAACGGCCGCACCGACTGTGTGCTGCTCGCCCTGCCCTATGCCTGCGGCGAAGTCGCGTTCGAGCCCCTGTTCGACGACCGGCTGTTCGTCGCCTTCCCGACCGAGGACGTGCCCGCGGACCGGACCTCGATCCCCGCCTCCGCCATTCCCGCCTCGGCGATCGACGAGACTCGGCTGTTGCTGCTCGAGGACGGGCATTGCCTGAAGGATCATGCGCTCGCCGCGTGCAACCGGCCGGAGATCCGTGCCGAGGCGACGATGATGGGCACGTCGCTGCACACGATCGTGCAGATGGTCGACAACGGCCTGGGCATCACGATGCTGCCTGAGATGGCGCTGAACGCCGGGATCCTCGAAAATACCGGGATCACCGCGCTGCCGCTCGACGCCGAGAACGCGTTTCGCCGGATCGCGCTGGTGTGGCGGAAGGCCTCGCCGCGCGAGAAGGATTTCCAGTTGCTCGCCAAGGCGCTTGCCGAGGCCCGCTGACCGGCCGCGCTGGCTCGCACTGCAACAATTTCCGGGCTCAACCGTAGTTGCGGTTCGCAAGCGCCCGTTTGAGGAGATAGATTTCGATGTCGAACATGCGCCCCCTGTATATTGGCCTGGGCACCACCGGTCTCGTCGCGCTCGCGCTCGCCGCGTGCAGCAGCGGCAACAGCGACCTCGGCACGCCGACCGCGCCGCCTCCCGCCAACCCCGCACTGTCGACGCCCAACGGGCCGATCGCCGTCGCCAACCCGACCGTCGGCGGCGTGCCGATGATCGCGACGCGGACGATCGTCGACAATGCCTCCGCTGCGCCCAATCTCGCAACGCTGGTCACCGCGCTAAAGGCTGCGGACCTGACCGCGACGCTGTCCGGGACCGGGCCGTTCACCGTTTTCGCACCGACCGACGCCGCGTTCGGCCGGCTCGTGCCCGGCATGGTCCAGACGTTGCTCAAGCCGGAGAACAAGGCGTCGCTGGCGAAAGTGCTGACCTATCACGTCGTGCCCGGCGACATCACCGCTGCTGATCTGAAGGCGCGTGTCGCGGCGGGTGGCGGCACCGCCGCACTGACGACGGTCGAAGGTGATGCAATTACGGTGACCCTCGTTGGAGATATCATCGCCCTCACCGACGTCAACGGTAACAAAAGTTATATCGAGACCGCCGATGTGCGTCAGTCGAACGGCATTGTTCATGTCGTCAACGGGGTAATCGTACCCCGCTTGTCTTGAGCGAGGTGTGGCAGCGTGCCAACACTTCGTCGCGTCAACGGCGCACTTGGTCCTGTTGGCGGGTCCGTAACTTGGCAAACCGCCGCGTGACTCCATACGTTCTATCGCAGAATTTATTTCACGATTGTTTCAGCCAGGAGAAATCCATGATCACCAAGACCCCTCTCGTCCTTGCCGCAACGCTTTTCGCGGCTGCACCGGCGATCGCGCAGACCGCGCCGAGCGGCACGACGCCCGCACAGACCGTGCCAACTGGCACGGCGCCCGCACAGGCCCCAATGCAGGCCCCTGCACAGGCCGGTACCGCCGCACCGATGGCCGGCGCTCCAGCAGCACCCGCCGCGGCACAGCCTGCAGCGACCGCGACGATCGCGGCAGCGCTGCCGACGCTTCCAAACCGCGCGACGCTCGCCAAGCTGGTGACTGCAGCCGGCCTCGGCACGACGCTTGCGGGCCCCGGCCCCTTCACCGTTTTCGCACCGAGCGATGAGGCGTTCACCCGGCTTCCCGCCGGCGCGCTCGATACGCTGATGAAGCCGGAGGCGAAGCCCACGCTGGCGACGATCCTGAAGTATCACGTCGTCGCAGGCGCCGTGACGTCGGATCAGCTGAAGGCGCAGATCACGTCGGGTGGCGGCAAGGCCGTCCTCACGACGCTGGCCGGCCAGCCGCTGACGGCATCGGTGGGTCCGAACGGCAATATCGAACTGACGGACGTTGCCGGCAGCAAGGCCTATGTCGACACGGCAGATGTCAAGGCGACCAACGGTGTCGTCCATCTCACCAACGGCATGAGCGTTCCCAAGATCGGCTAACGCCGTCTAGGAGGTCCAGCGCGCGGCGGCGTCCTTGTCGGCGTCGCGCGCTTCGACCCAGCTGGCCTGTGTGCCGCGGGTCTCGCGTTTCCAGAACGGCGCATCGGTCTTCAACCGATCGATCAGATAGGCACAGGCCTCGAGCGACGCCGCACGGTGTGCGGACGCCGCCGCCACGAAGACGATCCGTTCACCCGGATGCATCGGACCGACCCGGTGGACGATCGTCACCGCACTCAGCCCCCAGCGCTCGACGGCACCTGTCGCCACCTTGGTGAGCGCAGCCTCGGTCGCACCGGGATAATGTTCCAGTTCGAGCGTCTCGACGCCGTCATCTGCGCGCACGAGACCAGTGAAGGTCGCCACCGCGCCCGCGCCGCGTTCGCCGGCAGTTTCGGCCTGCGTGATCTCTGCAAGCAGGTCGATCGGGGCCGTCTGGACGATGATCCGGATCATCCGCCCGTCACCGGAGGGAAGAGTGCGATCTCGCGCGCGCCGGCGATCGGGGTATCGATCGGCACGAACGCCTGATCCAGGGCGGCGCGCAGCCGGGCGGGATCGGCAAAGGCGGCGGCATGGCCCGGGCTGGACAGCGCCAGCCAGTCCACCAGTTCGGCGATCGTGGTCACCGATGCGGGCGGATCGACACGTTCCTCGCCCGTCCCGATCCGTTCGCGGACCCACGCAAAATACACCATCGTCACCGTCATGCGCTCAATCCATATGCTTCAGGCCGACGCGCAGGTAATCCCAGCCCGTCACCAGCGTCAGGACCGCAGCCCCCCAGAGCGCGGCGAGCCCGACGCCATGTACCCACGGCATGTCGGGCAGCGCGCCCGCGAGGATCAGTCCGCCCAGCGCGACCAGCTGCAGCGTCGTCTTCCATTTCGCAAGCTGCGAGACGGGCACGGACACCTGCACCTGCGCCAGGAATTCGCGCAGGCCCGACACCGCAATCTCGCGGAGCAGGATGACGAGCGCGGCGATCACATGGACGCCCGCAATATCGCGCGTGCCGACCAGGATCAGGATGACCGCCGCGACCATGATCTTGTCCGCAATCGGATCGAGGAAGATCCCGAGGCGTGAGACCGCACCGTTCGACCGCGCGAGATAGCCGTCGAAATAATCGGTGATGCCCATCAGGCAGTAGAGCGCGAAGGCGATGCCGTAGCCGGCCGCCCAGCCGGGCCACCACAGAAAGCCGACGAGAAGGGGTACCGCGACAATGCGCGACAGCGTCAGAAGGTTGGGCAGGGTCCACACCCCGCCTTCCCTACTCCGGTCATGCCCTTGGCGAAACCGGGTTTTACCAATCGGTGCCGACTAATGTGCGGCAAGCGCGGACGCCGGACCGTGGCGCGGGGGCTCGTCCGGATCCCGTACGCGGACACCCGGCCGACGCGGACGGCGCTAAACCATTGGCCTACCGCCCCCGCTGGGCTAAGGCCGCGGCAGTCTTATTGCCACGATCAGGGCCTTTTCTCGCATGCGCAACGCACTCGGGTTGCTGAAGCAACGACGCTTCCTGCCCCTGTTCACGACACAGTTTCTGGGCGCCTTCAACGACAATCTGTTCAAGACGTCGATGGTGTTGTTCGCGACCTATGCGATCTTCAACGATCCGCGGATGGAGGCGAATTTCAACGCACTCGCCACCGGAATTGCGATCATCCCCTTCTTCCTGCTCTCGGCACTCGCCGGGCAGCTCGCGGACAGCCATGACAAGGCGCGGATCATCCGGCTCGTGAAGAGCGCGGAGATCGGCATCATGGCGCTCGGCGCGGCGGGGCTGATGGTGGCGCGCAGCGGCCATTCGACGATCGGCCTCGGGCTGATGCTCGGGGCGGTGCTGTGCCTGGGCGTGCATTCGACGTTCTTCGGGCCGATCAAATACGCGATCCTGCCGCAGCATCTGCCGCCCTGCGACGTGCTCGGCGGCACCGGGCTGGTCGAGGCCGGTACCTATCTGGCGATCCTGATGGGGACGATCACTGCCGGGTTCATGACCGATCATATCGAGCGCGCCGCGATCGCGGTTCTGGCGATCGCGGTGATCGGCTGGTTCGCGGGTCGCCAGGTGCCGCCGGCACCGCGCGAGGGCCCGCCGCTGGTGCTCAACTACAACCCGTTCACCGCGTCGTGGCGGCTGATCAGCGCGACGATGCACATCCCGCGGCTGTTCCTGGCGATCTGCGCGATCAGCTTCTTCTGGACGATCGGCGCGGTGCTGATCGTGATCTTCCCGCCGCTGGTCAAGAACGTGCTGACCGCGGACGAGCGGGTCGCCAGCTTCGTGATCGCGGTGTTTTCGATCGGCGTCGCGATCGGCTCGGTGGTGATCAACACGATGCTCAAGGGCCGGATCTCGGCGCGCTATGCACCCGCCTCGGTGATCGCGATGGGCGTATTCGTCCTTATCTTCTCGGTCCTAGTACGGACCTGGACACCGGCGGCGCCGGGCCATTTCTACGACTGGGCCGGATTCCTCGCACAGCCGCGCGCCTGGCCGGTGCTCGGCACGCTGATGATGATCGCGATCACCGGCGGGATGTTCGTCGTCCCGCTCTACGCCTTCCTGACGACGACGGTCGAAAAGGATCAGACCGCGCGGACGGTGGCCGCGAACAACGTCGTCAATTCGGGCGCGATGACGATCGGGTCGATCGCGGTCATCGGCATCACGATGGCGGGCGTGACGCCCGAAGACCTGCTGTTCCTGGTCGCCGGCATGTGCCTGGTATCCGCCTGGATCGCGCAGAAGCTGCACCGCGCCTGTGACGACGATGCCGAAACCTGCCTGCCCGTGATCAGAAAATGAAGCTGTAGAAACAGGTGAAGAAGGCCGCGAAGCTCAGCACGAACAGCTTGACGTCCTGATCGTCGCGCCCGCCCGGCGTTGCGATCACGGGCGGGGGCAGCGTCCGTCGAAACGGGTGGCGCGCGGCTTCGTTGGTCAGGACTAGGCGTCGGGTCATGGCGACCGGTTAACGCGGTGTTTACCTTTTCGACCAGCGACAAAATCGTCCCGTTTTAACCCGTCCGCGAATGGGACAGAATTCAGGAGTTTCGACATGCTGCGATACGCCGTCCTCGCCACCCTGCTAAGCAGCGCACCGCTTGCCGCACAGAGCGTGCCACCGGTGCCAGCGCCCGCCCCAACGCCCGCAGATGCGTTGCCACCAGTGCCCGCTGCGACGCCGCGCCCCGCGAACATCGGCGTGACCCTGACCACCAGCCTCGGCCCGATCGTGCTCGAACTCGAGAAAGAGCGCGCACCGATCACCACCGCGAATTTCCTGCGCTATGTCGATGCGCGAAAGCTCGACGGCACGACCTTCTATCGCGCGCTGCGGCTGGGGCCGGATACGGGACTGATCCAGGGCGGGATCGAGGGCGATCCCAAGCGCGCCTTCCCGCCGATCGCGCACGAGCCGACCAGCAAGACCGGCGTGCTGCACACCGACGGCACGATTTCGCTCGCACGGCTGGCGCCGGGGACCGGGCGCGCCGACGTCTTCATCACCGTCGGCGCGATCCCCTTCCTCGACGCGCATCCCGAGAAGCCGGGCGACAATACGGGCTTTGCCGCGTTCGGGCACATCGTCCAGGGCATGGACATCGTCCGCGGCATCCTTGCCGCGCCCACCTCGCCGACCAAGGGCGAAGGCGTGATGAAGGGCCAGATGATCGCCGCGCCGATCCGCATCCTGACCGCCCGGCGGACCCCGCCCGCGCCACGGTGACGCCCGCCGCAAAGGGCAACTGATCGGGGTTAAGTAACGGATCTAGAACCATTTTGGGCTAGTCCGCGGTGATGCAGACGCGACATGCCGCAATCCCCCGCCCCTCACTAGCGGTGGAAACCGCACCAGGCACCGGATCGATGGCCCCCGAAGCCCTGCTGGCGATCGCAATGGCCGCGGTCTCCGACGGCGTCGTGGTCTTCGACGCGGCGGAGCGGCTCGCGCTGGTCAATCCGCGCGTGGCGGCGCTATTCCGCTTCGACCCGGACCGCGTCATGACCGGCATGGACATGGCGAGCTTTCTCGGAGTCGTCGGCACCGCCGTCGGCTGGTCCGCGGCACGGATCGCGACGGTGGTCGACAATCACCGTCGCTGGCAGGCCCGGCAGGACAGCGTCGATATCGATCATCATTTCGACGACGGGACGATCCTGCATATCAACTTCGCCCCGCTGCCCGGGCACTGCGCGGTAATCACCTACCGCGACGTCACGGTCGAGCGACGGCTGACCGACGTCGTCGCGGCGCAAGCCGCGCAGGCGGAACGGTTCCGCAAGGAGATCGCGACCGTCGTCACCGAAACCGATGCCGCGGCGGCGGAAGGCCAAGCGATGGGCCGCGCGGGCGAAGCCGAACTCGAACTGATCGTCCGCGATTTGGGCGACGTCGTCGTCGCCGCGCAGCAATCCACCGCCGCGATGCAGGATGCCGCACAGACCTCGGCGATGATGGCGGGCATGATCGACACGGTCGTCGACCAGGTCCGCCACACCAGCAGCGCCGCCAGCGGCGCGATGGCGCATGCGCACGAGACGGTCGCGCTGTCTCAGGGGTTGTCGGACCATGCCGGATCGATCGGCTCGATCCTCGACATCATCCGCGCGGTCGCCCGGCAGACCGGTCTGGTCGCGCTCAACGCCGCTATCGAGGCGGCGCGCAGCGGAGAGGCCGGGCGCGGCTTCGCGGTGGTCGCAGCCGAGGTGAAGACGCTTGCCACGCAGACGTCCGATGCGGTCGCACGGATCGAGCCGCAGATCTCCGCGATGCAGATCGCAACGCGCGACGTCGTCGCGGCGAATCGCGCGATCGCGCACGACATCGCCGATATCCAGGCTCGCGCGGTCATCGTGACCGACACGGCACATAGTCAGAACGAGCGCATTCTCGCGATCACCGCCGCGATCGACGAAACCGCGCTCACCGCACGCGCGATGACAGAAAGCGTCGAGCATCTGGAAATCCGCAACCAGCGCTTCATCAGCCTGGCCCGGCGGATCGGCCAGCAGCTCGAGTCCGTCCACGCCCTGACCCATGGTCTCAGCGTCGCCACCGAGACCTTCCAGGCGACCTATTGACGCCCGTCACCGCACAACGGCAGTACGACCCGCTGCGGGGTATCCATCATAAATAAGGGACCGCGACCGCGTCGCGCATCAACGAGAATGGTGGAGCCGAGGGGGATCGAACCCCTGACCTTTCGCATGCCATGCGAACGCTCTCCCAGCTGAGCTACGGCCCCATTCCCGTTGGGAGGCGGCTCACTAACCGGAGCCGCCCGGGTTGGCAAGCGGCGTAAACGCCGCCTGCCAAATTTCTTTATCTCAACGCTCGTGCTCGTCCTGCGGCGTCTCGACGCCGAGGTCGTCGTCGCCGCCCAGATCGACTTCGTCGTCCGCGGACGGCTCTTCGTCCTCGCCGGTGATCGAGGCGATATCCTCTTCCTCGTCACCCTCGAGATCCGCATCGGGCTTCTTGGTGTCGGGCTTGGCGACCTCGAACGGCAGCGGCTGCTTCGACTTCAGGATCGGCTCGGGCTCCCACGCATACCCGCATTCGATGCAGGTGACGGGGTCGGCCTTTTCGAGGTCGTAGAAACGCGTCGCGCATTTCGGACACGAACGCTTCGTGCCCCATTCCGGCTTGATCATGCCGATAGAACCTTTCGAATGGATAGATTGTGGGGGATGCCCCCGCAAAGTGGGCGCGCCTTGCCATAGCGCAAGGCCACTGTCAAAAGCCCGGCCCCATGACACACCCCCTCCCCCAGCCGCTGGACGTCGTCGCGCGCGGTCCGCTGACCGGTTCGATTGCGGTTCCCGGCGACAAGTCGATCAGCCACCGCGCGCTGATGTTCGCGAGCCTCGCGGTCGGCACCAGCCGGATCACCGGTTTGCTCGAGGGCGAGGACGTGCTCGCCACCGCGGCGGCGATGCGCGCGATGGGCGCGACGATCGAGCGGCAGGACGACGGCATCTGGGTCGTCGACGGCGTCGGTGTCGGCGGGCTGCTCCAGCCCGCGACCGCCCTGGAGATGGGCAATTCGGGCACCTCGACGCGATTGCTGATGGGGCTGGTGTCGAGCCACCCGATCACCTGCACCTTCACCGGCGACGCCTCGCTGTCGGGACGGCCGATGGGCCGCGTGATCGAGCCGCTGTCGCAGATGGGCGCGGACATCGCCGCGTCGCCCGGCGGCAAGCTGCCGCTGATGGTGCGCGGGATCTGCCCCGCGGTGCCGATCACCTACACGCTGCCGGTCGCGTCGGCGCAGGTGAAGTCGGCGATTCTGCTTGCCGGGCTCAACACGCCCGGCATCACCACGGTGATCGAGCCGGTCGCGACGCGCGATCACAGCGAGCGGATGCTGACCGGGTTCGGCGCGCAGCTGACCGTCGAGGAAACGGACCAGGGCCGCGTGATCTCGATCACCGGCGAGGCGGAGCTGACCCCGCAGGATATCGTCGTGCCGGGCGATCCGTCGTCCTCAGCCTTCTGGCTGGTCGCGGCGTCGATCGTGCCGGGGTCTGACATCGTCGTGCGCAATGTCGGGCTGAACCCGACGCGGATCGGCATCGTCACCGCGCTCCGCATGATGGGCGCGGACATCACCGAGCTCGATCCGCGGACCGTCGGCGGCGAGCCCGTCGCCGACCTGCGCGTCCGCCATGCCGCGCTGACCGCGATCGAGGTGCCGGCCGATCTCGCGCCGAGCATGATCGACGAATATCCGGTGCTGTTCGTCGCCGCGGCGTTTGCGTCCGGCACGACCGTAGCCAGGGGCGCGCACGAGCTGCGGGTGAAGGAATCGGACCGGATCACGACGATGCGGATCGCGCTCGAGGCGTGCGGCGTGGCGTGCGAGGAATTCGAAGACGGCATGGCGATCACCGGTTCGGGCGGGGCGGCGATTCGCGGTGGCGCTCGGGTCGCCTCGAAACTCGATCATCGCATCGCAATGAGCATGGTGGTGGCTGGACTTGGCAGCGCCGAGCCCATCACGATCGACGACATATCGCCGGTGGCGACGAGCTATCCCGTGTTCTTCCGGTCGCTCGACGCGCTTACCGGCAAGGGGGAATAAGATGATCATCGCAGTCGACGGTCCGGCGGCATCGGGCAAGGGCACGATCGCGCGCGCCTTGGCGAAGCATTACGGGCTCCCCTATCTCGACACCGGCCTGCTCTACCGCGCGGTGGCGCTGAACGTGGCGCGGATGGGGCTGGATCTCGAGCAGGAAGCCGATGCGGTCGCCGCATGCGATTTCGACGATGCGATGATGACCGACCCGGCGCTGCGCGACGACGATGTCGGGGCGATGGCCTCGATCGTGTCCGCACACCCGCTGGTCCGCGCGGCGCTGATGCAGCGACAGAAGCGGTTTGCCGCGCAGGCGGGTGGCGCGATCCTCGACGGGCGCGATATCGGCACGGTCATCGTGCCCGATGCGGATGCCAAGCTGTTCGTGAAGGCGACCCCCAATATCCGCGCGCAGCGGCGCCATGCCGAATTGCAGGCACGTGGCGGGACGGCGAGCAAGGACCGCGTGCTGGCGGACATCCGGGCGCGGGATGCGCGCGACAGCGGGCGCTCGATCGCACCGCTGGTGATGGCGCCGGATGCGGCGTTGCTGGATACGAGCTTCCTGTCGATCGAAGCGTCGGTGCAGCGCGCGGTGGCGCTGGTTGAGGCGCAGCGGGCGAAGAAGGCGTCGGGTTAGGCCTTTCGCTTGCCGCCAAGAGTAACACCACCCCGGCGAAGGCCGGGGCCCAGTTGGAAAGGTCGCAGTAACGGAGCGCTGCGCTTGGTTAGCGATGTCCCCCAACTGGGCCCCGGCCTTCGCCGGGGTGGCTTTTGGTTGGGCTAGGGTACCGTAAAACAACGCTGTTTCCCCGCGAAGGCGGGGACCCAGACTGGGCTCCCGCCTTTGCGGGAGAACAAGGACGCGCGGAAACGCTCCCCCTTACAAAGCCGTCGCCAGCGTGATCGCCCCCAGCACCACCCCCGGGAAGTTCGCCACCGCGATCGGCCAGTCGCGCTTCGGCTTCAGCACGCCATACGCGACCCACAGCCCGCAATTGACCATCGTCGCGAACGGCTGGACCACCGATCCCTTCTGACCGGCCAGGTTCAGCATGATCTGGTCGATATAGGACAGGTACATCACGATCGCCGTCGCCGTGGCGATCCAGCCCAGCACGAGAATGCCGCGTTCGCTCAAATCTTCGCTCCTGTTGTGAGCCGCCCGTAACGCTGCAGCGGCGAACTTGCTCCGAGACGGGGTTTCCGCTACACAGGAGCGTCCGGCGAGCGATGCTCGTGGAGGAAGGCGCGGAGACCTTTGAGTCTCACGCGCCGTTTTCGCATTCAGCGTCTACATCCTCTGCGCCTCGTGCCGTCCGGATGCCGCGCCGGCGTTCGGTCGTCGCGGCAACGAAGGCCAAGACCAGCGGATCCAACCGCTTGGCCGGAAACAGACTAGGATTACTGAATTCTATGGCAACCCAGGTAATGCCGTCGCGCGACGATTTCGCCGCGATGCTGAACGAGACGCTCGGCGACGCCGACAGCTTCGAGGGCCGCGTGGTGCATGGCACCGTGACCGGCATCGAGAACGACATGGCCGTCATCGACGTCGGTCTGAAGTCGGAAGGCCGCGTGCCGCTTCGCGAATTCGCAGCGCCGGGCCAAAAGGCTGACCTGAAGGTCGGCGACGAAGTCGAAGTCTATGTCGACCGCGTCGAGAACGTCCATGGCGAAGCGATGCTCAGCCGCGACCGCGCGCGCCGCGAAGCCGCATGGGACAAGCTGGAAACCGAATTCTCGAAGACGACCCGCGTCGAGGGCGTGATCTTCGGCCGCGTGAAGGGTGGCTTCACCGTCGACCTGAACGGCGCCGTCGCGTTCCTGCCGGGCTCGCAGGTCGACATCCGCCCCGTGCGCGACGTCACCCCGCTGATGGACATCCCCCAGCCCTTCCAGATCCTGAAGATGGACCGCAAGCGCGGCAACATCGTCGTGTCGCGTCGCGCCGTTCTCGAAGAGACGCGCGCAGAGCAGCGTTCGGGCCTGATCCTCAGCCTCGCCGAGGGCCAGATCATCGACGGCGTCGTCAAGAACATCACCGATTATGGTGCGTTCGTTGACCTCGGCGGCATCGATGGCCTGCTGCACGTCACCGATCTCAGCTACAAGCGTGTCGGTCACCCGAGCGAAGTCCTGAACATCGGCGACACCGTCAAGGTGCAGATCATCCGCATCAACAAGGACACCCAGCGCATCAGCCTCGGCATGAAGCAGCTGGAGAGCGATCCCTGGGATGGCGCGATGGTCAAGTATCCGGTCGGCGCAAAGCTCACCGGCCGCGTCACGAACATCACCGAATATGGTGCGTTCGTCGAGCTGGAAGCGGGCATCGAAGGCCTCGTCCACGTGTCGGAAATGTCCTGGACCAAGAAGAACGTCCATCCGGGCAAGATCGTCAGCACTTCGCAGGAAGTCGACGTCATGGTCCTCGAAGTCGATTCCGAGAAGCGTCGCATCTCGCTCGGCCTCAAGCAGGCTCAGGCCAATCCTTGGGAGGCGTTCGCTGCCGCGCATCCGATCGGCTCGACCGTTGAGGGCGAAGTCAAGAACGCGACCGAATTCGGTCTGTTCATCGGCCTCGACAACGACGTCGACGGCATGGTCCACATGTCCGACATCGCCTGGGGCGTTTCGGGCGAGGACGCGCTCAACCTGCACCGCAAGGGTGAGACCGTCGAGGCCGTCGTGCTCGACATCGACGCCGAGAAGGAGCGTATCTCGCTCGGCATGAAGCAGCTCGAGCGCGGCGGGCCTTCGGCCGGCGGCATCGCAGCAGCAGGCGACAAGCTGAACAAGAACGCGATCGTCACGGTCACCGTTCTCGAAGTCCGCGACGCGGGCCTCGAAGTTCAGCAGGGCGACGATGGCGCGACCGGCTTCATCAAGCGCACGGATCTGGGTCGCGATCGCGACGAGCAGCGTCCGGAGCGTTTCCAGGTCGGCCAGAAGTTCGACGCGATGGTGACGGGCTTCGATCGTTCGAAGAAGCCGACCTTCTCGATCAAGGCGATGCAGATCTCCGAAGAGAAGCAGGCCGTCGCTCAGTATGGTTCGTCGGACTCCGGCGCGACCCTCGGCAACATCCTGGGCGAGGCTCTCAAGGCCCGCACGGAAGCCGAAAAGAAGTAAGCGAATTGGGACCGGGATGCTCGATGCATTTCGGTCCCTTTTGCTTTTGGCTTGAAACTCATTTGGTGCTATCGCCCCAATTACTGACCTAAATCAGTATTATCACATATGGGCGGGGGCTCGTTACCATGATCAGATCTGAGCTTGTTCAAAAACTGACCGATGCGCATCCGGACCTGGAGCCGCGCGAGGTCGAATTGATCGTCTCGTGTTTCTTCGACGAGATCTCGAAGCGGCTGGCCGCCGACGGCCGGGTCGAACTGCGCGGCTTCGGCGCATTTTCCACGCGCGCGCGCGATGCGAGGACCGGACGCAATCCCCGGACCGGCGAAGTCGTCGCCGTCGACGCCAAGCGCGTCCCCTATTTCAAGCCCGGCAAGGAAATGCGCTCGCGTCTTAACGTCGATTGAGCGGCACCTGCGGGTCCAACATGGGTTGACCCTGCGCTCGACCTCGTCTTTCTGACTCCCGTGTGCGGACGTGGCGAAACCGGTAGACGCAGGAGACTTAAAATCTCCCTCCCCTGGAGTGCGGGTTCGAGTCCCGCCGTCCGCACCATCACGCTTGCCTGTGCCGCCGCGCTGCTCTTCGCACCGGCGGCCTGCAACCGGCGCCGCGACTCGGGCGCGGTCGTCGTCAGCGCGATCGGTGGGGCGCCCGCTGCCGCGGATGCCCGCCGGGGCCCGATCGACCTCCCCTCGCGCCTGCTGATTGATTCGACGGCGCAGGGGCTGGTCCGGTTCGATGCCGCCGGCCAGATCGAGCCCGGCTTGGCCGAACGCTGGATCGTCATCGATGATGGCATGAGCTATATTTTCCGCCTGCGCGAAGCCACGTGGAGCGACGGTGGCCGCATCACCGCGGACCAGATCGTCGCGATGCTCAAACGCCAGATCGTGCCGGCATCGCGCAATCCGCTCGCCCCCTTTCTCAGCGCGGTCGACGAAATCGTCGTGATGACGCCGCAGGTGATCGAGGTCCGGTTGTCTCGGCCGCGTCCCGACCTGCTCAAGTTGTTCGCTCAGCCCGAACTCGCGCTGCTGCGTCTGCGCCCGCCCGGCGGCAGCGGCCCGTTCCGCATTGCCCAGCCCGGCGCCGCGCCGTTGCTGCGCCCGGTTTATGATCTCAACCGCGCCGACCCCGAAGACCAGCTCGAGATGCAGCCCGAACGTGACGTCCGCCTGATCGGCGAGCGCGCCGCGCGGGCGATCGCGCGGTTTGCGCATCGCGACTCGGACCTGGTCAGCGGCGGCAGCTTCGCCGACTGGCCGCTGCTCGCGACGGCCGATATCGCCCCCGCCGCGATCCGGGTCGACCCCGCAGTCGGGTTGTTCGGGCTCGCGATCGTTTCGCGGACGGGCTTCCTTGCCGAGGCGGCGAACCGCGCCGCGATCTCACAGGCGATCGATCGCAGCGCGCTGACCGCCGCGATCGCCCCCAATTGGGAGGCTGCGGACCGCATCCTCGCCGAACCCCTCGACTCCGCCGGGCTCCCGCAGGTGCCGTCATGGACGCTGCTGAACCAGGACGAGCGCCGGGCAGGTGCCCGGTTACGGGTCGCGACGTGGCGCGAGCAGGCGCAGAGCGGGCCGATCGCGATGCGGATCGCGCTGCCCGCCGGATCCGGCGCTACGATCCTCTACGCGCATGTTGCCGCCGCCCTGCTCCGGATCGGCATCCTGCCCGAGCGCGTCGCGATCGATGCGCCCGCCGACCTGCGGCTGATCGACCTGGTAGCGCCCTATGACAGCGCGCGCTGGTATCTGGCGAACGCCTGCATCGTCTGCAGCGCCCAAGCGCAGGCGGCACTCGACGCCGCGCGGGCGGCACCGACGCTCGCCGAACGCAGCCAGCGGATTGCGGCGGCCGATGCCGCGCTGAACGAGGACGTGCCCTTCATTCCGCTCGCACGGCCGCTGCGCTGGTCGCTGGTCGCGACGCGGCTGCAACAATGGCAGCCGAACAGCCGCGCGTGGCACCCGTTGAACAGGCTTCGTCCCGACACCAAGTGAGTCGCATGACGAACAATGCCACTCGCATCGATCCCGCCACGCTGGCCAGCAGCTTCGCGATCGGTCAGGACCCGGCCTCGGTCCGCGCCCGGGTCGAGGCGCTGGAGCGCATTCTCGAACGCGCGTTCATGGTCCCCGGGATCAACCGCCCGATCGGGCTCGATGCGATCGTCGGGCTGATCCCCGTCATCGGTGACCTGATCGGTGCGCTGATGGGGAGCTGGCTCGTCTGGGAGGCGCGCAACCTCGGCATGTCGAAGTTCCAGCTCGCCCGGATGATGGGCAATGTCGGGTTCGACGCAGCGCTCGGGCTGGTGCCGTTCGTCGGCGACGCCGCGGATTTCATGTTCCGATCGAACACGCGCAACCTGCGGATCATCAAGCGTCACCTCGACAAGCACCACCCCTCGACCGTCACGCTAGCGGGCTGAGTGCGGGTCAGGTCTCGCCGCGCCAGATCCTGATCGGCGTGCCCTGCGTAACCCCGCCTGCGTGCGCGGGGCAGCGCTTGTAACGGAAGGCGGTGTCGAGACAGATCCATAGCTCGTCGAGCCAGCCCTGCTTGGTCGTCGTAACCCGCATCATTGCCGCGTTAAGACCGGGATTGGCCTTGGCCATTGCCGTGGCGAACTGCCCGGCGGTCAGCGGGCTTCGCGACAGGGTGTCCATGTCGGGATAGCGCAGCTTGGCGTAGAGGCTGCTCGACTGGCGGAAATAGCGTGCGGGCTGATAGCCCGGCATGCAGGTCCCGTGCTTGGCCCATTCATGCTGGATCAGCTGCGCCGACGGTGTCGTGCAGAGCTGGCCCTTGATCACTGCCTGCGGGACGATCGCGGTTGCGCGACAATATTGCGGCCAGGTCTTGCCTGCGCCGTCGGGCCACAGGCCGTGGAGCGTGAAGCCGAACCGGTTGCCCGCCCCGCACTGGAACCGCGCGCTCGGCTGGTCGCCTTTCTCGCGGCAATATTGCGGGGCCCAGGTGATCGCGAGCGTATAGCTCGCGATCGGCAGGATCCGCGCGGGTTCGCGCGCAGACGGCAGGTCGGGGCGGACGCGGTCGGTGCCGCCCATGGGCGCCGAACAGCTATAGGCCTGCGCCGCGGCGATACCCGGCGCGGACAGCCCCGCGACGATCATCATGCCGGCGAGTCGGTTCATCCGCGTCATGCCTCGATCTCCTCCTCGGCATCGTCGTCGATGCCGCGGTCCGCAACCTCGTCAAACCAGGCGCGCGCGCGGGGTCGGAACAGCAGGACGATCGGCAGGATCGTCAGCACGAGCTGCGCGATCGTCAGCATCCCGATCAGCCCCGTCGCGAGCACCCCCGTCGCGACCTGCAGCATCACCCCAGCGGCGCCGAGCACCGTCAGCGCGACGAGCAGCCACAGGGCAACCCGGCTGCCCCTGCGCGTCGTCAGGATCAGCAGCAGCAGCGACAGTCCGACGCCAAACGCCGTCACCCCTGCCGCCAGTGCGAAGCCGCCCTGCGCAACCGCGGCATCCCAGGTCAGCACGCTGACCGCGATCAGCAGACCGATCGAGGCGAGATACAGCCATTCGGCCAATACAACGGATTTGGGACGCATCTTCACCCTGTTCACTTCGCGATCATGTCGTGGCGGCACGATACCGCGTCTCTGCCCGCGCGCCAGTTAAAGCGTCGCGAAATCGAGCCCGATATCGGCGGCGGGCGCGGACTGGGTCAGCCGTCCGACCGAGACATAGGTGACCCCGCTCTCGGCGATCGCCCGGATCGTGTCGAGCGACACGCCGCCCGATGCTTCGGTTGGCACGCGGCCATCGACCAGCGCGACCGCGCCGCGGAGAATCTCGGGCGGCATGTTGTCGAGCAGCAGGTGCGTCGCCCCCGCCGCGAGCGCGGGCTCGATCTGATCGACATGGTCGACCTCGACGATGATCTGCGCGATGCCCGCATCCCTCGCCCGGCGCACCGCCTCGCCGACGTCGCCGGCGACCGCGACGTGATTGTCCTTGATCATCGCCGCATCCCACAGCCCCATGCGGTGGTTCTGCGCACCGCCCATGCGGGTCGCGTATTTTTCGAGCACGCGCAGCCCGGGGATCGTCTTGCGCGTGTCGAGCAGGATGGCGCCGGTGCTCTGCATCCGGTCGACATAGGCCCGCGTCATCGTCGCCACACCCGAGAGGTGCTGGACCGTGTTCAGCGCGGATCGCTCGGCGGTCAGCATCGCACGCGCACGGCCTTCGATCCGCATCAGCTCGGTACCCGCGGCGACCGCCCGACCGTCCTCCACGAGATGCTCGATCCGGACCTCGGGATCGAGCGCGCGGAAGAACGCATCGGCGAGGGCAAGACCGGCGACGGTGATCGCGTCGCGGCTGTCCATCACCCCGGCAAAGCGCGCCTCGGCGGGGATCACCGCCGCAGAGGTGATGTCGCCGATCGTGCCCAGATCCTCGGCCAGCGTCGCAGCGACGAACCTATCGATGTCGAAGCCCGCCAGCGCTGCGCTCACGAACGCGTCCCGCTGGTCTGCGCCGGGCCGAGATCGCCCATCCCGACCGTGCCCGAGGCCATCGCCAGCATCGCATCGAGGCTCTTCTTCGCCTGGAGCCGCAGCCCCTCCTCGATCTCGATCCGCGGCGACAGATCGCGCAGCGCAACGTACAGCTTCTCCATCGTGTTGAGCGCCATGTACGGGCAGATATTGCAGTTGCAGTTACCGTCCGCGCCCGGCGCGCCGATGAAGCGCTTGTTCGGCAACGCCTTTTCCATCTGGTGGATGATGTGCGGCTCGGTCGCGACGATCAGCGTGTCGCCGGGCATCGCGATCGCATAGTCGAGGATGCCGCGCGTCGACCCGATATAATCGGCATGGTCGAGGATGATCGGCGGGCATTCGGGATGCGCGACGATCGGCGCGCCCGGATTGGCGGCCTTGAGCTTGAGCAGCTCGCTCTCGCTGAACGCCTCGTGGACGATGCACACGCCCGGCCACAACAGCATTTCGCGTCCGGTCTTGCGGACCAGATAGCCGCCGAGATTGCGGTCCGGGCCGAAGATGATCTTCTGGTCGGCGGGCAGCTGCGACAGGATCTTCTCCGCCGACGACGAGGTCACGATGATGTCGGACAGCGCCTTCACCTCGGTCGAGCAGTTGATGTACGTCAGCGCGATGTGATCGGGATGCTTCGCGCGAAACGCGGCGAACTGTTCGGGGGGACAGCTGTCCTCGAGGCTGCAGCCGGCATCCATGTCGGGCAGGACGACGATCTTGTCGGGCGACAGGATCTTGGCGGTCTCCGCCATGAACCGCACGCCGCAGAACGCGATGACATCCGCCTCGGTCGCCGCCGCCTTGCGCGACAGGTCGAGGCTGTCGCCGACGAAATCGGCAATGTCCTGCAATTCGGGCTTCTGGTAATAATGCGCGAGGATGATCGCGTTCTTCTCCTTGCGGAGCCGCTCGATCTCGCCGCGAATGTCGATGCCCGCAAAATTCTGGTGGAGTTCCATTGTCGTATCCCGGTTTAGTTGCGGTTCCCTAGCACGTCCTGCAGCGAACGCGACGTATCCCATCGCTCGGCTGACGCCCGCGCTTCGTCGGCGAAGCGCACGCTGACGGTCGCATCCACCCCTGCGGCGCGCAGCGGCATCGCAAAGCTCCGCTCGACCGCACGCCGCGTCGCGTCGCGCGCCAGCCGGATCATTGCGGGCTCGCGCGCCTGGCGGACCAGCTCGATCTGGCCCGCGCGCCGGTTGGCGGTGTCGAGCCGCTTCTCCGCATCGGTCAGCGTCGCCAGCACGCCGCCCGAACCATATTCGCGCAGCGCATTGAGGTCGATCTGCGGCCCCTCCACCTCGACCGGCGGCAATCGCACCGCGAGCGTCCGCGTCGCGGCATCCCAGGCGACGTCGCGCTGCGACAGCTTGCCGAGATCGACCTCGTAGCGGACCATTCCCGGCATGATCAGCGTCTTCTCGGTGGTGAAGCCCAGTTGCGACTGGCGCGACGTCACCACCGCGACGAACCGCGCGGCAAAGGTCGACAGCCGATTCTGCTCGCGCAGCCCCTCCAGGCTGGCGCTCGCGATCGTCGTCGGGTCGGGCGCCAGGCGGCTCTGCACGTACCGCTGCACGCCCCACAGCGCGATCAGCGCGGCCAGCGCGAGCAGCACCAGCACCCCCGCCGCCTTGGCCAGGAACGACCCGACCCCGCCACGCCGCGCAGTGGCCGTGCCGCGGCTGTCCTCGTTCACGCCATCCGCCATGCACCATCCCCTTCCGTCTCGCCGACCAGCCCGCGACCGCGCAGATCGTACAGATGCGCCAGCACCGATCCCTCGGCGCCCGGCACCAGCCGCGGATCGAGCCCGACATACATGCGCTCGACCAGCGCCGCGACACCCCGCGGCGCCTCGCGCAGCAGACGGAGGATCTGCCCCTCGCGCTGCTTGCGGTGGCCGAGCATCCCGCGCACCAGCCGCTGCGGCCGCTCGATCGCCTCGCCATGCCCCGGATAATAGACCCGGTCGTCGCGACCCAGCAGCCGCTCGAGGCTCGCCATATAGTCGGTCATGTCGCCATCGGGCGGCACGACCACGCTGGTCGACCAGCCCATGACGTGATCGCCCGAGAACAGCGCCCCGCTCTCGCGCAGGGCGAAGGCAAGATGGTTCGACGTATGCCCCGGCGTCGCGATCGCCTCGAGCGTCCAGCCCGCCGCGCCGACCGTCTCACCGTCCGCCAGCACGCGATCGGGTGCATAGAGCGCGTCGAACGAACTATTGGCCGCGACACCGGGCGCGAACGCGGCGGCGCCGACGATCGGCGCGCCGGTCGCGGCCTGCAACGGGCGCGTCGCCGGACTATGGTCGCGGTGATGATGCGTGACGACGATCGCGGCGACGGGGCGGCCATCGATCACGCGCAGCAAGGCATCGAGATGCGCGGGATCGTCGGGCCCGGGATCGATCACCGCCAGCGCGGTCGTTCCGACGATATACGTCTGCGTGCCAGTGAAGGTATAGGGCGACGCGTTCGGCGCGAGCACGCGGACGACGAGCGGCTCGAGCTGGATCGGGATGCCGGTCGGATGCTCAGCCATGCCCCCGAAATGGCGGCTGGCGGCGCGCATGGCAAGACCCGAACCCGAGACCCCGCCGCCCGACCCTGTGATACCACCCCGATCCCGTCATCAGGACGAAAGTCAGGATCCAGGGCCGCAGGCACCCCACCTACCCCAGAATGCAGCTCAATCCCGCTTGGCCATGTCGGCCTGAACCTCGGCCAGACCCTCGTCGATACCCGCAAGCGCCTCGCGGCGTTGCGCAGCGGTCATGTCGGCGTTCTTCTCGATCGACGCCCGCGCGATCTTCAGACTGGCGAGTGCGGAGGCATAGGCGCTCGCCTCGATCTCGCGGCTGTTGATCGCGGCGGTGGCGGCGTCGGCGGCGGCCTGTTCGATGCGATTGGTGCAGATGACCATCTTGCGCACGCCGCCTTCGGTCCGGTCGATCACATAGTGCTTGCCCGGCCCGTCCTTGCCATCGACGCAGGTGCGTTCGGTCACCTCGGGTACCATCCCCGACGCGACGATCGTGCTGCCCGGCTTCGCACGGATGACCCGCGTGCTGACGGTCTTGCCGTCGCGCGTGACGATCGTCGTGACCTGACGCGCGTCGGCGGGGCGTGCGGTAAGCGGCGCAGCGGGCGCTACGGGTGCGACCGGGGTCAAGACTGGCATGGATGGCAGAGGTGGCAGAGGTGGCAGGGGCGCCGCCGGGGCGACCGGCGCCACGCGTTCCTCGACACCGGCACGGATCGCCGTGGCGGCCTTGGTGCCCGAAGCGGTCAGTGCCAGCCCCGTCGCGACCAGCAGGCCGACCGAGGCCGCCCCCGTCGCGATCCGGCCGCGTGAAATCCGAGAAGTCGTCAACATGCGCAATCTCCCTTTCAGATCGGTGATGGTGTGGAGGTGACACGCGGCCGACACCGCGCCGCCATGCGCCGCCTTGACGATCGCGCAGGCATAGATGTGGCGGTCGACCGCGGACCGGCCCGCGAGCACGCGTGCGTCGTTGGCAAGCTCCTGGTCCGCGCGGAACCGGCGAAACGCATGCCAGGCGACCGGGTTGAACCAGTGAAGCGCGAGCACGACCAGTGCCACCCAGTTGGCGAACAGGTCGCCACGCTGGTGATGGCCAATCTCGTGCGCGAGCGCCAATTCGCACTCGTCCGCGTCATAGCGATCCGCGAAATCCCGTGGAAACGCGACGTAGCGGCGGACGAGACCGAAGGCGAGCGGACCGGGCGCCGCCGCGGTGGCGATCACGCGCACCCCGTCGCGGTCGTCGAGCCGGTCCGCGCTGTCGAGCATCCGCCGGCAGAACCGTCGATGCTGGAGCAGCTGCCAGATGAGCAGCCCGAGCGCCCCGACAGCCCATGCGGCACCGAGCGCGCTGCCGAGCCCGCCTTCGAACAGTCCCGCAAGGACCGCGCCGAACGGCGGTTCCATCACATCGGGTGCCGCCGCAGCCGTCATTGTCCCCGTCGTGGCGACCGTTGCAGCGGGTGCGATCATATAGACGCTGATCGTCTCGCCAGCGCGCGTAATGGGCGTCGCCGCCGCGTGCCACGTCTCTGGCATCGACGGCAGCACGAGCCGCAACACGGGCAGCGCCCAGAGCGCATAGGCGACCTGCGCCCCGAAGGCGCGGCGCACCGGCGCGCGGACCAGCAGCACGACGAGCATCAGCAGCGTCGATGCAATCAGCGCGTCGCTCGCCCATCCCGCGAGCGCGGCCGTATCGATCGATTGGAGGGCGGCGGCAGGGCCGTCTCCGATCCCCCCGGAAAGGATGGGCCCCGCGCTCATGCCTTGAGATCCTTCAGCAACGCCTCGATCTCGGCAATGTCCTGCGCGGTCAGTTCGTCGCGTTCGGCAAGATGCGCGACCAGCGGCGTCAGCCTGCCGCCGAACAGCCGGTTCATCAGCCGCCGCGATTCGCCTGCCACATAATCGCCACGCGCGACGGTGGGACGATAAAGATAGCGCCGGCCATCCTCCTCATGCGTGATCGCCGATTTCGCGATCAGCCGCCCGAGCAGGGTCTTGACCGTGTTGGCACTCCAGCCGCGCGCCGGGTCGACGCGTTCGGCGACATCCTGCGCGCTCAGCGGGGATTCGTCCCACAGCACCTCCATGACGCTGTGCTCGGCATCACTGATCCGTTCGACCACGACTCACTCCTTACTGACTACGCTTGTAATCAGCTCGTTTACGGTCGTAGTCAATGTCAGTTTCTTACGGTCGCGCGATCGACGCCGATGACCGTCTGTGTCGGGCTTCTTTACGATCAGCGGCCGGCGCTGCGGCCGATTAACCACCGAGACCGGGGAAAGTCCGCAACTCGGACGAACTGGCACATCGTCTGCACCGTCTGATGCGTTACCGAGCGTTCAGCGCTTATGCAGGGTGGACGGGTCGCTGTCATTCAGGTCTCGCACCGGTCCACCCTCACCCGGCACCCTGCAAGCCCCGACCGCACGGCGGCCAGATACCCCCGCGCGATCCAGAGCCTCGTCAAATACTCAGCCTGCCGCCTTCTGCGCGTCCAGGACCTGCTTCAGTTCGCCGCTCTCGTACATCTCCATCATGATGTCCGATCCGCCGAGGAATTCGCCATCGACATAGAGCTGCGGGATCGTCGGCCAGTCCGAATAGGCCTTGATGCCCTGCCGGATGCCCTGGTCCTGCAGCACGTCGACGCTCTCGAACTCGACCTCGAGATGGTTGAGGATCGCGATCGCGCGGCTCGAAAACCCGCATTGCGGGAACAGCGGGCTGCCCTTCATGAAGAGTACCACGGGGTTGGCCTTCACCAGCGCGTCGATGCGCGCGTGCGTGTCGTCAGTCATGTCGTCGTCCTTATGCAATCACGGTGGTCAGTTGCAGCGCATGAAGGACGCCGCCCATGCGGCCCCCCAGCGCGTCGTAAACGCTCTTGTGCTGCTTCACCCGGCTCAGCCCGGCAAAACTCGCGCTGGTCACGCGCGCAGCATAATGATCGCCGTCCCCGGCCAGATCGGTGATCTCGACCTCGGCATCGGGAATGGCGTCGCGAATCATCGTGCGGATATCGTCGGCGGTCATCGGCATTGGATTACTGGGCCTCCATCAATTGGCGACGCGCCTCGATCATCTGCGTCGCCAGCGCACGGCGCACCGTCGCCTCGTCATGGTCGAGACCCGCGGCAGTCATGTCGCCGACCAGCTTGCGTACGACATCGTCGTCGCCCCCGCCTTCGAGATCGGCGTGAACCAAGGCCGTCGCATAGGCGTCGCCCTCCTCGCGGGTCAGCCGCATCTCGGCCGCGGCCCATTGCCCCAGCAACCGATTGCGCCGCGCCGTGACACGGAATGCGAGTTCATCGTCGCGGGCAAATTTTGCCTCGAAAGATCGCTCGCGATCGTCAAAAGTCGTCATGGCGCACGTGTTCCCTCCGGCGTGTCGAGCTTAGCAGATAGGTAGCGGTCCGCGGCTCCGCAATAATTTGGTGCGGCTCTGGAACAATGCCGGCACATCCATCATCTATAAGACAGTCACGTGACACAGGGCACGGGCATGGAGAGTAGAATGACTGGCCACCATCCAAGGAGCATTTCGCCGCCGTCCGACACCGCCGTATCGCGGCACCCCGCAACGCCGCCGATCGGTGCCGGTGGTCATGGTCGCGGTAGCTTCCCTTCGATCGCGCATGGCATGGCGCTCGGTGCGGCCGCATCCGCGATCCTGTGGATGGCGATCGTCATGACGATCTCGCGCCTGCTCTGAACCGGCACGGCGCGAGAGACCTCATCAGCCGAGTTCGACGACCAGCTTCCCGATCGCGGCGCGTGCGGCCATCTTCGCGATCGCCTTGCCACCGTCCTCCAGCGCGAACCGCTCGGTCACCCGCGGCGCGATCTTGCCGTCGCGCCACAGCTCGAACAGCGTTTCGATATGCGCCTGGTTGGCCTTCGGGTCACGGGCAGCGAACGCACCCCAGAATACACCGCACACGTCGCAGCTCTTGAGCAACGTCAGGTTGAGCGGCAGCCGCGGGATACCGGCGGGGAAACCGACCACCAGATACCGCCCTTCCCAGGCGATCGAGCGCAGCGCCGGCTCGGCATAGTCCCCGCCGACCGGATCGTAGATCACGTCGGCACCCGCCTTGCCGACCGCAGCCTTGAACTGCTCGGCCAGCGCCTTGGACTGGTTTTTGTCGAACGGGGCGCGGGCATAGACGATTGTCGCGTCGGCACCCGCCGCACGCGCGGCGGCGGCCTTCTCCTCGGAGGAGACCGCGGCAACGACCCGCGCACCGAACGCCTTGCCAAGCTCGATCGCCGCAAGCCCGACACCGCCCGCCGCGCCCAGCACGAGCAACGTCTGCCCCGCTTTCAGATGCCCGCGGTCGAGCAAGGCATGGATCGTCGTGCCATAGGTGAGGATCAACGAAGCGCCCTCGGCAAAGTCGCGCCCCTCGGGCAGGCGGTAGAGCTTGGCCGGGTCGGCAACGACCTTTTCGGACAGTCCGCCATGACCGAGCATCGCGATCGCCCGGTCGCCGACCGCCCAGCCCTCGACCCCGTCACCGACCTCGGCGACGATACCCGCGATTTCGCCGCCTGGTGCAAAGGGGCGTTCGGGCTTGAACTGATATTTGTCCTCGATGATCAGCACGTCGGGAAAGTTGATCGCGCAGGCCTGGACGGCGATCACGACCTGCCCCGGCGCGGCGACCGGATCGGGCAGATCGGACAATATCAGAGTTTCAGGTCCGCCCGACGCCTTCGACAGCAATGCCCGCATAACCGCTTTCCCTCTCCAGAAAGGGGCGATGTTCAGCCACCGCCTCCTCGAATTTCGAAATCGCGGTATCTCTTGCCAGTGTCAGCCCAACCTCGTCCAGCCCCTCGATCAGGCATTGCCGGCGAAACGCGTCGAGTTCGAAGACGAAGCGGTCCTGGAACGGCGTGGTAACGGTCATCGATTCGAGGTCGATCGTCACGCTGTCGGTCCGCGCCACCTCGATCAGCCGGTCGATCGCATCCTGCGGCAGGACGACGGCGATGATGCCGTTCTTGAACGCGTTACCAGAGAAGATGTCCGAGAAGCTCGGCGCGATCACCGCAGCGATGCCCATGTCGGCGAGCGCCCAGGCGGCATGCTCGCGGCTCGACCCGCAGCCGAAATTGTCGCCCGCGATCAGGATCGGCGCGCCGGCATAGCGCGGATCGTCAAACACATTGTCCGGCTGCGCACGGACCGTCTCGAACGCGCCGCGCCCCAGCCCCGTCCGCGTGATCGTCTTCAGCCAGTGCGCTGGGATGATCACGTCGGTATCGACGTTCTTCGCCCCCCAGGGATAGGCGCGCCCCGAAACCGTCGAAACCGGATTCATCGCGGGCCGGTCTCGGCCGGGGCAACGCGTCCGGTGCCCGGCAGCGTCCGCGCCGCCGCCATATAGGCTGCAACGCCACTCATCACGGCACCGGCCATCAACAGCATCATCACACGCTTCATAACTCTTGTCCCATCAGGTCGCGCACGTCGCTCAGCCGGCCCGTGACCGCGGCCGCGGCCGCCATCGCGGGCGAGACGAGATGCGTGCGCGCACCCGGCCCCTGCCGCCCGACGAAATTGCGGTTGCTCGTCGAGGCGCAACGCTCGCCCGGCGGCACCTTGTCGGGATTCATCGCCAGGCACATCGAGCAGCCTGGCTCGCGCCATTCGAAGCCTGCGCCGGTGAAGATCCGATCGAGCCCCTCGGCCTCAGCCTGACGCTTCACAAGGCCGGATCCGGGGACCACCAGCGCGCGGACACCATCGGCGACCCGTCGGCCGTTCGCGATCGCCGCGGCGGCGCGCAGATCCTCGATCCGGCTGTTCGTGCAGCTGCCGATAAAGACATGCTGGATCGCGACGTCCTGCATCGCGGTACCCGGCGTCAGCCCCATATAGTCGAGCGACTTGCGCGCCGCCGCCTGCTTGGCGGGGTCGGCAAAGCTCATCGGGTCGGGGACATGACCGGTGATCGGCACGACGTCCTCGGGACTGGTGCCCCAGGTCAGGCCCGGCGCGATATCGCTCGCCTGCAACACGACCGTCTTGTCATAGGTCGCCGCCGCATCGCTCGGCAGCGTCCGCCACCAGGCCAGCGCGCGCTCCCACGCCTCGCCACTCGGCGCCATCGGCCGGCCCTTGATATAGGCGAAGGTCGTCTCGTCCGGCGCGACGAGGCCGGCCCGCGCACCCGCCTCGATCGACATGTTGGCGACAGTCAGCCGCCCCTCGATCGACATCGCGCGGATCACGTCGCCGGTATATTCGATCACATGACCGGTCCCGCCCGCAGCACCGAGCCGCCCGACGATCGCGAGGATCACGTCCTTGGGGCTGACGCCGAAGCCCAGCGTGCCGTCGACGCGGACCTCCATCGTCTTCGACTGGCTCAGCAACAAAGTCTGCGTAGCGAGAACATGCTCGACCTCGCTGGTGCCGATCCCGAAGGCGAGCGCGCCGAGCGCACCATGCGCCGAGGTGTGGCTGTCGCCGCATACCAGCGTCGAGCCGGGCAGCGTGAAGCCGAGCTCGGGCCCCACCACATGCACGATCCCCTGCTGCACCGCGGTCGCGTCAATATAGTCGATCCCGAACTCGGTCGTGTTGCGACGCAGCGCGTCGAGCTGCTGCGCGCTTTCGGGATCGGCGATCGGCAGCGGCACACCCGCGGCGTCGACGCGTGCGGTCGTCGGCAGATTATGGTCGGGCACCGCCAGCGTCAGATCGGGCCGCCGCACCCGCCGTCCGGCGACGCGCAGGCCTTCGAATGCCTGTGGGCTGGTCACCTCGTGAACGAGGTGGCGATCGATATAGATCAAGCAGGTGCCATCGTCGCGCCGTTCGACGACGTGCGATGCCCAGATCTTTTCGTAGAGGGTCTGCGGACGGGTGGCCATGCGGCCCCGTTAACCGATAATGCCTGCCACGCAAAGGTTCGCGGCAATTTTCATGCGCCGGACCATGGCCCTATCGCGTCGATGCGTGGTCCGCGTGACGACCGGGCGCGGCGCCGGGATCCGTCGTTACGCGTCTGCCAGCATCTGCTCGGCAAGGCGTCGGCCAGATAACCAGCCGCTCTCGATCCGCGGCGCCAGCAGCCAGTCGCCCGCCGCCCCGATCCGTTCGCCCGCATTCCACAGACAGCCGGACTCACCTGCCGCGGCGCGCGCATAGCGCCAGCGATGCCCGACACGGACGATCGGCGCGGGCAGCGCGTCGGCACACTGCGCAGCGAGCGCCGCCTGTAGCTGGTCGACCACAGTCTCCGCCGCGTCTTCCAGATGATCGCGAGACCAGTCTGGCGTCGCCTGGACGACCCACGCCTCCGGACCATCGCGTCCCGGTTTCGCGCTGTTGCGCGCGGCCCAGCCGATGATGCCGCGATCCTTCAGCACGTCGTCAAAAATAGCGAGCGGCGTCTCGAACGCGAACATCGCCGTCCAGCACGGCGCCGACCGGCTGTCCGCTGCGACGCGCGCCATCGCCGCGTCATGCGGTGCGAGCAGCCCCGCCGCCTGTTCCGCAGGGATCGCGACGACGACGCTGTCGAACAGCGCCGCGTCGCCCGGATCGAGCTGCCACCCCGTCGCCGTCTTACGGAGCGCGGTAACGTGGGTGTTCCAGCGGACGTCCGTCTGCGCCGCAAGATGCCCGACGATCGCGCTCATCCCCGGCGTCCCGACCCAGGCATCGGGCCCCGCCGCGGGCCAGCGCGCGACGACGCCCGCCGCCGCCCAGCCCTGCATCGCCGCCACGAAATCCGGGTCGCGCATCGTCAGATATTGCGCACCATGGTCGAACGCGATCGTGCCGCCGGGCGTCTCGACCCGCCGCGTCGCCATCCGACCACCCGCCCCGCGTCCCTTGTCGAACAGCGTCACCGTATATCCGGCCTGCTGGAGGCGCAGGGCACAGCTGAGGCCGGCAATTCCTGCACCAATGATCGCAACCTTCATGACGTCTCCGATCGACGATCCGCGGGACGGCGCGATACCGCTCCCGGGCCTAACCGACCAGCCTGAAATCCCCCGGGGCCTATCGACCGGCGTATCGGTCAGATCGTCTCGGATCGCATCGTCCGCACCGTATAGACCTCGACCCCCTGCCATGTGTCGGAGTCGAAGCGGACGCGGATTTTCGATTTGCCGCGCGTGGTTTCGGGCGGCAGCGTATAGGTCCGGATGTTGCGGGCGGCGGTGACGTCACCCGTGAGCTGCTCGCGCGCCAACGGCGTGCCGTCGACCGAGATCCGAAAATCCTTGTTGCGCTGCCCGCCGCCATATTCGACCTGCAGCGTCAGCGGCCCCGGCGCGACCGCCAGGTCGAATTCGAAATATCCGATGTTCACGTTGCGGCTGCGGTCGGCGACATGCGACACCGCCGCCGAGTTGCCGCTGTCGGCGAACGCGTGGTCGACCTCGGGTTGCTGCTCGCCCAGCCGGATCACATCGACCGTCCGCGCAGCCAGTGCCGCCCGCTCCTGCGACGCACGCGCCCAGGCGAGCTGCGCAGTCGGCCACTCGGCGGTACCGAACCGGCGGAAATAGACCGCGGTGCGGTTGTCATGCTGCGCAAAAAACGGTCGCAGCGTCAGGTCGCCCGGCTTGCCCTGCCCGCCCAGTCGATACCGGTGCAACCCGCCTGCCGCCGCCAGCACGGGTTCCGCCCGGTCGGTGACGAGCGCGGGGTCCGGCCCTTCGGACCGACCGTCCCCCGCGCCCATATCGGCCGCCAGGACCAGCGGGCCGCTGAGGAACGCGACCAGCCTTGGATCGTCGGGCATCGCTTCGACGCGCACCGGCATGGGCAGCGACAAGGCGATCTGGTCGCCCGCCTTGAGCCCGGTCAGCAGCAGATACGCGCCGTCGCGCACGCCGGCCGTTCTGCCGTTCACCTGCAACAGCGGGGCGGTGCACCAGCCGGGCACGCGGAGCGCCAGCGTCCGTGGCGCCGTCCTGACCGCGATCCGCACCGTATCGCCGAGCGGGAATTGCGTATCGATGTCGAGCTTCGCCTCGGGGGCATCCAGCGTGGAGGCATAATAGAGGTTGATCGCAACCGCATCGCCGCGCTTCCAGTAAATGCTCTCGCCGTGCTTCGAATGGCTTTCCATGCCCGACCCGACACAGCACCAGAAATCCTCGGTCGGGCTCGAATGCACGCGCCCCATGCCCGGCGCCAGCGCGGTGAAATAAGTGAACATCCCCGTATCGGGGTGCTGCTGGCTCATGATGTGGTTGAGATGCGCGCGTTCGTAAAAGTCGAAATAGCGCGCATCACCGGTCCAGCCATAGAGATGCCGGGTCAGGCGCAGCATGTTGTAGCTGTTGCACGCCTCGCACGTCTGCTGGTCGAGCCGCTGGGCAAGCTTGCGCGGCTCGCCGAAATGCTCATGGTCCGAATTGCCGCCGATGACATAGCTGTGGTCGCGCGTCACGATCGTCCAGAATGACCGCGCGACCCTGGCATGATCGGTATCGCCGGTCAGCTCATGCAGCCGCGCCTCCCCCACGATCTTCGGGATCTGGGTGTTGGCATGATGCCCCGCGAGGTCGTCGCGCGCGTCCCTGAGCGGGTCGACGATCGCGTGATGCCGCAGTCGTTCGGCAAGCGTCAGCCAGCGGCGATTGCCGGTCCGCGTGTACAGCTCGGCATAGGATTCGGTCAGCCCGCCATGCTCGGTCCGCAGGATGTCCTGCACCTGGACGTCGCTCAGTCCTTCCAGGATCGTGCCGAGATAGGTCCCGAGCCCGATCGCCACGGCCAGACCCTCTGCAAGCCCGGCATGCCGGTGCGCGTCGAGCACGCCCGCCATCACCTTGTGATAAGTGTACAGCGGCACCCACCCTTCGTTCAGGCTGAACCCGGTCGACCGGATCTCCCGCTTGCGCAGTTCTTCGTACACGACCTTGCCATCGACGGTCTTGCCGTCGCGCTCGACGGTCGTCCCGCCGGCATAGCCATCCCCCTGCTTCCGCTGGATCGCCTTGAGTTCGGCGACGATATAGGCCGCGCGGTCACGGAATTGCTGGTCCCCCGTCTGCGCATAGATCAGGGACAGCGCGCTGAGATAATGGCCGAGCGAATGCCCGGCGATCCCGCGCGACTCCCATCCGCCATAGACTTCGCCCTTGGTCGGCAACCCTGCCCCGGCATGGAAATTGTGCAGCAGACGGTTCGCATCGAGTGACAGCAGATAGCGCTGGTTCGCCTGCACCGACGTCAGGAAGATCGACGGCCGCAACCGCACCTGCGACAGCGGAAAGGGGGTCGCCGCCGAGGGTGCACCCGCCGCCGGCAAGGCGAATGGCGGCACCGCCCCCAGCGCAATCCCTGCGCCTAGCGCACCGCGACGCGTCCAACCCATGTCACTCTCCCAACCACGTCTTTAGACACAGGCTATCGGCTTCACTTGTCGGAGTAAATCCCGGGACTGACATCTGCTGACGGTGTGATCGTGATCGTCAGTGCGTCGTGATCCAGACCCGGCCGCACCTCTATGCGCGTCTCAGTCGCGCGGCGCGCGAGCGATCACCGCCTGAGCGGCCCGGAGGCGGGCCTTCCAGATCTTCACCGACGGATGCCCGGCCGCGAGGCCGGCGAGCCGCCCCTCGATCTGGACGGCCTCGTGCTTGGCTGCGTCGAGCTCGGCGGCTGTCGGCGCAGGCTGGATATTGGCGCGCGCGTGTGCGCCGGTGCGTCCCTTGCTCTTGGTCATGGCCAACGCGATGGCCCCGGATGCCGCGCCGCGTCAATGCGGAACGGTAGCGACACGGCCCGCTGTGGCGCGCGCAACACCCGAGCAAGGTCGCGTCAGCGCTTGACGCGTTCCGCCATCGCGGCGTTGCCTTGGCCTGCCGCGACCGAACCTGCCGATCGTCCCGCCGCATCCTGGATCGTCCGGTCCGCACCCGCCGCCAGCAGCAGGTCGACCTGTGCCCGGCGATTGAACAGCGATGCCATCATCAGCGCAGTCTGCCCGGCATGATTGCGCGCGTTCACGTCGCACCCCGCCTTGAGCAGCCGCGCCGCGATCACATCCTCGCCCTTGAACGCGACACCCATCTGCGCGCTGTTGCCCTGGTCGCGATCCGGACGGCAGGCGTCGGCGCCCTTGCCGATCAGCGCGTCGACCGTAGCAAGCTGTCCGTTATACGCCGCCAGGATCACGGGCGTGAAACCGCGCTCGTCATAGGCATTGATGTCGGCGCCGGCCTTGAGCAGCGGATCGATCATGTCCGTGCGGCCGAGCCGGGCCGCCTCGAACAGCAGCTGCTGGCGACGTTCGGGTGATGGCAAGGCCGCGACCGCAGGGGGCATCTGTCGCTCGGTCGGAGCGGCCTGTGAACCGGCCGCGGCGAGCAGCGCGGCAAGATAAGTCAGCATCGTCGGTCTCGTTTCCTTGAAGTCTGCCACGGCAGGAGGCGCGCGCCATGCCGCGCCTCCTGCCCCGGGATCAGCGGCCGCTCTGGCCCGGGTTGGCGGCGCGATAGTCCGCCACCGCGCGCGTCACGTCGGCGATCGGCACGTTCACCGCGGTTGCCAGGCGCGTGCCGAAGTCCTTGTCCGCCTGGTAGAAGTAGCTGACCATGATCGTCTTCGTCCGCGCCGACGTCACGACATTGAGATCACCCGCCAGGTTGGTCACCAGATCCGCCTTGTCCTGCAGCTTGAGCGCCCGGTAGAATTCGCCCGCCTGGGCGAAGTTGTTGGTCTTGGCGATCGGCTTCGCGTCGACGGTCGCGTCGATACCATAGGGCGCGGCGCGAAAGCGGGCATCGGTCGACTTTGCCGCGGTCGCCGCCGGGAAATAATTCACGTCGGACGCGCGGTTGCTATGGTCGAGCTGGCCGTCCTGGTAATTGTTGACGACGCTCGCGAGCGGACGATTGACCGGCAACTGCATCGCATTGGCGCCGATGCGATAGCGCTGCGTGTCCGAATAGGAGAACAGCCGCCCCTGCAGCATCCGGTCCGGCGAAGCCTCGATCCCCGGCACGAGGTTGGCCGGTGCGAACGCCGACTGCTCGGTATAGTCGAAGAAGTTGGTCGGCACCTTGTTGAGCTTCATCTCGCCGATCTTGCGGAACGGCACGCCCAGCCATTCCTTGGTGTCGTCGAACGGATTATAGTCGAGCTTGGCGAACGCCGACGCCGACATCGTCTGCACCATCAGGTCCCAGACGGGGAAGTTGCCCTTGCCGATCTCGCCATAAAGATCGTCGGTCAGGTAGTTCCAGGTCGCGGTCGCGACCTGCGCGCCGTTCAGGTTGCGCACGCCCTGGCGGCTGATCCAGCGGAACTTGGCGAACATTGTTTCGCCCTTGGCATTCACCAGCTTGAAGGCATGGACGCCGTTGCCGTCCATCGTCCGGTAGGATGCCGGCGTACCGAGGTTCGAATAGACATGCGCGAGCATGTTGGTCGCCTCGGGCGTAGCCGAGAAGAAGTCGAAGAAGCGATTGGGGTCCTGCTTGTTCGTCACCGGCGAGGGCTTGAGCGCGTGGATCATGTCCGGAAACTGGATCGCGTCGCGGATGAAGAAGATCGGCAGGTTGTTGCCGACCAGATCCCAATTGCCCTGATCGGTGTAGAATTTGGTCGCAAAGCCGCGCGGATCCCGCATGCCCTCGGGGCTGCCCGAGGGGTGGATCACGGTCGAGAAGCGGACGAACACCGGCGTCTGCTTGCCGGGCATGAACAGCGATGCACCGGTGATGCTCGAAATGTCCGCGGTCGCGGTGAACACGCCGTGGGCACCGGTCCCGCGGGCATGGACGACGCGCTCGGGCACGCGCTCCCGGTCGAAGCGTGCGAGCTTCTCGATCAGCGTCGTGTCCTCGAGCAGGACGGGGCCAAGATCGCCCGCCGCCTTCGAGTGGCGGTTCTCGCCGATCGGCGCACCATTGTCGCGGGTCATCTGCGGCGCGGCGACACTGGCTGAATCACCCTTGGCTTCGACGGTGCCGGCAACCCCGGCCTGCGCCAGCGCGGGCTTGCCGGCGCTGGACGGTGCCGCCGCGGTCGTCATGCGGGTTTCCGCCTGCGTCTCGGCCGGCGCCACCGTCTGCGCGGCAACCGGCTGAATCATGGCACCAGCCGATGTCGCAGCCAGCAGCATCGCCGTCACGGCCTGACGGCTCTTCACGTTCTTCATCTCGATCCCTTAATCCTGCATGCCATCAGCGTGGCATCCCCGCACAGAGCGTGCGGCACCGCCGCCTCCTGATCGAGGACGCGCATCGCGCCAAACGGAGCTTCTGGATCACAGCAATCGAGCGGGACGATCGAGCCGCCATCGCCGTGCTCGCCGGACGATTGCCGAACGATCCTGACCGGGATAGACCGGCGCCGCTGACCTGTTCGATCCGAGCAGGGCGGCATGATCGCGTCGGTGCCCCGAAAGGGCTTAATAGGGAACGCGGTGAGGGTGGTTCGCCACCTGAAGCCGAGGCTGTCCCTGCAACTGTAAGCGGCGAGCGCGATGCATTTCGCTTCTTCCTGCAAAGGAAGGAGCAGCCACTGGGCCAGACGTTTCGTCATGAGGGCCTGGGAAGGCCGTGCATCGTGTGATGACCCGTGAGCCAGGAGACCTGCCGGCGTCTGGTCGCTCTTGCCTGGCCCAGGGGGTGGCCGCGGCACGGTACTCCGTCGAGCGACGACGTGTGCGGTGGGGACCGCACGGGCATGCGTGCCGGTCGCAATCGCGTCCGGCTGGCGCGGATGTCGGCCGTTCGCGGGAGGTCCCTGCCGGGTTCGCTAGACGCCCGGGGGATTACCGTAATGCCGTTCCTGTTGTCTCGCCTCGCGCTCGCGGGGGCTATTCTGTCGCCTGTCTTCGCAGCACAAGTCCACGCCCAGTCCGTGCCGGATCCCGATACCAAGGACATCCTGATCGTCGGACAACATGCCCAGGATACGCTCACCACGCCGAATGCGACCGGCAGCCGCCTGGGGCTCACGCCGCTCGAGACTCCCGCGACGCTCTCGGTCATCGACGGCGCCACGATCCGCGCGCGCGGCGACCTGTCGGTAATCGACGCGACGAGCCGCGCACCGGGCATCAGCAACGCGGGCAATCCCGGCAATGGCGGCACCGCACTCGCCGCGCGGGGGTTCAGCGGTCAGGGCTCCGTACTCCAGCTGATCGACGGCATCAGGCTGTTCCCGGCTGCCGGCACGATCACCTTTCCGAACGATCCGTGGATGGTCGAGCGGATCGACATCCTGAACGGCCCAGCCTCGGTGCTCTACGGCCAGGGCGCACTGGGCGGTGCGGTGAATGTCCTGATGCGCAAACCCGATACGCAGCGGACGCATGTGGAGGGCGAGATCGGCTATGGGTCGCAGGACAGCTTCCATCTCGCGGCAGGCGCAGGGGGGCCGATCACCGAGCGCCTCTCCTACCGCATAGACGGCAGCTATCGCCGATCGGACGGCTATGTCGATCGCGGCCAGTCGCGCAGCCATGCCGTGTCGGGCACGCTGCGCTGGGCACCGACCGACACGCTCGTCGTCACCGCGCGGGACGATTATGGCGACCAGAAGCCGATGCGCTATTTCGGCACGCCGCTGATCGACGGTCGGCTCGACGACCGCATCCGGGAACGCAACTACAACACACGCGACGGCGTCATCCGCTACCGCGACAACCGCACCAGCCTGCAGGTCGACTGGACGCCGAGCGATGCGGTCACCGTCAGCAACCAGGCCTATCGCCTCACCTCCAAACGCTCCTGGCTCAATCTCGAAACCTATTGCTGGATCGCCGCGGACGGCGTCTGCGCCAACGGCAGCGGCAACACCGGCACTCCGGGCGGCATCCTGCGCACCGACATGACCGGCATCGTCCACGACCAGACGCAATGGGGCGATCAGGGGAGCGTGACGTTCAGAACGGGCATCGCCGATGGCGTCGGCAACGACCTTGTCATGGGCTTCGACGTCAACCTCATCAAACTGACCTATTCGCACAATTTCGGGTCTGATCCCCAGGTTTCGGACGTCGATCCCTTCGCGTTCGATCCCGGTCTGATCATCGACACGCAAGGCATCGCACCGCGCTATCGCACACGCACCAACGAATATGCGGTCTTTGCCGAGGACCGGCTTAAGCTCGGCACGCACGTCTCGATCGTCGGTGGCGTCCGCTTCGAGCGCGACACGATCCGCCGCTGGTCGATCGACTATCCGGGCGGCACCGGCACCGAGACGTTCGTGCTCGCCAAGCAACTGCACAATCTGACCTGGCGGGTCGGGAGCGTCTATCAGCCGATCACGACGGTGTCGCTCTATGCGCAATATGCCACCGGCGTGGACCCGCTGGGGACGCTGACGACCTATTCGACCGGGCAGGTGCAGTTCAGCAACGCGGTCGGCGACCAGGTCGAGGTCGGCGCCAAGGCGGTGTTCCTCGACGGTCGCGGCACCGCCACCCTCGCCGCCTACCGCATCGTCAAGAAGCGCCTGCTGGCGCAGCTGACCCCGACGAGCCCGGTCGAGCAGGTAGGCCAGCGATCGGCCAGGGGTATCGAGGCCGCGGTATCGCTCGATCTGCCTTACGGTGTCGGGATCGATGCGAACGGCAGCGTGCTCGACGCGACGTTCGACGACTTCGTCTCCAGCGACACGCGCTTTGACGGCAATACCCCGCCGGACGTGCCCGAGACGCTCGCCAATCTCTGGCTGCGCTGGAACGCGACGCGTGCGCTCCAAGCACGCGCCGGGCTGCGCTACGTTGGACGACGCTATTCAGACAATGCGAACAGCTTCCGCGTCCCCAGCTACACCATGGTCGATGCAACGCTCTCCTATGCAGTGACGCCACGGCTCGCGGTCGACATCCACGGCTACAACCTGTTCGACCGCAACTACGCGATCAGCACGTACAATAACCATCAATGGGTCCTCGGCCGTCCCCGCGCGGTCGACGTCTCGCTTCGCGTCGGCTTCTAGCGCGCCCCGCGGCCGGCAGCCCTTGGGACGGGCCGCCGGCGATGTCGCCCCCCGGGAAAACCCCGGATAGCCGGTCGCGCGCGCGTCCGCCTAAGCCGCATGGCCACCCCATGAGGAGACATTGCGCATGCCGTTTTACCGGGCTTCCGAGCTGTTTACCCTGCGTCCCGTGCCGCCCACGCTCGGCAAGCCAGCATGGATGAACCTGCGCGCCGTGCCGCGGGCACCCTGGGCGGGGGAGCCGGAGGCACTGCGCGGGCCCGGCATCTACGGCATGTTCCATGACGACCGGCTCGTCTATGTCGGCCTATATGCCGGCAAGGCCGAGCGGCCCTTTGGCGGATCGGTCCTCGAGCGCTGGGAGAAGCACGTCACCTATCAGACGCTGCGCTCGCCCTATGTCACCTTCGCCCGTCGACATCTCAAGCAACTGCATGCGCTCGCCGCCGCAGAGCCCAACGGACCGATCGAGACGATCGTCGCGATGCTGGCACTGAACGGCGATGAAAGCCCGCTTCTCCAGCGCAAGGGCGGCAGCTGCACCTTCGCCAAGGCGCAGCTCGCGGCTGCACACTGGGATGTGTTCGGGCCGGGGAACGAGGCCACGATGCTCGATCACCTCGGCTTCACCTATCTCCAATTGCCGCGCGACCTGGCCGCGACCGTTCTCCCCGAGCCCGGGCAGCGGCCGAGCGCATGGGTGAAGAAGCATTGGCTGGCGCCGATCGAGCGGGATCTCATTGCCGCGTTCATGCCGCCCTGCAACGACGGCACCGAACCCGGCGACGCGCCAGCGGTCGATCCGGTCGCGTTCGAGGAGCGGCTCGCCCGGCTGCTCGCCGACCGCCCCGCACCCGCCGTCGAGGATCTGGCCGGAGAGAGCGAGGCCGACGATGAAACCGACGGCGACGAGGAAGCGCTGCGCACCGAACCGACCGCCGCACCGAACGAGCGCGAGGCGCTGCTCGACGATCTCGCCCGGCTCTGCCCCGGCGCGCTGGAGGTCTATTACACCGGCGTTCCCGATCTGCGCATCCGGCCGCGCTCGCACACACGCGTGCTGCTGGACGTCTTTGCACATGGCGGTGGGCTCGCCTGCCGGACCAAGGCAAGCGTGGCGGCCTGCCGCGCGCTCGGCTTCGATGCGCACGACGCGCCGGCGGGCAAGTCTATGAGCGCGGCGTTTCCGATCGACCTGTCCCGCCACTCCGCGGCGGATCTGTTCGCAGTCGCCGGTGCTGCCCTCCCCGGCGACTGACCCGCCGGCCCTGGGGCCGACAAGCCCGTGATCGCCTGCCCTGACGAGCGACAAGCCCGTCAGGGCAGGCGATGCCCCGCTACCCAGACCTTCCGGTTCCGCGTCTAGTCGCGGTCATCTATGAATCGCTCCAGCGTTTGGCCCCCCACAGGATCAGATCGCGGCCGACGAATATGACGCACACGTCGCCGATGGCAAACGCCAGGCCTAGCCATGTCCATCCATGGGATAGCAGCAATGCGGGCCACGCGACGGCGAGCACGATCAGCAGCACGCCGATCGGCCGCGTCAGGCGGTTCCACCACCGCCGCGGCACGACCTGATGGCTGTAGACGATGACGCTGCCATTCTCCTGGTACCAGAGCTCGCGCACCGCGTGAATCGGATCAGGTCCTTCCGTCATCGTACGGCTGCGCCCGTTACGCGGTGACGATTCCGCGATCGCGAGACACTATGGGCTGGCATCGATATATTCCCGGGGCTGGCTCACGATCATCATGGCCATCGCCGCCGCGCCGAAAACCCGGGAATTTCCCCGATGGCCTATCGGCGCCGGATGCGGCTAGGCAGCCCTCAATGCCGCTGCCTCCCTCTCCGCCCCGCCTCTCGATCGGTGCCGTAGCCGGCAAAACAGTGCCACGACTGGCCGACCTTCCCTGGCTCATCGGCTATGCAGCGGCGTTCGCGGCCGCGCACCAGGCCGCGGCAGGCTGGGGCGGTCAGGGCTTCTACTCGCTGCTCTATCCCGCCGCGGGCGTCAGGCTGGCGCTGCTGTGGAGCCGTGGCCCGCGGCTGACGCTGGCGGTGATGGCGACGGAACTGATCGTGCAGACGATCGCCGGCATCATCGTTCCGGGCCAGGCCGGCTGGCTGACCGCGGCAAACGGCGTCGCCCGGCCCGCGCTGACCTATGGCATCGTCGTCTGGCTGGTCCGCCACGTCGCGGCGCGGTCGCAATCGAGCCTCGGCGTCGCGCCGATGCCGCTCGGCCTCGCCGCAGTCACCGCGCCGGTCGCGGCGACCATGGCGGCGCTGCCCTGGACCTTGTTCAGTCCCGAATTGACGGGCGTCTCGGGCCTTCGTCAGACGGTGGCATCGCTGACGGGCTTTGTCGTCGGCGACCTGCTCGGCGTGTTGCTGATCGCCCCGCCCTTGCTCTGGGTGGTCCATGCTTGGCAGTACCGGCCGCGGGCATTGCACCGTCCGACGCTGCGCCAGCTTGCCGGACTGGCCGAAGCGGCCGTCGTCCTCGGCGCAGCGATCGCCGCGAGCACGCTGCTGGCGGAGATCGGGCTGGGCGTCCCCGCCGCCCCGGCGCTGCTCGCGGTCGCCTGGATCGGTTTGCGTTTCGGCCGCACCGCAGGCTGGTGCGCGATCGTGATCGTGGCGGCGATCGTCCTGCCCTTTACCGCGACCGACCTGCCCGTCGCCGAACGGCTCGCCTTGCACATGAGCCTCGCATCGATCGTCGTCGTCGGCTACCTCGCCGGCAGCTTCGCCGATGCGCAGGCGCGGGCCCAGAGCGACCTGTCGCGCCGCGACCGCATGCTGTTCCAGGCGGAACGGCTGAAGACGTTGCGCGCCATGTCGGTAGCGGTGATCCACGAGATCAGCCAGCCGCTTTCGACGCTGGCGATCGAGGCCAAGCACCTGCACGAGATCACCGTCGCCGCCGATCCGGACATCGCCCAGACCGCTGCGCTGATCGACCGCAAGGCGGCGGCGCTGTCCACGCTGGTCCGCCGGCTGCGTCGTTTCGGCGGTCGATCGGTCGACGAACCCAGCGCCCTGCCCCTGTCCGCGCTGGTCGAGACCGTCACGGCATTGACCCGTGCCGAGGCCAGGGCGGCGCGGGTCGTGGTGGAGGTGTCGCCCATCGATCCCGACCTGGTCGTCTTCGGCCAGGAGATTGAGCTCGCGCAGGCGGTGGTCAATCTGGTCCGCAATGCGGTGCAGGCGTGCGACGGTCGTGTCGCGCTCTCCGCCCATCAGAACGACGACCGGGTCGTGGTCATGGTCGCGAACCGCTGCCCCGATCGGCGGGAAGCACGCCCCGGCATGGGCGTCGGGGCGCTCGTGGCGCGGGCGATCGTCGAAGCCCATGGCGGCACGGTGGAGCGTGTCACGCACGCCGACGGCACCATCTGCGCGACGCTATCCCTCCCGCGCCCCGGAGCCGAGACATGACACTCCCCGCCAATCAGCCGGATCGTGCCGCCGTCTATGTCGTCGATGACGACCATGACCTGGGCGCGGCTGTCGCACGGCTGCTCTGCCGTCACGGTCATGCCGCCGAACCCTTTCTCGACCCGGTCATGCTGCTGTCGGTCTATGCCGAAGCACCGGCGCTGTGCATCGTCACCGACATCATGATGGGCGACCTCGACGGCTTCGGCTTTGCCGACCGCGTGCGAATGATCGACCCCGCGGTTGCGATCGTCTTCATGACCGCGTGGCCGACGACCGCGAATGCCGTGGATTCGGTGCGGCGCTATGGCGGCCTCGATTATCTGGAAAAGCCGCTCGACGAGACACGCCTCCTCAGCGCGGTCGACGAGGGGGTCGCATGGTCCCGGCGCCAACGCAGCATCCGCGCACGAACCGCAGCCCTGTCGGCGCGCGAACGTCAGGTGTTCGACCTGCTCGTGCAGGGACATAGCAACAAGGCCGTTGCCGACATCCTCGGGCTCAGCCCCAAGACGGTCGAAGATCACCGCGCCGCCATCGTCGCCAAGACCGGCACCAACGGTCTTGCCCAGTTGATCGCGCTCGCGCGGTGACCGCATCCTTTGACGGAGGTTTCATGCCGACCACCACGGCGATCGACGAGACGATGATCGAACGAGCCATTCTCGATTTGCTCAAGACCCGCCGCGAGATCTATCCGTCGCATATCGTCGGCGAATTGCGGCGCAGCCATGCCGGACTGCCGTTGGACCGCACGCGCGACGTGCTCGAGCGCCTTTTCATCGAACGACGCGTCGCACGATTATGGCATCGCTACATGCTCCCGGCGGACGTCGAGCCGGTCCGCGCCAAGTGGCTCGGCCTGATCGAACGCCAGGCCGAACGGATCGACGCGGTCGCGGTCGATCCCGCAACGTCGCGCGACGCGCGGGATCTCGTGATGCGCTGGGACGGATGGTCGATGGAGGGGTGTGATTTTGCCGCCTGACACGCTCTCGCCATCGCGCCTCGCCGCGTTCGAGCGTTGCCCGCGGCAATTGTGGCTGATGACGTTTCGGCCCGACAGCGCAGGCTCGGCGGACGATGCCGCCGATCGTCGGGCGACCGCGCATGCGATTGCTGCCGAGGCGCGGCGGCAGATCCCTGACATGGTCATGATCGACCCCGCCTCCAGTCGATCGGCAGAGTCAGCAGCGACCGGCGCAGCGATTGCGACGCGCCAGACCATCGCGGGCGCGCAGTTCCTGCACGACGGCGTGCAGGCGATCGTCGATATCCTCGAACCGGATGGCGACGGCTGGCGCATCATTGCCGTTCGCGGTTCGACCAAGGCAAAGCCGGATCATCTCGCCGCGCTCGCGACTCAGGCCTGGGTCGCGGCCGCCAACGGCCTCCGCATCACATCGGTTCACGTCCGCCACCTCGATCGCGACTTCACGCTGGACCGCTCGGGGGACCGCGGCGGGCTGTTCGTCGATACCGACGTGACCGCGCTGGTTGCGCCGATCGTGGCGACACAAGGCGCGCGCATCGGTGCGGCCAAGGCCTTGCTTACACAAAGCGAACCTGCGGCGATCGTCGGCGATCACTGCCACGCGCCGTACACCTGTGCCTTTACCGACTATTGCCACGCAGGTTTGCCGGCGGGTCCGTACTGGCCCGTGACGATCCTGCCGCGCGGCGCAGGCAAAGCGTTCCTGCGCCGCGGCATCGACGACCTGACGCTCGTCCCAGTCGAGGATCTGCGCTCCGACACCGACCGCCGCGTCCACCGCGCCACGATGACCGGGCAGGTCGAGCATGACCCCGCGGGCGCTGCGCAGGTGATGGCCGGCTGGTCGTATCCGCGCACCTGGCTGGACTTCGAAACCGTCAGCGACGCGGTGCCGGTCTGGCCCGGCTGCTCGCCCTATGAGCAGGTGCCGTTTCAATTCGTCGCGGATGTCGAAGCCGCGAACCACGGCATCGTACGACACGAGTTCCTCGACCTGAGCGGCGATGATCCGCGTCGCGCCTGTGCCGAGGCGCTTGCCGCACTGCCACGGACCGGCGCGGTCATCGCCTGGCACGCCCGTTTCGAACGCGACGTCGTGCTGCGCCTTGCGCATGCCTGCCCCGATCTCGCCGCCGTGCTCGACGATCTCGCCGCGCGCATCGTCGACCTGCTGCCCGTCACCCGCGACCATTGGTACCACCGGGACCAGCGCGGAAGCTGGTCGATCAAGGCGGTCCTGCCGACGATCGCACCGCATCTCGATTATGCCACGCTGGCGGTGCGCGACGGCGGCGACGCGGTCGCGGCGTATCGCGAGGCGGTCGACGTCGCATGTACGCCGGCGCGCCGCGCCGAACTTGATGCCGCCCTGCGCCTCTATTGCGGCCGGGATGTTGAGGCGATGCGGGTCGTTGCAGAACGGCTGATTGAACCGGGCCCGCCTTCCCCCGTTGCATAGACACGTTCAGGGCCCGCTTGCCACCGAACCGTTGCGTCTTCGGCTATCCAATTTGCGTATCAAACCGGAGGCTTCGGGATTGACCTGATGACGAGAAACCGTCAGCGTTAGCGCTACCATAAAAGAGAGGATGTCCTGTGGAAATTACGCGACGCACCGGGCTGGCGATGCTGACGGGTCTTGCCGTATCGGCCGGCGCCCGTGGGACGGCCGCACCTGCGCCGACCGGCCTGCACGGCATCGCCGCGGCCAAGGGGATGCGGGTGGGATCGAGTTTCGCATGGGGTGCCCCGGGTGCCGATCGCGGCTCGTTCGCGAATCCAGCCTATGCCGACCTGCTCAAACGCGATTGCGGTCTGCTCGTCGCCGAAAACGAGATGAAGTGGCAGGCGTTGCGACCCAGCGCGACCGCCTTCGACTTTACCCGCTTCGATGCGATGATGGCCTGGGCGGACGCCAACGCACTGCTGGTGCGCGGGCATAATCTGCTGTGGCATCAGCCCAAATGGATGCCGCGCTGGGAAGAAGCGCATGATTTTGGCGCGACCCCCGCGCGCGCCGCCGAACATCTGCTGGTCGATCATATCACCACGGTATGCCGCCGCTATGGCACGCGGATCCGCAGCTACGACGTCGTCAACGAGGCGGTCGATCCCAAGGATGCGAGCCTGTACCAGACCGCTTTGTCGCGCGCGCTGGGCAGCCCCGAGGCAACGCTGGACCTGGCCTTCCACACCGCGCGCCGCGTCGCGCCGCACGCGCAGCTGGTCTATAACGACTATATGAGCTGGGAACCCGGCAACGCCACGCACCGCGCCGGCGTGCTCAAGCTGCTCGAAGGGTTCAAGGCGCGCGGCGTGCCGGTCGATGCGCTGGGCGTGCAGTCTCACCTGGTCACGCAGGGGATCGACGCGCGTGCAACGATCGCAGCGCTCGAGGGCGAGTGGCGCCGCTTCCTCGATGCGGTCACCGCGATGGGCTATGGCCTGGTGATCACCGAGCTCGACGTCCGCGACAACGCACTCCCTGCCGACTTCACGGTCCGCGATCAGGCGGTGGCCAATTTCACGCGCGGCTATCTCGACGTGATGCTCGCCTATCCGCAGCTTCGCGACGTGCTGCTGTGGGGGATGACCGACCGCTATAGCTGGATCGAGGGGTTCGAGCCGCGCAAGGACAAGGCCCGCCGCCGCCCCTGCCCCTATGACGCCGCGTTCAAGCCCAAACCGATGTACATGGCGATCGCCGCCGCGCTTGCTGCCGCCCCGCCCCGCACCTGACGCCCGGACAAAAAAAGGGCGCCGCGGTTGTCGCGCGGCGCCCAGGGGGGAGAACGGGAAAAGGATCGGGAGGGCCGACCGCACCGGCCGACCCTTTCGCGCTTATCTGAACGATGCGCGGATCGAGAAGGTGAAGCGGCGATCCGCGATGAACCAGTTGCGCGGACGCGTCAGCAGATCATCGTTGATCACATATGACGTGCGCGTGATCGAATTGGTCAGGTTGACGCCCTGGAACCCCATCTTGATCGCTGGCGTCACCGCGTAGAAAATCGAAGCGTCGAGCTGCCCGTATTTCTCCGCGTAGACCGGCGAGTTCGGCACGATCACGTCGCGGATCGTCAGCAGGTTCTTCGACCGCCAGTTATACGCAGCGCGTACCTCCAGCCCGTTACGCTGATAAAAGGGCGCGAAGTTGAACTGGTATTTCGACAGCCCCTGCAACGGCAACCCGCTGGTGTCGACGTTGGAGATGATCCCGGCGGTGACGTTGGGATCGTCGGAGTCGAGATTCTGCTGCGACACGCCCGACGACTTCACGTAGGTGAAATTGGCCGCGAGACCGAACCCGCTCAGGAACCCGGGCAGGAAATCATAGGTCTGCTGATAGCCGACCTCGAACCCCTTCACGCGACCCGTCTCGGTCGAGTTCAGCGGGGTCGTGATGATCCCGTCGAATGTCGCGCCGTTGTTGGTGAAGCTCTGACGCTGCAGGCTGTTGGTCTGCACGCCGTACAGGTCCTTCTTGAACAGCGACAGCGTGAGCTGGCCGACATTCGAGAAATACCATTCCGCGGTCACATCGTAATTGTCCGCACGGACCGGCTTCAGAAACGGGTTGCCGACCTGGAAGGTCGCGACCGGCGCCCCGTTGAACAGGATCGTCTGGTCGCTCGTGTTCAGATTGATGTTGTAATAGGACCGGGTCAGCCCGAAATCCGGCGGAGCGACGCTCTTGGTGAACGCCGCGCGGAATTGAAGACCGCCGCCCATCGCCAGCTTCACGTTGAAGCTCGGCAGGAAATAGTCGTAGCTCAGCTTGGCGTCGTTGGGCGTCGTGCTGCCGTTCTGGAACGCCGCCGCGGCGTCGCGTACGGCTTGCGGCAACGCGCAGAACCGCGAGACCGGCTGCCCGTTGGTCGGCGCGACGCAGCTGAACGACTGTTGCGGGAAGGCGAAGAAGCCCGACGAGACGCGATCCGTCTTCGTGTACCGCACACCGATATTGCCGCTCAGGTTCCAACCGTTCGACAGGTCGTTGCCAAAGCGCGCCATCGCATAGACCGCGTTGTTGCGCTCGCTGACCGGATTGATCTCACCGGGCAGGAACGGCGTTCCGGCGACGACACCGGCACGGCTCGCCAGCGGCACCCAGCCATTGGCGCCCGACAGGTTGCTCGTGAAGTTGCGCCATTCCTGCGCGATCTGGCTGATCGCCTGCGTCGCCGCGCCATAATCCTGGAGGAACGACCCCGGCACGAACACGCGCCCGCCGTTCGACGAATCGTTCGCCTTGCCGCGGAAGAAGTTGTCGTAGAGGAATGCCTGCTGCGGGCCGAGATTGCCCGTATTGCGCGTGACGGGATTGCCGTCGATCGGGCGATCGAACCAGACCGGGCCACCCGGGCCGGTCGGCGCCGCTGCATTGTCCTGGTTGTTGCCGCCGCCCCAGATCTCGCTGAGCACGCCCCAGTTATAGCCGGTTGAACGCGCTTCATTCTGGCGATCGGCGAAGCGATAGCCGACGCGGACCGAGGTCAGCCAGCTATCCTCCGGGAAGGAATAATCGAGGTCGATGCGCGCAGCATCCTCGTTGCCCTCGCTGTCCTCGATATGGTCCATCGCCGAGCGGTAGAAGTTGTTATACGCGTCGAGATAGCTCGGGTGCGCGGCGTTCTGGTAATTGTTCGGCGTGTTCGTCACCGGGATGAAGTTCACATAGGCCGGGTTGGTCCCGTCCAGCCGGATGTCGGCATTCTGGAAGGTCGTGCCCCAGACGGTCAGGTCGGTGACCTTCACCTGCGACCAGACATGCTGGTAGTCGAGGTTGATGCCGAGCCGGTTCGTCGCCTGCCACTTCAGGTTGAAGCTGGCGTCGTTGGTGCGGAAGCGCGACTGGTTGCCGCGCGAGATGTTGTTGCTCTGCAGGCCGTTGCTCGGCGTGCGCTGATCGCCGCCGTTCGCCGGATCCTGATCGGCGCGATAGCCGTTCGGGCCGGTGATGATCCCGCTGGTGAAGACGTTATCGTCGTCATAGGCAAAGCTGGTGCCGGGGAAGGGCTGCGTGTCGCCTGCCGCCAGCACGTTGTCGGTCGCGACCTCGATCGAATTCTCGGTCCACGCCTCGCGCGAGTCAGTCCGCAGGAACTGCGCGGTCGCGGTCATCGACTTGTCGGGGCTACGCCACTGGCCGGCGGCCGAATAGCCGTAGCGCGTGCGGTTGAATTCCTGGCTGCGGATCGCCGCGCCACGGGGCACGTAGACGGTGCGGCCCGCGTTGACCACGCCGGTGGTCGCGTCGACCGGCTGCAACAGCGATCCGTCGGCGCCGATCACGCGCTCGCCCCAGTTCGAGATCTGCACGCTGTCGGCGCGGCTGCGGACCTGCGAGCGCACGAAGCTGGCGAGGATGCCGAAGTCGCCGATGCCGGTTTCCCAGCGGTTGCTGCCGAGAACCGAGACCGTGGGCGCCGACTTCTTGACGAAATCGCCGTAGTTGTTTTCGAGCGTCCCGCCCAGCACCAGTCCGGTGGAATCGAACGGCAGGCGCGTGCGCAGATTGACCGAGCCGCCGATGCCGCCTTCGATCATGTCGGCGGACGGGCTCTTGAACACGTCGACGCCGCCAAGCAGCTCGGCGGGCACATCGGCGAAGGACAGGCCGCGGCCGTTGTTCGCGCTGAACGAATCGCGGCCGTTGATCTCGGAGCGCGTGTAGCTGAGGCCGCGGACGGTGACGCCCGACCCTTCGGTCGCGAAGTGATCGGGATCGGCACCGGCCGAGAAGCGGCTGATCGACACGCCAGGCACGCGCTGCAGCGCTTCGGTGACCGAACGATCGGGCAGCGCGCCGATGTCTTCGGACGAGATCGAATCGCCCACGACTTCGGAATTGCGCTTGATCGCCTGCGCACTCTTCAGGCTCTGGCGGATGCCAGTGACGACGATGTCCTGATCGGCGGCTTCGTCCTGCGGCGTTGCGGTCGACTGCTCGGCCTGCGTCACCTCGGCACCGCCCGAGGGCACCTGCCCGTTGGCGGAGGGCTGTGCCGCGCCCGCCTGGGGCGCCCCGGCCACCGTCGCCGCAGTGCGATCAGAAGATGCGGTACGCCCGGCCGCGTTCGGCGTCAGCGCAGGTTGGCCGGCGGCGGCATCGGCTTGCTGGGCTAAAGCGCCGTTTGGCGCGGCGGCCAGGCACAGCGCAAGCAGGGAGGCACCACCTTTGAGGAGGTTCCCGCGACGCGCGGCGCGTGTGATCTTGTACTTGGCCATGACTCCCGGCATCCCCTCATTGTGTTAGCGCTATCATTTGTAAGCGCTTTTTTCTTACAATGTTTGGTAGCGAGAGGGATGAGTTAGGCCTAGACTGAATCGGACGGTTTTTTAGTGAATTGCTAGGCTTGTTGCATGATTGCAACATAGCCGGGGGGTGGAATTGGACGAACGTGGTCGGCTACGCATCGTTATCGTTGGTGGCGGTACCGCAGGCTGGATGACCGCGGCGACGCTCGGCCTAACGACCGGTACGCCGTCCGCGGCACGGCTGGCCGACATCACGCTGGTCGAGTCCGAGGAGATCGGCACCGTCGGTGTCGGCGAGGCCACGGTGCCGCACATCCGGTTCTTCAATCAAAGACTGGGTATCGACGAAGCCGACTTCGTCCGGCGTACCAAGGCGACGTTCAAGCTGGGCATCGAGTTCTGCGATTGGGGTCGGATCGGTGACAGCTACATCCATCCGTTCGGCGATTTCGGCCATGACATCGACGGACTGCCATTCCATCAGCATTGGCTCCACGCGACCCGGGGCAAGCCGGATGAGACGCCCGCGCTCGCCGCCTGCTCGCTCCCGATCGTCGCCGCGCGTGCCGGGCGGTTCACGCCGCCGCTCGACGATCCGCGATCGGTCGGGTCGACCTATTCCTATGCGTATCAGTTCGATGCCGGTCTCTATGCCGCGTATCTGCGCGACTATGCCGAAACCCGCGGCGTTACGCGGGTCGAGGGTCGCGTCGAGCACGTCGAACGGGGCCCGAGCGGTATCGCAGCCCTTCGCCTGGCGGACGGGCAGCGGATCGAGGGCGATCTGTTCGTCGACTGTTCGGGGTTCCGCGCCTTGCTGATCGAAGGCGCCCTGAAGGCGGGACACGAGGATTGGGCGCACTGGCTGCCCTGCGATGCGGCCTGGGCGGTCCCGACGGCGAACGCCGGCCCCCTCGTCCCCTATACCCGCGCCACCGCACGCGACGCCGGCTGGCAATGGCGGATCCCGCTGCAGCATCGCACCGGGAACGGTCATGTCTTCTCGACCCGCTTCACCGATCCGGACCGCGCGCGCGCGGTGCTGCTCGACAATCTCGAGGGCGAGGTGCTGGCCGAGCCGCGGATGCTGCGATTCCGCACCGGGCGTCGGCATCGCCAGTGGATCGACAATTGCGTGGCGATCGGCCTTTCCGCCGGGTTCCTCGAGCCGCTTGAATCGACCAGCATCCACCTGATCCAGCTGGCCATCGGCAAGCTGATCGAGCTGTTCCCGAACGACGCGGTGCTCGACCCTGCAGATGCCGCGGAATTCAACCGCGCGATGGCGCTGGAATATGACCGCGTCCGCGACTTTCTGGTTCTTCATTATTGCGCGACCGAGCGTGACGACACGCCGTTCTGGCGCCACATGCGGACGATGGACCTGCCCCCCTCGCTGGCCGGGAAGATCGCTGCCTTTCGCGATCGCGGCATCGTCGAACAATATCGCGAGGGCATGTTCCTGCCCGCGAGCTGGCTCGCGGTCTATTATGGCCAGCGAATCATGCCCGAACGCATCAACCCCCTCGTCGCCGCACTGCCCGTCGCGGACGCGCGCGCGCGTGTCGCGGCGGTCGCCGACGCCTGCCGCCGCACCGCCGAGGGGATGCCGACGCATGCGGACTATCTTGCGCGGATCGGGGCTGCCGCGTGACAGCCACGGTCGCTGTCCTGGGCGCGAACCTATGTGGCTGGATCGCCGCGGCGGCGCTGGCGCGGCGCTTGCCACGCGAATCCTACCGCGTGGTGGTGATCGACGACGGCACCGGCGGTGATGGCCTGGGCGATTTCGCGCCGGTGATCGCGGTGCCGCCAGCGCTCGCGCGCTTTCATGCCGATCTCGGTCTCGATGCGGCGACTCTGGTCCGGATGACCGGCGGCGGCCATGCGCTGGGTGTCGCGTTCGGTGGCTGGCGGGCCGACCGCGCAGCGGCGTTCCTGTCCTATGGCGAGACCGGTGCGCCGCTCGAGGGCATCGCGTTTCACCAGCTCGCCGGACGGCTGCGCGCGGCGGGGCACCCAGTCCGGCTGGCCGATCATGCGCTGTCCGCGGTCGCCGCGCAGGCGGGCCGGTTCGCACCCGGGGCGCCGCTCGCGCATGCGCTGCATCTGCCCGTCGCGCCCTATGAAGCGCTGCTGCGCGGGGCGGCGCTGCGGGCGGGGGCCGAACGCGCGTCCGCGGACTTCGTCGATGCCGAGATCGCAGCGAACGGCATCGTCGAGAAGCTGACCCTTGCGGACGGTACCGGGATCGAACCCTGGCTCGTCCTCGACTGTTCGGGAACCGACGCGCGCATCGCCAGCCGTACCAGCCCCGCGTCCGAGGACTGGTCCAGCTGGTTGCCCTGCGACCGGACGCATGCCGAGACGGTGCCCGCGCAGGGCGCGCCCCCGCCCTATACGCAGGTCGATGCGCAGGACACGGGCTGGACGGCAACCTGGCCGCTAGACGGTGCGGATGTACGACTGACGTGCAGCGTTGGCGGCAACGGCAAGCCGTTCCGCGCGGCGAGCCGCTTCGAGGCATGGCGGGGCAATTGCGTCGCACTGGGCGCCGCCGCGGGTCTGCTCGAACCGCTGCACCCCACCGCACTGACGCTGCTGCTGCGCTCGCTCGCGCAGTTGATCCAGCTCTGGCCCGCCGGACCGCAGGCACCCATCGAAGCCGCAGCCTTCAACCGCACCGCGGCCGCGGCGCTACAGGGCGCGCGCGACTTCCTGATCGCGCATTATGCCGTGGCCGGTCGCGCCGGCGCGCTGTGGGACGACCGCCGCACGGCATCGCTACCCGGACCACTGGCCGCCAAACACGATCTGTTTGCGGCGCGCGGGCGGTTGCCGATGTATGACGACGAAGTGTTCGAGGAGGAGGATTGGGCGGTGATGTTCGACGCGATGGGCCTCATGCCGCGCCGTTACGATGCGCGCGCGGACATAGTGCCGCTGGCGGCGATCGAGCGGCATCTGGCCGGGCAGCGTGCGCGGGTCATCGCGCAGGTCCGCGCGCTTCCCCCTTATGCGCAGGCGATGGCCGCGTTGCGGACGCGCGCATGACGATCGGCGCCCCCGTCCGCCGCATCGTCATCGTCGGCGGCGGCACGGCCGGCTGGATGGCGGCGGCCGCGCTTGCCCGGCTGATCCCGACCGGGGCGAGCATCACCCTGATCGAGTCCGACGCGATCGGCACCGTCGGCGTCGGTGAAGCGACGATCCCGCCGATCCGCGGCTTCAACGCGATGCTGGGGATCGACGAGGCGGAATTCCTCGCCGCGACCGCGGGGAGCTTCAAGCTCGGGATCGAATTCGTCGACTGGGGTGCACTTGGCGAACGCTATCTGCATCCCTTTGGCGGGTTCGGTTTCGATATCGAGGGTGTGCGCTTCCACCAATATTGGCGTCGCCGCCGCGCCGCCGGGATCGTCGAGGATATCGAGGCCTATTCGCTGTGCGCGGTCGCCGCGCGCGCGGGACGGTTCATTCCCCCCTCGCCCGACCCGGCGTCGGTGCTGTCGCAGATGGCGCACGCCTATCATTTCGACGCGGGCCTCTATGCACGCTTCCTGCGCGGGCGCGCCGAGCGCGACGGTGTCGTGCGCGTCGAAGGCGATGTCGTCGACGTCGCACTCGACGGCGAGACCGGCCATGTCCGCCACGTGACGCTGGCCGGCGACCGCGTCATCGAAGGCGACCTGTTCCTCGACTGTTCGGGGTTCCGCGGCCTGCTGATCGAGCAGACGCTGGGCGCGGGCTATGAGGACTGGACGCACTGGCTGCCCTGCGATCGGGCCGTCGCGATGCCGACCGCGAACACCGGCGCGGCGATCACCCCCTATACCCGCTCGACCGCGCGCGCGGCCGGCTGGCAATGGCGCATCCCGCTGCAGCACCGCACCGGCAACGGCTATGTCTACAGCAGCGCGCATTGTTCGGACGATGAGGCCGCGGCGACGCTGCACGCCGGGGTCGACGGCACCCCGCTCGCCGAACCACGCCTGCTGCGCTTCACCGCGGGACGGCGGCGGAAGCAGTGGATCGGCAACGTCGTCGCGTTGGGCCTTGCCTCCGGCTTTACCGAACCGCTCGAATCGACCAGCATCCACATGGTCCAGACCGGCATCTCGAAACTGCTCGCCCTCTTTCCAGACCAGGGCTTCTCGCCGGTCGAGATCGACACCTATAACCGGCTGGCAGCGACTCAGTTCGACCAGGTCCGCGACTTCCTCATCCTCCATTACCATGCGACGCGCCGCGAGGATTCGCCGTTCTGGCGCGAGACGCGTGCGCGGGCGATCCCCGACAGCCTGAGCGAGAAGCTCGCCTTGTGGCGTCGCCGCGGACGGCTGTTCCGCTGGGAGGACGATCTGTTCGCGGAGGCGAGCTGGGTGGCGGTGCTGCTGGGCCAGGGCATTGTTCCCGACGGCTGGGACCGGCTGGCCGATGCGGTCGACGCGCGCGAGGTCGATGCACGGTTCGACCGGCTGCACGCGATGTTTGCCGATGCCGCATCGCGAATGCCCCGGCACGAGGACTATCTCGCCCGCACCTGCCCGACGCGGGTGCGCGCATGACCGGCACGCTCGGATCGGTCGTGATCGTCGGCGGTGGTACCGCGGGCTGGATGGCCGCGGTCGCGTTCGGCCGCCTGCTGGGCCCGGCCGGCACGCGCGTGACGCTCGTGGAATCGGACGACATCGCCACGATCGGCGTCGGCGAGGCAACGATCCCGCCGATCCGCACCTTTCACGCGATGCTCGGGATCGACGAGGACGCATTCCTCCGCGCGACCGGCGGCAGCTACAAGCTCGGCATCCGCTTCGAGGGCTGGACGCGCCCGGGCGAATCCTACGTCCATCCGTTCGGCCAGATCGGGACCGACATCGCCGGCGTGCCATTCGCCGCGCAGTGGCTGCGCGCCCGCCAGGCGGGGGCCGCCGACGCGCTCGGCGCCTATTCGCTCGAAGCCCGCGCCGCCCAAGCCGGCCGTTTCTCGCGCCCGATCGCGAACGGTGATTCACCGCTGTCGCGGATCGGCTACGCCTATCATTTCGACGCAGGCCGCTACGCCGTGTTCCTGCGCGCGCAGGCCGAGGCGCACGGCGTCATCCGCCGCGAGGGCCGGGTCGACCGCGTCGAGCGTGGCCCCGCCGGAATTGCCGCGGTCCATCTCGCCGATGGCAGCCGTGTCGAGGGCGACCTGTTCCTCGACTGCACGGGGTTTCGCGCGCTGCTGATAGAAGGCGCGCTGCAGGCGGGCTGGACCGACTGGTCACAATGGCTGCCGTGCGATCGTGCGGTTGCGGTCCCGTCGGCCGCCGACGCCGCGCCGCTCGCGCTCACGCGGGCGATCGCGGAACCCGCCGGCTGGCGCTGGCGTATCCCGCTGCAGCATCGCACCGGCAACGGGCATGTCTTTTCCAGCCGCCACTGCAGCGAGGACGAAGCGACCGCGACGCTGCTCGCCGGGCTGCACGGTGAGGCACTGGCCGACCCGCGCGTGATCCGCTTCGCCACCGGGCACCGCACCCGGTTCTGGAGCGGCAACTGCATCGCGCTCGGCCTGGCGGCGGGGTTCATGGAGCCACTGGAATCGACCAGCATTCATCTGGTGCAGAGCGGGCTTCAGCATCTGTTGCGAATGCTTCCGGCGGGCGGCCCCCCTGCCCAGGCGATCGTCGACCGATATAATCGCACGATGACCGGCGAGTTCGTCCGGATCCGCGATTTCCTCGTCGCGCATTACCACCTCAATGCCCGTACCGAACCCTTCTGGCGCGAGCGCGCGGCGGCGCCGATCCCGGATGGCCTCGCCGAAAAGCTCGCGCTGTTCCGCGCCGGCGGACGCATCTTCCGCGAAACGGACGAATTGTTCAACGAGGTCAGCTGGCTTGCGGTGCTGACCGGACAGGACGCACCCGTGACCGGCCATGACCCGATCTGCGACGCGCTGCCGATCGCCATCGCGGCAAAGCGGCTCGCTCAGATCGAACGCGTCGTCTCCACCTCGCTGACCCACATGCCACCTCATGCCACCGCGCTCGCGCAGCTGGCTACGAACAGGATGCTCTGATGCCCTTCCCGCTTCTGCTCGCCGCCGCCGTCATCAATATCAACCAGCTCGGCTTCCGTCCCGAAGACCCCAAGCTTGCGATCGTCGCCGATCACGCGACGCGGCCGCTCGACTGGGTCGTGGTCGACGACGCCGGCAAGACCGTGCTGACGGGACGCACCAGCGTCGGCGGTGACGACGCGGCGTCGGGCGATCATGTCCATGTCGCGCGCTTCACCGCGCTCACCCGCCCGGGCAACTACCGGCTGCGCGTCGACGGGACCGAAAGCGGCCGCTTCCGCGTCGGCCGCGACGTCTACGCCCCGCTCGCGCTGAACGCGCTCAACTTCTTCTACCAGCAGCGCGCCGGTACGCCGATCGACGCGCGCTGGGTGGGCAAGCGCTGGGTGCGCGCGGCCGGCCATCCGCGCGAAGTCGCCGCCTGTTTTTCGGGCGCGGACGAGAAGGGCAATGTCTGGCCCGGCTGCCCCTATACGCTCGACGTCACCGGCGGCTGGTACGACGCGGGCGACCACGGCAAATATGTCGTCAACGGCGGCATCGCGGTGTGGACGCTGCAGAATCTCTACGAGACCGGGCTTGCGCGTCGCGTGTTCGCCGATGGTCAGGCGCGACTGCCGGAAGCCGGCAACCGCCGCGACGACCTGCTCGACGAAGCGCGGTGGGAGGTCGAGTGGATGCTGCGGATGCAGGTCCCCACAGGCACCCGCGTCGCACTCCCCGTCGGGCCGCATGATCGCTCGGGCCGGCTTGCACTTACGCCGGTCGACGCGGGCGGCATGGCGCATCACAAGGTTGCCGACGCGCGCTGGACGACATTGCCGACCGCGCCCGCCGACGACAAGGAACCGCGGCTCCTCTACCCGCCCTCGACCGCGGCAACGCTGAATCTTGCCGCGGTTGCAGCGCAGGCCGCGCGGCTGTGGCAGCCGATCGATCCCGCCTTTGCCGCGCGGTGCCTTGCCGCCGCGCGCGCCGCCTGGACCGCCGCGCAGCGCAACCCCACGATCTTCGCGGCGCAGGGCTTCACCGGCAGCGGCGGCTATGGCGACGAGACGCTCGACGACGAACGCGCCTGGGCTGCAGCCGAGCTGTTCGCGACGACCGGCGATACCGCCTACCGCGCAGCGCTGCCGACCGGCGCGACCGGCGAACCCGGCTGGGCCAGCGTCGCACCACTCGGCATGATCACGCTCGCGACCGCAAGCGGCGTTCCCGCGATGATCCGCGATGGCGCACGTGCGGCGATCGTCGCGACCGCCGACGGCTTCCTCGCCGAAACCGCGCGCGCCGGCTACCGCATCCCCTACGCGTCGCAGACCTATAATTGGGGGTCGAATTCCAGCATTCTCAACCGCGCGATGCTGCTTGGCCTCGCACAGCGTTTCACCGGCGATGCGCGCTACCGCGCCGGCGTCGTCGATGCGGCCGATTATATCCTCGGCCGCAATCCGCTGGGCCAATCCTATGTCTCGGGGACCGGCTGGAAGCCGCTGACCAACCCGCATCACCGGTTCTGGGCGCATCAGCTGTCGGCATCTTCGCCACCGCCGCCGCCGGGGGTGGTGTCGGGCGGCCCCAATAACAGCGCGATGGTCGATCCGGTCGCCGTGACACTGAAGGGCCGGTGCGCGCCGCAACGCTGCTGGGCGGACGACATCAACGCCTATGCGCTGAACGAGGTGGCGATCAACTGGAACGCGCCGCTCGTCTGGGTCGCCGCCTATCTCGACAGCGACTGACGCTCAGCGGCGCTGGAGCGATTTCAGCAGATAGCCGCGGATCCGCTCGGTCCGGTCCTGGCTGGCCGGGCCCAGTACGCCGCGTGCGGGCGCGGGCAGATGATCGCCCGCCGCACTCGCCTCGTCCGCGAAGACATAATGTTCGAACCACGCGCGCCAGCCCGCCTTCTCCGCCGCGGGCAGGTCGCGCACCGCCATCATCGCGTGCACCACCGCATGGAACGCCGACACGCTCGAATCATAGGCGCGCCAATAGTTGCACAGCACGTTGAGCGTCCCGAACGCCTGGACGTGGTGCCACCAGATCGCCGGGATGAAGATCGCGTCGCCCGGCCCAAGATCGGCCACCACCGCGTGGCCGAGCGCCTCGGCATAGCGCGGATACCGCTCCAGATCGGGCGCAAGCGGATCGACCATGCTCGAAGGCGGCCCCGCCAGCGTCCGGTCGAGCGGCCCCAGATAGAGATTGCCGACCTGATCGGGGGGAAACAGCGTGAACCGCCGCTCGCCAGCGACCACGCAGGCGAGATTGGTCGACCCGTCATAATGCGTCGCGGTCTGCGATCCGTTGCCGATCCACAGCCGCGGCGTCGCCCCGCCCATCGGCAGTTCGAGCGGGTTCGCCGCCGCCCATCCCGGCAGATGCTCGGGCGCGGTCGCCGCGTTCGCATAGAGGATATGCCGCTCGGCTTCGGGGACGTCCGACAGGCGCAGCAATTCGCTCAGCAACACGCCGAGCGGCGCCTTTTCGCGGTGGAAGTTGAACCCTTCCAGATTATCGCCGCGATAGAAGAATTTGCCACCGAACGCCGGGCCGCCGATCAGCACCTCCATCGGCTTGCCGCCATCGCCGAGCCCGGTCAGATACGCCGCCGTCGCGCGATCGCCACCCGCCGCAGCCCGGACGCTGGCCCAGTGCGCGACCTGGCCGCGCAACACGATCGGCGCGTCGCGCAGGGCGATCTCGGCGGCAAAGGTCGCGGCGTCGACTGCGGCACGTTCCTCGACACGGGCATCGGTGGGGGCAGGATGCGATATCGTCATCCCGCTGCGATAGCAGGATAATGCGCCGCGCCCTATTGCGTTCGCTGGCCCGACGAACCGGCCGTCCGTCGATCAGGAGCGTCGGGCCCATCCCGCGACGCGCGCGTCGATCACCGCCGCGATCCGGTCGGCAATCACGGTCTGATCCGCGAGCGAGGGGTGCGAGTGGCACCCGGTGAAGGAAAGGCCGTTGACCGGGACATAGGTGAGCCACGGCGCGCCGGATCTGCGCAAGGTCGCGGCAACCTTGGCCACCTCCGCCTGGATCTCGCCATTGGCCATGTCCGTGGCCCACAGCACGATCTGTGCGCGTGGATCGCGCGCGTGGAGCGCCTGCACGAAGCGCACATAGCGTCGTTCGTAATCGCCATGGAGGGCGTCGCGGTTCGCCCATGTCTCGCCGGCGTGAAGCGGTGTGGTGAAATCGTTGGTGCCGAGCGAGACGATAATCACCTGCGGATGCCAGCCGGGCACGCTGGCGCGGGATCGATGATCGAACAGGGTGAAGGGATAGGCTTCGGGCAGCGTGTCGGCCGCGAACCCGCCATAGTTGCGCACCACCCCGCGCCCGGAAATCGCATTCACTTCGTAATCCGCGCCGTAGCGGCGGGCGAGCAGCGCGCCAAAGCCGCGCGACGTATCTGTCGTCGCCCAGACCTCGTCCTGGGTACATTCGCGTTTGGGCGACGTCACACCATAACCGACGGTATGCGAATCGCCGACGAACTCGATCTGCCGCGTACGATTGCGCAACCTAGCTCCGACAGTCCCCCGCTCGGCAAAGAACGGCCCGATGCCAGTCGGACCGGACTGGCTTTCCGAAGCGACCTCGATGCGCAACACGTGGCGCCCGGCGGGCATCCCGGCGACGCGGTACAGGCCGGGGACGGGCTTGACGAGCGTCGTGATCTTGCGTCCATCGACGAGCACGTGGAGTGCCACTTCGCCCGGCCCCACGTCGAACGATACCGCCGAGCCCCGAAACGCCGTCTCGGCATAACTGCCCGGCCACTGGCGGACAAAGCCGGCGCCTTTCCGCTCGAAACGGCCATGCATTGTTGCCGGCAACAGCGTCAGCGCGACAGGCCTCTCTGTCAGGCGCTCGACGCGAGGCTGTGCAGCAGCCTCGACCGCCGCCGCAAGGATCACCAACCCAGCCGCCATCCCTGCCATCCGACCATGCTTCGCCATTCAAGAACCTCCTACCGCTCCTGCACCTCCTATCCCTTTCGCGACGACCCGGCGACCGGCGTGGTGGACGCGACCGTCGACCTGCGGCCGCTGTTTGCCTGAGCCGGGGCGACCGGTCCCGAACCCGCCGCCAGAGGCATCGCATGGGACAAAAAGAGCCTTTGGTCGTTCGTGAGGGGAAACGGTGGCGGATCTTGCTCGAGGTCCGATTTCGACGGAGGAATGACATGGGTAGAATGATCGACGGTGCGTGGCACGCGGGCAAGGTGACGGAAGACAGCAAGGGCGGCGCGTTCGAACGGCAGGATGCGGGCTTTCGCGACTGGCTGACCCCGGTGGGGAGCCCCGGCCAAGACGGGCAGCCCGGCCATCCGGCGACGCCCGGTCGGTATCACCTCTATGTCAGCTATGCCTGCCCCTGGGCGCACCGGACGCTGATCGTACGCGCGCTGTACGGGCTGGACGACGCGATCGGTGTCTCGGTGGTCGATCCTGTCATGCTGGACAATGGCTGGACCTTCGGCACGAGCCGCGGCGGCAGTGGCGATCCGCTGCACGACGCCGAGTTCCTGTGGCAGTTGTACGCCCGCGCCAGGCCGGACTATTCCGGCAAGGTCACCGTACCCGTCCTGTGGGATCGCGAGACCGACACGATCGTGTCGAACGAATCGGCGGACATCCTCCGGATGCTCGCGGCGTTCGCCGGATCCGGACCGGACCTCTATCCTCAGGCCCAGCGCCAGCAGATCGATGAGGTCAATGCCCGCGTCTACGACACGGTGAACAACGGCGTGTACAAGGCCGGCTTCGCCACGACGCAGGACGCGTACGAGGCGGCAGTGCGCCCGCTGTTCGAATCGCTCGACTGGCTGGAAGAGAGGCTGTCCGGCAGCGACTGGCTGGTGGGCGAGGCGATGACGGAGGCCGATATCCGGCTCTTCACCACGCTGGTCCGCTTCGATGCGGTCTATCACTTCCATTTCAAGTGCAACGTGCGCCGCATCTCCGACTATCCGGCGTTGGACGCTTACGTCGCACGGATGCTGGCAGATCCGCGCATCGCCGCGACGGTGCATCTCGATCACATCAAGACGCATTACTACGCCAGCCACCGCGACCTCAACCCTTGCGGAATCGTGCCCGTCGGTCCTGCCCTCCCTTGGGCTCACCTCACCGCGGGAGGCGATCAGACGCTCACCTGACCAGCCGATTGGCAGCAGGGACATGTTGGCGATGGAATGCTCGAAGCCCGCGGCGACGAAGATGGCGACCGGGCCGATAAACACGGCGACCTTGCCCGACAACGTTCTGGCGAACATCGCCATCTTGTCCAGCTTCGAATCCATTGTCGCGGCTGCAGCGTCGCCGATCGTTCATGCCGCGTCGGATCGACATCTATTCCGATGCGATGGGCTGGACAGCATTCACTACCTGATCTCGTGTTACAATCGCTTGTGGTCGGACGGTGGAACCTGGACAGACACCGGCATCCCGTTCCTACCCTCAGTCGCCGCATGATCAGCGCTCTTTGCGCAAGCGCCCGAGAGTAATACCGTCAAGCCTCTTCGGCCCGCATCACCGATCATGCGCTGCGCGAAGACGATGCCCGCCAAGAACGACCGCTTTTCCATGGGCCAGGGCCAGTTCGATATGAACATTCTTGCTGCGGTCATCGATTGCTTCGCTCGCGCGCCTTCGTTCTTGCTCAGCCCGGTCGCGATGATAGGCAACTCTTCCAGTCTCAGTCATCGACCCCTCGTCCCAATCCCACAATATATTCGTTAACCAACATACGTGAGAGGCATGCCGAGGTTCCCTGTCATCGGATCTTTCCGTGATCACAGCGGTCGCGATGCAGGAATTTCAGATCATGGAGCCATCGCCGAGGAACGGGAAAGAGCATGCGCCGCTGCGGGGATCACAACCGGCCAGTTTCGACAGTTTAAGAACGACCAACGTTGAGCTTGGCGGTGACGATGCTACAGCTCTGTGACCCGCTAAACCTTTGGAGTCCGATGACCGATCTGCCCGCGCGCGAGAAGCAAAGATTGGCTGCCCTCGCAGAATATGACCTGCTGGACACTCCGCGCGAGGCGGCGTTCGACGAGATCGCCGAACTGGTGGCGGCGATCTGCGACGCGCCAATCGCGATCGTAAATCTGATCGGGGACGGCCGCCAGTTCTTCAAGGCGGAAGTCGGGCTTGGCGTCCGTGAGACGCCGTTGGAGACGTCTTTCTGCGGGCGTGCGATCCTCGAGGATGAATTCCTGCTCGTCCCCGATGCGACGAACGACCCACGGTTTGACTGCAATCCCCTGGTCACGGGTGAGCCGCATCTGCGCTTCTATGCTGGCGCCCTGTTGAAGTCGCCTGATGGCTTTCCGATCGGCACGCTCTGCGTTCTGGACTATCGCCCCCGCGACCTGACCGAGGTTCAGAAGCAGACGATCCGCGTCATGGCGCGACAGGTCATGGTGCAGTTCGAGCAGCGTGTTGCAACGGGACGGCTGATTGCAGCCGAAGCGCGCCAGCGGGCGATCGTCGATAGCGCACAGGACTTCGCCATCGTAGCCTGCGATCTCGAAGGCCGTATCATCGAATGGAGCTATGGCGCGGAACGGGTGCTGGGCTGGTCGGAAGACGAGGTGATCGGTCAAAGCGTCTTCCTGTTTTTCACGGATGAAGACCGCGCCGCCGGGGTGCCGGTGCAGGAGATGGCCTGCGCCCGTGAGACGGGGCGGGCCACTGATGAGCGGTGGCACGTGCGCAAGGGGGACGAGCCTTTTTGGGCCAGCGGTGAGTTATCCCTGCTCCGGGATTCGGCCGGCCGCCATACCGGTTACGTCAAGGTTCTTCGTGATCGTACCGAAGAGCATCTTGCCGGCGAAGCGCTCCGGAAAGCGCAGCAGCGCTTCCAGACAATCTTCGACACGGTCGATGCGGCTTTCGCCATCGTCGAGGTCAAGTTCGACGAGGATGACAAAGCCGTCGATTACCGGTTTGTCGAAGCCAACCCCGCCTTTGAACGCCAGTCCGGCGTCAACTTGCGCGGCAAGTGGGTCACGGAATTCGCACCTGACCTGGAGCAGTTCTGGTTCGAGACATACGGGCATGTTGCCAAGACCGGTGAAGCAACCAACTTCGAGAATTATGCCGAAGCATTTCAACGCTGGTTCGACGTACGGGCAGTAAGGGTTGGCGATCCCGCAGATCGACAGATCGCGATTATTTTCAACGACGTGACCGCCCGCCGAGAAGCGGAGGAACGCCTGCGTGTCAGTGAATCCGTCGCACGCCAGAACGTCGAGCGGGTGAAACTCGCGCTGGAAGCCGGCGCCATCATCGGCACCTGGCACTGGGACCTGCCGAGCGATCAATTCACCGTAGACGAGGCATTCGCGCGTGCCTTCGGCCTTGATCCGGCGCTCGGTCGATCCGGCATCCCGCTCGCGCAGATTACAGCAACGGTGCATCCCGACGATCAGGCAGGACTGACGGAGGCCATCAACGCGGTAATTGCCCGCAGTGGGTCCTATGCGCATCAATACCGGGTCCGCCGTGCTGACGGTCGATATTATTGGATCGAGGCGAACGGTCGGGTTGACCATGCACCCGACGGAACGCCGCTGAGCTTTCCCGGCGTCCTGATCGACGTCGAGGAGCGGCGGAGCATCGCAGCGGAGCGCGACCGTGCTGTCGCCGATCTGCGCGCGCTCGCCGAAACGCTGGAGCAGCGCGTCGCGGAGCGAACCGCCGACCTCGGCCAGGCCGAGGACGCGTTGCGCCAATCGCAGAAGGTGGAGGCGATCGGGCAACTCACCGGTGGGGTGGCGCACGACTTCAACAATCTGCTGACAGTCATCCGGGGTTCCATCGACCTATTGCGCCGGCCCGGTCTGTCCGACGAGCGCCGGCAACGCTATATCGACGCGATCTCCGACACCGCCGAACGCGCGACCAAACTGACCAACCAGCTGCTCGCATTCGCGCGCCGCCAGTCGCTCAAACCCGAAGTCTTCGATGTCTCGGAAAGCGTGCGGACGGTCAGCGACATGGTGCGGACGCTGACGGGTGCACGCATCAAGGTATCGCATCGGCTGCCGACGGAGCCTTGCTACATCGACGCGGACCGCAGCCAGTTCGACACCGCGATCGTCAACATGGCGGTCAATGCGCGCGATGCCATGAACGGCGCGGGCGAGCTGTCCATCGTGGTGGCAGCAGCCTCCGGTATGCCCGCCATACGGTCCCATCCGGCCACGCCGGGCGAGTTCGTGACGGTCTCCTTGACCGACAGCGGCCCCGGTATTCCAGCCGACAACATTGAACGGATCTTCGAACCGTTCTTCACCACCAAGGGGGTAGGCGAAGGTACAGGCCTTGGCCTCAGCCAGGTCTTCGGTTTTACGAAGCAGTCCGGCGGGGGTGTCGTCGTCACAAGCGAGGAAGGCGAAGGCGCAACATTCACCATGTTCCTGCCCCGGGTCGACGGGCTGGACGGCGGAGCGGCCGAAGAAGGCGACAACTCCCTGCCGCTCGGCGAAGGCGCCTGTGTGCTGGTCGTCGAGGACAATGCCGAGGTTGGCATGTTCGCGACCGAGGCGTTGGGAGAGTTGGGCTATCATACGGTCTTGGCGATGGACGCCTCCAAGGCACTTGCTGAACTGGCGGCAGATGCAGGCAGGTTCGACATCGTCTTCTCCGACGTGATGATGCCCGGCATGTCCGGTATCGATCTGGGTCAGGAGATCGGCCGCCTTTATCCAAAGCTGCCGGTCGTTTTGACCAGCGGGTACAGCGAGGTTCTGGCGCAGAGCGGTACGCACGGGTTCGAACTGGTGCATAAGCCCTATTCGATCGACACATTGTCGCGAGCTCTCAAGAAAGTGTCACGCCGTCGATGAAGCGTAAGCGGTGTCGCAACCGGACGTGACTGTTGAAAAACGCGTGCTTGCTACCGCCCGGGCGCCGTGATTCACTCCTGCAACGCGGCGAGGAGTAGGGACATGATGGGGCGGCAGGTAG
>NZ_PZZN01000001.1:640811-1605219 GCF_003046295.1 Sphingomonas aerolata
CGTGACTGTTGAAAAACGCGTGCTTGCTACCGCCCGGGCGCCGTGATTCACTCCTGCAACGCGGCGAGGAGTAGGGACATGATGGGGCGGCAGGTAGCGCAGGGCGCGCTGTTTTACGGGTTCCGGCTCGACGATCATGTGCCCGCTGACCACCTGCTCCGACGTATCGACGCCCTCTTTGATTTCGGCTTCGTGCGCGACGCACTGGCGGCGAGCTACAGCACGACCGGGCGACCCTCAATCGATCCGGAACTGATGCTACGGATGCTGCTGGTCGGCTACCTGTCCGGCATCCGCTCGGAACGGCGCTTGTGCGAAGAGGTGCACCTCAACCTCGCCTACCGCTGGTTCTGTCGTCTCGATCTGGCCGATCGGGTGCCTGATCATTCGACTTTCTCAAAGAACCGGCACGGTCGCTTCCGCGCCTGCGACCTGCATCGTCTGCTGTTCGAGCAGGTGGTCGCCAAGTGCGCCGCGGCCGGGCTGGTGGCGGGGCGCGACGTGGCGGTGGATGGCAGCACGATCATGGCCGATGCCAGCCGGGAGAAGAAGCTGAAGGGTACCGCCGCAGTTGACGAACTGCGTGCTCGGGAGAGCGTCTCGCGGCCCGTCGCCGAGTATCTCGCGGCGCTCGATGCCGCGTTGCCGCCAGGTCCGGACGAGCCGGCCGCCGTCGAGCCGGCAAGCATCTCGCCGACGGACCCGCAGGCGGCGCTCACCTGCAAGCACGGGCCGGCACGGTACGCCTACGCCATCAACCCGCTGCTTGACCTCGACACTGACTGTATCCTCGACGTTGAGGCAACGCCTGCGCGCTTCGCAGCTGAAGTGGCGGCGACCCGGACGCTGGTGTCACGCATCGAGACCAAGCTGGGCATTACGCTTGTGAGCCTCTCGGCCGACAAGGCGTATGGGAGCGGCCCGCTGCTCGGCTGGCTGGTCGATCGAAACATCACGCCGTACATTCCGGTCATCGACCGCGGTCGCCAGCGCGATGCCTTCTTCACCCGTGATGCCTTTCGCTACGACCGCGAGGCCGACGCCTATCGCTGCCCGGCAGACAAGCTGCTTGGCTATTGCGGCACTAACCGCGCCAGCCAGGTCCGCGTCTACCGAAGCCGTCTCACCGATTGCACCGCCTGCGAACTGAAACCCCAATGCACCATCGGAAAGAAGCGCGGTGTCACCCGCCTCGTGAGCGAGGATGCTCGAGATACCGTCCGCGCCCTCGCCGGCACCGACGCCTACGTGCAGGCGCGGCGTCGAAGACGGCGGATCGAGCGCGTGTTCGGCCACCTGAAACGAAACCTCGGTCTACGAACGCTCAAGCTGCGAGGTCTGGCCGGAGCCGCAGAAGAGTTCACCATGGCCGCCGCAGCCTACAATCTCCAGTTGCTGGCCCGGACGGCCGCGCCAGCATGATACGCAGCCTATCTTCCCGATTGCCACGTCACCAGCCATCTACCTCGCGGCTCATAAGCAGCCGTTTTTCAACAGTCTCGTCCGATTGTAACACCCGCGCCCCATACCCAGTCGCTCAAGTCCCAATAGAGCTTCAATCCTGCGTGCGACGAACAAGTACGGCGCTGGCGGCTTTGGCAGCTGCCGTGACACGGCGCTCTAGATCATGCGCCTCGGCGATACCGACCGCGACCAGTTGCCCGAGCGCCCGATCGATCCGCGCGCGCTCCAGATGCGTGGGTGCGAGCAACCCCGGGGCCTCAACCAACACCGCTCCAAACCATTGCGCGACTTGGCGGCCGACGCCTGCCGCGATCCAGAAGCCCGGTGATGTAGTGCGGCCGAACCAAACCCCGACCGCGTCGAGCAGAAAGTCGAGATGACGGGCGCGCGGCGCGACCAGCAATAGATTCATCGTGCAGCGCGCCACGAACACCATCTGCCCCCCGGGCAACATCGGGCGTAGCACCGGCAGGAACGGATCGACCCGGTCGAACAGGGCCGGCGGCAAATAGCTCTGCGTCCCGTTGATCATCCCGTAGGTGTTGAACAACATCTTCGCGATGATCCCGCCGCTCTCCAGGTCGACCCGCGCTTCTGCCGGGTCGCGGGCATGCTGCCATCGGTTTAGCGCCATCACGCGCGCAACCAGCTTCTTGCGAAGAGCTACCGGTCGTGCCGCCGCGCGGCCGGTGTCGTTGAAATAGAGCGCGTCGGCGGCATGCTGCACCGTTTGCGCGACCTCGCCAAACGGCGCGTCCGGCAGGTCGGTTACGAACGGCAGATCGGCCACGAACGTCGCATCGTCGCCATCGAGCAGCCGCTCAGCGTAGAACGCGTAATACTGCATATTCCAGTCGTTCGGCTCGCGGCTAATCTCGGCATCTGCCCCATAGCCCAGTCCGTTCATTCGCCCGGTCCAGTCGGCATAGGCCGAGACGACCTCCTGTCGCCAGCCGATCGTGCCGACCGGTGCCGACTGGATCATCGCCAGCCATTGGGCTGCCGCCTGATGATCGACATGAAGGGTTGCCGACGAGGAATCGATCGCCGTATCGAGCGCGTCGTCCGCGTCGAAGTCTTCGGGCATGACAGGTCCAGGCACCCGGATCCGGCTAGCCCGCCGCAAATTCGGGCGCTCGTCAGGCCAAGCCGGCCAGTCCGGCTCGGCACCGCCGTTGAGCCAAGCCACCTCGGCCGCCACCGCCGCGGCGATCCGGACCGTACGTTCCGCTTCGAACGCCGCCTGGATCGCCTCGTCTTTCGAATCGTAGCTCTTCCAGCGCCAAGTCATGCTGGCAAAGGCTGCCCGCGTCGCCGCCTTGAAGAGACGCGGGTCGATCTCGAAGATACATGGGACCGCCGCCCCCACCGCCGGGGCTGCTGCCCGGTCCTGGCGTGTCACGAGCCGGAGCAGCGCATCGCGATCGGCGGTCTGGCCCTGCCGCGCCCAGAGGTGGATCAGTGTCAGGATCGCGATCGCCGGCCGGTTGTAGCGCAGCGTATCGTGTGAGCCGCCGCCGCGATCGGACTGCTCGTCGAGCGTAATCTCGATCACGCGTCGCACCCAGGCCTCGTGCGCGGCGAGAAGCACGTCGTCGCCGTCGCGCGCGACCAGGAGCGCCGTCGTGATGAGCCGCGTCGAGCGCGACTGGAGCGCGTCAGTATCGCTGCCATCGGGCACGCCGCCCTCGGCATAGGCGATGGCATCACGCGCGGTATCGGGCGTCGCATACTCACCGCCTTCGGCCGCCATCGAAATGCGCGCTTCCATCCCACTGGCCTGAACCGACACGTCGCGCTTGGCTTCGAGCGCCGCGAAATGCGCGGCCTCGTCCGGCGGCGACCGATATTCGAAATTGCCATCCTCCCGCTCGAACCAGTTCGCCAAGGTGAGGACGTTAAGCGCGTTGCGGCCAGCCAACTCCGGGTCGCTCAACGTCGCGTGCACAGAATAAGGCTCAAGCTTCTCAACCGCGTCCGCGAGCGCCGTCCGCAACCCATTGCCGACCGGCTCGTCAGCCAAGAAATTCTGCAAGGTGTCGATCAGCGAATAGCTGCGGGACGGGCGTGCTCTCAGATCGGCCAAGCGCACCGGCCCCTCCGGCTCCTCCTTCAACCCCAGCCTGTCGAGCCCCGACCCTATCTGGTCATGAATCTGCCGGGTGCGATCGGCGGCGAGCAGCTGCGGGCTCGCAAGGAACGGCGCGAGCGACACGCGCGCGACCGTGCCGTGCGACAGGAGCACATCGATCGCGACGAGAAGATATGCAGAGGCGCTGCCCTCGGGTCCGAGAATGTCGACCAGCACCGCCTCCACCGGATCGCCGTCATCGACCCGCTTCTGGCTCCACGCCTCCAGCGCCAGAAGCCCGGAGGCTGCCGCATATTCATTGCCGCGGCCTCGCGACCAACCATAGGTCCAGACCCAAGGGAAGAAGCGCGGCCCCTTGCCAAAGTCGACCATGACGCCGTCCTCGCCGGGCTCACACCCGTCGGTGCGAAACACGATCGCCTCCTCGACCAACGCCCGGATCAACGCCAGTCCTTCGGCTGGAGCGGCGTTCAGCAGGTCCAAAAACGGCGGGTGCGCGGGCGACGGCGGCAGATAATCGCTGTCGGCGAAACTGAAGGCGCGCTCAATCGCGCGGTCCCGCCGGCGGCCATCGACCCTTTTCTCGATCAGGCTCGCCTGGACCATAGCCGCGAGCTCGGCTGGCGCGACTGGGGCGATCACGCCAGATAGTTGGCGCAGGTCTTTCATCTTATAATGGTCGCCGTCGCGCGTGATCGCGGTGAGATAGGCCTTAAGCGCATCCGGCGCGAATGACCCGAGCAGCATCGTCATCAGCCGGAGCTTGTTGATCGTCTGCCGCCGCGCATCGTTCGCCCAGCGCGCTCGACCTTCCGCCCCCGGGATCGTGACCGGCGTGTCACAGACATCGAGCTGGTACAGCCAGTCGAACAGCAACCGGGCGGTGCGCTCGGCGAGCGAGGGAAGCATCTTGAGGAAGAAAGTCTGGATCTCAACCAGCTCGACCACCGCGCCAATCGCCGGCATCGGGATTTCGGCCGCATGGGCCAGTACCCAGCGGAGGACCAGGACCGACGATCCCGTCACGTCGGTCCGGTACGAGCGCGGCAGATTGATCTTTGATCCGTCAGGCAAGGTGATGATGTCGGCCGCCGCAAGCGTCTCGACCGCAATGATCGTCGTGGACAACTCAGTTAGGAGCCCGCCGCTCTGGGCGAGGAGCGACGTGCTCGCTTTGTCGAGCAGATCGATCGCGACTTCGGATCTGACCAGCGCGAGGATCGCTTGGCGGCGCCACGATCCGTGCGCGCTTGGCGGCGAGAGATGCGTCAGCAGGTCGAGCCAAGCGCTTCCATCCTTCCCCGTCTCGAGCACCAGCCGCGCAGCGATCTCGACGCCGCGGGCGACGCGCGGCGACACGGGACTGGTCAGATCAAACCCCGCCAACCGGGATGGGTCTTCGGCGAGGTAAGCGCCGATCGCCCAATCGCGCAGCACGTCATGGTAGAAATCGAGTCGGTCGCGCCGGACCTCGCGGAGCGACTGGACGCCAAGCAGATGGTCGCGGGCCAGCGAGTCCTCGGCAAGATCGATCCCGGCGCCACTTTTGAGCGCGGCCGTCGCGAGCGCCTCGAGGATCCGTTGGGCGGCCCGCACTTCGATAGCGGGCGCGCCATCGGCACTGGTCCACCAAAGTTGTGTGAGCTCGGCCTCGGTCCGGACCGACGCGGCGCTCGGCTCGCGAAGTAGTCGCGACAGGCGGTAAAGGTTGCGCGCGAGCTGGGCCGCGGGATGACTGGCATCGAGCAGCATGCGCAGTTCGGGCGCTTGGTCGATCAGGATCGCGACTTCCTCGTCCGATAACGGCCCGACCTCGAGCGCCTGCAGCCCGCCCAGCGCAGCCGCAATCCGGTTGTCGATCCAGGCGATGGCGTCGCTCGTGCCAGCCCGGCGCGCTGTCGCGATCACCGTAAACCCGGGGATGGCGGCGGCTGCCCGCAGCAGCTCGCTGATCGTGCGCTGGCGCCCAGCATCATCGACCATGTCGATGCCGTCAATGAAGAGAAAGGCTCCGCCGCTCGCGGCCAGATCGGTCAAGAACGCATCCGCCGATCCCGGAATGCCGAGCGCGTTCGCCAGCGGCAGCCAACCACCCGCCGGCGTCGCTTCCCGGTCTAGGGCCATGATCGGAGCGTGCGCCGCGATACGATCGGCATAGTGGCGCAGCACCCATGATTTGCCGACACCGGTATCGCCGTGGACAACGATAAAGCGCTGCGTTTCGACCGCATCGTCAAGTGCTGCGATCGCCGCCAATCGTGGCAGCGTCACGCCTGCGACGCTCGTCCCGATATGCGCGAGCGTGTTCTGCGCAAGTTCGGCAAGCCGCGTGCGAGCCGGGCCGTACTCGCGCGCGCCGGCAAGCTTAAAATCGGCCTCAGCGAGATTGACCTTAAGCGCGGCTGCATCGACTTCGCCACCACGCGTGCCCGTCTGGATTGAGAGGTCAACGAGCCGGCTCCACAACGCCTCGGCGCGCGCGACCTGTTCGTCGGCCAGCGCCATGCGCGCGAGCGCCAACCCATACGTCCGTGCGATCGGCGCGCTTGCCTCGAAATCGAATTCTAGGATCAGCATCCGGCGCAGCAGCCGCCAGATCGCCTCATCGTCATCGGCGACGCCGCCCGCGACAAGATGCGCGCGCGTCGTCGTAACGAACGCGCGCATATCGTCGTTCGCCACCCCCTTGGCCGCGAGCCGTTTGAAGAACTCGCCGGCTGTTTCCGTGCTGCGCGCCCAGCCTAGCACGTCCTGATAGGCGCCCGAGATCTTGCGACTGGTCCGCTGCGTGGCGATTCCGAACAAATGGCGCTCCGCCGGCACATCTCCAATCGTGCTGTTGGCAATCTGATGCGCAACATCCTTGTAGACCGCGTCCCTCGGCGAGAATTGAATGTCGCGCTTAGACTGGATTTCGAGCAGCGCATTGCCGCTGGCGCCGACGCCCTTGATGATGAGGTCGTCGAGCTTGAACCCCTGCTCGACGCCCTGGAAGCGCACGCTCGTCACGCGCACGTCGGGTAGCCCCGGCGCACGGTTTCCGGTCAGCAGCGCCAGAAGATAGAGCGCCCCAAGCTCGCCTTCGATATAGGCGCCAGCTGCGCCGCGTGATGCCGGGCTCGAGCCGTGCTCGGTATCGGAACTGGTCCCCTCCTCTGCCATCCCCCCGATGTGCGAAAAATCAGCCGTTCATTCAAGCGAAACGGGCAATAGCGAGGCTCTCGATTGTTACCGACGCGGGCCCTGTGGCGGCCCCGATACCCATTCCTATTAGCCGGCCCGGCGAGATATGCCACTTCCGATCGAGGTGCATTTGACCGCTCCTTTTCAGTCTGCATTCCGCATTATCGTGCCCGGCTTATATGCTTTGGCCTGTCAGCTAATCGCCGTTCTTATCGCATTTTTCCGCGCCACAATTCTATTTTCTGGCGGTCGAGTTCACCATGGACCGCTCGTATTTCCGCAGTCGATGCCATTTCCCGCAACAGCATCAGCGTTTCGATCTGAGCGGCGTTCGGTATTGCCGGCTCCGGCTGTACTTGGTCGGTCGCGCTATTCCCGCTATCAGCGAGCTGATCGCGCAGCTCGTCCGGCGTCTCGCCCATGTCGATCATGGCCGCGCGGATGCTTGCTAGCTCTCCCTCAACCCGGTCACTCTGGTCGAGCTTGTCCCGAATGAAAGCTGCGAGGCCAATGCCCCGACTTTCGGCCTCGGCGGCGTAAACGAGCGCCTGTCACTCCCGTAATCGGACTTTGATGGAATCTGACAGCTTCACAACGCCTCCTACTACAAAAAGGACCCTATATAGCCCATTTTATGTCAACGTTTCTAATGGCTTGTGCGTAGCTAGGGTCCACTTAGGGTCCAGCATGCCTGCCGACATCTGTAAATAAGCGCTTTAATTCAACAGCTTACCGGCACCGAAAGGTGCGTATGGTGTACGACCCGAAATCACGAATTTAAGGGCCGGAATTGAAGCTCTGACAGATCAGAAACGGGCTGGCCGAGCTTAAGGGGGTCCAAATTACCCTGATGAGCGCAGCTCAGCAGGCTCTACGCTGACAATAGATACAAAACGGTACCGATGGTACCGATTTAGTACTCTGGTGGTACGGTTGTGGTACAAATTTAGTACGTAAAATATGCTGATATTTGGCATGATACGATCATGATACTTTAATCGTACAACGATGGTACGGCGATGGTACAAAAACGTTGACGGGTTTGATATGCCCTCACAAGAGTCATCAATCGCCAAGGAAGGGACCAAAACAGGATGACAGACCTGCCAGCCCTCAAGGATCAGATCGCCAGCTTCACGGGCAAAACCCTGGCATCACAACTCCGCGTCCTTATGCCAGACATCGACAGCCGGGTTCGTGAAGGAGTGGACCATGAGACGATCGTGGAAGGGCTTACCAAAGCTGGCCTCCCAATCAGCCTCAACACGTTTCGGGTTTATCTGTATCGCTACAGGTTAAAAGCTCGCGCTTCTAAGATTGAACCGCTGGTTGAAATCGTGCGCTCCGAACCTGAACCAAATACGGATCGCAATATCGTTACTGATCCCAAGCCAATGGCGGACGATAATCCCCCATCGGACTTACCAGAGACGGAACCTAATACCGTTGCGGTTGATAGCCTGTCGCTCACTGACCTTCTCGACGCGAAAAAAAGTGACGCCTATATCGATCAGTACATGAACCGCCGGCCTCGTTTGTTGGGTCGCAACCGCGGCCAGCCGTGACGCTAGGTTACGGCTTGCGCTTGGCGGATTTTCGCTTGGCGGCGCGGGCAGCTAACTCGGCCGTGTAGCGCTCTGACTCCTCTTCCTGCTCCTTCCACGCCTGCTCCATCGCAGGATGGATATTGGGTCCGTCCGTTAATTCCTCACCGTTGAGGACATAATCAATTGCCTCGTCCTCGATAGAGGTCCGGATCGTGTTGTTAGGGTAGCCGGGGCCATATCTACACCCTGTCCAGGTGCCGTCATCCTGCGGCGTCAATGTGCCCATGGGACCAGCTTTGGAAAAGACGATCTGCGCCCGAATAGGATTCTCACGAATCATCCGCCCCACGGCTTCAAGCTTCTCGGCAGCACTCATCCGAGGTTTGCGGACTTTGGCCGTGTCGTCGGGCGTTTGAGCCATAGCTTGCCTCCATAACGATATTGGAGGCACGACCCGGCTGAAAAGCCGGGCGTTCGTAACCCTGCACAAGCACAAGGCGCTGCCACCTTTGGGCAAGCCTTGGACATGCGTGACAGCCACCCGGCCGAGAAGCTCTCGACCGGACTTGTGATCATCGGGGTTACGACGCCCCACGGCCGGGATTGACCGAACCGCGGGTCTATGGTCGCAGAAGGAAGCGCTTTGGACAAGCTGGCGTGACAGAGACGGGCGTTTCGACGATCATCACCCCCATCGAGTCAGGACGATCCTGCCATGAACGATGCCCTTCCGAGTTTCCACACACTGGCCGAGCAAGCCGCCTACGCTGCCGTCCTGGCTGACCTCGCCGGCCGCGATAGAGGAGACGAGGCGGCCATGATCTTCCGCGAACCAACCGATCCGGACGCGGCGGTGGTCGCCGATGCTATGACCCGCGCCGGTAGTGTCAGCGACGCGCTGTACGCCCGCCTCCTCGCCGCTGCCGATCGTTTTTATGCTCCACCGCCGGTCACCCGTGCAGTCGCATTTGATGCGTTCGGTACGCTAGTCCATATCGGTCGCAAGCGGCATCCGTTCGAGCGGCTAATCCGGCAAGCCCGTGACCGGGCGGAGGCCCTGCCCTCGCCGATGGTCCAGCCAATCGGCCTCGCGGACTATGCCGCTGCACTGGGGTTACCGCACCCGGGCGCCGAACTAGCGATGCTTGATGAGGAACTGGCAATGATCGCGCTCTACCCAGACACGCTGTATGCGTTACGGCAGGTTCGCGAGCAGGGTGTGAAGATTGCCGTCGCTTCCAACCTTGCCCTGCCCTACGCCGCCCCGCTGAAGGCCCTGCTAGGCGATCTAGTGGATATCTGGCACTTCTCCTTTGATGCAGGCGCGATAAAGCCTGAGAGGGCGTTCTACGCCAGCCTGACGGCACGCCTGAAATGTGAAGCCACTGAACTGCTGATGGTGGGCGACACCTGGCGCGACGATATCGTCGGTGCCGTTGAGACTGGATCGCGTGCCCGGTGGGTCGATCGCGAGGGTAATGCGTCCCATGCCCGCCGGTTTATCGCCGTTCGCGAGCTGGGGGATGCCTATCCCGTTTGCCAAAGAGCCGCGCAAATGACGGAGCTGGAACTTGTCCGCAGGGGCATTGATGCGAACCTTGACCACCTTCATGCCCAGCGGTGGGCGCTTGAGGGAGAACGATTGCGAAAGATTGTCACGACTGCACCGGAACTCGAAAAGGTAGCGGCTAAACAGGCGCTGTACGATCACTATGATACTCGTGATCAGCCCGAGATCAGCCGTGCTGCCCTCATGCAGAATGCGATCGCGACTATCGTCGGACGAAAGCATGCGTGACGTTCATGGAAGACTTACAAGGTGGGTATTTCATCGCCGGTTAGGTATCTTCCGGGTAGGTTCTCAACCGCAACCAATGGCGTAGGCGATCAGATAATTCCCGCTTTCGACGGCGGGTCATCCCATCAGCTATCGATTTACAAGCAGGTTTGCGCTTCACCTACGTCACGTGGCGCCTGCTCGTACACAACAACTACTTAATCTATTTCTCAAAGATATAAAACTCACGGGTTTAGAGGGTTTATACCTGATGTTAATGAGTTAGGGGCGCTTTTGCTGAACATAAAACTCACTATTTTCCGTAGCTTAGGCCGGCACTTCTGTTCCGGATGTGTCGTCGATCCGTTCCTGGAGTGTCGACGACTGTGTTCCCGAAGGATCGACTTTGCGTTCCTGAAAAGTCGAACGCTGTTCCTGGAGTGTCGAAGCCCCCATCGATTGAATAATTTTCCAAGCGCAATTGAATCAGTTCGCCGGGGTTTGTTTGAAGGGACGTTCAATTGAGATAGATCGCTGAGTGTTGAGCGGGAAAGACATTTGTGAACACGACACTTCGGGAACGGTTGCGCCAGTTTAAGCGGTTTCGACGTAAGTGTGGTCCCCTACCCTCCTAAGGCAAAGGCCGTTCGTAAGACGAAAAAGTTCCTAGCGCCCAAGTTCGTGGCGGTGCTTTTCATGATAGCGGCGGACAAAGCCGATGAACGCTGCCTGATAACTCACCGGCGTGCGAGCGTTGTCCGCCTCAACCCACGTGCGAAACTCATCGTGCAACGTCTGATAATCCCAGCCTGGGCACTCTGCGCGCAACGTTGCCATCGTCGCATCTGTGATTTCGCCGGCGGTCGCGCGTGTCGCCAGACTGGTGCGCGACCGTCGCAGCAACGCTGTCACGTCAATCGTTTCAGTCGCATCGTCAGCCGTGGCAGCGGGATTGGTTGACGCTGGCCTTGGTGCAGGCTTAGCGCCGCGCACCTTGTGCGCCGCCACGGTTTTCACCGGGCGCTCGGCATCACTGCGACGTTGCATCCGCAGCGATGGCTCGCGCTTGCCAGCCGGCGTCTCCAAGGCGAGCGCATAGCCAGGAAGCTCGTTGCGCTCGACGATCTTTGCGATCTCAAATTTGAAACGACGATACTGCCCTTCTGCGCCCGATTTCTCGAACAGTGTCGGCATGGCGATCGCGAAGCCGACCTCCCCTGCCCCGCCAGCGTGCTTGCGCGCTACGCGGTACAGCCAGCGCTCACGCCCGCCGGTCAGATCGAAATAGGCGCGGTCGATCGACAGCACCCCGCCCTGCATCATCACGCCTTCCCAGAACCAGTTCGATAACTCGATCGTCATGCCGCGTGATCGCTCGGTCTTTTCGTCGACCAGCTGGGTCCAGCCGTCGAGCCAGCTGAAGGTCGCCTCGCGGCGGTTCTCGGCGCGAATGTTTGTCTTGATCGTGGTCGACACCAACCGGTCGAGCGCCTGCCCGAGTAGCTCATAGGCGCGCCCCGTCGTCGGTCGCCCGATCGCGCGGAGCAGGTCGTAGGGCATCAGATGGAGCTTGCGTGGCACGTCGTTGACGCCGCGCCGGGCCATGTCGGCGAGCACGCTCGCGCAATAGATCAGGATATCAGCATCCCAGATCGTCGCCATGCCGTAATCGGGGTTGCCCGAGACATGCACCCACAGCTTGCCGTCGGGGCTCTTGTAATCGATTGGCTTGACGCGCTTCGACTTGGCAAGGCTGAAGAACGGGCGTTCCATCATCTCGCGCTGGTCGCGCAGCGGCATGTCGGCGAGATAGGGGAGGAACAGGTCGAACTGCTCGGACACGTTCTGGCGATCGGCACGGGTCATGCGATCAGACTCCGGGTGTTTCCCCGGGGAAACACCGTCGGGCCGATGCGGGCAACCGTCGGCACCGGGGTGCGGCGCGGCCTGTTTCCCCGGGGAAACACATTCACCGTTTCAGCCCGCGGCCTTCGGCCTCCAGATGCGCGAGCGCTTGGCGCAGCGCGTCGACCAGCTCGTCGGTCTCCGCACCCGACCCGGCGTGGAGCCGGATCGTGACGCCTTGGCGGTTGCTCGACTGGACGCTGAGCCCGGGGCGGCCGTGCGGCGTGGTCCAGGTAAACGGGGGAGCGCTGTCGGCGGGATCGTTCGGCGCGTCGAGCAACCGCCGGAATACGTCCGCAGCAGGGTAGGGGTCCGCACCCCGATCGCGCCGCGCGGTCTGTTCGTGCGCGAGCTCGCGCGCCGCGCCCTGGATCGCCTTGGTTGCAGCCTTGTCGTCGAGCGCCTGCGCCAGGGCATAAGCGGGCTTGAGCTGGACATCGGCCGGGGAAGCGAAGGCGGCGATAACCGCATCGGGTATCTGTGCAACCTTGACCATCTTGGACAGCCAGCCCTTCGACACCTTGAGCCGTTCCGCCATCCGCGTCAGATGGTTGCCGTAATGCGTCTTGAGCGCGTCGGCATAATTGCGCGCGCGCTCGAGATCGGACACGTCCTTGCGCGCCCGGTTCTCGAGGTCCGCGAGCCGGAACGCGGCTTCGTCGTCGAGGCTGGCAACTTGCGCCACAAACTGCATTTCGGGATAGGAATGCGCACGCAGCCAGCTGATCGACCAGTGGCGTCGCGTGCCCGCGATCACTTCGAAGTCATGAGCCGGATCGCCGTCAACACGGCGTACCACCGCTGGGACTTTCTGTCCGCCTTCGGCGATGATGGAATCGATTAGTTCGCGGCAGCCATCTTCGGTCAAATGCTTGTAGCTGCGTGCATTGCCGGGCCAGATCCGCACGCGCGTGGGATCGAGCAGCAGCTGCGTCACTTGCCGCACTTCGCCGCTCGTCACGCGTGCGAGCGCGGTCTCTCGGTTGAGCAGCGTGGTGCCGCGCGACCGTTCGAGGACGGGCGGGGCAGGGGGAGCGCCCGCGTCGGTTTCGGCTGGCTCATCCGCTAGCAAGGCCGCGAGATAATCGGATTGCTTACGCGCCATGCGGCACCTCCCGCATTAGACATATTTGGAACGCTGATGTCTCGGACAGCAACAATTCTGGTTCACGCGACATGGAGTAGATCTTCCTCACGGGCGGGTTCCACTCGGCCCCAGCCTTGGCGGACGAGCTGCTCAATCTGTCCCATCGCCTCATCGAGATTGGCGCGGCAACGCTTGTGCGTCTTGGGCGTGCCGATCGGGCGTTCGAGTTCATAGATCGTCATCATACGCATTGCTGCGTGGCTGATCTCGGCGGATTCTAGGATGGGTACCGGAAGCAGGGCAGGGCCGAAGCTCTGTTCCATGATCGTGCGGACCATTGCGTGGCTCGGGTCGTTGGAGTCGAACTTTGAACATATCAACCGTAGGAAGCCGTATTCCACCTCAATACCGGCATGCGCGAGCTGCTGCAGCACTTGGTCCATCATCGACAGGAACTGCACTGTCGAACAGAAATCCGGCGTTGTTGCGGCCAGCGGGACGAGCAGCGCATTCGCCGCCTGCATCACCGCAAGGCTGATCGTCCCGAGCGCGGGGGGAGGATCGAGCAGTACCACATCATAATTGCGCGCGAGGTCGGCCAGCCCCTGCTTAAGTTTGCGGAAGCGTGCGGCGAGTACCGACTGCCCATCCGATCCCGCCGCGGCGAGCTCATATTCGACGTCGAATAACTCGAGGTTCGACGGGATCAGGTCGACGTTGGGCCACGGCGTCGATTTGACTGCATAAAGCAGATCGGCCTGGGTCGGATCGATCGACAGATACGGGTATAGCGTCTCTTCTCGTGTAATATTGAAGTGGGGATTGAACCCGAACAGCGTCGTCGTCGTCGCTTGGCTGTCGCAATCGACTACCAGCACACGATAGCCCTGCACCGCAAAATAATGTGCGAGGTGGCAGGTTACGGTCGACTTGCCGACCCCGCCCTTGAAATTCTGCACTGCGATGATTGCAGGAATATCAAGCGGCCCGCGGGCAGGAGAGGCCCCAAGCACGTCGCGCATCTGCAGCAGTTCCTCGACCGAATAGCCAAGCCTGCGCCCGTTTTCACCAGCAGGGGCAGGGGGGAGGCGACCGTCGTCCTCGGCCATCCGTATGCGGTTGGTCGAGCAGCCAAGTAATTGCGCCGCTTCGGCGATCCCGAACCGGACGTTGAGACCTTTGCGGCTCTCGGGCAAAAAGGCTTTCCGCCGTAAACGCTCGATCATCCGTTCGCCCGCTTCCGCAAGCTCACCGATGTGATTGACAATGGCATTCATGAACCAGTCCGATCGGCCATTTGAACCTTTTGACTGAGTTTGTAGGCGCGTGTCGTTCAAAACGAAAGAGTGGAGCACAAAAAGGTTTGAGCCGAACCGATAGTCGGCTTGCCGCAGACAAACGGGTAATGGGTTGCAACAGGGTTCGTCAGGTGTCCGTTCGATAAGGCGGGCAGGTTTTTACGCTGGTTGAGCCGCCAGCGCTGACAGCACAGGTGAACAGTGAGACCAAGTTTTGCGATCTGACTGGCTTCTCTGCTGATCAGATTGCCAGCGATGTGCTGATCCAATTGGAACAATGGCGTCTTGCCGGAGGCTTGGTGCTGCTGACGTTTGAGGTGGCTAAGATACTAATTTTCGCAACAGCAAGACGGCATATTGCTTTGTGACCGTCGATGCTGACCGATGTGGCTTGCCAGCGCTACATGCCATGCACCCAAGTGTCGGAAAACACCTGTTTGTCGCACAATCGTGATTGCGACTGGGTTTCTCATATAGGTGACCATGGGCGTGGGTCATCGTTCAGGCAGTCTGAAGGGCGGAAGACTTGAGTTCGAGCCAGCGCCGCGTTTTCGGAAAGCGTCTCAGCATGAATAGGATACGCACGTCATCTGACGCAGCCCACACGTCACTACGTTCGTTCTAACCGCTGGGGCAAATGTCATGGCCCCACTTTGAAGGAGCAATACCATGTCGGTCCTCAGCCTAGCCGAACTGTCAAAAAAGATGGCAAAGTTGGACTTCACAATGATGGCCACTCGCTCATCCAATGGAACGATGACGGCCCGCCCGATGAGCAACAATGGCGATGTCGAATATCAAGGTGACAGTTACTTTTTTGCCTACAATAACTCACGGAAGATTGCTGACCTGCGCGCCGATCCTCACGTCACGCTTAGCTATACCGGCGCCGTCGGTATGCTCGGTGGTCCCCCACTGTTTGTAGCTGTCGAAGGCGCCGCGGCGATAATCGAGGACAAAGCCGCGTTCGCCGATCACTGGACCAAGGATCTCGATCGGTATTTTCCTCAGGGCATCGACACACCCGGCGTTGTTATGATCCATGTCGACGCAAAGGCAATTCGTTACTGGGACGGTAGTGACGAGGGCGAGATCGCTATCTGAGCAAGCCGCCAAAAGCTTGTCAAATACAGAACTTTCGCGCGGGTGCTTCGCGGGAGTTCTGTATTTTGGGCGTATCAAATGTCTTTTTCTTTTAGACATTATCGCTCGTACGTGACCATAACTGGGGATAGGTCGCGATAAGAATGGGCAGGCGGCATCCCGGGCATCCTCAAGGCTCGTATCCGGTCGACAGGCGAAAATCCGGCAAAACCGGACCATCTTTGCCAGCCACATACGAGCACCGAGATCAACTAACCGAAAATCGGTAATCCTTTGAGCCGCTTGCACTTAACCTGTGTCTGGAACCCCTTGGTCGTTTCGCAGTTGATATAAACCGGACAGTGAGCTCGGCGCGCCCGGGACACACCCTGGCGCTTTGTCAGGAGAGATGCCTTGAAATCAATGATCACCCTGGCGGCACTTGCCGCCGTCCTCCCCCTCGCGGCTTGCAATAAAAGTCCGTCGGACAAGCTCGCCGATCGCGTCGAGAATGCGGCAGATACCCGTGCTGAAGCCATGGAAGCGAATGCCCAAGATCTGCGTAATCAGGCAGCGCAGCTGGATAATCGTGCCGACAAGGCACGCAAGACCGGCGACTCCCGCTCCGACGCCATTGAAGCAGCCGATATGAACGTTGCCGGCATGAGCCAGGAACAGCGCGATGCCATCGTTGCCAATCAGGCCGCAGCTGTCCGTTGATTTTTCTGCCCGGCCACTAGTCGGCCGGGCATCTGTCGAAAGCCTTGCCTCATGAACGCCGGCTTTCGCCGTCTGACCGATTACCTCGGTTCCAGCTATTGGTTCGTCCCCACCGTCATGGCCATCGCCGCAGTACTGCTGGCAGGTGGTATGGTCGCGTTGGACTCGAAGGTCGGCTCGTCCTGGATGGACGGCTATGTCTGGCTATATGCCTCGCGACCGGATGGTGCGCGGCAGGTGTTGTCGTCGGTCGGCGGGTCGATGATCACCGTGGCCGGTACTGTCTTCTCCGTGACGATCGCCGCGGTAGTGTATGCATCTGGCCAATATGGCCCGCGCCTGCTTACCAACTTCATGCGCGACCGCGGCAATCAGGTGACGCTTGGCACCTTCATCGCGACATTCCTGTACTGCCTGTTGGTACTACGCACGATCCACTCGGCTGACGAGTCAGGTGGCTACGGCTTTGTACCAAATCTGGCGCTGCTGGTCGGCGTGCTGCTGGCGCTCTGCTCGATCGCGGTGCTGATCTATTTCATCCACCACGTACCTAGCAAAATTCACATCAACAGCGTGATTGAGGACGTCGGCGACCGCTTGCTGCGCGGCATTGACGATCGCTTCCCCCGCTTCGTCGGCAGTTCGCCCGACGATCATGCCAAGACCGCTACCAACGTCCCCGACACTTTTCTTGACGATGCCAGCGAGAGAGATGGCAAGCAGCGTCGCATCGTTGCAGCGAAGGATACCGGCTACATCCAGTTCCTCGACGACGAGGCAGTCCTGCGTCTGGCATCCAAACACGATCTCGTTCTGCGCCTTCAGTACCAGCCCGGTGACTTCGTCCATGTGGGCCGCGCTCTGGTCGAAGTCTGGCCGCCTGAGCGTTGCAACGACGCCTGTGCAGATGACTTACGCGATGCATTCGCTGTAGGCTCGCGACGCTCGGCGTTGCAGGACCTGCGCTTCCTTGTCGATGAACTGGTCGAGATCGCGGCACGGGCACTATCGCCTGGCGTCAACGATCCCTTCACAGCGGTCACCTGCCTTGACTGGCTGAGCGCTGCGATGTCCGATCTGGCCGGCCGATCGCTGCCGTCACACCTTCGCGTCGACGACGAAGGCTCCCTTCGCGTCATCGCCCATCCCACCACCTTTGCCTCGTTGATGGACCGGTCGTTTGGCGCACTGGCGCAGTATTGCGCGGCCGACATGGTAGCGAGCCTGCGCTATCTCAACGCGCTAGGCGAGGTATCACTCTACTGTGACGAGCCCGATCGGCTGACGACGATCCGCCTTTACACCAACAGGTTGGAGGAACTCGCGAGTGAGGCACTGAAGGGCTTCAACCTGACCCGAGTCCGGACCCGCGCAACTGAGTTGCGGACCGCGCTCGACCAACCCGACTACAAGCGTCGTCTGCGCGACGGCACCGCCTGGCTTGCCGGCACGGCCTAAGGAATAGCATGATGAATACTCCTTCGGCAAAGGCCATCCATCCGTCCGAGATTTGGACGACCGTCAACGGCATGGTCAACGGCTTCCTTGCCATGCTGCCTTTGCTTCTGGCGGGGCTGATCGTCTTCCTAATATTCTGGGGCCTTGCATCGGGTGTTCGCCGCGGCGTCGAGGCGTTCGCAGCCAAGCGTTCCGAGTTTCCCAGCGCCGGCATGGCGTTTCGTCGGCTTGCCTATATAGCTCTGATGCTGCTCGGCGCGTTGATCGCGGCGACCGTTGCGTTTCCGTCCGTCACGCCGGCGAAGCTGTTCTCGGCGCTCGGGATCGGTGGTGTCGCGATCGGCTTTGCGTTCAAGGACATCTTCCAGAACCTGCTCGCCGGTATCCTGCTTCTCATTCGTCACCCGTTCCGCGCTGGAGACGAGATCACCACCGGGGGCGGCTTCACTGGAACGGTGGAGTCAATCGAGACGCGCGCCACTTACATCCGCACCTATGACGGCCAGCGGGTGATCGTGCCCAACAGCGTCATCTATACCGAAACGGTAACCGTCATCACCGCCTACGACTTGCTGCGCAGCGAGTATGACGTTGGCATCGGCTACGGCGACGACGTCACCACCGCACGACGGATTGCCCTGGAAGCGGTTAAGGGCGTCGACGGCGTGCTCGCCGAGCCTGCCCCCGATGTGCTGCTCTGGGATCTGGCCGGATCGTCCAAGAACCTAAGGGTGCGCTGGTGGACTAAGCCCAAGCGGTCGGGCGTTGTTCAGGTTCGTGACCGGGTTCTGCAGGCGGTGTCTGAGGCGCTGGTCGGCGCCGGGATCGATCTGCCGTTCCCTACCACCCAGGTGCTGTTCCACGACCAGACCGAGGCGAGCGACGGCGATCGTCGACGCCAGCGCGAGGGCTGGCCGGCGGGTGACACCGTTCCCGAGCCGCGCCACATCAACGCGCTGACCATCGTCCGTAGCGACCCGAAGGACTAACCGGCCGTGCTGACCCCATTCGACGCTGCGGCGATCCTCATCGTACTCGCCGCGGTGCTGGGCTACTTCAATCACCGTGTCCTGAAACTGCCCTCGTCGATCGGCTTGACGATCATGGGGGCGGTCGCTTCCTTGCTTGTCGTCGGTATTGACCAGTTGCTGCCCGGCAGTCAGGTCGGCGAGCAGGTCGTCGGCTTCATCGCCGGCATCGATTTCCACACGACACTGATGGACGGCATGCTGTCGTTCCTGCTGTTCGCGGGCGCGCTGCATGTGAAGTGGGACGATATGCGCCGCGGGCGCTGGCCTATCGTTGTGCTCAGCACCGTTGGCGTGTTGCTCTCTACCCTCATCATCGGCGGTGGCTTTCACCTGATCGCTGGTTGGCTCGGCCTTGCCGTGCCGCTAATCTGGTGTTTCGTCTTCGGGGCTCTCATCAGCCCGACTGATCCTGTCGCCGTCATGGGCATTCTAGGTCGTGCGGAGGTGTCGCCCACGCTGAAGGCGACGGTGGCTGGCGAGAGCCTATTCAACGATGGTGTCGGCGTCGTTGTCTTTGCCATCCTTCTTGAGGCGGCGCTGGGCACCGAGCCGCTTTCGGTTGGCCATGGTGCGGCGCTGTTCCTTCAGGAGGCAGGCGGAGGCGTGCTTCTGGGATTGGCGGCAGGCTGGATCGGCTACCGGGCGATGCGGTCGATCGACGAATATAATGTCGAGGTCATGATATCGCTGGCGGTGGTCATGGGGGGCTATGCGCTTGCCGCGCAGCTCCACATCAGCGGTCCAGTCGCCATGGCCGTCGCCGGGCTCCTGATCGGCAACAAGGGCGTTGCCGATGCGATGAGCGACATCACGCGCGATTACCTGCTTAAGTTCTGGGCGTTGATCGACGACATCCTCAACGCGGTCCTATTCCTGCTGATTGGGCTTGAGGTCGTGACCATTGCATGGGATCCGCGACTGATCGCGCTCGGTGTCGCGGCTGTGCCGCTCGTACTGCTAGCCCGCGGAATAGCGGTCGTCGCTCCGCTGGCGGTCCTGCGACCGATCCTGTCGCTCGGACGGCTCGCGCCGTTGACGCTGATCTGGGGTGGCCTACGTGGGGGAATCTCAGTTGCTTTGGCCCTTGGCTTGCCAGACGGCCCGGCAAGATCGATTGCGCTGGCTGCCACATACATAGTCGTGCTGTTCTCGGTGATCGTGCAAGGCGGCACGGTTGAGCGCGTTCTCGATCACGCCAAAGCCCGCGTCCCAAATAGCTGATGCTGGAGTTGCGCCCAGGGAGATTACCCTCTCCCAAAGCAGTGGAGACAGCCGCTACGGTAGCATCGCAGCGTCGCGCATCCCCCGATCCTGAACTCCGCTCAGTTTAACCTCGAGGCGCCAGCCAACGACGATCGCCGAACAGGAGCTAGAGCTAATCCTCAGGATCATGTTATCGCAGGGCTATCTATCTCTTCCGCTAGGATAATTGCCTCCGTGCCTCAATCTGCCAGCCAGACAAAACCCACGGATGCTGTGTCCTGGAGCGGTCTCAATTTAGAGGGTGGGCAATTCGACGATGTAGTGCGACTTGCGGCGCAAATTTGTGGCGCGCCCGTCGCGTTGGTAAGTGTCATCGAGGCGGGTCAGCAGCTTCCGAAAGCGAGCATCGGCATCACTGCCAGCACCGCACCGCTGAGCGAAGTGATCTGCCAACACACGATCAACGAGCGTGATCTCCTCGTCATTCCTGATCTCAGCGCTGACCTCCGCACGGCGACTCATCCTCTAGTCACCGCTGATCCTGCGCTGCGCTTCTATGCCGGCGTGTTTCTGGCCGGTACCGATGATAAGCCGTTGGGCACGTTGTGCATCATGGACCGTGAGCCACGCCCAAGCGGACTCACGGACAATCAAGCAGGAGCGCTGGCAGCGCTGGGTCGCCAGGTTGTCACACTGCTCAACCTGCAGCGTGAGCGTTCGCGGTTCGAAGCCGTGTTCAACAGCGCGGTCGATTACGCAGTCATTGTCATGGATCGGGATGGCAGGATCACTGATTGGAACGAGGGGGCACATCAAATCCTTGGCTGGACGCCCGAGGAGATTTGCGGCCGAGACCTCGACGCCTTCTTCACGCCAGAAGACCGGGCGGCAGGCATCTCTGACAAGGAGATGGAAGGAGCCAGAACCGTTGGCCGCGGGATCGACGAGCGTTGGCACCTTCGCAAGAACGGTGAGCGCTTCTGGGCCAGTGGCGAGATGATGCCGCTGCGAGGGCCGGACGGCGAACTGCAGGGTTATGTGAAGATGCTACGCGATCGCACGGAAGTAAGGCTCGCTGATGAGCGACTGGAAATGGCGCTTGCCGCCTCCGGTGTTGTCGGCCTGTGGGACTGGGTCGTCGATACGGACCTGCTACACGGCGACGCCCACTTCGCGCGCCTGTATGGCCTGGAAAAAGCGCAGACCAAAGCTGGTCTGACCATGGAGGAATATCAGACCTATGTAGTCGAGGAGGATGTAGCGCCTCTGCGCGCCAGGATACGACAGGTGTTCGATACTGGCGCCGACTTCCTGGTCGAGTACCGGCTTGCCATTCCCGGCGAGCGGTTACGCTGGGTCGAGTGCAAAGGCCGCATGATCTACAATCAGCAGGGTCAACCGGTTCGCTTTTCTGGCACATCGGTCGACGTCACCGATCGTAAGGATCACGATGAACAGCGTCAGCTGCTGATGCATGAACTGTCGCACCGAGTGAAGAACACCTTTGCGATGGTGCAATCCGTCGCTTTCCAGACGTTGCGTGGAACCGACCAAAAAGTTTCGACGGCCCTGCAAAACAGGCTGGCAGCACTGAGCCGTGCGCATGAGGTACTGATCCAGACCAGCTGGTCCTCGACATCGCTCAGCGAGCTTATGGAGCGTGTGCTGAGGCTTGAGGCGGAAGGGGGCCGCTTTCTGCTTATTGGCCCTGACTTGATCGTCGGATCGCGGGCAGCGCTTTCGCTATCGTTGCTGCTGCACGAGCTGGCGACGAACGCGGTAAAGTATGGATCGCTGTCGGTACCAGACGGCCTTGTCCGGATCGAATGGTGGGTCGAAGAAGAGACGTTCTGCCTGAGATGGAAAGAGGAGGGCGGGCCACCCGCGCGTGCCTCTACCGCAACGGGTTTCGGATCACGGTTGATAGCTATGGGTATCGCAGGTGCTCGGCAAGCCAAGCTGGACTACACCAACGAGGGACTTACGGCAGTCTTCCACTGCCCCCGCATCTCTCTGGAACAGGACTGACGCCTGTAAGCCTTAACAGCGCTCGGCTGCGATGATTGCTGCAACCACACGCTCGGGCTGAACCGGTTTTTCAAAGATCGCGGACGCATAGTCACAGTCTACGCAATCGTCCGCTGTGGCAGTGATGAAAATCACCGGGATCTCACCCATGGTTGAGCGAATGGCGGCGACAGCGTCAGGTCCGCGCTCGCCGTGCATGAGGTTGACGTCAGACAGGATCATGTCAGGGGCGTGGCTCCGTGCCGCGTCAAGAGCACCTTTGATCGTATCGACAATGGTGGACGAGGTCGCGCCGGCCATCTCGGCCAGAGCTGCCACATAGTCCGCAATCAACGGCTCGTCCTCGATTACCAGCACATGAAACATCAACGCTTACCTTCCAGAGGCACCAATGCCTGGGGGAAGCGATAAGACCCGTCATTTCTGCATTCTCAGCGACGCTGCGACGGCTGGCAAGAGAATGCTAAGTTCGCATTTTGCGGAACTTACTAGATTCATCCTTGAGTATCGCCTGTTAAGCGCTGGGTGAACGGGAACGGCCCGGCCATTTTTCAGGGCCTACTGCCCGCCGAGCGCTGTAAAACGCCACACAATATTTGCCAATCAGGATTAGAAACGGCGGTTTGCGGCGATCAGCGGCTGCCGTCTGGAAACACCTGTTTGTCGTGCAGTCGTGATTACGACTGGGTTTTTCACACATTTGACCGCTGATGGAGACACTCCGCGCAGGTCGATATGAAGCCGACAGCTAAGCCGTTGCTTCCAGCTCACGTAAGCTGCGGCCCCGCGTCTCTCTTCCTGAGCGTCCGATCAGTACCGCTGACAGCGTCATTGGTATGATCAACGCGATCGCCGCGCCCCCCATCGTCGGGATCAATCCAGCGAAGGCCCCCAGTTGGACAGCAACGCCACCAAATTTGCTACTACCCGCGATAAGCCCGGTAGCGCGTCCACGGACGCGTAACGCGTAGTTTTCGGCTGCATAGGGAAGTAGCACGGCGATTAATCCGTTTGTGCCAACCACCAGTAACGCGATCACTGCGATGAGCAGTGGTGGCCAAGCCAGGGTAGGCGCCGGCAGTAGGGCTCCGGCAAGCCCGGCGAGTGTGAGAAGCACAGTGCGCTTGCTGCTCCAACGGCTGTAAAGGAAGGCCGCGATCATGATCGTGGGCAGGGCAACAAGTGCTGAGCTGGCGATAATGCCGCTTGCAATTTCGGCACTGAAGCCTCGATCTTGAAGATCCGAAGGCAGCCATAGCAACAAGCCGAAGTTGACGAAGCTCCAGGACAGGGCCGTGATCACCAGGGCGATGGTCAATTCGCGGTGGTGAGCCGCTGCGCTGCCAGCGTCCGCTGGGGCTGCTTGTGGCGCACGCCTGACGATGCCAAACTTTCGAGCCATGTCAGCTAGCTCGGCGTCCATACCCCGTTCCAACAGAAAGCGCGGGGACTCAGGAATCCACCTTGCCATCGCAAGCAGCAGCAAACCGGTGGGAAAGCCCTGCAGCCACAAGCTACGCCAGCCGAACAGGGGCTCGAACAGATGCGCGGCACCGCTCGCTGCGAGGTAGCCACCGACCAGTCCCGTGCCACCAACCAGCACAAGAACCCAGCTTCTGTGCCGTGGAGGCATGATCTCCGCCAACAGCGTGTAGACAACGGGCAGCATTCCGCCAGCCGAGCACCCCATCAGAAAACACATGACCAGGTTCCAGCTGTAGGAAGGCATAGCTCCGCAGATGGATGTCGAAACGAACAGGATCGTCGACAACAGGATCGACACACGCCGACCATAGATGTCCGCAAGCCACCCCCACAGAAACGAGCCAACTGTGGTCCCCGTAAGGGCAACGAACGGAAGCAGGGCAACGGTCGATTTGGCGAGCCCATACTCGCCACGCATGCCGGGGAGCACGAAGCCGAGCGTTGCTGGCTTCATAGTGTCGATGATGAGCCCGAGGGTAAGCACCAGCAGAACGGCAGCATGCGAGCGCGTCAGAGGGGTATCATCGGGCGCTTCATATGCGACGCCAACGCCTGCACTGTGATCAGGCCGTTTCTTGGGTAAAGCGCCAAAGATAGCTGCCGGCACGCCGACGCCGATCAGCGCCATGCCCAGGTACATCCATCCGTCCATCGGCATACCCGACAGGTGATTGCCCATCGTATGGGCCATCGCGAGCATCGGTAGGTGAAGTGCAACCCCAACGCTGATCGCCGCACAGCCTGCCCAGAAGAGCGGCCAGCGCTCGCCGACAACCGAGTTTCCGCGGCTGCTACTGCCATTCGCCATTCATTTTCCCCCACCAGCAGTTGCGACATACGCCGCACGGCTTGCCAGCCGCAAGCAGAGCACCTGCCGGCGGGGCATGTTGCGGCTTATGGTTGCCGAATGGCTTTCAAGCCTGCGGCTCACCAAGCTGAGCGTCCATAAGTGGGCGTTTTCGACCGATCCCTTTTTCCGATCGGCGTTATGTTTTTGAAAGAAAAGTGCGGCAGATTTAGCGCAGACTACGGTCGTTATCAAATAGTGAAACCGCTTGATCACCGCGAACCGTGTCCTATCTAGAAAGCGCGGGCCGGGCCCCTCTGACAATTTCCCTCGGGTGATTGTGATGTCGGACCGCATCGGGTTATCTCGATATAGGCCTGGCCGCTTTGCCTCCTGTCGTCGTTGATGATCCGAGCTTTCGATCACCGATTGAAAAGAGGCTCTGAGCATGAAAATCAGCAGACTCGCCGAGCTGCATCAGCAGTTGGACGAGCGCGTGCGTATCGCGATAGCGCGCCGAACTCCAATTTCTCCAATTCTGCTGCAATTGAAGCGCTTTGAGTTGCACCTGGAAGGTCGCTTGCGCGCGCCACTCGCGAGATACCTATCCTCCTGATCACTGACTCCGCCCCACGTCGTCACGTTTGTTAGAGGTCCTCATGCCTGAGCTGCTCTCCTTATTATTCCTTGGTACGCCTGTCTGGATGTGGCTGGCCTTTCTCGGCATCGTCGCAACGTTGCTGATCCTCGATCTGGGTGTTTTGCACCGCGGACAGCGGGAAATCGGGGTACGCGAGAGCCTTGCGTTGTCAGCAGCTTACATCACGCTGGGACTGGCGTTCGGCGGATGGATTTGGTGGTATATCGGGCCTACTGCCGGCCTCAACTACGTGACGGGCTTCGTCATCGAGAAGAGTCTCGCGATGGACAACGTGTTCATCATCGCCATGATCTTCGGCTACTTCGCCATTCCCCGCATCCACCAGCACCGCGTACTGTTCTGGGGCATCCTGGGTGTCATTGTCCTGCGTGCAGTGATGATCGGTTTTGGCGCGGCATTGGTCGATCGGTTCGAATGGGTATTGTACGTCTTTGCTGCCTTCTTGGTTTTCACCGGTATCAAGATGTGGCTGACTGCCGACACGGAATATAACGTAGCCAGTTCGCCCGTTTTACGTTGGGTTCGCCAGCGCATGCCGGTTACCGACCAACTTCACGGCGAACGTTTCTGGGGGAAAGAGCAGGACCCGGCAACTGGGCGCATGCGCCGGATCGCTACGCCGTTACTACTGGCTCTGGTCATGATCGAATGCGCTGACGTCATCTTTGCGGTCGATTCCGTGCCGGCCATCTTCGCGATCACAACGGATCCATTCATCGTCTACACGTCGAACATATTTGCTATTCTTGGGTTACGCGCGCTCTATTTTGCGCTCGCCGCGATGGTCGACCGGTTCCATTACCTTAAATACGCCTTGGCCGCGTTGCTGGTATTTATCGGCTCGAAAATCTTCGTTGCCGACATCTTCGGGCTCGCCAAATTTCCGCCCGCAGCGTCGTTGGCGGTCACCTTTGCGATCCTAGGTTGCGGCGTCGGTTGGTCCTTGTGGAAAACGCGAGCGGCTGTCTCGGCATGAGTTTGAACGCGTCCGCCGGCATTGGGAGCGGACCGGTCACACGCTGTGGTTATAGCCGTACTCCGCTTACTGGAACTGGCGTTTAAGACGCACAGGGATAAGGTGGCTGCTGATTATGACCGTCCGGCCGTCTACCAACATCGTCAAAAAAAGGGATCAAGATGCGCGCCGCTTTAGCCATCATCGCGCTAGTCTCTGCTCAACCCTGCTTCGCGCAAACTGACCCGAGGCCAGGCCCGCCTGCAGGTCGGCCTTTGGAGGCAGGCACTGCCGGATGGAGCATTACCGTTGGCGTCGCGCCAGTCCTCAGTCCTGCATGGCAAGGCTCGCGAGACATGGCCTTGGCGATTTTCCCCGACTTGCGGATCAACTACAAGGACGTGATCTTTGCCTCAATTCCTGACGGTTTGGGCTGGAACGTGGTGAACCACGACGGGTGGAAGGCAGGACCGCTCGCCAAGCTCCGCTTTGGGCGGGATGAGGAGCGCGGGGGATCGCCGTTCCTCATTGCAGGCGGGAGTGACGCGCTACGCGGCCTCGGCAACGTAGACGCAGCTGTTGAGGTGGGAGGCTTCGTCGAGAAACGGGCTGGGCCATGGCGTGGACGGATCGAAATTCGTCGCGGCTTCGGCGGGCATGACGGCGTTGTCGCCGACGGATCAGTTGCTTACCAAGGGCGCCGAGGACGGACTATCGTCAACGTCGGGCCTCGCGCAACGCTGGCAAGCCGCGAGTATATCGAGACGTATTTCGGCATAGATGCGCTCCAGTCGCAACGGTCCGGGCTCAGACCGTATTCTGCGTCAGGCGGACTATTGTCCTACGGTGTAGGCGGTACCGTAATTCGTCCCCTGAACCGGCGAAGCGCCGTCACGCTTTTTACTGGTCTGGATCGACTAGGTCAGAACGCAGGCGATTCACCTCTCATCCGCGAACGGGGACGGCGGACCCAATTCACCCTGGGTGTCGGCTACGGATTCAGGTTCAACCTGTAATTGAACCAGGCGCATACCCCGCCGTCGATATCCAGCGATCAAGCCTGAAATAATGAGGATCGCGGCAGCGCTGGTCGCTACCGCAATAGGTCCGGAAGCCTGACCACCCGCCGCGAAGATAGCAGCAAGCGCCCAAAGGAAAACAGCTGCGTACGGTAGATTGCCACGTCCTCGGACCAGCACGATGGCCGCGATGAGTCCAGCAATCACGATCACCGCTGCACCGATCCCCGGAGCGGCTGCCCCCCCCTCCACGCCGTGATACCTCAGGCTAGCCGCGATGTTGACGGTGGTAGCGACGGTCAACCATGCGGCGAGCGCGCTCAACGGAAGGTACGCACACCACCACGCACTTCTCGACACCGTCGCATTCGACAGGGCATGATAGGCAACGATCAGGCACGTCAGCGTGAAGGTAATGATCAGAACCGATACGAAGCTTAACCCGTAAAACTGCGTGTAAGCAGCCCAGAGTGCATTTCCCAAAAATGCGCCAGCTGCCGGCCAGCGCAGGTGATGAAGCAACGCATCTTGGCGCTGTGCCGGCAGGGCCTGAAAAACGGCAAACACCGTGGCTCCGAGGTAGAGCGCGCCCCAGATCGAGAATGCCCAGCCTGCTGGGGTTATCAAGGTTCGGACCGCCAGAGACCGGGATCCGATAGGCTCACCGATCCCAATCTGCGGTAAAAGAGGCGTCAGAATTTGAAGCGCTGCTGTCAGCAGCACCGCGAGATGCGGCAGATTTAACGCGGTCCGTTGGGATAAGGTATTCGTTGCCATTTTTCCACAACGGCCGATCGGCTTACGCGTTGCAATGTCACAAAGGAACTCGGTTGCATTCAGCGCTATCGTATCTAAACGGTCCTCGGGCGCCTGACATATTGTCATTTACCCGAGGCTTCAGTGGGACGATCCAGAGGCCTTTACCCACAATCTCGGTTGCGACGCAAAAGCGGCATCTTGTCCTGTCCTAAAGTGCGGAGGATAAGACGCAATATACCAGGACCGGTACGCCAACCAAAACGATCAAAAGTAACAGGTTGAGCTCCATAAGTCGGCTCAGCCAGTCCTTACCTTCATTCTGCCGGGCTTCGGCATCGGCCTTAGAATAGCCTTCTACGATTTCCAGATCGAATTTGTTCGAGAAAAAGCTTTGTGGTCGCATCCGCAAGAAAGGCTGAGGTGCTGGATTGGCAGCTTGATGCTGACGGTCATCCTGACACAAATCATCGGATTTCGAGACTTGGTTTTCCACTACACGGTTTCCACTTATTCGAGATCATGGGCGCGCAGAACGCATCCCAAAGGTCAGATCGAATAAAGCCCGAACTCGAACGGCAGTGGCCGCGAGCTCGGGCTAAGCGCGTGCGGCGAGTTGGCCGGCGTGGTCGCGGAAACGCTTATGTGTCGCAGGAGCGTACATGTCAGTAACATCGGGGACCCGTGTCCTAATGTCAACTCGTGCAAATCCATTCGCTCTCCTATTGACCTTGACCGGCTAAACCCTAGCTTGAGGGAGCGGGCCGGGCCCCTCTGGCGGTCGTCTCAAGACGAACGTGATGTCGGACCGCATCGGGTTATCTCGATGTCTAGGCCTGGCCTGTTTGCCTGCTTTCATCGCGACTGATCCGATCGTTCAATCGTTGGTTGGAGAGCGGCTTTGCCTATATTTTCTCACAAGTTGACCCAGTTGCATGCCCGGCTGGATGAGCAGATCCGCGTCGAGATGAAGCGACGCATGCCCGATACCTTGCGGCTATTTCGGCTGAAGCGGTTGCGTCTCGACGTAAAGGACCGCCTGCACGCACGCGCCTTGCAGCCGCGATTCAGCTGAACCGACACGCTGAACCATCGTTGTAGGATCATCGTCCGTAAGGATTGGCTTCACCGATCAGAATAGATCGGGATGGCAAAAGGAGAGCGAAAATGGCCTATTTTCTAACCGCCAGCTTGGTGCTTGCTGCTACCGGTGCGGCCCTCGGCCTGACTGTCGATCATCAGAACCAGGTGGATCACCGCAGCGGTCCGGTCGCCGTCAAATATCGCGGCGACGTGGTCATCACCCATAAGCAGGTGGGCGCGGTTGCACCTGGCGGAAGACCGTCGTCGCTACGCTGCGACTGGGCGGCGAGCATGTCGGTGGCGCGACACGCGGTCGCGGCATCGGGTACCAGGCTGGTGCGCAGCATCGACAGCGAACCGGTGATTTCGGGCACCCGGCCCGGCTGGTGCGTTACGAGCCATGGCGCGATCAAGAAGGAGGTCGCGACGAAGTCAGCGGACATGCAGCAGCATCTGGTAAAGCTGGCGCAGGAAGACGAGCAGATGCTGCGCGTCGAGCTCGACCAAATCCACGGTCCGCAGCGCGCAGGATGATCCGGCGCGTTCGATTGGCGGGCCTGCTCGGTGCCGCAAGTTGCGGCCTGATCACGCCCGCGTTTGCACAAGATGCCGGGTCGGTAACCTTGGAGGTGATGAGCGAAGAGGAACGGCGCGGGCTGAGTTGGAGTGAGGGACGTGCCGCGCTGGCAGGCGATATTCGCGGCTCGCGCGGCCGGCTAGATGCATCGGCGCGCGCGGTGACGCTTCGGAACAGCGTGCGACACGGCGGTGCCGATGCGGTCGTCGACCTATCAGTGGGAACCGGCTGGGATCTGGGTGCGGTGCGTATCCGCACCGACGCCACGGGCCACGCATTCGTGGGCGCGCGAGGGCGCATGGACTATGTCGAGGCCGGCGTCTCGGCAAGCTATGCCTATGGTCCGCTCTACGCCACGGTCGGCGTGATCGGCGCGCCTTCGCAGCGCGCGATCGGCGGCAGCAACGTGCATGTCTATGCGAACGCCAATGCCGGTATTCCTGGTACGCCGTTCACAATACTCACCGAACTGGGCCATTCGTCCGGCAGCGTCAGCGACCCCGTAAGGGCGGAGCGTCTTCGTCCAGGCGGCAGTTACACCAACTGGCGGCTCGGCCTAGAACACCGCCGCGACCGCCTGACGATCGGCGTCGATTATGTCGGAACCGACATTTCCCGAACCGCTAACGCCACCGCAGACAGGTTTGCCGATCGGCGCAACGCCGGCGACAGAATCATAGGGCGCGTCCAGGTTTCGTTCTGACGATTACCGCGGTCAGCGAGTGCCAATTAACGCTGATGTGTACACGAACTGCCTCAACAGCACCGTCTGTATATGTTTGACAAACGGCCGGGGCTGTTGAAAATATTCTGACGTCGCGCTCCTGATCGTCTCGACCGGGATTGATTCCGAGAACGCCCTATCCGTCTCGATCATCGTTCGGTTGCGGGATTAGAAGTCGTGGATATTAAGTTTTGCTGGTAAGCGATCTTGTTTGCTGCTGCCTTCAAGATATAGGGCTCATTGCTATTAAAGGGCCGTGACAAACTATCGGGAATAGCACGCAACGCGATTGCCGTTCGAAGGCAGCTATGAAGATGCGCGCCTACCAACGGTTGATCACCAGCATCCGCGACCGCCAAAGCTTCACAGATAATCGTTATTAGACGCTCGAGGTGCTGAGCGGTTGTTTCGCCATCCATCATTGCTTCAAAGCCTTGATCATTTTGGCGTACCCGGCAGCACGTTCCAAATGAGCGATGCGAGCTGAAACGTCGCTACTGGCTTCGGCCTGTTCTCGCGCGCGCGCTTCGTTACGAACAAGAGTGCTAAGATCGCTCGCGTTGGACACGTTTATGCTCCTATCAAGCGGGAGCGCTCCAGCGTCTCTCAGTCGCCGCCATGCCATTAGCGAGTCGCGGCGATGTACCGACTTTGCACATGCCGTTAACCCGATGCCAACCTCACTTATGCTACCGTCCCCCATGGTAAACATAACCGGCATAGTCGACGAGGTAGCGCGGCTGGACGCGCTTCGTGCTCTCGATATGCTCGACACTCCCCCTGAAGCCGAGTTCGATGCCATCGCTGCAGGGGCGCGGCATCTCTTTGGCTGCAAGTTCGCATTCGTTTCGTTAGTTGACGCGGACCGGCAGTGGTTCAAGGCAGCGTGCGGCCTTGAGGCTAGCGAGACACCACGAGATGTGTCTTTTTGCACCCATACTATCGCAGCCGACGATCTGCTCGTCATCGCGGACACGCGCGAAGACCCGCGCTTTGCAACCAATCCTATGGTGGTGGTAACACCCTTTGTGCGTTTCTATGCAGGCGTGCCGTTGCGAGTGACACCACCAGGAGGAGGTGCCGCGCTTCCGATCGGTACCTTGTGCGTGGCTGACGACAAACCGCAGGATCCGACCCGCGAAAAGCTGGAGATACTCGCCGGTATGGCGCGAGTCGTCGAAGCGCTGCTTGAGGCGCGCCGGACCAGCAAAGAGAACCTACAGCTAGCGCTTGATCGCCAGGAGGTCCTCGGTGACATGGCTCGCACGCACAGACTGCTCCAGCACGCCGAACGTATGGCAAGGATCGGGTCGTGGCGCCTCGAGCTTGACGGCGAACGAGTACACTGGTCGGATCAGACTTACGCGATCCACGGCTTGGAACCGGGCTCGCAAGCGCAGCTTGCCCTAGCAATGCAGTTCTACCCTGATGACGACCGTGCCAAGCTGGAAGCAGCGCTAGACCGCTGTGTGCGGCAAGGGACTGCATGGGATCTGGAGCTGAACTTCACCGATGCTCAGGGGCGGCCCCGTCGCGTGCGCACATTGGGTGAGATCGATGAGCGCGCCGGTAAGCGTGTCGCCGTCATGGGAGTGATCCAGGACATCACGGATCGGTACCAATTCGAGCGCCGCCTGGTTGCGGTAGCTCGAACCGACGAACTGACCGGCATACCAAGCCGACGCGCCTTTAACGAAGAATTGGAAGTTGCGCTCGATCGCGCCCGGGAAGGTGCACCGCTTGCTATCGCAATCATCGATCTGGATCGGTTCAAGGAGGTCAACGACCGGCTTGGCCATGCGACCGGGGACAAGGTTTTGCAGGTGATGGCCGCCAAGCTGCAAGCAGTACAGTATCTGGGCGATCACTTCATCGCCCGACTTGGCGGGGACGAGTTCGTGCTGATCCTGCGCGGACGGCGTACGCAGGAAGAGCTCGTCCAAGACATCGCGCGATTGCTGGCGGATTTACGCTACGACGTACCTGACGACCGTAACGTTATAATGGTGTCCGCGACGATCGGAGCCTGTGCCTATGGTGCCAGCTATGTCGATCGGGCTTCGTTGCTCAAAGAGGCAGACGAGGCTCTGTACCGTGCGAAGCGGATGCAGCGAGGCACGGGCGCTATTGCAGGCAACAGCGCCCATATCCAAAGTTTGGTTGGTGAGCCGCGTTAATCTGCTTTGACCCCGGCACCTGGTTGGCGAGAATAGGATTCAGGGATTTTGCATGTGACAATAGGCCGATAAGCACCGGACTGATGAAGATCCCCGTCTTGCTGGTATCCGGTGTCCTGTACTGGCTTTTCGTCTGCTGGGTGACAGGCGCGGCGGAACCCTGGGATGCCGACGCCTACTGGCGTCTCTGGTACCCCGCCTCGTTGGGCCTAGCTGCGCTAACAGGGGCAGCGTTCAAGACGAGGGGGTGGATGGCAGGATTCATCCTGACGTTTGCCCAGCTTCCTGTGATATGGCTCACCGCCGGGACTATCTCGCTCTGGGTAATCGGCCTGGCAATTTCCTGCGTCCTCGCTGTGCCGGCTGTCGCAATCTCAGCTTTTACCGGCTGGTTTGCCGCTCGCTCACGACCGTTGTGACAAGTCGCGAATGGATCCGCCTGTGCATCAGTAAAGATCATGGTAGGACCCGTTCGCCCGGGCTGGACGGTGCCCTTACCCGCCTTCCCACAAACGAACCGTTGAATGAGAAGGCCGCCCGCCCCGACCGATGTGTAAACGCTCACGCTTTCTGTCGGTGTTCTGACGCGCTCGTTGTCGTCCGTGTCTCGACGCGCAGTAATTAGGAATGTCCGGGTTCGGAAGGAAACCGACCCGTCCGCTTTCGGGAAGGCGGGGGGCGATAGCCGACATTGGGCAGCTGCAGCCTTTCCCGAAAAGGAGGGTGAAGCGGGAAAACGTCCGCCGGCCCATTAACGGGCTGGCGGCTGCATAAGCTCTATCGTGATATGATCGGGGCCTGAAACGTAGGCAACCAACGTTCCCTTCCTTGGCCCACCCGCGATCGGCAACGGACTACCCTTCGCCTTCCATCCTGCTGCCTCGACGCGGGCAATAGCGACATGGATATCGTTTACGGCCAGAGCCAGGTGGGCCGCACCGATCGCCCCCGCGCTGTTGGGCACCGCACCGTTCTGGCGCCCTTTTGAATATTGCAACAGTTCGACGACATAGCCGTCCGGTGCCCTGACGATCGCCGTTTTGACATTAGGATTATCGACACCGGTCACCTGATGCAGGAAATCGCCCCCCATTTCCGATTGCCGCTCAAGTGTGAAACCGAGCGCTTCCGTCCAGAAGCGAACGGCTTCGTCTAAAGACGATACGGCGAAGCCTGTATGGTCCACGGCAATAACGTTTACGGCGTCTGTCATTACTTCACTCTTACTTGGCCGTGCTTGCGATGTCAGGACCTGCGCCGGCTTCAACCGACACCAACAGCATGGCGGACATGATCTTAATGGTGACGCTTTAACGCTTGAGCTTCTTCCCAAAAAGGAACTCATAGCGGGACAGTCGCCGGGGCGATCACGGCGAAAGCCGTCCAAGGCACTCCGTTTCCCAAAATCCGTTCCCGATTGCTCTTTCCCGAAATGGCCTGTTGGAGACGTAGAAACGGGAAAGATCGTGCCGGTTTCGGGAGCCCGGATCGCCATCCCCAACGTCCGCTAATGGGCGGCAACAACCAAGCTGCTACTGGGCGCCGACTGCCCGCCACACCCCGTCGCAAAACACACGATAGTCGCCAATCGGCGCTGGCGACGGTATTTTCCGACGATCGAGCGGCTGCCGTCCGAAATCACCCTTTTTCGGACAGTCGTATTTACGACCGGGTTTTCCACACATCTGACCGCTGAACGGCAATAATTGGTGGGGAACGGACAGGCAGCTTTCAGACGGGAGTTGAGCGAAAGCGGACATAGCCTTGTCGCGGAAGTGCTGATTTTTGCGACACGCGAATTGCTGCCGGCTGTCGGAATGATATGTGTCGAAAACCCCTGTTTGTCGAACCCCCGTGATTGAAGTGAGGCTTCGACACATCTGCCCGCTGGACCGCTATGATTGGTAAACACGCGACGGACAGAGGGCGCAATAATCGTCGTGGTCGACGTGGGGGAGGCGTAGACGGGCACGTGACAAATGAAAAATAGCAAACGGCAAACGGCAAACGGCAAACGGCAAACGTTGAGCTATATGACTACGAGGTACAGGAGAGTGTTTTATCTAGACCTACGGGCTTGAAAGTCGCAAGTTGTTACAAATAAGTCGCCGGGTGTTCTGCCTACCTTCTGAGAGCGACGACTTACCGCCTGCTTAAAGCGCATTATGGCGCCAACCGGCGAAGAGTTTTGTTCCAACGTTCGAAAGCACTTCAGCGCGGCGGGTGACAATCGCCCTTTGATCATTCGGGCGTCTGGCAAAACTACGCCCGGAACACCGTCCGTGACGAGTTCGATTTCAAAGGTGCCGTCGTCATTTTACCATCCCGATGACCTCAATCGGTGTTGTCGCCCTTTTCGCTCGGCGCAAGTTCGGGTCAAGGCAGCATGGCCATACCATCGAGCAATGTCGCTGTATCGCATGCCGATCATGACGATGAGGTTTAGGAGGCGACGTCGCATTTGCTCTTCATATATAAGCCTCGAATGACTGCAAGTAAGCGTTCTGCTGTTGCAAATAATAGACCTTTTGCCGAAAACAGTTCACGCGTACGATCTGTAAAGAGGTGACGCGCCAAAGGTAGTTCAGGCCGCTTCAATTAATATTCTCGCTCCGCTGCTCAAATGAACCGAGACGCCTCTATGCTTGCCCTCAGAACGGCTTCTCGCCAAAGTAGTTTCCAGCGCTGTTGTATCGACAGACGAGAACGTCTTCGCGCACTCCGGTAGCCTCGGCGCATCCGACCTCGTGCGTGTCACGCCACATCAACTGTGTGTAGTGGCCTACGTCCCCGATCCTGCCGGTGACGCTATTATCAGGAAACAACCCAGGCTTATAATGCCGCTTTTCTCTCACCCAAGCCTCTACACGAGCCTCGAGAGGATAATAACCTTTCGTTCCCGCCCAGAGGTTTTCTCCCTGTGGATCGGACGGCAATTCCGGCGCGTGCTCGAATGCTCCCGTTGCGGCGAGATGATCGGCCCAACGCTGCGCCGACTGCGCCAACCCGGCATTCCAGCGCAAAGGCGCGATGCCCAGCGCCGCTCTCTCCCGATTGTGCACCGTAAGAATACGGACGTCGAAGATCGAAGCCAAGCTGGTTGCGCCGATCAGAAACGGCGAGGATAGAAATAGTACAGCAACCGCTTTCTTTGATAGTAACACTTTGCCCGGCATAATGTCGAATGCTCCGTTAAGTAACGGACGTTGGCACGGCATTCTATCGGGAGGGTTGCTATGTTCGGTTAGCAATGCGTTAAGTAAGATCGCTTCTCGAGCTTCACTTCGGCTGCGGGGACTTGGGGTTTTAGCCTATAACAGCTGTCTTGAGGTCAAGTTAAACGATTACCACCTGATCCCCTCGGCGCATTTGCCCGTAGAGAAGTTTGGCGAAAGCGAGCGGAACGCCGATGCAACCGTGTGTCGCAGAGCCTTCGCGGACGTTGCTGGCATGGATGGCGACGCCATCTTCGGTGAGCCGCAACATAAAGGGCATTTGAGCGTCATAAAGCGTCGACCGGTGAGTTCGTGCCTTGAAGAGGACCGGGAAGATGCCGGTTGGTGTTGGCTTGCCGTCAGTCCCATAAAGGATGACCGTCGTACCGATCTCATGACCGGCTCTAAATACGGATAGAGTCTGATGCCCGAGGTCGATGCGCACCCAAGTCAATCCGGCTGGAGTTCCAACTTCGTCCCAAACATAGTCACCGAACATCATCGGCTTTTTGATATTTAGCACGCTGCGGACGACGCGCTTCTCGCCATTCGGTAACAACAACTCGGGGTAGCCCGTTGGAGGGTAACGTATACGCGAACTCGGTTCCGTTACGGCGTCAAACGACCGAATGGGTTCTTGGACCTTAGGCTCGGAGCACCCCCCAACAATCGGCAATATGTAAGTGAAGCACAGAGCGAGGCGACTCAATGGCGTGGGCCTCGACAAAAGTGTGAACTTGGAAATTGCCACCACCGTCACCGAACTTGAGCTTCCGGTCGCCCTTTGCGCCGTGCAGCACGTAAAGCTGAACCGATACTAAAAAAACCAACCAGCATCATGAGCCATTCCGACGGCTCTGGCACGCTGGATACGGGTACAACACCGGAACCACCGCTTCCGCCGCCAAGGAACGGGCCGAATATAGGCGTGATCAATAACGGCGGGCCGAAGTTTAACCCGTTTGCTGGCACCGACGGGTTGAAGAAAGACTCAGTCGGTAACGTTACAGTCACGTCGAGGCTTGGAAAGTTAGTTGGCAAATCGATAAATGGTCTCCACCGGACGTTGGAAAGCACACGTTCTGTCGGTATCCGATTAGCCGGGATGCGAGGAACGCCCCTCGCGGCCTTCGTTTGGACTAAAGTGCTGGAGCTTCTTTGGCCAGGAGAGCGTAGCGCAAGCAACTCCAAGGGGTCCGCGAGGACGGCCGCGATCGCTTCCCTCGTAGGACCGGGGGTCATGGCGAAAAATCCAGCCGCGGCAGCTAAAGACGCTAATAGGAAGGCGCACCATGCGCGCCACGGTCTCTGTTTTGCATGCAGCTGCTTCTTACGAAACTTTTTCATATCCCCCCCCCGGTTGATATATACGTTAATAATAACGTTAAGCTTTTCGCGTGAAAAAACAACGACGTTAGAAGGGCATCAAGGTAACCGGGGCAGATTGGCCGGCGGTCAGCCCTTTGCGAGCTGACCTGCAGGTGAAGTCAAAGCATTTTGAGGGTCTGTTCCGCTTGGGCTACGCCCGCCCGATTCTGTTAAAAAGGCAGGGTCGGCAGCGGGCAAGCCCGTGTTTTAAAACAGCCGGGCGCGCGTGACGCCTCAGGCGGGTGCCATCTGCGTCGGCATCGGGATCAGCTTAACCACAGACCCCAATCAACTTTCAGTGCAGCGTTCGATTTTACAGCGCCTGTCGCGGCGAGCACGGGCGCCTCACCTCTCGTAAAGGGCACTAGTTGATTTGTAGGGCGGAAGTGTCTCGATGCTGACCATTGCTTACGACGTTAAAGCGTCTGGAGGGCCAGTGCGGGGCTTCCAAAACCTACGCGCAGGCAACAACTGTAGCAGGAGACTTAATAATCAAACCGCCCGACCTGACCAGGAAGGGCTACGATGCCTGAAGACGGAGGTACTGCCAGCCACGCAAATTCGCATCAGTAACGTATTCACACCTGCTGCGGTTTAACATATAAAACGCCCGGCTTTTGCAAGCCGGGCGAGCCAATTACTTGTTTGGCTTGTCGAAGATCCAATAACGCATTTTCGGTCCCCTTGTTTGCTGGTTAAAATGCCGCCCTTCGGCGCCGCCAGTGTTGTAATTTTAATATTTCATTAACATGAACGGACAGTCAGGCTTTGACTTCAGCGCGATGAATCGAACGCTTTTTGAGGCAGTGGGATTGGTGCAATACCTGAAATGCTAACGGCTTGGTCGTTGCCCATCCGCTCGAGTGCTGGGAGAGATTTTGGCCCAATGGACATCGACAGTGCGCAGTTTTTCGTGTCCGGACCATATACCTGAGTTCCGGGCGATCATCATTGCAAGCCGCTACACCTAAGGTTGCAGCATGAGCGAAGAGCCGCTTTTTCCCCACCTACTAAAAGCTTGGCCGTTTGGCTGTCTTACGGTCGGGCTTCTTGCGTCTGGCATTGGCAGTATTGTACTGATGGGGAACCTGTTGAGTACGTGCGATTCCTCAATCGGTTGTGCTGAAACGCATATTCTGGCCAGTCTAGGGTGGGCGCTATTAATCGATTCATCATTCGCCGCACCAATATGGCTGGTCTGCGGGATCTTGAGGAGGCTGGTCTACCCCTCGGCTGGAACATTTACTACTAACTCTTTTATGGCGTGCGTGGTGGTTCTTACCGTGCTGCACTGCTTCAGCCCTGCCGTCGACCTTCTATTCAGGATCGATAGATGAGAACCGTCATAATCTGCTGCAGATGTGAGTGAGTCCGCCTTTGATCAGCATCGGTCGGTTTTTCTTACCTATAGTTATTTGAGCTACCATCACTACTGCCGACTGCACTTCTGTGTTTTGGCGTAAGCGGAATGGCCGCAATTGGGCGACTGCGGAAGTGCCGCTTCCTGACGCCCGCTCGCCACTCCTGAATGGTGCGGCATCGTAGTTGGCTGAACATACCGCGGCATTAGCGGTCTCAGGCTCTCGCCTACCTCTGCGCCTGCCGCTTCATCGTTTTAGGGACTCTGCGGATTGAGCCTGCGTCGGACCGCTCTGCCTCCTGCCCTTGCGAGCCGGCTTTGCAGGAGCGCTCGTGACGTCAAAGGAGAAGCAAGTGTTGGGCTTCGAAAGGGTGTCGCCGATCATCTTCGAGGCGACAACCCGTTCTGACGACTGTGAACAATACGACAAGGTCTTAAGCGCGAAAAAATACCCGGCTTAGAAAGCCGGGTATTTTTAAGTTCAGCTTTTATGAGGCTTACCATTCCTCCATTAACGCATTGCATGATGCCCTGCAAAACACGTTATCGAGAAGAATGATAGTACACCATATCGTTAAATATATCAACCCCGGACGGGCTTACCGATAGGCCAGTAGCGCATGTGAACCTCCCTAGTTAAGAAAGCGTCTGTCTTTCGACATGGACACTTATGCAGTAAATCCTTTTATAAACTACGACTTGATAGGGTTTAAAGCGTGTTAATCGCGAGGTTTGGCTTTCAGTATTCTACCCTGTTGATGATGCTTCGAATCTCTCAAAGCCTTCTTTGGTAAAGGCAGGGTGAATTCTCACCGAACTCGCGTGTGTAGGCTGATTAGGCGAAGGTGAACTCGCCATCAACAAGATCGTCGCTCAACCGCCTGCGTCCCCGCAACCGCATTTTATGCATGCCCGCGGCGATGTCGGTCAGTATGGCTTCATCCTTTATCGCGTCCGCCAGCAGGACTGCACCAGCTGCAACCTGGGGCAACGCGGCACGGCCAACATGCCGGCCCGGAAGGTCGCTGGCTCCATCCACGAGGGCGCGGGTGACCTGGCCCGCAGCCTCCCGTCGCCAGCGAAAGAAGGTGGAGATGCTGTTTGTGTATCTCAAGCGCATCCTGAAACTGGATCGATTGCGCTGCGAGATCCCAGCGGCACCAGAGACGAGCTCTTCCTAGCCGCCACACCCAGAACCCCCGCAAGATGGCCAAGTTGATCCCGATGCCGACGCATATGGCACCCACCTGAAGCGCCGCGCACACCCGAGTCTATCACACACGACGATTTCCAGGGCTAGGATACAGAAATTGAGTTTCACGAATTATTCACGATTTTTTTACGAGCAAGCCTCGCCTCGGCTCACGCGTGCGAATGCACAAGCGCTTCACCCGGACGATCGACGTCAGGAGAAAAGCTGAGGATCAGGGAAATGAAGTCCATTTTTGGTAAGCTTGCTGCCGCCGTTGCGGTACTTTTTCCAGTCGCACCTGCCGTCTCACAGACCCCCATCGACGACTGGGTGAAGCAGGTAAGTATGAAGCTGGATGCGAACATCGAAATGCCAGCCGGCTCTACCGATGGGCTCATCACCGCCACATTTAAGAGAAGCGAGACCGGTCAAGCCACCGACGTGATAATTGACGGTCGAAACTCCGAACTAAAGCGCGCTGCACTAGTTACGATGCGGCGCCTGCGCGATTTACCTCCACTGCCCGCGGGTTTTGAGGGTAAACGCATCCGTGTAAATCTGCTGATCGGTAATATGTCAGATTATGGAGGCTATGTGCGTCAGCTACAGGTATTACGAACGCAAGCGTCGAGCAGCAACACACAGCCGGCGAAGCGGCTGTCGCCGGTCCAGGTCGCGCTGCTTGGGCCTCACTGAGCCTATCAACATACAGTCTGAGCGATAAGGCGGGAGCGGCAATGCCATTCCCGCCTTGTCGCTCGTTAGTGCGTAAGGCATGATAATATGGGCACGATGGTCTAATTGAACTATTGACCAGAAGATCGGCCGCGTACCCGCCTACTTGGAGGCAAGGTGTGATCGATGCCGGAACACCCACGTTGCTGCTCCGACTATTCGGCGAAGTTCGCTTGTGCGAAGCTGGAAAGGACATATCACCCAGGAGCCGCAAAACGCGCGCGCTGCTTGCCTATCTGTCGGTAATGCCATCACAAAGTGCAGCGCGCTACCGGCTTGCCGACCTTTTGTGGAGCGACCGCGCGGATGAACAGGCTCGAGGCAGCTTGCGCCAAGCGATAGCTGAAGTTCGCCGGTGCGCATCAGGTAGCCCGATGCTTTTCGTTGATCGTGATCGTGTTACGATAAATCTTTTTCGGATTACGACTGATCTCTACGAGATCGAGAGCGCAGCCACGGCCCGTAACATGCCTGAATTAGCGCGCCTGATGGCCCAAGTTAGCGGCGGTTTCGGCGATGATTTGAACGATCTTGCTGCTGGGTACGATGAGTGGCTTTCTATCGAACGGACGCATCTGCACGAAGCAATCACAGCGATCGTTCTAAAAGCAGCGACTGAGACGCTGGAACGTGCCGATCCCGGCGATCTCAAAATGATCCTGCGCGGCCTCGATCAGATTGACCCGTGGAACGAAGAAATTGCGCGACTAGGCATGCGAATAGATCGACTTGTTGATGACCGGGCCTCCCTGCATCGCCGGTTTAAACGACTGGAAGAAGGACTTGGACGCGAGTTCGGAGCAGTTCCATCGTCCGAGACGCGCGCAGTGTTTACAGCCCTAACCAAACTGGGGAGCGAGGAACCGACCAAGGATGGCGCGGTCACGTGGCTGACACCCGAAAAGTTACCCAGCAGTCAGATTGCGCCACTAACCATAATTGTCTCTCGAGTGTTGGTCGATCCGGACGGCCCAGACGCCGACCTGGCGGTGATCTGTGAAGAAGACATCCGGGTCGCATTGATCCATCTGCCCGACCTGCGCGTGGTGACGCTAAATGCCGCCAATGCCGAACAGGTGGAGATAATGTGCGCCGGCGCAGTTGGCGTTTATATGCTTTCAGGGCGGCTTCGCCGGTTGGGAAGCAGTCTGCGTGTCAATCTGCAGCTCAGCAACCTTCAGTCGAATGTTGTTATCTGGTCTGAGCAGCTCCGGCTTGAAAACGCGGACCCTGCTGCAACCGTTGACCATGTAGTCGAACGTGCGGTGGGCGCCGTGCTGCCCTCAATCAATCGCGATCTACCGTCACGGATGGCACAGCGCGCGAGCAATGATCGGGACGCGGCTCTACTTTACACAGAGGCACGGCTTAAGGTAAAAAGTGCGCGGACGCTCGAGGCCGCGCGGAGCGGATGCGTGCTGCTTGATCGGGTGGTGGAAATCGATCCTCGTCATCTCGGTGCGCACCTGTTGCTTGCGCGGATGTACCATACCGACTTTTGGCAGATGATGGCAGGGCACGATGTCGCTGCTTTTCGCGCACGCGCCAACGAGCATAGCGGCGAGGCTGCGAGGATCGACCCGAACAACGTCGAGGTGCAGGTGCGACGCGCTTGGTGCCGGTTGCGCGAGGGCGAGTGGCGTTTAGCGCAGGAGGGTTTCGAGCGGGCAGTCTCAACGCTGCCGCATGACGCGGACACGATCAACCCGTGCGCAGCAGGACTATGTTATCTTGGTGAACTCGCGCAGGCCGAGACGTTGATGCAGCGCGTTTTCCGCTTAAATCCATTTCCACCCCCCGATTATCACGCAGATTACGCCGTCGTGCTCTCGCTCGGCGGCCACGCTGTCGAAGCCGAAGAGCATTTCGACGTGTCGGGCGAGGTGGGCATCCTGTATTTGGCTGCAAGGCTCGCAAATCTCAGCCGGCTAGGCAAAGCGGGCGCGCGTGTTGCAGTAGCCGTTCGTCCAGCTTTCCTGCACGGCTTCCAAGCAGCGTGGCAACCTGCGCGCACGCCAACAACAAACGACATTCTTCAATGGTTTGCCGACACAGTCCCGGTCAGGCTCGCGACACACCGACAGCGTTTGTACGGCGGACTAGCGGCGGCTCTTGTGGAAGCGTAGTAAGCATCCGAAGATAGTCGGCGGTGAGCGGTGGCCGTGGCAGCGTGAAATTTCCCGTGCCAGCTGCCTTTGAAACTGCTGCGATTAGCCCAAGCGCATCCTTTCGCTTGAGCGAGGGCACCATGCCAAAGGTAGCGGCGCTCACGGTCGGCGATCGACCTGTCTGTTCTGCAAGGCGGCGCAGACAAAGGTGCCAGGTGCGTTCGTGATATGAAGCGGTGCGGACGATGCGCTGGAGCGCGCGTCGTTCCAAAGGGGGCATAGCAACCTGCCAAAGCGCGGCTTCGGCGTCGACGAGCGCGACAGTGAGGGAGTGATAGCCCAATTCGACAGGCGCATGATCTATCATCACCGCATCGTCTCGGCGGATTGAGCCTGACGCATAACCGACAAATATCGCACCGATCCCTCGCATTCCTGCGGCTGCAAGCTCTGCCGCGCGGATTGCTCCAAGGCTTGCGCCACCCAGCACCGGTACGCCCCGCGCAAGTAGGTTAAGGATCTCCTTGTGCCAAACAGTCGGAGCAACCTCAAAGCAGCCATCGATCAGTCCAACCGCTGGGGGCAGGTCGGCAAGAAGCATTGCCAAGTCGCCACACACAGCGGGCGATCGTAGGTCGATGCCCGGGGCGGTGAAACCAGGCGGAAGACTAGGTCCTGCGAAGACAACAGGGAGCAGCGCGGCCCGACGTCGCCTTACGGCGGGTTGAGGGAGGGGGCGGACAGCCGGCTCGGCAGCGCCGTTCATCACCAGCCGTTGGACCTGACGGAGACCCGGGGCGAAAGCGTGAACTATGTGGAGTGCCGAGTGCGGTTGGGGGTGACTGGCCGCTATGACTGGCAAGGCCGAACAATGGCTGGCGTATTCAAGCAGTGCATCCAAGTGTGAACGCCCCAGTGGATGATCGCGTACATCGGCCCATGCGAGTTGGCCGGGTCCGAAAGAGAGCGTGTCCAAGACAAGCGCCATCTGGCGACCCGCCCCGCCTAGATAATCGCTTTGCACAAGATCGTCGCGAGCGCCCGCAACCAAAGTCGCCTGCGCCTGGGCAGCCTCGAGCAACGCGCGCAGTAGCGCCACGCGACGATCGGAATGACAACCCGAGCCCGCAACTGGGGCCATGTCGGAGCTGCGACCGCGTTCGCGCCAGAGTGTACAGCGAAACGCCGCGACGCTTGACCCTTGTCCAATGCTCCAAACCCGTACGGCAAAACCTTTCGAGGCAAATCGAGACAGCAACGTCTGGATTAAAGGATCGATTACGCTCGCTGTGTCGAGCTGCATCTCGCGGCGCTGAGCCGGAAGAAGCGCATCGAACATTGCAACCAGATCGTGCTCGACGACCTCCGCAACGGCGCCAGTCAAAGCCTCTTCTATCGTGTTCCCGGTTGCCAAACCAACGGACATGGGGCGAACGTCGGGCAGAGGCTGTTTGGTCGCATCCAAACAAACCAAATCGAACGGGATCGGCGCATTGCGGCCGTTAGCCAAGTTATAGCCGTCTACCCATAATCTCGGTTGCTCCGGGTCGAGAGCTATAGCTCCGGGTTTGCGGATACCCGACGACCACATTGTAAGTGCATCACTACCCAATGTTCGCAACGGTATCATCGAGCCTGACGGAGGAAAAAGGCGCTCCGCAGAGTCGAGCTCGACCGCTTCAAGAAGTGCAGAAACGGCAGCAGCCATGACGGTTAGCCCTTTGCCTTGGCTAACAGAAAGCGAACGCGACCACGGGCGAACGGCCTGGAACGTCGGTACACCAAGTCCTCCCAAGCCGGTGACATCGGCGAGCCTCGTTACTCCAGCCCTGATGCCGGCTTCCCGCGCAGCAGCAAGCGTGGATGACAGCGGTCGTGATCGGTGCTGACCTTCAACGCCCAGCCAAGGCCTGAACGCGCGGATGTTGCTTATTCCCGACCGTCGCCAAGCGATCCGTTGATGTTTATATTGACCGTAAAGAGCTGTGGTCCAACCGCTCTGCTCAAATGGGACCGCGGTACATTGGATGAATTTGATAGCGCCACTGCGCGAAGCGGTTCGTGCTTGAAGAGATCCGACACTGCCTCGCGTGGCAAGCCCCCGATTGAGTCTGGGTCATCAGACGTCTGAACACGTTCGCACAACACAAAACGGCCAGACCCTGGCTTTTCTAGCTCAACAATAAAGTAGGATGATCGATCATTACCGGATCTAATCGCTTCTTCTTCCATGCTGACCTCCTTTTTTTACATGAGGCGACTACAATAAATTAGCGACTTTCATGTAATTTCCCTTCGCCAGATGATACCGAAATACGATCCCGCGCCCGGTTATACTAAGACCGGCTCTATACTTTACAGCGGCTTTCGCGACTACAAGCTCTTGAACCACGTCGGCAGTACCGGAACAACTGATCCACCTATCACCATCAAACTGAGCTGACATCAATATTGCACACGCTTCACTAGAAAGGTTGTCGGCTTCGGATTTTATCAATGACGTTTGTATAACCATGACACGAATTCCCATATCCTACGGATCTTTTTTAAATAGTCGCTTACGGCATATACCCAATTTTCGTATTACAAGTCTATATATGATCAGATATGATTAAGGGTGCTAAAGCACTGTCCTCATACTTATCTATCCTCGCGAACAGACTGTTTAGGCATTACTTCTTACTATGGATGCGCCAGCCTTCGGCTAAGCCGGATGTCTTTCCACCGCAAATATCCCCCGAGAGATATTTCGTTCGACTCGCACAATACGTCTCGGATGTTTTCAATAAACCATTTTTAGCAAATTTCAAAAGGAATGATGATATATGGAAATCGTCAATTTAAGTCATATAAGCGGTGCAAAACCGACTCTTGTGTGATTTCTAGGGTGTTCTACATGCCCACCATACTACCACTGTGTGTACCGCCGTACCATTTTTTAGTAAATTATAGGCCCAAATTTTTCTGGCAGCGATTCTTACTTATCATTTGCAAATTGGGTCGTCAGGTTTTTCTGGCAAGTTATAAAAGTTTCATTTTAACACCGTATTATCTAGCCACAGATATCACCGATCGGTATTTAGTGCGGTATGCTTGCCCTAGCTGCCTTAGTAATATCTGTTGAACAGTGCGCAACTCCGCAAAGTTCCTCTGACGTCGTGGTGGTCGTAGATGCAGGTCACGGCGGCAGGGAGGTTGGCGCGCCCTCGATGATGCGACCCAACGGATCGAAGATGAGGAGGGAAGTGAACTTCTTGATCTGGCCGCTGCCCGAGAATAAGCCCGCGGCGCCGCGCGGCAGCTGTGGGCCGCAGCAATCCTGGCAGGGCAAGACATTGAAGCGCATCGCTTCGTAATCACTGATCCCGACGGCAAGGTACTGGAAACTGTCGATATTGATGAGGCCTTGCCAAAGCGATTGACTGGCCGATGAAGCATCTAGCGTTACTTAGCAAAATGCAGGTACCGAGTACTAAAGTCAGCTATATCTTGTAGACGATCCCAATCGATGAAACGAATGTTTTTTCCATCTCGTGCTATCAAACTATCTCGGGTCAGGAGCTGAAGCGTTCTGTTTATGTGAACAGCGGTAAGCCCAAGAGCATCACCAAGTTGCTCCTGTGTCAGAGGAAGTTCAAAAGATCGATTGTTGATCTTATCTGTGCCGCCAATTCTAACGGCAAACTCGCAGAGGAAATGCGCGAGCCGGGCGCGGGCGTCTCGTCGGCCTATGTTCAATATCAATTCGCGAAGGATGGAGGCTTCGGTCAACATGATATTGCTTATGGCATGACGCACAACCACAAACTCCTCTGAGATAGCCTTTAACAGATCGCTTGGTACGATGACCGTTTTGCATCGGGTAAGTGCTTGAATATCGTAGTCTGGCATATCCAGGTAAAGGCTTTGCAGCCCTAACATATCCCCGGGCATCTTAATCGAAAGAATCTGGCGATCGCCATCGCGGTTTGTTTTCTGGTAAACAATCAAGCCCGACACCAGTACGCCGCACTTGTCGGCAAAAGCACCTTCCCGAACGAGAAAGCTTCCTGGATGCAACTGTTTTTCCACATAAGGCATCTGCAGAATTGCTTCAATTGCCTTGTCCGGGATGCGAGCGCGTTCACCTAGCTTCTCGACCATCCGGGCAAGTGGATTTTCGTCAGGCCGAGGCATCTACTTTGTCCTGTTTACCGAACGAACTCACCTTTCGGCGGATATGGATGGGGATCGCAAGTCCGCTATAGCGTTATTAACCTAACATAGGAAAGACACGCACAGGTAGTTTGTAGCCTAGCTGCGCTGGCTTCATGGCACTTAGTCTTTATAAGCATCGTCATAGCCGCAAGGCGGTCGAACAAAGCTGGTACGCCCTAACTGCCAGTCTTGGTCGCAGCCAAGGCGGCTTTACGGCCAAGATCTACGCCGTCATCATCGACGCGCAGACTAAGCCGGCAAGCGGCGGGCCATGATAAACAAGTGGCCGTTTTCCCACGGCAAGCATTACGCCCTGAATATCTCGTTTTGGGTGATTGCGGGAGGAGGACCGCTTCCTGACGTCCGCTGGCTGTTCCTGAATGGTGCGAAGTCGTAGTTGGCCGAACATACCGCGACATAAGCGGCTTCGGACTCTCGCCTGCCCTTGGGCCCGCCGCTTCGTCTTCATTCAGGGCTCTGCGAATTGAGCCTGCGCCGGATCGCTCTGCATCTTTCCCTCGCGAGCGGGCTTTGCGGGAGCGCTCGTGACGTCGAATGAGAACCAAGCCTGAAGCTTCGAAAAAGTGCCGCGGGTCGCCTTTGCGGCGATGCCCTGTTCCGACGGCGATCGCGGAAGCGTTGCTGGCTGAACTCGCCCGTCGTAACCTCAAGATATGATGACCGCCCGCCAAGTCTGGTTAAAGGCAATGACGATCGTCGAGGCGCGTGGAACCGTTGCGACCGCGTCTATGGTCAATACGTTAATGGAAATCGTAAGCGACGAGGCTGATCTACTTGATTGAGCGCATGTTGCCTATGCGATAGGCCCAATTAACAACGGCCGGATGCAATAACGCGAACATACGTCTAGCTGGCTATAGAGCCTAGATACAGTTTATAGGCCGTAAGAGAGCATCACGTAAGACATGCCTGTCAAGAACGCAGTGGCTGACAGCAGACTATTTCGTTCCATTGTTCGATAGAGTATATTGCGTTATATTAAAAGTGAATGTAACACATTCATCATACTTACCCAGGCTTACTCATATCAATGTTCATACTTCGCGTTTCTTCCTAATTCTGCCACCAGCAGTCCCCAATGACTTATTATCGTCATGGTACCATGCTAACGCACCTCTTTGGATAAATCGACTGGACGGCAACATCCGCTAACATCTGAACAATTGAGCATTTCTTTAAACCGTAGCGGTTGCGATATCGCTTTACGCGAACTTGACCATCTTTCAGGTTGGCTCCCCAGAAAGGGCTCGGAAAAACAGTGATGCTTGAATATCGCGTGTATGTTATCGGTAATGATGGTAAAATCGTCGAGCGTATCGATCTGGAGTGCCCAAATGATGCAAAGGCCGTTTTGGACGGAAAGACCTACGCTCGAAAGAACGATGTCGAGATATGGTGCGGTCAGAGGGTCGTTACCGTTCTGCATTCTCTAACCTGATTGAGAATGTCTAACAATTTCCTCTACAAACTTTTGAGGTGAAGAGTCATTCGCAGGCCGAATGGGTGTCGTGTATGAGCCCAGCTTGCCTTCTCGAATGACTCCGTCGGGTGCTTGGTCGTGCCAGCGAACCAATAAAGAACCATTTTTTCTCAGTTCAAGGTCGTAGGGATGATTTCGCATCGCCTTTGGATCAATGCCTAACTCGCGGGCAACACGAGCATGCTGATCTTCTGTTTCCCTGTTTGGCATAATCTGTCTCAGCGTCCCGCCTCGGTTTCAATACTGACGCGACAAACCTTCCAAAGATAGAGATTGATCCCGCCGATTTTTTCCAAAACGGCATTAGCGCTGAACTGTTGGCCCTACTCGACCAGACGAAGAAGACGCGGCAGCGGTCGCCCTTCGGGAATCCACGAGTTTTCCGGATCGCTATCAGTACTATCGATTGAAGCACCGGTAATTTGCTACCTGCGTAAGCCCGTCGCCATGGCAGCTGCTACATCGCTCGCAACACACGTGAGTTCGCCCGGCGCATTGGCCTAATCCCGCGCACGACCCCAGTCAGTAGTCCACAATGGAATGGCATGGCTGAGGCGTTCGTTCGCACCCTCAAGCGCGATTATGTCCGTGGGAACCCCGGGCCGAATGCGCAGAGTGTCATCAACCAACTCCTGGCTGGTTCGCCCATTATAACGAGGTGCATCCGCACCGCGCGCGCTGACGCGCGAGCGCGTAATCGCTGGGCTTGCTGCGGCAAAGCGTCGCGGACGCCAAGGTGGCTGCCCGCCGATGATCAATACCGAAATCCTCAAACGGATTACAGCCGCGCTTGATGGTGGGGCCAGCAAGGCATCTGTCTGTCGGCACAACACAACGCTATCGCGAATAGGCTCTGCAGGGTCGCTCACCCTGAGTGATATGCTGTAATCACGGCACCAAACGCCGGGCAGCTCGTGCCCCATTATGTGCAGTGCGTCCCAAGATGGATCACTAAACGGCAATTTTGTAAGCTTTTAGCAAACGGATCGCTTCCTCGTTAAATATCCGTTTATCTTGAACATCGGAGCGATTGAACCTAGTTGCATGCTCCCCTAAAGATACAGAGATTATAATGAACGATGATATCAACGCGGTCGAGTTGGCCGCTGAACTGACCGCTGCGTGGTTGGCCAATCCTAACACCCGCACGAATGCGGAGGATGTGCCCGCATTTTTGCGGTCAATGCATGCCGCTGTCGCTCAACTGTCAGGCACAGCTACTTCAGCAGCCCCGGAAGAAGCTGCTCAATCTTATGAGCCTGCTGTCACGGTGCGTAAGTCACTGGCGTCGCCCGATCACATCATTTCGATGATCGACGGCAAGCCATACAAGACGTTACGCCGCCATCTGTCGGGCCATGGCCTTACGGCCGAGGAATACCGAGCGCGCTATAATCTGAAGGCTGACTATCCCATGGTCGCACCAACGTATTCAGAAGCGCGTCGGACCATGGCAAAATCGATCGGCCTGGGGCGCAATAGGACTGGTCAGACGATTAAAAGGCCTACTGATGATTCCCCCAAGGCTCCTCGCAAACCTCGTGTAACCAAGGTCACCGAGGAAGCATAAGCAAGGCGGGGAGGTTAGCCCTCCCCGTATCCCTTCTGGCTTCGCTAAGTTTCGCGACAGATCGTTTACACATTCGAGACCGATGATGGCTTGTGTAGCGTTGCAATAGGGATGAGTTTCCGACGTCGCGCATGTCACCGATTTTGCGGCAGCGGAATGACTGAAATGTGGTGGAAACCGGACCGGCCGGTTACGAAAAACTAAGCTGGGAAGCTGACGTTATGGGTAAAGATAGAAGGAGCTCGAGCCAGTTCTTGACTGCGCAGTAGTAGCAGCTTGGACCGTAATCGCTTGGTTGCCGGTCATTTTCCTCGCTGGATGGACGGGGTCGGTTTCAGACGTTCTGCTCGACGCGAACGGCTATCGCCCTTGGACAACGCTAGCCGTTTGGCTGATCGCTATCGCTATCGCTATCGCTATCGCTATCGCTATCGCTATCGCTATCGCTATTTCTATCGCCGCGAGAAGCTCATCAACCGATAGTTTTACCTGCCGTGTGATGGGTCGTCTTTCCCGATAATATTGGCGGTCGAGAAGGCATCCACATTCACGGAATCGATGCGGTTGCTGGATTGCTGGATTGCTGGATTGCTGGATTGCTGGATTGCTGGATCAGGTATCCGTCGTTTCTTCGACACAAGTTAAGCAATTTATGCAATAATACTCATTATTTGCGTTGGATAGGACTTAAATTCCTTGGCGGATGATCAGCATCGCAGCCCCCCAAGTAGCCCGGTGGCGAGCTACCGCTCAACGTTCAAATGCGTCTTGGACGCGCTTCCTGATGGCGTTCTGCTAACAAACACCGAACGACAGGTCGTTTACTGCAACCCCGCATTTGCCAGGCACTGGAGCATTCCGACCAATTTATTGGAAGTCGCGGACGATACGTTGCTGCTGCGCTACGTTAAAGATCAGCTATTGAACCCGGCGGCGTTCGTCCATGAGGTAGAACGGATCAACCTGACATCGGAAACATCTCAGGATGAGATTTCATTAAAGGACGGACGTCTGTTGTTACGCCGCAGTGTGCCTTTGAAAGATCCAAGTGCATTTGCCGCAAGATTGTGGATATTCACCGACGTTACAGAAACCGAATATGCCCGAACAGACGCTTTATGCGGTATTTCAAATCGTCGAGCTTATGCCAGTGAGTACCCTCAATTTGTAGAGGGCGCCGACGACGGCCTCATGCGCTCCGTAGGTATTCTGGATATCGACAATTTCAAAGCATATAACGACCAATACGGGCATGCGGCAGGTGATATGGTTTTACGCCAAATTGGAGCATTGCTTCGCCATTGTGCCTTAGCGCAGGATGGACGGGCTTATCGGATCGGTGGTGAAGAATTTCTTCTCGTTTGCAAGACACAAGGCGCGAGCGACGCCCTTGCGTTCTTTGAAGCCTTGCGAATAGGCATTCTTAACATGCAACTGCCCCATACCGGCAATCCACCGCACAACATGGTAACGACATCCATAGGCCTTTCGATCTTCCGTGGGCCTAAACAGTCGTTGGCGATTTTTGACCGTGTTGACGCCGCCCTCTATCGTGCCAAGCACGCGGGACGAAACATTATCGAATTGGCGTAGTGAGTTGTGAAGCTGGCGCATCACGCCGCGCTCTCGCGAGGAACGTGGAGCGAGAAGCCCCAGCCCAATGCTTAGAAAACCACCGATATCGGAGGCCGTTTTCTCGAAATATGTTCCTAAATCGATTGTCCTGAAATGGCGTAAATGACACGGGAAATCGGGAATCCTTAGCTGACCGATTTTGGCGATGCGGAACCCTGCCCAATTTCTAAATGGGCGTCCGGCAAGGACGTCGCGCATCTCCTGAGTTTCGGATGTCTCGTATGTCCCGCCTTTTGCGACGGAACTAGGTGTGTCTGAGGACAGAAGCTGGATCAACAGCAGCTGCCCGTAGAGCTGGGTAAATTGTGCTGGTCACAACGCCGACCGCAACCAGCGCTACGATCCAGGCGATCTCGGTGGGAGAGATTACCAAGGGAAGGGAAAGCAGGACGTTGAGCTCAATAGGCGGGTGATCCATCATCGCACTAATTCCGGCGGTGATCGGATCTTTGGCGGCTTTCAGACCGAACCCGAGTGCCAAACCAGCCAGCTCGCCGACGAGGCCGATTGTCACGCCAACGACAATGAACACCTTCGCCGTGGAGTATCGCGACATGCCCATCGTCCGAAGAATAGCAATTTCGCGCACTTTATAGCGAACCAGCATCACCATCGATGACAGCACGTTCGACAAGGCGATGAGCGTTACCAACGATATGATCAACGTCATGGCCAGCCGTTCCTGCGCCAGCGCCGTGAACAGAGTTGCGTTCATGCTCTGCCAGGTAGCAACCGTATAGCCCGGCCCCAGTCGTTCCTTGATGGCCGCTACGACCGCATTTTGGTCTTCAGGATCACTGAGTCGTACATTGATTTTGCTGGCGACACCGTCCTTTCTCAGGATCGCTCGAAGGTCGGCGATCGGCATTATGACGCGGCGACTGTCGAACGACTGTACCTGCGTGCTTACGACGCCGGAGATGGCGAGATCGTGATTGTCGACAGCAAGTCCATCACGATCGAAGCGGACCATTGTTATCGCTGCGTGATCGCCAGGAGCAATCCCAAGCCTGTCCGCGAGATCGCTCCCCAAGGCCATGGTTCCTGAGCTCGTGGGAGCAGCGCCTGCAATGCTGTGTGCTGAGCCGTTAAACAGGGGGCTGACGCTTATCTGCGACGGCTGCACACCTTGCAGGTTAGCCGCAAACGACCTTCCGCCAGCGGTAATCAGACCGGAAGCGTCTAGCGATGCGGTTGCCGTCTGCACCCCGCGAATGGATTCAAGCGTCCGTTGCACCTCGCCCGGGCGAGCAATTCGAAGCCTCGGACCACTGACGAACAGGTGGCCGTCCGCCGACGCGATCTGCCCTGCAAGTCGGACCTCGGCGCCATTCATGAAGCTCACGACTAAAACCAACGACGCGACGCCGATCATGATGCCGGCGCACCCGATCGCCGCAATTAGCAGTGCTAAGCGCCCACCTGCGCCAGGGACCAGGAAGCGCGAGGCGAGAAGCTTCTCGAAAGTCGTGAGCAAGGACATCCTTCCAGCAATGCCTGCATCCTAAAAACAGGAGCGCGACCTTATGGTACGATCCTGTTGGTAGGCGCCAAAATGAACGACCACCAGTGCGTGCTAAAAGCGGCACTCTTCGTCCAAGTAGGGCCACCACCGCCCAGTGTCGCGAATTTGCTGATTTTAGAGCGTCTCGTATGTCTCGCCTTTTGCGACAGCAGACTCTCATATTGTGATTGAATTAGGGAATAAGCCGGTCGGTCAAATGAAGCGGATAAGAGTATCGAATAAGCCGTCATCAATGCGTCGAGCTCGATTCACTCGGTCACTCCCATAAGTGTGAATGCCTACGGCTACGCGCTTGTCACCAAACAGCGCGAAGATCGGCGATCCACTCATGCCCCCTTCTGTGTCGAACTCGTAGAGAAGGAACTGCGGGTTGACCTGCTCGACCCTCCCACCGTTGAAGTACTGGGTCCGAGGGGATCGGTCGATCGGATAACCGCTCACGTTGACAAGCAGCGGGACGAGCTGTGCGTCGGTGTAGCTCGCCAGGCCGAACCACCCTAGCCGCGCACCAATTGTCGCGTCGTCCATTAGCAGGACACCAAAGTCGAGCGCTGCATCGTCCGAACCCGCAAGCCAAGCGGGATCGCAATATGTCCGGGTTACGGCGAACGTGCCGAACGGTGCCGTCACCCCGTCGTAGCCGGGGGATACAAGTATCTCTGTCGCCTTACCCTTTTGTGGGTGCCGCACGTTGTGACCCGCCGTCCCAAGTGCGCTGGGTCCTAGAAACCAAGCCGTGCCAAGCGCACGCTGTCCGTTCTCGTAGGTAATCGTCAGCATGGCAATCGCCCGCCAAGGCAATCGGGTTGTGTCGCCGACAGAAACGCGCTCGTCGCGCCCAATCACATTCTCCAAAGCAAATCCGCTCTGCGCAACGATCGGCGTTGGTGGCAATGGTGACTCCGGAAACAAGCCGCGGTTCCTAGCGACATATGCGTCGAAGCCCTCCACTCGCTCGAGGGAACTCGCCCCATTCGTCTCTACCATGCGACCGAGCCGCAGCCTTTCCGAGGCAGGAAGACCTCCAACATCGTCCTCGATCGGTTCCTGAGCGTGAACCGTAGGTCGCCTGAGCGCCGTGAACCCGCTCTCGATGCCCACCCCAGCCGCGCGGCGATTCTTCCTAGCTTTAGTGTCCATCGGCCCCCTCCGTCTTCCTCACGGCGTCATTGGTTCCGATACCTGCCTTGCCTAGGTCCTGCTTCTTCGGCGTTCCTGGAGGATTGACCTTCGGAACAGCTTGGCCGTCACCCTGAGATGTTTCTCGCGCGGGCTGTCCCAAAATCTTTTCGGATTGCGCCTGACCCTGCGGGAGCGCGGCCTGTGTCACGATCGGCTTGGTAGCCCCTCCCACCGACAACTCCGGAACCGGAACCTCAAGGAGAGCAGTTTCCGGCAAGAGCTCAGCCGCCTCGGCTTTTTCCTTCGCGTCCTCCTGAGCTTTTTTTAAAGCGATTTCGTCGTCGACAGCAATCTTCCGCTTTTTGAAGACCGAGGAAAGCTCATCAAGGTAGGCGCTAACTAAGGTCGCGGGCAGGAGGAGTATGGCCGCCGCCTCGGATGTACGCACCACCTCCCTCTTCGTCAGAATACCGCGATCAATGGTCAGGGTCGTTTTCACGTCGGCAAATCCTGAGCGGGAAACAGGAATCGCAACCGGATCAGATTTGTTAGGTAGATGTAGGATCGGGCTTTCGCGGCGTCGGCCTGCCATGCTCACTACCAGAGATGCCGGGACCTGCACTGGCACGCAAACGCCCACTTCACACTTCGCCAATCCATTGCGCCGGAATGGAGAGAATCCCGACAACGACAGCGTAAAGTCGGAGGGCTGCGGTGCCGTGAGCGACAGTTTGGCTAGGGCCGAGCCTGCACCACCAGCAGCGGCCATCATGCGGAGGCGAGGTACACCAAGCCGGTCAATTCCGTCGCGTATTGCCATCTGCACCGCAGCAACTTCGCCACAATCCGCGGGATCGAATCTGACCGCTATCAGCTCCTCTTCCTCAGGATCCATCGCCGACTCCGCAGTGAACGCGGCTACTGATTTAGCGAGGTTGGCCAACGCCTCCGTAGTCTGCTCTTCGGTATCAGCCCCAATAGACTTGAGCAGTGACCGCTCAGTTTCAATGGTAATCGTGTCTTTATGAAAGCCGCTAATGCGGTGACTGAGCATGAATGGCCCTGATACAGCTATATTTGAGGCAGCCGCGCAGCCGGGTGCAGCTGGCAAAGGAGTTACTAGAACCTTCTGTGTGTCAGCCACGATCTCTGGCTGGTCAATCACAACACGCAGCCCGCGTGCTGGGCTGGCAATCAACCGAGCGACTAAGACTGCCCTTGGCAGATAATACACCTCACCGTCGTCTCGCTTGCTTAGAATGTTGGTATCTGACGACGTCTTTATCTGTGTGCTCGACAATGCGGGACCGCATGCACTCAACACAAAACAAGCAGCTATTTCAAACTTCCGTGCGACGTTGCGCATGGCGGCGCCCCTCCGGTTCCTTTGCGATTAGTACGCTATGGCTCCGACTCGCCGCGCAATGACAAGGCACGACCGGGGACGATAAGATCGTCCCACGGCCGACATTTGAATGCAAGGTCTAACGGCAGAGCCTCTTTTTGTATGAAGGGGTCACTGCACGAAAGTGAAGTTTACGTACGCTAGAATCGAACGGACAGTGGACGCGGACGGTCCTAACGTCGGAAGGGTATTACGACAGCCCAATCGAGGAAGGCAGGCATATATCCCCCTTTGGCGCTTCGAAAACACGGATCCGCATCGATATCTCCGCAACATCGCTATTTGCGCCCTTAAAAGCGATCTGCTCTAAAGTCGTTGGCGTTGCATGGGCGGATCGTCACATGAAATATTTGGCTGACATCCTGAATGCGTTGGCTGGGATCATAGAGAAAGCTGGCGCGGGCCCCCTCGCGTTCATGGCTCTCGCGGCGATCATTGTAGCGTATCTCGCCGCTCGGTGGTTCGGTAAGGATCACGTCTCAATCCGGTTGATCGTGTTCCTTGTCGTGCTCGCTGCCCTAGGCACCGTACCTTTTATTGTTCAGATTGTGGCGGGGAGTGAGGAGCCGAAGCCACCGCCACCTATCAGGCCGGCTGAGCAACCCGCGCCCGGTAAGTTCATCGTGTTCTTTGATTGGGACAAGGCATCAATCACACCGGAGTCAGCCTCGGTATTGAACCTAGTTGCGAAAGCATATCACAGCCGAAAAGGCTACGATCTCTATCTTCAAGGCCGCGGCTATCACGACGAGCTGACCCCCAAGATCATCTCCGGTGAGAGCCGCAACAAGTCTGTGAAAGCGGCATTAGTCGAGCGAGGCATTCCAGAAAATCGTATCCTCACCATGGAGGTAGGCTCCGATCGACCACCCGTTACAACTGCTGTTCCAGAAATTATTGCATCACCCGCAGCGCGGCGTGTTGAGATCGAATTCAAACCGATCGAGTGAGAAACGGCGGTCCGGTGTAAAACGAAATCCGAGCCAGAACGACGAGGCGGCGATTATCTATTCCAATGGCTCCAAAGTCGCTTTGCGAAACCAGTTCCCGAATTTACTTGCCCAAAATGGGCGGTGGAGACGGAGAATCGGGAAGTGGTAACGAAACGGTCGCGTTGCAAATGTGCTAAGTTTCTGACGTTGCGAATGTCGCCGCTTTTGCGACAGCGGAATGTCGCATCTTGGTGGTGAGCCGTCCGTCCGCTTTCGGGCAAGCGGAGGCGGATAGCTGACGTAGCCGAGCGCGGCCGGCGTTGCCATAAAGGATGCTATTTCGAGAAAGGCAGCATCTGCCAGAAATGTGGTACGCTCCTTTCTCAGGCGGCACCTCGCCAAGACGCTATGGTTTGCTTAGTGCCTCGCCGAGGTGATCTACGATCGCCATGACCTTTGCTAAAAGCTGTGGACCAGCCGGAAAGATGGCATGGACCTCGGCTAGCGCGAGCTGCCAGGCTTCGAGCAACTGGGGGAGCTGCCCGGTTCCCAGTTGCTCGCCGGCCATGATGTGAGTCGCGAGCGCGATACCCATGCCCGCAACTGCCGCTGCCAGCACGCCTGGCGCTGAGTTGATCGAGAGCTTTGCGGAAACGGCAACGGCAGCACCAGTCTGACCGTGCGTGAAGCGCCAGCTCTCGCAACCAGACAGGCCGTGCTGGATGATGCAGGCATGTCTCGCGAGTTCGACCGGATCGGCTGGCGGCCCCAGAGTCTAAGATATTATTTCCCACTCAACCGGAGTCAATACTGACGCCTGGCAATGCTTCGCCGGTTGCGTGGTGAATTTTGGAGATGATCAATAGCGAAGCAGTTTGCTTACCCCCTCTTCCAGCACCGCCTATATAAATGAAGCGATGCGCCGCTATCGCGTAATCAACCTGTATCCAAGTCCCCGAACAGTCTCAATGACGTTTTCATCACCATAACTCATCATCTTTTTACGAAGACGACTTACCAATACGTCCATCATTCGCGGACGACCGTCATCATCATTACTCTTATTAGGAAAATAACGTAAGTCTGACCGGCTTCGAACGAACCCAGGATTGCTTAAAAGGCACCTTAGAATTGAGTATTCGGCACTTGTTAAGTGTATTATGTTCTTAGTAGGCGTAAGCAGCTGTCGCCTGTCCGCCTGAAGCTCCCAGCCAGCGAACTCAAGGCTTCCCAATTTACGCTTTACCTCGGGTCTTACTGAGGTCCGGCGAGTAATGGCGGCTGCTCGCGCACTGATCTCACGAGCGCTGCACGATACATCGACACAATCGTCCGCTCCCATATCGAGCGCAACTATCCGATCTACGTCATCGTTTGAACTCGATCGCACAATTATACCGGGCCGATCGTTGACTAATAACAGGCGCCCAATCACCGACGCCGTATCTGAATATAGAGACGGGCCGTCGACGATCATAATATCAACTGTTAACGAGTAAGCGACGCTTACAACATATGATATGTCCGTGGTATGTTCAACAATAAAACCATATCGGTCTAATGTGCTTTTAAGCAGCTCGCAATCGTCCAATTTACTGCATATCAACACAGTTTTGACGTGGTTAGAACACGAGTCTCGCAAATTAACATCTACTGACTTAACATCGAGTCGCGGATTTTCCATGAACATTTCTCTAATTCAGAGAGGCGTTGCAGCGCGATAGAATGAGCAGCCCACGCGCAAAAACGATCAATACGGCGCCACGCTCGGCCAATCGTCCCGACACTATCATAAGATACACAAGTGAGAACCATGCCTGGCCAAGCCTGGGTTACGATCAGGGGTCGCGTACTTCTAATGGTCCAACATGAACACAATGCGTCTTCAACAGGCCTGATCCATTCAAAGTGGCCTAGAAAGGGGCGGGATGATCGCCATTCTGGTATAGCGTTCTGACGCTCGCTATGAGCAGGTGGGCAGGGTCTGAGCGAATTAACACAAAATACCAGATTTTCCTTACATAACATCACTAAGTGTCTCAACATTGTCACGATATTAAGAGATGTTGCCGAGTTTGGTCAACATGTGTCATTTAGATGACACCGGCCGGAATAAATTACCGACAGCACTTTCCGAGCTTTATAAACCCGTGCGGTTAGGCGAGCTTAGCGGCTGAGCACCATAAGGTGTCGTACGTTACAGGGATGTAGTGATGATCCGGTTTTTGACAGCGACGGCGTTGGTAAGCTCGTTAAGCCTGTTTCCAGCATATGTGCAGGCGCAGAACGCGGGCTCTCCCGCGGCCGGCGCTGCAGATGCGAGCGCTACTGATACTCAAGTCAGCACGGCAGTTGGTAGCGATCCTACAGTCGTAGACGAAACTCCTCCTGGCGGGGGAAGCAAAGAGATCGTCGTGACGGGATCGCGCATCCGGCGACCGAACCTGGAATCAACTGTTCCAATTGCCTCTATCCGTTCTCAAGATATCTACAGCAGGGCCGATCCAAACGTCGGTGAAGCGTTAAACGATCTTCCGCAGCTCCGCAGCACATTCTCGCAGCAGAATCCTGGCTCGGGAATTGGCGTTGCAGGCCTCAACCTTCTCGATCTTCGTGGGCTTGGGGTGCAACGCACGTTGGTGCTGGTTAATGGTCGCCGGCACGTGCCGTCGGATATCCAGAATACGGCAGCGGCGGTGGATACTAACACCATCCCAACCGACCTAATCGAACGTATCGACATCGTGACCGGCGGCAATTCGGCCGTCTATGGCTCCGACGCTATCGCTGGCGTTGTCAACTTCGTTCTAAAGAACAATTTTGACGGTCTGCAATTACGCGCGGGCAACAGCATTCCTCAGTTTGGGTCGGGCGGCAACCGTTACATATCCGGTATTGCAGGTAAGAACTTTGCCGATGACCGAGGCAATCTCACGGCGGCATTGGAGTACTCGAAGCAGGATCGTTTATTCGGTTCGCAGATCCCGTATTTCCGTCAATCTAACGGCTTTGTGACCAACGACGTCGATGGTGCCGGACTGACGAATGGCAGCGACGGAATTCCGGACGTCGTCTTTGGGCGTAACATACGGTCCTCAACGATTGCTCGGTTCGGCTTGGTACCAGTCGTACAGACCCGCAACACCGCAGCGCCCTGCGGCGCGGGTATCCCTGGCGGCACGGGAGCCCGTACTAACTACAACTGTAATTATCTTTTTGATTCAGCCGGTAATTTGGTGCCGCAAACCGGCAACCGGATCAGCACCGGGCCTACCGGTACATTCCTTGGCGGTAATGGCGACAACAACCGTGAGGATCGTCTGCTTTCGGTTTTGCCGAAGAACGAACGCTTCAGCGCAAACTTGCTAGGACACTTTAAGGTAAGCGATGCGGCTGATTTCTTCGTTGAAGCTAAGTACGCTCGGGCGCATACAGTCGGCTCGAATTCGGGGCCGGCGTTCAATCAGGGATTTAACCAGACCTTCAGCGACTATCGAGCTAATTATCGCCTTGATAATCCGTTCCTAAACAGCGCGGCGCGTACGACGCTCACGAACGCTATTCTCGCATCGGGAAGTAATACCAGTTTGACGGGCGGTGCCGGTGCGCTCTCAGCTGCAGACCGCGCTGCGATTGCCGACGGAAGCTATCGCTTTACCAACGCTCGAAACTTCTCTGACCTGGGTATTCGTGACGAGGACACGGTACGTGAGGTTTACCGCATCGTTGCAGGTGTGCGTGGGGACCTAACGCCGCATGTGAACTATGAGATTTCCGGCAACTACGGCCGTGCAAATCAGAAGATCACGATTCTTGGTAACGTCAATCAGCAGCGGCTGCTGCTGGCGCAGGATGCTGGCATAGATCCGAACAACCCCGGCGCCGGCATTCAATGTCGCTCCAAATTTGACCCTGCGGCCCGAGGGGGGGTTGCAGACTTGGACGGCAATGCCGTTGCTGCTGCACGCTTGGCTAGCGACATCGCCGCTTGCGTACCTTACAATGCGTTCGGCGGCTTGGATAACACCGCCGCGCGCAATTACATCGTCAGCAACTCAGGAAGCCGCGGTCGTCTTTCACAGTATGACGCTACTGGCTTTGTGAACGTCGACAGCGGTGGTTTCTTCAATCTTCCGGGCGGCGCTATCGCAGTAGTCCTCGGCGGCGAGTACCGCCGGGAGGATGCAAACTTCGTTGCGGACCCGGACGTCCAAGACGGGCTGACCTTCCTAAACGCGCTTCAGACGTTTGATCCACCGACGCTAGAAGTCGCTGAAGGCTTCGGCGAGTTGAACGTGCCCATCTTGAAGGACATGCCCTTCTTCAATAGCCTCAGCCTGAGTGGTGCCGCACGGTATTCGCACTACAACAAAGCATATGGCTCCACTGGCAGCGTTTGGGCTTGGAACTTTGGCGGTGAGTGGTCGCCGGTCCGCGATATCCGTTTCCGTGCCAACTACGGCAAAGCGGTTCGTGCGCCCAATTATACCGACACTGCTTCGCCAACGAATCAGGACTTTGCACCTGGCTTCTTGGATCCATGCAACGCAGGTCGTATTGGGTCGGGTACTCCGCAGCGCAACACTAATTGCCAGGCTGCCCTCGGCGGTTTGATAAACAACGCGGAATTCCAGGGCTTAACCAATCTCGGCTACTCGCTTGAGATCCTGAGTGGCAGCAATCCATTGCTCGAGCAGGAAACGTCAAAGTCGCTGACGGTGGGTGCAGTGCTTACCCCCCGGTTCCTGCCAGGCTTCGATTTGACGATCGACTATTTTGACATCGACGTTAAAAACGTCATTACAGCGGCGACTGCGCAGCAGATTGTTGATCTATGCTATGACAACAGTCAGTTCTGCAATCTCTTCCAGCGCTACACTGGGAGCGGAGCTGGTCCAAACGGTGAGGTACCTGGGCAAATTCTTCAAGGATCACTGACCCAGGCAAGTCTTAATTTCGCGTCGCTTAAGCGCCGCGGTATTGACGTACAGGCGAACTATAATCATTCAATTGGCGAAGCTGCTCGCCTTAACGTTCGAGGTTACTACACCCACCAGCTTCGAAACAGCAATTTTACCGACCCGACGCGTCCTAGCTTTGAGACGCGTATTCTTGGTCAGCTGGGCACTCCCAAAGATGAGTTCACGTTCAACGCCGATTTAACCGTTGGTCAGTTCACCGTAGGGTATGGCGCACATTATATTGGACCGATGCTTACGACTGCCTATGCCAACCTATACCCAATCAATGGCAACCCCGCGCAAAACGTCGATGCAAATGATATCCGACGCTATCCAGACGTAGTGTACCACAATGTGCGCGCTTCGGTGCAACTCGGCTCGGATACGGCAAATCGTAAGGGGATGGAGTGGTTCGTCGGTATCGACAATCTCGGTAACCGAAAGCCACCGCTGGGTTCGACTGCAACTGGGGCTGATAGCGCCATCTACGAAGTCATTGGGCGGAGCTTCTTCACCGGCGTCCGGGCAACATTCTGATAACTGAAGAGGGGCGGGATTCTTCCCGCCCCTCACTGACTGGTGACGACATGATGCATGCCGATACATTCGCGTCGGCTCTTCGCTTTGCTAAGAACGGTCAGCCTGAGCCGGCGATCGCGGCGTTTGAGAAGGCCGGGCATCTCGGCGATGCTTCTGCTATGGCTGAGCTGGCCACATGGCTTCTACGTGGCGACCTGATACCGCGTGATCTATCGCGTGCGCGCATTGCGTTGCGCCGGGCGGTGGAGATCGGGCATGTTGATGCGGCTCTTCTGGAAGTAGCGTTGACTGCCAATGGCACAGGCGGTCCCTGCAACTGGCATAGCGCACTCGGTCTATTGGAGACCGCGGCGAAGACGGATCCGGTAGCAAGGCAACACATCGAGATCATCCATGCGATGAATCTGGGTTCCGACGGCTATCCGCGGCGACTGCCTCCGGCCGAGGTGCTTTCTCAATCTCCATATGTAGTCCGTTTCCGCGGTGCCGTGACCCCGGCCGAATGCCTCCACATCGCAGGTGTAGGACATCCTCTTTTAGAACCCTGCGTCGTCGTGGATCCCGTGACACATCGCCCAATCGCGCATCCTATCCGGACATCTTTCAGCGCGACTATTGGTCCGGCCCAGGAGACGTTGCCAGTAGCCGCGTTGAACCGCCGTTTTGCTGCACTGACCCAGACACCGTTACAGAATGGTGAGCCTTTGCAGATATTGAAGTATGCAACTGGCCAGGAGTACAAATTGCATTCCGACGCCCTGCCAGGTGCAACTAACCAGAGGACCGTAACGGCGATCGCGTACTTGAACGACGGGTTCGGCGGAGGTGAGACAGACTTTCCTTTGGCCAACCTCCGAATAATTCCCCGTGCCGGGGACATCATCGCATTCACAAGCACTGGGGTAGACGGCGCTCTGGATCCGTTATCGCGTCATGCTGGTTTGCCGGTTACTGGCGGTATTAAGTGGATAGCAACACGTTGGATCCGTCAAGCTGAGTTTAATGCCTGGATATCTAGTATAAATCAATAAATAATAAAGAATATTGTTTAGCAATCTTCTTTAACCGGCTTACGGTGTTTATTGTCGTACTCGCGCAATTGGTCTGCGCGGCCTGGATTGCCGCGTCAGCTTTCCATTTCTCTATCAGTGACCCGTTCACCACGGATGAAAGTCGGGCAGGTACTACGGTAGGGGCCAGTAGGAGATATCCGCTGGTTAATTACTCGACGCTCCTACTGAGGATTGTACTGGACCGATGCGGAATCGCTTTCTCCAATCTGAGACGCCGTTAACGCAGAGGCGATCAAGCTAATAGATTTCGGATTAACACACCACGAGCGGGAGGGAGCTCGACGCGCTTTTACCCAGTTCAACGCCACATTCATTCTCCTATCGTAATGAATGTTGCATTCGCTCTGCGCCGTGCCAAGCCGCTGTCGCAGAAGTGCTAAGTTTCGCGACAGCGCCTATGGCGCTCGTGTTCTCTCGTACTCTCATGTCGCAAAAGTCGGTTGCACAATACTGTCGTTCTGATACAGTTTTGCGACATGCTGATTGGCTATGCCCGTGTGTCCACCGATGACCAGGATCTCCGGCTGCAACGCGCCGCGTTGAAGGAGGCCGGATGCAAGCGGACGTTCGAGGAGAAGGCCTCGGGTGCGAAGCGTGACCGACCCGAGCTGGCCAAGATGATCGAGCAGCTCCGCGACGATGACACGGTGGTGGTGACGCGGCTCGACCGGCTGGCGCGCTCCACCCGCGATCTGCTCGACATCGCCGAGAAGCTGAAGGAGGCCGGTGCCGGCCTTCGCTCCCTAGCCGAGCCCTGGGCGGACACGACCTCACCAGCTGGTCGCATGGTGCTGACGGTATTCGCCGGCATCGCCGAGTTTGAGCGCGAGCTGATCCACCAGCGCACCAGCAGCGGTCGGGTAGCGGCGAAGGCGAGGGGGGTCCGCTTCGGCCGCCCAGCCAAGCTTACCCCCGATCAGATCGCGCTAGGCGAGCGGTTGGTGAGCGAAGGCACTTCGGTGCGCGAAGCCGCCAAGCTGCTCAAGTGCCACCATGCCACGCTCTACCGGGCGCTGACCGCCGCGGCATTGACCCCGTGATGCCGGCCACTCCGCAGCCCAACGCGCCGAAGGGGAAGGCCTGATGCCGATCCGCCCCGAGCATGTGTTCCTATACCCGATCGACTGGCCGCAGCTCTCGCACCATGTGCGCTTCGTGCGGGCAGGGGGCGCTTGCGAGCATTGCGGGCGGCCTCATGGGCAGAGAGTATTCCATCTCCGGGACGGGAGATGGTGGGACCGCAAGCGGCAGTGCTGGCGCAACGGCCAAGGTCGACGCGTGCGACGGCCGACAGAGAACATCCTGTTGCAAGGCGCCTGGACCCCGGTGGTACTGGCCTGTGCGCACCTCAACCATGATCCCAGCGACAGCGCGCTCCACCTGCTGGCGGCTCTGTGCCAGCGCTGCCACATGCTCCATGACGGCCCGGAGCATCGTCGCCGGCGCTGGAGGAACGCGCACTACCGACGCGCCCTTGGTGACCTGTTCTACGGTCCATATCCTCTGCTGGGAGCTGAATGGATCACGCCCACCCCGCTCAGCATGCTCGATGGCGGCTCAGCGTTCTCTGCTTCTCTTCGGTGAAGAGCGGTTCCAGAGGCACGTCAGCTTTTCTTCAGATCAGTTCCAGATGGCTTCGGCCTCCCACCCAGGTAGAAATCCCCCTTGAACGGGACCGGCGAACGGCATCCCCGGAAAGGCGTGCCAATGCGCCTTCATGCGCGCGGGCCAGGATGAGCCGGGATTGATCCGACGGACAAAATAGCTTGCCACGGCCGCAGCGCCATAGACACGCGTCCGGCGCTCTAGGTCGCTCCCGATATGAACGAGGCTAGGGGCCTCGAAAGGCTTAGGCACGAGGGGCTGGTTGACGATGCCCGCGTTCCAGAGACGGGAATGGTGGGCACTGGTGTTGCGCACGAACGCCAGTGTCTTGATCCAACTCACCAGCGTGTTGGGGAGAAGGCTGTAGCGCTTCGCGATGGCAGCACGGTCGTTGGGATGCGCGATCTCGAGCAGCCAGGACAATGTGCCAAAATCCCATGCCTCGACCGCCATCCAGATCGGCACGGGCGGGCTGTAGGTGGCGTGAAACTCCTTGACCCAATCCTCCTTGGACCGGGCGAGCGCACGATCGGCGTTGGTGAGCCAATCGGCGTGACGGGTGCCGCCACCCCGCTGCACCTGGTTCGCGCGGTGAGCGTCGAGGAACGCGGGCGAACGATGCGCAAAGGGGTCACGCTTACCGAGCGCATGCGCGAGATCCACGCGCAGCGCGACTTCGACCCTCTCGACAGCATCAAGGAAAAGGAGACGAAGCTGCTTGTCGAACAGGTAGAGATCGACGGAGTGACGGAACTCGGCGCCGGTCTGAAACTGCTCGGTGCGGATGGTCCGCGTCGCGTCATTGGGATCAGGGACGAGCTGCTGGAATGGCTGCCAATAGGGGGTAAGGCGCCCATAGCCGATGCGCTCCAGATGGAGGACCGCCTTGGCCTGATCTGTCACCACTAGGCCGCGCGCTATCAGAAGGGCGAGCTGGTCGGTGAAACTGAGGTGGGGCTTGGTATAAGGCGGAAGCATCCGGCCTAGATATGAAGAAGGCCGTCCCTTGATGCCAGCGGCAACAGAGGGGACGGCCATGTTGCGACCGATATATGCGTGAGCGCATGAGGATTCAATTGAAAGTTGAACGCTGGTCAACCGCGGCCTTACATCCGTCCGTTCGCTATCCGTACCAGCAGATTGATGGCACTCAAGGACTGTGGCCAGGATGGGCTGTAGGGTGCCAGAACGTAACAAAATCGTCCGTTGTGCTACTGAGTAGGATACCACGGCTGGCGGCCGGCGAGCTTGCCGCAGAAAACGCCCTCGGAGATCCGCACCTTCCCGGCTGCGACGCGCTTGCCAGGAGCGGGCACGTCCTAGATGCTGGGGGGATCGGGGACCGCACGATTTAATAGAGTTCGAACACTGAACTTCGGTGGCCGGCGGATCGCGCTAGTTTTCGTCCTCGCACGCGACGCACGTCATAGGGTAGCTATGTCGAGGTCCTGCAAAGCCTGCTTTGCAACCCGCCGCACACACGCCGATCGCAGCAAGATCGGCTGGCGGAAGCGAAGACGTACGAAGGATTGTTAACCCCGTGTATCAAGTACACATGAGGAGAGCACGCAGAATGACCATGATCCGCCAAGTTTCGATCATGCCGCGCATCAACGACGCGACGCATCTACTGCTATCGCCGAGCGACCGAGATTGCCCGGAAGGCTCCTCACGCCTGTCGCTGGCTGCATGGGAGAACGCCAATGGTATGCCGGCAACGGTCCTGAAACTCGTCGAGCAAGCTCCGGAATGGGCCGGCGTCCGGCTCCTGGACGTGATCCTCGAGCGGCAATGCCTGCTCGTCGACGGCAGTCGCTCGATCCCCGATGCTGTCGCGATCTGCCGCCTTGGATGCGGCCTCGGGATCGTCGTCTCAGAAGCCAAGAAGCAGGATGGGTTCGGCGACCGATCGGTACCGTTCGACGGAAGCGTTGTCTCGGACGGGGGCGCTTCGGATGCGCTGCTGATCGAGCAGCTGGGCCTCGCAGGGTACCGCGGACCCGCCATTCCAATCCAGCTCCTATGCCGTGCATCGAATGCAATCAGCATCGCGCAGGAGTACGGGGCCGAGCAGGCATGCTTCGTCGTGCACAGCTTCGCGGCATTCCACAAGCATCTCGCGGCCTTCCAGCGGCTGGCCTTAGCCATGGGCTGGCCAGACCTCCATCGTGGTACGCTGAGCCCCGCCCGTACGACATCCGGCATCAGCCTTCGGATAGGCTGGGCCTCGGGAACCTGACGGATCGCACTATCGGTTCACGGAATATCCGCGCTTGGCGTCGGAGGTGCCCGATATAATGCTCGCCGGATGGTGAGCAGGGCGTAACGTTCGAGCAAAATCCGTCGAAATCGCCCAAGGCTGCGGCATACGACAGCGATGGACGGGAAGGTCGTCTTGTCGGCGGCAGTGTCGCTAGGTGCGCTATGTGGCATCCGCCCGCGACGCAAAACCGTCCGTGACTGTTGAAAAACGCGTGCTTGCTACCGCCCGGGCGCCGTGATTCACTCCTGCAACGCGGCGAGGAGTAGGGACATGATGGGGCGGCAGGTAGCGCAGGGCGCGCTGTTTTACGGGTTCCGGCTCGACGATCATGTGCCCGCTGACCACCTGCTCCGACGTATCGACGCCCTCTTTGATTTCGGCTTCGTGCGCGACGCACTGGCGGCGAGCTACAGCACGACCGGGCGACCCTCAATCGATCCGGAACTGATGCTACGGATGCTGCTGGTCGGCTACCTGTCCGGCATCCGCTCGGAACGGCGCTTGTGCGAAGAGGTGCACCTCAACCTCGCCTACCGCTGGTTCTGTCGTCTCGATCTGGCCGATCGGGTGCCTGATCATTCGACTTTCTCAAAGAACCGGCACGGTCGCTTCCGCGCCTGCGACCTGCATCGTCTGCTGTTCGAGCAGGTGGTCGCCAAGTGCGCCGCGGCCGGGCTGGTGGCGGGGCGCGACGTGGCGGTGGATGGCAGCACGATCATGGCCGATGCCAGCCGGGAGAAGAAGCTGAAGGGTACCGCCGCAGTTGACGAACTGCGTGCTCGGGAGAGCGTCTCGCGGCCCGTCGCCGAGTATCTCGCGGCGCTCGATGCCGCGTTGCCGCCAGGTCCGGACGAGCCGGCCGCCGTCGAGCCGGCAAGCATCTCGCCGACGGACCCGCAGGCGGCGCTCACCTGCAAGCACGGGCCGGCACGGTACGCCTACGCCATCAACCCGCTGCTTGACCTCGACACTGACTGTATCCTCGACGTTGAGGCAACGCCTGCGCGCTTCGCAGCTGAAGTGGCGGCGACCCGGACGCTGGTGTCACGCATCGAGACCAAGCTGGGCATTACGCTTGTGAGCCTCTCGGCCGACAAGGCGTATGGGAGCGGCCCGCTGCTCGGCTGGCTGGTCGATCGAAACATCACGCCGTACATTCCGGTCATCGACCGCGGTCGCCAGCGCGATGCCTTCTTCACCCGTGATGCCTTTCGCTACGACCGCGAGGCCGACGCCTATCGCTGCCCGGCAGACAAGCTGCTTGGCTATTGCGGCACTAACCGCGCCAGCCAGGTCCGCGTCTACCGAAGCCGTCTCACCGATTGCACCGCCTGCGAACTGAAACCCCAATGCACCATCGGAAAGAAGCGCGGTGTCACCCGCCTCGTGAGCGAGGATGCTCGAGATACCGTCCGCGCCCTCGCCGGCACCGACGCCTACGTGCAGGCGCGGCGTCGAAGACGGCGGATCGAGCGCGTGTTCGGCCACCTGAAACGAAACCTCGGTCTACGAACGCTCAAGCTGCGAGGTCTGGCCGGAGCCGCAGAAGAGTTCACCATGGCCGCCGCAGCCTACAATCTCCAGTTGCTGGCCCGGACGGCCGCGCCAGCATGATACGCAGCCTATCTTCCCGATTGCCACGTCACCAGCCATCTACCTCGCGGCTCATAAGCAGCCGTTTTTCAACAGTCTCGGACGGTTGTGACATTGCGCTTGCTGCAAAGAGAGCAATCGCAGGAACCGCAGTCGATCATCGTTGGATGCTCGCCAATTTTCAACGGCGTCGCCAAGCATGAACGAGCGTCCGCAATTGGTCGCGGCCAGGTATGGACGATCAGTATACGCTACCCGGCATGCACCTGCGGCACGCTCAGTGCCGACTCAACAAGGTTTGCAACGTGCGTCCAACGTCTTCGGCCGAGAACGGCTTGTTGAGGACGGGATGGCCGGCGAACCGCTCCGGCAGGACGGTGGCGCTGTCGTAGCCGGTGGTGAAGACGAACGGGATCTTGCGATCTTGCAAGATGGCAGCAGCGTCCCACGACATTTCGCCATCGAGATTGACGTCGACGAGCGCGGCATCGATCGCCGCCTCGCAAGCAAGCTTTAAGGCTTCCGGCAGCCGCATCGCGGGACCGACAATGTCCCAGCCCAAATCGATGACCACATCCTCGATGAGCATCAGCACCATGGCTGAATCTTCAACGATCAGGATCCGCGGCGGATTGTCGGTAGGAATGTCTGTGACCTTCGCAGGGGCATCATGGGCGATAGAGGCGTGGGAGGCGGTGCCGCCAGACTGCGCCACCGACGCGGGCATGACGATCGCGCACGCCACCCCGCCCGGGTCGAACGTTAGAGTCGAAGATCCGCCCGTTTCCAGCGCCAAGGCCCGCTCGATCAAGGTCGATCCGAAACCGCGCCGTGTGGGCTTGCTGACCGGAGGACCGCCGCTTTCCTGCCATCGCAGCTCCAGTCCGGCCTGCGGGTCAAACTGCCAACGAATGTCGACATGACCGCCGGCGGCCGACAAGGCCCCGTATTTGCCGGCGTTGGTGGCAAGCTCGTGGATCGCCAACGACAGCGCCAGTGCCGCTTTGGGGAGAAGCATGACATCCGGACCGGTGATCGTGACGTTCGCATGCTCCGCCCGATACGCATCTAGCTCCTGTTGGATCAGCACGATGAGCGACACGCCTTCCCATCGACTTTGCGTGAGCAGGCTGTGCGCGCGCGACATTGACCGGATCCGCCGGTCGAGCCCGTGGGTGAAAGCAGCAAGCGAGGACGCACTCCGGCTCGTCTGCGCCACCATCGCCTGAATACTGGCCAAGGTGTTCTTCACCCGGTGGTCGAGTTCGGCCATCAGCAATTGTTCCTGCTGCCAGGCGCGAAGCCGTTCGCGTGCGGCAGCATCGATCCGCCGCAGGACGACCTCCAGCAGCGAGACCCGCAGGTCGAACGCGGCATCGTTGTCGGACGGCGACCAGGGGGTCGACCGGCCGCGCACGGTTTCGGTCCACGCCTCGAAGGATTTGCGCGGCGTCAGCCGGATGCCGTTCGGACCGACCTCCATGGGCTTGTTCGGATCGCCGCCCCATTGCACGGTCTCGACGACCTCGGGCCTGAACCACAGCACGAAGTCGCGCGGTTCGCGCGAGACGGACACGGCAAGCAGCCCGGAGGCGATCTCCGCATAGGCCTTGGCCGGCGGATAGTCTTCGCCCAGCCGATCCGTGGCATACACCCCTTCGAACGTGCCCATGCGCTGGGTCAGCCAGTCTGTCAGGGCGCCAATCTGGTCGTCATCGGGCGTGTTGCCCAGCGCGGTGATGCCGCTGTTGACCCGGATGGCGACACCGCCACGGGTCTGCCCCACCCGCAGCGCGAGTCCTCCCGCGGATATGTAATCGAGCAGCTGCTGCTGCTGCGCGACCAGCCCGGCACCGTAATCGTCCTCGCTCGCCAGCGCGTGCATGATCCCGGACAGCGCCTTGCGGGACAGCAACCGGGCCTCGAGCTGCTCGGCGCGCAGCCGCACTTCGAGTTGCAGCGAGAACATCGATCCGAACAGCTCGCAGACGCCCCGGAGATGACGCGGCAGGCGGCGCGGCGTATGATGGTGACAGGCGATCAGCCCCCAAAGCCTGCCTTCGAAGATGATCGAGATCGACATCGAGGCGTCGACGCCCATGTTGCGCAGATATTCCCGGTGGATCGGGGACACGTCACGCAGGGTCGCGTGGCTCATGTCGAGCGGCAGGCCGCTGCGCGGATTGATCGACGGCAGCAGCGGCGCGGGCGTGTAATCGACTTCGGTGATCAGACGCAGCCAGCTGGTCAGATACAGCGTACGGGCCTGTTTCGGGATATCCGACGCTGGGTAGTGCAGATCGAGGAATGGCGTGATGTCGTCGTGCCGGGCTTCGGCGAATACCCAGCCTGAATCGTCGGGCATGAAGCGATAGACCATCACCCGGTCGTAGCCCGCGACCGCCCGCACCCGCTCGGCAGCCAGTTGGCAATAGGCTTGGAGATCGGGAGCGTCGCCAAGTCCGTCGAACATTTCCTGGACACAGGCGAGCGGATCGACGGCATGACGGTCGCTCAGGTCGGCATCCTCGACCTCGATCACCAGCGCGCCATCGCTCAGATGGACGCTGGCATCGATCGCGCGGTCGGGGACGACCCGCAGCAACGGATCCAGCAGGTGACGCGGGCGCGCGAGGCTGGAGCTTTGCAGCAACTCGCGAAGCCGCTGAAGCTGCTCGGCATTCAACATGTCCGCAAGGTCCTGCCCGGTCAGCGACGCCGCATCCTTGCCGAACAGGCCGAGGGTGTCGCCTGCGACCTGCTCGACCAGCATCGTTGCAGGATCGACCACGAGCATCGCACCATGGGGGAGGATCGAGCCGGGAATATGGATCGGCTCGCGATCGCAGTTGGTCAGATCGACGGCACCGTCCATTTGCTTCGTCATGCCGACATCCATTTCTCATACGCCGCAAACATCGACACCGCCGCTGCCGTTGCCGCAGGTGGGTCCTGCACGGCAGCGTCGGGTAGGTTGGTGTCCAGCCCGACGGCACACCGGCTCCAGTCACCGGCACTCAGTCCTGGTTCGGGCATGTCCCCGACAAGGCAGCCGGTCAGTCCACCGCCGACACCGAGCATGGGGTCGACGACGGTATGGAAACCGTATGTGTGGCTGAGAAGCAGACGATATTCGTCCCGGTCGGCCGTGCTTGCCGCCCGACGCGAAAGCACGGGATGACGATGCCGGCGTTCGCGAATGTCGCACGTGGCGGTTCGCAACGCGGAGCGGCCCCTCGGTGCCGGCGCGCTGCTTTGGCGAGCACGCATCGGGGCGTTCGGATGCTTCCCGCGCCGGGCGGTTCCGACCGCAGCGGACGCCTGTAACACTGACGCGCGCATTGGATTCCTCGATCAAGACTTACGGTCGATGATTGCCGTGGCATTCCTCGACGTTGCCGTATCCACACCATATTTTCGAAATCTTGCCTAGCGAATGTTGCTTATCGGTTTGCCGCCGCAACCATCATCGCAATTATTCCCGTAGCGCCGTGCTCATGCCGTCGAACGAATATGTCATGATTTTTGACATGTTTACGTACAAAATTCTCAGCCAAGTCAAGGCATTGACGACCAGATACGTCGATGGCGTAAATGAATGCTATTAAGTTCCCACAAGGCAGCAAAGGGAAAAACTATGTACCCAACACGCATTCCCGGCAACGAACCCGACCCTGCGATATGTCTTCGGTGCCAGGCTTCAGGACGCGACCGATAACCCGGCGGCGCATACGCTGCCTGACGATGATGCCGGTGATGTTGATGGCGTCGAGCTCACACGTGACGCTTGGTCGGCGACTGCAGAAAATTGGCTTTGGGGAGGCTCGGCGCTGATGCCGTTCCCTGAAGGACCGGATTTCGAGAAGCGACACGGCTTCCCGAAACGCACTTCGCATCGAGAAATACGATACCCTCGTGCTAGACCCGACCGGTTCGCAAAGGTCTGGACCAGTCGGTACGGGCATTAGCCTCGGCATCACGGACCGCTTGTTCCCAATCATAATCGACGGACAGAAACTCTACCGCCCAGCCATCACCTTCGTTGGACAAGACGGCATAGCGCGAATGCGGCGATCCACTTTCCACTAGGTGAGCATGGGGTCGGTCATCGTCATAGGCCGGAAGACCAACGCTTCCCGGATTCATGATCATGCGCCCGTCGTCGAGCGTCATCACGCGCTGGGATGCGTATGGCCGCAGAGGATCACGGCCGCATCGACAGTTCCCGCACGGTGTCGAACTTCCTCGCGAGTGGCCTGACGAAGCCCCGCCTCCGTCACCGTCTCTAGAAAATAGGTCAGGTCGCTGTCCGGCGTGCCATGAACAAGCAGCACATCTTTGGACAGGCGCATGGTCGTGGGCAATGCCGTCAGCCACGCACGCTGTTCAGCGCTCAGCTGGTCGAAGGCGTGGCGATCGGACAATCCCATGCGCTCGCGAGGCTGCTCCGATATCTGACGTTCGTGATTGCCGCGTATAGTCGGCAATCCCAGAGGCATCAGTCGATCGGCTGTTTCCCGCGGGAACAGGGCCCCTGAGCAGATGTCCCCGAGGTTCACGATCTGGTCCACGTGCCGGGTGGCGATGTCGCCGAGAACTGCGTCGAGGGCAGCGACATTCCCGTGAATGTCGGAAATTGCAGCGATCTTCATTACGGACCTATAACGATCTCGCCGTGCGATCGTAACCCCCGCGCTTCGGCAACGACAAACCTGAGGCCGGCTTCGGAACCGTCAGCAGCTTGGCGCCCCCCGGCGGCACGGATTACTGGTCCCAATAGATCTTCCCGAAATCGCCGACCGGAGCTGGAGAATCGGGAATGATCGTACTCAACGGACGGCCGCTCTCGACGATGCGAATTGCCTGCCAGAACGTCCGGTCTTTTGACGTTGGCAGCCCGGCCATTTGCGGCCGGGCAGAGCGGGGCGATGCGGGTTTACGCTAATCGCCCAGCCACGCGGCGGTGATCTCGCCGCTATGCCCCTCCGGCGCCAGCACCGCGCGCAGCGCTTCGAGCATAGGCGGCAGCGCCTGCGTGAAGGCGTAGGGCGGGTTGACGATATACAGGCCCGCGCCGTTGTAGATGCCGGACTGATCGGCATCGTACAGCCAATGCTCCACCCCCAGCACTTTGGGGATACCGAGCCTGCGCAACTGCCCCGTCCACCGCGTATGCGTGGCGCGGTCCTTCAGCGGGTACCAGATCACCGTCACGCCATGCGCCCATTTGCGGTGCGCGGCGGCGAGGGTCGCGGTGATACGGTCGCGGTCATCGGGCTGTTCGTACGGCGGGTCGACCACCACCACGCCGCGCGCGGTGCGGGGCGGCAGCATCGCGAGCCAAAGCTCATAGGCGTCGCGCTCGTGCACCGCGGCGGGCGTGCCGCGCATCACCCCGCGCAGGGTATAGGCGTCCTCGGGGTGCTTCTCGTTCAGGATCAGCAAATCCTGCGGGCGCAGAAGCTGCGCGAGGATCCGCGGCGAGCCGGGGTAGAATTGCGGCTCGGTCCCGGAATTCACCGCCTGCACGGCGGCGCGGTAGTCGTCCAGCAACGGGTTCGGCTCGGCAAAGGCCCGCAGCACGCCCTGTAGGGACTCGCCGGTGCGTTGCGCGTCCTCGCCGTCAAGGTCGTACAGCCCGCAGCCGGCATGCGTGTCGATCAGCGTCAGCGCGCCCGGTTTCTGCTGCAAGGCCCGCACGAGCGCGATCAGCAGGCTGTGCTTGACGACATCGGCACTGTTGCCCGCATGGAAGGAATGGCGATAATTCATTGTGACGTAAGACCCTGACGCTCTGCCTGCATGCGGGCTGCCGGGCACAATTGCCGGGCGCGAGGTGACCGAAGTAACCGGTCCGGTGCCATTATAAAGTCGCGCGGAAACCTTCAACGCCGTTCTGATCATGGCACGGGCTGCACGCCCTGGCCCTGTGTGTCGGACGATGATGATCCCGTCGCGATAATCGGTTATCGACCGTCGACGATGATGGATGGCATCGCAGATATGGCGCTCCGGCATGGCGATCGCCGCGCCCGGGCTTATGAACGGAATGAACCGGTGATCCGGTGCATCCAGGATGCGATCACCGCCTATCGCCGCGACGGCGGCGATCGTGACGGTCGCCCGACGATTGGCGCGCTGATCGCCGCGTGCAGTGCTTCTGGTCTCACGGCGGCCCGTGGCGGTCCGGTGACGCGCTATACGATCTGTCAGGCGCTGAAGCTGACAGGCCTGTCCTGATGCGGGTCGACACGAGCGAAATGCATGAAGCGGCCGCGCAACGTACCGGCGGCCTCGTCTGTTCTCGCCGTTATGCCAATCGATCCTGACCAGACCGCCACGATCATCACCAGTCGGGCCATCCGTGCCGGCCACGAGCAGGATTTCGAACGCTGGGTGGAGGAACTGAACCGGCACGCCCGTGCGGCGCCGGGGTATCGGGCTGCGATCCGGCTCGGTCAAACCGCCGGCTTTCAGCACCTGCTCTTCCGCTTCGACGATCGCGCCGCAGCCGATACATGGCATGACGACCCCAAGATGCGCGCGCATGTCGCCGTCGCGGACCGCTTCTCCACCGCGCTCCGCCAGCTCGAAACTGGCGACGGCGTCACCTTCGAGCTGCCGAGCGATGCGAGTGCCAGCAAGTGGAAGCGGTTCGTGACGACATGGCTGACGGTGTTCCCGGTCCTCCTCCTCATCAGCATGATGGTTCGCACGGTGTTGAAGGACGCACCACTGCCGCTGCAACTCCTGCCCTCGTCCCTGCTGCTCACCGCGACCCTGCAGTGGATCATTCTCCCGCGCCTGCAACGCTATACCCGCTTCTGGCTGTTGCAGGACAGCTCGGGCCGGCTGCAGCGGTGAGGATAAGGCATGACGACGCATTGCCGGACATCACGCGCGCCCTCACCCCACGCTCCAGCTTCGTCCATTCATTCATCGTTGGGCTGACTGCTTCCGGCCGCTAGTCCCTCGTCATACGCGTCGCGATCCGGGAACGAAAAAAGCCGTTACGCAGGCTGAGAGCGGATCATTTGTCCTTCTTCCAGCCGAATGCCGACAGCATGATGTCGAAGAGCCGCGTGTTGGGCATGAAACCCCGGACCTTGTCCGCACCGGGGCCGCTCGCCGCGACGACGACCTCTTCGCCGGTATGGCCGGGTTCGACGCTGATCACCGACTTCGCATCGGGATCATATTGCGTCGCGAGCGGCGTCGTGCGCTTGCCGCCGGTCATCCGCAGGCCGAAGCTGTGGTCCGCGGTGAACAGGATCAGCGTGTCCTTGCCGGCAACCGCGCTGATCCGGCGGATCATGTCGTCCATCTCGACGACATGCCGCAGGCCTGCCTTGGGATCGTCGGTGTGCATGTCCCATTCGACCATCAGGAAATAGCCCTTCGGGTTGCGGGCGAGCTGCGCGACGGTCGCCTCCACGGCGGGAAGCGGCGCGAAGTCGGCATCGCGCAGCACCGCGGTCCGGGGTGCCTGGCCGACCAGCGCGGTATCCTCCCCGAAGCGGTAGCCGGCGGTCCTGAACGCCTGTTCGGCGCTCGTCCCCGGGCCGGCGAATGTCGCGACGGCGTCGGCACGGCCCTTGCCGATCAGGATATCGACGCCGTCGCCGAAGCGGGGCTTGAGCATCTGGCGGAATATCTCGCCCTTGTCCGCGCGCGCGGCGACATGCGCAAAGGTCGCGGCCGGGGTCGCGTCCCAGATGTTCATGTTGGTGACGACACCCGTCGACAGCCCGCGCTGCTCGGCATATTCGAGAAGGGTCTTGACCGGCATCGCGCGGCCGCCCGGTCCAGAAGGCGTCGTCGACACCATCGCGTTGTTCGTCTTGTGACCCGTCATGATCGCGGTCATCCCGGCCGCGGAATCGGTCACCCATCGATCGAGCGCGGACGTATCGGACAGCGCGACGTTGGGCATCGACTGGATGAACAGCGATTGCGGCCGGTCGTTCGCCAGGATCCCAGCGGCGCTGAGCGTGGATAGGCCACCCGCGTCGCCGAGGAAGAGGATGACGTTGCGCGCCTCCTGCGCTGCAGCGGGCGTGCTGCACACCGCGAGCATCGTGCCAGCAAACGCCGTGCCGCCCAGGAATTTGTAGATCGCGGTTTTCATTGCAGAGGTCCTTGCATCGGGGCCGGTGCCGAGGGCGTTGCCGGGTCGTATTGCGGATTGATCGGGTCGTGCGGACGGGGATCGCCAGCGCCCGGTCTTGCGCTCTCGGTCCACGCCGGAACGAGCAGGTCACGTTGCTGCGATGCACCCGCCGCGCTGCGGCGATACACGAAGTCCCGTCCCTCACGGCTGGCCGGGTCTGCGAACACGCCGCGCTTTTCGAGGCCGACGAACCAACGATCTATCGGGCGGACTTGGGACGCGGTCACGACGAAAAACTCTGAACCAGACTAAAGACGCCCATCCTCTAACCGCAGTAAATGTAAGTTTGGCGACACCTTGATCATATCAGTTGCCGCGACGTCTGTCGGCCTGACGATGATGATGACCCGGATCATCGCGAATGTACGCGCCGTCAGACGACACGCTCACAGCCCTCTGTGATCGAGTACGATGATAGCTGTCGCCCGTATAATCGATTGGACAAATGTACCCGAGATCCGGCATTTTACCATCACGGTGGTAAAACTCATTAGGAGAGGACGCCAAGATGGCCGATTACGAACAGCCTAAGGCAAGCGGTTGCCCAATGGGCCCCCAGGGTGGCGGCGAGGTTAAGGCCCGCTCGCTCCTCGGTCGCACGAACAAGGACTGGTGGCCCGACGCGCTGCCGATCGACATGCTGCATCAGCACGGCGTCTCTCCCGACCCGATGGGCGAAGAGTTCGACTATGCCGAGTCGTTCAAACAGCTAGACTATGCAGCACTCAAGGCGGACCTGACGGCGCTGATGACCGACAGCAAGGCCTGGTGGCCTGCCGACTATGGTCATTACGGCCCGTTCATGATCCGCATGGCATGGCATGCCGCCGGCACCTACCGGGTAACGGACGGCCGCGGCGGATCGTCGTCGGGTCAGCAGCGCTTCGAACCGCTGAACTCCTGGCCGGACAACGGCAACCTCGACAAGGCACGTCGCCTGCTGTGGCCGCTCAAGCAGAAATACGGCAAGAACATCAGCTGGGCCGACCTGTTCATCCTCGCCGGCAACGTCGCGATCGAGAGCATGGGCGGACCGGTGTTCGGTTTCGCCGGCGGCCGCAAGGACGTCTTCGCCTCCGAGGGCGACACCTTCTGGGGCGCCGAGGAGATCTGGGTCAACGAGGGTGCGCAGACGCGCATCAGCGAGGACATGCCCGAGCTCGAAGGGCCTCTCGCCGCGATCCAGATGGGGCTGATCTACGTCAACCCCGAGGGCCCGGGCGGTGAGCCTGACGCGCTCATGTCCGCACGCGACATGAAGGCGACGTTCCAGCGGATGGCGATGAACTCCGAGGAAACCGTGGCGCTGACCGCCGGCGGCCATGCCTTCGGCAAGGCGCATGGCGCCAAGGCCGCACCGCATTTCAAGGCTCCGTCTTCGGAATCGGTCCACATGCAGGGCCTCGGCTGGCTGACCGACAGCGAGGAGATCGGCCAGGGCCATATCACGACCTCGGGCATCGAGGGCGCGTGGTCGAACAACCCGACCAAGTGGACCGGTGATTATCTGCGTCTGCTGTTCAAATACGAGTATGAGCTGACCGAAAGCCCCGCTGGCGCAAAGCAGTGGCAGCCGGTCAACCCGGAACCGGAGGACATGGCCCCCGACGCGCGCGACCCCAGCAAGCGTGTGCCGACGATGATGACCACCGCGGACATGGCGTTGAAGGTGGACCCCGAGTTCCGCGAGATCGCACTGCGTTTCCGTGACGATCAGTCGGCGCTCGACGACGCGTTCGCACGCGCGTGGTTCAAGCTGACGCACCGCGACATGGGGCCACGGGTCCGGTACCTTGGGCCCGAGGTTCCTGAAGAGACGCTGATCTGGCAGGATCCGGTCCCCGAAGGCACCGTACCGTCGGACGCTGACGTCGCGGCATTCAAGGACGCCGTGCTGTCGAGCGGCCTGACAATCGGCCAGCTGGTCAAGACCGCCTGGGCGTCGGCGTCGAGCTATCGCCGGTCGGACCACCGCGGTGGGGCGAACGGTGCGCGCATCGCGCTCGCGCCGCAGAAGGACTGGCCGGTCAACGAGCCCGAGCAGCTCAGCCAGGTTCTGGCAAAGCTGAACGACTTGCGGGGCAGCATGTCGCTGGCCGACGCGATCGTGCTGGCGGGCTCGGCAGCGGTCGAGAAAGCGGCACGCGACGCCGGGCACGACGTGGCGGTACCGTTCCTTGGCGGCCGTGGCGATGCGACGCAGGAGTGGACGGATGTCGAAAGCTTCGTCTGGATGGAGCCGCAGGCCGACGGGTTCCGCAACTACCTGAAGACGCGTCACCCGGTGAAGACCGAGGAGCTGTTGCTCGACAAGGCTTCGCTGCTCGGCCTGTCCGCGCCGGAAATGACCGTCTTGGTCGGTGGCCTGCGCGTGCTCGGCGCGAACTTCGGCGATGCGCCCGACGGCGTGTTGACCAAGCGTCCGGGGCAGCTGACGAACGACTTCTTCGTCAACCTGCTCGACAATGACACGTTCTGGGATCTGGTCGACACGTCGAGCGACGAGAAGTTCATCGGCTATGATCGCGGCGGTCGTGAAAAGAAGTGGCAGGCGACCCGCACCGACCTGGTCTTCGGCTCGAACTCGCAGTTGCGCGCGACGGCCGAGGTCTATGCCGAGAACGGTCACGAGGAAAAGTTCGTGCGCGACTTCATCCGTGCTTGGGTCAAGGTCATGAACGCCGACCGCTTTGACGTCACCGCCAAGCCGGTATCGTCGAACCAGGCGACGTAAGTTACGTCGGTGGGTGGATAGGCCGTGTCGATCGGGGGAAGTTTCCGAACGTACACGGCTTATCCGCCACTGGCCTGAGTTATAAGATATCGATTCTGATCTTTCCGTGCCCTTTAGCCATGGGCTTCCAGGTCCCACTGCAGCCGCCATTATCGCACTTATAAGGGTGGCTGCTTGTGCCCTTGGCCCCAACGGCAGAGCGACCTGCGCTGATTAGCGTTTCGGGCAATCCCGGTCGGAATCGTACGAGCTGTCTACTGGTCCCGACGGCTGGGTGCATGGACCCGGGCCCGGACATTCGCGACGCGTTCGCCCCCTTCAGCTCCTACCATTCGATAGGGCCACCGACTTTCAATCCCGACCTTTGCAACTATCGCTTCCGAACACCGTCTTAATGATTCTTGCCGGCATACCGACCGGTTGGTATGTTTGCATTATGACGAGTCGAGGATCTTCCAATAGCGGTCGCGACAAGCTGCTGGACGCAGCCGTGATGCTCATCCGCCGCAACGGCTTTGCGGCCACCAGCGTCGACCAGCTTTGTGCGGCTGCCGGGGTCACCAAGGGCGCCTTCTTCCACCATTTCGTATCCAAGGAAGCGCTGGGGGTGGCCGCCGCCGGCCACTGGCTGGCGATCACCACGCCGCTATTCGCCGATGCGGACTATCATCGCGCACCCGCGGCACTGGCGCGCGTGTTGGGCTATCTTGACCTGCGCGAGGCGCTGATCGACGGCGGCACTGACGCCTTCACCTGTCTGGCTGGCACGCTCGCGCAGGAGGTGCATCAATCACACCCCGCGATTGCGCGCGCTGCTGAGGCGGCAATCGTCGGCCATGCGCGCACGCTCGAAGGCGACGTTGCCGAAGCGCTGGCTGATCATGGCGTTGCCGACGTCGATGCAGCGAGCCTCGCGCTCCACTTTCAAGTGGTGCTCCAGGGCGGTTTCGTCGTCGCCAAGGCAACTGGTGATCCGCAAGCGGCGCGCGAGAGCGTGCGGCACCTGAAGCGCTACGTAACCCTATTGTGCCGAGGAGAGAAACGATGAGCAATATTCGTGAACTCAGCGTCGAGCGCCGCATCGCTGCTCCCGTGGAGGATGTCTGGCGGACGATGGTTGATCGCTTCGAGGAGTGGTTCTGTCCGCGACCGTGGCGCGCCGAAGCACGCGAGATCGAATGGCGCCCCGGAGGCCGTAGCCTGGTGGTCATGCATGGCCCCGACGGTGAGGAGATCCTTAATGAGGGCGTCGTCCTCGACTATGAGCCAAACCGCCGCTTCGTATTCACCGATGCTTTTACAGCGGGTTGGCAGCCCAGTGGGCCGTTCATGGTCGGCCTGTTCGAGATCGCGCAAGACGGGGATGGCACCCGTTTTACCGCCGCGGCACGCCATTGGACCGATGAAGCGTGGGAGCGCCACCGGTCGATGGGCTTCGAAGCCGGCTGGGGCGCGATGGCCGATCAGCTCCAGACGCTGGCCGAGGGAGGCGCGCTGTAATCGCCATTGCTGTGATCATGCTTTCGCAGGTCTTAGAGAACCGCCTGGCAAGGGTGGGGCGGGCAGTTCTCCCTTGATCGCAAAGTCCGCGCTAGCGGGTGAACAAAAAGCCCACCGCGATGAGAAATGTCGCGCCTTCCAGCAGCCCGACAAGGACGTTCCAGGTCGCGCGCACCAGGCTGATCCCCAACACCTGCGCGAACCAGCGCGTTTCGACGATCCAGAAGTTCAGGATGCTCGATCCGACGAGCCAATGTCCAATCATGCGCGTCGCTTGATGATGGTCCATCCCGAAACTGCTGCCGACGCTCAGACCCAGCGCAAAGACGGCCGCCGGATAACATTGCGCGTAAAATGGCTGCTGCAGGGAATTGCGATCGAGCTTGATCCTGCGTTGGCGCACCATGCGGGCTGCCAGGAAGAGTGGGAAACCCGCGAAAACGACGACGCGGAGGACCAGGGCGCTGGCATTGTCGTTGACCAGATCGGCCAGACCATGATGATTGGCAATGATTTCGTCTGTCTGGCCTAACGCCGTAGCGACGCTGTGCCCCAGCAACAGCGTGAGAGCCAGAAAAAGGGGCGGACTAAGTATCGACGCGTAGCGTTCATCGTCGGGCAGCGCGGCTTCGCGCTCGATCTCCTCCATCGTACGGATTGGCCGAAAGAGCGCCTGCCAAAGCGTAAGGGGGAAGAAGACCACCCAGCTCATCACTTCGTACAGAAGTTCGTCGAGCGAATTGAGCCACTTCATGAAGTCCATGCTGCATCATGTTCGATCCGGGCGTCGATCGCAACGGCCTGCCCTGTGCTAGACTCCGCCCCCTAGTGCTTGCCGAAGACGCAATGTCGCGGGTCCTGCCGTATGTAATGAAGTCCAGCACCGACCAAGCGGCTCTTCGGCTTAAGCGAGCATTCTCGCCCTCCAATTCGCATAGGCAGTTGGGGACCGAACGCCGTTGACAGCGATGGACGCCGTCGCTCCCTTTTTATACAATCGTTCAACTGATGATGAGGTGACTTCGAACGAACGGGAGAATCGCGATGCGTTGTCCGTCTGGCCTGTCCACGATCATGACCGCCCTTGTCATGGGCTCGGCATTTCCCACAATTGCCCACGCGCAATCCACGGGTCTCGAGGACATGGTAGGCGCCCGTGCAGGTCAGGCCGAGATGGAGTTGCAACGACGCGGCTACGTCAACATCCGGGGCGAGCAAGGCGACGATCGCGTCTATACCTATTGGTGGAACGCCGATCGCCGCCAGTGCGTGAGCATTGCGACGATGGAAGGCCGCTACAATTCCATCCAGCCGACCACCTCCCCCGATTGCAGGAAGCCCGCGAACCTCCGCCCCAACCCCGGCCATGGTGGTCAGGCTGCGCCACGACCGCGTCCCGAATACGACCCCGATCTGGCCTATGGACGCGCGCCAGCGGGCCCCGGCGGCGGTCAGGATCGCTATCCTTCGGGAGGACCTGTTGTTGACGGCAGAAACGTGGAACTCGGGCTCGTGTGTTTTGGGGACGGATCGAAAACGGGCTTTGCGAACGGGACGACCTGGAAGTGGAACCGTGATCGTGACCGCTACGAGTCCGGCACGTATACCGAAACCAGGAAGGAGGTCTTCGATGCATCGCTCATGGTACAGACCTGGGCAGGTGGTGGACGTATCCGGCTACCTAAGTCGCTGATCCCGCCGATCAATTCCCGTGGCAATCAGGGATGGTGGGATTTGTACGACGTGACTGTCAGCCCAGATACGGTCCGCGCGAGTTACCGCCTGAACGGCTTGAACAAGCCACGGCTCGTGATCGATCGGCGCAGCGGCCGCATCACGGTCACGGGCATGAGTGATTATGGCTTTCGGGGCACGTGCGACCTGATCGGACACGAACCACGCCGCTTCTAGACCGTGCCGCGGGCGCTGCGCTCCCGAATCGAACGGTCAGGCAGACCACGAATACGAACTAGCGCGCACATCAGCCGCCATTGGCTCGGTTGGAAACCCCATGCTATCCGGCTCGCGCAATACGGGTCTACGCGTACCCGCAACGTTGTTGGGGTACAGCGATGAAATTCAGGGCATTTCCGGCGCACATGGTGAAGGTCGCGGCAATCGCACTTGCGGTCAGCGCCACGGCGCAAGCCCGGATCGGCCATGCCCCGTCGGCTGCTGCGGCCCCGCTTCGGTCGCCGATCATATCGTCGGAATTCATATATGCCGATGCGCCCTACCCGCAGGCGCATGCCTCGACGATCGTCGAGCTGCCTGACCGGACGCTGGCCGCAGCCTGGTTCGGCGGTTCCGGCGAAAGCCAGCCTGACGTCCGTATCTGGTTCGCACGACGCGGCGCGACGCGATGGGAGACCCCGGTTGCAGTCGCTGATGGTGTGTCGGCGGACGGTCAGCGATTTCCGACCTGGAACCCGGTGCTGTTTCAGCCTGCGAACGGTGCCCTGCATCTCTTCTACAAAGTCGGGCCGAATCCACGGGCGTGGTGGGGCATGGTCATCCGCTCGACTGATGGCGGACGACATTGGAGTCGGCCGCAGCGCCTGCCGGATGGCGTGTTGGGACCGATCAAGAACAAGCCCGTCATTGCGCCCGACGGCAGCTGGGTGTCGCCGTCGAGCCGCGAGGAAGGCAGCGCAGAGGCCAATATCTGGTCGATCCGGATCGAGCGGAGCACCGATCGCGGGAGAAGCTGGCAGGTCGGCGACGCGGTGGCCTCACCGATGCACATCGAGGCGATCCAGCCGAGCATCCTGTTTCACCGCGATGGTCGACTGGAGCTGGTGGCGCGGACGCGGCAGGGTGCGCTTGCGATGAGCTGGTCACGCGACGCCGGGCGCCACTGGTCGCCAATCGCGGCGATCGACCTGCCCAATCCCAATGCGGGTACCGATGCGGTGACACTGCGCGATGGGCGCCAGTTGATCGTCTACAATCACAGCGCGCATCTACCCGAGCGGCCGGGCGATGGCGCACGCTGGCCGCTCAACATCGGTTTGTCCGACGACGGCGTGCGGTGGCGCAACGCTCTGACACTCGAGAGCAAGCCGCGACCCGACGGCTATGCCTATCCAGCGGTAATCCAGACGCGCGATGGGCTGGTCCACATCACCTACACGCATAACCGTACCAAAATCCGTCACGTCGTGATCGATCCGACACAGCTGCGCTGAGTAGGAGGTCCCGCTCCAGCGCCCCGTCACAAGGTAAGATCGTCCCGGCGCCAGCCGCTGAATGTGATCGACGCGAGGCTTGTTCGGCTTCGCACAGATGATCTGCGGACAGTTCGAGCGGAGCCGCCGGATCACCGCGCTGTTGTCGTTGCGACTATTCGGCTACCAGCCAGCGCAAGGAGCGCTAAATGACGCAATGGACATGGATTTTGAGCCGGATCGTCCGGCAGGTCTGGTTCCGGGCAGCGATCATCAGCCTGCTGAGCGTCGCGCTGGCGATCCTCGCCGCTTTTGTCACGCCGTATCTGCCGTACACGTTCGATGCCGATATCGGGCAGCAATCTGTCGGCACGATCCTTCAGATCATGGCCTCGAGCATGCTGGCGGTCACGACCTTTTCGTTGACCGCAATGGTCAGTGCCTATTCCTCCGCGACCCAGCTGGCGACGCCGCGTGCGACCCAGCTGATGGTCAGCGATCCGACATCGCAGAACGCGTTGTCGACCTTCCTCGGCGCCTTCGTCTTCTCGATGGTCGGGATCGTTGGCCTGAACACCAGCGCCTATGGCCATGACGGCCGGATCATCCTGTTCGCAGCGACCGTGCTGATCATCCTGCTGGTGGTCGGCACGCTGCTGCGCTGGATCGGGCATATCACGGCCTTTGGACGGATGGCCGATGTGATCGACCGCGTAGAAGAGGCCGCGACCCAGGCAATGCAGGATTTTGCTGCGCACCCTCATCTTGGCGGCCGTGCGGCTGTCGCCATCCCTGCCGATGCCGTCACAGTCACCGCGGTGCAGACCGGATATGTCACGCATATCGACATCACCGCACTTGGCACGATCGCAGACCGCAATGACCTGACGGTGTATGTCGATGCCCTGCCTGGCGTGATGATGCATCCCGCTCGTACGCTTCTGCAGGTCTCGGGAAAGATCGACGACGGCATCCGGAGCGAACTGGTCAAGACGTTCACCATCGAACGGCATCGCTCGTTCGACCAGGATCCTCGACTGGGGCTGATCGCGCTGTCCGAAATTGCCAGCCGGGCCCTCGCACCGGCGACCAATGATCCAGGCACGGGGATCGAGGTTCTCAATGCCCTGCTTCGCGTGTTCCTGACGCTGAGCCCCGGCGCGGCGCGTGTCGATAAGGAGCCGGACTCCCCACGGGTTCACATCGGCCAGCCGACCATGGGGGATATGCTCGGTGATGCCTTCGGCCCGATCCTGCGCGAAGGGATTGCAGAGGTCGAGGTGTCGTTGCGCCTGACGGCTACGCTTGCGGCGATGCACGCAAGCCTGCCGGCTGCGCGTCGGGAGATCGAGCACTGGGCCAACCGCCACGCGAAGCGGGTGGCGACGACCATGGAAGATCCCGACGACCTGACGGCATTCAACGACGCCTATCGCAGGCACTGGCCCGCTTGAGGCACGATCAGGCGGCATGCTGCCATCTGGTTCGACGACATCGCGGCCTCTGCCGACAGCCTGACGTCATTCAAGGACATGAGCACGCACCACGTCCCTGTGGGCACGAGGCAGCCCCATCGACCCGGGTCGCCCCACAACCCTGTCGAAATACGGCGTCACCAGCAGATGCGGCATCGCCAGTGCCGCGACGCCGGCAAAGAGTGACCGCACGCCCGAGGGGTCCCATCGCAGCAGCACTCCGCCTACAATTCCGACCAGCAGCACAGCCAGGACGAGGATCGGGCCCGTGGCGCGGAGATACATAATGGTCGTCACGCACCGCAACCGATCTCGACGCTCTTTCGTCTGCGGCACGGCGTGCAGCACCAGGAACCCGACCGAGAACCCGACGAGCGGGGGCAGAATGAGAAGCGCGGTCGTTCCGGCCAGAAGACGTCGATCATGGCGCGCCGCGCCGATGATCACCAGGCAGGCGGCTGCTACGCCACCCGCAACTGCCAAAATGCTGACCATGGCCGGCGCACCAGACTCTCGAACTCCAGCAAGATCGAGAATGCGGGCGAGGCTTGCCGCGTGCAGCGTCGCAGGCGTGGCGACCAGGCTTATGCCGCGGGCAATCCTTTCGAACGGCCTGCTCGCGGGGGCATCCTCAAGACCAAAATGGACTGCCGACGCCAGCAGGAATGCAGGGAGTGCGATAGCAGGATCGACGATCCACCACATAAGACAGACAAACAGTGCAGATACGTACAGCATCAGGAATGCCGGGCGCCGCCGATGCTCGACGATAGCGAGATCACTGGCACCGTGCGCCATGCCGACGACCCCGACAGCAAGGGCTGCGAACGCGAGCTGTACGGTGAGCACGCAAAACGAGGCGACCAAAGCCCCCGCCAGCAGCAAGCCCCAGCCAAGGGCCGGGGCGCGCCGTGTCATGCCCGGTGGCCGCGTTCGCCGTGATCGTGCTCCAACGCCTTGTCGAGGGTGGCTGCCGCGTAGAATGCGTAGACGACCTTGGCGATCACATCCATTACCAGGAAAGCCCAGACCGACGCAGGATCGGTGATCAGTTTGAGGCCTTCCGGTCCGATCAGGAAGACGATCGGATAGAGGAACCAGATGACGGTCAGGAAGGTGAGGTTCTTGCCATAGGCCATTCCCAAGGCAGCACCACGGCTGAGTGCCAGTGATCGCAATGGACCCCATAGAAGATACAGGACGCCCAGAAACGCGACGCAAGACCATCCGTACCAGATCCATTTCGCCATCGATGGTGCGGCAAGCGACGATATCAGCCCCGTGACGATCATCAGGACATCGAGCACGATGACCGAGGTCAGATACCCACCAACCTCACCCGTCTTTCCATGCTCGTGAAAAGCCAGCAGCACGAGACCCGACAACAGGATCGGCGTCGTCACCGACCAATCCACGTAGCGTGCCAGATATGTTAGCGAACCGTCGCTGTTGATAAGCGTGCCGATGCCAAAGGCCATTGCAAGATACGCGGTCGCCGCGATGAACGGCACGCTGGCGTGCAGGAGCGTATGATGGCCCGACGGCTGCGTCTTCTTACCCGTCGCATATATGGCCAGCGACGCGACCGACATCACGCTGAAGCCGATCAGGAAAGCGGTTTGATCCACCAGGGAGCCCCCTATCATGAGGACGACCCGGCGCCGACCTTGAGCCACCAACATCACTCAGATGTTTTGGGTCCTGGCTCGCGATAAGTTCATGAAGCTGTCATGTTTGGCAGCGTCTCAACTGAAGATTTCCTATGTCCTCGGGAAGTGTACGGTCGCACGAAGACCCGGCGCGTTGTCGGTTAATGTCAGCGATGCGCCATGAACGCGGGCCGCGACCTGTGCGATGCTGAGACCAAGGCCAGAACCTTCGGAATGCCGGCTCGTGTCGAGCCGAACGAAGCGCGTCACGACATGCTCGCACTGGTCAGCCGGTATACCCGGTCCCGTATCTGCCACGACGAGCGTGAACCCATCGATATCATGCCCAAGCGTCACGCGGATCGACCCGCCGGGCGGCGTATAGTTGATCGCATTGTCGAGCAGATTGGCGACGATCTGCCCCAACAGCGAACGAACGCCCCTTATGGTCACCGGCCTCGTTTCGATTGTCAGATCCAGTCCACGATCGTCCGCCACGGGCTCGAAAAGCTCCACGGCCTCGATGACGATTGCGGCCAGATCGACAGGACCGAACTCGCTGGCCATCGTCGTCTCGGCACGGGCCAGTCTTAGCGTATCGTCGATCGTGCGAAGCAGGGCGTCGAGATCGCTGCGCATATCCGATGTCGCGTCACCATGCCCCCCGCCCAGTGCTGCAAGCTCGAGCCGAGACCGGATCCGCGTCAGCGGCGTCTTCAGGTCATGAGCAAGCGCATCCGTCGCGGTTCGCAGCGAATCCACCAGGCGTTCGATCTCCGCAAAGCCATGGTTCAGCGTCGCTGCAAGCCGGTCATATTCGTCGCCGCGCCCCGTCACGGGCAAGCGCTCGTCAAGATGTCCCGCCCGGAAACGATCGCCGGCCGTGCTGGCGGCATCGAGAAAGGCAAGCCCGCGCCGGCTGTACCAGAAGCCGAAAAGCAGGCCGATCACTCCGGTGGCGGTCAGTGACCAGGCCAGTGCCGATACATAGCGGTCATGCAGCAGGCGGCGATCGTCCGAGAGGCTGCCGACCAGTAGTCGATAGTCGTTGCCGAGAAGCACCGTGCGCGCGGCGACCTGTCGTTCGAACACCCTGCCGCGTGTCGTCGCGACCTGGGTCTCGAAGGTGCGATACCCCGTGCGGTCGATCTCGTCAGGCCATTTGGCGAGATTGCCCGCAACCGGCTGTCCCGAAGCGTCCGTCATCAGATAGATGAAGTCGGTGACGCGCGGGCGCCCGACCGCACGCGACACCGACTGCGCGACGGCAAATGGCCCCTCACTCTGATAGCGCTCGATAAGGCCTGCCGTCTCGTCGTCGACTGCCGCCTGGGCACGCGCGTCGAGCAGGCGTATCGTCTGGACATATTGAACGCTCAGGGCGATCCCCGTTGCGATGAGTGCGATCAGCGTGATCCAGAGCGCGCCGCGCAATGCGGCCGTCGAGGGCAAGCGCATCGTCAGACAGCATCCAGTCGATAGCCGGAGCCGCGCACCGTTCTGATCATCGGGACATCCTCCGGACCGTCGATCTTGGCACGCAGACGACTGACATGGACATCGACGACATTCGTCCCCGGATCGAAGTTATAATCCCAGATCGCCTCGATCAGCATCGTACGCGTCACCACCTGCCCGGCATGGCGGGTCAGATAGTCGAGCAGCTGATACTCCTTGTTGAGCAGTTCGATACGTCTGCCGTTGCGCATGGCCGTGCGGCCGAGCAGGTCGAGCGTCAACGAGCCCGTCTGCCGGGTACCTTGCGTGGCGTGCGTATCGCTGCGCCGCCGCACGATCGCCTCCAGACGGGCAACGAGTTCGCCGAACGAAAAAGGCTTGGCGAGGTAATCGTCGCTGCCGGCCTTAAGCCCTGCGATCCTGTCGTCCACCTGCCCCAGCGCGGACAGAAGCAGCACCGGCGTCTGGTCGCCCTTTGCGCGCAGCGACTTCAGCACCGAAAGTCCGTCGAGCCCCGGCAGGTTCCGGTCCAGAATGATCGCATCGTATTTGCCGACGATAGCGGCGGTGAGACCGTCGATACCGGTGGCGGCATGATCCGACGCGTGTCCGAGTTCCACCAGCCCGCGGCGGACATACTCAGCGGTTTGTGCATCGTCTTCGATCAGGAGCAGCTTCAAGCGCGCGATAATCCTTTTCAGGTGTTCAGGGAGCGGACGCGTGTACCGCCCCCCGGTTCCACACGCTCAGGACTGGCCCGACGTTTCGCTGGCGATGCGCAGGTTCAGGGATACCTGACGGCCGTTACGCACCACCTGCGTCGGGACGATCGAACCAATCCGAGCCTCTGCTACGGCTCGGGCAAGGTCGCGCCCGTTATCTACCGGCCTGGATCCGAAGCGTCGAACGACGTCGCCGCGCTGCAGGCCGGATCGGGCAGCGGCCCCGCCATCTTCGACTTCGGCGATAAGCGCGCCCTTGGTGACGTCCGAGCCCATCGCACGCGCAATGTCCGGTGACATGTCCTGCAAGGAAACACCGATCCGCCCCCGCGACACGTGGCCGTTTTGCGCAATCTGAAGCGCGACCTTGCGCGCCATTGCGGCGGGTATCGCAAAGCCGATGCCCACGTTACCGCCCGTCGGCGAGAAGATCGCAGTGTTCACACCGACCACCCGGCCTGCACCATCGAACAAGGGCCCGCCCGAGTTGCCGCTGTTGATCGCAGCGTCGACCTGGAGGAAATCGTCATACGGCCCGGCCCCGATCTCACGGCCGCGGGCAGACACGATGCCGGACGTCACGGTATTGCCGAGGCCGAACGGGCTGCCGACCGCAAACACGCTATCGCCTACCCGGATATGATCGCTGTCACCCCATTTGACCGGGGTGAATCTACCCTTCCCGTCAATCTTCACCACGGCGACATCGATCTTGGGATCGCGGCCCAGAACGCGACCGGAAAACTCCCGTCCGTCCGACATCTGGACGGTGACGCGGTCGGCGCCGTTGACGACATGGTTGTTCGTGATGACGATCCCGGAGGCATCGACGATGAACCCCGAGCCGAGCGATCCGCGCTGCGGGCCTTGCCGCTGCTGCGGCGCTTCGAATTGCCCGTGACGATCCTGCATGCCAAAGCCGAACAGCTGCCCCAGACGATCCGCCAGTTCGCTATCGTCTGAGCGGAACTGTGTCGGTTCGAATTGCAACGCCTGAAGAGCTGCGGGCTTGACCTGGATCTGAACGACGCTCGGTCCTACGGCCTCGACCATATCCGACAAAGAGGCGTGCACACCGGTCGACGCGACGGCAGCAGGACCGGATGCAATGAACCGGTCGGCGATATTCACGCGACCGTCGTCCGCAGCGATCGCGCCACCCGCGACGCCGGCGAGTGCGGTTGTGCCAAGCGCGACGGCGGCGATCATTGGACGTACAGTCAGGCGACGCTTGAATACCACGATCCATGTCCTTGTTCAGTTAGAAGCAGATGCTCCTTTCTGGACCCGGATGATGGGCGCAGCCTGTTTCGAACATTACATCCGTGCAATCTTGTCAGGATGCCATGCGCGATATGGCAGCCGCAGCGGCTATGCGCCGCGCTCGCCTGTTTCAGCCGGAGATGAGTCCGTGTCGACCGACCATATCAGGCGCAGGCGACCGCCCGCACGCCCGGGGGCTGCCCTGCCCCCTCGCGCGACGATACCCTGTGCTATCGCTGTGCGCTGACGCAGGGTCCCGCCCAGCACGTCGACCGCCCGCGCGAACCGGGCGGATACCCAGGCTGCGTCGCCGAGCGCCCGATCGTCGATGACGCCGGATTTGATACCGACGTCCGGCAAGGCCACGTCGTTCGGGGGATTGAGACTGACATGCCAATCGGCGACCACCGCGTCCGCACGACGTTCCAGATCACGATAACCCGCAATGCCAAGCCCCGTCAGGGGCGCCGCCGTCGCGCGGATCGTTCGCGCCGCCGAATCCAGCTGCACCGATGAAACGGGAATGCCCGCGATCAGCGCAACGTCCGCGATCGCCCGATCGCGCTCGCGTGCGACGCGCAGCGCATCGCCATTGCCCGCCCGCGCGATCTGCGCCGCCTCGACCGCGCCGGTCTCGGGCGAGATGCGGACCTGGTCGACATGGACATCGACCGGCCGCGACAATCGTTGGCGAAGGTCCGCAGCGAGCTTGCGATCCGCCCCCGGTTCGATCCGCGGCGTCAGCATGACCGCGCGAACGCGGACCGGGTTCGCGCCATGGTCGATCTCGACCTGGCTCAGCCGCGCGCCCGGGGGGAAATCCTCGCCCAGTGCATCGCGTACCTGCCGCTGGGCGACCGCCTCGAACGCGATCCGGCGCAGCCCCGCGCCGAGAGGGATCGACAGCACCCCGATCGCAACCGCGAACAGCACGAGCTGCCAACCGGTGTGGTGCGGCGACAGGTGGCTGCCGAACCCGTAACAGCGCGCGACGAGTGCGGCGGTCAGCGCGATGGTGATGGCATTGGTGAGGAACAGCAACAGCGCGCCCGAGAACACCACCCAGTTCCACGTCGCGATGCCGAACCCGACCACGACCAGCGGCGGCATCAGGGCGATGGCGATCGCCACGCCGACGACCGTACCCCCGCGCCCCCGGATCAGCGCATAGCCGCCTGCGATGGCCGACAGCAGGGCGACGAGCAGGTCGAACAGCGTCGGCTGCGTCCGCCCGGCGATCTCGCTCGTGATCGTCTGGACGGGGGAGAGCAGGATCAGCACGACCGACAGCGCCACCGCGATGGCCGCCCCCAGCATCAACGCGGTCGCCGCGCGGCGTATCTCGTGGAAGTCGAGCGTCGCGATGCCGAAGCCCAGCCCGATGATCGGCATCATCAGCGGCGACAGCAGCATGGCGCCGATCAGCACCGCGACCGAGGGCATCAGCAGCCCGAGCAACGAGATCGCGGCCGAAATGACGATCAGGAAGGCGTAGCGTCCCGACCACCCCGCTTCCTCGGCAATCTGTCGCAGGATGCCGTCATGGTCGACGCTTTCGGTGGCCTTGGCCATCCACGCCCGGGGGAGCGTTGCGAATTTTGCAGGGTTCAGGTGGATCGGGTCGTCTCCGTCATGGCGAAGGTCTTCGATAGACCATGGTACAGCTTCTCGCGGCATACCCACTGGCTGGCCGCATCGGCGATGAACGCGGTCGCGAACATCGGCAGCATCAGGCCGCGGCTCGCGGTCGTCTCCGACAGGATGATGACCGCGGTGAGCGGCGCGCGGACGACGCCCGCGAAATAGGCGACCATGCCGAGGATCACGATCGCGCTGGCGGGCTCGCCGGGGAAGATCTCGCGCAGCAGATTGCCGACGCCAGCGCCGACGGCGAGCGACGGCGCAAAGATCCCGCCCGGCAGGCCCGCGATCGCCGTCGCGGCGGTGGCGACCAGCTTGGCCGGCCCGAACCAGAGCGGCGCATCCACGCCGACGATCATCGCGCGCGCCGGGGCATAGCCGGTTCCCCATGTCAGCCCGGTCACGACGCCAAGTACCGCAACGACGCCCCCGCAGACACCGGCGAACGCGACGGGATGCGCGCGCGTCCATCCCGTCACGCGGTTGCGGCTGACCGCCATCGCCAGGAGAATGCGCGAGAACAGCCCGCCGGTCATGCCACCCGCGATCCCTGCGACCGGCGCGACGATCAGCGCGGACAGCAGCGGCATATGCGCACCGATCGCGCCGAAATAGATATAGTCGCCCTGCACCGACTGCGCGACCATCCCGGCGATCACGATCGCGGCAAGGACGAGCAGCGTCACCCTCTGCTCATAGGCGGACGCGAGTTCCTCGATCGCGAACAGCAGCCCGGCGAGCGGCGTGTTGAACGCCGCCGCAACGCCTGCGGCACCACCGGCGATGAGGACTCCGCCCCGCAACGGCACGCGGACGAGACGATGCGTAAATCCCATGACGGCTGCCGCCAGCTGGACGGTCGGGCCTTCGCGGCCGACCGATGCGCCACCCAGTACCGCGCCGATCGTCAGCACCGCCTTGGCTGCCACCGTCCGGATCGAGATCAACGTGCCGGTCGCATCATTCGGATTGGCCTGCGCCGCGATGACTTGGGGAATCCCGGAGCCCCGCGCGAACGGCGCATAGCGACGGGTCAGCCAGACCAGCCCCATGAACGTCAGCGGCGTCGTGACCAGCGGCAACCAATGCCATGTCTTTGCAAAGTTGCTGAAAACCTCGCCCGCCCAATCGGCCGCCTCGGCAAACAGCGTCGCGACGATCCCGATCAGGATCGCCCCCGCAAGGATCGCACCCCGCGTCCGGAACTGTGTCGATCGCGGCCCGCGCGCGCGCAGCAACGCCCGATACCGCGACGGCGTCCAGCGTTTGGACGGTAAGAGACGATTGAACAGGCCAGCCATCGGGCTCTTTTAGGTCGCGGCGCCAGTTAGACCACCCCTGACACCGGACGTCACGATGCGGCCCTTCCACAGTCGCCCGATAGCGGTCTTATCCGGTGCCTCCTCCCTCAAGCGGACATTCTCGATAGGAGCGAGATGACACAGATACGAAGCTGCGCAAGACCGGCCGTTACGCCGACAGTCGTGATCTGGCTGCCTGCCGCAATGACTAAACCTGACGCGCTTAAAGTGAATACTTGACGGAGATGGGGCATGCCTGCCCTTCAGACCACGAACGCGGCCTAACCCTGCCAAGAGTCGCGCTTGCAGCGGCCGGGATCAATGCGGCGGCGATTTGGCATCTCTGCCGTTTGCGAGGACGTGATGCCCCTAAATGGCACCACCGCTTGGCTATGATCCAGCACGGAACGCCGCCGGCCCCGCTAACCGCCATTCCGGTCATTCCCGATGCAAAAACCAAATGGCTTGCATCACGTTGAATTCCCATCATCGACAGCGCTTGAGTTATCGGCCGACATCTATGTGTGCCAGCCGTTCGACGGCAGCGCGTTATGGAACGTTAGTATTCTTATACCAGGCTAGCAGATGGTACACGGTTTTGCATGACGCTGCATAACAACAGAGCAGCGGTCGTGCGTTCCGCTACGAGCGGACGCACAGGTCTCACCCCGATAGCCCTGCGATCACGACGAGCGTTGCATTGTCACTGCCATCACGTTGCAGTGCGTTTTCGAGAATGCGGTCCGCCATGTCCCCGATCGCCGCGGGCATCGTCGCGAAATCGCGCGGATCAAGCGATCGTGAAACGCCGTCCGAGCACAGCAGAAATCGATCGTTCGGCTGGACGAGTGTGGTGACGCTATCCAGCGCTACGGCCGGCGCAACGCCGAGCGCGCGCGTGACGACATTGGCTTGCGGATGACGGTCCGCCGCGGCTTCCGTCAGGACACCCGCGTCAATCATCTCCTGCACGACGCTGTGATCGTGGGTCAGCTGCTCCGCCCCGCCGCCGCGCATCAGATAGGCCCGACTGTCCCCCGCCCAGAAGATCGTCGCCTCACTGCCCTCGATCAGCGCGATCACGATCGTCGCGCCGCTGGTCGCATGCACATCGTAGATCGCGCGATTGGCATGCGACACCGCGGCGCGCACCGCTGCCGCGTTGATCGGCGCCGGATCATCCGCCAGTGCCTGCAAGACATCGACCACCGTCGCAGCGGCGGCGGCCCCGCCGCTATGGCCGCCCATGCCGTCCACGACCGCCCAGAGCCCACGGTCTGCGCGATCGAGAAAACGATCCTCGTTGACGCGGCGCACCCGCCCGACATGGGATCGGTTTTGCGACACATAGACGGTTTCCCGAGCGAGCGACGGACCGCCTCGGGGTTTGCGTCGCAACAGGCTGGCGATCTTCATGCGGGATCGCGCGCCATGGCCGAGTCCGCGGCGTCATAGGCGAGGGCGAAAGCGCGATCGAGCGAGCCGGGTGCGGATGCCACGATCTGCCGTGTCAGGTCGGCATGACGGTCAGCGACTTCTGCCATCTGCAGGCTTGCACGACTTTTCAGCAGCGTCGCGCGGTCCGCGATCGCCGCATCGACAGATGCCGGCTCGAACGTGCCGATCGCCGCGCGCAGGCTCCCCTGCAGGCCTGCGAACGTGGCGACCAGATGCCGCTTCACGTCGCGAAACGACGCCTTCAGCGCCGCCGGGCCCGACAGGAACCCGGTCGAGCCCGCGAGCAGCAGGTCGATCGCCAGCCGCTGTGTCGGTGCCCATTTGAACGGATTATTATCCGCGCCGCTGATGGTCGTGCGCGTCAATTGATAGCGTCCGCGCGCATGGTCGCGCTCGGCCATCAGGTCGCCGATCCCCAGCACCATCTGCCGATACACCGCACCCGCCCGCCGCATGATCTCGGTCGGCTCCTCTTCGGAGAGCAGCGAACAGTCCAGCCCGGCGCCCTCGCAAAATGCCTCCAGCAACGACCCATCGCCCAGCGGTCGCGCCTCACCGGCATCGGCCCAGTCGCTCGGCACCTCCACCGACGATCCCAGCGGCGGTGTCAGCACCATGGTCAGCGCGCCATCGAATTCCAGGTCGCCATGCGGGGCCTGCGTCGCGACCATCTTGAACCGGCCGAGCCTCAGCGCGCTCGGCACCGGCAGCACCACGTCGACCGCATCGGGAAACCGTTGCCCGGTATCGGCATCGAATACGCCATTCGCGCCGAGCGCCCGCAGTGTCAGCCCATCGCCGTCGACGCGCAATTCACAATGCGCCCGCGACAGCGCGCAATCGGGGTCGGCGATCGACCAATCCGCCTCGGTATCGCGACCGATACGGAGCAGGCCCTCGCGGATCAGCCGCACATCAAGCGGCTGGACGATGTCGTCTCGGTCGAAAAGCTGGAGCATGTACATCGAACGGATCCTCAGGCGGCCAGACGGGCGGACGGCACGACGCGGGTAGCGCGCATCGCGATGTCGGCCTGCGCGCCGGTCCCCGCCAGATGCGGCTCGACTGCGGCGGCGGCGCGATTGAACGCGTCGAACGCGGCGCCGAATTCGTCGCGGCGGCGATGCGATATGCGCAGAGCGAAATCGGACTTCGCCGCCTCGTCCAGCGCCTTGCGCAGTCGGGCGAGCGGCCGGGCCACCATGGCGCCGCTCAGATAGCCGATCACCAGCACCACACCCATGATCACCAGCGACAGCACCGTCAGCAGCATCCGCGCATTGTCGATCGCGGCGTCCAGCGCGGTCCGGCGCAGCACTAGGTCGACCGTGCCGAACTCTGCCCCGGCATAGCGGATCGGCCGGACGAACCGCAGTCCTGCGCCCTTGCCCCGGTCGGGTGCCGCGGTCACACTGGCGTTGCTGCCGATCGCCGCTTCGCCAGCGGTGCGGCGATAGCGCGTGCCGATCAGCTTCGCGTCGTCTGCCGCGCGGACGATCCCGCCGGTATCGGCGACCACCATGTCGCGAATCTCCTGATCGCGCGAGGCCGAGGCGACGAAGGCCTGCAACGAGGTCCAGTCCTGCTGCTCGGGCGCGAGGCCCGCATTGTCGGCCGCCAGCACCGCGGTGTTGCCGGTGACGAACGCCGCGATCGAGCCACCCGACACGATTGCCATATGCTCGAGCGTGCGTTGCTGCCGCCCCAGGATCGACGAGACGCTCGCGACCAGCGCGATCGCGGTTACTGTGACGAGCGCCAGCGGGAGCTTGATCTTCAGCGGCAGGCCACGGCGGCCAGGTGCTGCCTCGGCGGTCGCCGCGATCTCGCGGGTCAGCGCCTCGTACACCGCATGGCCGTCGGCGAACCGCTGCTCGGGCTTCTTCGCCAGCAGCTTGTCGATCACAAAACGCAGGCCCGGCGGGCAGTCCGCAGCGGAGCGCGCGATCGGCTCGACACGCTCCTGCGCGATCTGGATGGCCAGCGTCGCCAGCCCCATGCCGGGAAATGCGACCTTGCCGGTCACCATCTCGTACAGCACCGCGCCCAGCGAGAAGAGGTCCGACCGCTGGTCGACGGGGATGCCGAGCGCCTGTTCCGGGCTCATATAGCGCGGCGTTCCGATCATCTGGCCGACCTGCGTGCGCGCAAGGCGTCCTTCGGTGCCGGACACGTCGATATCGCCGATCCGCGCGACGCCGAAATCGAGCAGCTTGGCGGTGCGGCCGTCCGCCGACAGCAGGATGTTCGATGGCTTCACATCGCGGTGCACGACGCCCGCCCTGTGTGCATAGTCGAGCGCCGAGGCGAGTTGCTGACCCAACGCCAGGACGCGTTCATACGGCAACCGGCCTTGCGCCAGCAGCAGCGTGTCGAGCGGCTGCCCCTCGATCAGCTCCATCGCGATATAGGCGACACCGTCCGCCTCGCCCACATCGTAGACGGTCGCGATATTGGGATGATTCAGCGCGCCCGCGGCGCGCGCCTCGCGCAGGAAGCGCTCGCCCAGTTCGGGGTCGCGACCATATTCCGGCTTTAGCACCTTGATCGCCACAGTGCGCCCGATTCCCGGATCGAACGCGCGGAACACGTCCGCCATCGCGCCCTCGCCCAGCCGACCGTCGATCCGGTAGCGTCCCAGCATCTCGGCCATCACTTGCGCGCCTTCACGGTGGCGGCGATGCGCTCGGCACGCGTCAGGTCGCGCGCGATGACCGGGTTGCCGGGATCGAGCGCGGCGGCGCGGCGCAACAGGCCGACCGCGCGCACGACATTCCCCGAATTGAGCGCCGCCAGCCCCGTCGCGCGCGCCTGACGCGCGGCGACCCGATTGACCGTGGGTGCAGTCGGCTTCGTCACCGGCGCCGGCCTGGGCGCGGCTGGCTTCACGCGGGTGGGAGCGGCCGGCACGGGTCGCGGCTCGGATCGCCGGGGCGCCTCGATGCGCGGGGGCTCGCCTGGAATACGGAGCGTCCGGCCAGCCACCAGATCGGCCGGCTTGGCGATGTCGTTATAGCGTGCGAGCTGATACGCCTTCAAACGATTGCCCAGGAACCGCTGCGCCAGTCCCGACATCGTGTCGCCGTCGCGCGTGGTATAAGTGAAACTCGTCGGCCCCAGCAGATCCTTCGGATCGCGGTCGATCGAGTCGCGCAGCACCTGGACCGAAGGATTCATCGGATCGCGCTTCAACGCGGCGTTGATCCGCTTCTTCGCTGCACCACTATCGCCCTGATCGAGCAATAGCAGGATTGCGTCGATCTCGCTCGCCGGCGTCGTCTGCGGCGCAGGCGCCAGTTGCGGTCCCGCCTTGGGCCCATGCGAACAGGCGGTAATCGCAAGCGCGAGCGCCAGCGCGCCGGCCCGCGCGACCTGTCGAGGAGAGAAACTCATGCGGTAAGCCTTTCGGTGATCCGGTCCCGCATCGCGTACGGGTCGATGGCCAGCAACTTCGCGAGCCCGGCGGAATCGCGTGCGAACGCGACAAACTCCGCGCCCTTCAGCGGTGGCGAGAAATAATAGCCCTGGAAATGCGTGCAGCCGTGACGCAACAGCCACTCATATTCTGCGCGTCGCTCGACCCCTTCGGCGAGCACGCGGATGCCGAGCCCGCGCCCCAGCGCGACGATGCTCTGGCAGATCGCCTGGCTGTCGCGCAGCGTATCGACGTTCGTCACGAATTCCCGGTCGATCTTGATCTTGTCGAACGCCAGCGTGCGCAGCGTGCTGAAGCTGGAATAGCCGGTGCCGAAATCGTCGATCGCGATCCGCACGCCAGCCGCCCGCAACGCGTCGAACAGCTGGGTGGCGCGCGTACCGTCACTCATCGCGACACTCTCGGTCAATTCGATCTCCAGCGCAGCCGCCCCCAGCGAATGCCGCGCAAGCGTGCGTGCGACCAGTGCCGCCATGTCGTCGCGGTCGAGCTGATGCCCCGACACGTTCACCGCGACGCGCAGGGCGTCCAGGCCCTGTGCCTGCCATGACCGCGCCTCCCGTGCAGCGGCGTTGAGGGTCCACATCCCGATTTCATGCGCCAGCCCCATCGCCTCCATCACCGGCACGAACCGCGACGGTGAGACCTGCCCGAGGGTGGGATGAAACCAGCGGATCAGCGATTCCGCGCCCGACACCCGACCTTCCCCGGCATCGATCAACGGCTGGTATCGCATTTCCAGTTCGCCGCGCGCGATCGCCTGGCGAAGGTCCTGTTCCAGGGCATATCGCTCGCTGGCCAGGGCTGCGAGATCGAGGACAGGGCTGGCGACCGCGACCACGGCACCGGGCTGTACCGTCAGTGACGCCAACGTGCGGGACAACATCGCCTGCGCGTTCACACCGTCGGCCGGCATCCTGGCCTGCCGCACGCGAATTTCGGGCAGGATTTCCCGGTCGCCGTCGATCACCACGTCGCCCAGCGCGTATCGCAGCACATCCAGTTCGGTCTGCGCGGCTTCCTCGACGACATCCGGGCCGAACCAGATCGCGACGCTGGCGCGATCGACATGCGCAATCAGTCGTTCTTCGGGCAACATCCGCGTCAGCCGGTCGACGATCGTCAGCAGCAGGCGTTCGCCCAGCGCCGGGTCAAACGCGCACAGCCGATCGAAGTCCATGAATCCAATGACACCGAGTACCCCGCGCCCGTCCGCCAGCATTCGCTCGATCAACGGCTCGCGGGTCGGCAAGCCGGTAATCGCGTGGCGATGACTGGTGCGATGCTCGACAGCCTTCAGTCGATCCGCGATGGTCGCTACGCTCCGTGCCAGCCTTTCACCACGCGAGGCCGTCGGAGACGTCCCGGCGAGAATTTGCAAATGCCGGATCAGTCGCGATACCCGGCAGTGCTGGGCAATCGAATACGCCATTGCTGCAAAAACGAGACAGACTGCAACGGACGCTATGGCGGCGACACTGCGGTCGACGAACCGCCACGTGACGATAGCCGCCGCTATTGGTAGTAGCCCGATGCACCAACGCTGCGCAGGCGGAATCGCCGTTGAAAACCCCATAACGACCTGAATAGCGGCCATTATCATACGGATGTGTTAATATGGCCCCGTCTGTGCGTCAGACCTGATCCCCGGACGCCACGCCATTGGTGAATCAGCACGTCGGACGGCGCTGAGCGATGCGGCAAGGCCGATTTACGAGGATCACATCATCGGGGCGCCGCGTGAGCATAAATCTGACGTGAAAGCGGCGGACTAGTGTCAGGCGTCGAGGGGTACCGCCGTTCTCGTGCCTGCTCCAAGCGCCGGGTCACGTTGGACGCTATCAAAGCTTCACAATCCGATATCCGCGTTCCGCGAGCACACGCCCAAACAGTCCCGGCTGGCGCCATCCGGCTGTCGGTGTTGGCGTCTTAAGTCGATTGATCGACCCAGTCCTGACGGAGCGGTGTCGACGCCAGCCACATGAGCAACGCGGCCACCAGATACAGGACGAGCCCCATGAGCATCGCATAGCGCAACGCTTCGTCGCCATAATGCGCGGCGAGACCGTCCGACAGTGCGCCAAGCGCAAAACTGCCGCCGCCAAGACCGATGAGGTTGTTGATCAGCAGGAACGTCGCCGATGCGGTGGCGCGCATATGCCCAGGTACCAGATGCTGGATCGCCGTGATGACGGGCGCGAGCCAGACATAGGCGAGCGCCTGGGGCACGAGGAAGAAGACGAACGCCGCCGTCACCGAGGACGACAGGATTCCTGCGGCAAACAGGGGCACCGCGATGACGAACGCGATCGCGGGGACGCGCGCGTACATCCGCCGATCGCGCGCCCCCAGCCGATCGCCGAGCACGCCGCCGAGCAGAACGCCGGCAACGCCCCCCAGCAACAGCACGCCGCCGTAGAATTGCGCGGTCTCGATGAGGTCGAGCCCGAAGCTCCGCTGCATCAGCGACGGCAGCCAGAAGGCCAGGCCATAGCCCAGCATCGAACTCGCCGAGGCGCCGAACGCGAGCAGCCAGAAGCTCGGCTTGCGCACGAGAATGCCGAACACGCGGCGGACGGGCTCGCGGTCGCACGCATCGGACCCACGAACCGGCTCGCGCACGCACAGCCGAAACACCGGCGCGAGCACCAGTCCCGCGACACCAACCACGATGAACGCGGTCCGCCAGTCGATCGACGTCGCGATATAGCCGCCGAGCATCACGCCGGCCGCCGACCCGAGCGGGATGCCGAGCGAATAGATCGCCAGCGCGCGCGCACGGCGGTCGGGCGCAAACGTGTCTGCGATCACGGCATAGGACGGCGCGACGCCCCCCGCCTCGCCAACTCCCACACCGATCCGGAACGCGAAGAGCTGCGCAAAATTGCTGGCCACACCGCACAGGGCAGTGAACGCGCTCCACACAGCAAGCGAGAGCGTGATAACCCAGGTGCGGCTCGTTCTATCGGCCAGCCACGCCAGCGGGATCGCCAGCGTCGAATAGAGCAACGCAAACGCCAGCCCGCCAAGCAGGCCCAATTGCGTGTCGGTCAATGCCAGGTCCGCCTTGATCGTCGGCGCGAGGATGCCAAGGATCTGCCGGTCGACGAAGTTGAACGTGTAGACCAGCAACAGCATGACGAGCGCCGTCACGCGGTAGCGGCGGCCCTCGCGCGGGGTCGCCGGGATATCACTCGCCATATATTGCTCCAGTAACCGGGGGGCGATCACCCGCCCCCCGGCTGCGCTCCATCAGAATTTCGCGGTGAGGGTCGCGAAGACCTGACGCGGGTTGCCATAATAGGCCGTCAGCACGCCGTCACTGCCGAGCGATGGCCGCAACGCGCCCGCCGCCGTCCGCAGATAGTCGCCGGTATCGGGGTTCTGCAGCAGGAAGTTGTAGCCCGACACGACATAGCGCTTGTTCGTCAGGTTCTTGCCGTGGACCCCGATCGAGAAGCGCGCGTCGATCGTATAGACGAGGTTCGCGTCGAGCAGCGCATAGGCGGGCTGGTCGAGCAGCGGCGTGCGCAGTTCGAACTGCTGTGAATCGCTGCGATACGACAGCGTCGTGCTCGCGTCGATCGCGCCCGCGGATCCGACCGGGACATGATAGGCGAGCGTCCCGCTCGCGGTCAGGTCGGGCGTGTTCTGGAATTTGCGATTGGCGGCGACATTGATCCCGCGGGAATCGATGAAGCGCGTGTATTTGGCATCGAGATAGCCGATCGTCCCCGACAAATTGACGCGGTCGCCGGTGCCCGCGATCCCCTCCGCGACCGTCAGATTGGCCTCGCCTTCGATACCGTTGATCCGCGCGCGACCCGCATTGGTCGTGATGCCAATGAAGGTCTGGATGCCGCCGACGGTGGCCCCGACCGATCCGGGGACCTGCACATCGGTATATTTCGAATGGAACCCCGCCACCGCGAGCGTCAGCCGGCGGTCGAACAGCGACGCCTTGTATCCCGCCTCATAGCTTTCGACGCTCTCGGGCCCGAACGACAGGAAGTTGTAGATATCCTGCCGGTCGCCACCGGCGCCGGTGATGCCGTTGCCGTTGAGGTCGGGCGCCGCGGTGCCAACGCCGCGCGGGTCGAACCCGCCGCCCTTGAACCCCTTCGACCAGCTCGCATACAGCGTGTTGTTGGCATCGGGCTTGAAGCTGACGGACGCGCGCGGCGTGAACTTGGCAAAACTTGCGGTCCCGCGGAAGTCGGTTTGTCGCGCGATCGGCGCGCTCGTGCCGCCGAAGAAGGGGGAAGCGCCCAGATATACGTTGCGCTGGATCTGCGACATGCGATCGTCCCAGGTATAGCGTCCGCCGACCGAAAGGCTGAGCATCGGCGTCACGTCGAGCGTGGCATCACCGAAGACCGCCACCGTATTGGTCCGCACATTCCCGAAGGTCAGCGCAGTGACTGTCCCCGGCAACCGTACGTCGAACACGGTGCGCGCCTTGGCATCGAGATAATAGAGCCCCGCCAGCATGTTGAACGGCCCGGCATCGACCAGCAGCTGCACCTCCTGGCTGAACTGCTCGTTATTGTAGAAGGCGGGGACGTCGACATCGACGGCGGGCAGCGCGTCGAAATCGATCGGCGTTGCGCTGTCGTCCTTGCGATAGCCGGTGATGCTGCGCAGCGTCAGATATGCGGCGGGCTTGAGTTCAGCGAAGAGCGACCCGCCATAGGCCTCGACCGACTGTTTCGGTGCGACCAGCCCGCCGCGGCTGTCGAACACGTCGGACAGCACCGGCGTGCGCGACACCAGCCCCGGGATCAGCCGATGCCCGCCGCGCGGGTTGCTGTCGTCCTTCGTGTAATCCCCCGACAGGCGGAAGAACGCGCTGTCGCCCGCCTCATATTGCAGCGTGCCGCGCGCACCCCAGAAATCCTTGTTGTAATTGTCTTGGCCCGTGGTGAGGTTGGTGCCGAACCCGCCCCGGCTCAGTCGCGCGACCGCGCCGCCGATCCTGAACCCCGTATCGCCGATCGGCGTGCTCGCGCTGATGACACCGTCCGCCTGGTCATAGCTGCCATAGGTTGCGCGGATGCTCAGCGTCGGGTCCGAGCCGATCCGGCGGGTCACGTATTTCACCGCGCCGCCGATCGTGTTGCGACCATAGAGCGTGCCCTGCGGCCCGCGCAGCACCTCGATCCGCTCGACGTCGTAGATATCGAGCACCGCAGCCTGTGGTCGGTTGAGATAGACGTCGTCGAGATAGATGCCGACGCCCGCCTCGAACCCCGCGACGGGATCCTGCTGGCCGACGCCGCGGATGAAGGCGGTCAGCGTCGAATTGGTGCCGCGCGACGTCTCGAGCGTGACGTTCGGCGTGACGGCGGCGAGGTCGGTGACGTCGAGCGCACCCGACGCCTCGAGCTGCGCGCCGGTGAACGCGGTGATCGCGATCGGCACGTCGAGCAGCCGTTCCTCGCGGCGGCGTGCGGTGACGACGATATCGCCGTCGATCCCGGCCTCCTCGATGACGGGCCCGGCCTGAGCCGCGTCTGCTGCCGGCGCGACGGGTTGCGTCTGCGCGGACGCGGATCCCGCCAGCAACGCGCCGAGTGCGACACCGGCGTTCAACAAGATCATGACGGATTTCGGCTGTGCCACGGTGTCATCCCCTCCTGCGGCGCCCGCGTGATGCGCCCGGTATGATCCGGGTTGTGCGCCTTGGCTACAGTCTATACTGAAACCTGAACCAGTATTCAACTTGTGTATCGAGGCAGACAGAATGGCGAAGGCGCAGGAGACGACGCCGTCAGACCCGGCGGTCATCGGCGACAGCAAGGCACCGCGGACCGAGCGTGGCCGCCGGACGATGCGCGCGATCCTCGACGCCGCCGCGATCGAGTTCGGCGACAACGGGTTCCACCAGGCATCGATCAGCGACATCACGCGCCGCGCCGGGGTCGCGCTCGGCAGCTTCTACACCTATTTCGACTCAAAGGACGCGGTGTTCCGCGCGCTCGTCCGCGACATGTCGGACCAGGTTCGCGATCATGTCGCCCCGGCGATCCTGTCCGCACCCGATCAGATCGCGGCCGAGCAGGCGGGGCTTCGCGAATTCATCCGCTTCGTCCGTGACCACAAGGAAATCTACCGGATCATCGACGAGGCCGAATTCGTCGATCCAGAGAGCTTTCGCCTCCATTATGCGACCACGGCGGACCGGATCACGCGTCGCCTGCGAAAGGCCGCAGACCGCGGCGAGGTCAAGGGCGACGTCAGCGAGGTCCATGGTTGGGCGATCATGGGAATGAACGTATTCCTCGGACTTCGCTACGGCGTCTGGAGCGAAGACGAGACACCAGATGAGATCGCGAAGGTCGTCGCGAAAATGCTAAAAGAGGGCATCTTACGCAGCCCGGATGATCGAGCCATGTCCGAGGTCAAGACTTGATGGGCCGATTGGATACACGACCCAAATTCGGCCATTCACGCGGACTTCCCCGCTCCCCAACGTCAGTCATTCGTTCATCTCCGCGCGGACAGCTTTCGTTGTCCGGTGTTCGACCATGAACGTCATGATGGGAAGGATTGCTGGCCGTCCGCTTACGGGAAGGCCCGTGGCAATAACCGATATTGCGAGACTGCCGCTTTCTGCAAAGAGAATGGCCGATCGGAAATAAAGTTGCCAGGCGATCCGCACGCCGATAACATCGTGCCAGCAACGATGGGGGGGAGCTAATGCTGTGCCGACTATCCGCAGGCTACTATCAGTCGTTGCCGTCTTGGCCGCGTTAACGCCCATGACTATCTCCGCAGAACCGATCGGCAGAGTTACCGGTATAGGTGGCATCTTCTTCAAGAGCAAAGCGCCGAAAGCCCTCATGGCGTGGTATCGCGACGTTCTTGGCATCAAAGTTGAAGTGTGGGGTGGAGTCGTGCTGCCCTATGACGCGCCAGAGCACCCGCCAGTACTCACTTTGAATGTATTTAAGGAGGGATCCAATTACATGGAACCCTCAAAGCGCGAGTTCATGCTGAATTTCGCGGTGGATGACCTGGACGCGTTCGTTGATCGCCTGAAAGTAAAGGGCGTTGCGATACTCAAAAGGGATGACACCGACGCAATCGGGAAATTTGCGTGGATCGTTGATCCGGACGGGACCAAGATAGAGTTGTGGGAGCCGAAGGCCGAGACTGCATCAAAGTAAGCCCTTCTCGCCAGAAATGGGAAGTTTCGGACGCTCGCCGAGAATTGCGGTGGCGCGTAACCCGGCTCCGCGAACGCCAAATCGCGTCCTGCCGTGCGATTCTACCGCAACTAACAGCCGCGGAACGTACGCTATGAGAGAAGAACGGCCATTTGTTCAGGCTCAACGTCAGCAGCGCGGCGGTCAGGTTCGATCCACCGCCTCCAATCGAAGCCTGATAGGCTAAATAGCCACGAAATCGGGAAAATCGATGGTCAGGATCGCACCTTGCTCCGGAGCTTCGCGCGATCTGATGCTGATCTTTCCGCCGATTTCCATGACGATCTGCCGGGAGATATAGAGGCCAAGACCTGTCCCGCGATCCGTCTCCTTGGTGGTCATGAAGGCATCGAATGCCCGGTCCGGATGACTCAAAGACAGCCCGGCGCCATTGTCCACAATACTGATGCGAACGCCGCTCTCTGAGATAGTTACCTCCAGTTCGACGGCACCGGTTAGAGCCGCGTCCTCGGCTTCGCGGCGCGTTGCGATGGAGTCGACCGCGTTCTGAATGGCGTTGACGAGCACCTGCTCGAGACCGACGCGCGGAGCAAGGAGCAGAACCGGCGGCCCGTCTGGCAACGTCATTTTCACGCCGACATCGTGCTGGATCAGCAACGGCCGCATGAAGGACAATGTTGTGCTGACGACGTCGCCCAGATCAAGCGGTTCGGGGCTGTCATTCTCGATCCGAGCGTAGCGCGAAATACGCGCAATGATATCGCGTGCGCGGTTTACCTGTTCGCTGATCCGATCAAACTTATCGCGAGCACGCGCCGCACCATCGGGACTCGCCTGATCGAGCAACAATCGGCCATTCTCGGCAGAAAGCGAGATGGTGAAGAGAGGTTGTTTGAGCTCATGACTCAGGGCTGAGGCCATGCCCCCGAGCTCGACGAGACGCGCCTGCTGAAGCATCCGATTCTGCGCCAGCTTCGACTGCCGGAGGCGCACCAACCACCCCGAACGCCAATGGCCGGGAGCCAGGAGGTCGCGACCGACGAATAGATACCAATCACTCGATTCCTGGTCTGCAAGCCGAAACTCGACAAACGCCTCGGCATCATCGCAGATGTCCGCAAAAGCTAGACAATCATTGGTATGGATTGCTTCGGACCGCTCCTGTGCAACCCGTTCGATGTTCATGTCCAGAAAAGCGAGGGTGCCCTTGGCAGCGTCGAAGCGGATATCCGCCGCAAGACTCAGGTCCATTTCCTTTTTGAGTTCGATGAATGCCCGGGCAATTCGCAAGCGCTCTTGCACCAACTCGGCAAAGCTGTTGTTCGCGGTGACGATAGCTGCGATCGGGCGGTCGAACTCGTTGAATGTAAGCTTTTGAGGCAGCGAAAGGCCAGGCTGGCCGAACCCTTCCGCGACTTCCTTCCAGGCCTGCAGCGAACGACGCAGGGCGCGCGTGATGAGCAGCTGCAGCAAGATCGACACGACGAGAATGACACCCAGGCCGAGCATCTCTAGAAGCACCACGCGATAGGCACTCTCGGCAGCGGGTCGGGTTGAGTAGAGATAGAAATATTTGCGGTCAGGAAGAGTGTAACGGCCGAGCTGGCACGCGGTAACCCAGTAGGCGAACGTATTGCGGTCGTTCGGCCCCGTCACTTGCAGTCCATCATCGATCCGTGTGCAGCCGAAAAGCTGCATCGCTTGTGCGGAGCGCAGGCTGCTTTCGTCGTCCGAGATAAGTAGTCGTTGGGGGTGCCTTCCTGTATTGTGCGTTTCTGCCACGCCCAAGAACCCATTTCCGGTCACGAGCCCGCGACCGATCCGCACCTCAGCCAGAAGCGCGGTTTCGGCCATGAAGGATTTAAATTCTTCCGGAAAGCGCCGGACACTGCTGACAAACATGACGAGCGCGCACGCGAGCACGATGAGTGTAATGGATGCCGGCAAGAGCTGGGCGAGGCTGATCGTGCGGCGCAGCGAGACCCGACCGGCTGGAAGGTTCACGACGAAGAGTGACAGCGCTAGATCGACCAGCGCTGCCATCAACACATCGTTGAGAAGCTTGCGGATCATCGTCAGCGCGAAAATCGTCAGCGACGCATCGTAGTTGATGCGCAGGAATAGAAACCCCGCCGCCGTCCCGATGGTAAGCAAAAAGACGGCGGTGGCGATGGCAAGTGACGAGCCAGCGAAGCGAGTCCAATTGATGAAAACTACATGCCCCAGCGCCAGCGCGATGGTAAAGATATGGCCCCACCAGAACCAGGATGACGCCATCGTTAGCAGCACCATGGGAATGGCTAGCCGCAGACCACCCAACCTGTATGCGAGAAGGTAGAAAAGGGGGCCTAGATACATTTCGAACCCGGGCGCAAGAATAATGCGGAAGGAACTCGCGCCGATGGCCACGGCCAAAAGGACGATCGTCAGAGCCCATCCCTGGACGGTCATTTGCCGTAGCGGCTCTGCGGCTAGCTGAAACTCGCCGCCGTGGCGTAAGCGGTTGACGATGTCATTCATCAACCCCGCCCGTCTTGTGTAAGCAGTGACAGGAGCAATTCTAAATCGACTGGCTTGAAAAGGACATGAAGATCCTTCTTCCTGGTTTCATGCTCTATTTGTTCGGTCAGATCGGTGTGGCCTGTCATCAGGATTATGGTGTTCACCTTTGCCCGCAGGTCAGGGTCGGCTCGGATTGCGCGGACCAGGTCAAGGCCACTGCCGTCTCGCAAGCGGAGGTCCGTCAACAGGGTTACGTGGCTGGAACCTTACTTCAGGCTCTCCAGCGCAAGGGCCACACACGCTGCGCCGCTAACCGCGAACGAGCGCAATTCTAACATTTCAACCAACTCCTCCCGGACGTCGGTCTCGTCCTCGACGACCAAGATCATTGTTGGGTACTTTCAATGGTGACGCAAGCTCAAGATAAGAACGCGAAGTTTTCAACGTGTAAATGGCGACGTGGATAAACGTCGACGTTGATGAGCCTGCGCCTTAATCGCGACGTTCCCGCTCGTACGGCGCTGCCGCAACACTTCTCTCGCAAGCAGATGCGCTGCCGACTACGAATGGCCGCGTCTCTCTCGCGGTCTACGTCAACAGAGGCAGGCCTCTCTCCGCCACAGCGAGTGCGAAGGCCTGACGAAACGGTAGCTAAACCAATACAAAAAGCCGTTTTTCTGCTGGACTTCAGATCGCCACCCGGGATTCGTGCTTCTCTCAGGGGCCGGCACGAACCCGACATAAACAGATGTCCGGTACCGGCGCGCGCGAAACTGCGGCTGAGCGTTTGGAACTGGGAGCGGGATCGACATTCTCAGCCGGTCATTCAGATAAGGTGTTAGCCGAGGCGCGCCCTATCACAGCAGCGATAGCGCCGAATGCCTTTTCGACAGGCTGGCAATCTGATTCGAAGCTTCGTGCGCTGAGACGCGCGCGGCCCGTCAGGCTGGATTTAGCTGGCCGAGTGCAACTCCCGAAATACAACGGATTTTAGCAAGAACCACAACCGATATGGTGCCGTCCGCGAAATAGGGTTAATGTTTCGCATCCGGATCGATCCCGCTGGCAGGGAGCCCTTTATGGAAGACGCAAACGAGGACGGTCAAAGCGTAGAGCCTCTCGCCAAGGGGCGCCGCGCCGACTCTCTCAAGGCGGTTCCACATGGAAGCGCCGCGCTGATCCAGATGGCGGAATACACCGGCGACCTGATCGGCCTTTGTGACGCCGGCGGTCGACTCGCCTATCTCAATCCGGCCGGCCGACGCCTGATCGGAGTCGAGGCGGCCGACATTTTCCCGATGCGGCTGACCGATTACGTTGTTCCAGAACAACGCCACCTCGTCGACAAGGTCGTCGTGCCGACGGCGAGGCGGGACGGCGTGTGGGAGGGCGAGATGCAGCTCGTCAATCTGAAGACCGACGACATCATCGACGTCCAGCGCTCGACATTCGCGACGCGCGATGAGCGGGGCGAAATCACCGGCTTCGTATCGGTCATGCGCGACATCACGCATGACAAGGTCCAGAAAGGCCGGCTTCGCCGCCAGATCGAGACGTTCGAGGCGCTGATCGCGAACAACCCTCTCGAAATCTGCCTGGTCGATGCGGATTTCAGGCTGCGCGTAGTCAGCCGCGGCGCCCGGACGGTATTCGAAAATATCCAGCCGCTGCTCGGCCGCGATTTCGCCGACGTTCTTCGCGCTCTCTGGCCCGAGCCCTTTGCCAGCGAAGCGATCGCCCGCTTCCGGCAGACGCTCGACACTGGCATGGCGTATGACGCGGCAACGACGCCGGAACAGCGCGCGGATATCGAGGCACGCGAGGCATATGGCTGGCGGATCGAGCGTGTGACACTGCCGGACGAATGCTACGGCATCGTCTGCTATTTCCATGATCTCATCGACAGGGAGTACGGGACGCGGGCCTTGGGTCGCCGCGAGGCCGAGTTGCGGGACCTGAATATTGACCTGGAGCGTCGTGTCCGTGCTCGCACTGCGGCACTGAACCACGCCAATGAACGCCTCACGGCCGAGATCGAGCGGCGCGAAGCGGTACAGGCTGCGCAACTGCAAAGCCAAAAGCTCGAAGCGGTTGGTCAGCTCGTGTCGGGCATCGCGCACGACTTCAATAACATTCTCGGCGCGGTGATCGGCGGGCTCACAATTATCCAGAACCGCAATGACGACCCCCGCATCGAGCAGATTGCGACGATGGGTCAGCGCGCGGCCGAGCGGGGTGCTGCGCTTGTACGACAACTGCTCGCCTTTGCGCGCCAGGAGGATGTGGTTGCGCAGCGTGTCGACCTAGCCGGCGCGATTGGCGAGATTTCCGACCTCGTCCGGCACGGCATGCGCGGCAACGTCGCGCTCGCGATCGACTGCGACGACGATCTCTGGCCTGTGCTGGCAGACCCGACACAATTGCAATCGGCGCTGCTTAACCTTGCCAACAATGCCAGCGATGCGATGAATGGCGGCGGCCACCTGCATATCGCCGTCAGCAATTGCGCCCGGACTTCAGCGGATCTTCCGCTGGAACTGGACGGCCAGGACGCGATCAGGATCGTCGTGGCCGACGACGGTCCCGGCATGGACAGCGATACCTTGCAGCGGATTACCGAGCCGTTCTTCACGACCAAGGCGCGCGGCAAGGGGACCGGGCTGGGCCTCGCGATGGTGCAGCGCTTCGTGGAGCAATCGGGCGGTGCCATGCGTATCGAAAGCCGCCCCGGCCACGGAACCACATTCTCGATCTTCCTGCCGCGTGCCGTTGATCCTGGCGCCTCCGATCCTGTACCCCGCAGCGACGAGACCGGTTTCAACGCGACCGGGCGCGCTTTCGAAACGGTCCTGCTGGTCGATGATGACGCCGAATTGTGCGCCATGATCGCCGAAGGATTGTCTGACCACGGCTTCGACGTGATCGTTGCGCCGGACGCACAGGCGGCGCTGCTCGTGTTACGGACGCGGGCGATCGACGCGCTCATAACCGACGTCCACATGCCGGATATGACCGGTAACGACCTGGTCGCGCAGGTGCGCGCGTCGGGATCGGACATTCCCTGCCTGTTCATGACGGGGATCGCCAACGAAGCCGCTCTCGATGGTGAGACGGTCGTGCAGAAGCCCTTCAATCCCGCCGTATTGCACTATGCGCTGCGCCGCATCCTGATTGCACGGGACCAGCGTGCGTCCGATGCCGAGCGGCTCGATCGGCTGACGCTGCGCCTGAAGTCCGATTGCACCCGGTCATTGCTCGACCACTGGCGCGCCGTCCGCGCAGGCCCGGTCATCCCGTTGTTCGAGACCTTCACGATCAATGCATGCAGCGAGCCGCACCGGATCGTGGTTGCGCAGATCGACTTGGGGAAGGTGCCGATCCATTTCACCTTCACGCTGGTCGGCGACACCTTGCGCAACGCTGTACCGCACAGCATCGCCGCCACCGAGATGCCGGTCAGTGGCAACGATAGCCTCGCGGCGCGCGAGGCGGCCTATCGCCGCTGCGCGCTGACCGGCAAGCCATCGCATGAATATGCCCGTATCAACCTTGGTGACGGGTATAGGGAAACATTCGAGCGGCTGTTGCTGCCCTTCTCGTCGGACGGGATCGTCGTCGATCATATCGTCGGTGCGGTTGTCATCGAACGTGAAGCGGTGGGGGAACGATGATGGTTGACCCCCGTGAGCTACCCGATTTCAACGAGCCCCAGCTGGCGATGGCGATAGAGGCGCTACCAAGCGAAACGGTCGACGCCTTGCCCTATGGCGCAATCCGGATCGGCGACGATGGCAAGGTCGAATATTATAGTGCGGCAGAGCGGCGCCTGTCGGGCTCCGGCAATCACGACCGCCTCGGCCTGGACTTCTTCAGCAGGATCGCCCCCTGTATGGACAATCCTGACTTTCGCGGTCGCGTCGAGCGTGCCCGGGTATCGGGCATGCTCGATTTGGAGTTCAGCCACGTCGGCGACTTCGAGGACCGCGACCGGGAACTGACGGTGCGCATCCAGTCTGCCAGTACGGGCGGCTATTGGATATTCATGCGCCGCGATTGACCGCTTTTGGCGTCAGATTTTTTGTAAGTGTCGGGAATGGAGAGGGAAGCGAACTTTCCACTTTTAGGGCTGCACCCCGGAAAACCAGCCACTGCATGGGTGCCACAGCTGCACCAGCCTTTTGCATTGGAGGAACCCTAGGTTTCATGCCGTTCTTGGATCAATGCAAAAACCGGTGATTTCTGCAGCTTGGATGGCAAGGTCCGATCGCTGAACTTTTCGGTGTCCTTATCTCGATCGATTCACGCTGTCCTATAATGCACGCATGCATGTCGGCGCTTTTCCCTACCATCACGATCGGCGGCACAGGACTACGCACTGCCCCTGCGACCGGATTCGCCCAATCCTGGCTGTGCTGGCATCAGGGAACACGTGATCATGCCCCGCGGTCTGATATCGCGTGGTTGGCTGGAACGGCTGGGAGACCATCGGCTCGATGGGGCGGCGCTGGACGGCCTGAAAACGCTGTTGCCGCGATTGGTAATCGCCGCTCTGGCGAGTTTGCTGTTGCTCACTCATCTGGGCTCTCGCGCTGCGATACTCTGGATCAGCTTTGTCGGCTTTGCAGAACTGTGGTGCAGGCAATGCAGTATCATGCTGGCGCGACCGGATGGCGGGCGCCTGCCGCTGCGGCTCAACTATATTGCCTCCGCACTCATGACGACGATCGCGTGGACGAGCTTGCCGGTTTTGCTGTGGTGGAGCAGGGTACCTGATATAGGTTCGGCGGTTATCGTCATGCTGATTTCGCAGCTGATCCACGCCCAGGCCTTTGCCTTCCGCGCTCCGTCGATCGTGGCGTTCAAGGTTGGTGTTCCCGCCAGCGCAATGCTCGCGCTGCCTTGGCTGGTCGAACCAGCAAGCTATTTTACCACTCTGACGTCGACAATCGCGTCGGGTCTTTGCATCAGTTATATCTTCGCAAGCGTGCGGGCAAACTGGCGGAGCGATGCGGCGCTACGCAAAGCTCATGACGAACTCGAATATCTGGCCTATTTCGACGGACTTACCTCCCTCGCCAATCGTCGACAGTTCACACGACACATGCGCAATCTCATCGAACTGTCCGATCGTCAAAAGTCCCGGTTTGCCTTGCTCCTGATCGATCTCGACCATTTCAAGGTCGTCAACGACACGTTTGGCCACGATGCTGGCGATGCGCTCCTCGTCGCGGCAGGAGAGCGTCTGCGTGCAGCCGTCGGCGAGTTGAGCCATGTCGCGCGGCTCGGCGGTGACGAGTTTGCCATACTCTTACCCGACATCGGCAGCACCGCCGATATCGATGCGGCATGCGGTCGCATCGTCGATGGCGTCCAGCCTGCTGTCGACTTCAACGGAGGACAGATGAGCCTAAGTTTCAGCATCGGCATCGCGCTTTATCCCGGCGACGGCGACAGCATACAATCAATCCTGAAATCCGCTGACGTTGCGCTTTATGACGCGAAGCGGAGGGGGCGAGGCACGTGGTGCTTCAGTGACGGGTTCGGCAAGGTCGCGTAAGTCAAGTTTGAGACCTGCGGACGGTACGCGTCTGATTCATCGCTTGCACTACACTGACACACTCGACCCAAATCCGGCCATTTCTGCCACCTTCCGCGCTCCCCGACTTCAAGCATTTCCCTGTTCGCGCTGACGGCTTTTGGCGGCTGATATTTCCTCATGGACGCCGTGATCGAGAAGAAAGTGGCGCGTCCGATTTAGGGCAGTCGGTGGGAGGCAGCCGTTGGTTCAAACGGCTGCGAGAATGATAATCGGCGCCTTTCGGGTTGATTGCGGCGCGCACGTATTCGGACAAATTCTCAATAAATCTCAGCCGCTCCTTTTAAGCGGACAAGCGCTTCAGTACGATAAGGTGAAGAATTACCATCCAGACTCCTCAGTCCATGTGGACTCTGAAGTACTTCCTAATTCGCAACAATCTGCAGTTGGTTAGGGCCACCGGTGGTGGATCGCCGCATATAAATGGTGACGTTTTTCCTGAGGCTGACGCCCTTCCTTTGGCGGGCATTCTATAATTGCCTGAGAAAGGTCGCCGTCTTATGATTACGCAGAACTTGGCCCGGCATATTGCGTTACTGCGCATAGGTCGGCCGTCGCTTCACACCACTACAGCCTTTTTCAGAACGCAGGCTCGCGTTCTGAGCATTCCCCTATGCATGGTTGTGGCGAATGGCTCGGCAAGCGCATCGACGGCGAACACGACGTTCAATGTGACGGCCAACGTCGTGTCGAGTTGCCAGATTTCGGCGACCGCACTGACGTTCGGAACCTATACCGGGGCCCAAACCGACGCGACTTCGACGATCACCGCGACCTGCACGGATACCACCGCCTACACCATCGGCGTCAGCGCAGGCTTGGGCACGGGGGCGACCGTAACGAACCGGTACATGAACGGCCCCAGCGTCGATGTGCTCGCCTATGCCGTCTATCGCGACAGTGCGCGTACCAATAGCTGGGGCACGACGATCGGTACGGACACGGTCTCGGGCACCGGCAACGGGGGCGCTCAGGCCATTACCGTTTATGGGCGCCTTGCAGCGGGTCAATTGCCCGTTCCCGGAGCCTATTCGGATACTCTGACCGCAACGATCACCTACTGATGGCCCGGGGAAGTTTTTTGCGCTTCGACAGGCTTCGTCGCTGGTCGATGGCGGGCGGATACGGGATCGTCCTGGCAACGTGCGTCGCCCCGCTTCAGGCACAATCCCTGTCGGTGAGCCCGGTCACGTTCAATCTTGCCGCCTCGCAACAGGCGACGAGCCTGACGGTTCGCAACGATGGCGCTGAGGAAACGGTGGTCCAGATCCGGCCCTTCGCCTGGACGCAACAGCCCGACGATGTCCTCACACCGGCCGACGATGTGGTCGTCAGTCCCCGCATCGTGACGATCCCACCCCGTTCGAACCAGGTCTTCCGTGTCCTCGTGCGGCATAAGGCGACGTCCAAGGAACTGACGTACCGATTGATCCTCGATCAGATCCCGCGCGCGTCCGAACCCGGTGCCGTGCGCATGGTCCTGCGCATTTCCATGCCGATCTTCGTCGAGCCCGTCGCTCCGGCGAACCCCGGCGTTCGATTTCGGCTGGCGCGCCGGGACGGTGACACGGTGCTCGTGCTCGAAAATCCGGGAGCGCGCCATGAGACGCTGCGCAACGTTATGCTGCGCGACACGAAAGGCGCGCCGATCGTCATCAAGAACGGTGGGTCACCCTATCTGCTGGCTGGCGCGACGCGGGAACTTCCGGTCCAGGACATGCCCATCCAAGCCGCCGCGGATGGCCGCTATCGGCTGACGATGGACGGCGGAAAGGGCCCCATCACCGTTGCCCTCGCGCGGTAGCGGGGACGGGACCGTGCGATGCGCGCCAAAGCCCTCCGATCGACCTGTCGATTTCTCCTGATGATCTGCCTCGCTGACCATGCCGGGGCCGCTCCCGCACCCACGCTGCTGGAGGTCTGGATCAATGGGCGCCCGACCGGGAAAATCGGCGAGTTTGTTCTGCGCGGCGACGGACTGGCGGCAACCCCCAAGGAGCTCGGCGAACTCGGCCTTGCCCCGCGCACCACGCCCGGCGATGAACTTGCGGACATCGTCGCCGACCGTGATTTTCGCTGGCACGTCGACCAGGCTACCGGCCGACTCTACGTGACCGCCTCCGAGGGGCGTTTGGTGAGAACGACGATCTCGGCCGCTGCCGATCCTGCCATGGCCGGAGCGGTGGAGAGCGGGACCGGTTCCACGCTGAACTACGATACGACAGCGACCGGCGATGCTCGTCGCCAGGCCTTTTCCGCGTACCTCGATGCACGCGTCTTTTCAGGCCATGGGGTTGCGGCTGGTCAGGCCTTGATGACCGCATTCCGTTCGGGGACGACGACGACCTATCGCGCGACCAGGCTCGATTTCAACTACACCGTTTCGCTGCCCGACCGCCTGCTGCGGCTCAGGTTGGGCGACTTCATAACGTCGGGCGCGGACTCGCAACGGGCGATCCGGCTCGGCGGCATCCAGTTCGGTTCGGACTTCGCGCTGCGCCCCGACCTGATCACGATGCCGCTGCCCGATTTTCGTGGAAACGCGGTCGTTCCCACCATCGCCGACATCCTTGTGAACGACACATCCGCGATATCCCTGCCTATCGGCGCTGGTCCCTTCGAGATCCGCAACGTGCCGGTGCAGACGGGCAGCGGCAAAGTCTCGCTGAACCTCCAGAATTCCCTGGGACAATCCGTCAGGACGACGGTGGCCTATTATGCGAGCAATGCTCTGCTGGCACCCGGGTTGCACACGTTCGCTGTCCAGGCTGGCGTTATCCGGCATCAATTCGGGAGCCAGAGCAACGCCTACGGACAGTTCGCGGCGAGCGGCAGTTACCGCTGGGGCGTATCGCCACGGCTGACGGCGGCGTTCTATGCCGAAGCAACCCGCAGCGCGGCGCTCGTCGGGTCGGGCGTGTCGGTAAACCTGGCCAATTTGGCAATCGCCACGGGTGACTGTGCGGCCAGCAGCGGGCGGGACGGGAACGGTGTGCGCTGCGTCGCGCAAATCGAACACCGCGACTCACTGGTGTCGCTCCGGCTGTCCCACGGATTTGCAACGAAGGACTTTCGCGACATCGCGGCAAGCGATGGCTATCCTGCCATTCGCCAGCAGACCGACGCCAGCATTGCGCTTGCAATGGGTCCGGCCGGTACGATGTCCCTCGGCTATACCGCCCTCGATCAGGCAGGCGACGTCGCCTGGGAAAGGCTGAAGGGCGCGCCGGCGATGTTTGGCCGCGGTTCCGCGGTCCGTCTGGCGTCCGTCACCTACAGCGTGCAGCGGGGACCGGTATCGATCTACGCGAACGGCTCGCACGACACCACCGCACGCGGCGGCCGCAGCATCATGTTCGGCGTGTCGCTTCCCTTCGGACGCCGCAGTCAGGCGAGTGTTGATCGGCAGATGCAAGGCGGCCGCTGGCAAAGCCAGCTGCAGGCGGCGCGCGGCACGAGCGAGGCCGATCCATGGGGCTATCAGGCGGCGATCGGGCGCGGCGCGATCGACAGCCAGTTTGTCGAAGTCCAACATCGGTCCCGCATCGGATGGTTGGCCGCCGGGATCGATCGGGCCAACGGTGCAACGACGATCCGTGCCCAGGCGCGCGGGTCCGTGTCCGCAATCGATGGCTCGGTATTCCTGTCGAATACGATCAACGACAGTTTCGCGATTGTCGACACGCAGGGTTTGGCAGGTGTTCGGGTGCTGCACGAAAACAGGGTCGCCGGCCGAACCGGCCGGTCGGGCAAGCTGATGGTGACCGACCTGCGGGCGTTCTAGGTGAATCACCTCGCCATCGAGCCGACCGATCTGCCGCCCGATGCCGTGATCGCAACCGGGGAACGCGATGTCCGGCCACAGGATCGGGCAGGCGTCGTCCTCAGGTTTCCGATCAAGCGACCAAATGGCGCAGTGCTGGTCCTGGTCGACGCAAGCGGTAGACCACTTCCACCGGGAAGCACCGTCACGCTGGAAGCGTCCGGGGCGACGTTTCCCCTGGGCTTTGACGGGGAGACCTTCGTCGAGGGGCTCGACCAGCACACCGTCCTGAACGTCGCGCGCCCCGACGGCACGCGCTGCCGTGTCGGACTGTCCGTCGCTGCGCGGGACCGGGGTCTCGCGCGGCTTGGCCCGTTTTCCTGTGTCGAGACGGCCCCGTGATCGCCCGCGTGCTGTTCGCGATCTTCTGCCTCGCGATACCGGCGGTCGCGGATGCGGGATGCTCGGTATCGGCAAGCGGGGTCGCGTTCGGGAACTACGACGGGTCCGCCACGTCGGCGGACGACGCGACGGGCACGATCACGATCAACTGCTTCATACTCTCCGGTCTCGGCGGGTACACGATCGCGCTCAGCCCGGGACGAGATGGCAGCTATACGGCGCGACGCATGATCTCTGGAACGGCGACCTTGCCCTATCAGCTTTATGCGGATCCGGCGCGAACGCAGATCTGGGGCGACGGGTCGGGCGGGAGCTCCACCGTGCGGTCCTTCGATATCATCCCGTTGCTTGGCGGGAGCTCGACCTACCAAATTTACGGAAGGATCCCCGCCAATCTCTCGCCCCGCCCCGGAGCCTATAATGATACGATTGTAATTACGGTAAGCTATTGATCTATCACATATTTACGACTTTTGAACAGACGTCCGATCTCGGGAAGGGTCAGGCGACTAAACCCGCAGCCCATCGTCTGAACGAACGGCAGTTCACGGCAATCGCCGCCCGAAAGCGGACGGGCGGATTTTCACCGCTTTTACCGTTCAGCTCTGAGCATAGGCCGTACGCAATACAGGGGCGCGGCCTAACGCGACATAAACCACGGCCCGCGATATCCGCGGAAATCGTGCGGTGACGTTCGGCTTCAAGCACGCGCGCTTTCAGGAAACGGTTATAGGAACCCGACGACTTGATCGCAACTTTGGGTTTAGATCCAAAAGGTGGGGTGGCGGAGCGGGAGGGATTCGAACCCTCGATACGCTTTTGACGTATACTCACTTTCCAGGCGAGCGCCTTCGACCACTCGGCCACCGCTCCGCATTGCTCTGGAACGCGCCTGCTAGAGCGGGTTTGGCTGCGGTGCAAGCGATTGCGTGCGCGGCGGCACTCGGGCAGTCTCACAGCGATGATCACCACCCTGCTCGCCGCCGCCCTCGCCCAAGCCACGCCGGTGCCGGCGCCGCTGCCGTCCGATCCGGTCGCGGCGGACTGGGTCGCGGTCCCCGATGACGAAATCCTCGTCTTCACGCTGGCGAACGGACACGGCTTCACGCTCCGACTCGCATCTGCCTATGCCCCCGCGCATGTCGCCAATATCCGCGCGCTCGCCCGCGCACGCTGGTGGGACACTGCGACGAGCGTGTACCGCGTGCAGGACAATTATGTCGCGCAATGGGGCGATGCGACCGAGAAGAAGCCGCTCGTCCCCGGCGTCGCGGACGGGATCGCCGCCGAATATGATATGGCCGGGCCGACCGCGGTCGCGCGGCTGGCCAAGCGCGATCCCTATGCCGAATGGGCGGGCTACAGCGCGGATGGCTGACCGCTCGCTGGGTCGGGCGCGCGGCAATGGCTGCCGCATTGCTACGGCATGGTCGGCGTCGCGCGCGATCTGGCGCCGAGCGTCGGCAGCGGCGCCGAGCTCTACACCGTCATCGGCCATGCGCCGCGCGCGCTCGACCGCAACATCGCGGTCGTCGGGCGGGTGGTCGACGGGATCGAGTGGCTGTCGTCGCTGCCGCGCGGAACGGGCGAGCTCGGCTTCTACGCCAAGCCTGCGGAGCGCAGCCCGATCGTCTCGGCGCGGCTGGCGAGCGACCTTGCCGCCGCCACCCGCCCGCACTTCCAGTACCGCGCGACGGCGAACCCGCGCTTCACCGCCTGGATCGCGGGGCGCGAGAACCGGACGCCGCCGTTCTTCACGGTGCCGGCGGGCGGTGCGGACATCTGCAACGCGCTCCCGCCGGTCCGCCGCACGCCGGGCTAGGCGTTGCCCTGCAACGTGCGGATGATCGCGGAGAAGTCGAGTCCGCCCTGCCCGGCCTCGGCGAACGCCTCGTAGCGCTCGGCGGCCTTCGCCCCCATCGGCGTGTCGGCGCCGACATCCTGCGCCGCCGCCATCGCGAGCCTCAAGTCCTTGAGCATCAAGGCAGCGGCGAACCCGCCCTGATAGTCATGGTCGGCGGGGGTGTCGGGGCCGATCCCCGGCAGCGGCGCATAGCTCGTCATCGACCAGCTCTGCCCCGACGAGACGCTGGCGATATCGTAAAAGGCCTGTGCGTCGAGCCCGAGCTTGTCCGCGAGCACGAACGCCTCGCAGGTCGCGATCATCGTCGCGCCGAGGATCATGTTGTTGCAGATCTTCGCCGCCTGCCCCGCGCCGTTCGCGCCGGCATGGATCACCGCCTTGCCCATCGCCGCAAGGATCGGCTCGGCGCGCTCGAACGCCGCCGCCGAACCGCCGACCATGAAGGTGAGCGTGCCCGCATTGGCAGCACCAATCCCGCCGGAGACGGGCGCGTCGACCGCCGCGAGCCCCTTGGCCTGCGCGGCGTCGGCGACCTGCTTCGCGGTCGCGACGTCGATCGTCGAACAGTCGATCAGGATCGCGGTCGGGCCCGCGACGCCGAACAGCGCGTCATACACCTCGGCGACGTGCTTGCCCGCGGGCAGCATCGTCACGATCGCCTCCGCCCCGTCGGCGGCCTCGGCGGCGGAGTCGACGGGGAGGCAGCCCGCCGCCTTTGCCTTGGCGAGCGCGTCGGCGTTCAGGTCGAACGCGTGGACGTCATGGCCGTTCTTCGCGAGGTTCGCGGCCATCCCGCCGCCCATGTTGCCGAGCCCGATGAATCCGATGCGTGCCATGTACTCTCTCCTAAATCTGCCGCGGCGACTGTGCCGCTCGCGCACCAACCCCGCCATCTGCGGCTACGTCCTGCCCCCCAAACTCCGTCATCCTGACGAAAGTCAGGATCCAGAGCCAAGACCGACACCGCCCGTAACCCTGGATCCTGACTTTCGTCAGGATGACGGGCAGCGACGATTGCGGGCGGGCGGGCAGCGACGCGCCTGCTACTTCCCCGTCCAGGTCCCCGCACGCTTCTCGACGAAGGCGGCCATGCCTTCGCTCTGGTCCGCGGTGCCGAACAGGCCGTGGAACAGCCGCCGCTCGAACTGGACGCCGTGCGACAGGCTCGTCTCGAACGCCGCGTTGACCATCTCCTTGTTCGCCAGCACCGCCAGCGGCGCCATCGCGGCGATCGTCGCGGCGGTCTTCACCGCCTCCTCGACCAGTTCGTCGGCAGGCACGATCCGCGACACCAGCCCGGCGCGCTCGGCCTCGACCGCATCCATCATCCGCCCGGTCAGCACCATCTCCATCGCCTTGGCCTTGCCGACCGCATGCGTGAGGCGCTGCGATCCGCCCATGCCGGGGGACACCGCGAGCTTGATCTCGGGCTGGCCGAACTTCGCAGTGTCGGCGGCGAGGATGAAGTCGCACATCATCGCGACCTCGCAGCCGCCGCCCAGCGCATAGCCCGCGACCGCGGCGATGATCGGCTTGCGCGTCCGCGTCACCTGCTCCCAGCCGGCGAAGAAGTTGCTCGCATACATGTCGGCAAAGCCCTGGCTCTGCATCTCCTTGATGTCCGCGCCCGCCGCGAACGCCTTGGCCGAACCGGTCAGCACCGCACAGCCCTGCGACGGATCCGCATCGAACGCGGCGAACGCGGCGATCAGGTCGGCGAGCACCTGCGAATTGAGCGCGTTGAGCGCCTGCGGCCGGTTGAGCGTGACGAGCGTGACGCCGCCGCGTTGCTCGACGAGGATCGTTTCGTAATCGGCCATGTCAGTCTCCAATAAGCATCGTCATCCTGAATCCCGACTTTCGTCAGGATGACGGATTAGCCCGGCGTCCACGCCTCGGCCTCGGGCAACGGCGCGAAGATCTGGTCGATCACGTGATCGCTCACCGCCTCGGGCGTCGCCGGATCCCAGCGCGGCGCATTGTCCTTGTCGACGATCACCGCGCGCACGCCCTCGATGAAATCGTGCCGCTGCACGACATGCGCGCCGACCGCATATTCCTGTTTCATCTCGTCTGCGAAACTCGCCATCGCCGCGCCTTCGTGAAGCAGCCGGAGCGACACCTTCATCGTCTGCGGCGACTTGGTCCTGAGCGTCGCGAGCGTCCTTGCCGCCCACTCCCCACCATCGGCGTCGAGCGCGGCATAGATTTCCTCGAGCACATTGGACGCGAACAGCCGGTCGATCTCGTCCCTGCGCGCGAGGATCTGCGCTTCGGGCGGCGCGATCGACAGCGCATCCAGCACGCCCGCGATATCTTGCGGCGTCGCCGCGATCCGCGCCTTGGCGGTGTCGAGCGCGTCGCCCGGCAGATAATGCGTCGCCAGCCCCAGCGCGACACACTCCGCGCCATCGAGCCGGTGCCCGGTCAGCGCGAGATACTGCCCGATCCGCCCGGGCAGCCGCGACAGATACCAGCCACCGCCGACATCGGGGAACAGCCCGATCCCGGTCTCGGGCATCGCGAACTTCGTGTTCTCGGTCGCCACCCGGTACGCGCACGGTAAAGCGAGCCCGACGCCGCCGCCCATCGTGATCCCGTCCATGAACGCGACGATCGGCTTGGCATAGACGAACAGCCGGTGGTTCATCCGATACTCGGCATGGAAGAACGCGCGCGCTTCGGCGCCGTCGCCGGCTCCCGACGCGGCGAGCATCCGGATATCGCCCCCGGCGCAGAACCCGCGCCCCTCGGCGTGATCCACCACGATCGCCTGAACCGACGCATCCCCGCGCCACGCCTCGAGCGCGTCCAGCACGCCTTCGCACATTGCAAGGTTCAGCGCGTGCAGCGCCTTGGGCCGGTTCAATCGAATCCGGCCGACAGGCCCTTCGACGGTCGTGATCAGGTCGTTCATATAATCTCCACCCCGGCGAAGGCCGGGGCCCAGTTGGAAAGGTCGATGTAACGACGGACGGCCCCTGGCCAATGCGCGTCCCCCACCTGGACCCCGGCCTTCGCCGGGGTGGTCGCTGTGTGAGGCCTCTTCCTACGAATCATTGCCGGGTCAGTTCGCGGCCGACGATCATGCGCATGACCTGGTTGGTACCCTCGAGGATCGAATGCACGCGCAGGTCGCGCCAGAAGCGTTCGATCGGGTAATCCTGCAGATACCCGTAGCCGCCATGCAACTGCAACGCGCGGTCGACCACCGACGAGCCGGTGTCGGTCGCCAGCCGCTTCGCCATCGCCGCGAACTTGGTCTTGTCGGGCGCGTTCGCCGTGACCTTGGCCGCCGCCATGTAGAGCAACGCGCGCGCCGCCTCGAGTTCGGTCGCCATGTCGGCCAGCATGAACTGCGTGTTCTGGAAGTCCGCGATCGGCTTGCCGAACTGCTTGCGGTCGCGCGTATAGGCGATCGCCTCGTCGAGACACCGCTGCGCGCCGCCGAGCGAGCAGGCACCGATATTGAGCCGCCCGCCGTCGAGCCCCATCATCGCGATCCGAAAGCCCTCGCCCTCGCCGCCGACCATGTTCGCGCCCGGCACGCGGACGCCGTCGAAGATCACCTGCCGCGTCGGCTGCGAATGCCAGCCAAGCTTCTTCTCGTTCGCGCCGAACGACACGCCGGGCATGTCCTTCTCGATCACCAGGCACGAAATGCCCTTGGGCCCCTCCTCACCGGTGCGGACCATGGTGACGTACACCTCGTTCTCGCCTGCGCCCGAGATGAACTGCTTCGATCCCGTCACGATCCAGTCGTCGCCGTCACGCACCGCGCGCGTCTTGAGCGCGGCGGCGTCGGAGCCCGAGCCCGGCTCGGTCAGGCAATAGCTCGCCAGCCGGTCCATCGTCACCAGATCGGGGAGATACTTGTCCTTCACCGCGGCCGAGCCGAACCGGTCGATCATCCACGCCGCCATGTTGTGGATGCTGATGAACGCGCTGGTCGAAGGACAACCGTACGACATCGCCTCCATGATCAACGCGGCTTCGAGACGCCCGAGCGCGATGCCGCCGCTCTCCTCGCTGACATAGATCGCCGCGAAACCGAGCTCGGCCGCCGCCTTGATCGTGTCACGCGGGAAGATGTGCTTCTCGTCCCACTCGGCCGCATGCGGCGTGATCCGGTCGGCGGTAAAGCGGCGCGCGAGCTCCTGGATCTCGCGCTGGTCGTCGGTGAGGTCGAACTGGTTGGTCATCGGGCTTTCCTGTGTCGTCATACTGGGCTTGACCCAGTATCCAGAGCGGCGAATGCTGGCGCCTGTGGCTCTGGATCCTGACTTTCGTCAGGATGACGGGGTGGGGGAAGGATATGGCTAGGCAACCCGCGGTCTATATCATGGCGAGCGGGCGCAACGGAACGCTCTACATCGGCGTCACGTCCGACCTGATGGCGCGGATCGTTCAGCACCGCGACGGCATGTTCGACGGGTTCTCAAAGCGATACGGCGTGAACCGGCTTGTCTGGTTTGCGATGGCAGACACGATGGACGCGGCGATCACGCGCGAGAAACAGCTCAAGGTCTGGAAACGGTCGTGGAAGACCACGCTGATCGAGACGGACAACCCGACCTGGCGCGATCTGGCCGAAGACTGGGGCTTCGACCCCCTCCCCACCCCGTCATCCTGACGAAAGTGAGGATCCAGAGCCACGGGCGTTGCGCTCGATGGCTCTGGATCCTGGATCAAGTCCAGGATGACGGGGAGGAAACGCCGCACCCCACTCACCCCATCGTCGGAATGACGAACGCGTCGTTGTTCCGCGCCGGACCGCCATCTTCCGCCATCGCTGGCAACGCGGAGCCATCGGGCCAGCGTTGCGTGATCGTCTTGACCTTGGTCCAGAACTTCACGCCCTCCATGCCGTGCTGGTTGGTGTCTCCGAACGCCGAACGCTTCCAGCCGCCGAACGTGTGATACGCCACCGGCACCGGGATCGGCACGTTGATCCCCACCATGCCGACATTCACCCGCGCCGCGAACTCGCGCGCGGCGTGGCCGTTGCGCGTGAAGATCGCGACGCCGTTGCCGTACTGATGCTCGCTCGGCAGGCGCACCGCCTCCTCGAAATCCTTGGCGCGGACGATCTGGAGGACCGGCCCGAAGATCTCCTCCTTGTACGCCGACATCTCCGTGGTGACGTGATCGAACAGCGACGGCCCGATGAAGAAGCCCTTCTCATGCCCCTGAAGCTCGAACCCGCGCCCGTCGACGACCAGCTCTGCGCCCTCGTCGACACCCGTCTGGATCCAGTTCTCGATCCGGCTGCGATGCGCCGCATTCACCACCGGGCCGTAATGCGCGTCATTGTCGGTCGAAACACCCACGCGCAGCGCGGCAATCGCCGGGATCAGCTTCTCGCGTAGCGCGATCGCGGTCTTCTCGCCGACCGGCACGACCACCGGCAACGCCATGCAGCGCTCGCCAGCGCTCCCGAACGCCGCACCCGACAGATCGGCGACGACCTGGTCGAGATCCGCGTCGGGCATGACGATGCCGTGGTTCTTCGCCCCGCCCATCGCCTGGACGCGCTTGCCCGCCTCGACGCCGCGGCGGTAGACGTAATGCGCGATGTCGGAAGACCCGACGAAGCTGACCGCCGAAATCGCCGGATGATCGAGGATCGCGTCGACCATCTCCTTGTCGCCGTGGACGACCTGGAAGATCCCCTCGGGCAGCCCCGCCTCGAGGAACAATTCGCCCAGCCGCACCGGCACCGACGGATCGCGCTCGGACGGCTTCAGGATGAACGCGTTGCCCGTCGCGATCGCGACCCCGCTCATCCACAGCGGAATCATCGCCGGGAAGTTGAACGGGGTGATGCCGGCGCCGATGCCGAGCGGCTGGCGCATCGAATAGACGTCGATCCCAGGCCCCGCGCCCTGCGTGTACTCGCCCTTGAGAATGTGCGGGATCCCGCAACAGAACTCGATCACCTCGAGCCCGCGCTGGATATCGCCCTTTGAATCCGCGATCACCTTACCGTGCTCGGACGACAACAGCCGCGCGAGCTCGTCCATGTTCGCTTCGACGAGCCGCTTGAACTCGAACATCACGCGCGCGCGGCGCTGCGGGTTGGTCGCTGCCCAGCCCGGCTGCGCCTTGTGCGCGGCAGCGACTGCCCGGTCGAGATCGGCCTGCGTGCCGAGCGTCACGCGCGCCTGGATTTCGCCGCTATTGGGATCGAACACGTCGCCGCTACGGCCGCCGCCGGAGGACGGTCCACCCGCAGTGCCGCCTGCGATCAGATGCTCGATGGTGCGAACGGTCATGGCGCCTCTCCTTGTTTTGCGGCCTCTACACCACCGCATCCCGCACGACACAAGCGATAGACTTGCAGGCGCTAGCTGCATATTTGCAGTCGGCATGGACTGGAGCGACCTTCCGATCTTCCTCGAAGTCGCTCGCGCGCAGCAGCTTGGGCGCGCCGCGGCGAGCCTCGGCGTCGATGCGACGACGGTCGGCCGCCGCCTCCGTCGGCTCGAGACCGCGGTCGGCCAGCGGCTGTTCGAACAAGGCCCGGATGGCCAGATCCTGACCAGCGCCGGCGAAGACCTGCTCGCGCGCGCGACCGCGATGGCGGCGATCGCGTCGGACATCCGCACCCCGCCCGCGGGCCGGACCGAGGTCGACGGCACGATCCGCGTCAGCGTCGCCGAAGGGTTCGGCACTTGGTTCGTCAGCCGACATCTCGGCACGCTCGCACAGGCGCATCCCAAACTCGCGGTCGATCTCGTCGCGACCAGCGGCTTCCTCAACCCGACCCGGCGCGAGACCGACGTCGCGGTCCTGCTCGCCCGCCCGCGCCGCGGTCCGCTGCGGACGCGCAAGCTCACCGACTATACGCTGCGGCTCTATGCGTCGGCGGAGCATCTCGCGGCGCACGGCCCGGTCCACGGCATCGCCGACCTGCGCGACCGGCGGATGATCGGCTATGTCCCCGACATCGTCTACGCGCCCGAGTTGCGCTATCTCGACGAGATCCCGGGCGTCCGCGACCCCGTGCTGCGCTCGTCGAGCATCAACGCGCAGGCGCACATGATCGCGTCGGGCGCGGGGATCGGCGTGCTCCCGTGCTTCATCGGCGAGGCCTATCCGGGGCTCGTCGCGATCCTCCCCGACATCCGCATCAGCCGCGCCTTCTGGCTGGTGACGCACCAGGACACCGGCCGCTTCGACGCGATCCGTGCCTTCACCGACTGGCTGGTGGCGCTGGTCGGGCGCGAACGCGCGGTGCTGGCCCCCGATTAATCCTGCCGCGGATGACGGGCGAGAATCGCCTCGATCCGCGCGAGCGCCAACTTGATCTCCTCCTGCTCGGCATGCGTGAAGGCGTCGCTGTCGACGATCATCTTGGCCGCCATCTTCGCGGTCAGCAGCGGCACGAGGAACAGCGGTACCGCATGCATCAGCGCGACCGCGACGATCTTGCCCCCCATCGTCACCGGAAACACGTCGCCATAGCCGATCGTCATCGCGGTCACGAACGACCACCAGATGCCGACATCGACCGGCTTGCCCTCGAACGTCGCAAACAGCACCGCGCAGATCAGGATGGTCGAGACATAGCCGACGATCAGGATCGGCAAGGCCTGGATGAACGGCCGCCACGATCCCTTTGCCCTGCGCGCCATGATACCCCCCGGTTGTTTCGGCGCATCATCCAGCAAGCGGCCGACATTTCAAGCGGTACGCACGCGGCTGATCGATCACGAACCCGATTGCCCCCGCGCGACAATTGCGCCTAGCTTGGCTGCATCCTCTTCCGGAGCGTTTCATGACCCTCAAGCTCGTCCTTCTTGCCTCGATCGCGCTCGCCACCGTTTCGTCGGCGCAGGTGCCCCAGACTGTTTCTGACAAGACTGCCCCCGCCGGCGGCGACGTGCCGGCCAAGTTCGTCCCCGCCACCGCCAACCGCGACTACGTCAAGCGCGAGGTGATGGTCCCGATGCGCGACGGGACGAAGCTCTACACCGTCATCGTCTATCCCAAGGGGCTGACCAATGCGCCGATCGTGCTGACCCGCACGCCGTATGACGCGAAGTCGCGCGCGACGCGGATGGACAGCCCGAGCATCCTCTCGACGCTGCCGCTCGCCGACGAGATGTTCGTCAAGGGCGGGTATATCCGCGTCTATCAGGACGTCCGCGGCAAATATGGCTCGGAGGGCGAGTATGTCGTCACGCGCCCGGTGATCGGCCCGCTCAACCCGACCAAGGTCGATCATGTCACCGACGCCTATGACACGATCGACTGGCTGGTGAACAAGGCGAACCTGCCCGAATCGAACGGCCGCGTCGGCATGATCGGGTCGTCCTATGAGGGCTTCACCGTCGTCATGGCGCTGCTCAACCCGCACCCCGCGCTCAAGGCCGCAGTGCCAGAAAGCCCGATGATCGACGGCTGGATGGGCGACGACTGGTTCCATTACGGCGCGTTCCGCCTCGCCAACATCGCCTGGCTCGGCGGCCAGACCGGCTACAAGGGCGCGGGCAAGGCGCCGCCGACCGGCGGCTATGACGATTACGAGAATTTCCGCCGCATCGGCTCGGCGGGCGACTGGGCCAAGGCGTCGGGCTACGACCAGCTTCCCTATTGGCAGCGCATGGTCGCACATCCCGCCTATGACGCGTTCTGGCAGGGCCAGGCGCTCGACAAGCTGCTCGCCGCCAACCCCTCGAACGTCCCGACGCTCTGGGAACAGGGGCTGTGGGACCAGGAGGACATGTACGGCGCGATCACCGCGTGGGAGGCGCTGAAGGCGAAGGGCAAGATGGGCAACAACCATCTCGTCATGGGTCCGTGGCGGCACAGCCAGGTCAACCGCGACGGCCGCAGCCTCGGCCCGTTCCAGTGGGACGGCGACACCGCGCAGCAGTTCCGCGAACAGATGGTGCTGCCGATGTTCGACCAGTATCTGAAGGACGGCCCCGCGGTCACGCTGCCCGCCGCGGCGATCTACAACACCGGCGAGAATCACTGGGACAAGCTGTCGACTTGGCCGCTCGCCTGCGAGAGCGGCTGTGCCGCACCGCTCAAGCCGATCTACCTCGGCGCCGAGGGCGGGCTGGACTTCACCAAGGCGGCGAGCGGCGGCGACAGCTATGTCTCCGACCCCGCCAAGCCCGTCCCGCATCTGCCGAGGCCGGTCAATTTCGGCGACGGCCGCTGGGGCGACTGGCTGGTCAGCGACCAGCGCGGGGTGGATGGCCGCACCGACGTAATGACCTACACGACCGACGTACTGACGACCCCGGTCCGCGTGTCGGGCGCGCCGATCGCGGACATCTATGCCAAGACGACGGGGACCGATGCCGACTTCGTCGTCAAGGTGATCGACGTCTATCCCGACGAGGTCGCGAGCGATCCGAAGATGGGCGGCTATGAACTGCCGATCAGCCTCGACATCTTCCGCGGTCGCTACCGCGACAGCTTCGCCAAGCCGAGCGCGATCCCGGCCGGCAAGACGCAGCGCTACAAGTTCCGCCTGCCGACCGTGAACCACGTCTTCCAGCCGGGGCACCGGATCATGGTGCAGGTTCAGTCGAGCCTGTTCCCGCTCTACGACCGCAACCCGCAGACCTTCGTCCCCAACATCTTCCTCGCGAAGAAGGCGGACTACAAGAAGGCGACGGTAACGATCGAACGCGGCGGCGCGTCGGCGAGCGCGGTGTGGCTGCCGGTGGTCGCGGTCGACCAGTCGGCCGTGCTGGCGAAGTAAGCCCCCCGCCCCACCACCGTCATTCCCGCGAAGGCGGGAACCCATACTGGCTGACCTCCCGGCGCTGTCACCGAGGCCAGCCAGTATGGATCCCCGCCTCCGCGGGGATGACGGTTATGGATTCAGGCGATAACCGGCGCGGGCCCGAACAGCCCCGCCTGGTAATCGCGGATCGCCTCGCCGATCTCCTCGCGCGTGGTCATCACGAACGGCCCGTGCGCCACGACCGGCTCGTCGATTGGATCGGCATGGCCGAAGACCAGCCGCACCGGGCCTGACGCCGCGACCTCGATCGTATCGCCGTCTTCGTCGAACGTGACGAGGTGCCACGGCTCGACGACCGTCCCGCTGATCTCGGGCCGCCCCTCGATCACATAGAAGAATACGCTGCGACCCCGCGGTGCCGGCAGTGTAACCCGCCCCCCCGCTGCCAGCTCGACCGTCATCATCGCAACACCCGTCAGCGACTCAACCGGCCCCGCCTGCCCTTCAAACGTGCCCGCGATGACATTCACGACCCCGCCCTCGACGGCGACCGCCGGCATGTCCTCACGCTGGAGACCGGTATAGGCGGGCTTGGTCATCTTCAGCCGCCCCGGCAGATTGACCCAGAGCTGGAGGATCTCGAGCGGCCCGCCGTCGCGCTTGAACGACGCGGGCGAGACCTCCGCATGGATCAGCCCCGACCCCGCGGTCATCCACTGCACCCCGCCCGCCTGCATCACGCTTTCGTGCCCGCCGCTGTCGAGATGCGCCATCGCGCCGCTCAGGATGAAGCTGACCGTTTCGAACCCGCGATGCGGATGCGGTCCGAACGGCAGGCCGTTATTGCCGGGCCGATAGGTCTGCGGCCCATGATGGTTGAGGAACAGGAACGGGTCGACCTGCGGCAGCTGCGGCCCCGGCAGCGGGCGCCGCGTGACGAGATCGGCGATGTCGTCACGCTGGGCGGGATAGGTCCGCAGCACGCGCCGCATCTCAGTTCGCCTCGCGCACGGCCGATGCGGGCCGTTCGATCTCCGCCAGCAGGGCGTCGATACCGCTCAACAGGAAGTCGAGCGTCGACGTGTCGCTCAGCCGCCCGTCGGCGATCTTCTCGTGCACCGAACCGATCACCGACTGCGGCCGCAGCAGCGTGCGCGCGCCGATCGACGCCAGCGTCTCGTTCAGCTGCGCCTGCGCACGCGCACCGCCGACCGCGCCCGGCGACGAGGTCAGTGTGAACACCGGCTTCCCCGTCAGCGTCGCCTTGCCGTAGGGCCGCGACGCCCAGTCGAGCGCGTTCTTCAACACGCCGGGCATGCCGTGATTATATTCGGGCGACGCGATCACGATCCCGTCCGCCTCGCCGATGGCCGCCCGCAGCGCGGCGACCGCCTCGGGTGGCGTGTCGGTATCGGCATCCTGATCGTACATCGGGATCGCGTTGAGCGGGAAGATCCGCAGTGTCGCCTTGTCCCCCAGCGCGTCGGCGAGCGAATTGAGGATCGCGGCGTTGAACGACTGGCGGCGCAGGCTGCCGGAAATACCGAGAAGGACGGGCATGCAGAAATCTCCTGTTGTCACGCGCGAGCGCCGGGCGACGGCGGCGCGCAAGATCTTGGTATCCAGATAGGCGACGGTACCGGCGCCCACCAGCGCAGGGTCGGCAACGCTGTGTTGCCCGGTTGGACGGCGATCACGTCCAGTAGAGGATCCGCGCCTCGGGCAGGCGCGACGCGATCTCGTCAGCGAAGAAGGTGCGCAACGCCCGCATCGTGTCCGCGTCATAGACATATTTGACCGAGCCGAACTTGGTGCGCTTCTCGGTGCGGTTCGCCATGCCGAGATCGAGCGACGAGCCGGGATACCAGGTCTGCAGCACCGCCTTGGACCCGGGTGTGTAGCGATGCGTGATCAGCTCGATCGTGAGGTCCGGGATATCGCCGAGCACCTTCCCCGCCTGCGCGATCAGCTCGGCATAGGCCTCGCGCCATCCCTCCGCGGCGATGATCGGTGCGATCGTCAGCCCGACCTTGTACCCCGCATCCGCCATCCGGCGCAGCGCGCCCAGCCGGGCCGCGACCGGGCTCGTGCCGCCCTCAAACCGCGCATAGCCTGCGGGGTTGATCGACGCGCGCATCCGCGTCCGCCCCGCGTGATCGAGCGCGAGCAGCGGCTCGACCGCGTCGAACTTCGTCGTGAAGCGCAGCTGCACGTCCGCCTCCCACGCGCCGAAATGCGCGATCAGCGCGGACAGCGACCCCGTGACATGATCGATCGCGAGCGGATCGGTATAACAGGACGCCTCGAACGTCGTGCCCTCCTGCGCGCGCGTGGCGGAGCGCGAGGTGACCGTCCCCTGGCCGAGATGCGCAGGAAGCTCGGCCAGGATCTCGGGCAGGTTCGCATAGACCCGCGTGATCGGCGGCCCCTTCAGAGACCCCGCGAGATAGCAATAGCCGCAATGCGCAGGACACCCTTCGGCGAGATCGATCCGCCAGTCGGCGCTCGGCGCGATCGGCTGCAACCGGCGTTTCGAGGGCGGGGCGACGACAAGCGCCAGCGTCGCCTTCGCCTGTGCATATTGCTGCCGGGGATCGTCGGGCAGGTCGAGGCGGAGACGATCGCTGGGCAGCGCCGTCACCGCCACGTCCAGCGCCCGTGCGCGCGCGACGATCTGTTCGCCATGGTCCCAGAGGAGCGACGACGGCGTCGCGAGGAGGCGCCGCGGCACCCAGAGGCGGGAGGAAGAGGGCGACACCATCGCACCATAACGCCCGCCCCACGCCAAGCGTTGCGGCTATTTGACCGGCCGCTTCTCGAGTTTGCGCGCGAGCGTCCGCCGGTGCATCCCGAGTTGCCGCGCAGTCTCCGAAATGTTGAACCCGGTTTCCGCCAGCGTCGCGTGGATCCGCTCCCATTCGAGCGTCTTGATCGTCGCGCGACGTTCGGTCACCGCGGTGTCGACCTTGCCCTCGGTCCGGTCGAACGCCGCCTCGATGTCGTCGGTGTTCGACGGCTTGACCAGATAATGCGAGGCGCCGAGCTTGATCGCCTCGACCGCGGTCGCGATGCTCGCAAAGCCGGTCAGCACGACGACGAGGATATCGGGGTCATGCGCGTGCAGCGTCTGGACGCAGACCAGCCCCGATGCCCCGCCGAGCTTCAGGTCGACCACCGCATATTGCGGCACGTCGTCGGCGAGCAGCACGACCAGATCCTCATGGCTCGCCGCAAGCCGGACCGCATAGCCGCGCCGCTCGAACGAACGTTTCAGCGTGCGCGCAAACGTCTCGTCGTCCTCGACGATCACGAGGCGCTTGACCGGGGGGATATCGGGCTCGCTCATTCGTCACGCTCCAGGGCGATCGCCGCCAGCGGCAGCATCAACGTCACTTCCGCGCCACCCGTCTCGCGGTTGGCGACCGCCACGCTGCCCCCCAGCTTGCGCATCGCATTGACCGCGAGGAACAGGCCGAGACCATGGCCGGGATCGCGCTTGCTCGACTGATAGGGCTTGCCGAAGCTCGCCAGCTTGTCGCGCGTGAACCCCGGTCCGTGATCGCGGACGATCAACGCCAGATGATCGCCCGACCGCTCGCCCGAAAACCCGACCCAGGCGGGCGATGCTTCGGCGGCATTGTCGAGCACGTTGGCGATCACCTGCTTGAGCGCGGGATCCGAGACGATCAGCGGATCGTCGCCGAGCCGGCTGGTATAGTCGAACTCGACACCGGCGTGCAGCGCGCGCCAGTCCTCGACGATCGCGTCGAGGAAGACGTGGAGCGGCACGACCTCGGGTGCCTCGCCGCGCGCCTCGCCCGCCGCCAGCAGGATGTTGGTGACGATCGTCTTGCACCGCTGGACCTCGGCCTGCATCTCGCCAATCTCCTCGAGCATCCCCGCATCGGTGGCGAGCGCGGGCATCCGCTTCCAGTCGTTGAGGATGACCGCCAGCGACGCGAGCGGCGTGCCGAGTTCGTGCGCGGCACCCGACGCGAGCAGGCCCATGCGGACGATGTGATCCTCCTCCGCCGCCTGCTGGCGCAGATCCGCCAGATGCTCGTCGCGGGCGCGCAGATTGCCCGTGATCCGCGTCATGAAGAGTACCAGCAGCGTCGCGACGAGCAGGAAATTGAGCAGCGACCCGACGGTGTAGAGCGCGAAATACTCCCCCGCATAATCGGTCGGCAGGGCGAGCGGGCGATAGCGGATCGTCAGCAGCGCGAAACACCCGCCCGTCACCCCGACGATCGCCCAGCTCGACCAGCGATCGAGCAGCACCGCGCCCAGCACGACCTGCAACAGATACAGCGCGATGAACGGATTGGTCGCGCCGCCACTGAGGTAGAGCTGCACGGTCAGCAACCCGACATCAAGCAGCATCGCGAGCAGCAGCTGCGCATTCGCCCCCCGCTGCCAGCCATAGAGCCGCATGCTCGCCAGGTTGAGCGCGACCGACGCCGCCATCGCCATCAACATCGGCACCAGCGGCAGGTCGATCCCCAGCAGGAAGCGGACCGTCAGCACGGTGACCAGCTGCCCCGCCACCGCGATCCAGCGCAGCGTGACCAGCTGCCGCATGTTCGCATTGCCCGCGGCATCGGTATCCGCGCGCGCGCGGCTGACCCAGGCCTGCCACCGCGAGGAATCCATCGCCAATCTCATCGTGTCGTGCGCCGTCACGCGGTCCATCTCTCCTGCGACGCGCTCAACGCACGGCGTCGCCGATCAGCGTCTATCATGACGACGATCGTGGCGCACGAACACGACGAACCCGATCACCGTCATCGCGGCGAGGCCGAACCATGTCAGCATGTAGACGAGATGATTGTTCGGAAACGCGATGACGGTCTGGCCGCCGACCGGTGCGCCGTCCCCGACCTTGTCCGCATCGATGAAATAGGGGGCCGTGCGACCAAGGCCACGCGCGCCCGCGATCGCAGCGACGTCGCGCGAATACCAATTGTCGGTCGCGGGATCATTCTTGCGCAGGAAGCCGCCGCCGGGTTCGGTGATCCGCAGATAGCCCGTCACGGTCACCGTCCCGACCGGCCGCGCATAGGCGCTGCGCTGTTCGGGCGAGACATAGCCGCGGTTGACCAGAACATCGAAGCCCTGCGCAGTCCGCAGCGGCGTCATCACCCAATAGCCGCTGCCGAGCGCCGTGGCGGCGCGGACCAGCGTCGTGCGGTCATGCGCGAAGACGCCGCTCACCCGGATCCGGCGATACGCATCGCTGCTCGCCGTGATCGCCGGCCAGCGCGCTGGCCCGGGTGGCGCGACCGGTGCGGCCTGCGACCGCGCGGCCACCTGCCGGATCAGGTCGAGCTTCCATGCGCGCCGCTCGACCTGCCACACACCCAGCGCGCAGAACCCGGCGAACAGCAGCAGCGCGATGAAGCCCGCCACCCAGATCGCCGGCCGCGGCCGGGCATGCCCTGTCATCACATATCTACCGCGGCCTGCATCGGCATCATGTTGGTGTTGAGGTGATACATGACCCAGATCGAGCCGCTGAGCGTGATCACGACGAGGATGATCGTGAAGATCAGCGCCATCATCGTCCAGCCATTCTCGGACTTTCCGTTCATGTGCAGGAAGTAGATCATGTGGACGACGATCTGGATCACCGCGAACAGCATGATCACCAGCGCGGCGGTCGAAGGATCCTTGAACGCACCGGTCATCACGGCCCAGAACGGGATCGCGGTCAGGATGACCGAGAGGAAGAACCCCTTCAGGTAGCTCTTGCGCGTCCCGTGCGATGCGTGATCGTCGCCATGCCCATGATCGTCATGGGCATGGTCGGCATGCGCGTCGTGCGCGGTGGCGGGGCGGTCGGTCATCGCAGCGAACCCATCAGATAGACGAAGGTGAAGACGCCGATCCAGATGACGTCGAGGAAGTGCCAGAACATGCTGAGGCACATCAGGCGGCGCTTGTTCGCGGCGATCAGGCCGTGCTTCTGGACCTGCACCATCAGCGTGACGAGCCAGATGAAGCCCATCGTCACGTGCAGGCCGTGCGTGCCGACCAGCGTGAAGAAGGACGACAGGAACGCGCTGCGCGTCGGGCCCGCGCCCTCATGGATGAGGGTGGCGAACTCGTACATTTCGATCGACAGGAAGGCGAGGCCGAACAGCCCGGTAAAGGCCAGCCACATCTGCATGATGCGCTGACGCCCTTCCTCCATCGACAGCATCGCGAAACCATAGGTGATCGACGAGAACAGCAGCATCGCAGTGTTCACCGCGACGAGCGGCAGCTCGAAGATCTCCTTGGGCGTCGGTCCGCCGGCATAGCTGGTGCCGAGCACGCCGTAAGCTGCGAACAGCACCGCGAAGATGAGGCAATCGCTCATCAGGTACATCCAGAAGCCCAGCATCGTGCTGCTGCCCTCGGGATGGTGATGCTCTTCGAGTTGGTAGAACGAGAGGGGCTCACCCTTCTCGTCCAGACCGTCCTTCTTCAATGATACCGAAGACATCGCGTCAGGCTCCCTGGGTCGCGAGCATGCGGGTGCGCGCGTCCTCGCTGGCGATCACGTCCTCGACCGGGATGTAGAAGTCGCGCTTGTAGTTGAAGGTGTGGAAGATCGTCGTGGCGAAGATCCCGACCAGCGTCAGACCCGCGAGCCACCACATGTACCAGATCATCGCGAAGCCGAAGGCGATGCTGAGTACGCCCAGCACGACGCCGGTACCCGTGTTGCTCGGCATGTGGATCGCGCGGAAGCCGCTGACCGGCCGCTGATGCTTGCGGTCCTTCATGTCGTACCAGGCGTCCAGGTCATGGACGACGGGCGTGAACGCGAAGTTATAGTCGGGCGGCGGCGACGAGGTTGCCCATTCGAGCGTCCGGCCACCCCAGGGATCGCCGGTGTGATCGGCGAGCGCCTCGCGGTTGCGGATGCTGACGAAGATCTGGATCAGGAAGGCAGCGATGCCGACCGCGACCAGTGCTGCACCGAAGGCGGCGATGACGAACCAGATCTGCAGGTTCGGATCGTCGAAATAGCGCATGCGGCGGGTCACGCCCATCAGGCCGAGCACATAGAGCGGCATGAAGGCGAAGTAGAAGCCCGACACCCAGCACCAGAACGACACCTTGCCCCACTTCTCGTCCAGCTTGAAGCCGAACGCCTTCGGGAACCAGTAGTTGATCCCGGCGAACATGCCGAACAGCGTGCCGCCGATGATCACGTTATGGAAATGCGCGACCAGAAACAGCGAGTTGTGCAGCACGAAGTCGGCCGGCGGCACCGCGAGCAGGACACCGGTCATGCCGCCGATCGTGAAGGTCACCATGAAGGCGATCGTCCACATCATCGGCAGTTCGAACCGGATCCGCCCCTTGTACATGGTGAACAGCCAGTTGAAGATCTTGGCCCCGGTCGGGATCGAGATGATCATCGTGGTGATGCCGAAGAACGAGTTGACGCTCGCCCCCGACCCCATGGTGAAGAAGTGGTGCAGCCAGACGAGATACGACAGGATCGTGATGACGAGCGTCGCATAGACCATCGAGCTGTAGCCGAAGAGGCGCTTGCCCGAGAAGGTCGAGGTGACCTCCGAGAAGATGCCGAACGCCGGCAGGACCAGGATGTAGACCTCGGGGTGACCCCAGATCCAGATCAGGTTGACGTACATCATCGGGTTGCCGCCCGCGTCGTTCGTGAAGAACGCGGTACCGATGTAACGGTCGAGCGACAGCATCGCGAGCACCGCGGTCAGCACCGGGAAGGCGGCGACGATCAGGATGTTGGTGCACAGCGCGGTCCAGGTGAAGATCGGCATCTTCATCATGCCCATGCCGGGCGCACGCATCTTGACGATGGTCGCGACCAGATTGACGCCGGACAGCAACGTTCCGATGCCCGCGATCTGGAGCGCCCAAATATAATAATCGACCCCGACATCGGGCGAATAAGCGATCCCCGACAGCGGCGGCATCGCGAGCCAGCCGGTCCGCGCGAACTCGCCGATGAACAGCGACATCATGACGATCACGGCACCCGCCGCGGTCATCCAGAAGCTGAAATTGTTCAGGAACGGGAAGGACACGTCGCGCGCACCGATCTGGAGCGGGACGACATAGTTCATCAGTCCCGTGACCATCGGCATCGCCACGAAGAAGATCATGATCACGCCGTGCGCGGTGAAGACCTGGTCATAGTGATGCGCGTTGAGATAGCCTTCGCTACCCCCGAACGCCATCGCCTGCTGCAGGCGCATCATGATCGCGTCGGAGAAGCCGCGCAGCAGCATGACGATCGCGAGGATCATGTACATGATCCCGATCTTCTTGTGATCGACGCTGGTGAACCACTGGTTCCACAGATAGCCCCACACCTTGAAATAGGTGAGCGCGGCCAGCAGCGCGGCACCGCCGATCGCCACCATGCCGAACGTCGCGACGACGATCGGTTCATGCAGCGGCAGCGATTCCAGCGTCAGTCGGCCGAAGATCGTCTTCAATATGGAGTCTGACATGAGCTTTTCTCTAGCCGTTCGCGACGGGGCGCGAGCCCGGCATGGTTGAGGGGGTCAGCATGGTGTGATTGCGGTTGGCAGGCGAGCCGGGCGCGGCGTTGGCGCCGTCGCGTTTTATGTCGGCTGGCGCAGACCAGTGTTTCCCGCTCCCCTTTTCGTCGCCGTCCTTCATCAAGCCGCCCTCGGGTCGGGGGCCGGCATCCTGGGGCCCGCTGCCGCCATTGACGCCGGGCATCGCCATGCCGTCATGCGGGTTCTTGCCCATCATGTCTGACATGCACGGCTTGCCAGGCTTCACGCACTGCTCGACGATCGCCTTGAACAGCGAGCTCTCGACACCGCCGAAATAGCGAACCGGGACCTTCTCGCTCGGCTTTTCGAGCTGCATGTAATTCGCACGGTTCAGACCGCCGCCGCCGTTGCGGACCTTCGCGACCCAGGCATCGAAGCCCGCGTCGGACACCCCGTGGAAGCGGAAGCGCATGCCCGAAAAGCCCGCGCCGCTATAGTTGGACGAGAAGCCTTCGTAATTGCCGGGCTTGTTGATCACCGCATGCAGCGTCGTCTCCATCCCGGGCATGGTGTAGATCATGCCGGCGAGCGCGGGGATGTAGAAGGCGTTCATGACCGAGGACGAGGTCATCTTGAAGCGCAGCGGGCGATCGACCGGCGCGGCCAGTTCGTTGACCGTGGCGATGCCGTATTCGGGGTAGATGAACAGCCATTTCCAGTCGAGCGCGACCACCTGGACGTCGAGCGGCTTGCCGCCCGTGATCGTCTGCTGGTTACCCGCGAGCTGCCCCACCGGCGTGTTCTCGCCGATATCGCCGCTCTGTGCCGAGATGCGGCCGAGCGGACGATAGGGATCGAGCAGATGCGTGCTGGTCCAGGTCAATGCGCCCAGTGCGATGATGATCAGCAGCGGCACGCCCCAGATCAGCAGCTCGAGCCCGACCGAGTGATCCCAGGTCGGCTCGTACTTCGCGCTCTTGTTCGTCTGCCGGTAATGATAGGCGAAGAACAACGTCAGCGCGATCACCGGGACGATGATGATGAGCATCAGCCCGGTGGAGATGAGGACCAGGTCACGCTGCTGCACCGCAATATCGCCAGATGGCGACATCACGACCCAGTTGCATCCACTGATCAACAGCGCGGGCAGCAGGGCTGCTGCGCGTAAGAGCCAGGATCGGGGCCTGGAATTCGATAGCTCGGCGGTCATGTACTCGCCCCTACGCCGCTGTTAGATCATTCCATAGTGGACAATTTGTCCAATGGGCGCCGCACTGCAGCAAAGGCATGGCGCTCATGATGCGACAGAGATAGGTCTCTCGGTGTGACTCCGAAAGGCCCTGCCCGCAGTCGACGAAAAGGCGTATGATCGGTGCGCCGTCCGAAAAGGCCATTGGGCGGCGAGCCGCCTCACGGAAGCGAGTTTGAGAATGAGTGCACACGCCGCATCGACGTCTTTTGAAGACGATGCCCGCGATCTTCACGATCACGGGAAAAAGGTGTCGCCGGGCGAGATCGCGATCGGCGTCGTCATCGGACGCACGTCCGAATTTTTCGACTTTTTCGTCTATGCGATCGCCTCGGTCATCGTCTTCCCGACGCTGATCTTCCCCTATGTCGACCGGCTGCAGGGGACGATCTACTCGTTCGCGGTGTTCGCGCTCGCCTTCATCGCGCGCCCGCTCGGGTCGGTGATCTTCATCGCGGTCGACCGGCTCTATGGCCGCAGCGCCAAGCTGACGATCGCGCTGTTCCTGCTCGGCACGGCGACCGTGGCGATGGGCTTCCTCCCCGGCTATGCGCAGGTCGGCAACTGGTCGGTCGTGCTGCTGTCGATCCTGCGTATCGCGCAGGGCATCGCGCTCGCGGGTGCCTGGGACGGTCTCGCCTCGCTGCTCTCGCTGAACGCGCCCGAGGGTCGCCGCGGCTGGTACGCGATGCTGCCACAGCTCGGCGCGCCGTTCGGCCTGCTGGTGGCTAGCGGCCTGTTCGCCTTCTTCGTCGCGACGCTGCCTGCCGCCGACTTCATCGACTGGGGCTGGCGCTATCCGTTCTTCGTGGCGTTCGCGATCAACGTCGTCGCGCTCTTCGCCCGCCTCCGCCTCGTCGTCACCCCTGAGTTCACGACGCTGTTCGAATCGCGTGCGCTACAGCCGGCGCCCGTGCTCGACACGATTCGCGCGGAAGGCCGCACCATCGTGCTCGGCGCCTTCGCCCCGCTCGCCAGCTTCGCGCTGTTCCATATGGTGACGGTGTTCCCGCTGTCGTGGATCGTGCTGTTCACGCGCGAGACGCCGGGCCGGTTCCTGACGATCGAGGTGATCGGCGCGGCGATCGGTCTGTGCGCGACGCTCGTTTCCGGGCTGCTCGCCGATCGCATCGGTCGCCGCACGCTGCTCGGCAGCACCGCGGTGCTGATCGCGCTGTTCGCAATCGGCGCGCCGATGCTGCTCGATGGCGGCGCAACCGGTGAGTGGGTGTTCATGATCGTCGGCTTCGCGCTGTTCGGCCTGTCCTTCGGCCAGTCGTCGGGCTCGCTCGCGACCAGCCTCGGCAAGACGCACCGCTATACCGGCTCGGCGCTCACGACCGATCTGGCCTGGCTGTTCGGTGCGGGCTTCGCCCCGCTCGCCGCACTGCTCCTGTCGAGCAAGCTCGGCCTCGCGGCCAGCGGCGCCTATCTGTTCTCGGGTGCGGTCTGCACGCTGATCGCGCTTGGCGTGAACAAGGAACTGGCGAAGCGCGCCAACGAGGGCTGAGCCGACCCCCGGGCCGGCTTACAGCTGCCCGCCAATCCAAGACTGCCCGACTGACGTCACTCGCCGCCCCCGCGGCGGGTGACGTTACGGTTTTCAGCCCCTGTCGAAACCCTACCCGGCGGTACAAAAGGCGATTGACGCCCGCCTGCGCTTACTATACCGAGCGGTATCGAAGACGATCGGGGTCCTGGGATCCTGCTCCGGTCTTCACCGACCGATGATTTTGCTGCCGCCCCGAAGCGCTGCACCACAATTCGACCCGTTCCCACGCGGCACCCTCGCCGCGTGCCCCTTTGTCCATCCGAAGAGACCCGACCATGGCCTATCTCGACCTCGACAACCTGTTCGCCGCCCCCGTCGCCAGCCGGCCGACGATCAGCGCCGCGCAGACCGAAGGCCGGGCCGGGTTCACGCAGCTCGAATGGCACGTCATCATGCTTGCCAAGCAAGACGGCCTGCGCCGCCTGGCGGTGCCGGGACGGCTGGACCGTGCACTGCGGACGATCTTCGGCCTGTCCGAGCGCTCGCCGCTGGCCGACCCGCGGCTCGAGGCGCTGCGTCGGCTCTCGGTCCATGCGTGGCGCCACGGCTTCGCGCTGCCGGTCGCCGAGATCGAGCGGTTCCTCGCCGCAGGCTTTCACCGCGGCCAGATCGAAGTCCTGGTCCAGCGCGTGACGGGCCTGCGCGTCGCATCCTAACTAATACCCCGCCGATCGTCAGTCCGTACTGAGCGCCTTGCGTAACGCGGCGTGCCAGCCGGCGATCAGCGCGGCGCGGTCGCTCGCCCCCATGCGCGGCTCGAAACACGCCCCCCGCCGCCACGTCTGCGACAACGCATCGAGATCGGGCCAGACCCCGGTCGCCAGCCCCGCATGGAACGCCGCGCCCAGCGCCGTCGTCTCGAGATGCGTCGGCCGCTCGACCGGTGTCTCGAGCATGTCCGCGAGAAACTGACAGAGCCAGTCGTTCGCCGCCATGCCGCCGTCGATCCTGAGCGTCGCGGGCGCCGCGCCGCCGTCCGCGACCATCGCCTGCGCCAGATCGAGCGTCTGATAGCCGACCGCCTCGAGCGCGGCGCGTGCGAGATGGGCACCCGTCGCGCCCAGCGTCAGCCCGGTAATGAGCCCGCGCGCGTCGGGATCCCAGTGCGGCGCGCCCAGCCCGACAAAGGCGGGGACCATGTAGACGCCGTGGCTGTCGGGAACCTCGGTCGCCATGTCGTGCGTCTGGTGCGCGCTGGTGATCACGCCGAGCCCGTCGCGCAGCCACTTGACCGCCGCGCCGGCGACGAAGATCGATCCCTCCAGCGCATAGGTCATCTGCCCGTTCAGCCGATAGGCGGGCGTGGTCAGCAACCGGTGGTCGGACGCGATCGCCGTGTCACCGGTGTTGAGCAGCATGAAACATCCCGTTCCATAGGTCGACTTGACCATGCCGCGCGCGAAACAGGCCTGGCCGAACAACGCCGCCTGCTGATCCCCCGCCATTCCCGCGATCGGGATCGGGACGTCGAACAGCCCGGGCGCGGTCGTGCCGAACACATGGCTGTTGTCGTGCACCTCGGGCAGCATCGCCTGGGGCACGCGCAGCAGCCGGCACAGCGCATCGTCCCAGTCCTGTCGGCGAATGTCATAGAGGAGCGTGCGGCCGGCATTGGTCACGTCGGTCGCATGCACCGCGCCGCCGGTAAGCCGCCACAACAGGAAACAGTCGATCGTGCCGAAGGCGAGCTCCCCCTTGTCCGCGCGCGCCCGCGCACCCGGCACGGTGTCGAGGATCCACGCGATCTTGGTCGCGGAGAAATAGGGATCGAGCAGCAAGCCGGTCTTGTCGCGGACCATCTGTTCCGCGCCCTCGGCCTTCAGGCTCTGACACACGTCTGCGGTGCGGCGATCCTGCCACACGATCGCGGGGTAGATCGGCGTGCCCGTCGCGCGATCCCAGACGACGACGGTTTCGCGCTGGTTGGTGATGCCGATCGCCGCGATGTCGCGCGCGGGCACGCCGCCGCGTGCGATCGCCTCGCGCGCGGTCACCAGCGTATCGCGCCAGATGTCCTCGGGGTCATGCTCGACCCAGCCGAGTCGCGGATAATGCTGCGCGAATTCGCGCTGCGCCGTCGCTACCGGTCTGGCCGTCGCATCGAACAGGATGCTGCGCGTCGATGTCGTACCCTGATCGATCGCGAGGACATGCGTGGCTTGGCCCATGCGGCTCTCCTTTGCGACCGCTCTAGGCCGCCCCACCACCCCGCGTCGAGGCTAGCCACCGGTCGGCCCGCGGTGGTAAACGGGAGACGATGATGAAAACGCCCGCGAAATTCGACGTCGACCTGTTGATCGTCGGCGGCGGCATCAACGGCACCGGGATCGCGCGCGATGCCGCCGGGCGCGGACTGTCGGTCCTGCTGGTCGAGCAGGACGATCTCGCCAGCCATACCTCGTCAGCCAGCACCAAGCTGATCCATGGCGGGCTGCGCTATCTCGAATATGGCGAACTCCGGCTGGTGCGCGAGGCGCTGATCGAACGCGAGCGGCTGCTGGCGATCGCGCCGCACATCATCTGGCCGCTGCAGTTCGTCCTGCCGCAGACGCATTCGCCGCGTCCTGCCTGGATGGTCCGGCTCGGGCTGTTCCTCTACGACCATCTGGGCGGCCGCAAGATCCTGCCCGCGACGCGGACCGTGCGTTTCGACCGCGATCCGCTGGGCGACGGGCTGAAACCCGGCGCGACGCGCGCCTTCGTCTATTCGGATTGCTGGGTGGAGGACAGCCGGCTGGTCGTCCTCAACGCGCGCGACGCGGCAGAGCGCGGCGCGACGATCCTGACGCGCACCCAGCTGGTCGCGGCGACCCGACGGGACGGCGGCTGGTCCGCGACGATCGCCGATGCGCAGGGCGAGCGCACCGTCACCGCCCGCGTGCTCGTCAACGCGGCGGGACCCTGGGTCGCCGATGTGCTGGGGAAGGTGCCCGATTCGCGCCGCGACCGCGGCGTCCGGCTGATCAAGGGCAGCCACATCGTCGTGCCGCGCCTCTATGCGGGCGATCACGCCCTGCTGTTGCAGAACCCGGACAAGCGCGTCGTCTTCGCGATTCCCTATGAAGGTCGCTTCACGCTGATCGGCACCACCGACGAGGCGTGGCAGGGCGCGCCCGGCCCCGCGACGATCGACGCCGCCGAGACCGCCTATCTGTGCGACACCATCGACCGGTATTTCCAGCGTGGCATCACCCCCGCCGACATCGTGTGGAGCTATTCGGGGATCCGCCCGCTCTACGACGATCACGCGGCCAGTGCGTCGGCGGTGACACGCGACTATGTGCTAGATCTCGACGCCGCGGAGGATCGCGCCGCGATGCTGAGCATCTTCGGCGGCAAGATCACGACCTATCGCAAGCTCGCCGAGCACGCGCTGATTCAGCTTGCCCCCTTCTTCCCCGATCGAAACACGGACCTGACAAAAAGCTGGACCGCGACGGTCGCGCTGCCCGGTGGCGATCTGCCCGAGAGCAATTTCGACCGGTATCTCGAAGCGCTGATCCGGGCGTACCCCGACCTGCCGACTGAACTGCTGCGCCGACTCGGCCGCGCCTACGGGACGCGGGTGGACCGGATCCTCGGTGCGGCGCGCACCACCGCCGAGCTTGGCGAGGATTTCGGCGCGGGGCTTCATGCTGCCGAGATCGACTATCTCGTCGATCAGGAATGGGCGCGGTCGGCGGCCGACATCCTCTATCGCCGCAGCAAGCTCGGGCTGCACGTACCCGCCGACGCCGCCGCACGGATCGACGTATATCTGGCCGGTCGCATCGATGGGGCGGCGGGAGGCGCACCGCCCCCCGCCGCAGCGCCCGATCAGATCCGCGTGTCGCCCGCATAGGCGAACAGCAGGTCGGCGTCGTCGCTGGCCTCGATCCGCTCGGACCCGGTCACGGTGACGCATTCGCCCGCCTTGAACGCGACGCCCGCGACGCTGCCCGTTCCGGTGATCGGGATCAGCCAGGCGGTCCGCCCTTCAGGAAGGGTCACCGCATGCTCGCCACCGGTCCAGCGCTCGAGCACGAACTTGGGGCCTTCGACCTGGATCGTCCGACCTTCGGAGACGACGCCCGGCGACGTGATCGGCTGATAGGGCACCGGATCCGAGACCGCGATGCCGTCGTCGAGGTGTAGTTCGCGGTCGCTGCCATAATCATAGAGGCGATAGGTGGTTTCCGAATTCTGCTGAACCTCGATCACCGTCAGGCCGCCGCCGATCGCGTGGATCGTGTCGGAGGCGCAGTACATGAAATCGCCCGCCTTGACCGGCTTCCAGTAAAGCTTGTCCTCGATCGTGCCGTCGATCGCGGCCGCGCGCAGGTCGTCGCGCGACATCGGCGCCTTGGTGCCGACGGCGATCGTCGAATCGGGTTCGGCGGCCAGCACCGTCCAGCATTCGTCCTTACCTCGTGGCAGGCCGCGCGCATGCGCCTGGTCGTCGTCGGGATGGACCTGCACCGACAACTTCTCGCTGGTGAACAGATATTTGATCAGCAGATCGGGGGTCGTGTCGCCGGGTTCCTGGAACCAGACCTCGCCGATCGCCGGCGCATCCGGGGCGGGATCGTCAAAGCCGGGCCACAGCGTGTGGCGTCCCCAGGGCTTCTCGACACGATGGGTGTGAAGCAGGGTGGCGGGCATCAAACGTTCCTTCTCAAGGCTGGCGGACTGGCGCGGCATAGCGCCCCGGGGCCCAACTGGCGAGACGCCGGGAATGTCCCGTCGTCGACGCGGCATCGCGCCAGGCGTATCGCGCCCGTCGACCGGTGAATTGTGGCTGAATAGACCGCCCCGAAGGCCCCTGCTTCAGACGTCTCCAAACGCCCTCGCTAGGGGGGATTGTTCGCGTGCCCCCGGTTACGCTAAGGACGACGTCCATGCGTATCCCCCAGTCTCGCGCGCTCTCGATCGCGCTCCTCGCCGCCATAGCGCTCCCCATGGCCGGGTGCGCGAGTTCGCGCACCTCCACCGACATCCCGTATGTCGCGCGCGACGTGGGCACGCTCTACTCGCTGGCGAAGAAGCGGCTCGACCAGGGGCGCTACAAGGAATCGGCGCAGCTGTTCGACGAAGTCGAGCGCCAGCATCCCTATTCGATCTGGGCCCGCCGTGCGCAGATCATGAGCGCGTTCAGCTATTATCTCGACACCGACTATACCAAGTCGATCCAGTCGGCGCAGCGGTTCATCGCGGTCCACCCGGGCAACCGCGACGCGCCCTATGCCTATTACCTGATCGCGCTGGGCTATTACGAGCAGATCACCGACGTCACGCGCGACCAGAAGATCACGCGCCAGGCGCTCGACGCGCTGGGCGAGCTGACACGGCGCTATCCCAACACGCGCTATGCGTCGGATGCGCGGCTGAAGATCGATCTCGTCAACGATCACCTTGGCGGCAAGGAGATGGAGATCGGTCGCTTCTACGAGACGCGCGGCCAATGGCTCGCGGCGAACGGGCGGTTCCGCACCGTGATCGACCAGTATCAGCAGACCACGCACACCCCCGAGGCGCTGATGCGTCTGACCGAGACCTATCTCGCGCTTGGCGTCCCGATCGAGGCCGAGAAGGCCGCGGCGGTGCTGGGTCGCAACTATCCGGGCACGCCCTGGTATCAACGCGCGTACAAGCTCATGCAGGAGCATCCGGTCAAGCCGCTGGCGCCGATCGCGACGGGCGCGCAGATCGTCCCCGCCGGCACCCCCGGCGCGCTCCCCGCCGCTGGCCTCGGCGAGACCCCGGCAATCCCGGGCTCGCCCGGCAATGGCGGCTCTGGTTCCGCTGCGGCAGGCGGGTCGGGCCCGGTCGGCCCCGCCGGCACCACGCGCACCACGCCCGGCAACTGAGCAAGGGCGGCGCGCGCCGCCCCTCCCCCACTCGTCATCCTGACGGACGTCACTGCCCAGAGCCACGACGTCCGCCCCTCCGCCGTCATCCTGACGAAAGTCAGGATCCAGAGCCACAAACCCGAGCGCGCGTGACCCTGGATCCTGACTTTCGTCAGGATGACGAGGAGGGCAGTGTTCACGGAGCGCGGCGGTGACGAGAAGCCTCGACCGCAAAGCGTCAAGCCTGAAAGCCCCCATCCGCACCAAGCGGAACATTGGGGGATCATTTTCGCATCCGGATCGTCTAAGGGACGAACCGATGCTGACAGAACTCTCCATCCGCGACGTGGTATTGATCGAGGCGCTCGACCTCGGCTTCGGCCCGGGGCTCGGCGTGCTGACCGGCGAGACCGGCGCGGGCAAGTCGATTCTGCTCGATGCGCTCGGACTCGCGCTCGGCGGTCGCGGCGACAGCGGACTGGTCCGGCATGGTGCTGCGCAGGCGGTGGTCACCGCGACCTTCGATCCGCCCGCCCCCGGCACGCCGCTGATGGCGCTGCTCGATGAGAACGGGCTGACGATCGAGGCGGGCGAACCGCTGATTATCCGCCGTATCGTCAAGGCCGATGGCGGCAGCCGCGGCTTCGTCAACGACCAGCCCGCCTCCGCTGGCCTGCTACGCGAGATGGCGCCGACGCTGGTCGAGATTCACGGCCAGCATGACGAGCGCGGCCTGCTTAACCCGCGTGGCCACCGTGCACTGCTCGACATTTTCGGCCGTACCGAACCCGCCGCGACGACCCGCGCCTGGACCGCATTGCGCGAGGCCGAGGACGCACTCGCCACCGCGCGCGCCGATATCGAAAGCGCCGCGCGCGACCGCGACTGGCTCGAACACACCGTCGCCGAACTGACCGCACTCGGTGCCGAGCCGGGCGAGGAGGAAACGCTCGCCGATACCCGCCGATCGATGCAGCGCGCGGAGAAGATCGCGGACGACCTGTCGGCGATCGACGACTATCTCGAAGGCTCGGATGGCGGGCTCGCCAAGCTGCGCCAGGCGGCGCGTGTGCTGGAGCGGATTTCGGGCGATCATGTCGCGCTGGCCGATGCGCTCGCCGCGGTCGACCGCGCGGTGATCGAGGGATCGGTCGCCGAGGAGCGGATGCGCGATGCGCGGATCGACCTCGCCTATGACCCGCGCAGTCTCGAGGACGACGAGGCGCGGCTGTTCGAACTCCGCGCGATGGCACGCAAGCACCGCGTCCAGCCCGATGACCTCGCCGCGCTGGCCGACGAGATGCGCGCCCGGCTCGAACGACTCGACGCGGGCGAAGGCGGTATCGCGTTGCTCGAGGCGACGCTCGCCAAGGCGCGCGCCGCCTACGACAAGGCTGCGGACGCGCTCTCGGCCCGCCGCGCCAAGGCGGCGCTGCGACTCGACACCGCGGTCGCGGGCGAGCTCGCGCCGCTGAAACTCGACGCCGCCCGCTTCCGCACCGTCTGCGCCCCGCTCGGCGAGGAGGGCTGGTCGGGCGCGGGCAAGGACCGAGTCGAGTTCGAGATCTCGACCAACCCCGGCGCGCCGTTCGCCGGCCTCACCAAGATCGCCAGCGGCGGCGAATTGTCGCGTTTCATCCTCGCCTTGAAGGTCGCGCTCGCGGAGGAAGGCGGCGCGACGACGATGGTGTTCGACGAGATCGACCGCGGCGTCGGCGGTGCGGTCGCCAGCGCGATCGGCGAGCGACTCGCACGGCTCGCGCAGAGCACGCAGCTGCTCGTCGTCACGCACAGCCCGCAGGTCGCGGCACGCGGCGCCAAGCATTTGCTGATCGCCAAGAGCAATGACGGCACCGTCACGCGCACCGGGGTCCGCGCGCTCGACGAGACCGAACGCCGCGAGGAGATCGCACGGATGCTCTCGGGTGCGACGATCACCGACGAAGCGCGCGCACAGGCCGAACGGCTGCTCGAAACCGCCTGACACTCTTGCCGCGCGCGGGGCAGCTGCCTAACCCCGCGATCATGACTGCGCTGCCCACGTCCGCCCTGCCCGCCACCGAAGCGGAGGCCGCCGCCGAGCTGGCGACGCTCGCCGAGCGCATCGCCTATCACAATGCGCGCTATCACACCGACGACGCGCCCGAGATCAGCGACGCGGACTATGACGGGCTGGTCCGCCGCAACACCGCGATCGAGGCCGCGTTCCCCGCGAGCGTCCGCGCCGATTCACCGAGCCGCAGTGTCGGTGCCGCCCCCGCCGGGCATCTGTCGAAGGTCGCGCACGCCAGACCGATGATGAGCCTCGACAACGCGTTCTCGGACGAGGAGGTCGAGGAATTCGTCGGCCGCGTCCGCCGCTTCCTCAAGCTCGCCGACGACGCCCCCGTCGCGCTCACCGCCGAGCCCAAGATCGACGGCCTGTCCTGCTCGCTACGCTACGAGGACGGCCGGCTGGTCCAGGCGCTCACCCGCGGCGACGGCCAGGTCGGCGAGGACGTCACCGCCAATGTCCGCACGATCGCCGACATTCCGCAGCAACTGGCGGGCGAGCCCCCCTACCCTGCGGTCTTCGAGATCCGCGGCGAGGTCTATATGGCGAAGGCCGACTTTGCCGCGCTCAACGCCCGCCTGCTCGCGGAGGCCGAGCAGACCGGCAAGGAGGCGCGCCAGTTCGCCAACCCCCGCAACGCCGCCGCCGGCTCGCTCCGCCAGAAGGACGCGGGCATCACCGCCGAGCGCACGCTGCGCTTCCTCGCGCATGGCTGGGGCGAGGCGAGCGCGGTCCCCGGGGAGACACAGTCCGCGATCGTCGACCAGTTCCGCGCCTGGGGCTTCGCGGTCGCCGATGCCTTCGCGCGCGTCGAGGACGAACAGGGCGCGCTCGGAATCTACCGTGCGATCGAGGCCGGCCGGGCCGAGCTCCCCTTCGACATCGACGGCGTCGTGTACAAGGTCGACCGGCTCGACTGGCAGGCGCGACTCGGCCAGGTCGCGCGCGCGCCGCGCTGGGCGATCGCGCACAAATTCCCCGCCGAGCGCGCGCAGACCACGCTCAACGCGATCGACATCCAGGTCGGGCGCACTGGCGCGCTCACCCCGGTCGCGCGGCTCGACCCCGTCACCGTCGGCGGCGTCGTCGTCACCAACGCGACCTTGCACAATTTCGACGAGATCGAACGGCTCGGCGTCCGCGTCGGCGACCGCGTCCTCGTCCAGCGCGCCGGCGACGTCATCCCACAGATCGTCGAGAGCCTGACCGCCGCCGAGAATCGCCCCGCCTATGTCTTCGACCGGCTCTGCCCCGAGTGCGGGTCGGCCGCCGAGCGCGAGGAGGGCGAGGTCGTCTATCGCTGCACCGGCGGGCTGATCTGCCCCGCGCAGCGCGTCGAGCGGCTCATCCATTTCACCTCGCGCCACGCCTTCGACATTGGCGGGCTCGGCCAGACCCTGGTCGAGGCGTTCTTCCGCGACGGGCTGATCGAATCGCCCGCCGACATCTTCCGCCTGACCGAGGAGCAGCTGGTCGCGCGCAAGAAGGACGGCCGTGTCTGGGCGGCCAAGCTGATCGCCGCGATCGACGCGCGACGCAGCATCGCGCTCGACCGCTTCCTCTTCTCGCTCGGCATCCGCCATGTCGGCGAGATCACCGCACGCGACCTCGCCCGCCGCTATCGCTCGGCCAAGGCGCTCGGCAGCATGCTGCGCCGCGCGGTGTTCCTGTATCACAGCATCACGCCGGTACTCGGCGAGCCCGAGCGCAAATATGTCCTGCGCCGCGACAAGCTGCTCGTCGGCGTGATCGAAACCGCGGGCGTCGGCCCCGAGGTCGCCAACGCGCTCATCGGCTTCTGCGCCGAGCCGCACAACCGCGCGGTCGTGTTCGACCTGCTCCGCGAGGTGACCCCGCTCGATGTCATCCACGAGACGCGCGATTCGGACGTCAGCGGCCAGACGCTCGTCTTCACCGGCAGCCTCGAGACGCTCAGCCGCGACGAGGCCAAGGCGCAGGCCGAGCTGCTCGGCGCTCGCGTCGCGGCGTCGGTTTCGGCCAAGACCGACCTCGTCATCGCCGGCCCCGGCGCGGGGTCGAAGCTGAAGAAGGCGACCGACCTGGGGATTCGCGTGATCACCGAGGCGGAATGGGCGGCGATCGTCGCGGCGAGCTGAACGCGCAGCGTGCCACGCACTTGATCGAGATTGGTTCCGTCGTGGACCAATCGATGCCGGGCCGTGGCTTTTTTGCAACGCAATATGACGGAGTGCGTCCGGCGCAACACGCGACTCGCCAATGTCATGGAACCGAAATATTTGGAGCGCAGGGGCGCGGCTGACCGAACGATCAAGTCGCGGATCTCGAGCATAAGCTCAAAGGGGACATTTCAAATGCGTAACAACCTTTTCCTGGGTGCGGCGGCGATTGCGCTGATCGCGCCGATGGCCGTGTCCGCGCAGGAGACGACCTCCTCGATCCGCGGCACTGTTACAGCCAATGGCGCGCCCGTAGCCGGCGCGACGGTGGTGATCCTGAACGTGCCGTCGGGTTCGCGCTCGACGCAGACGACCGACGCCTCGGGCAGCTTCAATGCCGGCGGCCTGCGCGTGGGTGGTCCGTTCACCGTCACGGTCACCGCGGCGGGCTATCCCGAAACGTCGATCACCGACATCCAGACCACCGTCGCGCAGACCTATGAACTGCCGATCGAGCTGGCCGCCGCCGAATCTGGTGGTGCGGACATCGTCATCACCGCGTCGTCGCTGCCCCGCGCGCGCAACGTCAGCCAGGGCCCGGCAACGGTCCTGAACGCCGAGCAGATCGGCTCGGTCGCATCCGTGAACCGCGACGTCCGCGACCTGATGCGCCGCGATCCGTTCGCGCGTCTCGACGACACCCCCTCGGGCGGTCGTGCCGTTTCGTTCGCCGGCCAGAATGCGCGCTTCAACCGCTTCTCGGTCGACGGCGTGCCGGTCACCGACAATTTCGGCCTCAACCCCGACGGCCTGCCGACCCGCCGCGCGCCTATCCCGTTCGATTCGATCGGCCAGTTCCAGACCAAGGTCGCGCCCTATGACGTCCGCGAAGGCAACTTCCAGGGCGGCGCGATCAACGCAATCCTGAAGTCGGGCACCAACGAATTCCACGGCACGGGCTTCTATGCCTATTCGGACGACAGCCTGACCGGCAACCGCACGAAGGCAGGCCCCGGCGTTCCCACCGGCCGCGTCAACATTCCCGACTTCAAGTACGAGAATTTCGGCGCGGAGCTGTCCGGGCCGATCATCAAGGACAAGCTGTTCTTCATGATCGCGGGCGAGCGCATCCGTGCGAACACCCCGATCGTCGAGGGTACCGCCGGCACCAACGCCGGTACGGTCGTCCCCAACATCACCGACGCACAGGTCGCCCAGATCCAGCAGATCGCGGACTCGCGCTACGGCTATGACACCGGCGGTGTGCTGCAGGATTCGAACGATCGCGACGATCGCCTCGTCGCCCGTATCGACGCCAACCTGTCGGATACGCAGCGCGCGTCGCTGACCTATCTCTACACGAAGGATTCGATCCAGCTCGGTCAGAACACCTTCGTCACGGGCACGCCCGGGCTCGGCCTCGAGTCGAACGGCTATATCTCGTCGAACCGCCTCCATACCGGCGTCGCGCAGTTGAACAGCGACTGGAGCGAGGAATTCTCGACCGAAATCCGCGGCTTCTACAAGGACTATAAGCGCGGTCAGGACCCGATCCTCGGCCGCGGCTTCGCCCAGATGCAGGTCTGCACCGCGCCGACCTCGGATCGCGGCACCGGCACCGCGACCAACAACGACTTGTCCAACACTTGCCAGTCGGGCTTTGGCAACGTCTCGTTCGGACCGGACATCTCGCGCCAGTCGAACGAACTGACCAGCCGCAGCTTCGGCGGCCTCGTGCAGGGGCGCCTGACGCGGGACAATCATGACGTCCGCGTGTTCGGTGAGTTCACCGATTCGAAGATCAACAACCTGTTCGTCCAGCGGACGGCGGGCGATTACTACTTCGACTCGATCGCCGATTTCCAGGCCGGCAATGCGCAGCGTTTCCGTTATGGCAATGCCGTTCCGTCGCTCGACCCGGTCAACGGTGCCGCGCGCTTCCGCTACCAGTCCTACAGCTTCGGTGTTCAGGACACGTGGCGCCTGAGCGACCTGTTCACGCTGTCCTACGGCGCACGCTACGACACGTTCGGCGGCCATAGCCGTCCCGAGCTGAACTCGGCATTCCTGTCGCGCTACAACTTCCCGAACACCGCCTATATCTCGGGCCGCGGCGTGTTCCAGCCGCGCATCGGGTTCGACTTCAAGCCGGTGTCGGCGGTGTCGCTGCGCGGCGGTATCGGCATCTTCTCGGGCGGCGCGCCCGACGTCTATGTCTCGAACAGCTTCTCGAACACGGGCTTCCTGACCAACGCGATCGACGTCCGCCAGAACAACAACAACAGCTACACGATCGCCGGGCTGTCCGCGGCGGACGCGCAGACCAACGGCGGCGCGATCCTGACCAACGTGAACGGCACGGCGGTCCCGGCGGCGGCCAATGGCGTGCTCACCAACGCGACGGTCAACACGCTTTCGCCGACCAACGCACTCGATCCGAACTTCAAGGTGCCGTCGCAGTGGCGTGGCACGCTGTCGGCCGACTATGATCCCAACTGGGGTGGCACGTTCGGCGATGGCTGGCACTTCGGCGCCGACTTCCTGTGGTCCGACGTCCGCAACCAGGTGTTTTTCACCGATCTGCGCGTCGCGCCGACGGCATTGCGGACGCCAGATGGCCGCGTACGCTATGCCTCGCGGACCACGTTCGCCGACACCAATTCGGACCTGTATCTGACGAACACCACGCGTGGCCGCAGCTACATCGGCGTCGCGCGCGTCAGCAAGGACTTCGATTTCGGCCTCAACCTGGGCGTCAGCTACACCTATCAGGACATCAAGGATCAGGCGCCGGCAACCTCGTCGACCGCGTCGTCCAACTACGGCAACGGCGCGTTCCTCGATGCCAACGGCGCCGCCTATGGCATCTCGAACGACCAGGTGAAGCACAACATCAAGTATAACGTCAGCTTCAACCACGCGTTCTTCGGCGACTACAAGACCAACTTCACGCTGTTCGGCGAGACGCGTATCGGTCGCCCGTACAGCTACACGATGCAGGATCTGTCCTCGAACCGGTCGCCGGTGTTCGGCACGATCGGCAGCGCATCGCGCTACCTCCTCTACGTGCCGACCTCGACCACCGATGCGCTGGTGTCGTATGACAGCGTGGCAACGCGCGACACGTTCGAGGCGCTTATAAACTCGACCGACCTGAAGAAGTATCGTGGCAAGATCACGCCGCGCAACGGCTTCAACTCGAAGTGGTTCACGCGTTTCGACCTTCATCTGTCGCAGGAAATCCCGACCTTCGTCGGCGCCAGCCGCGTCCAGCTGTTCGCGGATATCGAGAACGTCACCAACTTCCTGAACAAGAACTGGGGCCAGATCCGCGAATACCAGTTCCCGTACACGATCCCGGCGGTTCGCGTTCAGTGCCTCCAGACGGCGGTCGCGACCGGCACGGCGCCGGGCGCAGCGGTCACGGCGAATTCGAGCCAGGCCTGCGCACAATATCGGTACAGCGCGCCCGCATCGGCGCCGAGCGACACGATCTATTCGCGTCAGTCGCTCTACTCGATCCGCGTCGGCGCACGGTTCAGCTTCTGAGCCCTATCGCCTCGACGTGACGACCGGGCCGCCGTTTCCAGATGGGAAACGGCGGCCCTTTCGCGTCCGGTCGCCGGCCCTTCGCCGCCGGCACGAAAATCTCCTGGAGCCGCAACCACTTTTGCGCCCGCCGCCGCCCGCGTGTAAGACCGGCGCTAACCATGGCCAGCTCCCCCGCCCCGTCTTCCACCCAGCCCCCCGGCACGCCCCCCCGCCTGCCATTTTCCGCGCGGCCGTTCTTCGAGAACAAGGCGCGCGCGTTCTGGACGCTGCAGGCGGTGGGCTGGAGCGGCTATCTGATGCTGCGCGGCGTGTCGTCGGTGTCGAATGGCCTCACGCTCACCTCGATCATCCCGGTCATCATCGAGGCGATCGTCGGCTATTGCATCACGCTGCTGCTCTCGACGCTCTATGGCTATTACCGCCGCATCCCGCGCGTGATCGGGCTGTTCCTGACGATCGCCACGCTGGCGGCGGCGACGTTTCTCTACGCGGTGCTCGACGCCTTTTCCTTCTCGTTCATCCAGACCGCGACGCCGGGCATCACGATCACCCGCATGCTCGGCTTCGTGTTCCTCAACTTTGTCACGCTGGCGGGCTGGTCGGCGCTCTATTTCGGCATCAACTTCTACCTGATCGTCGAGGAACAGATCGACCAGATGCAGCATCTGGAGAATCAGGCCTCCTCGGCCCAGCTCGCGATGCTGCGGTATCAGCTGAACCCGCATTTCCTGTTCAACACGCTGAACTCGATCTCGACGCTGGTGCTGCTCAAACAGACCGAGCGGGCGAACGCGATGCTGTCGCGGCTGTCGTCGTTTCTGCGCTACACGCTGGCCAATGAGCCGACCGCGCACGTCACCGTCGCGCAGGAGATGGAGACGCTGAAGCTGTATCTCGAGATCGAGAAGATGCGGTTCGAGGACCGGATGCGGCCCAAATTCGACATCGACCCGCGCGCCGAGCGCGCCCGGCTGCCCTCGCTTCTGCTGCAACCGCTGGTCGAGAATGCGATCAAATATGCGGTCACGCCGCAGGAGGAAGGCGCCGAAATCTGCGTCACCGTGCGGCTGGCCGGGGAACGGGTGCAGATCGCCGTATCCGATACCGGACCGGGCTTGATCGAGGGGCGGATCAGTCCAAGCCTTTCAACAGGCGTCGGGCTCGCTAATATTAGAGACAGGTTGGCGCAGGCATATGGCCCCGACCATCGTTTTGAAACCCGCTCCACGCCCGCTGGCGGCTTCTCGGTCGAGATCGAGATTCCCTACCAGCTTGAAGACGTGAACAGAGAGGCCGCATGACCATCCGTACCATTCTCGTCGACGACGAGCCGCTGGCGATCCAGGGGCTCGAACTCCGCCTCCAGGCGCATGAAGACGTCGAGATCATCGAAAAATGCTCGAACGGCCGCGAGGCGATTCGTGCGATCAAGACGCACAAGCCCGATCTCGTCTTCCTCGATATCCAGATGCCCGGCTTTGACGGCTTCTCCGTCGTCCAGGGGCTGATGGAGGTCGAACCGCCGCTGTTCGTGTTCGTCACCGCCTATTCGGACCACGCGCTGCGCGCGTTCGAGGCGCAGGCGGTCGATTATCTGATGAAGCCGGTCGAGGAGTCGCGGCTCGCCGACACGATCGAACGCGTCCGCCAGCGCCTCTCGGAAAAGCGCGGCATCGAGGAGGTCGACCGTCTGCGCGAAGTGCTCGCCGACGTCGCCCCCGATGCGGCGGCCGACATGCCCGATGGCGATGCGGTGTCCGCCAACCGCTTCGAAAAGCTCATCAACATCAAGGATCGCGGCCAGATCTTCCGCGTCGATGTCGACACGATCGAGCGGATCGACGCGGCCGGCGATTACATGTGCATCTACACCGGCGATAACACGCTGATCCTGCGCGAGACGATGAAGGATCTGGAGAAGCGCCTAGACCCGCGCCGGTTCCAGCGCGTGCATCGCTCGACAATCGTCAATCTCGACCTCGTCAAGCAGGTGAAGCCGCATACCAACGGCGAATGCTTCCTCGTGCTCAATTCGGGGGCCAGCGTGAAGGTGTCGCGGTCGTATCGCGACGTCGTGGCGCGCTTCGTTCACTAGAACGCGGCGGGTCGTTTCCCGCCGCTCCATAATCCCCGCCGTCATCCCGACGAAAGTCAGGATGACGGGAGGGCGAGAGGCGCCGCCCCGCGATCGGCGCTGCCCCGCCTCGCCCGCCCTCTCGCAAAACCATGCTGCATCTGCTAACGCCCGCGGCCATGCTGAACCTGAACAATATCACGGTGCGCCTCGGCGGACGCGTTATCCTCGACGGCGCCAGTGCGGCGCTGCCGCCGGGCAGCCGCGTCGGGCTGATCGGCCGCAACGGCGCGGGCAAGTCGACGATGGTGCGCGTCATCGCAGGGCAGCTGGAGCCCGATGACGGGTCCGCGGACATGCCCAAGGGTGCGCGCATCGGCTATCTCGCGCAGGAAGCCCCGCACGGGGTGAAAACCCCGTTCGAGACCGTGCTCGAGGCCGATCTCGAACGCGCCGCGCTGATGATCGAGAGCGAGACGAGCGAGGATCCCGACCGGCTGGGCGACGTGTACGAACGGCTGATCGCGATCGACGCCTATACCGCGCCCGCGCGTGCGGCGCAGATCCTGCTCGGCCTCGGCTTTGACGAGGAGATGCAGGCACGCACGCTCGACAGCTTTTCGGGTGGCTGGAAGATGCGCGTCGCGCTCGCCGCCCTGCTGTTCTCGCAGCCCGACCTGCTGCTGCTCGACGAGCCTTCGAACCATCTCGATCTCGAAGCGGTGATGTGGCTCGAGGACTTCCTCAAGAGCTACAAGGCGACGATCGTCGTCGTCAGCCACGAGCGCGATTTCCTCAACAACGTCGTCGATCACATCCTGCATCTGCAGGGCGGCAAGATCACGCTGTATCCCGGCGGCTATGACGCGTTCGAGCGTCAGCGTGCCGAGCGTCTGGCGCAGATCGAGGCGGCACGCGCCAACCAGGCGGTGCAGCGCGAGAAGCTGCAGGAGTATATCGCGAAGAACAGCGCGCGCGCCTCGACCGCCAAGCAGGCCCAGTCGCGCCAGAAGATGCTGGCGAAGATGCAGCCGATCGCCGAGAGCTATAATGATCCGACGCTCTCGTTCGGCTTCCCCAACCCCACCGAGCTGCGCCCACCGCTGATCACGCTCGACATGGCGACGGTGGGCTATGCGGACGTGCCGATTCTGAAGCGGCTCAACATGCGGCTCGATCCCGACGACCGGGTCGCGCTGCTCGGGCGCAACGGCAACGGCAAGACCACGCTCGCGCGGCTGCTCGCGGCGCAGCTGACGCCGATGGACGGCGACATGGCGTCGTCGAACAAGATGAAGGTCGGCTATTTCACCCAGTATCAGGTCGAGGAACTCGATCCGCACGATACGCCGATCGAGCATATGGCGCATCTGATGAAGGGCGCGACGCCCGCCGCGGTGCGCGGCCAGCTCGGCCGGTTCGGTTTCTCCGGCGACAAGGCGACGACCAAGGTCGGCAAGCTGTCGGGTGGCGAACGCGCCCGGCTCGCGCTCGCGCTCATCACGCGCGACGCGCCGCACCTGCTCATCCTCGACGAGCCGACCAACCATCTCGACGTCGACGCGCGCGAGGCGCTGGTGCAGGCGCTCAACGCCTATACCGGCGCCGTCGTGCTGGTCAGCCATGACCGTCACATGCTCGAGCTGACCGCCGACCGGCTCGTGCTGGTCGATGGCGGCACGGCGAAGGAATTCGACGGCAGCCTCGACGATTACATCGCGTTCGTCCTGAAGGGCGATGCGGGCAAGGGCGATGCGGCGTCGAAGGCCGACAAGAAGGCGGGCAAGAAGGCCGCGGCGGAGGCCAAGAGCAACGACGCCGCGCTGCGCAAGACGCTGCGCGAGGTCGAGGAGCAGACCGCGAAGTTCACCAAGGAACGCAACGCGATCGACCGCGCGATGGTCGACCCGGCCAACGCCGAGCCACGCTTCTCGCGGATGTCGATGGGTGATCTCAGCAAGCGTCGCGCCGAGGTGAATGCGAAGCTCGAGGCGAGCGAAGCCAAGTGGCTCGAGGCGAGCGAGGCTCTGGAGGGCGTGGCGGCTTAAGCCACGCCCCTTCCCCGTCATCCTGACGAAAGTCAGGATCCAGAGTTACGCAGGGTAGCGCCTGTGACTCTGGATCCTGGGTCAAGCCCAGGATGACGGGGTAGGTTTCGTGAACGCGAGGCTCAGCCCTCGTCGGCGTCGCTCGCCGCAGGCCGCTCGAACCACGCCTCGACCGGCCCCGACAGCTTCAGCGTCAGCGGGTTGCCGTTGCGATCGACCTTCTTGCCGAGCGCGACGCGGATCCAGCCTTCGGAGATGCAATATTCCTCGACGTCGTGGCGCACGCCATCCTTGAAGCGGATGCCGATCCCGCGCTCCAGCAGCTCCTGCTGGAAAAACGGGCTGCGATGGTTGGTCGAAAGGCGATCTGGGGGCGTGTCGGTCATCGCGCGCGCTTAGCCGCAAGCGGGCCGGTGGCGCCACAAAAAAACGGCGCCGGGATTGCTCCCGACGCCGCGTTTTCCGTCAGATCAGATCAGCTGCACACCTGCACCTGGACCTGATCGCCATAATAGGGATCGACCCGCCACTCGCTCCAGCACCGCGGGCGATAATCCTGGCGGTAATAGGTCCGTACCGGCGGACCGTCGTAATAGCCGCCATTATAATAGCCGCGGTCGACATAGCGGTCGCGGTTGCTGCTCGCGATAGCTGCACCCACGCCGAGCCCGAGAATACCGCCGAGCACCGCCGCGCCCGCGGCATTGCCGCCACCGCGATGGTGATACCCACCCCAGCCGCCGCCGCGATAGCCGCGACCCCAACGCTGCGCATCGGCTGGCGCCGCCGCGGTCAGCGCGGTCGCCGCAAGGGCGATGCCGAGACCTGCCTTCTTCATCAATCCGTTCATCGAGAACCTCCTCTACGTCCGGTCCGCATGAAGCAAACGCATGAACCGCGACCGTGGTCCCGCTCTATCCGAGTCGGGCTGAACCGAAGCGGAATGTGCTGTTAAGCTGAGGTTTAACGGCGTGGAGAGCAACCCACCCCGCCATGACGGCCGGCTAGGTCTCGTCGCGATATTTCATCTCGAGGAAGCGACCGCGCGTCGCCAGCGTGTCAAGATCGTCCTGCGCGAGCCGTTGCGTCATCTCGCCGATCTGCTGCTCGATCAGCGACAGCCCCGCGACGAGTTCGGCATCGGGTGTGCGGCCATTGCGCGGCGTCGTGCGCAGCGCCTGGGGCACGCGTTCGTAATCCTTGACGAACGCGGGCAGCTGTTCGCCGACCAGCTTGCGCACCTCGATCGCCTCGGGCGCGTCGTCGGCGAACCGCGCGAGCTGCGGCGCGAGCGTTTCGAGCCGCAAGCCGATCCGGTCGACCAGGGTCACCGCGGGCGCGGGCAAGGCGGGGCGCTGCGCCTCCAGCCAGCGTTCGGTCTGCAGCGGCAGCGCCTTGATATCGACCGATGCGAGCCGCTCGGGCGTCGGCGCGCGCTCGGCGGGCCACACCGCGAACAGCAATGTCGCCGCGACCAGCAACGCCATCACCAGCATCGCCCCGCCGATCCCGAGCGGCACCACCCAGCCGATCACCATGGCGGCAATCAGGATCACCGCATCCGCCACGACGATCCGCGTCAGCCGCTTGCCGATCGCCTGCGTATTGCGCGCACGGGCCCGCGTCGGCAGCCGGGCCGCGCCGACGGCGCCGCGGTCGTCCGATATCCGCGACCAGGAGGCGCGCGCGCTGGCGATGGCGTCGTCGACTTCGCTCACGCCCTACATCGCCTCCAGCTTGAACGCGCTTGGCGACGGGCCGCCCAGCTGCCCCCCATTTTGACCTTGGGTGGCGCCCTCCGCCCGCGCGATATAGCCGCGCGACTTGTCGACCTCGTTCGACAGCGCGCCGACCGTGGTCTTCATGCTGTCGAGCGCCTTCAGCTTGAACACGTCGATCGCGTCCATCGTGTCGTAGATATTCTGGAACGCGCGCTGCAGCGTCTCCAGCGGGATCGTCGCCGATGCGGCCTGTTCATGGATCTGCGCGGTCTGCGACTTGAGCAGCTTGCCGGTCGAATCGATGATGTTCGCGGTCGTCGTGTTGAGCGCGGTGATCTGTTCAAGCACCAGCTTCTGGTTGGTCAGCGCCTGCGCGACCGTCACCGCGGTGCGCAGCGCGGACACGGTCGTGGTCGAGGCGCGGTCGACGCCCTTCACCAACTCGACATTGTTCTTCTTCACCAGATCGAGCGCGAGATAGCCCTGCACGGTGACCGCCATCTGCGTCAGCAGATCCTGCGTGCGCTGGCGGGTGTAGAACAACGCCGTTTCGCGGATCGCCTTGGCCTTGGCCGGATCGCTGTGGTCGAGATCGTTCGCGACGTCCTCGAGCTTGGCATCCATCGTCTTCGACAGATGGATCATCTGTTCGAGACGCCCCATCGCCGCCCACAAATTCGCGCGCTCGGTATCGATCGCGGCATTGTCCATCAGCAGCTCGTCCTTGCCCGACGACAGGCTCTTCAGGATCTGCGCGATATGCGTCTGCGACGATTTGTAACCGTCGAAATAATTGCGCATCTTGCCGCCGAACGGGATGATCCCGAACAGCTTCTGCGGCGCGGTCAGATTGCCCTTCTTGCCGGGATCAAGATCCTCGACGACGCGGCGCAGCTCCGCCAGATCCTTGCCGACGCCGGTTTCCTGATCCATCGCGCGAACCGGGCGATCGAGGAACCGGTTCGACTGGCCCGCCGCCTCGCGGATTTCCTTCGCCCCCATCGCGGTGATCGCATCGACACGCTTGCCGAATTCGGGGCTGTTGACGTCCTCCGCGACCAAATCTGTGACAAAGCCGGCGACCCGGTCATCGAGCTGCGACTTCACCCCCGCATCGACCGGCACGAGTCCCGCGGCTTTCGTCGCGGAGACAGTCGGCACGGGGTCGGGCGGCGTCAGGACCAGGCCGGGCTCGGTCGTCAGCGTCTCGGGTGTCGTCGCCATGCAATCCTCCAATCGGTGCCGCATCCTAGGGGAACGACACCCGCATTCAACTGTGGTGTCTAGATAATACACGCAAGCCACGCAATCGTCTTGGCGGCTCGCCCGGAGACTGGCGCGGGCCACCCCGAAACAGGCTCGCGATCGGCGATTTTTCCGGCAGCGGGGAACCATTCGGGCGGCAATCGAAACGCCAAACTTGCCGCATCGCGGAATAAACGCTAAGCGCGCCTGCAAATTCCGTCCAAACCGAAAGCATTCCCATGAGCCTCCGCAACGTGGCGATCATTGCGCACGTCGATCACGGCAAGACGACGCTGGTCGACCAGCTCTTCCGCCAGTCCGGCACCTTCCGCGACAACCAGCGTGTCGAAGAGCGCGCAATGGATTCCAACGACCTCGAAAAGGAGCGCGGGATCACGATTCTCGCCAAGCCGACCTCGGTCGACTGGACGCCCCCGGGCGAGAGCGAGAGCATCCGCATCAACATCGTCGACACGCCCGGCCACGCCGATTTCGGCGGCGAAGTCGAGCGCATCCTGTCGATGGTCGACGGCGTCGTCCTGCTGGTCGATTCGTCGGAAGGCGCGATGCCGCAGACCAAGTTCGTCACCGGCAAGGCGCTGGCCCTCGGCCTCAAGCCGATCGTCGTTGTCAACAAGGTCGATCGCAACGACGCGCGCATCCAGGAAGTGCTCGACGAGGTGTTCGATCTGTTCGTGTCGCTCGACGCGAATGACGAGCAGCTCGATTTCCCCGTGCTCTACGCCTCGGGCCGCAACGGCTATGCCTCGACCGACATGGACGCGCGCGAAGGCACGCTGATCCCGATGTTCGAGACGATCGTGAAGCACGTGCCGCCCCCCGCCGTGGAAGTCGCCGGCGTGCCCTTCACCTTCCTCGTCACGCTGCTCGACCGCGATCCGTTCCTCGGCCGCGTCCTCACCGGTCGCGTCAATTCGGGCACCGTGAAGACCAACCAGGCGATCCACGCGCTCGATAACGACGGCAAGATCATCGAGACGGGTCGCGCGTCCAAGATCATGTCGTTCCGCGGCCTCGACCGCGTGCCGGTCGACGAAGCCAAGGCCGGCGACATCATCTCGCTCGCAGGGCTTTCGGTTGCCACGGTGGCCGACACGATCGCCGACATCACGGTAACCGAGCCGCTGCACGCGCAGCCGATCGATCCCCCCACGCTGTCGATGCGTTTTGCCGTGAACGATTCGCCGATGGCGGGCCGCGAGGGCACCAAGGTGACGAGCCGCATGATCCGCGAGCGTCTGTTCCGCGAAGCCGAGTCGAACGTCGCCGTGAAGGTGACCGAGGCGGCCGACAAGGACAGCTTCGAAGTCGCCGGTCGTGGCGAGCTTCAGCTGGGCGTGCTGATCGAGACGATGCGCCGCGAGGGCTTCGAGCTCGGCATCTCGCGTCCGCGCGTGCTGTTCGGCGAGGACGAGGACGGCAAGAAGACCGAGCCGTACGAGACCGTCATCATCGACGTCGATGAGGAGCATTCGGGCACCGTCGTCGAGAAGATGAACATCCGTAAGGCCGAGATGACCGACATGCGTCCGTCGACCGGCGGCAAGACCCGCATCACCTTCTCGGCGCCGAGCCGCGGGATGATCGGCTATCATGGTGAATTCCTGTCCGACACGCGCGGCACGGGCATCATGAACCGGCTGTTCGAGAAGTACGGTCCGCACAAGGGCCAGATCGAAGGCCGCAAGAACGGCGTGCTGATCTCGAACGGCTCGGGCGAAGCGAACAACTATGCCCTTGGTCCGCTCGAAGAGCGCGGCATCCTGTTCGTGGGCCACGGCGAGGCACTCTATGAGGGCATGATCGTCGGCGAGAACGCCAAGCCGGACGACCTCGAGGTCAACCCGATGAAGACCAAGGCGCTGACCAACTTCCGCGCAAGCGGCGGCAAGGACGACCAGGTCCGCCTGTCCCCGCCGAAGCGTGCGACGCTGGAGCAGGCGATCGCCTATATCGACGACGACGAGATGGTCGAAGTCACGCCGAAGTCGATCCGTCTGCGCAAGCGCTTCCTCGATGCGAACGAGCGCAAGCGCGCGAGCCGGGCCAAGCAGAGCGCGTAAGCCTGGCATGGCGAAGCCGGCCAGGCTTACAAGCTCGGCCGGCCTCGCTCAGGCGAGGTCCGACGACGCGGCTTAGCCGCGGCGCTCAACAAAAACGAAAAAGGCCGGAGGGAAACCTCCGGCCTTTTTCGTGTCCAGCGAAGCGCCCAGTCCTACCCCAGAATAGCCGCCGCCCGATCCGCCAGCCGCGCGATCGCCGCGCGGTGGATCCCGCGCGTGCTCGCGACGACCCCGAACGCCTGCGGGCGCGGCTTGTTGAACACCAGCGGGATCCCGACCGCGTCGGTCACTGCCGCGCCGGCCTCGCTCGCGACCAGCGCGGCGGCAGCGATGTCCCACTCATTTCCCCAGCGCAGCGTCGCGACCAGATCGGCACGGTCGGCCGCGACCATCGCGATCCTGAGCGCGATCGAATTGGGCTTCTCGACCACCACCAGATCGCGGTCCGCCTTGGGCAGCGCATCGGTCGGCACGCGCGATCCGGGAAAGTCGGTGCGCGATCCGGCCTGCAACGCCGCGCCGTTGAGCGTCGCGCCTTCGCCCAGCGCCGCCGACCAGATCTCACCCCGTGCCGGCGCATCGAGCACGCCGATCACCACTCGCCCGCGCTCGACCAACGCGATCGACACGCACCAGCCCGGACGTGCCCGGATATAGTCGCGCGTGCCGTCGATCGGGTCGACGACCCAGAGCCGGTCGCACGCGAGCCGCGCGGGATTGTCGGCGGTTTCCTCCGACAGCCAGCCGGCATCGGGCAGGAGTGCGGACAGCCGCACCTTCAACATCCGGTCGATATCGATATCGACCTCGCACACCGGACTGCCCGGCGTCTTTTCCCAACGGTGGAAATCGGTCCCGAACCGCGCGAGCGCCATCTGCCCGGCTTCGGCAGCGATCGATTCGACCGCCTCGCGCAACGTCGTGACGGGACCCGGGGGCGGTTCAGCCACTCGCCACCGTCATCCCCTCCACGCGCAACGTGGGCACGTTGATGCCGTAGCGGAATTCGAGATCGTTGGCGGGGGTCATCGCCAGGAACATGTCCTTCGCATTGCCCGCGATCGTGAATTCGGCGACCGGCCCGGTGATGACGCCATTCTCGATTCTGAAGCCCGCCGCGCCGCGGCTGTAATCGCCGGTGACGCCGTTGGCGCCGCCGCCCATCAGTTCGGTGACATAGACGCCCGACACGATATCCTCGATCAGCGTCTCGGGCGGCATCGTGCCCGCTTCCATGAAGACGTTGCTCGTCGACACACCCGGCGCGCCGTTGACGCCGCGTGCGGCATGGCCGGTCGGCTCGAGCCCCAGTTGGCGCGCCGAGGCCGAATCGAGCAGCCAGCTTTCGAGCATGCCATGTTCGATGATCGCGGTCGGCGATACCGGCAGTCCTTCGCCATCGAACGGCCGCGACCGCAATCCGTAAGGCCGATGTGGATCGTCGCGGATCGTGATGCCATGCGCAAACACCTGCGAGCCGAGCGAATCGAGCAGGAAGCTCGTCTTGCGCGTGATCGCCTGCCCCGCGATCGCCGCGATCAGATGGCCGAGCAGCGAGCTGCCGACGCGCGGATCATACACCACCGTCATCGGCCCGCTCGCGAGCCGCCCCGGATTGAGCCGCGCGACCGCCTGCTCGCCCGCGCGCTGCCCGATCGCCTCGGGTGATTCGAGATGCTGGCGATGCCGCACGCTGTGATAGGCATAGTCACGCTGCATCGCGCCGCCCTCGCCCGCCAGCACACTCGCCGACATGCCATAGGCTGTCGAAGCATAGGCGCCCGCGAATCCATGGCTGGTGGCGAGCGCCCAGACGCTGCTCGACGCGCTCGCGCCGCCGCCTTCGCTGTTCGTTACGCCAGGCACCGCGCGCGCCGCATCCTCCGCTGCAGTCGCCGCATCGCGCAGCTGCTCGGGCGAGACCTCACCGTGATCGGCAAGCCCGAGCATCGGCGGTACGCCGTGCAACAGGCGGTTTTCAGGGGCGAGGCCGGCCCAGGCATCCTCGGGGGCCTCGCGCGCCATTGCCACCGCGCGCGCCGCGAGCGCGTCCATCGCCGCGGACGACAGATCGGAGGTCGAGACGCTCGCCGATCGCTTGCCGACGAACACGCGCAGGCCCAGGTCCTCGCTTTCCGACCGGCCAATATCCTCGAGCTTGCCGAGGCGGATCGAAACGTCGAGCGAGGCATCGGCGGCGAAGACCGCATCGGCGGCGTCCGCGCCGGCGGCCTTGGCGCGCGCTACGATGTCATGGGCGCGGTCGCGGGCTTGATCGGGTGTGAGCATGCCGCCGATCTAGGGTCACAGGCTCGTGCCGACAACCACGCAGGCGAGGAAGATCAGCAACCCCGTGAAGCGGTTGGCGCGGAATCGGGCGAGCGCACCGGCGCCGTCGTCCGCGCGCAGCGTGACGACCTGCCACCCCAGATGCAGCGCGGCGGGCGCCAGCGCGGCGATCGCGAGCGGATCGGGCCGCATCGTCCAGAACGCCGCCGCCCAGAACCCGACTGCGATCGCATAGAAAATCCCGACCCCCGCCTTTACATGCCGCCCCATGCGGAGCGCGGACGACCGGACGCCGATCATCGCATCGTCCTCGCGGTCCTGCAGCGCATAGATCGTGTCATAGCCGATCACCCAGGCGATAGACCCCGCATAGAGCAGCCACATCGGCAACGTCAGCGCGCCGGCGATGTCGCTCCACCCGACCAGCAACGCCCAGCTGAACACCAGCCCGAGCCATGCCTGCGGCCACCAGGTGATCCGCTTCATGAACGGATAGGCGGCGACCGGCGCGAGACTCGCCAGCGCGACAATCGCGGCGAGCGGCGTCAGCTGCAGCAGCACGACCAGCCCGACGAGCGCCAGCACGGCCAGCCAGATCCACGCCAGCCGCAGAGAGACGAGCCCGCTCGGGATCGGCCGCGCCCGCGTCCGCGCGACCTGCGCGTCGAGATCGCGGTCGACGATGTCGTTGAACACGCAGCCTGCGCCGCGCATCGCGATGCTGCCGAGCAGGAACCATGCGATCAGGTCCCAGCGCGCCCAGGCCCCGCCCGCCAGCGCGATCCCCCAGGCGCCGGGCCAGAACAACAGCCACCAGCCGATCGGCCGGTCGAACCGCGCAAGCAGCGCCAGCCCGCGCAGCGTCGGCGGCAGCCGCGCGACCAGGCCGCGATGTTCGCTGTCGGGAACGATGTCCATCGGGCTCGGTGTCGTCTGCATGACGCGGGGCGTAGGAAGACGGCGTTTGGCGCGCAAGCCCGCAGCGGCTAGGATAAAGTCAGTGTCGCGTTCGAGCCCCTTTGCATGATCGGCCTGTCGGTCGCGGTCGGCCGTTTCGTCGAGGCGCTCTTCTGGGGCATCTTCCGCGTCGCGGGCGCGGTGGCGGGCGCGCTGATCCTCGGCATCGCGGTCGCGATCATCGTATGGATCGTCGCCCGCAAACTCTGGAACCGCCGCTAACCAATCCCCCTGACGGCGGAGGATCGCGAACGAGCGAAACGCCCTCCCCGCATGCGGCGGGATTTGCTAGGCCCCCGCCATGCCTGCAACCCCAGCCTGGCCGCCGCAATCCACGCCGCGGCTGTTCGTCGACACGCCGCTAAGCTCCGGTCCGCTCCCGGTCGACGGCCCCGCCGCGCATTATCTCGCCGGCGTCATGCGGCTGAAGATCGGCGACCCGGTCAAGCTGTTCGACGATCGCACCGGCGAATGGCTCGCCACCGCGGCCAGCGTCGGCAAGCGCGACCTCGTCCTCGACGTGACCGAACGGCTCCGCGAACGCGAGGCGGTGCCCGATCTTTGGCTCTGCGCTGCGCCTATCAAGAAAGGCCGGGTTGACTGGCTGGCGGAGAAGGCGTGCGAGCTCGGCGTCGACCGGCTCGTCCCGGTCGTCACGCGCCGCACCGTGGTCGACAAGCCCAATACCGACCGTCTGCGCACGCACATGATCGAGGCGGCCGAGCAATGCGGGCGCACCGCGCTGCCGCAGGTCGCCGAACCGGTGAAGCTCGCAGCTTTGCTCCGCGACTGGCCCGCCGATCGCACGCTGTTCTTCGCGGACGAGACGGGCGGCGCGCCCGCGCTCGCGGCAATGCGCGCGCATGCCGGTCCCGCGGCAATCCTGATCGGCCCCGAAGGCGGTTTCGACTCCGACGAGCGCGCGGCGATTCGCGCGCATCCGCAGGCGGTCGGCATCGGGCTCGGCCCGCGCATCCTCCGCGCGGAAACCGCAGCGGCGGCGGCGGTCGCGCTGTGGATGGCGGCGGCGGGCGATTGGGCGGCCGAACCGCCCGTCCCGACACCCGTCGCGTGACATTGCTACCGACCGGTCCGAATCCCCTCTAGCACCCTCGTTCATCGCCGCGTAAGGCGCGGCGATGACGAGCAAGACCGCCCCTGCAAAGACCAGCCCGACGATCGAGTCGCGCGACCAGTTGATCGCCAGCTTCGCGCGCGGTGAAAAGCCCAAGGACCGCTGGCGGATCGGCACCGAGCACGAGAAATTCGTGTACGCGAAGGACGATCACCGCGCGCCTTCGTACATCGAGGCGGGCGGCATCCGCGCGCTGCTCGGCGAGCTCGAGCAATATGGCTGGGCGCCCGTGTTCGAACGCGGCCCCGATGGTACCGAGAACGTCATCGCGATGACCGGTGCGGACGGCAGCATCAGCCTCGAGCCCGCGGGCCAGTTCGAACTCTCGGGCGCGCCGCTCGAGACCCTCCACGAAACCTGCGCCGAGACCGGCCGGCATCTCGAACAGGTCAAGGCCGCGGGCGAAAAGCTCGGCATCGGCTTCCTCGGTCTCGGCATGTGGCCCGACAAGACCCGCGCGGAGCTGCCGATCATGCCCAAGGGTCGCTATGCGATCATGCTGCGGCACATGCCGCGCGTCGGCAGCATGGGGCTCGACATGATGCTGCGGACCTGCACGATCCAGGTGAACCTGGATTACGCGTCGGAAGCGGACATGGTGAAGAAATTCCGCGTCGGCCTCGCGCTTCAGCCGCTCGCGACCGCGCTGTTCGCCAATTCGCCGTTCACCGAGGGCAAGCCCAACGGCATGCTGTCCTATCGCAGCCATATCTGGTCCGACACCGACCCGCACCGTACCGGCATGCTGCCCTTCGTGTTCGAGGACGGCTTCGGCTATGACCGCTACACCGACTATGCGCTCGATGTGCCGATGTACTTCGTCTACCGCGACGGCAAATATATCGACGCGGCGGGGCTCAGCTTCCGCGACTTCCTGAAGGGCGAGCTCAGCGTCCTGCCCGGCGAGAAGCCGACACTCGACGACTGGATCGACCATCTCTCGACCGCCTTTCCCGAGGTGCGGCTGAAGACCTTCCTCGAGATGCGCGGCGCCGATGGCGGACCGTGGAACCGGATCTGCGCGCTGCCCGCGCTCTGGGTCGGGCTGCTCTACGACCAGGGCGCGCTCGATGCGGCCTGGGATCTGGTCAAGGACTGGACGATCGACGAACGCCAGTCGCTGCGCGATGCCGTGCCCAAGCTCGGGCTGAATGCGCCGATCGCGGGTGGCGGCCAGTTGCGCGACATCGCTGCACAGGTGCTCGATATCGCGGGTGCCGGCCTGTCGTCGCGCGCATGCCTCAACAAGGCGGGCGACAACGAGACCGGCTTCCTCGATCCGCTGCGCGAGATCGTCCGTTCGGGCAAGGTCCCCGCCGAGCTGCTGCTCGACAAGTATAACGGTGTCTGGGGCGGCGATATCGCCAAGGTCTACGGCGTGGAAAGCTTCTAGGCGCCTGACGCTCGGCGCGACCCCGCCACCCACGCCAGAAGGCGCGGTACCGGTCCGTTGCGCGCCATCCAGTCGCTATAGGCGCGGTAATCGGGGTCGAGGCCCAGATGCCGCTCCTCGGTCCGCGCACGCCAGTAATAGACCCCGCTCACCGCCGCGAGCAGCAAGGTCGCGCGCACCGCGTCGATCGGCGTCCCCGTGGTCAGCACGGGGATCGTCGACAGCCACCAGAACAGGTTCTTCGACAGATAGGCGGGGTGCCGCGACCAGGCATAGGGCCCGTGCGTCAGGATACCGCGGTTGGTGAGATTGGAGAATCGCAAGCCGAACGCCATCGTCGCCCACGCATAGATCGCGGTCAGCACGACCAGCACCGCGCCGATCATCACCAGCAGGACGGGGTGATACTGGAACCAGACGTCCCATTCCTGCGTGCCCGGGTGATAGTCCATCGGCCCGCCGTCGCTCATCAGGATGATCGGCGGATAGCACATCAACGCCGCCATCCAGGCGGCTGCGAACGGATTGGCGCTGCGGATATGCGAATCGAGCGGTCGCAGCGTCAGGACATAGCCGACCGTCGCGAACGCAACGTCGATCAGGAACATGAAGGTGATCAGCCACCTGGCGAGCGCGACCGGGTCGCGCAGGATCGCGCTTGTGTCGCCGCGGATGAACTCGCCGAACCCGCCCGGCACGATGGCGAGCATGAAGGCGAGAAAGAACGCCTTCACTCCCCAGCTGCGCAGATGGTTGTGGAGCGCCGCGCGGTCGCCCCCCGGCTGCCCGGTCAGCCATGCCCCGAGCGACCACGCTCCGTCCTTCGGCGCGACCAGATAGCGGTCGAGCCAGAGGACATAGGGGATCGACACGAGCACGAGGATCGGCGCGGCGTTGGTGAAGCACCACATCGCGAACGCGAAATTGCCCTCCCAATAGAACCGCCCGGTGCCATAGATCACCGCGATCCCCGCCCAGGTCACCCAGAAGGCGGCAAGCTTGGTCAGGCTGACGTCGATCGTCTCGCGCCATGGCCGGGGCCGCGACCAGTCCAGCCCGGTGCTCGGCCGGCAATGGACCTTGTCGACCAGCACCGACCACAGGATCATCGGGACCGCGCAGGCGAGCAGGTTGACCAGCGCGGCATAGGGCCCGTCCATCCCCCAGCCGCGCGCGCACGCCACCCAGCCGAGCACCCCCGCCAGCCCCGACAGCCCGGCGCCATGACTGACCGCGGACGCGGGGCGCGGATCCGCGGCGCGGCGACGCTGCAGGGTCAGGCTCGTCGTCTCGGGAAGCACGGGCGCGTCGGACATGGCGCCAGGGGTAGCCGATTTTCGTCAGCAAACCATGAACCATCCTGCCCCGGCTTGCACCACCCCACGACCCGCGCTATCGCGACCCTACACCTTCTGCCACCCGTCTCGCCTTTGCGACGGTCAGAGCGGGGGCGCAGGCCGCGGCGACGCCGGCTTCGCGGGTATAGTACAATGGTAGTACAGCAGCCTTCCAAGCTGAATACACGGGTTCGATTCCCGTTACCCGCTCCATCGTTTCCAAGGGTGTCGACCAGTCTTGACGGGCGCGACCCGATCATCGCCTGACTATGCCGTGAGATGCGCTGTTATGAGCGGCGATAGCCGGCATGGCGAACTCTGTGCCTTACAGCATCCGCCCCGCCGCATTTTCTGATTGTTAGAAATCGGGCTGCCCATTCCGATTTCGACATGACCCATTTGCTGATTTCTGGTAGCTCTATGGCGCATATTACCGATGATTTCGGGATGAAATACTATTAGCAAGTCTTTTCAACGATGGGACGTCGACTTCACCCTCTCGCTTCACAATCGAACCGGAAAGTATTTTATCGGCAGGGACATTATCGACACGCTGCCGGAGGTATTTCGCAGCGTGAAGATATGGAGACTTCCCGAAAGGGTCGGCGTCAATGCCTTGTCCCGCAAAGTCATCGGTCGATTATGGGCCGAAGAGGATCGCCTCAGAGCCCGGTATCCCAGGCTGGTGCCGCGACAGCGGAGCCGACGCGCGGTCCTTCATCTCGATCCGATGACCGTGCTGGGCTGGCACGTCACGTCGCATGATGCCGTGCTGTGCCATGATCTCGGCCCCCTGACGCATCCCGAACTCTTCGCCCCGTCCGTCACCGCGCTCTACGAGCGGGTCTATGCACGCATCGCCGAACGCCAGCCCCGCATGGCCTTTGTCAGCCAGGCATCTAAGGCGGCATTTCAGCGCCTTTATGGCACCGGGTCCCCCGCCACCGTGATCTACCCGCCGATCCGCACCGGCGTGGCGGGTGGCGCGCAACACGCCGTGGACGGCGTTGAAGGCCTGTTTCTGCTGACCGTGGGCAGCATCGGGCGCCGCAAGAACCAACTGGCCAGCATCCGCGCATTCGCACGTGCGGGCCTTGCCGATGCGGGCTATCGCTATGTCATCTGCGGCAGCCGCGAGCCGGGATCCGACGCCGTCATCGCCGAGGCCGAGCAAACCCCCGGCGTTATCCTCCTGCCCTATGTCTCGGACGAACAGTTGCGCTGGCTCTATGCGCATGCGCGGGGGTTCGTGCTGGTGAGCCTTCTCGAAGGATTTGGCGTCCCCGTCGCGGAAGCGATGCGCAACGGACTGGTGCCCCTGATCAGCGCCGACAGCGTCCTCGAAGAGGTCGCGGGACCAAGTGCGATCGCGGTGGATCCGCACTCCGTCGAGGCCATCGCCGCGGGGATGATACAGCTCGCCGAACTCCGCCCGGACCAGATCGCAGCACGGCGGGTCGATCTCGAGGCGCGTCTCGACGCGTTCTCGATGCCAACCTTTGTCGATGCGTGGAGGGCCTTTCTGCGTGCCGAGGCCGAGCATCGGCCGGCGCCGCTCGTCGCCTCGCTCTAGCCGACCGAAACGGCGCGACGCGGGACGAGCAGGCGCGCGCCCAGATAGGCGAGCGCCGGCTTTTCGACGTAACGGCGGACGACCTCCGCCACGATCAGCGCAGCCCCCACAATACCGACCGCTGCGGTCAGTCGCTCGGCGAGCGGCTGGCCCGCCATCAATCGAGAGAGCAGCATGACGACCGGCAGATGCGTGGCATATAGCGGGAAGGAGATATTCCCCAGCCATGTCAGCACGCGCGACTGCTCTCGTTGCCCAAGTGCGCCGAGCAATACGATCATCGGGTTGGCGCACAGGATGTAGAAGAGCGACAGCGGGATGCCAAACCAGGAGACGCCGGGCACGATCATCGGAAAGAGGAGTGCGGCGATCAGGATCACGGGCGCAACATCCGCCTTCACGCGACGCGCCTCGTAGATCCGGTATGCGACCACCCCCATGCAGAAGGACGCCAAGGCCCTGACCGTCGTTGGCACGATCATATCGACCGACTGATAAAAGAAATGGACGCTATTATGGTCGATGGCGATCCAGGTGATCGCGACCGAAAGGACGAAGGCGATCGTGATCAGCCCGCGATTGCCGAGGGCCTTGACGGAAATCGCCCAAAGCACATTGACGAGGATCTCGGCAAAAAGCGACCAATAGACGCCGTTGAACCAGACCAGATTCTGCCCCTCGAGACGCGGCAGGACGACGAGGGACAGGGCAAACGCCCGATAGGCGGATGACGCCCCCGGACCGCCCGCCATGCCGAGCGCTACGAGCAAGGCCGCCACCGATCCGGCGAGCACGCTTGGCCAGAGCCGAACCACCCGTGACATCAGAAAGCGCGCCAGCTCACCGCCGTTCTCGCGCAACCGCCGCTCATGCGCGAAGGCGAGGACGAAACCGCTAAGACACAGAAAAAAGTCCACCGCGATATTGCCATGGACCGTCATTCCGCTCGGGAACTTCAGGAAGATACCGATATGGTATGCCACGACCATCAGCGCCGCGACCCCCCTCAACCCATCCAATGCGACAAAGCGACGTTTCGAGTGTTCGGCGGCCCGGACAGGCTGCATATACATTCCCCCAGCGCTTATCCCGATTAAGCGGGGCAAAACACGAATATCGGGAGAACTGTCGGGGGCATCGACAGACAAGTCTATCGTGTTTTTTGACCAAGACCGTCCCAGGTCGACATGATTTCGACGGCTTTACTATTCTGGCGTTCTGATGTTCGCTCGCGCATGACCGCAGAGTGCCTGATCTTCGTTAGCGGCGTGGATCGGATATGGGGCATTTCCCGCCAGTAGGGCCCGCGTGCGCGCCATAGCTTGCCCCTCCCCGGCAATGCCGGGGAGGGCGCGGTCGAGGACAGCTGTCAGAGGGCGAGGTCGGGGCTGCGGTCCGGCTTGACGCGCATCGCGGCGGGCCGGGGCTTGGTCGCGACATGGACCACCGGCGAGGCGATGGCGAGTTGCAGCGTCTCGGCGGTATTGCCCCAGTGATCGGCGAGCAGTTCGGGATGCTCGTTGAGCTTGATGCCGTAGCTCGGCACGATCTCGCGGATCTTGGCCTGCCAGCCGGCGGTCGACAGCCGGTTCGGAAACACCTTCTTAAGCAGGTCGAGCATGATCGACGGCGCGGTAGACGCACCGGGCGACGCGCCGAGCAGCGCCGCGATCGAGCCGTCCTTCGACGCAACGATCTCGGTGCCCAGCTTCAGCACGCCGCCCTTTTCAGGATCGCGCTTGATGATCTGCACGCGCTGGCCCGCCTGCCACAGGCGCCAGTCGCCGTCCTTGGCGCCGGGGAAATATTCGCGCAGCGCCTCCATCCGGTCGGCATCCGACATGATCAGCTGCCCCGCGAGATATTCGACCAGCGCGAAATCGTCCCAGCCGACCGCGACCATCGGCCGGAAATTGTCGATCGTCACCGATGCAGGCAGATCGAAATAGGACCCCTGCTTCAGGAACTTGGTCGAGAAGGTCGCGAACGGTCCAAACAGCAGCGCCTGCTTGCCGTCGAGATAGCGGGTGTCGAGATGCGGGACCGACATGGGCGGTGAGCCGACCGCAGCCTTGCCGTAGACCTTGGCGAGATGGCGGTGCGTGATCTCGGGCTTGTCCGCGACCAGGAAGGAGCCGCCGACCGGGAAGCCGGCATAGTCGTCCGCCTCGGGGATGCCCGACTTCTGCAGGATCGGCAGTGCGCCGCCACCCGCGCCGGCAAAGACGAAGCGCGCATTGATGACCTGCTTGTCGTCGGTCTTCATGTCGCGCGCGGTGACTTCCCAGCCGCCCTTGGCATTGCGCTCGAGCGAACGAACCTCATGCCCCGTCGTCAGCGTGAAATTCGCCTGCTTGTCGAGCGCGGCGATATATTGCCGCGTCACCGCACCCCAGTCGCAATCCGTGCCGAGCGGCGAGCGGGTCGCTGCAAGCGGCAGCGCCGGATCGCGGCCCTGCATCATCAGCGGCACCCATTTGGCGATCTGGGCGCGGTCGGTGGAGAACTCCATGCCCGAGAAGAGCGGACTGGCGCCCAGCGCTTCCCAGCGCTTGCGCAGGAAGGCGACATTGGCGTCGCCCCAGACGAGGTTCATGTGCGGGGTCGAGTTGATGAACGTCCGCGGTGCGCCGAGCATGCCGGCCTTGACCTGGTGGCTGAGAAACTGGCGCGTGACCTGGAACTGCTCGTTGATCTCGACCGCCTTGGCGATCTCGACACGGCCGTCGGCCGCATTGACCGGCGTGTAGTTGAGTTCACACAGCGCCGAATGGCCGGTGCCCGCGTTGTTCCAGCCGCCCGAGCTCTCTTCGGCGACCTTGTCGAGCCGCTCGACCAGCTCGATCGTCCAGCTCGGCTCGAGCTGGCGCAGCAGCACGGCGAGCGTCGCGCTCATGATGCCGCCGCCGATCAGCAGCACGTCGACCGAGCGTTCCGTCGTCGCGGCCTGCGCCGACGACAGGGGGACCATGGCGGAGGACCCCGCGACGCCCGCAACGATCGCCGAGCCTAGAAGATTGCGGCGCGTTACGCCCGTGCCGGCCGCCGGAGCGTCGCCTGACTGCTCGGCGGTCCGCGTGTCGTCGTTCGATCCAATTCGCACTATGATGCCTTTTTCGTTACCGCCTGCCCGCCCCCGATCCCGGCCCCCGAGGGGCGGAGACGGCTAAGGGCGCATCGCCGGATGATGGATGGGCTGCGCAGGATCGGCCGAAAGACGCACAGAAGCGATCGACCGAGCACAACCGTTGCTCAAAGTCCTCGCCCATTTGCCGGAATTTATTGGGAGGCCCGCAAACCAGTAAAATTGACGGGTATCCGAGACTTACATGCCATCGCAGGCGCAATTTTTCAAGCTTTGGATGGCGGATGGCCGGATCGGGGCCCGCCATGCGCGCCGGATCGAGCCGTGCGGCAGCGGCCGCGAAGACGCCCGGTCGGCGCCGGCCGCAGGCATCTTGTTCGTTCGTCCGTCAAGCTCGACCGGTCACCCGGCCGGCATGAGGATCAGCAATCCACCAGACCCGCGAGCAGATCGCTCATCCGCTGACGCCCGACGACCGACAGCTGGATATGCGATCGTCGACCGTCATTCTTGTCGCGGGTCCGCAGGACGAGACCCGCCTCCTGCAGGATCGCAAGGTAGCGCAGCGCCGTCGCCGAGGGCGCCCGCGCGCCGATGCACACCGCGGACACGCTGAGCTGACGCCCCTCGTGATGCGAGATGAACAGGTCGAGCAGCATGTCCCAGGCGGGTTCGGAGAACAGGTCCGCACCGAATGCCGCGTCGCGCTGGCGACGCAGTTCGTACAGATGCTTGGCAGCGCTCACCAGGCGGGCGGGATCGACGGCGGCGGGTGCAAGAGCCGGCCCGGGCCGTGCGCCGTTCAAGAGTCGCATGAAAGGAATGGCATAAGACATTTAAAGCCTCAGATGCAGGGCTAAGGAAGGGTCGGGTCCTGGCGGCTCCAGTCGAGATCCCAGCCTCGCGACCGGACCCGTCTGGCATGCCGCATCGTTCCGACGGCGAGCAGCAGGACGATGGGGTAGCTCCACATGACCGACAGGACCGCATAAGCGAGCCGGATCACGTCGGGGTTGATCGCCCGGGCCAGATGCGCCCCGGTCCCCAGTGCATGGAGCGCGGTGACCCAGGCCGGCCAGAACCGATCGGCGTGCAGCGTGATGGCGATCATCACGCCGAGCAGGACGATGTCGACGGTCATGATACCGATCTCGACGTCGACGAACTCGCCTGCGCCAAGCTGGTGAAACATCCGCGTGGCCAGTGCCGCGAGCAGCAGGGCAAGCCCGGTCAGCCGCTCGGGGGCACCGCCACGCCAGAATGCATAGCCGGTCGCCGCCAGTTGCAGCGCGTTGAAGATCCAGACGCGGTCCACGTTATCGGGTCAAGCGATCCACCGGCCGCGTCGTCAGGCGGCAACGACGAGGTGCAGTCGCGCATCGTCGCGCAAAGCCCCTTCGTTGGGCGGACACTCGCCCTCGTCACCATAGGCATAAAAGGCACCGAGGCCGATTTCGCTGCGTACCGCGACCAGCGCCCGGTGCGCGTCGACGAAGCGCTGGCGGGCCTTGATCAGATCGGACGATGCATCCGCGACGAGTTGCAGCGCGGCGATCCCGGTCGCGACCGGCAATCTTGCCGCCGCACGCTGCTGCAACAAGGTCGCGACGCAGGAAGCAGCGAGCGACGCGGCCTGGTCGACCGCTGCCTCTGCCTTCAGAAAGTCCGCGGTAACCCTGTCGGTTGCCTGACGACGTTCCTTCAACATGTCGAATTCCCCACCCCAGCGCGACGAATGCTCAACCCGGGGAGAGGCGGCGCTGCCGCGAACCTGCCTGAACAGGCTCGTCATGGTCATCGTCATCGTCACCAGCGCCACCGTGGTGATCGCCAGCAACGCCATGAGCCCGACCAGTCGGATCAGCCTGTCCCCCTTGGACAGGCGGTTCCGCGCCGCTCCCTCCGGTCCGCCTCCGGGCGTCATCCCCATGAAGCGGCGGACGAGCCCCCATGGATCGTCCTGGCCGACCTGTGGCGGATGCGACGGCGCGCGCGCTACGTCGATTGGTTCGGATGGGAGCCGATCATACGTCGCGACCAGCAGGTCGGACGACGGCGTTGGCGACGTCCCGTCCTCCGTCCTGTCGTTCGCAGCGCGGGGCGCGGGCGTGGCGGAGGGCATGACGCGGGGCTCTGCGGGCGCGTCGATATCCCCGGCGGTTTCGTGCCGTTGCAACAGCCGCGCAGCCTCGAACCGCGACCCCGCGCCCAGCACCTGAACCGCGCGTTCGATCCGCTTGTCGATCGCCGACGGCGACACGCCGAGCAGCGCTGCGATCTCCTTCGAATTGTGATGCGTCAGGACCAGTCGAAGACAGGCCCGTTGCGCTTCGGTCAGGAGATCAATGCGGCTGGCAGACATAGACCTACATTAACCGCAATTCCGCGGTTAGGCATCCCTGTTTGAGGCGCGCCGAATGCCGTCGCGGGACGCGTTTTCGCGCATAATGTCCGCACGACATCCCGGCACAGATCTGAAGGTTGTGAGGTTCGCGCCTGGCCTTGCTACCGGCGAAGGACCAAAGCTTGGACGGTGATACCGCAAAGCTTTGGTGGACAGGGCTGGATTCGAACCAGCGTACGGGAAACCCGGGCAGATTTACAGTCTGCTGCCTTTAACCACTCGGCCACCTGTCCAAAGGGGCCACTCTTTCGAGCGAGGCGGCTCAATGGCGAAGCTTGTCGGTGCTGTCAACGCGGGTTGCGCCAACTTCCGCCCCCGCATAGCCTTTCATGCATAAAAAATTGCCCAGGGGGACCTTCATGCACCAATCGCGTCCGTGCCGACTTGCCATTTTCGCCGCAACCGTAACGATCATCGCGCTCAGCCCCGCGGCCGCCAAGGAGCGTGGCGGCACCGCAAAGCCTGATCAACCCATGGTCAACCGCATCATCGACGAAGGGACCAACCACAGCCAGGTCATGGTGACCGTCCAGCATCTGACCGACGTGATCGGCCCGCGGCTCACCAATTCGCCGTCGATGCGCACGGCCGAGGCATGGACGCAGCGCCGCTTCGCCGACTGGGGCCTCACGAATGTCCACAAGGAAGGGTTCGCATTCGGTCGAGGCTGGTCGATCGAACGGTCGAGCGTGCGGATGACGACCCCGCGGGTGGTGCAGCTGACCGCGATTCCCATTGCCTGGACTCCCGGCACGAACGGCACCGCGCTGAGCGCGGCCGTGATCGTCGCACCGATGGCGCGCGAGCGCGACTTCGCGAAATGGCGCGGCAAGCTCAGCGGCAAGATCGTGATGCTCACGCGGCCCGGCACCGGTGACGAACCTGCCGAGCCCGCCTTCAAGCGGCTGAGCGGCGAGGATATCGCGAGGCTCGACCGGTTTCAGCAGCCGAATTACGACCCCGATGCCGCCGACCGCCGGATGAAGCGGCTCGATTTCTCGAAGAAACTCGATGCGTTCCTGAAAAGCGAAGGCGCGGTCGCGACCGCGACGATGGCCTATCACGACGGCAAGCTGGTCAGCGGCGAAGGCTATCTGTTCGGTGTCGGCGACACGCCTGCGCTGCCGGGCGTGCAGATCGCCGCGGAGGATTATCGACGCCTCGCGCGGCTCGCCAAGGCGGGCCCCGCCCCGACGCTCGAGATCGTCAGCGACGTCCGCTTCGACGACAGCGATGCGCAGGCGTACAACATCATCGCCGACATTCCCGGGACCGATCCGAAGGCCGGCTATGTCATGGCGGGCGCGCATCTGGACAGCTGGGTCGCTGCGGACGGTGCCGCGGACAATGCGGCGGGCTCGGCGATGATCATGGAGGCCGCACGGATCCTGGCCGCAACCGGCGTCCGCCCGAAGCGGACGATCCGGTTCGCGCTCTGGTCGGGCGAGGAGCAGGGCATTCTCGGTTCGATGGCCTATGTCACCCGCCATCTGGCGACCCGCGGCAGCCCCAACGACCCGCCGCAGACCGGCATGCAAAGCTATTACGGCTTTTCGCAGAAATGGCCGATCACCCCGCTGCCGGGTCATGCCGACCTCGCTGCCTATTTCAACATCGACAATGGCTCGGGCAAATTGCGCGGGCTCTATGCGGAGACCAACCCCGCAGTCGTACCGATCTTTCGCGACTGGCTCAGCCCGTTCGCGTCAATGGGCGCGTCGAACGTCGTCCTGCGGCCGACCGGCGGCACCGATCACGTCTTCCTGCAACAGGTCGGCGTGCCGGGGTTCCAGTTTATCCAGGATCCGCTCGATTATGGCAGCCGGATCCATCATACGTCGGCCGACACCTTCGATCACCTGAAGGCCGACGACATGCGCCAGGCGTCGATCGTGCTCGCATCGGTGTTGCTCAGCGCGGCGAATGCGGACAAGGCGCTGCCACGCACGCCACTGCCGACCAAGCCGGTGGTGACCGACCCTTATGGATATAGCGATGACGATGACTGATATGATGACGGGAGCGCTCTGATGGCAGCACGCAAGGGCCATCGGCCGAGCAAGGCCCCCGCGGGGCGTCCGCGCTTCTGGGGCAAGCATGCGGTGGGCGCGGCGCTCGCCAATCCCGAACGCACGGTGCGCAAGATCATGGGCACGCGCGAGGCGCTGGCCGGGTTCGACCTGCCCGCCGCCGTGCCGGTGACCTTCGCCGAGGCCACCGATCTCGCGCGACTGGTGCCGGGCGACGCCCCGCATCAGGGCGTGGTGATCGAGGTCGAGCCGCTCGAGGACATGTGGCTCGCCGACCTGCTCGAGCATGGCAAGGACGACAACCGTCCGCTCGTCATCCTCGACGGCGTGACCGATCCGCACAATGTCGGCGCGATACTGCGCTCGGCGGCGGCGTTCGATGCGCTCGGCATCGTCACCCCCGACCGCAACGCACCACCCGAATCGGGCACGATCGCACGCGCGGCGTCGGGTGCGCTCGAGACGGTGCCGTGGATCCGCGTGGTCAATCTCGCCCGCGCGCTCGAGGAAATCGCCGCAGCCGGGTTCTGGCGGATCGGCCTCACCGGCCATGCGACACAGACGCTGTCCGACGCGATGGGGACGCAGCGCATCGCGATCGTGCTCGGTGCCGAGGGCGAGGGCATGCGCAAGAACACCGAGGATCACTGCGACGAACTCGCTAAGCTCCCCATCTCGGAAAAGGTCGAGAGCCTCAACGTCTCGAACGCCGCGGCGATCGCACTCTACGCGGTGACGACGCGCTAACTATCCCCCCTCTCCCCCCGGGGGAGAGGGAAGGGGCCCGCCGCGCAGCGGTGGGAAGGGTGAGGGGCGTGGGGCTCGAAACCCCCGCCCCAACCGCCCGTCCCAAGGGACCGGATCAATCCTCGGCGGCGATCCGGACCTTCAAACCGTCGAGCGCGTCGGTCACGTCGATCTGGCACGACAGTCGCGAATAGTCGTCGCGGTCGCTGGTCGAATCGAGCAGGTCGTTCTCGTCCTCGCTCATCGGCTTGAGTTTGGCCGCAAATTCCGGGTCGACATGGACGTGGCAGGTGGCGCAGGAGCAGCAGCCGCCGCACAAAGCGAGGATCTCGTCGATCCCGGCGTCGCGGATGACTTCCATGACCGAAAGACCCGTTTCGCCCATGAGCTCGCGTTCTTCCCCGTCCCGCGTCACGACGATAAGCTTGGGCATGCTGTCCTCCGAAAAACCGTGCGCGGTCCATGCCGCGCGCCGCCGCCCCGATCAAGCTGCAAGGTTCGCGTCATGGGCCTGAACGCCGCCCAGTTGCAGGCTGCCATGACCGCGCTGTGTGCGATCGAACCCGCCTTTGCGGTCGCGGTCGCGAACAAGGGCCACCCTGCCCCGCGGATCAGCGAGCGCGGCTTCGCGACCTTGCTTCGCACCATCCTCGGCCAGCAGGTCAGCGTCGCCTCCGCGCAATCGGTCTGGAACAAGCTCGACGCGCTTGTCGGCGGTGCCGCGGACCCCGCCAACATCGCCGCCGCCAGCGACGAGACGCTGCGCAGCGCGGGGCTGTCGCGGCAGAAACTCGGCTATGCCCGCAGCCTCGCCGACGAGGTGACGAGCGGCCGCCTCGACCTGACGAACCTGCCCGCCGACGACGAGGAGGCGATCGCCGCGCTGGTCCGGGTCAAGGGAATCGGCCGCTGGTCGGCGGAGATCTACCTGCTGTTCGCCGAGGGCCGCACCGACATCTGGCCCGCGGGCGACCTCGCGGTCCAGATCGAGATCGGCCGCATCCTCGGCCACGACGCCCGCCCGAGCGAGAAGATGACTCGCGAACTCGCCGAAGCCTGGCGCCCGCACCGCGGCGCGGCGGCGATCTTCCTCTGGCACCATTACCAGGCTGACATGAAGGTGATCTGAGCGCGGCCGCTCAAGCGAGGCCATGCCCGCGAGACCCCACTAGCCCCCTCCCGTCATCCTGACGAAAGTCAGGATCCAGAGCCAAGCAGGCGAGTGCCCGTGACCTTGGATCCTGACTTCCGTCAGGATGACGGGAGCAAAAAGAGCCATGCGCCCGCCCGATATCCGGCTGCCGACCGAACCGCTTGTCCCCCCCGCTCCCATCCGGCAAAGCACCCGCGATGCCGCCGCCCAGTTCCGCCCTCGCCCATTCGCTGTCCGACAGCTATCGCACCGTCGCGATCCCCGAAGGCGCGCCCTTCTGGCGGCGGCTGTTCGCGTTCGTCGGGCCAGGCTATCTCGTCGCGGTCGGCTATATGGATCCGGGCAACTGGGCGACCGACATCGCCGGCGGCTCGGCGTTCGGCTACACCCTCCTGTCGGTCGTTTTGCTGTCCAATTTGATGGCGATGGTGCTCCAGGCGCTGTCCGCTCGGCTCGGCATCGTCGCCGGGCTCGACCTCGCCCAGGCCTGCCGCGCGCATTATTCGAAGCGCGTTTCGGTCGTGCTCTGGTTCCTGTGCGAGATCGCGATCATCGCCTGCGATCTGGCCGAAGTGCTCGGCACCGCCATCGCGCTCAAACTGCTGTTCGGGCTCCCGCTGGTCTGGGGTGTCGTGCTGACAGCGCTCGACGTGTTCCTGATCCTCGCGCTGCAACGCTTCGGCTTCCGCAAGCTCGAGGCGTTCATCGTAGCGCTGCTGGTGATCATCGCCGGCTGCTTCATCTTCGAACTGTTCCTCGCGCGGCCCGACATGGCGGGGGTGCTCGGCGGACTGGTGCCGACGACCGAGATCGTCACCAACCCGGCGATGCTCTATATCGCGATCGGCATCCTCGGTGCGACGGTGATGCCGCACAACCTGTATCTCCACTCGTCGATCGTCCAGACACGCGCGTTCGCGCCGACCGAGGCGGGCAAGCGCGACGCGGTGACGATGGCGACGATCGACGGCACGATCGCGCTCGGCCTCGCCTTCTTCATCAACGCCGCAATCCTGATCCTCGCGGCCGCCACCTTCCACGTCGCCGGGCGCACCGACGTCGCCGATATCGACCAGGCGCATGCGCTGCTCGCGCCGATGCTCGGCATGGGGGCCGCGAGCGTCGTGTTCGCAGTCGCACTGCTCGCCTCGGGGCAGAATTCGACCGTGACGGGCACGCTCGCCGGCCAGATCGTGATGGAGGGCTTCCTCAACCTGCGCATGCCCGTCTGGGCGCGGCGGCTCGTCACGCGGCTGCTCGCGATTATCCCCGCAGTATTCGTCGTCGGCGCCGCGGGCGATGCGGGCGCGACCCGGCTGCTCGTGCTGAGCCAGGTCGTGCTGAGCCTGCAACTCCCCTTCGCGGTCGTGCCGCTCGTCAAGTTCACCGGTGACGCGCGAATCATGGGTTCGCTGGTCAGCCCGGTCTGGCTGAAAGCGCTCGCCTGGGTCATCGCCGCGGTCATTATCGGCCTCAACGCGACCCTGCTGATCGGCATGCTCTGAGATAAACTGACATGGATCAGGGGATGCACGGCTAACTGGCCGATCGCGTCCCGCGACCTCGCAAGTCCGCGTGACAAAGGTGTCCGCGCGGCTAGGATCACCGGTGACGACAACGAGATCCGGAATTCGCGTGACCGTAAACCCCGCCCTGCAGCGCTCCCTCCAGACGCTGGCCGATTCGATCCTCGACACGCTCGTCCACCGGATCGGCAAGGATGCGCAGGCCGCGCTTCCGCACGACTGGCTCGCGGCAACGATCCTCACCGTGCGCAACGACATCGTCGAACGCTGGATGGCATCGACCAAGGCGGCGCATGCGGCGGGTGCGAAGCGCGTCTATTATCTCAGCCTCGAATTCCTGATCGGCCGGCTGCTGCGCGATGCGGTGACGAACCTGCAACGCAGCGGCGAGGTGTCGCGGGCGCTCGCGCTGCACGGCGTCGACCTTGCCGCGCTTGAGGAGATCGAGCCCGATGCGGCACTCGGCAATGGCGGGCTCGGGCGGCTGGCGGCGTGCTTCATGGAGAGCATGGCGAGCCTCGCGCTCCCTGCTTACGGCTATGGCATCCGCTATGTGAACGGCATGTTCCGCCAGCGGATCGACGATGGCTGGCAGGTCGAGATGCCCGAAAGCTGGCTCGCGCACGGCAATCCCTGGGAGTTCGAACGCCGCGAGAGCGCCTATTTCATCGGCTTCGGCGGCGAGGTCATCGCGACCGACAGCGGTCAGGTTCACTGGAGCCCCGCAGAGGCGGTCGAGGCGATGGCGGTCGACACCCCCGTCGTCGGCTGGCGCGGCGAACACGTCAACACGCTGCGGCTATGGACCGCACGCGCGTTCGATCCGATCAAGCTCGACCGGTTCAACGCGGGCGACTTTTCCGGCGCGCTCGCCGACCAGCTCCGCGCCGAGACGCTCACGCGCGTACTCTATCCCAACGACTCGACCGCCGCGGGGCAGGAACTGCGGCTGCGGCAGGAATATTTCTTCTCGTCCGCCTCGATCCAGGACATCGTCCGCCGCCACATCCAGTATTTCGGCGACATCCGCACGCTGCCCGACAAGGCTGCGATCCAGCTGAACGACACGCACCCCGCGGTGTCGGTCGCCGAGCTGATGCGGCTGCTGATCGATCATCACGAATTCGCGTTCGACGAAGCGTGGAAGATCACGCGCGCGACCTTCGGCTACACCAACCACACGCTGCTGCCCGAGGCGCTGGAGAGCTGGCCGCTGCCGCTGTTCGAGCGCCTGCTGCCGCGGCACATGCAGATCGTCTACGCGATCAACGCAAGGCTGCTGCGCGAGGCACGCGGGGTCACAGGGATAGACGACCGCGCGATCGCCGCGATCAGCCTGATCGACGAAGGCGGCGAGCGGCGCGTGCGGATGGCCAACCTCGCCTTTGCCGGATCGCACAGCGTCAATGGCGTCGCGGCGCTGCATACGCAGCTGATGAAGAAGACGGTCTTCGCGGATCTCCACCGCCTCTATCCGACGCGGATCAACAACAAGACCAACGGGATCACGCCGCGCCGCTGGCTTCAGCAATGCAACCCCGGCCTCACCACGCTGATCCGCGACGCGATCGGCGACGGCTTCCTCGATGATGCCGAACGGCTGATCGATCTCGATGTTTTTGCCGACGATTCCGCGTTCAGGGAGCGGTTTTGGGCGGTGAAGCGTTCGAACAAGGTGGCATTGGCAAATCATATCAAGGACAGCATGGGGCTGCGCATAGACCCCGACGCGCTGTTCGACGTGCAGATCAAGCGCATTCACGAATATAAGCGCCAGCTGCTCAACATCATCGAGACGGTCGCGCTGTACGACCAGATCCGCAGCCATCCCGAACGCGACTGGACGCCCCGCGTGAAGCTGTTCGCGGGCAAGGCGGCGTCGAGCTATCACAATGCGAAACTCGTCATCAAGCTGGCGAACGACGTCGCGCGCCGGATCAATTCGGATCCGTCGGTCGGCGGGCTGCTGAAGGTCGCGTTCCTGCCAAACTATAATGTGTCGCTGGCGGAGCAGATCATCCCCGCCGCCGATCTCAGCGAACAGATCTCGACCGCCGGGCTCGAGGCGTCGGGCACCGGCAACATGAAGTTCGCAATGAACGGCGCGCTGACGATCGGCACGCTCGACGGCGCGAATATCGAGATCAAGGACCGGGTCGGCGACGACAACATCTTCATCTTCGGCATGACCGCGGACGAGGTCGAAGTGAAGCGCGCATCGGGCTATGATCCGCGCAGCGTGATCGACGGGTCGAACGAGCTCTGCCAGGCGGTCTCGGCGATCGCCTCGGGCGTGTTCTCGCCCGATGATCGTCAGCGCTACGCCGGACTGATGGGCGGACTGTACGAGGGCGACTGGTTCATGCTCGCCGCCGATTTCGACAGCTATGCCACCGCGCAGCGCAGCGTCGACACGCGCTGGAACGATCGCGACGCTTGGGTCGCCTCGACCGTGCGCAACGTTGCGCGTGTGGGCTGGTTCTCGTCGGACCGGACGATCCGTGAATATGCCCGTGATATCTGGACGGTAATGTGAAGCCACCCGAAGGCGCCATCGTTGCCCTGCTGGAGGGGCGTCACGACGATCCCTTCTCGCTGCTCGGCGTGCATGCCGGCCCCGGCGGCACGTTCGCGCGCGCGTGGCTGCCGGGTGCGACGACCGCCGAGGCGCATGCGCTCGACGGCACGACACTCGGCACCCTCCCCCGGATCGACGATCGCGGCCTGTTCGAGGGGCCGATCGACGGCGATCCGCAACCGGTGAAATATCATGCCGAGGGCGGCGGCGCGGACTGGTGGGTGACCGACCCGTACAGCTTCGGCCCGGTGCTCGGCCCGATCGACGACCTGCTGATGGCGGAGGGCAATCACCACCGCCTCCATGACAAGTTGGGCGCGCACCTGATCGAGCACGAAGGCGCGCCGGGCGTGCATTTCGCGCTCTGGGCCCCCAATGCGCAGCGCGTCTCGGTGGTCGGCGACTTCAATGACTGGGATGGCCGCCGCCATGCGATGCGCAGGCGCGGCGACGTCGGCGTCTGGGAGATCTTCATCCCCGACATTGCCGAATATCGCGCCTATAAATACGAGATCGTCGGTCCCGATGGCCGGCTCCAGCCGCTGAAGGCCGATCCCTTCGCCTTTGCCAGCGAACTGCGTCCCGCGACCGCGTCGATCACGCGCACGCTCGCGCACAAATGGGCGGATACGAGCCACCGCAAACACAGGGCCTCGGTCGATCCGCGCCGCGTGCCGATCAGCATCTACGAGGTGCATGCAGGATCATGGGACCGCGATGCCGAGGGCTGGTTCCTGACCTGGGATGCGCTCGCCGACCGGCTGATCCCGTACGTAGTCGAGATGGGCTTCACGCACATCGAGTTCATGCCGATCAGCGAACATCCCTATGATCCGAGCTGGGGCTATCAGACGACCGGGCTTTATGCGCCGTCCGCGCGGTTCGGCGATGTCGAGGGGTTCGCGCGGTTCGTCGACGGCGCGCATCTGGCGGGGATCGGCGTGCTGCTCGACTGGGTCCCTGCGCATTTCCCGACCGACGCGTTCGGGCTCGCGCATTTCGACGGTACCGCGCTCTACGAACATGAGGATCCGCGGCTCGGCTTCCATCCCGACTGGAACACCGCGATCTACAATTTCGGGCGTCGCGAGGTGTCGTCCTTCCTCGTCAACAATGCGCTGTTCTGGGCCGAGCGCTATCATATCGACGGGCTTCGCGTCGATGCGGTCGCGTCGATGCTGTACCGCGATTATTCGCGCGAGGCGGGCGAATGGATCCCCAACGACACCGGCGGGCGCGAGAACTGGGAGGCGGTCGCCTTCCTGCGCGACATGAACCGCGCCGTGTACGGCCAGCATCCCGGCATCTTCACGATCGCCGAGGAATCGACCTCATGGCCGGGTGTCTCCGCGCCGGTCGGCGACGACGGCAAGAGCGGCGGCCTGGGCTTCGGGTTCAAGTGGAACATGGGCTTCATGCACGACACGCTCCAGTACATGGCGCGTGATCCGCTGCACCGGAAGCATCATCACGGCGAGATCAATTTCGGGCTGGTCTATGCGTTCAGCGAGAATTTCGTCCTGCCGCTCAGCCATGACGAGGTCGTCCACGGCAAGGGCTCGCTGCTGACCAAGATGCCCGGCGACGACTGGCAGCAATTCGCCAATCTGCGCGCCTATTACGCGTTCATGTGGGGCTATCCGGGCAAGAAGCTGCTCTTCATGGGACAGGAATTCGCGCAGCGCCGCGAATGGTCCGAGGGCCGCGCGCTCGACTGGTGCCTGCGCAACAGCCGCAGCCATGAGGGCATCCGCAACCTCGTCCGCGACCTCAACACGGTCTATCGCGACAAGCCCGCGCTTCACGCGCGCGATTGCGAAGCGGACGGGTTCGAATGGCTGATCGCCGACGATGCCGCCAATTCGGTCTTCGCCTGGCTGCGCAAGGCACCTGGCGCGAAGCCCGTCGCCGTCATCGCCAACATGACGCCGATCGCGCGCGCGCCTTACCGCATCCCGCTGCCGCTCGACGGCCGCTGGTGCGAGATTATCAACAGCGACGCGCATGAATATTGGGGCAGCGGGCTCGGCAACCTCGGCGGCGTGGTCGCGGAGGACGGTGCGGCGTGGGTCACCTTGCCCCCGCTCGCGACGATCATGCTCGAGTTTGAGGGCTGAGACGGAACAAGCCGCGGGTAACGGGGCGTTATACGGCGGACGATTAGGGAGAGACGGACATGGTTGAACGGCGGGGACAGCCACTGGCGCGCGACGCAATGGCGTATGTGCTGGCCGGTGGTCGCGGCAGTCGGTTAATGGAACTGACCGATACCCGCGCAAAACCCGCGGTGTATTTCGGCGGCAAGGCGCGGATCATCGATTTCGCGCTGTCGAATGCGATCAACTCGGGCATTCGCCGGATCGGCGTCGCGACTCAGTACAAGGCGCATTCGCTGATCCGCCATCTTCAGAGCGGCTGGAACTTCCTGCGCTCCGAACGCAATGAGAGCTTCGACATCCTGCCCGCGTCGCAGCGGATCAGCGAGTTCCAATGGTATGAGGGCACCGCCGACGCGGTCTACCAGAATATCGACATCATCGAGAGCCACGCGCCCGAATACATGGTCATCCTGGCCGGCGATCACATCTACAAGATGGATTACGAGCTGATCCTGCAACAGCATTGCGAGACCGGTGCGGACGTCACGATCGCCTGCCTCGAAGTGCCGCGCATGGAGGCGGTCGGCTTCGGCGTGATGGCAGTCGACGAGCATGACAATGTCACCGCGTTCGTCGAGAAGCCGGCCGATCCGCCCGCGATCCCGGGTAATCCGGACATCGCGCTGGCGTCGATGGGGATCTACGTCTTCCACACCAAGCTGCTGTTCGACGAACTGCGCCGCGATGCGGAGACGCCGGGATCCGCACGCGATTTCGGCAAGGACATCATCCCCTACCTCGTCAAGCACGGCAAGGCGGTCGCACATCGCTTCTCCGACAGCTGCGTCCGCTCGGGCAGCGAGGTCGAGGCCTATTGGCGCGACGTCGGCACGGTTGACGCCTATTGGGAGGCCAATATCGACCTCACCGACGTGGTGCCCAAGCTCGACCTCTACGACCGCAGCTGGCCGCTCTGGACCTATTCGGAGGTCACCCCGCCCGCCAAGTTCGTCCATGCCGATGACGGACGCCGCGGCGAAGCGGTGTCGAGCCTGGTTTCGGGCGACTGCATCATCTCGGGCTCGTCGATCCACCGCAGCCTGATCTTCACGGGCACGCGCGCGCACAGCTATTCGATGCTCGACCAGGCGGTGATCCTGCCACATTGCGAGATCGGCCGTGGTGCGCGCCTGTCGAAAGTCGTGGTCGATCGCGGCGTCGTCATCCCTGACGGCCTCGTCGTCGGCGAGGATGCCGAACTCGACGCGCAGCGTTTCCGCCGCACCGACAGCGGCGTGGTGCTCGTAACCAAATCCATGATCGACCGGCTGATCGCGTGAGGGTGTATACGACGCTTTCTCGATCAGGACAGGGGCCCGGCTGATGCGTGTTCTCTCGGTAGCGTCAGAAGCCTATCCGTTGATCAAGACCGGTGGCCTTGCGGATGTCGTCGGCGCGCTGCCCGCGGCGCTCGCGCATCACGGCGTCGCGATGACGACCTTCCTTCCCGGCTATCCCGCGCTCGCCGCGGTCATGCGGACGGCAAAGGTCGTCCACCGCTACACCGACCTGCTCGGCGTCGAGGCGCGGATCCTGGCGGCGAGCATCGGCGACCATCCGCTGCTGATCCTCAACGCCCCCGGCCTGTTTGCGCGCGGCGGCGGTCCGTATGGCGACGCGACCGGCGCCGATTGGGTCGACAACTGGCTGCGCTTTGCCGCGTTCAGCCGGGCTGCCGCCGACCTCGCCTCGGGCGTTGTCGATGGCCAGCATTTCGACATCCTTCATGCGCATGACTGGCAGGCGGCGATGGCGCCGGCCTATCTGCGCTACGCCCCCGGCCCCGGCGCGCCGGCCAAGACGATCGTCACGATCCACAATATCGCGTTCCAGGGCCGCTATGGCGCGGAGATCTTCACCGACCTTGCGCTGCCCGATGCGGCATTCGCGCTCGACGGGATCGAATATTATGGCGGCGTGGGTTTTCTGAAGGCCGGGCTCGAGGCTGCCGATGCGATCACCACGGTCAGCCCGACCTATGCCGCCGAGATCCGTCGCGGCGAATTCGGCATGGGGCTCGAAGGGCTGATCAACGTTCGTGCCGATCGGCTGACGGGGATCGTCAACGGCATCGATCCCGCGGTCTGGAACCCCGCCACCGATGCCGCGCTGCCGTCGCGCTACACCGCGCGCACGCTCACCCGCCGCCGCAACAACAAGCGTGCGGTCGAGACGCTGTACGGCCTCGACACCGGCGACGGCCCGATCTTCACCGTCATCAGCCGGCTCACCTGGCAAAAGGGCATGGACGTCCTCGTCGCGGCGATCGACGAGCTGGTGGCGCTCGGTGGCCGGCTGGCACTGCTCGGGTCGGGCGATAGCGCGCTGGAGCACGCCTTTCTCGCCGCCGCCGAGCGGCATCCGGGCCGGGTCGGCGTCCGCATCGGCTATGACGAGCCGGTCTCGCATCTGCTTCAGGCGGGTGCCGATGCGATCCTGATCCCGTCGCGCTTCGAACCCTGCGGCCTGACTCAGCTCTATGGGCTGGCCTATGGCTGCATCCCCGTCGTCGCGCGCACCGGCGGGCTGGCCGACACGGTGATCGACGCGAACGAGGCGGCGGTCGCCGCAGGCGTCGCTACCGGTATTCAGCATGACGGCATCACGCCCGAAGCGCTCAGCCATGCGTTGCGCCGAACGATCGCGCTCTATGCACGCCCCGATCGCTGGGCCATGTTGCAGCGCAATGCGATGCGCGCGGACTTCTCGTGGGACGAGAGTGGCCGGCGTTATGCGACCCTGTATTCGAGCCTTGTGGAGCCTACATGATCCGTACCGTTACTAGCACGCCCTATACCGATCAGAAGCCGGGCACATCGGGTCTGCGCAAGAAGGTGAAGGTCTTCCAGCAGGCCAATTATGCCGAAAACTTCGTTCAGTCGGTGTTCGACGTGGTCGAGGACAAGGCCGGCGCGACCCTGGTGATTGGAGGCGACGGCCGGTTCCTCAACCGTGAGGTGATTCAGATCGCGATCCGCATGGCCGCGGCAAACGGCTTTGGCCGCGCCATCGTGGGCCGCGGCGGCATCCTGTCGACGCCCGCCGCCAGCCACATGATCCGCAAACGTGGCGCGATCGGCGGGCTGGTCCTGTCCGCCAGCCACAATCCCGGCGGTCCCGACGAGGATTTCGGGATCAAGTACAACATCGCCAATGGCGGTCCCGCGCCTGAATCGATCACCGACGCGATCAATGCGCGGACGCTCGACATCGACCGCTGGCTGACCGTCGACGCGGCCGACATCGATCTCGACCAGGACGGTGAGGTCATGGTCGGCGACATGCCCGTCGAGGTGGTCGATCCGGTCGAGGACTATGCCGCGCTGATGGAGACGCTGTTCGACTTCGACGCGATCCGCGCGTCCAAGCTGACGATGGCGTTCGACGCGATGAGCGCGGTCACCGGGCCCTATGCGACAGAGATCCTCGAACGCCGGCTGGGCTTTGCGGCCGGCACGGTGCGCAACGGCACGCCCCTCCCTGATTTCGGCGGGCATCATCCCGACCCCAATCTCGTCCACGCGCATGAGCTGTACGAGACGATGATGGCCCCCGACGCCCCCGATTTCGGTGCGGCATCGGATGGCGATGGCGACCGCAACCTGATCATCGGCCGCCACCGCTTCGTGACCCCGTCGGACAGCCTCGCGATGCTGGCGGCAAACGCGCACCTCGCCCCCGGTTATGCCGGAGGGCTGAAGGGTATCGCCCGCTCGATGCCGACCAGCGCGGCCGCCGACCGCGTTGCGGCGGCGCTTGGCATCCCCGCCTACGAGACGCCGACCGGCTGGAAGTTCTTCGGCAATCTGCTCGATGCCGGCATGGCGACGATCTGCGGCGAGGAAAGCGCAGGGACCGGGTCCGATCATGTCCGCGAGAAGGACGGGCTCTGGGCAGTGCTCCTGTGGCTCAACATCCTCGCGGTCCGCGGCGAGAGCGTCGACGCCATCGCCCGCGATCACTGGGCGAAGTTTGGCCGCAACTATTACGCGCGTCACGATTACGAGGGCATCGAGACCCCGCGCGCCGATGCGTTGATGGCTGCGTTGCGCGCCAGCCTCGCGACCCTGCCCGGCAAGCAGTTCGGCGACCTCACCGTCGAGACCGCGGACGAGTTCGCCTATACCGACCCGACCGACGGCTCGATCAGCCGCAACCAGGGCGTCCGCATTCTCTTCACCGGCGGCAGCCGCGTCGTGTTCCGCCTGTCGGGCACCGGCACCACCGGCGCGACGCTGCGCGTCTATCTCGAACGCTATGAGCCCGTCGGCGGTGATCTCGACCGCGAAACCAGCGACATGCTGGCAAGCATCGTCGCGGCGGCCGAATCGATCGCGGGGATCGCGCAGCATACCGGCCGCAGCGCACCCGACGTCGTCACCTGAGCGCGTCGCCGCGCGGCGGGCGGGCCGGGGTTCAAACCCCGGCCATAGTCTTCTAGGCTGGCCGTCATGATCCTTCGCCGTCGCCGCAGCGCGCTCTACATGCCCGCCTCCAACCCCCGCGCCATCGCCAAGGCCCGCAGTCTGGCCTGCGACGTCGTGATCCTCGACCTCGAGGATGCGGTGGCGCCCGACGAGAAGGCGGCGGCGCGCGACCGTGTCGTTGCCGAAATCGGCACGGGGGGTTTCGGGTCGCGCGAGCTGGTGGTGCGGATCAACGCGCTCGATACCCCATGGGGTGCCGACGACATCGCCGCCTTGCGCGGTCTCGGCGTCGATGCGGTGCTCGTGCCCAAGATCTCCGGCGCCGTCGATCTTGCCGCCGTCCGCGCCGCACTGGGTACCGACGGGCCACCAATCTGGGCGATGATCGAGACCTGTGGCGGCGTGCTCGAACTCCCAGGGATTGCTCGTGCGGCCGCGGGATCGCGGCTCACCGCGCTGATTGCCGGCACCAACGACCTCGCCAAGGAGCTGCGCTGCCGCCCAGGCGTCGATCGAACGCCACTCATTCCCGCGCTGATGGCGATCGTGACGGCCGCACGCGCGGCCGGGTTGGTGGCGCTGGACGGCGTCTGCAACGCGCTCGACGATGCGAAGCGCCTCGCCGCCGAAGCCGAACAGGGCGCTGGTCTTGGCTATGACGGCAAGACGCTGATCCATCCGGCGCAGCTCGCGGCGGCGAACACCGCGTTCGGCCCCACCCCCGACCAGCTCGCCTGGGCTCGGACAATAGTCGACGCGTTCGCGGACGGCGCCACTGCGGACAAGGGCGCGATCCGCCTGAACGGTGAGATGGTTGAACGACTCCACCTCGCCGAAGCCGAGGCGATGCTCGCGCAGGCGGATCAGCCCGAAGGCTGACCCAAGCTCAGCGCGGGCGGCCGACCCAGTCCGCGACCTGCTGTGCGACGCTATTGGCCGCGGTGTTGATCCCCGCCGCCGCGGACGGCGCATCGATCGCCGCGACCGGGACGCGCGCCTCGAAGCGACGCTTCTCGACCGACTGCATCCCTGCCCGCGTCAGCGAGGCATCGAACGTCACGACCGCCTCGCGCGTCGTCGCGTCGAGCCCGAAATTGCGAAGTTCACCGCCCAGCATTGCACTCGGATCGCCGACCGCCTGGACCGTCGACAGCACGACCATCCCGGTGCGCGCCGCAACGGTGTCGGACATCAGCCGCGCGAACAGCCGCGCAGGCGGCTCGGCCCATTGCGCGTCCTTCACATAGGCGATCGACGTCGCGGTCGCCTGCACCGGCACGCGCGCGGTCGCCAGCGCCTGCGGCACCGTCGGCACCTGCAGCGTGATCGACTTCGACGTCGCCGAATTCTGGTTCTGCCCGACCGCGACCGCGGACTGCGTCGTCAGCGTCAGCAGGGTCGGCGGCGGTGCGGCACCAAAGCTGATGCAGGCGCTGAGCGGCAGCGCCGCGAGAAGGATGAACAGCGGTGTCTTCATGGCGGTCATCACTTACCCTTATAGTCCGGAAGCTTCTGCTGCCCGACGAGCGAGCCTGCCCCCTGCTGGTCGACACGTTCGGCAACCGAGGACAGCGCCGCGGCGGTGGTACGCAGATCGTGGACGAGGCGGTTGGCTTCGGGAATGGTGGTCTTCGAGAAGGCCTGCAGCCCGGGCCGCGCGTCGCCGATCGCCGCGTTCAGCGTTTCGGCGCTGGTCTGTGCCGACTGGATCGCCTTGTTCAGATTGGCCATCGCCGGTTTCACGTCTTCGGACAGCACCCCGTTGGTGGTCTGCGCGAGCACCCCGAACTGCTGTGCGGCATCGCCCGCCTGCTGGATCGCGACCCGCGTCTGCGCCAGCGTCGCGGCGATTTCCGGCCCGCGATCGGCCAGCGCATCGGTCAGGCGATTGGTGTTCTCGAGGATCCCGGCGATCGACGCCTGGTTGCGATCGGTCAGCAGCCCGGTCAGCCGCTCGGTCAGCGTCGACAGACGCTCGAGCAGCTGCGGTGCCGAATTGAGGATCGCGCCAAGGCCACCCTGCTTGGTCGGGATGACCGGCACGCCATACGGGCATGGCTGGCCGTTCGAATCGGGGCAGCCGACCGCGGGCGCACCCTTGCGCGCGCCATCGAGCGATACCTGGCTGACACCGGTGAACCCGACGCCCGAAATCGACGCGGTCGTGCCCTGGAGCACCGGCGTCTCCTCGTTCACGCTGATACGGACGCGAACGAACTGCGGGTCGTTCTTCCACAGCGAGATCGACTTCACCTGACCCGACGGCACACCCGAAAAGGTCACCGCGGAGCCGCGCGCCAGACCATCGACCGACTGGCGGAAGAAGATGTCATATTCCTTCTCTTCCGTGCCACCGAGCCGCGCGATCCACACGGTGAACAGCGCGAGCATCGCCAGCAGGATCAGCACGACGGCGCCGACAAGGACATGGTTCGAACGGGTTTCCATCAGAGCGTCCTTGCTTCTTTCTCGGCATATGTCGCGTCGGCGTCGTCCGGCGCGGACTGCTTGGACTGGACTTCGGTCGGGTGGGCATCGGCAACCGCGTCGGCGCTGCGATGCGCCTCCTTGGTCGCCACCGCGGCGCGGCCGCGCGGTCCCTTGAAATATTCCTCGATCCACGGATGGTCGAGCGCGAGCAGTTCGTCGATCGTGCCGACCGCGATCACCTTCTTGTCGGCGAGCACCGCGACACGGTCGCAGATCGCGTAAAGCGTATCGAGGTCGTGCGTGATCAGGAAGACGGTCAGGCCCAGCGTCTTCTGCAACGACTGCGTCAGCGAATCGAACGCCGCCGCGCCGATCGGGTCGAGCCCGGCGGTCGGTTCGTCGAGGAACAGCAGCTCGGGGTCGAGCGCGAGCGCGCGGGCGAGCCCGGCGCGCTTCTTCATGCCGCCCGACAGTTCGGCGGGAAACTTGTTCGCGGCATCCGCGGGCAGGCCGGTCATCACGACCTTGTACGCCGCGATCTCGGCGAGCAGCGCGGGCGGCAGGTCGGGATAGAATTCGCGCAGCGGCACTTCGACATTTTCGGCGACGGTCAGCGTCGAGAACAGCGCACCGCCCTGGAACAGCACACCCCAGCGCTTGCGGATCTCGGTCGCCTCGGTCTCCTCGCGGCCGATATTCGATTCGCCGAACACCGTGATCGCGCCTTCGGCGGGCGTCTGGAGGCCGATGATCGAGCGCATCAGCACCGACTTGCCGGTCCCCGACCCGCCGACCACGCCGAGAATCTCGCCACGCCGGACGTCGAGGTCGAGGCCATCATGCACGACCGAATCGCCGAACTCGTTCCTCAGCCCCTTAACGGAGATGATGCTGTCGTCAGTCTTGCGGGCCATCAGTCCCAGCCGATCCAGGTGAAGAATACCGCGAAGAACGCGTCGAGCACGATGACGAGGAAGATGCCCTGCACCACCGCCGAGGTCGTGCGCAGCCCGACCTGTTCGGCGTCAGCCTCGACCTGCATGCCCTGGAAACAACCCGCGACCGCGATGATCGCGCCGAAGACCGGGGCCTTGATCAGTGCGATGTACAGATCGGTGATCGGCACGACTTCGCGGATCCGGGCGATGAAGGTGACGGGCGGGATGCCGAGCTGGATCCAGCACAGCAGCCCACCGCCGATGATCGCGATCAGCGACGCGTAGAAGGCGAGCAGCGGCATCATCACGATCGCCGCCAGCACGCGCGGCAGGACCAGCGCCTCCATCGGCGACACCCCGATCGTCCGCATCGCGTCGATCTCTTCGGTCAGCTTCATCGTGCCGAGCTGCGCGGCAAAGGCGGAGCCCGACCGGCCCGCGACCATGATCGCGGTCATCAGCACGCCGAGTTCGCGCAGCGTCAGCCGCCCGACCAGATTGATCGTGAACACCTCTGCCCCGAACTGGCGGAGCTGGACCGCGCCCTGCTGCGCGATGACGACGCCGATCAGGAAGCTCATCAGCCCGACGATGCCGAGTGCGGCGATGCCCACGACCTCGAAGCGCTGGACGACCGCGTTGAAGCGGAAGCGCTTGGGGTGGCGAATGACGCTGCCAAAGGCGATCGTCGTCGCGCCCAGAAAGGCGAGCAGGCCAAGCATCGTCCGGCCGGTCAGGACGACCGCGTCGCCGATCTCGCCCAGCACGCGCTTTACCGAACCGACCGGCTTGCCGCGTGCCGCCAGCGGCTGATCGGAGGCGACGACCTGATCGAAGAGATTCTGACCGTCGGCATTGAGTCCGTCGATCGTCGCGTCGTTGCGTGCGGCGAAGCGGTGGACGATCCAGGCGCCTATCGTGTCGATCCGGTCGACCTGGCTCAGATCGACTCGTTTGATCGACGCGGCATCAACCGCCTCGAGCCGATCGGGAAGATTTCCGATGTTGGCGAGCGACAGATCGCCGGTGAAGCGAAGCGTACCCGTGTCGGCACCGTCCTGCTGAAAATCGGCCATCGCGCTCATCGGCGGCACCTTTGCGGCAAACGGACTGGATCGGCAAGACGAATGCTGTGTAAGCCGGCCCAATGACCCAGCTTCTCGCCATCTACGACATGGACAAGACGATCACCCACGCGCCGACCTGGACGCCGTTCCTGATCCACACCACGCGCACCGGCGGCGCGCCGTGGCGACTCGCGCTGGTGCCGGTCGCGGCGCTTGCGGCGGCGGGATATCTCGCCAAGCTGATGAGCCGCGGCCGCCTGAAGCACATCATGCAGCGGATGATGCTCGGCAAGACGCTGACCCCGGCGCAGGAGCGTCGTGCCGCCGAGGCGTTCGCCGACCGCGTGATGCGCGACGGCGTCTTCGCCGCCGCGCTCCGCCAGATCGAGGCGGATCGCGCGGCGGGATACAGGCTGGTGATGGCGACCGCCTCCTATCGCTTCTACGTCGAGTCGATCGCCGAGCGGCTCGGCTTCGATGCGGTGATCGGTACCGAGAGCCTGCGCGACGCGAACGGGCATCTGCTCGCCGGTATCGACGGCGAGAATTGCTACGGCCCCGCCAAGCTCGCGATGATCGAGCGCTGGATGGCGCGCGAGGGGATCGCGCGGCACGATGCGCATGTCCGCTTCTATTCGGACCATGTCTCCGATGCGCCGACCTTTGCTTGGGCCGACGAGCCATTCGCGGTCAACGCGCATGGCCCGCTCCGCCTGCTGGCAAAGGCAAAGGGCTGGCCGATGCCCGACTGGGAGCGATAACCGGGGCGACTAGAGGATCCGGTCGACCGTGTGGATCACCAGGCCCACGAGCCCGCCCACGATCGTGCCATTGACGCGGATATATTGCAGGTCGCGACCGACCGCATTCTCCAGCCGGCTGGTGATCGTCTCCGCATCCCAGCCGCGCACCGTCTCCGACACGAGCCGGACGATCCCGTCGCCATAATCCGCCGCGATGCCGACGACCGCGCGGCGGACGAACCGGTTGATCGTATGCGACAGCCGCGGATCGTGGAGCAGCGTCTCGCCGAGCTGGCGCAGCACGTCGCCCAGCTTGCCCGCCATCGCGCGCTCGGGATCGCGCGCGATCGCCAGCAGCGCGCCGCGCGCCTGCTCCCACAGACCGTCGAGCCAGCGCTGCATCGCGGGGTTGTCGAGCAGGTCGTTCTTCATCGCCTCGACCCGCTCGCGCATGCGGCGGTCATATTGCAGGTCCCAGGCCAGCCGCTCGAGCGCCTCCTCTGCCTTTAGCCGCAACGAGTGCTGGGGATCCTCCGCCATCTCGGCGAGCAGGCGGTCGAACCCGTTGATCAGCTTGTCCGCGACCGTGGTGTCGAGCCCCGTCCAGCGCAGGATCGAACCCGACTTCTCATGCACCATTGCGCGGACGAGATGGTCGTTCGCGGCGAGCGTGACCGATGCCCAGCGGATTGCCGCCTCGAGCAGCGGGGCATGACGACGTTCGGCGATCGCGGCCTTGAGCAGCTGGCCGAGGATCGGCGATATCTCGGTCTGGCGCAGCCTTGCGCGGATGCCGGCCTTCACCATGCCGCCGAGCCGCGCGGGGTCGAGGCCTTCGAGAATCTGCGCGACCAGCTTCGACGCGCCCGACCGGAACCGTCCCCCTGCCCCTTCGGGCGGATCGGTCAGCCAGTGTGCGATCGCGCCCGCGACGTCGAGCCGCCGCATCCGGCGCGAGATGACCGAGGGTAGCAGGAAGTTGTCGCGCAGGAATATCGCGAGCGTGTCACCGATCCGGTCCTTGTTCCGCGGGATGATCGCGGTGTGCGGGACCGGCAACCCGAGCGGATGGCGGAACAGCGCGGTGACTGCAAACCAGTCCGCCAGCCCGCCGACCATCGCTGCCTCGGCAAAGGCCCGGACGAAGCCGATCGAGGGGTGCCGGTCGACCAGCGCGCGGCTGACCAGGAACACGACCGCCATCAGCACCAGCAGCCCGGTCGCGACGATCCGCATGCGAATGAGAGCCGGGTTGGTCGCTTCCTTGGCCAGGCGCACGCGGGAATTCGATGTCATGCCCGAAACAATCCCCGAGCGCAGGGATAGTTCACCCGTGAGGTGTCACGCCGGCGATCATTCCGCCGGCTGTGTCCCGCCATCGCCATCGCGAAAGCCGATCTTGGGCGATGCCGGCCCGAGCGCCGGCGCGTTGGGGCCGGCGATCCCGACCACTTCAGCGCCGTCGTCGCCGGGCCGGAAGGTGAGCAGGCGGCGACCCAGTCGTGGCCCCGCCCAGCGCTCGATTCCGACCGCGATGCTGAACGTCGCCGGCACGATCAACAGCGTCAGCACGGTCGACATCACCAGACCGCCGATCACGGTGATGCCCATGGGCGCGCGGAACGATCCGTCGCCGCCGATCGACAGCGCGGTCGGCACCATGCCCGCGACCATCGCGACCGTGGTCATGACGATCGGCTGCGCACGCTTGTGCCCGGCATCGACGATCGCGGTCCAGATATCGACGCCCTTGCCCATCTCCTCGAGCGCGAAGTCGATCAGCAGGATCGAGTTCTTCGCGACGATTCCGAGCAGCATCAGCAGCCCGATATAGACCGGCATCGAGATCGGATGACCCGTCACCCACAAGGCGAGCAGCCCGCCGAGCGGCGCGAGGATCAGCGAGCCCATGTTGACGAACGGCGGCAACAGACGGCGATAGAGCAGCACGAGCACCGCGAAGACGAGCAGCACGCCCGCCACCACCGCGACGATGAAGTTGCTGATCATCTCGGCCTGCCACTTGGCCTGGCCGAGCACGAGTTCGCTCACCCCGATCGGCAGCGCGTTCATCGTCGGCAGCGCATGGATCTGCTTCTGCGCATCGCCGCTGATCACGCCGGGCGCGAGATCCGCACCGATCGACAGCTGGCGCTGCTGGTTGACGCGGTCGATCTTGGTAGGCCCCGAGCCCAGCCCGATATCGGCGACCAGGCTGAGCGGCACCGATCCGCCCGTCGCGGTGGCGACCGGCAGGTTCTGGATCGTCGCGAGACTCGTCCGCGCATTCTGGTCGAGCGCGACGCGGATCGGGATCTGGCGATCGCTGAGCGAGAAGCGCGCGCTGTTCTGGTCGATATCGCCCAGCGTCGCGATGCGGATCGCACTCGACAGGCCCTGCGTCGTCACGCCGAGATTGGCGGCGAGATCGAGCCGCGGGCGGATGACGATTTCAGGACGCTGCAGATTGCCCGCGACGCGCGGCGCGACCAGCGACGGCAGCTTCGCCATCTCGGTCACGATCTTCTGCGCGGTCGCGTCGAGCTTGACCGGGTCGTCGCCGCCCAGCGTGATCGTCACGTCGCGATTGCTGCCGCCCCAGCCGAACTGCGACCGGAACGACACGCGCGCATCGGGGATCGCCGCGAGCTGCGGCGCGAGACTCCGCTCGAACGCGGTGCTCTTCATCGAGCGATCGTCCTTGAGCGTCGCGGTGACGCGGCCATTGCCGACCGCGGTGCGGGCATAGACCGATGCGACATCGGGTTGCGCCTGGAGGATGCTCGCGACCCGGGTCACGACCGCCTGGGTCTGCGCCAGCGTCGTGCCGGGGACCATGTCGATCGTCGCGGTGCTGGTATCGCTGTCGCGCGGCGGCTGGAAGGTCGAGGGCAGGACGAAGAACATCGCGATCGTGATCGCGGTCGCGGCCGCACCGGCGACGACCGGCAGCCAGCGGTGCCGCAGCGTGAAGCGCAGCGACGCCATGTACCAGTCCATCAGCTTGCCCTCGCCGTGGCTGGCGGTGCCGTGGGCCTTCAAGAAATAGGCCGCGATCATCGGCGTGATCAGACGCGCGACCGCAAGGCTCATCAGCACCGAGGCGACCACGGTCAGACCGAAATTCTTGAAGAACTGACCCGAGATACCCGGCATCAGTCCGACCGGCAGGAACACCGCGACGATCGACATCGTCGTCGCGAGCACCGCCAGCCCGATCTCGTCGGCGGCATCGATCGACGCCTGATAGGCGGATTTGCCCATCCGCATGTGCCGGACGATGTTCTCGATCTCGACGATCGCATCGTCGACCAGCACGCCCGCGACGAGGCTGAGCGCGAGCAGCGTCATCTGGTTCAGCGTGAAGCCGAGCAGGTCCATGAACCAGAAGGCGGGAATCGCCGACAGCGGAATCGCGAGCGCGGAGATGATCGTCGCGCGCCAGTCGCGCAGGAACAGGAACACCACGATCACCGCGAGCACCGCGCCCTCGATCATCGCGTCGATCGCGCTGTGATATTGCTCCTCGGTATATTTCACGCTGTTCGAGCGCAGCACGAAATGCACCGCCGGATTGCGCTTCTCCAGCGCCTCGAGCTTCTTGACCGCATCGTTGAACACGGTGACGTCGGAGGCACCCTTGGCGCGTTGGAAGTCGAAGCTGATGACCTGGCGACCGTTGATCGCCGCCGCCGTCCGCTGCTCGGCATAGAGATCGCGGACCTGCGCGATGTCCGCCAGCCGCACGGTCCGCCCGCCGACCGAGATCTGCGTCTGGCCAAGGTCATAGGCGTTCTTGGCATTGCCGAGCACGCGCACCGACTGTTCGGATCCGGCGATCTCCGCGCGGCCGCCCGCCGCGTTCAGATTGACCTGGCGCAGCTGCGCGTTGACCTGGCTCGCGGTCAGGCCCTGGCTTTGCAGCTTGACGGGATCGAGGATCACGCGAATCTCGCGGCTCACCCCGCCATTGCGGTTGACCGCGGCAAGCCCCGATACCGACAGCAGCTCCTTCGCCACGGTATTGTCGATGTACCAGCTCAGCTGTTCGACCGTCATGTCGCTGGCGATCGCGGAATAGCTCGCGATATCCTCGTCGGTGGTGTTGGCGCGGAACACCTGCGGCTCTAGGATCCCCTCGGGCAGGTCGCCGCGGATCTGCGCGATCGCGTCGCGAACGTCGTTGACCGCGCGGTCGATCGGCGTGCCGATATTGAGCTGGATGACCGTCTGCGACGTGCCTTCGGTGACCGTCGAGCTGATCTGGTCGATGCCCTGCAGCGTCCGCACCGCCGCCTCGACCCGCTGCGTGACTTGGGTTTCCAGTTCGGTGGGCGCCGCGCCCGGCTGGCTGATGACGACGATCGCGATCGGGAAATCGATATCCGGATCATTGTTCACGTCCATCCGCATGAAACTGACGATTCCCGCCAGCGTCAGTGCGAGGAACAGCACGATCGGCGGTACCGGGTTGCGGATCGCCCAAGCCGAGATGTTGCGGAAACCCATGGTGCGTCAGCCCCGTTTGATACTGGTGGGTGTCGTCGTCGCGCTGGTCGTCGCCTTGGTCACGGGCTTGACCTTCTGCCCCGGTGCGAGGAACCCGCCGGCCGACTGGACGACGCGTTCGTTGCCCTGCAGCCCGCCTGCGATCGTCACCGCACTGTCGGAAACCTGACCGATCTTCACGTCGCGGCGCACCACCTTGTCGTCGGGACCGACAACATACACGAAACTGCCCTTGTCGTCGCTCTGCAACGCCGAGTCGGGAAGCTGCGGTGCGACCGTCGCGCCACCGACGATCGACGCCGCGGCGAACCCGCCCGGGCGCAGCGCGGGATCATAGGCGAGCGCGATTCGCGCGACGCCCTGGCGCGTCTGCGGGTCGATCACCGGCGACACCTGCCAGACCTCGCCCTTATACCCCTTGGCCGAACCGACCGGCGTCACCGTCGCCCGCGCGCCGACGGGAAGGCCGAGCAGATCGCTTTCGGCCAGCGCCGCGCGCATTTCCATCTGTCCGCCCATCGCCATGCGGAACAGCACGCCGGTCCCCGAGCTGACGATCTGCCCGGGCTCGACGCCGCGGGTCAGCACCAGGCCGGCGGCCGGTGCACGGATGTCGAGTCGCCCGTTGCGCGCGCGGGCCTCGCCGAGCGACGCCTGCGCCACCTTGACGCGCGCCGCCGCCGCATCACGCGTCGCCGCCTTGCGCTGGAGATCCGCCTTCGAGATGAACCCACGATCGACCAGCTGCTGCGCGCGGTCGAGCTCCGCCTGCGCGATCGTCTCGTCCGACCGCGCCACGGTTACGGATGCCGACAGCGATGCCGCGGTCTCGGTCTGGACCGAGCGATCGACCGTCGCGAGCACCTGCCCCGCCGCGACCCACTGGCCCGGCTCGACCAGCACGCGCGTGATCATGCCGCCCTCGCCCGCGACGCCGACGGGCATTTCGCGGCGCGCGGCCAGCGTACCGGTCGCGGCGATCACCCGGTCGACGGTCTGGCGGCCGGGCACGATGACGGTGACGCTCGGGATCTGCTCGGTCGGTGCGCCGGGCGCCGCTGCATCCTTCTTGCCCGATCCGAACGCGAACCAGGCGATGGCCAGCGCCACGAGGATGACGACCACCGCGATGATGATGTTGCGACGGGTATGCGACGGCGGCGTCTGATCCGTCAGCACCTGCTGCGGCTCGCCGCCGATCGTCCTGGCTTCGTAGTTCATGCGCGCGCTATCCCCGTCCCGACCCGAATCCGCCGGACCACTCGCCAGCTGTATTATATAAATAGATCACCGTGCTCAAGCCCCCCCGGCACGCCGCGCAGCCAAATGTCAGACATGACCAGGATCGCACCTGTCTGCAAGCTGCACGCGATGTTCAGCCTGCGTTGACCCGGCTTCGATCAATCGCGAAAGCAGGCTGACTTACAGGGAGACACGATATGACCAGGCTCACCATGATCGCGACGCTGGCGGCGGTTCCGCTCGCCGCCGCGATCCCCGCCGCCGTTTCGGCGCAGGCGCAGGCGTCGACGGTCGAACCGATGGTCCCCGCGACCGGGACCGTGCTCGACGTCAGCGCCGAGGGCCGCACCACGCGCGTGCCCGATGTCGCGACGATCCGTGCGGGTGTCGTCTCGCAGGCGACGACCGCCGCGGCCGCGCTGGCGGACAATGCGCAGCGGATGAACCGCGTCCTCGCGGCATTGAAGAAGGCCGGGGTCGCGCCGCGCGACATCGCCACCGCGACGGTCGGGCTCGCGCCGCAATATCGCTATGCCGACAACCAGCCGCCGGCGGTCACCGGCTATCAGGCGACCAACAGCGTCTCGATCCGCTTCCGCGACGTGGCGAAGTCGGGCGCGATCCTCGATGCGCTGGTCGCCGAGGGCGCGAACCAGATCGACGGTCCCAATCTGTCGATCGACCAGCCCGATGCGGCGCTGGACGAGGCGCGGGCCGACGCGGTCAAGCGCGCGCGCGCGCGCGCCGAGATCTATGCGCGGTCCGCCGGCATGCGCGTCTCGCGGATCGTCTCGATCACCGAGAATGGCGAGAATGCCGGCAACCCGAACCCGCCGGTCTTCATGGCCCGCGCGGCGATGGCCAAGGACAGCACGCAGATCGTCGCGGGCGAGAAGGACGTCACCGTCTCGGTCTCGGTCCGCTTCCTGCTGAACTGAGCGCACAGAAAAAGGGCCGCCCGGTTGCCCGGACGGCCCTTTTCTAACGCTGTGTAGCGACCGCTCTTAGCGGACGCTGCCGCGGCGCACGAGGTTGACGATCGCGAGCAGCACGATCGCGCCAAGCAGCGACACGATGAAGGAGGTCAGCGTCAGCGGTGCGCTGTTGATCGAGCCACCCGACAGGATCAGGCCGCCGATGAAGGCGCCGACGATGCCGACGATGATGTTCAGGAAGATGCCCTGCTGCGCGTCGGTGCGCATGATCATGCTGGCAATCCAGCCGATGACGCCGCCGATGATCAGCCAAAGAATGATACCCATTTTACTTTCCCTCCGTTGTTCCCGTAGCCGGGCGATGGCGGAAAGACGTGCGAGCACGGACGTTTGTTCCGCCCGCGTTTTGATTATGTAGGCTGATTCGGGTCAGTATTTTTGCTGCCTTTCGTACAGCGACTTATAGTGCTGGATCCGCGTCACGCGCAGGCCCGGCATCCCCGACCGGTCGATCGCGCGCTGCCATCCGGCAAATTCCTCGACCGTCAGCCCATAGCGGTCGCAGACCTCGTCGACCGACAACAGACCGCCATTGACCGCGGCGACGACCTCGGCCTTGCGGCGTACGACCCACCGCGTCGTGCTCGGCGGCGGCAGCGAATCCAGCGTCAATTGCTCGCCAAGCGGTCCGATGACCTTGGCAGGGCGGAACTTCTGGTTCTCGATCATTTACAACCTCTGATCGGGGCGGGGGCCCCCTCTCGATACGTGGCTACGACCCGTAGCCAAGGGAGTTGAAGAATGGCTGAAACGCCGCGGTAAACGCCGCGGTCATTCCTGTTTCCATCGCGTCAAGGCATCCGCCATTGGCCCGTTGAACGCCCCGTGGACGGGGGCGAACAGCTTGGGATCGATCGCACCCCGCGAAAACCCGGCCTGAACCGCCGCGGTCGGGCTCGCCGCCTGACGCGCGGCGATCCCGACGATCAACACCGCCAGGTCACCGGGCAGAACGGTCAGCTCGGCCTCTCGATCGAAACGGGGGAAGCTCAGATCCAACGCGACACTCGCAAAACACCAACTACAGGTTCCGTCTAAACGCCGGGGAATGAAAACGAGGTAAAGTTCGGGACAAAGAGTTGTCGCGCCTGTCGCTTTTTTTGCAACGCCTCGTCGCAGAGACTATGGTGTACCGATGGAACAGGCGGATTTTCAGCTCGGCGGCGCGACACCAGGGTCGGGGTCGCTGGCCGGTCGACGGATCGTCGTCGCGATGTCGGGCGGGGTCGACAGCTCGGTCGTCGCGGCGCTCGCGCATGCCACCGGCGCGGAGACGATCGGCGTGACGTTGCAGCTCTACGACCACGGCGAGGCGGTCGGCCGCGCGGGCTCGTGCTGCGCGGGCCGCGACATTCGCGACGCGCGCGCGGTCTGCGACCGGCTGGGCATCGCGCATTACGTCTTCGATCATGAATCGAGCTTTCGCGAACAGGTCGTCGACACCTTTGCCGACGCTTATCTCGCGGGGCGCACGCCGATTCCGTGCGTCCAGTGCAACATGGGGCCCAAGTTCACGGATCTGCTGAAGCTCGCGCGCGATCTCGGCGCGGACTGCCTGGCGACCGGCCATTATGTCCGCCGCGTCGAGGGGACGCACGGCGCCGAACTCCATCGCGGCGCGGATCCGGCCCGCGACCAGAGCTATTTCCTGTTCGCGACGACGCAGGCGCAGCTCGACTATCTGCGCTTCCCGCTCGGCGGCCTGCCCAAGGCGCGCGTGCGCGAGATCGCGGCCGAACTCGGCCTCGGCGTCGCGGCCAAGCCCGACAGCCAGGATATCTGCTTCGTCCCCGACGGCGATTATGCCGGACTGGTCAAGAAGCTGCGCCCGGAGGCGGATACCGCAGGCGATATCGTCGATATCGGCGGCATGAAGCTCGGCGAGCATCGCGGGCTGATCCACTTCACCGTCGGCCAGCGTCGCGGACTGGAGATCGGCGGCAGCCCCGAGCCGCTCTATGTTGTGCGCGTCGAGCCCGACACCAGGCGCGTCGTCGTCGGCCCGCGCCGGGCGCTCGCGGTTTCGGCGGCGCAGCTGAGCGACATCAACTGGCTCGGCGACGATTTTACCGGGCCGCTTACCGCCAAGGTGCGCTCGATGGCCAAGCCCGTCCCGGCCCGCCTGATCTGTGACCGCGTCGTGTTCGACGCACCCGAATATGGTGTAGCCCCGGGGCAGGCGACCGTCCTCTATGCCGGCGACCGCGTGCTCGGCGGCGGCTGGATCTCGTCGACCGAGGCGGCACTCGCCGCCGCCTGACGCGTTGAACGCGGTATGGATATCGACGACCTGCGCCGCCAGATGGAAGCCGCCGCCGCGGCGATGGACTTCGAGACCGCGGGGCGGCTGCGCGACCAGATCAGCCTGCTCCGCGGCGGCGGCGCCGTCGCCGACACCGCGGGACTCACCCGCCAGCAACCCGGCGCGATGGGTCTGGGCACCAGCCAGCAACGTCTGACCCCGCCGCCCGGCTGGGTGAAACCCAAGAAGCCTGACCCGATGACCAAGGGCCGCAAGCGCTAGCCGCCACGCCGCTCCTCTTCCGTCATCCTGACGAAAGTCAGGATCCAGGGTAACGAAGCAAGACGATCCTGGCTCTGGATCCTGACTTTCGTCAGGATGACGTAGAGTTAGACCGTGATCACGGCAGCAGGAACGTGCCCTCGATCACCGTCACGCATGCACCGCCAAGCACCACCCGGTCGCCTTCGAGCCGGCAGGTCAGCCGCCCCCCGCGCGCGCTCGCTTGGAACGCGGTGAAACTGTCCCCCAGCGTCTGCGCCCAGTACGGTACCATCACCGCATGCGCCGACCCCGTCACCGGGTCCTCGTTGATTGCATAATAAGGCGTGAAGACGCGGCTGACGATCGCGGTCGCGGACCCCTTCGCCGCGACGATCGCGACGATCGGAAACTTCGCCAGCGCAACGAAATCGGGTTTCAGGTTGCGGACGATCGCCTCGTCCTCGACGATCACCAGCGCATAGCCCTTGTCGTGCCACAGCGTCTCGACCGGCGAATCGATCGTCAGTGCCGCGACGATCTCCGGCATCGCCTTTGGCGCGGGCGCCCAGGCTGGCAGCTCGAGCGTGTATCCGCCATCCGCGCAGGCGACCTCGAGGATCCCGGCCTGCCGCGTCGCGAACCGGACCCGGTCGCGCGCGCTATCCGACGACAGCACGAAATGCCCGCTCGCCAGCGTCGCATGACCGCACAGCGCGACCTCTGCGCCCGGCGTGAACCAGCGCAGGTCGAAATCGACGCCCTCTTCGGCGGAGGGGACGATGAACGCGGTCTCGCTCAGGTTGTTCTCCTGCGCGATATCCAGCAGCACCGCATCGTCGAGCCACGCGGACAACGGCATCACCGCCGCCGGATTGCCCGCAAAGGCCGTGTCGGCGAACGCATCGATCTGCGCGAACGGTATTCTCATGCTGCTGCCCCTCTGCCCGTTGTCGATCGCCGCAGGTTAAACCCGCTTGCCAAACCAATGGGGCGTCACGTCCGCCTCGACCAGCGGATTGTCGGTATCGACATGCCCCTCGGGATCGAGGTGGATCAGCACTTCGACCTTCGGAAACGCGGTGCGCAGGTTGCGCTCGACCGCCTCGACGATGTCGTGGGCATGCGCGACGGTCAGGTCGCGCGCGACCTCCATGTGGAACTGTGCGAAATCATGGCTGCCCGACCGGCGGGTGCGGAAGTCATGGATGCCGCGGATGCCGGGCTGGCGCGCGGCGACGTCGAGGAACTGTGCACGCAGATCCTCGGGCCATTCCTTGTCCATCAACTGGTCGATCGCGTTCGACGATGCCGAGAAAGCACCCCAGGCGAGCCACAAGGCGATGACGATGCCGAAGATCGGATCCGCCCCGCTCCACCCCATATACTGGTCGAGCACCAATGCGACGATCACCGACCCGTTCAGCAGCACGTCCGACTGGTAATGAACATTGTCCGCAAGGATCGCGACCGATCCGGTCTGGCGGATGATCCGGCGCTGATAGGCGAGCAGGAAGACCGTCGCGACGATCGCGACGACCGACACGCCGATGCCGAAATCGGCGCCCGTGGTCGGCTGCGGATCGTTGAATGCGAGGATCGCGCGCCAGGCGATGCCCGCCGCCGACGCGGTGATCAGCATCACCTGGAACAGCGCGGCGAGCGCCTCTGCCTTGCCGTGGCCGAAACGGTGGTCGTGATCGGCAGGCGTCGCCGCCAGCCGCACGCCGTACAGCGTGACGAGGCTCGCGAGCAGGTCGAGCGCGGTGTCGGCGAGCGAGCCGAGCATCGCGACCGATCCGGTCGTCCACGCCGCAAAGCCCTTCAGCAGCAGCAGGAAACACGCCATCGCGACGCTGGCGAGCGCCGCGCGCGTCGCCAGCGGGATCACCCTGCGGCGTTCGTCCTGGGTCATGGGAACAGCAATCCTTCGGTCCAGCCTTCACCGTCGCGCACGAACAGTCGCCGCTCATGTAGGCGGTGTTCGCGGTCCTGCCACAGCTCGATACGATCGGGCGCGATCCGGTACCCGCCCCAGTGCGGCGGCCGCGGCACGTCGCCGCCCTCGAACCGCGCCTGCGCCTCGGCAAAACGGCGTTCGAACGTGTCGCGCGTGTCGAGCGGGCGCGATTGCTCCGACGCCCAGGCCCCGAGTTGCGAATCACGGCCGCGCGTCGCGAAATAGGCGTCCGATTCCGCATCGCTCACAAGGCTGACGCGCCCCTCGATCCGGACCTGCCGGCGCAGCGACTTCCAGTGGAAGAGCAACGCCGCATGCGCGTTCGCGGTCAGCTCGCCCGCCTTGCGGCTCTCGCGGTTGGTGTAGATGACGAAACCATCGGGGCCATGCCCTTTCAGCAGCACCATCCGCACCGACGGACGTCCCTGCCCATCCGCAGTGGCGAGGGCTACAGCGTTGGAGTCGTTGATTTCTGTTTGCCTGGCCTCGGCGTACCAGGCCTCGAACAGCGTGATCGGGTTATCGGACATGGCAGCGCCATAGCGAAACTTGGCGGGCCGCGAAACAGCGCACGGCACGGCGCTCACGGAACGACTCGCCACGCCGACGATTGAATCGGTTTCGCAACGAAGGAAACCGCACCGTGGCAGCGCGCGCCTATTGGCAGGGACAGATCCGGCTCGCGCTGGTCTCGATCCCGGTCGAAATCTACTCCGCCACCAAATCGGGTGCGGCGGTCTCGTTCAAGCAGATCCACGAACCCTCGGGCCAGCCGATCCATTACGACAAGGTCGTCACCGGCGTCGGCCCGGTCGACGCGGACGAGATCATGAAGGGCTATGAGGTCGAAAAGGGTGAATATGTCCTGCTCGACCAGGACGAGATCGACGCCGTGAAGCTCGAATCGAAGAAGACGCTCGAACTGACCCAGTTCGTCGATGCGAGCGAGATCGACGTGCTCTATTATGAGAAGCCCTATTTCGTCGTCCCCGCGGACGATCTGGCGGAAGAGGCGTTCATCGTCCTGCGCGAGGCGCTCCGGCGCACGAAGAAGGTCGGGCTCGGCCAGCTCGCGATGCGCGGCCGCGAATATGTCGTCAGCCTCAAGCCCTGCGGGCGCGGCTTGGTGCTTGAGACGCTGCGCTACGCGGACGAGGTGCACAAGGCGCAGGGCTATTTCCGCGACATCCCCGACGACAAGCCGTCCGAGGAGCTGCTCGAACTCGCCGAGGCCCTGATCGAGAAGCGCAGCGGCGACTTCCACCCGCAGGACTTCCATGATCGCTATGTCGACGCGCTGAAGGACCTGATCGAACGCAAACGCAAGGCGAACGGCAAGACGATCATCGACGACAAGGACAGCGGCGAACGCACCGGCTCGAACGTGGTCGACCTGATGGCGGCGCTGAAGAAGTCGATGGAGAAATCGGGCGGCACGGCCACGGCTGCGAAGAAGGCACCCGCCAAGAAAGCCCCGGCCAAGACCGCGCCGAAGACTGCGACCAAGACCCCGGCCAAGAAACGTGCGTAACGCCCCCTGTTGTGTCCCCGCGAAGGCGAGGACCCAGCCTGGGCTCCCGCCTTCGCGGGAAACCGATGGTGGCTGACACCCCAGACCCCCTCGCGCGGTACAACGCCAAGCGGGACTTCGCGAAGACCGCCGAACCCGCCGGCACGCTGACCCCCGGCAACGGCAACAGCTTCATGGTGCAGAAGCACGACGCCACCCGCCTCCACTGGGACCTGCGCCTGGAGGTCGACGGCGTCCTCAAAAGCTGGGCGGTCACCCGCGGCCCCAGCCTCGACCCGGACGAAAAGCGCCTCGCGGTCCGCACCGAGGACCATCCCTTGAGCTACGCCACGTTCGAAGGCGCGATCCCCGCGGGCGAATATGGCGGCGGCACGGTGATGCTGTGGGACCGCGGCACCTGGGCACCGATCAAGGGCAAGTCGGCCAAGGACCTCGACAAGGGCCATCTCCACTTCGTCCTCGATGGCGAGCGGATGAAGGGCGAATGGCTGCTGATCCGCCTCAAACCCCGCGCGAAGGAAAAGCGCGAGAACTGGCTGCTCCGCAAGATCGACGACGACGCGGCGGGCGGCACCGACACGCTGGTCGACGAAGCGCTGACAAGCGTGTCCACCGGCCGCACGATGGCGGAGATTGCTGAGGGCAAGAAGCCGGCACGCGCGAGCAAACCCGCCCCCTCCCCGTCATCCCGGCGAAAGCCGGGACCCAGAGCGAAAAGCGTCGCGGCGGATACTCCGGATCCTGGCCTTCGCCAGAATGACGGCACGCTTCCCGAATTCTGCGACCCCCAACTCTGCACGCTCGTCGACGCCGTCCCCACCGGCACCGCCTGGCTGCACGAGGTCAAATATGACGGCTACCGCGCGCTCGTCGCGGTCGCGAACGGCACGGCCAAGGTCTTCACCCGCACCGGCCTCGACTGGACCGAAAAGTTCGCCGGAATCGCTGCCGCCGCCGCGAAGCTCCCCGTAAAATCCGCGCTGATCGACGGCGAGATCGTCGCCTTCAAGGACGGCCACCCCGATTTTTCGACGCTGAAGGACGCGATCTCGAACGGCGGAGACATGACGCTGTTCGCGTTCGACCTGCTCGAAGTCGACGGCGAGGACCTGACCGGCCTGTCCAATCTCGACCGCAAGGCCCGCCTCGAACCGCTGATCCCGGCCGATGACGACCGCCTGCGCTATTCGGACCACGTCATCGGCGCGGGCGAAAAATTGTTCGAGACCATGTGCCGCGAAGGCCTCGAAGGCATCGTCTCGAAACGCGCCGACGCGCCCTATCAGGGCAAGCGGACCAAGGCGTGGCTCAAGGTCAAATGCACGCACCGCCAGGAATTCGTCATCGTCGGCTGGCTCCCGTCCGACAAGAAGCGCGGCTTCAAGTCGCTGCTGCTCGGCGTCCGCGACGGCAAGACCTATCGCTATGCGGGCAAGGTCGGCACCGGCTTCGACCAGGCGCTGATGGACGACCTCCGCGAGAAACTCGATGCGCTCGACCGCAAGACGCCGACCGTCGAAGCCCCGAAAGCCGCGGTCCGCGGCGCGCACTGGGTGACGCCGAAGCTCGTCGCCGAGATCGCCTTTGCCGAAACCACCCCCGACGGCGTGCTGCGCCATTCGAGCTTCATCGGCCTGCGCGAGGACAAGGCGGCGAAGGACGTCGTCGCCGAGACCCCCGCCCCGCTCCCCGATGCCGCGCCTGAGACCACGATCAAGATCACCAACCGCGACCGCGTCATCTTCGACGACTCCGACGTCACCAAGGGCGATCTCGCCGACTATTACGCCGCGCTGTCCGGCCTCATCCTTCCCTTCGCCGGCAATCGCCCGATCAGCCTCGTCCGCTGCCCGCAAGGCCGGTCGCGCGCCTGCTTCTTCCAGAAACACGATGCCGGCAGCTTCGGCGACGCGGTCCATCAGGTGCCGATCCGGGAGAAGGATGGGTCGACCGAGGACTATCTCTATGTCGACGACGCCAATGGGCTGGTCGCCTGCGTCCAGATGGGGACGATCGAGTTCCACGGCTGGGGATCCTCCAACGAGACGCTCGAAAAGCCCGACCGGCTCGTCTTCGATCTCGACCCCGACGAGGGCCTCGACTTCGACGATACGAAGAAGGCCGCAGAGTATTTGAAGACGCAGCTCGCCGAACTGGGGCTCGTCAGCTTCGCGATGCTGTCGGGCGGCAAGGGCGTCCATGTCGTCGTCCCGCTCACCCCCAAGGCGGAATGGCCCGCGGTCAAGGATTTCGCCGACCGTTTCGCGCGGGCGCTGGCAAGCGCCGAGCCCGACCGGTTCGTGGCATCGATGGTCAAGGCCAAGCGCAAGGGCCGCATCTTCATCGACTGGCTGCGCAACCAGCGCGGCAGCACCGCGGTGATGCCCTATTCCGCCCGCGCCCGCGCCGGCGCGCCTGTCGCCGCCCCCGTATCATGGAGCGAATTGCGCGACATCGACACCGCCGCCCGCTGGGGTGTGCGCGACGCCGAAGACCTGATCGCACGCGCCGGGTCACGCGGTTTGAAGGGCTGGGGTGTGGCGGACCAGGTGTTGCCGGATTTCTGAGGGCGCGGCAGCCTCTATATGGCTCGTTCCCCGGCGAAGGCCGGGGCCCAGTTGGGGAACAGTCGCTAAGGATATGCAGCGCAAGGTTACGACCACCTTCCCACCTGGGCCCCGGCCTCCGCCGGGGAACGGCCAGCCCGGGAAAGTCCTGTTCCCCCTCCCCGACCTACCCCACGCCCGACAATTTAGGTTGCGCCGCACCAGCGAAAGGTGAAACACCCGCCGCCACTATTCGAAGGCATCAAGGCATGGAGATGGCGACGCAATCCACGCCCCCGACCGATACGGCGCAATCGAGCGCCTATGACGCGACACGCCATGCCGAGCGCTGGATCGCCGACTATTGCGCGCGCAGTACCGCCGCCGACATGCTCTGCCCCGCCGCCGACGGCAGCATCGACCCCGCCTGGACCGCGACCTTCGCCGAGCTCGCGATGGTCGCCTCGGACGATCTCGGCCATGTCCGCGAACGCGTCCAGCGCCACGCGGTCGATATCGGCACCGGCTTCCGCATCGCCGACGAACCCGACGAGCGCCCCTGGCCCGTCTCCCCCGTCCCGTTGCTGATCGAGGCGGACGCATGGACGCGGATCGCCGCGGGCGTCGTCCAGCGCGCGACGCTGATGGAAACGGTGATCGCCGATCTGTACGGCGAGGGAAAGCTGGTCGCGGACGGCCATATCCCCGCCGCGCTCGTCACCGGCAGCCCGTTCTTCCTGCGGCCGATGGTCGGGCTCGACCCGCCCGGCGGCCGCCATCTCGATTTCATCGCGATCGATCTCGGCCGCGGGCCCAGTGGCGAATGGCGCGTGCTCGCCGACCATCTGCGCGCACCCGCGGGTGCGGGCTATGCGCTCGAAAACCGGCTCGCGGTCGGCCGGACGCTCGGCGGGTTGCAGGCGCGGTTGAACGTCCAGCGTCACGCGCCGTTCTTCGCCGCGTTCCGCGCGGGGCTGGCGGCGATGTGCAAGCGCACCGATCCGCGGATCGGGCTGCTCACCCCCGGCCGGTTCAACCCGAGCTATCCCGAACAGGCGCATCTCGCGCGCTATCTGGGGCTGCTGCTCGTCGAGGGCGCGGATCTCGCCGCGCTCGAGGACAAGCTCTATGTCCGCACGATCGGCGGGTTGAAGCGGATCGACGCGCTGTGGCGGCGGCTCGATCCCCGGCTGCTCGATCCGCTGGCGTTCGACACGCATTCGCAGATCGGCGTGCCCGGCCTGATCGACGCCTATGCCGCGGGCAATGTCGTGCTGTCGAACGCGCCCGGCTCCGCGGTGCTCGAGGCCCCCGCCTTCTCGGCCTTCCTGCCGCAACTCGCGCGCACGATCCTCGGCGAAGACCTGCTGCTCCCCAACATCGCGACCTGGTGGTGCGGGCAGGACGCGGCGCGGACCGCGGTCGAGGCCGATCTCGACCGGCTGCTGATCGCCCCCGCCTATCACACCCGCCCGCTCGGCTTGCCCAACGGCGCGACCGCGGGTGCCGACATCACCGGCGCCGACCGTGCCGCGCTGCTCGCCGACATGGCGCGCCGCCCGCAGGATTATGTCGGGCAGGAGATCGTCCGCCTCTCGACTATGCCCGTCGTCGTTGGCGACACGCTCGAACCGCGCCCGTTCACGCTGCGCGTCTTTGCAGCACGCGGCGGCGACGGCGAATGGACCGTGCTGCCCGGCGGGTTCGCGCGGATCGGCGAGCACCCCGACGCGCGCGCCGCGGTGATGGGCGAGGGCATCTGGTCCGCCGATGTCTGCGTCTATGGGCCGGAGCCGGTCGCACCCGTCTCGCTGCTCACCGCGCCCGATTCGCTCCACGTCCGCCGCAATCCCGGCACGCTGCCCAGCCGAGTCGCGGACAATTTCTACTGGCTCGGCCGCTATCTCGAGCGCGGCGAGGCGTTGCTGGCCGCGATCCGCGTGATGCTCGGCAATTCGATCGACGCGGACGGCGGCGCGGTGCTGTCGGCGCAGACCGTCGGCAAGCTCGTCGGGCTGATCGTCGGCAGCGGCGCCGCACCGCATCCCCCCGCGCTGCGCCGCGCCGACCTGACCGCGTTCGCACGCACCGCGATGGAGGACGAGGGCTGGCAGTCCGTCGCGACGATCAACCGCCATGCGCGTGCGATCGGCGAGGGATCGCGCGACCGGCTGTCCGCGGACATGGTCCGGCTGCTCGAGGCGCCCTTCCCCACGCATCGCGGGATGCTCGAACGCGCCGGTTCGCTCCAGCGCCGCTATGCCGCGATCGCCGGGCTGTCCGCCGAGCATATGGGACGCACCGCGGCGTGGCGGTTCCACGATCTCGGCCGCCGGATCGAGCGTGCGATGGCGATGGCCCGCGCGATCCGGCTGTTCGGCATGCCCGGCGCCTCGCCCGACGACCTGTCGGTGCTGCTCGACCTCGCCGACAGCCAGATCACCTATCGCCAGCGTTATCCGACGGGAATCGCGCGCGTGCCGGTCATGGACCTGGTGGCGCTCGACCCCGGCAACCCGCGCAGCCTCGCCTTCTCCGCCGACCGCATCGCCGCCCGGCTCGCCGAACTGCCGGTGCTGAGCGACGACGAGATGGCCGAACCGCAACAGGCCCAGGCGACCGCACTCATGGCGATCGTGATGACCGCGACCGCCGCCGAGCTGGACGCGGATACGCTGGGCGATGTCGAACGCCGGCTGGCGGGCGTGTCCGACGCGCTGGCGAGACGCTATTTCCTCCAGGGCGCAGAACCGCTCCGCACCAGCGAACTGACGCTCGCATGATCTACGACATCCGCCACGTCACCACTTTCGACTATGGCGCGAGCGTCAAGTTCGCGCGCTGCAACCTCCGGCTGAAGCCCATCGACTGGCCCGGCCAGCGGCTCGACGCCTACACGCTCTCGGTCCATCCCGCGGGCCGGATCAGCCCCGCGCGCGCCGAGGCCGGGCTCGCCAACGTCACGCGGCTGGTGGTCGACAGCCCGGTCCGCCACCTGACGATCGAGAGCCGGTCGCGGATGACGGTCGACCGGCTCGTCCCCGTCCCCGCCGCCGGCGACCCGACGCTCGCCGAGATCGCGGCGTTGGCGCGCGCGAGCACCGACCTGTCCGCGGCGAGCCCCGCCACCTATCTCTATCCCTCGCCGCTGATCCCGCTCGACCACGCGATCGCCGATTATTGCGCGGCCGATCTCGACCCCACGCGCGGCGCGCTGGAGGCAGGGATCGCGCTCGCCCGCCGGATCCAGCGCGAATTCGTGTTCGATGCGGATGCGACACTGGTCGACACCCCGCCGCACGAGGCGTTCCTCCACCGCAAGGGCGTGTGCCAGGATTTCGCGCAGATCATGATCACCGGCCTGCGCGCCGCCGGCCTGCCCGCCGCCTATGCGTCCGGCTATATCCGCACCATCCCGCCCGCGGGCCAGCCACGGCTGGTCGGCGCGGACGCGACGCATGCCTGGGTCCTGCTGTGGTGCGGGCCGGTGCATGGCTGGGTCGGAATGGATCCGACCAACGGCATCTGGATGGCCAGCGACCATATCGTCATGGCGGTCGGCCGCGACTATGCCGAGATCGCACCGGTCGACGGCGTGGTGCTGGGCTCGGGCGCACAGAGCATGGACGTCAGCGTCGACGTCGCCCCGCTGGACGACACGGTTTCGAGCTAGCTCCTATGTGTTCCCCCGCGAAGGCGGGGGCCCAGAACCACGAACGCCGTCCCCGCGACTTTGGGCTCCCGCTTTCGCGGGAGAACAGACAGGTCAGTCCTTCCCCTCATGCGGGTTCGGATAGGATCCGCCGCCACTCTCGCCGCCCTTGTCCTTGGCCGGCGCATCGTTCACCCCGTCCTTCTGCTTGGCACCGTCATCGCCCTCGGGCACGCCCTGCATCGGTTGCTTGTCAGCCATCATCGTCTCCTCTCGCCCGCCAAACGCACGGCACGGGAATTGCGTTGCGCCCGCCGCGGCCCCACATAGACGCGCAAGACAGAGTGGGGACCTAAGTGGCCGATCCGTACAAGACCCTGGGCGTTGCCCGCGACGCGAACGAAGCCGACATCAAGAAGGCGTATCGCAAGCTCGCCAAGGAGCTTCATCCCGATCGCAACAAGGACAATCCGAAGGCATCGGAGAAGTTCAGCCAGGTCACCAACGCGTACGACCTGCTGAACGACAAGGACAAGCGCGCGCGCTTCGATCGCGGCGAGATCGATGGCGACGGAAACCCCGCCGCGCCGTTCGGTTTCGGCGGAGGCGGCGGCGGACGTCCTCAGCCCGGCGGTGGCTTTCGCAGCGAAGGCTATGAGAGCGGCGGCCCCGACATGAGCGATATCTTCGAGGGGCTGTTCGGCGGCGCCCAGCGCGGCGGTGGCGGCGGGTTCGCGAGCGGCTTCGGCCGGCGGCCGCAGCCCAAGGGCGAAAACGTCGCCTATCGCCTGCAGGTCCCGTTCGTCGACGCGGCGACGCTCGAGCCTCAGCGCGTCACGCTCTCCGATGGCAAGACGCTCGATCTGAAACTGCCCGCAGGCGTCGAGAGTGGCACGCAGATGAAGCTCGCAGGCAAGGGCGAGCAGGGCCCGGGCGGCGCGGGCGATGCGATCCTGACCATCGATGTCCAGCCCCACCGCTTCTTCACGCGCGACGGCGATGACGTCCGCATCGACCTGCCGATCAGCCTTGCCGAGGCGGTGCTCGGCGGATCGATCAAGGCGCCGACGGTCGAAAAGCCGGTCATGCTGACGATCCCCAAGGGCACGACCTCGGGCAAGACGCTGCGCCTCAAGGGCAAGGGCTTCCACAAGAAAACCGGTGGCCGCGGCGATCAGCTCGTCACGCTGATGATCGACATTCCGGCCGACAACAAGGCTCTTGCCGACTTCGTCGAGGGCTGGGCGAAGAGCAATACCGGGAACCCGCGGGGGGCCATGGGCGTCTGAACGCCTTGTGAACGACAGCAATCTTACGCCCGAGGCGCGCGCCCATGATCATGGCGGCACGCGCAGGCGCCTCAATCGCGGCATGGCGAAGGTCAAGCCGGGCAGCCATGCGTTCGAGGTCGTCAAGCGTGCCGCGGTCGGCGTGTTCAACGACGGCTTCATCCACGCGGGCAACCTCGCCTATCTCGCGCTGATGACGGTCTTTCCGTTCTTCATCGTGGCGGCTGCTATCCTGTCGCTGTTCGGCCAGAGCACGGAGACGATCCGTGCGGTCGAATCCTTCCTCCATGTTCTACCCCCCAACGTCGCCGACCTGTTGCGCAAGCCGATCGCCGACGTGCTCGCCGCGCGCACCGGCTCGCTGCTGTGGCTCGGCGCGCTGGTCGGGCTGTGGACCGTCGGCAGCTTCGTCGAGACGATCCGCGACATCTTCCACCGCGCCTACGGGATCAAGGCGACCGCACCCTTCTGGAAATCACGGCTTGGCTCGTCCGCAGTGATCGTTGGCTCGGTGATCATGGCACTGCTCTCCTTCCTGGTGCAGGGCATCCTGACCGCGGCCGAACAGTTCATCTACCGCCTCGTCCCCTTTGCGCAGGACGCCGCCGGATGGGTCGGCCTGTCGCGGTTGATCCCCGCGCTACTGATGTTCGGCGCGCTCTACATGCTCTTCTATTCCGTGACGCCGTCGCGCTATCGCTATTCGAAATGCCGCAAATGGCCCGGCGCGCTCTTCACGGCCGTCTGGTGGATCAGCGCGACCGCATTGCTGCCGATCGTCCTGTCGAGCCTGGGTGGCTATGACCTGACCTATGGCAGCCTGGCGGGCGTCGTCATCATGCTCCTGTTTTTCTACGTCATCGGTCTGGGGCTGGTATTCGGGGCCCATTTGAACGCAGCACTGGCGGAACCCCTCGAAACAGCGCTAGAGCAATCGGCTGACGAGGTAGAGGCGAAGGCGAGAACGGCGTGAACGGTTTGATGGCGGGCAAGCGTGGGTTGATCATGGGGCTGGCGAACGACAAGTCGCTGGCCTGGGGGATCGCCAAGAAGCTGTCCGAGGCCGGCGCGGAGCTCGCGTTCAGCTATCAGGGCGAGACGATGGAGAAGCGCGTCCGCCCGCTCGCCGAGCAACTGGGCGTCGCACGGCTGTTCGACTGCGACGTCTCCGACATGGGTGCGCTCGACGCGACCTTCGCCAAGCTGGCAGAGGAATGGCCGACGATCGACTTCGTCGTCCATGCGATAGGCTTTTCGGACAAGAACGAGCTGCGCGGGCGGTTCGTCGATACCAGCCTCGACAATTTCCTGATGACGATGAACATCAGCGTCTATTCGTTCGTCGCGGTCGCGCAGCGGGCGGCGAAGATGATGAACCCGGGCGGCTCGATGCTGACGCTCAGCTATTACGGCGCCGAGAAGGTCATCCCGCATTACAACGTGATGGGCGTGGCGAAGGCCGCGCTCGAGACGAGCGTGCAGTATCTCGCGGTCGATCTCGGCCGCGACAATATCCGCGTCAACGCGATTTCGGCCGGCCCGATCAAGACGCTGGCCGCGAGCGGGATCGGCGACTTCCGCCTGATCCTGAAGTGGAACGAGCTGAACTCGCCGCTCAAGCGCAACGTGACGATCGACGATGTCGGCGGCGCCGGGCTGTACCTGCTCAGCGACCTCGCATCGGGCGTCACGGGCGAAACCCACCATGTCGACGCCGGCTACAACGTGATCGGCATGAAAGCCGAAGACGCCCCCGACATCGCACTGGTGTAAATACCCTCTCCCCTGCGGGGAGAGGGAGGGGCCCATGCGCAGCATGGGAGGGTGAGGGCACGGTGAGGCAGAAGGACGGCACCGAAGCACTCAACCGCGCGCGGAAGCTGCGTCGTGACGCCACCGAGGCGGAAACCCGTTTATGGCAGAAGCTCCGCAGCCGCCGCCTCGCCGACTCAAAGTTCCGCCGCCAGGTGTGGATCGGCCCGTTCATCGCCGACTTTCTGTGCATGGACGCCATGCTCGTCGTCGAGGTAGACGGCAGCCAGCATATTGGCGACGCGGCCTATGATGCCGACAGAAGTGCCTACCTCGCGAACAAGGGATACCGTGTGATCCGTGTCTGGAACAACGACGTGATGCAGCGGATGGACGACGCGCTTGCCGCGATCCTGTCCGCGCTCACCAGCGTGCCCTCACCCTCCCATGCTGCGCATGGGCCCCTCCCTCTCCCCGTCGGGGAGAGGGCCAAGTGAGCGTCAACAGCTTCGGGCGGATGTTCCGCTTCACCACCTGGGGCGAGTCCCACGGACCCGCGCTCGGCGCGGTGGTCGACGGCTGCCCCCCCGGCATCCCCCTCACCGAAGCCGATATCCAGCCCTGGCTCGACAAGCGCCGCCCCGGCACCTCGCGCTTCACCACGCAGCGGCGCGAGCCCGATGCGGTGCGGATCCTCTCGGGCGTGTTCGACGGCCGCACGACGGGCACGCCGATCAGCCTGATGATCGAGAATGTCGACCAGCGCTCGAAGGACTATTCGGACGTCGCCAAGGCCTATCGCCCTGGCCACGCCGACTATGCCTATGACGCCAAATACGGGTTTCGCGATTATCGCGGCGGCGGCCGCTCATCTGCGCGCGAGACCGCGGCGCGCGTCGCCGCCGGCGCAGTCGCGCGGCTCGTCGTGCCCCAGGTCCGCGTCCGCGCCTGGGTCGAGGCGATTGGCGGCGACGCGATCGACCCGACGAACTTCGACGACGCACAGATCGATCAGAACCCGTTCTTCTGCCCCGATGCCGAAGCGGCCTTACGATGGGAAGCGCTGGTCGACGCAGCGCGCAAGGCGGGATCGTCGCTCGGTGCGGTGATCGCGTGCGAGGCGACCGGCGTCCCCGCGGGCTGGGGCGCGCCGCTCTATGCCAAGCTCGATGCCGAACTCGCCTCGGCCTGCATGAGCATCAACGCGGTCAAGGGGATCGAGATCGGCGACGGGTTCGCCGCCGCCGCACTGTCGGGTGAGGCCAATGCCGACCCCATGCGACCGGGCGCAGAAGGCCCCGAATTCCTGGCCAACCATGCAGGCGGGATTGCCGGCGGGATCGCCACCGGCCAGCCGATCCGGCTGCGCGTCGCGTTCAAGCCGACCAGCTCGATCCTCACGCCCGTCGAGACGATCAGCCCGACCGGCGAGGCCGCAACGATCGCCACCAAGGGCCGCCACGACCCCTGCGTGGGCATCCGGGGCGTGCCCGTGGTCGAGGCGATGGTCGCACTCGTCCTTGCCGATCAGGCGCTGCTCCACCGCGGCCAATGCGGCTGACCCTGGAACATAAGTCGAACCGGAACGCTGTGTCTCCAACACGATAGGAGAGAAACATGCGTATTCTGACCTCGATCGCAGCGGCAGCCCTGATCCTTCCGGCCGCCGCCATGGCCCAGACCACCGGCGGTACCGCAGGTGGCACTATGGGCGGCACGATGGGCGGCGGCACGACTGGTGGTACCATGGGCGGTACCATGGGTAGCGGCACCACCGGTGGCGCGATGGGCGGCATGTCCACGGGACCGACGACGCAGTCGGGCACCACGGCGACCGATTCCGCGACCCAGACCCGCACCCAGCGCGGCACCCGCGCCCGTAGCCGCACGCGCGGCACGACGGGTACGACGACCGGTACGACCACGGGTCCCGATACGGTGACCGGCACCGGCACCACGACCGGCACGACCTCCGGTTCGATGTCGACCGGCAGCACCGGCCCGGGCACCATGGGTGGAACGATGGGCGGCACGGCCGCAGGTGGTACCATGGGCGGCACCATGGGCGGTTCGGCAACGACCGGCGGGACCGTGGGCGGCACGCCGCCACGCTGAGCCACACGGGCTGATCCAAAAAAGGCCGGGCAATCGCCCGGCCTTTTTCATGTCAGCGATCGTCGCATCAGTCCGAGAACGGATCCCGTACCAGGATCGTGTCCGCCCGCTCCGGGCTGGTCGAGACCAGCGCCACCGGGCAGCGGATCAGCTCCTCGATACGCCGGATATACTTGATCGCCTGCGCCGGCAGATCGGCCCAGCTGCGCGCACCGGCAGTCGTTTCCTGCCAGCCTTCCATCGTCTCGTAGATCGGCTCAACGAGGGCCTGATCGGCGGCATGCGCCGGGAAATAATCGAGCGTCTCGCCGCGCAGACGATAGCCGGTGCAGATCGACACGGTCTCGAACCCGTCGAGCACGTCGATCTTGGTCAGGGCGATCCCGGTGATGCCGCCGACCGCCGCCGACTGGCGCACCAGCACCGCGTCGAACCAGCCGCAGCGACGCTTGCGCCCCGTCACCGTCCCGAACTCATGCCCGCGCACACCGAGCCGCTCGCCGGTCTCGTTCTCGAGCTCGGTCGGGAACGGCCCCGACCCGACCCGCGTCGTGTACGCCTTGGCGATCCCGAGCACGAACCCGACTGCACTTGGCCCGAGACCCGAACCGCCCGCCGCAGCGCCTGCAATCGTGTTCGACGAGGTGACGAACGGATAGGTGCCGTGATCGACGTCCAGCAGCACGCCCTGCGCACCCTCGAACAGGATCCGCTTGCCGGCCGAGCGCGCCGCGTTCAGGTCGCGCCACACGGGCTTGGCGAACGGCAGGACGAAGCCGGCAATCTCGCGCAGCTCGGCGATCAGCGCCGCACGGTCGATCGGCGGCTCGCCGAACCCGGCGCGCAGCGCGTCGTGATGCGCGGTCAGACGGTCGAGCTGCGGCCCCAGATCGTCGAGATGCGCCAGGTCGCACACGCGGATCGCACGGCGACCGACCTTGTCCTCATAGGCCGGACCGATGCCACGACGTGTCGTGCCGATCTTGCCCGCGCCGCTCGCATCCTCGCGCAGACCATCGAGATCGCGGTGGAACGGCAGGATCAGCGCGCAGGTATCGGCGATGCGCAGCGTCTCGGGCGTCGCGACGACACCCTGTGCGCCGAGCCGCGCGATCTCGTCCTTGAGCGCCCAGGGATCGAGCACCACGCCGTTGCCGATGAACGACGGCGTGCCGCGGACGATGCCCGACGGCAGCAGCGACAGCTTGTACACATTCTCGCCGACGACGAGCGTGTGGCCGGCATTGTGGCCACCCTGGAACCGCACGACCATGTCGGCCCGCTCGGCGAGCCAGTCGACGATCTTGCCCTTGCCTTCGTCGCCCCATTGCGCGCCGATGACTGCTACGTTGGCCAAACTCTATCTCCTGAGAATTACCCGCAGCGCCTACAGCGCGCGGGGCGCATCCGCCACCCAAAGATGCGTGCAGACCTGCGCTTCGGGGGTATCGCCCGCGTCGAGCGCGGCGACCGTGACCCAGCCCTGCGCCCGCATCGCCGCACCGTCGGCCGCCGGCGTACCCAGCGGCAGGAACAGGCGGCGACGATCGACGCTGACGACCCGGTCGACCAGCGGGTCGGCAAACAGCGAGAAGCCCGTTGCCGCTTCCTCGGCACCGCTCTCATGCACCACGGTATAGGTGCCGCCACGCCCGACCTCGCGCGCGCTGCCATCCGCGAACAGCGAGAAGCCGAGCCAGGTCTGATATTCGAACCCGTGCCGCTCGGTCGGGTCGAGCGTCAGGGCGACGCGGCCATCGAGCGCCGTGGCGATCCGCGTGAGCGCGTCGAGCCGCGACGCGAGCGCGCCCGTCGTATCGAACATCCGCAGCCGCTCCATCGCCGGTTCGAACGGCCCCGCCGCCTCGATCAGCGGCAGATAGGCGGGCGCGAGCGCGGCGACCGCGCCGGCATCCTTCGCGTCGAGCCGGTCGCGCAGCGTCGCGACCTGGTCGGGCGCAACCGGCAGCGGACCCGCCGCGAGCGTCGACACCAGATCGGGCAGCGTGAAGTCGATCGACGCGCCGCGGACCTCCGCCGCACCGAGCATGTCGACCGCGACCGCAACGACCTCCTGCGCGGCGGCGACCGAATCGAGCCCGATCAGCTCGCAGCCGATCTGCCGCGTCTCGCGCGCGGGCGCGAGCTGCGACGCGCGCAGCTTGAGCACCGAGCCGGCATAGCTCAGCCGCACCGGCCGCGGGTGATGCCCCATCCGCGTGGCCGCGATCCGCGCGACCTGCGCGGTGATGTCGGGCCGGATCGCGAGCGTACGCTGCGACACCGGATCGACGAACCGCACCGCATCGTGCAGCCCGCCCGCCTTCAGTCGCATTTCAAGGCCGTCGGCAAATTCGGCCAGCGGCGGATCGACGCGCTCATAGCCATGCAGGCGTGCAGCCTCGAGCACACGCGCCTCGAGCGCGGCTGCCGAATCGGCGAAGGGGGGCAGGCGGTCTCGAAAACCTTCGGGAAGCAAAGCAGTCATGCGCGTGCCTCTAACCACTTCGCCCCCCGTTCGCGAGCCTTAGAAGTTGAGACCCATCGCGGTCTTAACCCCCGGCAGCGCGCGCACCTTGGTCAGCAGCTCCGGCGTCACCGCCTCATCGACCGACAGCAGCAGCACGGCCTCGCCGCCCGCCTGGCGGCGGCCGAGATGGAAGGTGCCGATATTGACCCCTGCCTCGCCCAGCGCCGTCCCGAGACGGCCGATGAACCCCGGCGCATCCTCGTTGACGACATAGAGCATCGGCCCCGCCAGATCCGCCTCGATCTTGATGCCGAGCAGCTCGACCAGACGCGGCGCCGAATCGCCGAACAGCGTGCCCGCGACCGAGCGCTCGCCATCCTCGGTCCTGACCGAGACGCGCAGCAGCGTGTGGTAATCCGCCTCGCGCTCGGTCCGCACCTCACGCACCTCGAGCCCGCGTTCGCGCGCCAGCACGGGCGCATTGACCATGTTGACGGTGGCGGTCTGCGTCTGGAGATAGCCCGCCAGCACCGCGCTGGTGATCGGCTTGGGGTTCAGCTCGGCCGCCGCGCCCTCGGTGTGCACCGAGATACGCGTCACCGCGCCATGCGTCAGCTGCCCGACCAGCGCGCCGAGCTTTTCCGCCAGCGCCATGTACGGCTTCAGCTTCGGCGCTTCCTCCGCCGACAGCGACGGCATGTTGAGCGCGTTGGTGACGCCGCCCGACATCAGGAAATCGGCCATCTGCTCGGCGACCTGGATCGCGACATTGACCTGCGCCTCGGTCGTCGACGCGCCAAGATGCGGCGTGCTGATGAAGTTCGGCGTGTTGAACAGCGGCGACGCCTTGGCGGGCTCCTCGACGAACACGTCGAGCGCGGCGCCGCCGACCTGGCCCGAATCGAGCGCCGCCTTCAGCGCAACCTCGTCGATCAGGCCACCGCGCGCGCAGTTGATGATCCGCACGCCCTTCTTGGTCTTGGCGAGCGCCTCGGCCGAGAGGATGTTGCGCGTCTGATCGGTCAGCGGCGTGTGCAGCGTGATGAAATCGGCACGTGCGAGCAGCTCGTCGAGCGTGACCTTCTCGACGCCGATCTCGATCGCGCGCTCGGGCGTCAGGAACGGATCGAATGCGACGACCTTCATCTTGAGCCCGCGCGCACGGTCGGCGACGATCGAGCCGATATTGCCCGCGCCGATCAGGCCGAGCGTCTTCGACGTCAGCTCGACACCCATGAAGCGGTTCTTCTCCCACTTGCCCGCCTGGGTCGAGGCGTCGGCCTCGGGCAGCTGGCGGGCGAGCGCGAACATCAGCGCGATCGCATGCTCGGCGGTGGTGATCGAGTTGCCGAACGGCGTGTTCATCACGACCACGCCCTTCGCCGAGGCGGCGGGGATGTCGACATTATCGACGCCGATGCCCGCGCGGCCGACGACCTTGAGGTTGGTCGCGTGCTCGAGGATCTCCTTGGTGACCTTGGTCGAGCTGCGGATCGCGAGACCGTCATACTCGCCGATCATCGCCATCAGTTCGGCGGGCGTCTTGCCGGTGATCTCGTCGACCTCGACGCCGCGCTCGCGGAAGATCTGGGCGGCGCGGGGATCCATTTTGTCGGAAATGAGGACTTTTGGCATGGGATTGCTCCTGGGAATGTCGGGGGAACGGAGGTGCGCGCTCGGTTTTGAAAGTCCGTCCTCACCCTGTCCCGTCACCCCGGCGGACGCCGGGGCCCATGGTTGCGGTCCGCTTAGTGAGCGGATGCTCCGTGTCCATGGGTCCCGGCGTTCGCCGGGATGACGGAAAAGGGCGGTGGGAAAAAGGGCGGCAGTAGCGAGTTTTAGGCAGCCTTGGCGGTCGCGTAGGCCCAGTCGAGCCAGGGCCCGAGCGCCACAATATCGGCGGTGTCGACGGTCGCGCCGCACCAGATGCGGAGGCCCGGCGGTGCGTCGCGGTAGCCCGCGACGTCATACGCAGCACCGGCCTTTTCGAGCGCCGACGCCATCGCCTTGATCATCGCCTCGTCCGCACCCTCGACCGTCAGGCAGACGCTGGTGCGCGACCGCGTCGCCGGATCGGCGGCAAGATGGCCAAGCCAGTCGCGCTCCGCCACGATCGTGTCCAGAGCCGCGGCATTCGCGTCGGACCGCGCGATCAGCCCGTCCTCACCCAGCGACTTCGCCCATTCGAGGCTGAAGATCGCGTCCTCGACCGCCAGCATCGACGGCGTGTTGATCGTCTCGCCCTTGAACACGCCCTCGGCGAGCTTGCCCTTGGAGACGAGGCGGAACACCTTCGGCAACGGCCAGGCGGGGGTGTAGCTCTCGAGCCGCTCGACCGCGCGCGGGCCGAGGATCAGCACGCCGTGTGCGCCCTCGCCGCCGAGCACTTTCTGCCATGAGAAGGTCGCGACATCGATCTTGGTCCAGTCGATGTCATAGGCGAACACGCCCGACGTCGCATCGGCGAACGACAGGCCTTCGCGGTCGTCGGGGATCCAGTCCGCGTTCGGCACGCGCACACCGCTGGTGGTGCCGTTCCAGGTGAACAGCACGTCGTTCGACCAGTCGACCGAGTCCAGATCGGGCAGCTGGCCGTAATCGGCGCGCACCACGGTCGGGTCGATCTTGAGCTGCTTGACCGCATCGGTCACCCAGCCCTCGCCGAAGCTTTCCCAGGCGAGCGCGGTGACGGGCTTGGCGCCCAGCATCGTCCACATCGCCATCTCGTACGCGCCGGTGTCGGAGCCGGGGACGATGCCGATGCGGTGCGTATCGGGAAGCTTCAGCAGTTCGCGCATCAGGTCGATGCTGTACTGGAGGCGGGTCTTGCCAATCTTCGAGCGATGCGAGCGGCCGAGCGAATCGGTGGCGAGCTTGTCCGCGGACCAGCCCGGAGGCTTCGCGCAGGGACCGCTGGAGAAAAAGGGGCGTGCCGGCTTGGTTGCAGGCAGCACAGGCGCACCTGTGGCGGTGGCGTAGGTCGTATCAGTCATGTATCTCTCCTCACAGAGAGCACGCGCGGCGTTGGGACCGCGTGGCCCGTCGCCGGCCCTAACGACGTGGCGCGGCGAGTCAACCATGTCCGCGCATGCGCTCCCGTTACGCTGCCCACGCCTCGACTCGCCGCAACGCCGCCCCGCGACGCGTGACAAGCCGGTGCCACGCGGGGATGATGGCCCCATGTACCGCGTCCTTTACCCTGTCCTGCTCGCGCTCGCGCCCATTCTCGCGCTCGCCGCCTGCGGCCGCGCCGATCGCCCCGCCGCGCCGCAACAGACCCGCCCCAACCTCTCGGTTCCGAGCAATCGCGAGACCGCGCAATGCCTCGCCGACCTGCGCCAGCTCCACGTCTCGTTCCAGCTCCTGCCCGACCGCGAAACCGGCCCCGGCTGCGGTCTCGCAGGCACGGTCAAGCTGGTCGATATCGGCGTGCCCGTCGCCAACCTCACCGCGGTCCGCTGCGGCGCGGCGCGCGCGCTGATCGGCTGGACGCGCAACGCGGTCGCCCCCGCCGCCTATCAGATGCTCGGCAGCGAACTCGCGCGGATCGACAGCATGGGCAGCTATGCATGCCGCAACGTGGTCGGTTCGGCTCGCAACGCGAGCCGCCGCTCGGGCCATGCGGTCGCCAACGCGGTCGATATCGGCGGGTTCGTGCTGAAGGACGGACGACGGATCAGCATCCTGAACGACTGGTCGTCGCCCGACCCGCAGGTTCGCCAATTCCTCCAGACGATCCGCGCCTCGGCCTGCAAGCGGTTCGGGACGGTGCTCAGCCCCGATTATAACGCCGCGCACCGCAATCACCTCCATCTCGAGGACGATCGCGCGAATTTCTGCCGCTAGTACACCGGTCTAGCCCTGCGCACGGCTTTCGACTAAATCCGCCGAAATGACAGATACCCGCATTCCCTCACGCGTTTTCGCGAACGCCAGCCAGGACGCTGAAACCGCCCGCGAGATCGTTTCCACGCCGCAGACCCAGCATCCGCATTACCGGCTCGCCTTCCAGGACATGGACTTCCTGCTCCGCGAAGATCTCCGCCCGGTGCGGTTCCAGCTCGAGCTGCTCAAGACCGAACTGGTGCTCGAGGAAGCGAAGATCGCCTCGACCTTCGTCTTCTACGGCTCGGCGCGCATCCCCGAGCCCGCCAAGGCACAGGCGCTGCTCGAACTCGCCAGCGACGAAAAGTCGAAGAAGATCGCCGAGCGGCTGGTCGAGAAGTCGAAATATTACGACGTCGCGCGCGAGCTCGCCGCCAAGGTCAGCGTCCTGCCCCGCGACGAGCGCGGCTGGCGTCAGTTCGTGGTGTGTTCGGGCGGCGGTCCGTCGATCATGGAAGCGGCGAACCGCGGTGCGACCGATGTCGGGGCCGAGTCGATCGGGCTGAACATCGTCCTGCCGCATGAGCAGGCCCCCAACCCGTACGTTACCCCGTCGCTGTCGGTGCAGTTCCACTATTTCGCGCTCCGGAAAATGCACTTCCTGCTGCACGCCCGCGCGCTCGCCGCATTCCCGGGCGGGTTCGGCACGTTCGACGAGCTGTTCGAACTGCTGACGCTGATCCAGACGGGCAAGATCCAGCCGATCCCCGTGCTGCTGTTCGGTCGCCAGTTCTGGGAGCGCGTGGTGAACTTCGACGCGCTGGTCGAGGAAGGCGTGGTCAGCGAAAAGGACCTGTCGATCTTCCGCTATGTCGAGACTGCCGACGAAGCCTGGGCCGCGGTCCAGTCCTTCTACCGCGAGCGTGCCGCGGCCGAAGCCGCAGAAGCCTGATCTTCTGCCCCCTCTCCCCTCGGGGGAGAGGGCCGGGGTGAGGGGCTGCCAAACAGCGCACACCCCGCAACAGCCCCTCTCCTCACCGAGGAGAGGGAGCCGCAATTACTGCTCCGTCCGCGCACCCTTGCGTGCAGCTTCCGGATCGACCGATGGCGCACCCGACGCGGCCGTGCCGGTGTTCGCGATATCGGCGGTATCGCCGCCGTTCTCGACCGCAGCCTCGGCAGCGTTGGCGGTCGCAGGCTGATCTCCAGCAGCGGCGGGTTCTGCACCGGCGGCAGGCGCTGCCGGCAAGGGCAGGTTCGACCCCTGCTGGTTGAGATACAGGATCACGTTCGCGCGGTCCTCGGCACTGCCCAATCCCGCAAAGGTCATCTTGGTGCCCGGCGCGAACTTGCGCGGGCTGGTCAGCCACGCGTTCATCTTGTCGAAGTCCCACTTGCCGCCGACGCCCTTCAGCGCGTCGGTAAAGGCATAGCCGCCCTTGCCCTGCGCGATCCCTTCGCCCAGCGTCGCATACAGGTTCGGACCGATCCCGTTCGCGCCGCCCTGGTTGATCGTGTGGCACGCGGCGCACTTCTTGAAGACCTCGGCGCCCTTGGCGGCATCGGCCGTCGGCAGCAGCGACGCGATCGCCACCTCGGCAGCGCCACCGCCGGCACCCTCCTCGACGACGCCCTCGATCGCATAGCCCATCTTCTCGGGGCGCTCGCCGTGGAACAACATGCCCCCCACGATCGACAGCCCAAGCGCCGCACCACAACCTGCGAGCACCCAGCCGGCGATCGTATTGGTCCTGTCGTCCATAAAGCGCACCCACCCCTATTTGATTTAGGACAGCCATAGAAAAGCCTGACCGACACCGCAAGCAAACGCTGCGCCCCGTCTTGCGCGGGCGCCGCGCGCCCTTGATTGCATCCGGCCCGCTGTCTACGCGCCGTGGCGATGGAAAACTTCGCCGCCCCCGCCCGTCCGATCGTCGCGCAGATGACCCAAGCCGCGATGGCGGAGCCCGCGCGCGCGGTCGCGTTTCAGGGTGCGCCCGGCGCGAACAGCCATGTCGCGGCGACCGAGGCGTTTCCGGACGGCCTGCCGCTGCCCTGTTTCGACTTCGCCGATGCGATCGACGCGGTGAAGGACGGCCGCGCCGACTGTGCGATCATCCCGATCGAGAATTCGCTCCACGGTCGCGTCGCCGATATCCATTTCCTGCTGCCGGAATCGGGACTGGTAATCACCGGCGAGCATTTCCTGCCGATCCGCCACGCGTTGATGGGGATCGGACCGCGCGACGCCATTCGCCAGGCGATGAGCCATCCGCAGGCGCTCGGCCAGTGTCGCCACTGGCTCAAGGCGCACGGGATCGAGCCGGTCAGCTATCCCGATACCGCGGGCGCCGCGGCCAAGGTCGCCGAACTTGCCGACCCGACGATCTCCGCGCTCGCGCCGCCCGCCGCCGCCGCGCTGTACGGGCTCGATCTGCTTGCGACCGACATTGCCGATGCCGATCACAACACGACCCGCTTCGTCACGCTCGCGCGCGGCGGCAAGCCACCGGCGGCGCAGGACCCGGCGGGCGGCGACTGGATGACGACGCTGATCTTCGAGGTCCGCAATGTCCCCGCCGCGCTCTACAAGGCGATGGGCGGCTTCGCGACCAACGGCGTCAACATGACCAAGCTGGAAAGCTATCAGCGCAACGGCAGCTTTGCCGCGACCGAATTCTACGCCGATGTGGTCGGCAAGCCAGGCGACGCCAATCTCGACCACGCGCTCGAGGAACTCGGCTTCCATTCGAAATGGCTCCGCGTGCTCGGCACCTACCGCCAGGCGCGCACACGCGGCTGAGTCACCCCTTCGCCCAGACGGTCAGCAGGGTGTGCGCGATCGCATAGGGCGGCGGCGGCAGGAACGGCCCCTCCTCGCCGCGCAGCACCGCGCGCACCATCTCGCGCGGTACCCACATCGCATCCTCCAGCTCGTTCACGTCGAGCGTGATCGCGTCGTCCACCGCCTCCGCGACGCACGCGATCATCAGCGACGAGGGAAAGGGCCAGGGCTGGCTCGCGACATAGCGCACCCGGCCGACGCGCACGCCCGATTCCTCGGCGATCTCGCGCGCGACCGCCTCCTCGATCGATTCGCCGGGCTCGAGAAACCCCGCCAGCGCCGAATAGCGCCCCGGCGGCCAGCCCTTGCCGCGGCCGAGCAGCGCGCGCCCGTCATGCTCGGCGATCATGATGACGACGGGATCGACGCGCGGGAAATGCTCGGTCGCGCAATTGGGGCATTTGCGTGCCCAGCCCGCGCGGAACATCGCCGTCGCGGTCCCGCATTTCGCGCAGAAGCGGTGCCGGACATGCCAGTCGAGCACGCTGCGCGCCGCGGCATAGGTCGCCGCCTCGCCCGGCGCGAGGCTGCCCAGCACCGCCATCAGCGCGGGCGAGCGCATCGCCGGGGCGTTGTCGACCCCCATGCCCGCCAGCAGCGCGGTGAAATGCGGCCGCCCGCTCTCGTCGAGCCCGAGCAGGATCGGTTCGGCATCGTCGGGCAGGTCGGCCATCGACGTCCAGGCCAGCCGCCCCTCATCGGTCACCCCCGGCAACAGACCGTCGAGCGCGAGCAGCCGCGCCCGCCAGTCGCCCTGCGCCGCCGCCAGCGCGTCCGCATCGTGGCGCAGTGCGTCGGCACGGTCGAGCATCCCGCCGGTAAAACCCGGTGCGACATCGGGCATGAGATCCGCGGTCAAGCTCATCGGCGCACGCCCCCCGCGGATCCGCGTCGCGCGACATCGGCGACCAGCGCGCCGACCACCTCTTTCCGCAGCGGCCATTTCTCGCCGGGGAAATAATTGACCATCACCGTGCTCCGGACATGACGGACCGGGTCGACCCAGGCAAACGTCCCCGCCGCGCCGCCCCAGCCATAGGTGCCCTTCGACGCGCCGCCCGGCACGTCGGCCAGATAGACCGACCCACCCGCGCCGAACCCCATCGCGTTGCCGGCAGCCGCCGCACCGGTGCCGGTGCCGATCCCGCCGAACGACACCCCCTTGGGCATCAGGTTCGACATGCCGAGCGCGACCGTCTCGGGCTTCATCACCCGCACCCCGCCCAGCGTCCCGCCATCCTGCAGCATGTGCAGGAACCGGTCATAATCGCGCGCCGACATCACCAGCCCCGCGCCGCCATAGGGAAAGCTCGGCCGCTCGGCGAACACCGACGTCGCCGCGGGGTCGAGCGGGGTGCGGTTGTCGCCGACGAACGCATAGTTGGTCGCCAGCCGCTTCACTTGGTCCTGTGGCACCATGAAGAAGGTCGAAGTCATCTTGAGCGGCGCGAACATCCGCGTCTGCAGGAACCGCTCGAACGACATCCCGCTCGCCACTTCGATCACCCGGCCCATCACGTCGAGCCCGATCGAATAGCTCCATTTGGTGCCCGGCTCGGCGACCAGCGGCAGCGTCGCTGCGCGGTTCGCGAAGCCCTCGAGCGAGGTCGGGCGCACCTTGGCCATCTGCGTTTCCATCTGCGCATTGACCGACATCGGCAGCACGCCGCGCTGCTCATATTCCTTGAGCAGCGGGCCCTTCACATTGATGCTGTAGCCGAGCCCCGCAGTATGCGTCAGCAGCATGCGGATCGTGATCGGCGTCTTCGCGGGCCGCGTCGCCAGCGACGTGTCGGGGCTGGTCGCGACCGTCATCGTCTTGAACGCGGGGATGTATTTGCTCAGCGGATCGTCGAGGTTCAGCCGACCGTCCTCGACCAGCATCATCGCCGCCATCCCGGTGATCGGCTTGGTCATCGAATAGACCCGCCACAGCGAATCGGCATCGGCGAACGGCCGCCCCGGCTCGTCGCCGATTTTGCCGCTCGCCAGGAACAGGGTCGGCCGGTCGCCCAGCCCGAACGCGCCGACGATACCGGGCATCTTGTTGTCGCGGACATAGCCGTCGAACAGCCGTTCGACGCTCGGCAAGATGGCGCGTGCGGGATCGCCCGCGCGTTCGGTGACGGCGATAGGGCCGGGGGCGGCCTGTCGCTGCGCCTGCCCCAGGGCGGCGGTCGCCGCCAGTGCGGCAATCACGCCGGTCGAAATCCAGTGTGCACGCGTCATGCAGGCCTCCCTATCGCGCCCGTATAGCCTGGGCGGCCTTGGCGAAAACAGTCGGCAGCCCGGCGGTATCCAGGGTCTCGACGGGCCACCATTCGCCGGGTTGATGCGCCTCCACCCGCGCCACCGCAAGACCGAGTTCGAGGTCGAAATGCGTGAAGCCATGCGTGACGCGGTCGTCGAGCATCTGCCAGTCGGCCTGTGCCGGTGCGGCCTCGAACCCCGGCGGCTGGTCGGTCCAGGGCCCGGTCGGCAGCGCGCGCATGCCGCCGAGCAGCCCGGTGTCGGGGCGGCGCACCAGCAACACCTGTCCGTCGCGCTCGAGCCAGAAGATCGTCCCGTGACGCTGCGGCTTGGCGGCTTTCTTTGCCTTGACCGGCAGCCGTTCGGGCTCGCCTTGCGCAAAGCCGTCGCAGTCGGGGCGGAGCGGGCACAGCAGGCATTTGGGGTTGCGCGTCGTGCAGATCGAGGATCCCAGATCCATCATCGCCTGCGCGAAATCGCCCGCTCGCATGTCGGGCGTGATCGTGTCCGCGGCCGCGCGGATCGCCGGACGCGCGGCGGGGAGCGGCGTCGTGATCGCGAACAGCCGCGCGACGACGCGCTCGACATTGGCATCGACCACCACCGCGCGCTCGCCGAACGCGATCGCCGCCACCGCCGCCGCGGTATAGGCGCCGAGCCCGGGGAGCGTCCGCAGCTCGGCCTCGGTCCGCGGAAACACGCCATCATGCTCCGCGACGACCGCCTTCGCCGCCTTCACCAGGTTGCGCGCGCGGGCATAATAGCCGAGCCCCGCCCAGGCGGCCATCACATCGGCATCGTCCGCCGCGGCGAGGCTCGCAAAATCGGGCCAGCGCGCGGTCCAGGCGAGGAAGCGCGGGGTGACCGCGGCGACCGTGGTCTGCTGCAGCATCACCTCCGACAGCCAGACGCGATAGGGATCGACCGTCTCGCCCGGCCGGGCGCGCCACGGCAGCACGCGACGATGCGCGTCATACCAGTCGAGCAGGGCCACGGGGACCGAAGAGCGCTTGGCGTTCACGCGCCGCCTATGGCATGGGTGGCGCGATGAGCAACCCGCCCGGTATCACCACCGAACAAAAGTCCGCGACCGCGGCCAGCACGACGGACGTTCCGCCCGCGCGCAAGACCGCCGTCCGCAAAGCTGCTGCCCGCAAACCCAAAGTCGACGCCGATGCGCCGCGCGCCAACCGGTCGCGCGCCGTCGCCGAGCTGCTCCCCGCGATCGGCGGCGCGGCGTTCCGGCGCTTCGGCTTCATCCAGTCCTCGGTCGTCAGCCGCTGGCCCGAGATCGTCGGCGAGCGCTTTTCCGGCGTCAGCACGCCCGAATCGATCCGCTTCCCGATGGGACAGAAACAGGATGGCGTCCTGACCCTGACCGTGCGCGGCGCGCATGCGCCGATGATGCAGCACGTCATTCCCGAGATCACCGAGCGCGTGAACCGCTTCTTCGGCTACGCCGCGGTCGCGCGCATCACCATCCGCCAGGGCGAGGTCGCCAAGCCACGCGTCAAGGCGGCGCCGCCCCCGCTCCGCACTGTTCCCGCCGATCTCGGTCTGAGCCTGAAGGGCATCGCCGATCCCGAACTGCGTGCGGTTCTCGAATCCCTCGCCGCCGGCGTCGCCTCGACGAGCGGCCTTCCCAGGATCAGCTGAATGCGTCTGTTCTTTGCGTTGTTCGGTTTCGCGCTGCTCACCGCGGCTGCGCCCGCCCCGAAGCCCGTGCCCGTCACCCGGACGGCGAGCGGCACCTATGTGCTCGGCAGCCCCGCAGCCCGGGTCAAGCTCGTCGAATATGCCAGCTACACCTGCTCGCACTGTGCCGATTTCTCGACCCAGTCGCAGGCGGTGCTGAAGGGCAAGATGATCGCGTCGGGATCGACCAGCCTCGAATTCCGGCACATGATCCGTGACCGGCTCGATCTCGCTGCGGCGGTGCTCGCGCGCTGCACCGGGCCGCGCGGGTTCTTCCCAACATCGGCGGCGATCTTCGCGGCGCAGCCCGCCTGGCTCGAGAAGGGGATCGAGTTCCAGCAGGTCAATGCCGCGCGCATCAACCTCTATCCGCGGCCGGCGCAGCTCAAGGCCTATGCCGATGGCGCGGGGCTGACCGATCTGGTCAAGGCGCGCGGGCTGTCTGCCGCCGCGATCGACGCGTGCTTCGCGGATACGGCGGAGATCGACCGGATCCTCGCCATCACCGCGGCGGCACCGCCCGAGGTCGATTCGACGCCGTCCTTCTTCATCAACGGCAAGGTCATGCCGCATGGCGGCTGGACCCAGCTCGAACCCGCGCTGCGCACTGCCGGCGCCCGCTAATTTCGTTGGAGTATCCCGCATGAAGTTCGTCACTGCCATCGCCGTCCTGCCGCTCGCGCTCGCTGCCTGTTCGGGGGGCGATTCGTCGAACACCACCCAGGCCGCAGCACCCGTCGCCGCGGCGACCGCCCCCGCCGGCCAGAACTGGACCGAGACCGTCGTCAAGACCGACGAGGGCTATCTGATGGGCAACCCCAATGCCCCGATCAAGCTGGTCGAATATGGCGCGCGCTCCTGCCCGACCTGCGGCGCGTTCGGCCGCGAGGCGTTCAAGCCGCTGACCGACAATTACGTCTCGACCGGCAAGGTCAGCTTCGAATTCCGCGACTTCCTGGTCCACGGCGCGCCCGACGTCGCGCTGACGCTGCTCGGCCAGTGCGGCGGGACCGCGCCGTTCTTCCCGATCCTCGAACAGATGTACCAGAACCAGAACGCGTTCCTCGACAAGCTCCAGACGATGCCCCCGGCGATGCAGCAGAGCCTTGCCAATCTCGCCCCGACCGCGGTCGCGACCAAGCTCGCCGAGCACATGGGGGCGATCGACTTCGTCAAGCAGCGCGGCATCCCCGAGGCCAAGGCGCGCGCCTGCCTCGCTGACCAGAAGCAGCTCGAGATCATGGCCAAGCCGACCGAAAACGCGATGCAGTCGGGCACCGTCACTGGCACGCCGACCTTCCTGCTGAACGGCAAGAAGATGGAAAACGTGCTGTCGTGGAGCGAGATGGAAAAGGCGCTGAAGGCCGCCGGCGCGTAAGCCGCATCCCCTCCGGCGGGCATTCGGCAGTTCGGAGTGTGTCCCTGCGAAGGCGGGGACCCAATCCGGGCTGCCGCCTTCGCGGGAGAGCAGGAGCGCGCTACGCTCGCCAATCGTGAAGGGAGAGCGCGCGCCATGCAGATCAAACGCCTCCGCATCACCGGGTTCAAGAGCTTCGTCGAACCCGCCGACCTGGTGATCGAATCCGGGCTAACCGGCGTGGTCGGCCCCAATGGCTGCGGCAAGTCGAACCTGCTCGAGGCGCTGCGCTGGACGATGGGCGAGGCCAGCGCCAAGTCGCTGCGCGGTGCCGGCATGGACGACGTGATCTTTGCGGGGACCGCGACCCGCCCCGCGCGCGATTTCGCCGAAGTGTCGATCCTCGCCGAGATCGCCGGCCCCGACGGCGCCGACGAACGCGAGATCGTCCGCCGGATCGAACGCGGCGCAGGGTCTGCCTACCGGATCGACGGCCGCGACGTCCGCGCGAAGGATGTCGGGCTGCTCTTCGCCGACGCAGCGACCGGGGCGCATAGCCCCGCGCTGGTCAGCCAGGGCCGGATCGGCGCGGTCATCGCCGCCAAGCCCGCCGACCGCCGCGCGATGCTCGAGGATGCCGCCGGGATCGCCGGGCTCCATGTCCGCCGCAAGGATGCCGAGGCGCGGCTACGTGCGACCGAGGCCAATCTGGCCCGGCTCGACGCCGTCATCGCCGACCAGGACGCACGAGCCGCCGCGCTCAGACGCCAGGCGCGCGCCGCCGAACGCTATCGCCTGCTGTCGAACCAGATCCGCGTCGCGGAGGCACGGACGATCTTCGCACGCTGGCGCGACGCCGCTGCCGCCGCCGAGTCGGCGACCGCCGACGCCGCGCAGGCCGAGGCGCGGGTGGCCGCCGCCGCCGCCGCCGAATCCCTTGCGGCGAAGGCGCAGCACGACGACGCCGCCGCGGTCGCCACCGCTCGCGCCGCCGCGCTCGCCGCGCGCGACCATGCCGCCGACACCGGCCATAGGCTGGCCGGCCTGCGGACCGAACGCACCGCGCTCGACCGCCGCCTCGCCGATCTCGCCGACTCGCGCCGCCGTATCGCCGAGGACCGGCTGCGCGAGGGCAGCCTCGCCAGCGACGCCGCCGACGCGCTCGCCCGCCTCGCGACCGAGATCGCCGCGCTCGATGCCGCGATCGCCACCGCCACCGCCGCGCTTCCCGCGCTCGATGCGGCGCAGGCCGAGGCCGAACGCGCCGCGCGCGACGTCGAGGTCGCGCTGGCGCAGGCGATGACCCGCCATGCGAGCGACGTCGCCGAGGCGCGGGTCGCCGCCGCCGCGCGCGCCGCCGCGCGCACCCGCGCCGATCGCGCCGCACGCGACACAGCGCAGATCGAGGCGGCGCACCGCGCGCTCGGCGATTCCGCCCCGCTCGAGGCCGATCGCGCCACAGCCGCCGAGGCGCGTCTCGCCGCACTGGAGGACGCCGCCGCCGCCCGCCATGCGCTCGCGCAGGCCGATAGCGACGAACGCGCCGCAAGTGGTTTGCGCGATGCCGCCGAGACTGCGCGCGCCACCGCCCGCGCCGAACTCGCCGCGCTCGACAGCGAGGCCGCCGCGCTCACCCGCGCGACCCAGCGCAGCGGCCGCGACCGGCTGCTCGACCATGTCACCGCCATGCCGGGGCTGGAGCGCGCGCTCGCCGCCGCGCTCGGCGACGATCTGGATACCGACCCCGCCGCCTGGGCCGGCGCTGTGCCCGCGCCCGGCGATCCCGCGCCGCCGCCCGGCACCACCGCGCTTACCGCCGACGTCGACGCACCCGCCTCCCTCGCGCGCCGGCTCGCGCAGGTCTTCGTCACTGACCAGGACGACGGCCAGCCGCTCGCGGTCGGCCAGCGCCTCGTCACCCGCGACGGCGTGTTGCGCCGCTGGGACGGCTTCGTCGCGCAGGGCAGCGGCGCCGCGGCCGCCGAGCGGCTTGAACGTCGCAATCGCCTGCACGCGCTGGAGGCCGCGCGCCCGGCGGCCGCCGCCGCGCTCGCGACGCACGACGCGGCGCGCACCGCCATCGACCAGCATATCGCCGCGCACCGCCAAGCCGCCCAGGACGCCCGCGCCCACCTGTCCGCCGCCGAGACCCGCATCCGTGACGCGCAACGCAACGAGGATCGCGCCGCCGCCGCGCTCGAACGCCGCGCCGGACAGCGTGCCGATCTCGACCAGCGCGCCCACCGCGTCCATGCCGAACAGGCCGATGCCGCGGCGGACCTCGCCGCCGCCGACGCCGCGGTGGCGGCATTGCCCGACGGCCGCGCCAGCGCCGACGCGGTCGCGACGCTCCACCGCGACGCCGAGGCCCGCCGCGGCGCGGTCGCACAGGCGCGCAGCGACCGCGCCGCACAGGACCGGCTGCGCGCCGAAACGCGCGAACGCCTCGCCGCCGCGCAGGCCGATATCCGCAGCTGGCGTGCGCGCGCAGGCGAAGCGGCAACCCGCATCACCGCCTTGGACCGCCGCGCCCGCGACGTCGCCGCCGATGCAGAGGCACTCGCGGACCGCCCCGCCACCCTCGATGCCGCGATCGCCACGCTCGATACCGAGCACGCCGCCGCGCGCGCGGACGCCGACACGCTCCAGACCGCCGAACGCGCCGCCGAAGCCGCGCTTCGCACCGCCGACGACGCGCATCGCCGCGCGGCCGAAGCGCTCGCCGAGGCACGCGAGCACCGCGCCGGCGCGCTCGTCCGTGTCGACACACAGGAGCAGCAGCGCCGCGAACTAGGGCGGCTGTCGGGCGAGCGTTTCGCCTGCCCCGCCCCCGTCCTGCCCGAACGCCTCGACTTCGCGGCCGCCGATGTCCGCACCCCTGCGGACGAGAGCCGCGCACAGGACCGCCTGACCGCCGAGCGCGAGCGGATCGGCGCGGTCAACCTCGTCGCCGACCAAGAGCTCGCCGCACTCGAAACCGAGGCGGTCGGCAATGCGGCCGACCGCGACGAGCTGGGTCAGGCGGTCCACCGGCTGCGCGGCTCGATCGGCACGCTCAACCGCGAGGGGCGACAGCGGTTGCTCGCGGCGTTCGAGACGGTGAACGGCCATTTCCAGCGGCTGTTCGCAACGCTGTTCAATGGCGGCAGCGCGCATCTCGAGCTCGTCGATTCGGACGATCCGCTCGAGGCGGGGCTCGAGATCCTCGCCCAGCCCCCCGGCAAGCGGCTCCAGTCGCTGACGCTGTTGTCGGGCGGCGAGCAGGCGCTGACCGCGGTCGCACTCATCTTCGCGCTGTTCCTGACCAATCCCGCGCCGATCTGCGTGCTCGACGAGGTCGACGCGCCGCTCGACGACGCCAATATCGACCGCTTCTGCGACCTGCTCGACCGGATGGCGCGCGACACCGCCACGCGCTACCTCGTCGTCACGCACAATGCGGTCACGATGAGCCGCATGCACCGGCTGTTCGGCGTGACGATGATCGAACCCGGGGTGAGTCGCCTCGTCTCGGTCGATCTTCAGGCCGCCACCATCCTCGTCGCGGCATAAAGGCGTCACCCGCTGCGAAACGCGAGCAATCGCGCTATAATGGTCGGATGTTCCTCGACGACTCGACGATCTGGCCGCGCAAGGACGATCTCCCGCCGCGCAAGCCCGCCTTCCGCCATGAGAAGGCGCTCAGCCGCATGCTCCTCGTCTATGCGCTCGCGTTGATGCTCCTCCCGATCAGCCTCGGCAGCTTCGTCGACATCATCCGCTACGTCGCTGGCCTGTTTGGATAATCCCCGGACAGTTGATCCGCATCAATCGACAGGCATCTGTGCGGAACGTAAGATGAACGTATGGCCCAGCTCGACACCCGTGAGAAACTCGAGATCCTGGCCGATGCCGCGAAGTATGACGCATCCTGCGCGTCGTCGGGCACTGCCAAGCGCAATTCGAAGGACGGCAAGGGGCTCGGCTCGACCGAGGGCATGGGGATCTGCCACGCCTATGCGCCCGATGGTCGATGCATCTCGCTGCTCAAGATCCTGCTGACCAACAGCTGCATCTTCGACTGCCATTACTGCATCAACCGCAAGAGCTCGAACGTCCGCCGCGCGCGCTTCACCGCAAAGGAGGTCGTCGACCTGACGATCGCCTTCTACAAGCGCAACTATATCGAGGGGCTGTTCCTCTCCTCGGGGATCATCGCCTCGTCCAACTACACGATGGAGCAGATGGTCGAGGTCGCGCGCAGCTTGCGCGGGGATCATCATTTCCGCGGCTATATCCACCTCAAGACGATCCCCGACGCCGATCCCGAGCTCGTCCATCAGGCGGGGCTCTATGCCGATCGCCTGTCGATCAATGTCGAGCTGCCCACCGCAGGCGGGCTCAAGCGGCTCGCCCCAGAAAAGGACGGCGTCCGGATCGAGACCGCAATGCGCGAGGTCAAGGCCTCGATCGTCGACGGCAAGGACGCCAAGGCCAAGTACAAGTCCGCGCCGCGCTTCGCCCCCGCAGGCCAGTCGACGCAGATGATCGTCGGCGCCGATGCCGCGACCGATGGCGACATCGTCCGCAAGGCCTCGACGCTGTACGACCGGTTCGGTCTTCGCCGCGTCTATTATTCGGCGTTCAGCCCGATCCCCGACGCCAGTGCGGTGCTGCCGCTGCAACGCCCGCCGCTGATGCGCGAGCACCGGCTCTATCAGTCCGACTGGCTGATGCGCTTCTACGAATTCCAGCCGCACGAGGTCGTCGCCGCGGCGGACGACGCGACCGGCATGCTGCCGCTCGACATCGATCCGAAACTCGCCTGGGCGCTGAAGTTCCGCGGCAGCTTCCCGGTCGACGTCAATCGTGCGCCGCGCGAGATGCTGCTCCGCGTCCCCGGGCTCGGCGTGAAGGCGGTCAACGGCATCTTGACCAGCCGCCGCTGGCGCCGCCTCCACCTTGCCGATGTCGCGCGGCTGACCGTGTCGGTCGCCAAGATCCGCCCGTTCATCATCGCCGAGGACTGGCGTCCGGTCGCGCTGTCCGACCGCGCCGAACTCCGCCCGATCGTGGCGCCGAAGCCGCGCCAGATGGAAATGTTCGTCTGATCCTCCGCTCTAGGTAGGCGCGGTCACGGCTGGTGGATCTGAAGTGATGCGCTAAGGTCAGCAATGGCCTTTGGCGTTTTCATTCACCGCTCGGACTCGATCTACGACGACAGCCCGGCCGAACGATACCAGTTCCCAGCCCAGTATCTGAGCCGTGCGCAGCCCAGTATCGGCGACTGGATTCTCTATTACGAACCCCGCAAGGTCGCGGCCACGCGCGGCTATTTCGCGGTCGCCAAGGTCGAGCGGATCATCCCCGATCCGTCGGCGCCGGCAATGTATCGCGCGCTGATCGAGCCCGGCTCCTATCTCGACTTCGCAACCCCCGTGCCCTTTGCCGGAGTTGACGGTCCGGTCGAACGCGGCGTTCTCAACGATCAGGGGCGGATATCCGGCCACGCGCAATCCGCCGTGCGCCCGATCTCCGCTGCCGACTTCAACCGGATCGTCGCGCTCGGCCTCGACGACGATGCCCCGCTGCTGCCGCGCACCGGCGATGACGTGGCCGACACGGTGGACGATGGCCATTGGCACGAGGAGCGCAGCCCGTTCCTGATCGAGGGCGATCGTCCGCGCATCGCCAGCCTCACGTCTCGGATCGTGCGCGACCGGATATTCCGCCGCACCGTCCTGCGCGCCTATGACGAACGATGCGCGATCACCGGGCTGAAGCTGATCAACGGCGGCGGCCGTGCCGAGGTCGAGGCGGCGCATATCCGCCCGGTCGAGGCGAACGGCCCCGATATCGTCAGCAACGGGCTCGCGCTGTCGGGCACCGCGAACTGGATGTTCGACCGCGGGCTGTTGCCGCTCGCCGATGATCTCGCCATCCTCGTATCGCGCCAGGCCAATGATCCCGACACGATCCGCGGGGTCGTCAACGCGAGTGGCTATGCCACCGCGCCGGCTCGCACAGCCGATCGGCCGCACCCCCATTTCCTGCAATGGCACCGCGCGCACTGCTTCAAGCATTAACGGCGGCACGGCGGCGGCAACCCATTCTCGCCAGCCGGCAAAAATCATGCGGGATCGCCCGCGGCGGTGCGTATGTCTGGATGCAGAGGGAGCGGACGATGCAGGATCCTGTCGATGAAGGACTGACCCGGCTGGCGGCGATGCCGGTGCCGCGCGCGCTCGATGGCGTCGAGGCGTCGGTGTTCGAGAGCATCGCGGAGAATGCGCGCAGTCGGCACACCAGCCTCCTGGTCGGGCGGTGGTCGGTCGGTACCGCGCTGGTGCTGGGATTGATCGGCGGGGCGGCACCGATCGGCCATGGCGCGCCCGCGCAGGCGTCGATCCCGATCGGAATCGACGGCGCGCTTGCTCCCTCGACCTTGCTGCTCGGGCAGTGACGTCCGTGGTCCGGCGTGCGGCACCGACGATCGTCCTTGCCTTCCTCGCGGCGATCGCCGGTGTGTTTATCGGCGGCTGGATCCGGGCGCCGGGCGCAGCGCACGGCACCGAACTTCACACGCTGCTCCACCGCGACGTGGTGCTCGACGCCCCGCAGGAGGCGGCGCTCGACCGGCTCGAGGCCGAGTTCGCGGTCCGCCGCGCGGCCCTGGAAGCGGAGCTGCGCGCCGACAATGTCCGTCTCGCTGCCGCGATCGAGCGCGAACATGCCAATGGCCCCGCGGTCGCCGCCGCGGTCGACCGGTCGCACCGGACGATGGGCGCGCTGCAAAAGGCGACGCTCGCGCATGTCTTTGCAATGCGCGGCGTGATGCGCGCCGACCAGACCGCGGCGTTCGACCGGGTCGTCGTGCAGGCGCTGACCCCCGCGCATTGATCCCGCCCCGCCCCGACAGGACCGTGCGCCGCACGAGCATCGATCTCGATGCCTATGACGACGCCGCGCTGGTCGCCGCGCATCTCGCCGGGCCCGCGGCGGACCGGCAGGCGGCGTTCACGGCACTGATGCGGCGGCACAAACAGCCGCTCTACCGCCTGATCCTCGCGCAGATCGGCGATCCCGACGAGGCGCTCGATTTGTTGCAGGACAGCTTTGTCGCGGCGCACGCCGCGCTGTCCCGCTATGACCGCGACCGGTCGCTGCGCGCATGGCTCGCGCGGATCGCGATCAACAAATGCCGCGACTGGCACCGTCGCCGCCGCGTCCGCCATATGCTCGCCCGCGTGTTGCCGATCGAGGCGGGCGAGCGGGTCGCGGACGGGGCGGCGGATACGGAGACGAACGCGATCGGTCGCGACGACCTCGCCCGCACGCTGGCCGATATCGCGCGGCTTCCCGCCCCGCTGCGCGAGCCGCTGCTGCTGTGCACGATCCACGAGCTGAGCCAGGCAGAGGCCGCGCAGGCGCTGGGGATCAGCACGAAGGCGGTCGAGACCCGGATCCGTCGCGCCCGCGCCGCGCTCGCCGCCGCGGCCTGATTTGTCTAACGTCGTGAGGGGCAAGCCGATCGGCGGCGTATGACCTGACAGACGTGGCCGCTCCCGGCCCGAGGATCCGCATGACCCGACCGACCCGCCGCCAATTCCTGCGCGACGCCACGCTTGGCGGCGGCGCGCTCGCGCTGCCCTGGCTGCCCGCCTGGGCCCAGCCCGTGTCCGCCGGGATCGCGACCCCGCTGCCGGTGCTGTCCGGCACCGATATCGCGCTGACCGTGGCGCATCTGACGCGGACGATCGACGGCACGCGCAGCCACGCGATCGGCATCAACGGCACCAGCCCCGCGCCGCTGATCCGGCTGAAACAGGGGCAGCAGGTCCGGCTGTCGGTGACCAACAGCCTTGACGAGGAGACGTCGATCCACTGGCACGGGCTGCTCGTGCCGTTCCAGATGGACGGCGTGCCCGGAATCAGCTTTCCCGGCATCCCGGCGCGAACCACCTTCACCTACGACTTCCCCGTCGTGCAGGCGGGGACCTATTGGTATCACAGCCATTCGGGGCTGCAGGAGCAGATGGGGCATTACGGCCCGATCGTGATCGATCCCGCCGGCGCCGATCCGATCGTGTCCGACCGCGAACATGTGATCGTCCTGTCGGATCACAGCCCGCTTCACCCGCATGCCATCTTCCGCAGGCTGAAGCTCCAGGGCGGCTATTTCAACTATCAGAAGCAGACGCTTGGCGGCCTGCTCGCGGGCCGGGACCAGCCGGCGGGCGAACGGCGGATGTGGGGCGGGATGCGGATGGACCCGACCGACGTGTCCGACGTGACGGGCGCGACCTATACCTATCTCGTCAACGGACACGGCCCCGCGGACAACTGGACCGCGCTATACACGCCCGGCGAGCGCGTCCGCCTGCGCATCATCAACGCCTCGGCGATGACCAACTTCAACGTCCGCATTCCGGGGCTGAAGATGACCGTCGTGCAGGCCGATGGCCAGAACGTGCGTCCGGTCGCGGTCGACGAGTTCCAGATCGCGGTCGCCGAAACCTATGACGTGATCGTCGAACCCGCCGCGCCCGTCGCCCACACGCTCGTCGCCGAGGCCTGGGACCGGTCGGGCATGGCGCGCGCCACGCTGACGCCGCGCATCGGGATGGTCGCTGCGGTCCCGGCACTGCGCAAACGCCCGCTCGCGACCATGAAGGACATGGGCATGGGCGACATGGCCGCGATGGATCATGGCGCGATGGGCGGCATGGCGGGGATGAACCACGGCACGATGCCGGGCATGGACAAGCCCGTGAAGGCTCCCGCCGGCGAGGCGCCGATGCCCGCTATGAGCCACAGCATGCGCGACTTTGCCAACGCGCCGGGCCTGCCGAAGACGCCGACCGTACAGACCGTCGCGCCGATGTCGATGGATCGCACCGGCGAGCCGCCGCAGGGCCTTAGCGACACCGGCCACACGGTGCTGGTATACCGCGATCTCGTCGCGCTCGAGCGCAATCCCGACCTGCGCGCGCCGTCGCGGCAGCTGCAGATCCACCTGACCGGCAACATGGAACGCTATATGTGGGCGTTCGACGGCGTAAAGCTGAACGAGGTCAAGGCGCCGATCCCGTTCCGCCAGGGCGAACGCGTCCGCGTCACTCTGGTCAACGACACGATGATGGCGCACCCGATTCACCTGCACGGCCATTTCTTCGAGCTGGTGACCGGGCACGGCGATCATGCGCCGCGCAAGCACACGATCAACGTCGCCCCCGGTGGCACCGCGACCTTCGACCTCACGGCCGATGCGGTCGGCGACTGGGCGTTCCATTGCCACATGCTCTACCACATGCACGCGGGCATGATGCAGGTCGTCACCGTCCGCCCCGACAGCGAAGCGGGAGCAGCGGCATGAAGACGCTCGCTCTCTTCCTCGCGACCGTCACGGCCACGCCCGCCGCGGCACAGATGCACGACATGCACGGAATGAAGATGCCCGGCATGGCGATGCCCGCCAAACCCGCGCCCAAAAAGCCCGCACCAAAAAGGCCGGCACCCAAAAAGACCGCCCCGGCAAAACCCGCGGTACGCAAAACGACGCCCGCGCGTGCGCGCGCTGCGAAGCCCGCTGCATCAGCAATGCCGGCGATGGACATGTCCCCGACCGCCGCCTGTTCGGCCGAGCATGCCGCAATGGGCCATTGCAAACCCGCCGCCGGTGACGCGACCGCCCCACCGCCAGCCATCTCAGCCGCCGCCGACCCGTGCCCGCCCGAACACGCCGCGATGGGCCATTGCACCCCGACCGCGTCTGACGGTCCCGCCGCCCCGGCGGGCACCGACCAGCCCGCGGGCACCGCACCGCCCCCCGCGCCGCCGACCACGCTCGCGGCGGCGCGCTTCTACGATCCCGCAACGATGGCGAAGGCCAACCGGATGATGCGCGACGAGCATGGCGGCATGCGCTTCAGCCAGATCCTCTTCAACCTCGCCGAGGTCCAGGTGCGCAACGGTCGCGACGGCTATCGCTGGGACGGCGCGGGCTGGTTCGGCGGCGATATCGACCGGCTGGTCGTCAAGACCGAGGGCGAAGGCGGTTTCGGCGACCGGGTCGAGGCCGCCGAAGTGCAGGCGCTCTATTCGCGCGCGCTCGACCCGTACTGGAACCTGCAGGCCGGCGTCCGCCAGGATCTCGGCGCAGGCGACAAGCGGACCTATGCCGCGCTCGGGGTCGAGGGTCTGGCGCCCTATTGGTTCGACGTCGAGGGCACGCTGTTCCTTTCCGACAAGGGCGACGTGCTGGCGCGTGCGGAGGCCTGGTACGACCAGCGCATCACCCAGCGTGCGATCCTCCAGCCGCGTGTCGAGCTGAACCTCGCCGCGCAGGACATGCCCGGCAGCCGGATCGGCGCGGGGCTGTCCACCGCCGAACTCGGCCTGCGGCTACGCTACGAGATCCGCCGCGAACTCGCGCCCTATGTCGGGCTGTCCTGGGAACGGCGCCACGGCGCCACTGCCCGTTATGCGCGCAGCGATGGCGATAGGACCGGCGGGGTTTCGCTCGCGCTCGGTGTGCGCGCCTGGTTCTGACGCGCCGCCTGCCACTGTCGATAGCCCAGTAGCGCGAGCAGGATCATCGCCGCATAGAGCCCCGCGGTCAGCATCAGGCCCTTCACGACGAACATCCCGACATAGACGATGTCGACGACGATCCACAGCAGCCAGCTCGCACTGTGCCGCCGCGCGGTCCAATATTGCGCGACCAGACTGAAGCTGCTCAGCGTCGCATCGATCCAGGGCAGCGCCGCGTCGGTATAGCGGCTCATGACAAAGCCGATCGCCATCGCGGCACCCGCACCCGCGCCGAGCCCCGCCAGCGCGGGGATCGGCCGTAGCGGCACGACAGCGACGTCGCCCGCATCCTGCCGCCCGCGCGTCCAGTTGCGCCACCCATAGAGCAGCGCACCCGCGAACACCGCCTGCAGCATCATGTCCGCATAGAGCCGCACGTCGAGGAACAGCTTGAAGTACAGCGCACAGGCCAGCAGGTTGACCGGCCAGCACCACAGCCGCCGCACCGCGGTCAGCCAGATGCCGAGGAAACTGACCGCGACCGCGGCGATCTCGAGCATCGTCACGCGCCGTGCTCCGCATCGGCGATCCGGCGGAGGAACGCCTGCCCCGGTTCGGACAGGAACCACGCCGCATGGCCGATCAGATAGCCGTCCCAGGCCAGCGCCGCCGCGCTCATGTCGCCGAGCACCCCTGCGAAATACGCGACCTCCGACAAGGCGAATTCGAGATGCACCAGCGGCAGCAGCCGGACGAGCGTCGCCCCGTCCTCCGCACCGAACGCGGTCGTCGCCGCATAGCCCGCCAGCAGCGCACACGCCGCCTCGGGCTGGCCGATCGTGGCGTCCGCGCCCTGCCCGAGCGCCAGCCAGGCGACACCGCTGCGTTCGAGCGCGATCGCCAGGTCGTGCAGCGCGCAGGTCCGGTCCGCCAGCCCGAAATCGATGACGGTCCGCACGTCCTCCTCCTCCCAGAGCAGGTTGGAGGGATGCCAGTCATTATGCGTCCACAAGGCCGGCTGCGCGGCGAGCCGTGGCTGCAACCCGTCGCCGAGCACGCTGAACAGCGATGTGAACTCGCGCCGCCACGGCCTCCGGGCGAGGAAGGCGGCGAGCGCCGGCCGCGCCGCGATATAGCGTTCCGTCGCCGCGATCGGGTCGGGATCGGGCAGGATGGTGAAGCTGGCGACCAGCGGTTGCGGCGGTCGCGCCGGCGCATCGAACCCCTGCGACGCGCGGTGCAGCCGCGCCAGCGCAACGCCCGCCGCCCGCGCCTGCGCCAGCGACAGGAACGGCGTCCAGGAGGGCCGGTCGCGATACAGGTCGACGCCGGCGGCCTTGCGATGCAGTTCATAGGTCCAGTCGCCACGGGCCAGCGCGCCGCTGTCGCTGGCGGCGAGCGTCATGACCTCCGGCACCGCAATGTGCGGGCGCAGATGCGCGATGAACCGGTGTTCCGCGCCCAGCTGATCGGGCGTCCGCAGACGGCGGTGATGCCGCTTGAGCAGGAACATCCCCTGCCCGGTCTCGATCAGCGCCGCCGCGGAGAAGGGCCGCGGCGAATGCCAGTGCACGCGCGCGAGTCGACCGGCGGCCGGGAACTGCGCGACCACGGTCGCGGCTTCCTCGGCGGTGATTGCCGGCCAGCTCGGCGCGGCCATGTCGGTGCCCATCCCGTGGACCAGATGCGCCGCCGGCGAGCCCGCGCCGCTCATCGCGCCGGCATCGGTCACAGGCCGCGGGAGATGGTCGCCATGACGGCCGCACCACTCCCGACATAATAGGTCGGCGCAGATCCCGCGATCAGCGTCCCGCCGCGCCCGATCACGTCGCGCGCATTGGTCGAGACCGACTGCACCCCCGCCAGCACGCGCGGATCGGTCACGTTGATCGCGTTCAGCCGCAGGTCGGTCCGCTTGCCGTCGAGCATCGACGCCAGATGCACGCCGACCGACAGGTCGAGCGTCGCATAGCCCTTGATGCTCTCGTCATTGACGAAGGTCGCATATTGCCGCCCGACATATTTCACCACGAAACTGCCGAACAGCCGTCCGTCGTCATAGGTCCCGCCGCCACCGACCTGGACGGTCGGGCTGGAGACCGCATGCCGGCCGCGGGTCGGCAGATAGTCGTCGCCGACCGGCAGGTCGTCGCTGATCCGTGCGCGCAGATATTCGCCCGAGACATAGACGCTGACACCGCGCGCCGGGCGATAGTCGATCTCCGCATCAATCCCGTAGGAGCTCTGCCCCCCGGCATTCAGCGTCGAATTGACCAGCGCGCCACCATTGTTGATGACCGTCGCCAGCTGGCGGTTCCGGAAATCATAATGGAACCCCGTCACCGATGCGGACAGCGCTGTACCGATATAGCGATAGCCCAGCTCCTGCGAGACCGCATATTCGTTCTTGAGCGCGGTCGTCCCCGCGCTGACCAGCGCACCGCCCGCATAGCTGTCGTAGAGCTTGAACTCGTTCGGCGTGCGGAAGTTCGTCGTGATGTTGGCGAACAGCTGCTGCCGGTCGTCGATCTCGTAATGCACCGCCGCCCGCGGCAGCGCGGCGAAGCTGTCGAGGCGGACGCGGTCCTGCGGCCCGGGCAGGTAGTTGCGCCCGCTGCGCAGCACGTTGACGCCCTTGAACCCGATATCGACCGCAAGACGCGGGGTCAGCGTGACATGGTCGGCCAGGAACGCCGCCTTGGTCACCGTCACGGTCCGCTGGTTCTCATAGGCGAGCAACCGGCCGTCCGCGGTCCGGATCGCCTTTGCGCGATACCCCCAGCGATCGGCCGGTTCGCCGTCGGCGCCGACCGCGGTGTAGGACTGGACGACGCGGTCGGTGCCGTGATCGAACCACAGCCCCGCGGTCAGCCGGTGGATGCCGCGCTCGATTGTCAGCGTGTTGACCGTCCCGGCGCGGCGCTGGTCGCCGGTATAATTGCCCAGCACCGTCGCGACCCCGTCGACCGCACCCGGCAGCGCGATCGGATCGGCGAGCGGCTCGATGCCGAGGAAATTGCCGGTCGTGCCGAGCTGCGTCCCATAGGGCGAATTGCCGTAGCCGAACTGCAGATAGCTGGTGCTGTCGAGCGTTACCCCTGCGCCCAGCGCCAGATGCACCGGCGCCGACGCATAGAGGTTGCGGAACGGCGCACGGTACAGCCGCCAGTAATTGGTGTTGCCCGCGCTGTACCGCGCATCGAAGTTGAAATCGCGTCCCTGCGCGCGCCATTCGGCGAGCGTCGGGCTGCGATAGGTCGACGAGTTCGCGTCGTTGAACGACAGCGCCAGGCTCGCGCGGTTGCCGTTGCCCCATTCGCCGAGCAGCTTGGCATCGACATGTTGGCGCGTGTCATGGCCGGCACCGCGCCAGTTGTTCGCGCGCGTGTTCGAATAAGAGACGAAGGCCCGCAGCCCCGTCTGGCCGATCCGTCCGCTATCGAGCCGGACGAAGCCGCGCCGCGCCGCATAGGATCCGATCGACAGGTCGACGAGCCCGCGCGGCGCCGCACTCGGATCGTCGAGCCAGAGCGACAGCGACCCGCCCGCACCGCCCAGGGTCGGCGACGCGATATCGACCGCGCCCTGCGCCAGCGCGATCCGCTGGAGATTCTCGGTATCAGCGAACTGCGAGGGATAGGCGTAATAATAGCCAATGTCGTTCTGCGGCGCGCCCTCCATCGTCACGCCGATCTCGTCCTGCCCCAGCCCGCGCAACGTCAGGCTCGAACTGGTCGACAGACCGTAAGGATCACTCGACGCGACGGTCGCGCCGGGCAGGAGATTGACCAGCTGGAACGCGTTGAGCGTCGGCGCCTGCTTGGTGATGAACGCCGCGGCGATCGCGCTCTCGGACTTGGGCACCGTCTGGTCGGGGAGCAGCCCCTCGGGATCGAGAAGGCCGACCACGCGGATATCGACCGGGTCGGCGCCGTCCCGCGAATCCGCCTGCGTCTGCGCGCTGGCGGGGGCGAAGGCCACCACAGCAGCAAGTGCCACTGCCAGCGCAGTACATGCAACACGGGGCGGCCGGCCCGTCATCAGGTCAAATCGAAGGATCATCACGGTCTTGCGTCCACTCCACACGGAGGGACGACGGACGCGCCGCCAGCCCTCCCTACGCCGGTATCAACCGGATCAGGTTCAGCGGGTCATGGGCTGCAGCCCACCTCTCAGCCGCGCGTCAGCGGCCCCCCGGGGAGCGCGCCGTCTAGGCGGTTCGGTCTTCCGGGGATAGCGTTATTGCCCGTTCGCCCTTCCGCAGCGCCTTCCCGGCACACGCGCGGCAGAATTATATGACAATCCACGCCACCCAGACGCTTGCAGTGGGTGACAGCCGGACCGGTTTGCGCCACACAGGCTTTATGGAGCGTGTGCTGACCGACGTCGTTGCCCTGGAGAATCGGGATCTGGGACGGAACCTTACGCATGGCATGCTCGACCTGCTCGGCAAGGCCATCGTGACCGGCCAATATACGGATCGGCCCTTCCCCACCGAGGCGGAGATCGCGGTGGCGCATGGCGTCAGCCGATCGGTCACCCGCGAGGCGGTCAAGATGCTCACCGCCAAGGGACTGGTCAGCGCGCGCCCGCGACAGGGCACGATCGTCCAGCCATCGAGCAGCTGGAACCTGTTCGATACCGATGTGCTGCGCTGGCTGCTCGACCGCAAATTCTCGGTCGAACTGCTGCAGCAGTTCAACCAGTTGCGGATCGGGATCGAACCCGAAGCGGCGGCGCTCGCGGCGCTGTACCACACCGAACAGGACATGGTTGCGATCGAGGCGGGGCTGGCGCGGATGGCCGCTGCTGAGCGCAGCTATGACGATCCGCTCGACGCGGACATCGCGTTCCACGTCGCCGTCCTGCGCGCGTCGCGCAACCCCTTCTACGCACAGTTCCAGTCGGTGGTCGAAACCGCGCTTCGCACCTCGATCCGCTTCACCAACCGGATCAAGGGGCGCAGCGCGAACATCGCCGACCATGCTGCGGTCGCCGTCGCGATCGCCGCGCGCGATGCCGATGGTGCGCGCGACGCGATGCGACGCCTGATCGGCGACGTTCTCAGCCTGATCGCCGAGGCCTGACACCCGAATCGTCGCGACCCGGTGTACGATCAAGGGACAGCACCGTGCGACGCCGTCACTCGACCTGATCGCGCTTTTCACTTATCGAGACGCGGTGCCCTTGGGCCCGGTGCCGCGAGTCGAGATTTGACAAGCGCCGGAATAGCTCGAAGGACAAATGCGACCGCGCATCATGCGGGTAGCAATTGAAAACATGACGGGAAACAATGCGAAGGGCTCGAGACGACCGAACTGCACGGATCGGCAAGGTCGCGCTCGCGGCGGCGATGACTGGCGGTTTGGTGAGCGGTGCGCAGGCACAGACGGTCAACGTCAACACACCCGTCAGCGTGCCCGTCGCGGGCAATGTCGACCGGTTTCGTGTCGTGCCGGTGATCACCAGTGTCTATGACAGCAACGTGCTGCGTCTCAACGACGCGCGCGGGAGCGGGCCGCGCGACAATATCCGCGTTTCGCCGGCGCTGGCGGTCGACCTGAACCGCATCTTCGGACGCACCCGCGTCACCGCCGGCGGCACGGTCGGCTATGATTTCAACACCCGGTTCAGCGGCCTCGATCGCGAGCGGATCAACCTGACCTCGAGCGTGACGACCCCGGTCGGCGCGCCCTGCAGCGTGACCGGCAGCGCGGCGCTCGAACGCGCACAGTTCGATCTCGGCGACACCAACACCGTGGTGACCGAGAGCTTCCTGCGCCAGGTCTATGACGTCGGCGCGAGCTGCCGCGCCGCGGCGGGGTTCTTTCCCGCGGTGGGTGTCAACCGCGTGTCGCTCACCAACAGCAGCCGCAAGGTTCTGGACACGAACCAGTCGGCGCTGCGCGCGGGGATCGGCTATGGGCGGCCCAGCCTCGGTACGCTGCAGCTCATTGGCTCGGTTGCGAAGATCGCGCGCCCGGGTATCGAGGATCTGACCGGGATCGACGATTCGACGATGATCACCGACGTCCAGCTGGTCTTCGAACGTTCGGTCGCGCCGCGCGTCAGCTTCCGGCTTGGCGGCGGCATCACGCATGCCGACCCCAAGCGCGCGGCCGTGCCGTCCTTCAGCGGCCCGTCGTTCGACGCGCAGGTGACGATACGCCCGGTGCCCCGGTTCACGATCGTCGGCTCCGGCCGCCGTGCGGTGCAGAATCAGAGCTCGTTTGGCGCGACCTATATCATCGCCGACAGCTATAATCTCAACGTGTCCTATCTGCTCTCGGCGCGTAGCACCGCCACGCTGTTCGCCCAGCGCGCGCGACGCGACCCGCGCGGCGAGGATCTGGCGCTCACGCTTCAGCCACCACGCGGCAAGGACAGGCTGAACGTCGTCGGCGGAAGCTATGCATTCGATTTTCACCGGTCGCTACGGCTCAGCCTGAGCGTCACGCATCAGCGCCGCACAGCCGACAATGCGATTTACGATTATACGGCCACATCCGCATCGGCGGGTGTCACGGCCCGTTTCTAAGGGGATGATGATGAAGATCCGCATGGCGCATTCGCTTGTTCTGCCGTTGCTCATGGCCGCTGCGGCCGCCGGGGCGCAGGTACCAACCGCGCGCCCGACACCCGCGCCGGCGGGTGCCGTACCCAACGACGGCTATCGGCTGGCCCCCGATGACGAGGTCGAGGTGACGATTTTTGGCCAGGGCCCGGGCCAGGTGGTCAAGACGCGCGTCAAGAGCGACGGCACGATCACCCTGCCGTTCCTCGGCGCGGTCCAGGTGCGCAACCAGACCGCGCGCGAACTCGCCGCGGATATCGCCGCCCGGCTGCGGAGTGGCGGCTATTTCGTCAAGCCCGTCGTCAATGTCGAGGTCACGCAGTTCGTCAGCAGTTCGGTGACCGTGTTCGGCGAGGTCGGAACCCCCGGCATCTATCCGCTCGATCTGCAGCTGACCGTCGGCATGACGCTCGCCCGCGCGGGCGGCACGCGTGGGACCAGCGCCGACTTTGCGATCCTGAAGCGCGTCGGCGATCCGGTCGAACACCGCATCCTCCTGTCGGACCTCAGCGGCGAATGGAGCGCGGCGACGCTGCTCGAGGCGAAGGACACGCTCTTCGTTCCGGTCGCGCCCGTCATCTATGTCTATGGCCAGGTGAATTCGCCCGGATCCTTCCCGTTGAAGACCGGGATGACGGTTCGCCAAGCGCTTGCCCGCGCCGGTGGTCCGACGCTCGCCGGATCGACACGGAACGTCACGATCTTCCGCGACGGCGAGAAGCTGAAGAAGGTCGATCTCGACGGCGAACTGAAGGCCGAGGACTCGGTCTTCATCAATGAAAAATGGCTCTGAATCAGTGATCGGCTTCCGGGGGCCGGAATGTTTCGTTTCATGCGATGCCCTGCGCGTTCGTCGTCGCCAGGTCTGTTTCGCAACAGCCTGACGTCTGCGGCCACGGCCTGAGAAGAGGGCGCTCCGGCAAAGGGGCGCCCTTTTTCATGCCCTCCTGCCCCCCCCATGTCCGTCGCCGCCGGCGCCGGGGCACCCCGCTACCCGGACCAGCCGTCGCGATTCCCCCGGCGTTGGTCGAGTGATGCTTGCACGGGTCACCGGCTTGGGTGATGGGCGTGCCGATGCGACATAACGGCCTGTTCATCGCGCTGGGAGGCGCTGCGCTGGTCGCGACGGCTGGCGTTGCGGTCATGATTGCGCCCGCGCGGACCGGTCTGCCGATCACGCTCGATCCCGCCGCCGATGCCCCCTCCGCGACAGGGCCGCGCAGGCCCGCGCATCCGCGCTATACCGGCGTCAACATCGCGACGGGCGGCTTTGCCTCCAAGCGCATTCCCGGGCGCTACGGCTTCGACTATTTCTACCCCAAGCCACAGGAGACCGCGCCCTTCGTCGCCGCGGGCATGAATGCGATCCGCGTGCCCGTTCTCTGGGAACGGCTGCAACCGCAGCCCAATGCCCCGATCGACGCCGCGGAACTCGCACGGCTCGACGAATCGATCGCGGGGCTCGGCGGGTTCGGCCTGATCATCCTCGACGTGCACAATTACGCCAAATACCGGGGCCAACGGCTCGACCAGATCGACCCGCGCGGCGCGATGCTCGCCGACCTCTGGACCCGCCTCGCCCGCCATTATGCCGGGGACAAGCGTATCGCGTTCGGCGTGATGAACGAACCTAATGGCCTCTCCGCCACCGCGTGGCGACCGATTGCGGAGGCGTCGTTACAGGCGATCCGCGCGACAGGCGCGCGCAATCTGGTGCTCGTCCCGGGGACGAACTGGTCGGGTGCCCATTCCTGGACGAAAGGCAGCGACTCGAACGGCGAAGCGCTGAAAACGCTCGTCGACCCGGCGAACAACATGGCGTTCGAGATGCACCAATATCCGGATGCCGACTCCTCGGGAACGCATCCGGAATGCGTGTCGCCAAAGGCCGCCGCACAGGCATTCGATTCGGCCACCGCCTGGCTGCGCGCCAACAAGGCACGGGGATTTCTCGGCGAATTCGGCGCCAGCAGCGACCCGAACTGCCTCGCCGCGCTCGATGCGGTGCTCGGCACACTTGACGCGGGCTCGGACGTCTGGCTCGGTTGGACCTATTGGGCAGGCGGCGCCCTGTGGGGGCCGTATATGTACAGCGTGCAACCCGACAAGACCGGGGACAAACCGCAAATGTCTATCCTGATACGGCACAAATCTTAATGATCACAGGGTATAGTGGCCCCGTGGAGCCGTACCGCAATCCTATTGTGCGTTGCAGCAACGTCGCGTACCCGCTCCCCGGATCGGCAAGGCAGATACAAGAATTATGTTGAAGTCATGGATTGCATCGCTGACGCGCTGGCTGGACGGCCGCGGATGGGCCGAGCCCCCCGTGATCGAGCTGACGCATCGCTACACCCCGCCCGCCGCGCCGGTCGTCGACCTGCCCGCGGATCCCGCCCCGGCAAGCACCGCGACGCGGCTGATCGGCGACCGGCGCAGGATCGCGGACACGTTCGATGCCGCACGCCCGGTGCGAACCCGCGGCGAACTGTTCGGACGCGCGGTCGAGCTCGACCATCTGCTCGCCGCGACGCTCGACTTTCACCAGCATGCGGTGATCCACGGCGCACGCGGCTCGGGCAAGACGTCGCTGGTGCGCGTGCTCGGCGAGCATGCGGATGAATCGGGCGCCGTCGTGCTCTATTTCGCGTGCGAACCGCATGCGACCTTCGCCGACATCATCAGGCTCTATCTCGATGCGCTCCCGCCCGCAGCCTTCGCGCCCGGCGGACAGCGTGCCTTTGCGCAGAAGCTCGAACAGATGCCGGAGAATTTCGGCCCGCGGGCGTTCGTCGATCTGGTGGCAGACCGCGTCACCGCGCCGACGATTCTGATCTTCGACGAGTTCGACCGGATCGAGGATGCGAGCGTGAAGAGCGACGTCGCGGCGGCGATGAAGCTGCTGTCCGACGCGCTCGTGCCGGTGCTGTTCGTGCTGGTCGGGATCGCGCGGACCGTGTCCGACGTCGTCGCCGGCCACCCGTCGCTCCGCCGTCACATGCGGATCGTGTCGCTGGGCCGGATCGGCGCCGACAGCGTCGACGCGCTGATCGCACGCGGCGAGGCCAATACCGGCGTCCGCTTCGATACCGATGCGCGCGCGATGATCGCCGATGCCGCCTGTGGCTCGCCCTATCACCTGCGCATGCTGGCCGGGCATTCGTCGCTCGCCGCTGTCAGCAGCGACGCGGATATCGTCACCAAGGCGCATACCCGCACCGGCTTCGTCGATGCGTTCAGCCACTGGGCGCAGATGAACGAGCCCGATGCGCGGCTGTTCGCGAAGGTCGTGCTCGGCTGCACACTCGAACAGCGCGATGCGCTCGAAGCTTTGGCCCGCGCCGCCGCGACGATGGACGTCGTTTTGCTTGATACCGATCGATATGATCGTGCCATTTCGATGCTAGACCCCGCATTGGTCCGCGAACGGGGCAATGACGGCGAACACGATGGCGTGTATTTCCGTGACAGTACCGCGCCGCAGATGCTGATCGCGCTGTTGATGACGACCCCTGTTTCCACCACGGCGGCCCGGCTTGGCGCACCGCAGGAGAGCAACCTTGCTAATACCCGCTGATCTGATCGCGTCGCTCAAGGCGCGCTGGCGTATCGAGCTGGCGATCATTCTGCTGATCGTCGTGCTGGTCGCACTCTGGACGGCCGTCACGCCCAAGACCTATGTCGCGCAGTCCTCGCTGCTGTTCGACGGTGGCCCGGCCCAGTCTGTAACCGACGAGGCGGCGCCGCAGCAGGATGGCGTGGCCGCGCTTGTCGCGACCCAGGCCGACGTCCTGCAGAGCGAGGCGATTGCCGCCGCGGTCGTCCGCGACCTGAAGCTTGCCGCCAACCCGCAGGTTGCTGACCAGTGGCGTGCGCGCACCGGTGGCACCGGCGACGTCAACGCCTGGTATGGTCGTCAGCTGCTCAGCGGGCTCGAGGTCATACCCGGCCGGACCTCGCGCGTGCTCGCGATCCGCTTCAAATCGGCCGATCCGCAATTCTCGGCCCAGGTCGCCAATGGCTTTGCCACCAGCTACCTCGAAGCGCGCCTGCAACTGCAGACCGATCCCGCCCGCACCTATTCACGCTGGTTCGAGGATCGCACGCGCGAGGTCCGCACCGCGCTTGAGCAGGCACAGGGCCGGCTGACCGCGTTCCAGCGTCGCACCGGTATCGTCGACACGACGACCAACAACACCGACGCCGCCCGCCTGACCGAACTGTCCGGCCAGCTGACCGCAGCCGAAGCGGCGGCGGCGGATGCCGGCGCGCGCGCTGGCGGCGGCAGCACCGGGCTCGACGTGCAGTCGGCCGGCGTCGTCCAGGGTCTGCGCACGCAGATCTCGGCCAAGACGGCCGAAGTCGCACAGCTCAGCGCGGATCTCGGTCCGAACCACCCGCAGCGCCAGGCCGCCGAGGCGGAACTGTCGGCGCTGCGTCGCCGGCTCGCGGTCGAGACCGGGACGAGCACCAATGCGGTGCGTGTCGCCAGCGGTGCGGCGAGCAGCAAGGAAAGCCAGATGCGCGCCCTGCTGAACCAGCAGCGCGGCAAGATGCTGTCGCTGGCGGGCGACCGCGCCGAGCTCGACGTGCTCCAGCGCGACGTCGATTCGGCCCGTGCGGCCTATGACACCGTGACCCAGCGTCTCGGCACGATGCGGCTCCAGAGCGAGGCGCCGTCGACCAACGTCGTCCAGCTCGACGTCGCGCAGCCGCCGATGTTCCCCTCCTCGCCCAACGTACCGATGCGGTTGGCGCTCGGCCTCGTGCTGGGCGGAATGCTGGCAGCGGGGACGGCGCTGGCGCTCGAACTGTGGCGGCCGCGGGTGCGGACGTCGAGTGGCGCAGCGACCGCCATGGGTGTGCCCGTGCTGGGCTCGGTATCGTTTTCGCAGTCGCGCGTCGCGTCGCTGCTGGGTGGAAGGCAGACGTCATGAGGCTTCGTTCGAGCGAAACGGCAAATGTCGTTCGTCCCGCGGTCGCGCCGGGCGCCGAAGCGCCCAGCCAGCGGCAGCTTCTGGGCAAATTGCTGTCGCTGTCGCCCGAGGCGCATCGCCAGATCGAGCATCGCCAGGCCGAAACCGGGCTATTGTTCGGCGAGGCGGCGGTCCAGCTCGGCTTTGCGACCGAGGAGCAGGTGCGCCGCGCGATCGAGCTGCAGCAGGGCTTCACGGTTCTTCCCGAGGGCGATGAGCGCGTCGATCCGCTGGTCGTCGCGGCGTTCGCGCCCGACGATCCCATCGCGGTCACCGCGCGCGACATTCGCGCGATCGTGACGCGCGACGTCCGTCCCGACGGCTCCCCGCTTCAGGGGATCGCGATGATCGGGATCGACGACGAAACGCTGCATACCACCGTGCTCACCGCCAATCTGGCGGTCGCGTGCGCCCAGGCCGGCTATTCGACGCTGCTGGTCGATGGCGGCATCGGCGCACCGCGTCAGCACGGGCTGTTCCGCCTGCCCAACCGCACCGGTCTGTCGACGCTGCTGTCATCGGGCGGCCGCGTCGAGGCGATCGCCCAGACCACCGCGATCCCCGGCCTGTCGCTGCTGTCGGCGGGTCCGAGCGTCCCCAACGCGTCCGAGCTCTTCGACCGGCAGCGTCTCGCCAACACGCTCGATCCGCTGCGCGATCATTATGGGCTGGTGATCTTCGATGCCGGCCCCGCCAGCGCGACACAGCTCGAGGCGTGTTTCGGACTCGACGCGGCGATCATCGTCGCGCGCCGCAACCGGTCGGACGCGCGCGCGCTGCGCAACGCCGCGGCCGTGCTGCAGGAGCATGCCACCCCCGTTCTCGGCTCGATCCTGATCGATTGAGCATGGTGGGCATGATGGAGATCCGGCGCATCGGCCACATTGATGTGGTCGCCACCGATGTACCGGGTGCCGTTGCACAGGTCGTTTCCGCGGTAGAAGGCGACGGTCCGGCCATCTTCGGCTTCTGCAATGCGCACAGCGTCAACCTTGCGCGGGCGGATCCCGCCTTCGTGACCGCGACGCGGGCGGGCGTGTTCTTCAACGACGGCAGCGGCGTCGATATCGCCAGTCGGCTGCTCTACGGCACACGCTTCCCGGCCAATCTCAACGGCACCGACCTGACGCCCGCGGTGCTCGCCGCACTGCCGGCGGGAACGGGCGTCTTCCTGCTCGGGAGCCCGCCGGGCGTCGCGCAAAAGGCCGCTGCGATCCTCGCGGAGCGCTTCCCGAACATCCGTATCGCGGGCAGCCATCACGGCTTTTTCAGCGCCGACGAGGCACCCGCCCTGTCGGAGCGGATCCGCGCATCGGGCGCGCGACTCGTGCTCGCGGGCATGGGACAGCCGCGGCAGGAAAAATGGGCGGCCGCCAATGCGGGCGCAGTCGGTGCGGTGATCCTGTGCATCGGCGCCTTTCTCGATTTCACTGCGGGCCAGTTCGTCCGCGCGCCGCTCTGGATGCAGCGCGCGGGCATCGAATGGACCTTCCGCCTTCTGCAGGAGCCCCGACGGATGGCGTCTCGCTATCTGGTCGGGAACGCGACCTTCCTGGCCGCGACGCTCGGACAACGGATGAAGCGATGAAACAGATGATGCCTCCTCGCCTGCACCGCGCGCTCTCGCGTCTGCGCCATGCGCCACCGCCGTCCTATGACGACCGCTATCCGCGCGTCGACGTGTTCGAATGGCGTCCCGCGGGCAGCGCGATCAACTTCGGCGACCGGCTGGCGACGGTCGTCGCCGAGCGTGTTCTCGCGCTGCACGGCCGCAGCCTCGACGAGGAGACGGCGCGCGACGCGACGCTGTTCACGGTCGGATCGGTTATGCATTTCGCCAAGACCGGCGACACCGTCTGGGGCTCGGGCGTCAACGGCAAGATTCCCGCCGACCGCCACGCCTTCGACGCACTCGACATCCGCGCGGTCCGCGGTCCGCTGACGGCGGCGTTCCTTTCGGAGCGCGGGCTGGACGTCCCGGCGGTCTATGGCGACCCCGCGCTGCTGCTGCCGACGCTGTTCCCCGACCGCTTCAAGCGGCATAGCGCCCGGCCGGTCCTGTTCGTCCCCAACCTCCACGACCTCACGCTCGCGCCGACGCTCGGCCTGCCGTTCGTGTCGCCGCTGCGCGGCTGGAACGCAGTCGTCGAGCAGATCGTCGGCGCCGATCTGGTGCTCGCAAGTTCGCTCCACGGCGTCGTGATCGCCGAGGCCTTCGGCATTCCCGCGCGGCATGTCCGCCTGACCGAGACCGAGCCGCCGTTCAAATATGACGATTATGCGCGCGGGACCGGACGATCCGGCATCGACTCCGCGAACAGTGTCGCCGAAGCGCTCGAAATGGGGGGCGCACCGCCGATATCCTTCGATCCCCAGGCGCTGCTCGCGACATTCCCGCACGATCTGTGGGAGTGAGTCATGGCTGCCCCCTCATTAGGTAAACAGGTCGGACGCGGCGCAATCTGGTCAGTCGTCAACAGCGCGCTCGTCCAGGTCATCAACCTCCTGGTCTTCCTGGTGACCGCACGGTTCGTCCCGGTCGCCGATTTCGGCATCCTCGCCACCTGTCTGCTCTTCGTCGAGCTGTTCAAGCAGATCTCGGTCGAAAGCTTCGCCACCGCGATCGTCTCGCGCGGTGCGCCCGACGCCGGCGACTACAACGCCTGCTTCCTGCTGATCCAGATCGGCGCGGTGATCGGCGCGGCGCTGATGCTGCTGTCGGCGCAGTTCATCTCGGAGATCATGCACAATGAGCGGATCGAGTTCGCGCTCCGGCTGACCTCCGTCCTGCTGCTCAGTTCGGGACTGTCGCGCACGCATGAAGCGTGGATGACGCGCCAGTTGCTGTTCAAGCCGCTCGCGATCCGCTCGATCCTCGCGCTGCTCGTCGGCGGCGGTGCGGGCCTGTTCCTCGCGATGAACGGCTGGGGCCTGACCGCGCTCGTCGTCCAGCAGCTCACCACCTCCCTGCTGTCGACGATCCTGCTCTGGGTCGTCAGCGACTGGCGGCCGAGCCTGCGCGTCGAACGCGCAAAGCTGCTCGCGACCTGGCGCTATGGCCGCCATGTCGCGATCACCGGCTTCACCAACTTCGCCAACACGCAGAGCGACACGTTCTTCTCGTCCTATTATCTCGGCGCGTCGGCGACGGGCATCTACAACGCGGCCAAGCGCATCCTGCTCGGCCTCAACCAGCTGATGGCATCCGCACTGTCGCGCGTCGCGCTGCCGACCTTTGCCGGGCTTCGCGACGACGAGGAACGGCTCCGCGGCGCGTTTCTGAACGCGGTCTCGTTCACCACCGCGATCACCGCGCCGATGTTCCTGTCGCTCATCGCGGTCAGCGATCTGGTCGTGCGCGTCGCGCTCGGCGCGAAATGGATGGAGGCGGCACCGATCATCTCGATCATCGCCGGCACCGCCTATCTGACGACGATCGGCCAGTATAATCAGGCGATCATCCTGGTGAAGGACAAGCCGCACTGGCAGACGGTCCTCACCTCGATCTACGCGGTCAGCAACATATCGCTGTTCCTCGTCGTCGTGCGCTATGGTCTCCAGGCGCTCGCGATCGGCTTCACCGTCCGCGCCGTCCTGCTCTACCCGCTCTCGGTCGGCGCGGCCCTCCACCTGCTGAGGATAAAACCGATGGCCTATGCTGCGCGCATAGCACCCTCGCTTGCCGCATCCGCGGTGATGGTCGGGGCGCTGCTTCTGCTGCACCGGATGATCGACGTCCCCTCCCCGCTGCTCGCGCTGGTCATCCACGTCGCGGTCGGCGCGGTCGTCTATGCCGCGGCGCTGTTCGTGATCGGCCGCCGTGACATGCTCGCGCTCATCCGCTTCGCGCGGACGGCGGTGGCCCGTGGCTGATCCGCTCCGCGTCCTCGCCTGGCCCGCCGGTGATCCGAGCGACCTCAACCCCTATGTCCGCCGCATGTACGGCGCGTTCCGCGCGCCCGCGGCCTCGATCACCGCGTTCCGGCCGCTAATGCGGCGCATTCCCGCCGCGGACATCTTCCACATCCACTGGCCCGAGGGGATCTTCGAAGGCTCGGGCAGCAACAACCCGGCGATCGTCGCAGCCAAGGCCGCGCGCGTGCTGAACGCCGCGCGGGGGATCCGTCGATCGGGCGGCAAGCTCGTCGTCACCGCGCACAATGTCACGCCGCACCGCGACCTGACCGGCTGGCGGCACCGGGTCTGGCACGCCTATCATGCACGGCTCCTCGGCCAGATCGATCACCTGATCGGCCTGTCCGCGGCCTCGCTCGAGCACTATCGCGCCGCGCATCCGGCGATCGCCGCGGTCGCGGGGACGATCATTCCGCACCCGCATTATCGTGAGGACTATCCGGCGATCCCTCGTGCCGAAGCGCGCGCGGCTTGGGCGATTCCTGACGGTATCTGGGTGCTCGGCATGATCGGGTCGCTCCGCCCCAGCAAGAACCTCGTCGAGGCCGCCGAGGCGTTCCTCGCCATCCGCCGGCCCGACGAGATGCTGCTGATCGCGGGCGATGCGGGCGATGACGACATCGCCGCGCAGTTGGCCGGCGTCGCGGCGCGATCCGACGGGACGATCCGTGTCGTGACAGGTCCGCTCGACGATGCGCGCTTCGCCTCGGCGATCGCCGCCTGCGACGCGTGCCTGATGAACCAGATTTCGACGCTCAATTCGGGCACCGCGCTCGTCACGCTGTCGCTCGACCGCCCGCTACTCGCCCCCGCGGTCGGCACGCTGCCCAGCCTGGCGGCGGAGATCGCTGGCGGCTGGGTCACGCTGTTCGATCCCCCACTCGCGCCGCCGGCGCTGCGCGCGAACATCGACATGCTTCGCACCAGCCCACCGGGCGGCCGCCCCGATCTGGAGCCGCTCGATCCGATGCGACTGTCCGAGGCAATGCTCGCGCAATTCAAGAAGGTGGCGTCGGGCTGACCTTGGGCGCGAAGCCCTTCGCATCGTCGATCTTCGCCGCCTTGCACAGCACCGCCTGACGCTGGCTGATCCCCGACTGCACCTGCTCGGTCGCGAGCCCGTCAGGCCTAGACGTCGCGCCCGCTCGGGGTCGGGCGCAGCGCCGTGGTCGTCGTCAGGGCAGTCCCACCGCGAGAGCGGGGGCAAGATACTGCATTTGCCCGAGACGATGAGAAAATCTAGAAGGACCGGGCATAGGGATCGCCTCTGACGGAATGTGGCGCCGACCGGGTTCCGGGCGGCTTGGGAAGTATATCATGGAAACAATTTACGATTGGCTGAGCGTCGCAGTATTTGCGGGCCTGGCGCTGCTCTATCTGCAACGCTCGATGGAGGATGAGCCGGTCGATACGGTGTGGCATTATCTGCCGCCCGCGATCGCCTGTGCGTTGAGCAACTGGCTCGGCAACGAAGGCTATGCGATCCCCGCCGTGCTCGTGCTTGCGGCCAGTGTCGGCTATATCATCTACGTGCTGCGCCCATCCCTGCCCGGGCGCTGATCCGGCCGGCCGGACGCGCCGGCCCCGGCAGCAGTGGTCGATCATGGTAGAACAGGATCTGCATTACCCTAAACCCGCCGCTAACCAGGTTTGAAGAGACCTCCTTTGCATCGGCCGAGTGAAGGATCGGGTGCCAACGGAGAATTTCCAATGCCCCTGATCCACGACGCGCATCGCGCCGTCGCGTCCGCCGCGCCGGCCCTGGCCGCTCGCCCGCATGCTCGGAACCGTGTCCTGCCGCGCTCACTTTATGATGGTGGTCGACCTCAGCCCTTTGGCGCTGCCCTGCGCGGCATGGTCGGCATCGCAGCGCTGGCGATGCTCGCCGCCTGCGGATCCGCGGTCGAAGCGCCCGAACAGGCGGGAATCGTCGTCGTGAGATCGGGGGCCGGACCGAGCGAACCCGGTATCGCGGTTGCAGCAGCGGCATCGCCTGCAGCGGCGACCGGCGCCGACGCAGGCACACCAGCCACCAGCGATACCGACGATGCGGTCATCCCCCCCGACACGATGCGGGACCCGGATCATATGCAATATGCCAGCCTGGTCGAATAACCGGACTGGCCCTTGGCTTAATTAGACAGGCGGCGCACCGATCGGCGCGCCGCCCGTCCCGGTCGATCAGCGGCCGACCGCGTGATAGGTCAGCCCGGCCTTCTCGACCATGTCGCGCGGATAGATGTTGCGCAGGTCGACGAGCACCGGCGACGCCAGCAGCGACTTGACGCGCTTGAAGTCGAGCGCGCGGAAGATGTCCCATTCGGTCACGATGACAAGCGCCTCGGCGCCCTCCATCGTCTCATAGGGACCGGTGCAATAGGTCACGTCCTTAATGACCGCCTTCGCCTGCTCATGACCCTCGGGATCATAGACGTTGATCGTCGCGCCCGCATCCTGCAGCGTTTGGATCAGCGCGATCGCCGGGCTGTCGCGCATGTCGTCGGTGTTCGGCTTGAAGGTCAGGCCGAGTACCGCGATCGTCTTGCCGCGAACGTCGCCACCGACCGCGGCGATGACCTTGCGGCCCATTGCACGCTTGCGATTGTCGTTCACCGCGACGACCGCCTCGACGATGCGCTGCGGCGCGTCGTGATCCTGCGCGGTCTTGAGCAGCGCGAGCGTGTCCTTGGGGAAGCACGAACCGCCATAGCCGGGGCCGGCATGCAGGAACTTGGAGCCGATGCGGTTGTCGAGGCCGATGCCGCGCGCGACGTCCTGCACGTCCGCGCCGACCTTCTCGCACAGATCGGCGATCTCGTTGATGAAGGTGATCTTGGTCGCGAGGAACGCATTGCCGGCATATTTGGTCAGCTCGGCAGCACGCCGGCTCATCTCGACCAGCGGCGAACGACCGAGGGCGAGCGGACGATAGATCTCGCGCATGACCGCAAGACCCTTCTCGTCGTCGCTGCCGATCACGACGCGGTCGGGACGCTTGAAATCGTCGATCGCGGCGCCTTCGCGCAGGAATTCGGGGTTCGACACGACTGCGAAATCGGCATCCGGATTGACCCGGCGGATGATCCGCTCGACCTCGTCGCCGGTGCCGACCGGGACCGTGGACTTGTCGACGATCGCGGTGAAGCCGTCGATCGCGCCGGCAATTTCCTCGGCGGCGGCATAGACATAGGACAGGTCGGCATGACCGTCACCGCGCCGCGACGGCGTACCGACGGCGATGAAGACCGCGTCGACGCCCTTCACGCTCGCGGCAAGATCGGTACCGAAGCGCAACCGCCCGGCCTCGACGCCGCGCGCCACCAGTGCATCCAGACCCGGCTCGTAGATCGGCATGATGCCGTTTTCGAGCGCCGCGATCTTGCCGGCATCCTTGTCGATGCAGATGACGTCATGTCCGAAATCGGCGAAACATGCGCCCGACACCAAACCAACGTAACCCGATCCCACCATCGCTATGCGCATTATAATCCCTCAGACGATGTTGGTCCCTACGATCGTCGTACGGACATTGATATTCGGCGGAACTCCTAGAAGATGAACCGCCAGCCATCAATAAGGTGGTTCACCTGATGCGGCGGGCCGGTACGCTGCTCCAGCGATCCGTGCCGATACCGATCAAACGCCGATATCCGAGAGGGTTGGCGGGCCGGCCCGCGCCCGCGGGCGACGCGCCAGCCCCGCTCATTTAGTCCGCGACGATGCGGGCGTCAGGGTAGTTTTCGGGACGAAGCACGCGGTCGGCGACCTCTGTCCAGGTCGAGAAATGCCGCGCGGGCACCTGCCCCGCCAGCGCCAGCGCCTTTTCGGTCGCCGCGATCATCGACGCCGGATCGTTTGACACATAGCCGGCGCGGAACGGGTTCGCTCCGACCGCGAAATCGGGGCAGACCGCGGGGATCTGCAGATATTCATATTGTCCCAATTTCAGACTCGACTCGGCAAGATACTCGACCCCCGGCGCCAGCCGGTAGGGGGCGATGCCGATGCTCGCATGCTTGATATAGGGCAGCGTGGCGCGGAACGGCATTTCCTTGTGGACGAACACGTTGTCGGGCCCCTTGAAGCTCTTCCCGCAGCCGATCACGTGGAAATGCACATCGGGAAACTGCGGCGCGACCGCATGGAAGAAGCTTTCGTCGAACAGCATCGACCCGACCGCTACGGCATTGCGCTGCGCAGTATAGGGCGACGGCCCGACGGTCTCGAAGTCGGCGGGATCGATCCCGAATTCGGCACGGTACAGGCGATCCTTCGCCCACAGGAAATCCGACACCATCTTGGTCGACCGCAGGCAGACATGGTCGATATGCCGCGCGTTCTTCACCAGATGGCGGCGGACATAGGGATGCGCGCCGACGGTATCGAGCCGGTCGGTGGCGTAATAGATGATCTTGGCGGTCGGGTTGAGCCGCTTGATCCGGTCGATGAAGATCGCCGCGACGCTCGATTCGATGACGATATAGTCCGCCGCCTGGAATGCGCCGTCGATATCGGCATTGGGCAGCCTGGCAAACAGCGGAAACAGCTTCGCCATCACCGCATCGGCGACCGCATTGTTGGTCGCAAAGGGATGCAGCGGCGTCCGCCAGAGATAGCAATTGACGCCGTCCACCTTGTGCCAGGCATTGGCCTGGTCCCACAGGAACAGGCGCGAATCGCCCTTCTTCTTCGAGATCAGGCTGAACCGGGTCGAGATGAACGACACGTCGCAGCCATCCTGCGCCAGCGCATGCGCGACCTGATGGATGCTGGCGCGCTTGGGCGTCCGGTAATCCTGAAATGCCGACAGGATGACGACACGGGAACGCTTTGGCTGCGCCGGCGCTGGCTTATCGGACATGCATGACACTCCATCGACTTTGGGCTGGACGGTTGGCCGTAATCAGACAAAGGGGCTGGCAATCTGGATCACGTTGGGAAGCCGATGCACGTTCTTCACGTCGTTCGTCAATTTTATCCGGCCATTGGCGGGCTGGAAGACGCCGTCAGCAATCTCGCGGTCGCGCTCAAGCGGGACTGCGGAATTACCACGTCGGTGGTCACGCTCGACCGGGAGTTTTCGCGTCTCGACGCGACGCTGCCGCCGCGCGACACCTATCAGGGCGTGCCCGTGCAGCGGATCCCGTTCCGCGGCTCGACGCGCTATCCGCTCGCGCCCACCGTGCTGCAGCATCTCGGCGAGGCGGATATCGTCCATGTCCATGCGATCGATTCGTTTTTCGACGGCATGGCGCTCACCCGTCCGCTCCACCGCCGGCCGATGGTCGCCTCGACGCATGGCGGCTTCTTCCACACCGATTTCGCCAGCCGGCTGAAGCTCGCCTATTTCGCCAGCGTCACGCGGGCGTCGTCGCTCGCCTATGACCGGATCATCGCCTCGAGCGAAAGCGACGCCGCCCGGTTCAACCAGATCGCCGCGAGCAAGACGGTGACGATCGAGAATGGCGTCAATATCGGCAAATGGCAGGGCGCAGCGTCGCCACAGCCGACCCGGACGATGATCTATATCGGACGCTTTTCCTCGAACAAGAACATCACCGGCCTGATCGACCTCGTGGCCGCGCTCGGCCGGCTTCACGGCGACTGGCGGCTGATCATCGCGGGCGGCCCGGCCGACGTCACGCCTGCACAGATCGAGGAGCATATGCGCCGGACCGGTACCGAACGGGCGGTCACGCTCGTGCCCTCGCCCAGCGACGAGGGTATCAAGGCGTTGATCGGCGAGGCCAGCTATATCGGCTCGGCGTCACGCTATGAAGGCTTCGGGCTGAGCGTCGTCGAAGGCCTGTCCGCTGGCCTGACCCCGATCGTCAGCGACATCCCGCCCTTCCGCCGGCTGGTCCGCTCGTCCGGCAGCGGCATCCTGTTCGACATTGACGATGTCGAGGCGGGCGCGGCCCGGATCGAAGCCGCACACCGCGATGCGAGCGCCGCCTATGAATCGAACCGCGCGAACAACATTGCCGCGAGTCTGGCCTATGACTGGCGCAGCGTCGCGCGGCAGTTCGCCGATGTGTATGAAGATGTCCTGCGGAAACGCGGCGTGCAGGGCTGAGAAAGTCGGGGTACTTGGCCGCGTATTCCGGGGCGATTCGCTGAGGAGGAGCGTATCGTCGCTCGGCATCGATTACGATGCCCACATCGCCAAAGCCGAGTTTACCGCGAGCGTACAGGCCCTGTTGCTTCAAGCGGGTCAGGCGAACGCTTAGGGCTGATAATCACCGCGGCACTACGGCGAAGGCGAACCGTCATATCTCGAGCGCCGAAGCATTTTGGCAATTCGACGACCGGAATCGTCAGACACAGGCGGACGCGAGATTAGCGACCGCCCATGTGCTTGAAATCAGGCCAGGAAGAATGCCATCAGGACGATCAACGCCCAGAGCGCAACGCTGACCGCGAGGCCAGTAATAAGACCGAGCACGGCCGAGGGGATTTCGGGATAGGATGGGGCCTGGATAGCCGGGCCGGGAAGCGCAGTCATGAACACTCTCCTCAGCGGTCGTTTCAACCGTCTTGTCTCAACATGGGACAGGGGTCATAAATAATCAATACTAATATCTAGACTAGCGCAAAATTAGCTAAGATCCTGAAAATCTTGTGCGTTCAGCGGGTCGAAGAGGCCGGCAACCGCCCCCGGAGCAGGGCTGCAACGCGCAGACCACCACACCAGCGTCAGCGTCGGTTCAGAACGATGAAAGTCCGCGCAGCAGCAGCGTCGCGAGAGCCCAGCATGCGCAGCTCGCCACGACCAGCAGGATAAGCCGCACCGGCGCTGCAAAGCGCTGCGGCGGCGCCAGCGCCGCACCCGCGGCGGGCATGGGCACCACCGCGCTGTCGGGGATCAACGACAGGACCGCGGACTCGCAGATCGTGTGTGTGAAGGCCGACTGGATCTGATCGTTCGTCAGCAGGGGCTGGAAAGCGCAGCCATGCGCCTCGCCGTCGCGCCACGCGATCCGCGCGGTCGCCTGCCCCGCACCGGCCAGGCCGACGCGGATATGGGCACCGACCGGCAGGACGCTGGCGCTGGAAAAACGGAAACCGCCTTCGGACAGATCCTCGACACGGACGTCGATCGCCCGCGCATCGGCCGCACGGACCGTGCTCGCGCGCGCTATTGCCGCACGACTCGGCTTTCGCCGGCGCTCGGCCACCGGCCCGATCGCCGTCATCTCCGCACGCACGCTAGATGATCCAGGCAAGGACACCAGCGAGCGCCGCGGCGAAGACCGCCACGCCGGCGATGGTCGAACCGGCCCGGATCGCGCGTTCACCCAACGAGGCGGGCTCGACCGGAAGGAGCCAGTTCTCATAATCGATCCGGTCGCCGGCCAACGGGTTGGCGGCACGCGGGTCGACGACCTGAAGCTCGGCCGCGAGCGGGTCTGCGACGGAACGCGCCCCGTCGAACGAATCCGTCGTAGCGCCGGAAAGCGGATCGCCGCCACGAAACGCCGCATGTGGCGATACGGGGTCAGCCAGGTTAGCAAGAGGTGCGTGAAGGGGCATGACGACACCATGCCATACTGGTGGTTAAGAAAGCGTATGTTAAATTACTGTCGCGGCATTTTTTGTACGTGTCTTACGGTGCACTAGAATGCGTTGCGGTGCACAACGACCCGTACCGTAGACACGAGAATGCCAAAGTCGCGCCACACGGACCAGCCCAGGATATATTCCAGATCGGCCTGAAGGCGCTGCGTCAGATCGTCGCGACGATGCGTCGCACCCCGGAATCCCCGCACCTGCGCGAGACCGGTGATCCCCGGCTTTAGCGCGTGACGGTGCCAATAGCGTTCATCGACCTCCCAGAACAGCTGCTGCCCCGCCAGCGACCCCAGTGCATGCGGTCGCGGCCCGACGATGCTCATTGATCCGAGCAGCACGTTCAGCAGCTGCGGCAGCTCGTCGACGCTGGTCGCGCGGATCACGCGACCGACGCGCGTGATCCGGTCGTCGGTGCGTGACGCCGAAACGCTGCCGCTCGCGTCGGACTGGTCGACCCGCATCGACCGGAACTTGAACACCTTGAACAGCGCGTTGCCGCGGCCGACGCGATCCTGCCGGAAGAAGACCGGTCCGCGGCTGTCGATCTTGATCGCCGCGGCGGTAATCAGCAGAAGCGGCAGCACGACGATCAGCGCGGGCACCGCGAAGGCCAGGTCGAACGTCCGCTTGATCATCCGGTTACGCGTGCTCAGCGGTCCGACCGCCACGACCAGCGTCGACCGCCCGACGAAAGTGTCGAGCCCGATCGCGCCGACCTGGTCGATTTCGTTCGAAATAATCTCGCCGCGAATGCCCGCGCCCTTCAGCAGCATCGCCCATTCGCGCTCCTTGTCGGGCCGGCAGGCGATCACGACGCGGTCGACACCGCGCAATTGGCGCGCGAGTCGATCGAGCATCATCGGATCCTGCATGTTCGGGCGAAGGTTCGCGGCCCGCGTCTCGACGACTTTGCAATGTGCAGGCACCGCGAATTCGACGTCGTCCAAGATCACCAGATCGGTGGTCACGTTGCCGCCAATCGTCAGGCGGACAAACCGATCGATGACCAATCGAAAGACTGCGAGAAGCACGAAGCTGCCGAGCATTCCGATGCTGATGACACCACGGGATTCCGCCTGCACCGCCCGAAAATAGTAGGAGATGAACAAGAAGCTTGAAAAGGCTAGTAAAAGCGCCGTCGCCGAGCGCATGATGCCGGCCCGGGCCTTGCGCAGCACGTCGATCGAGTAGGCGCCATTGTTGAACGCCGTCAGCACATATATTGGCGCCGTGACGATGACGACGTTCATATGCGACGTAACAGCAAAACGGCCATATTTTGCAAATATACCGAGCTCGAATGCAGCAACCACCGCGAGCAGATCAGCAAACACCAACAGGATATAAAGAGCGATGCGCAGTTGGTGACGATGCGAGGTCGAGCCAATACGATCGAACACTGCACCGCGCGTGCCGGTAACTTTAGTATTTTCCACAGTGCCAGCTCCCTGCCCGCCACAATCTCGACTTATGCTCAGCAGGGCCAAGGCTCTGCCATAGGCGGTTTGAAGAAACCAGAGCCGAGATGCGCGGCTCATCCCATCGGGGCGCCACCCGGTCGGCACGCACCGCGCCGCCTGCGCAACGCGGCCCGCCGCCGCGATGCCACCGCCACCACCTTGCCGTCGTCGCAGCGCCCCCAGCAAGCGCGCAGCAGCGTCCAGCAGCCCGGTGCGGCTACCCCGGCAATGGACTGAAACCGGTACGACCGGACTCCCCCCTTGGCGCAACATATCCCTCTATAGCGGACAACAGGCGTCGACGGGCCGTCCCATCCCGGAACATGCCCCCCATCATAAGAAAAACCGCGCCGCTGCCGCCCGCGATCAGCCGCTACCCGTCGCAGCGACACGCCCCCGAACGCGGAACCGATCGCCGCGCAAGGATTGATCGCACGCTCTTTCGCGCTAGGGGGCGTCGGAATGAAACGGACGCGCGCGATCCCGCGTTGTACAATCCAGTACATAAAAAGGTTCGAGACAAGCATGCCAGAGGCTTTTCGTGCGGCGCGCGACGCGCTCGCCTTTCTCGAGGCACATCGTCTCGCACCGGTGGCTGAAAACTATACGTTCGCGCTTGCCGTGGTCGCCGATCCCGGATCGGACCTGGCGCGCGCCGTGGCGGCCGAGACGGATGGCGGCCTGAGGCTGACCGCACGCGCGCTCGAAACGCTCAGCGAACGCCATCTTGCGATCAAGCGCGACACGACCGCCGAACGCGAGAGCGCGGTCACCGCACGCGCGAACCAGCTCGGCGCGCTGACCACCGATGCGCAGACGCTGACGCGGTCGCTCAGCCACGACGTCAGCGCGATGGCGAGCGAGGCGGAGAACTGGCCAGATGCGACGCTGCTCGTGACCCGGCTGGCCGATGCCGAACGCGAGCTGGCCGAGCTGCGCCGCGACGTCGCCCGGCTCCAGTCCGACCTTGGCTCGCTCGGTACGGCGCGGCACGATCCGATGCGCGACGCAGCCACTGGCGCGCTGACGTCCGAGGGCGCGCGGCCGATCTTCGCACAGCTTGCCGAACAGGCGCGAAGCTATGTCCTCATGATCTTCAGCGTCGCCGATCTGGCCGGGGTCAATCAGCGCTTCGGCCACGCCGTCGGCGACAATGTGCTGAGCGCCTTTGTCGCGAACCTGCGACGGGTGTTTCCCGACGAGGAGATCATCCGCTGGACCGGCAATGAATTCGTCGTGGTCGTGACCGACGTCGCCCTGACGGCAGCCCGCGATCTCGCCGACGAAGCCATCGCCGCGTTCGAAACCCGCCGCCTCAGGCTGCGCGGCAGCGGCGCATGGATCGGCCCGGTCCGCGCGCTCGCGGGACTGGTCGTCGGCCAGGGCGACGACCAGGACGCCGCCCTGAGCCAGGCGCGCGCCGATCTGTACCGTGCCACCGTCGAGGGTTTCGCCCCTGTGGACGGCTGAGCGGGTCGGACCCGACGGCTCGCTCGCTCCGGCCGCGATCATGGATTCCATAAGTATCTGCATCATGGCGTTTCTATCCCGCGACCCGCGCGTTCCAGCGTGATGAGCACGTCGCACCATGGCCGCTACGCCTATCGCCCGATCGTCGACCGCCCGGACTATGACTGGCCCGACGGCCGCCGCCTCGCCATCTATTTCGGGGTAAATTACGAGGTGTTCGATTTCGGCGGCGGGCTGGGTCCGGAACTGGCGCCTGCGCAGACCGACCCGGACGTGATGAACTATGCCTGGCGCGATTATGGCAACCGGGTCGGGGCGTGGCGGTTGTTCGACCTGTTCGATCGGCTGGGCCTGCGCACCACCGCGCTGCTCAACGCCGACGTCCTCGATCGCTGCCCGGGGCTCGCCGAGGCGTGCCGCGACCGCGGCGACGAGATCGCGGCGCATGGCGGCACCAACGCGACCGCGCAAGGGTCCCTTGCGCACCCGAGCGAGACCCAGATGATCGCCGACGTGACCGAGCGGCTGGCCACACTCGGCGTGCGTCCCACCGGCTGGCTGGGGCCGTGGATCTCAGAGAGCGACGCCACGCCGGACCTGCTCGCCGAAAATGGCTATCGCTATGTCCTCGACTGGGCGCATGACGACCAGCCGACCCGGCTCGCAACCTCTCATGGCGGACTGCTCTCCATCCCCTATTCCCAGGAAATCAACGACCTGCCCGCGATCATCGCGCGCAAGCAGGAGGCGGTGACGTTCGCGGCCATGATCCGCGACGGCGTCGAACAGCTGCTGTCCGAATGCGACCGGCGTCCGCTCGTCCTCGGCATCGCGCTCCATCCCTATATCATGGGACAGGCACACCGGGTCCCCGCACTGGCCCGCGTGCTGACCGAACTCCGCGCGGCGAACGATCCGCGCATCTGGTGGACCACCGCCGGCGACATCGCCGCGCATGTCGAGGCGAACGGCCTGGCCGCCTGACCCCGCACTCACTCAGGCTTCACGACCGCCGCGCCACAGGCTCTCCTTCAACGGGCCGATCAGATAGTCGAGCGCGGACCGTTTCCGGAGGGGGACGAGGATTTCGGCGGGCATGCCCGGCGTCAGTGCGCCGGGCCCCTTCAGCGCGACGAGCGTCCGATAGCTTTCCGGCAGCAACGACGCCTCCGCCCGGAAGAAGCGATTGCCGGTCCGCTCCTCGGTGAAGCTGTCCGCCGACACCGTGTCGATCCGGGCGTCGAGCGCGGGCATCGCGCGGTCGTGGAATCCGGTGAAGCGGACCTGCGTCGTCTGGCCGGGGCGCATGTCGTCGGCATCGTCGGGCGAGACCTGCACCTCGATGACCAGCGCCCTGCGATCGGGCACGATCTCCATCAACGTCTGCCCCGGCGAGACCACCCCGCCGATCGTGTAGATCGTCGGGCCGACGATCGTGCCGGCCACCGGCGCGCGCACCATCGAGCGGGCGAGCTGTTCGCGCGCCGCGAGCAATTTGGGTTGCAGCTCGTTCATCCGCACCAGCAGATCGCGCAGGCTCCCCTCCACCTCCTCGATCTGGCGACGATCGACACCCGCGGCCGAGAGTTCGGCTTCGCCGATCGCATCGCGCGTCTGGAGAATCTGCGCACCCAGCGCGCCATGCTCGCCGTCGAGCGCGGCCTGGGTCCGCTCCAGCGCACGGATCCGGTTGATCGAGGCAAAGCCCTTGGCGGCGATGACCCGCATCCCCGTCAGCTCGTCGTCGAGCAGCGCGCGTTGCCGGCGGTTCGCCGCGATCTGCTCACCGAACCCGCCAATCTGTTCGGCATTGGCGTGGGCGCGCCGCATCCACACCGCCTTCTCGGTCTGCGCGGTCCGCAGGCGCGCCGCCAGCAGCAACCGCTGCCCGCGCAGCGCGTCCTCCGCCAGCACCCGGTCCGCCGCCGGCAGCGTGCGGAATTCGACCGGCTCGGCCATCACCGCGCGCCGGTCGCGTTCGGCGAGCAGGCGTTCGCGCTGCGCGAACAGCATCATCAATTCGGCGGTCATCCCGCGTTCGAGCGCATGCAGGTCCGCCGACGCGATCTCGAGCAGCACCTGCCCGCGCGCGACCTTCTGGCCTTCGACGGCGCGCAATGCCGTGACGATGCCGCCGTCGCGATTCTGCACCGCCTGCCGCTTGCCCGACACGATCACCGCGCCGCGGGCATAGACGCCTGCGTCGAGCGGCATCATCGACGCGCCCCCCAGCAGCCCGATGAAGAACAGCGCCGCGACGCGCAGGCCGCGCCGGATCTCAACCCGCGCCGAATCGTCGATCATGCTCATGACACAGCCCCCTTCAGTCCGACGACATTGCCGCGGCTCCCGCCGGCGCGGCGCGCCAGCTCGGCCAGAACCTCCTCGGCCGGACCTTCGCAGTCGACCGACCCGGCGTTGAGCACGAGCAGCCGATCCGCGGCGGCCAGCACGCTGGTGCGATGCGCCGCGATCACGATCGTCGCGCCGCGCTGGCGACTGGTTTCCAGCGCGCGCATCAGCGCCGCCTCGCCCTCCGCGTCCAGCGCGGCATTGGGTTCGTCGAGCAGAAGGATCGGCGGGTCGTCGAACATCGCCCGCGCCAGCGCGATCCGCTGCCGCTGACCCGCCGACAGCGCCAGCCCGCCGCGCCCGATCGGACAGTCATAGCCACCGGGCAGCGACAGGATCAGCGCGTGGCACCCCGCGACCTTGGCCGCGTCGATCACCCGCCGGTCGAACGAGACCGGGTCCACCGCGTTCGGATCGGCGAACCGGGCGATGTTCTGCGCCACCGTGCCGGTCAGGAAGCCGGGCTCCTGCGGCACATAACCGCGGTACCGCGCGAGCCGCTGCGCATCCCAGAGGATCGAGTCCGCGCCGTCGAGCAGCACCTGTCCGGCCTCGGGCGCGATCCCACCGGCGAGGATGCGGATCAGCGTCGTCTTGCCCGCCCCCGATGCCCCGACGATCCCCAGCATCTGCCCCGCCTGCAGGTCGAAGCTCACCCCCTTGAGCAGCATCGCCGCGCCATCGGCGCTGCGCGTGGTGATCTTGCGCGCGGTGATCCGGCCGAGCGGCGCCGGCAGGACGGTCGCGGGCGCCGCCGCCGCGTCCGTGTCGAACAACTGCTTCAGCGATTTCAGCGCCTCGTTGGCGCTCTGCAGGTTCGACCAGCCGCCGATCAGCAGCTCGACCGGCTGCAGCGCACGGCTGAGCAGCACCGATGCGGCGATGATCGATCCGACCGAGATCTGCCGCTCGACCGCGAGGACCGCGGCGAGCCCGAGCGCCAGCGACTGGAGGAACAGCCGCATGAACTTGGCGATCGCGGCATAGCGCGCGGTCGCCATCTGCGCCGCAGCCAGCGCTGCCTGCCCGTCGCCGCGTTCGACGATCTGCCGGTCGACCATCGCCCGGCCCATGCCCAGCGCGCGGACGAGCTCGGCCTGCTGGGCGATATCCTCCTGGACGATCGCCGACCGGGCATTGGCGGTGTGCGCGACGCTCATCAGCCCGCGCGTCCCCCGCTCGGACATCCATGTCAGCACCGCGAGGCACGCGCCCGCGGCGATGATGAACAGCCCCAGCAGCGGATGGATCAGCACCGCGGCCAGAACATAGATCGGCGTCCAGGGCGCATCGAAGATCCCGACCAGCGTCGGCGCGGTGATCACCTGTCGCAGCGTGTCGAACTCGCGCATCGCCTGTGCCGTCGTCGGGTCGCGCTGCCGGGTGTGACCGCGCTCGATCAGCCGCGCCAGGATCGCCCGCGACACGCGCTGGTCGAGCCGCAGCGACACCTTGACCATCAGCCGCGACCGCAGGGCCTCCAGCACCCCGATCGTGGCGATCGCCGCCCCCAGCACCAGCGTCAGGATCACCAGAGTGACGACGCCCCCGGTCGGCACCACCCGGTCATAGACCTGCATCATGTACAGCGTCGGCGCGAGGTACAGGATGTTGACCAGCGCGCTGAACAGCAAGGCGGCAAGGAGATGCGACCGACAGCGCGTCACCGCATCCCGTACCGGCTGCGCCAGCCGGTCCCCGAACATCTGCATCATCGATCAGAACCCGAAATCGCTGTGGTCGATCGTCGTCGCGTTCACCCCGGTGAGCGTGATCGTCTGCGTGCCGATCGTGATCACCGTGTTGACGCCGACCTGCGAAATCAGCACCTGTGCCCCGAAATTGGCGGCGGTGATGCCGCAACCCGAAACATCGAGCAGGTCCTGTCCCCCGGCCGCATCGAAGTCGAAATCGACCACCGTGTCATTGCCCTGCCCGGTCACGAACACGAACACGTCGTCGCCCGTGCCCCCGGTCAGCCGGTCGCTGCCGGTGCCGCCGACGAGCCGGTCCTGCCCCGCGCCGCCCAGCAGCTGGTCGTTGCCCCCCAGCCCCTGCAACAGGTCGTCGCCGTCGAACCCGGACAGGATATTGCCCGCGCTATTGCCCGTCAGTGCGTTCGCGCCGGCATTGCCGTTGCCGTGCACCCCGGAAGTGCCCGTCAGCGTCAGGTTCTCGAGCCCGTCGGCCAGCGTGAAGGTGATGCTGCTGGTGACGAGATCGACGCCGTCCCCGTCGGTCTCGTCGACGCTGTCGCCCAGAGTGTCGACGATGTAGATATCGTCGCCCAGGCCACCCGCCATCACGTCCGCGCCGGTGCCGCCGTCGAGCGTGTCCGCCCCGGCGCCGCCGAACAGCCGGTCGTCGCCGGCCATGCCGCGCAGCGTGTCGGCCCCCTCCATCCCCGACAGGATGTTGACGCCGGCATTGCCCGTCAGGATGTTGGCATCCGCGCTGCCCGTCGCATCGATCGCCGCCACCCCGCTCAACGTCAGACGCTCGACCCCGGACTCCAGCGTGAAGGACACGCTGCTGGTGACCGTATCGAGGCCGTCGCCGCCGGTCTCGTCGACGACGTCGCCGATATCGTCGACGACATAGCTGTCGTTGCCGCGCCCGCCGGACATCACGTCCTGGCCGGTGCCGCCGTCGAGCGTATCCGTGCCCGCGCCGCCGAACAGCTGGTCGTTGCCGGCAAAGCCCGACAGCGCGTTGGCGCCGTCATTGCCGGTGATGACGTTGTCGGCGGCATTGCCCCGCCCCGCGATTCCCCCCGTCCCGGTCAGGGTGAGGCGTTCGACGCCGGCGCCGAGCGTGTAGGTGATGCTGCTGGTGACGGTGTCGATACCGTCGCTGCCGGTCTCGTCGACGATGTCGCCGGTCGTGTCGACGCTATAGAGATCGTCGCCGTCGCCGCCGGTCATGATGTCCGATCCGGTGCCGCCGTTCAGGATGTCCGCCCCCGCACCGCCGTTCAGCCGGTCGTTGCCCGACAGCCCGATCAGCGTGTCGTCGCCGTCGAGACCCGTCAGCGTGTTCGCCGCACCATTGCCCGTCAGGATGTTGGCGGCGGCGTTGCCCGTCGCGCTGGGCGAACCGCTCCCCGTCAGCGTCAGATTCTCGACACCGGCGGCGAGCGTGAAGGTCACGCTGCTCTTGACCAAGTCGACGCCGTCACCGTCGGTTTCGTCGACGACGTCGCCGACACTGTCGACGGTATAGATGTCGTCGCCCGTGCCGCCGGACAGGCTGTCCGCGCCGGTACCACCGTCGAGGTCGTCCGCCCCGCCCCCGCCGAACAGCTGGTCGTTGCCGGCCAGCCCGCGCAACGTATCCGCGCCGTCCAGCCCGGTCAGCCGGTTCACCCCGGCATTGCCCGTCAGGACGTTCGCATCGGCGTTGCCCGTCGCGTTGATCGCCGCACTGCCCGTCAGCGTGAGGTTGTCCACGCCGCCCGCGAGCGCGAAGCTCACGCTGCTGTTGACCAGATCGACGCCGTCGCCGCCTGTCTCGTCGACGACGTCACCGACATTGTCGACCGTATAGGTGTCGTTGCCGAGCCCACCCGCCATCGTGTCCGCACCGGTGCCGCCGTCCAGCCGGTCGTTGCCGCCGCCGCCGGTCAGCCGGTCGTCCCCCGCGAGCCCCGCCAGACTGTTGTCCCCGTCATTGCCGGTGACGATGTTCGCGACCGCGTTTCCGGTGGCGTTCAGCGCCGCGTTTCCAGTCAGCGTGACGTTTTCCAGCCCCGTTGCGAGTGTGTAGGCGATGCTGCTGAGGACGGTGTCGGTCCCGTCGCCCCCGCTTTCGCTGACGACATCGCCGGTGCTGTCGACGACATAGGTGTCGTCCCCCAGCCCGCCCGCCATGGTGTCGGCGCCCGCTCCCCCATCAAGGAAATCGGCACCGGCGAGCCCCGTCAGTGTGTTGGCGGCACCGTTGCCGGTAAGCACGTTGTTGCCCGCATTGCCGGTACCGCTGATCCCCGCGGAGCCGCCGAGCACCAGATTCTCGACCTCGGTGCCCAGCGTGTAGCTGATGCTGCTGGTCACCGTGTCGGTGCCGCCTTCGCTGCCCTCGACGACCGTGTCGCCGCCGTCATCGACGACATAGGTGTCGTCGCCCAGCCCCCCCGCCATCCGGTCGGCCCCGCTGCCGCCGTCGAGGCTGTCGTTCCCGTCTTCGCCGAACAGACGGTCGTCCCCGTCGAGCCCGAGCAAAGTGTCATCGCCGCCGCGCGCGAAGACGAGGTCGGCGTCCTCCGTGCCGGTCAGCGCGTTGGCCTCCTCGTCGCCGAGGATCGCGTAATCGGGGATCGCGACCGCCATCGTCGCGTCGGAATAGACCACCGCCTCCGGCTGGTTCGTCCCCTGCGTGCTGAACCCGCGATTGTCGGTATAGTTGGTCGCGACGCGCAGCGGCTGGCCGATATCGTCGACCGTGACCTTGTACGTGTCGTCGGTCGCCCCCGCGATATCGACCCACGTCCCTTCGACCTGACGCTGCCACTGCCGCGCAAAGCTCGTCGTGCCGTCATAATCGATGAAGCTGCCCGTCGTGACCGTCAGCACCTGATCGATTTCCGGCTCGACGTTATCGATCCCGAAGCTGCCGACATGCTGGCGGTTGATCTCGGCGACGCTGTCGGCGAACTGGATCCGCTCGACATTGCGCAGCATGTCGCTGCCCTCGTCCCCTACATTGTCGACGACGCTGACCCGCCCGTCGGGCCGCAGCGTGATCGTGAAGTTGGAGCGGTTGCCGATATAGACCGCGGTATCCATCCCCGACCCGATCGTCGCCGCACCCGTGGCATAGCCGTTGACGGTCTCGCGGTAGACGATCTCGCGCGACGCGACGAGCTGGCCGGGATTGATCGTCCCGTTCAGCAGCCGCGCCTGGATCTCCGTCAGCGAATCCGCGCGGAACAGCTCGGCGCCCGAGCCGTCCTTGTTTTCGCGCACACTGATGAAGACGTGCATATAGGCGTCGCCGTCGATGATGTCGTTGCCCGCGCGCCCCTTGATGACGTCCGCACCGCCGCCGCCGATCAGCAGGTCGTCGGTCGTGCTGCCGTCCATCACCAGCGCATCGACATCGTTCGCATCCCAGGTCTTGAAGCTCAGCAGCTCGCGCAGCCCGGTGATCAGCCGGACGCCGTCCTCGTACAGGTTGTTGCCGAGGATCCGGGGATTGTCGTCGCCGAGCAGGTCCGGGAAATTGGCGCCCGTGCTGACGAGCCCGAGCGGGATCTGCCGGCCGGTCAGCGTGTCGGCATATTTCCACCCCGACAGCGCCTCGACCAGGTCGTTGCGGTCGCGCAGCGTGAACGCCTGCTGGTTGACCGCGGCACTCAGCCCCAGATCCGAATTGGCGGCGGTCGTATCACCCTGGTGGATGACCCAGTCGAACCCGGCCATGCCGTTGTTGCGCTGGATCCCCGCCCCCTGGATCATGATGTCGTCGCCGCTCTCCCCGTCATAATCGGTGTCGTTGCCGCCGCCGTTCAGGATGTCGTGGCCGATGATCGGGCTGTTGAAGAACAGGTTCGAATTTTCGCCCGTCACGCTGTCGAAGCCGTCGCCGCCCTCGATCCAGTCGTCGCCTTCATTGCCCATCAGACCGTCGCTGCCGCTGCCGCCGAGCAGGAAGTCGTTGCCGCGGCCGGCGAACATCTCCTTCGCGTCGGTGCCGCCGACCATGAAGTCCTGGCCGCCGCCACCGAACATGATGTCGAGCCCGGAGCCGCCGCTGACGACGTCATTGCCCTCGCCACCGCGCAGGAAATCGTCGCCGAACGGATCCTCGATGATGTCGTCACCGTCGCCGGCATAGACCTGATCGGATTCCGTGCCCGCGTTCAGGTAATCATCGCCGCCATCGCCCCACAGCGTATCGATGCCCTTGTCGCCATAGAGCCGGTCATTGCCCTCGGTCCCGCCGAGTACGACATGCTCGCCGCCGCTATATTTGAGCATCCCGCCATCGTCATGGCCGTCGCCGTCGACGTCCGCGCCCGGGGCGATCCGATCCACCTTGGGATCGAACGCCTGCTGGAAACTGTCCTCCCAGACCGGATCGAACGTGCCGCCCGCCAGATACGTGCCGTCCTCGCCGATATTGGTGACCTGCGGCGTCAGCGGATCGAGTTCGAGGATATAGTCCGCGGTGTTGAAGATCTGGCCGTCGACATGCGTCGAATGCACGTCGCCCAGGTCGGAATTGCGCATCACGAGATCGGCGAAGCTGCTCTTCTCCAGCTCGTTGAGCATGTTCATGCCCTGGGTGCGGCTGAGATAATAGAAGCGGTCGCCGTTCTGCAGGCTTTCGAGCTGGTGCTCGAACACATAGTTGAACGTCGAACCCAGCATCCCGCCGAATTCCATCTTCTCCTCGGCCAGACCGCCGATCCACAGATCGACCAGGTTCAGCCCGGTTTCGTGGCTATTGACCCCGTCGACGATGTTGGGCGCCCAGTTGCCCTTGCTCTGCACGAAGTTGAGCCGATCGGCCGGGGCCTGGAGCACATGTTCCTCGACGCCCATCGCGGCATTCGCATGGACGACGATATCCGCGCCGCCCATCACCAGCAGGGTCGCGGCGGCGCGCTTGCCCTCCAGCGTCGTCTCGCCGGTGATCAGCGGATGCGTGCCATAGGCGGCGACAAAATTGACGATCGACAGCGGGTTTTTGATGTTCTGCGCGAAGTCGAACCAGCTCGTATAGGGTTTGAGCTGCGAATCGTTGGTCGAGGCATAGAGCTGCGCACGCACCACGTTGAACGCCGCCACCCCCGCATCGCGGCCGCGCGCGATGTTGAGCGCGGCGAGGTCGAGCGGCAGCCCGACGAGGAAATTGCGCAGCGAATCCGGCACGAACTCGTCGATCTCGCTGCCCTCGACGCGCGTCATCCCGCGAATGATGGCGCCCGCGGCGATCGCCGCATCCTCCTCGCCGGTGACGGGATCCAGACCCGCTTCGCCAAACGCCTGCGGGTTCAGGAACGCCTCGACCAAGCTCAGCGATTGCGTCGACAGCGTCGGATCGGTGATCTCGATCGTGTCGGTCAGCATCGAATGCCCGAACCGGTACACGGCATGCGCGAACTCGGCGGTGATCGCGGGGTCGATGTCGGCGGTGTTGCTGAAGATGAACGGATCGATATTGGGCTGGATCCGGCGCGCGAATTCCTCGAACACCAGATGCTGATACTGCATCTCGGTGCTGAACCGCCCCGCCTGGAACAGCCGCTCGCCATCCCAGTCGAGCGCGTTGATCGCCAGCGTCTTGGCGGTCCCGCTCAGCGCCTCGATCGCATCGAGCTCCGCCTGCGTGATCGCGCTGCGCGTGCCGTCCGCGGCGGGCCGCAGCCATTCGTTGACGATGGCAAGGTCACCCGATGCGATGATCGTCAGCTTGTCCGCCTCGACCACGCGGTTGTGCTCGGAATGGAAGACCGTGTGGACCGCGGTCAGCCCGATATTCTCGTTGCCGCGGCCGTCGCCCGTGACGAAATGCGCGTCGAGCATCTCGTTGTCATAGGTCAGCGGGTTGTTGTCGTCGGCGATCAGGTCGCGCGCGTTGATCACGCCGTCCAGATTGACGTCGCGCAGGTCGTCGAGCGTGATCGCGTGGTCGCCATCCACATCGACGATCCGCCCCTCGCCCGCGACCAGGTCGGCCTCGTCGGACACGCCGTCGCCATTAAAGTCGAGCAGGTCCGTGTCGGCGGTCTGCCGCACCGCGGGCGTCGCCGGATTGTGATCGAGGTCGACCAGCACCGGCTCTGCATGATGCGCGATGTCGTTGAGGAACGCGTGGCCGGTGAAGTACGCGTTCGCGGGCACCGCCACGCCCTCGGCCGTCCCCTCGAGCAGCGTGCCGTCCTTCAGCATGATCTGCGCATAGCCGTTCGCGCCGGGGATGAACCGGCCATACGCGTCGGTCAGCAGCAGCGGCACATTGTGCACGTCGTAATCGTCGAGCCGGATGCCCAGCATCGTCAGCGCCTGCGCCTTGGTCTCGGCCCAGTTCGCCATCCCGCCGATCGCGCCGTCCAGCAGCCGCCCGGTCGAGATCGCATGCGAATCCTTCACCCCGTCGCCATCCGAATCGACCGAGAACTTGTATTCGCGCAGGAACACCTGATGCGATGCATGCGAGGTATAGGTCTGGTTCTGGTCGATGAACGGCGTCGTCGTGTTGACCGTCTCGGTCCCGCCGACGACCGGGTTGCCGTTGGCGTCATATTGCGTCGACCGGGTCAGCGGCATGAAGTTGGGGCCGCCAGGCACATAGAGCGGATCGTCGGGCTGGAGCGGGATCAGCACCGTGCCGTTGCCGCCCTTGGTGATCAGGTCGAGCCCATGATCGAAGAACTGGCCGAAGAACGTCATCCAGGCGTTGAACGACGGCGACAGGCCGATGTCCGGCGACAGGTTCGGGATCGACGCCAGTTCCTCGTTGGTCGGGATATAGCCGTCGGGCGGCGCGTCGCCGCCATGCGCATCGGCATAGGCGGCCTGCGCATGCGCGTTGACGTACCAGGCGGCGATCGCCGCGGGATTGGTGTTGGTCATGTCGGCGATCAGGTTGCTGATCAGCCGCGGGTCGGCATCGACCACGCTGCCCGGCGTGCCGTAATCGGTGTTGGTCAGGACCGGTCCACCGGGCCCGGTGCCGAACGTCGCGCCGTCGTTCAGATTGCGGAACACCGGCGTCGTCAGCCGCGGCAGCAGCTGGTCCGCCGCGCCCAGCACCGCATTGCCCGGCAGCAGGTTGTTGTAGCTGCCATCGACGGTCCGCAGACCATAGGGGATTAATTGCGCCTGGGGGCCCAGGATATCCGCGAGTGACTCGCCAGCGGCATTGCGCTCGCTGATCCTGATCTGCGCCAGGATGAAGTTCAGATCTCCCAGATCGACGGTAAAGTCACCAGACATGATGCAATTTCCCCTCTGAATGACGAAACGCGAAACGTCTCGAGCGATCGTGATCGGGTCGTGATCGAAGACCGGCACACGTCGTGACGCCAACCTTCCATTCTTCGTTCGGCGGGATAAGGCCCATGAAGGACCTACGCCGGCCCCTGGCAGCCTAGGCCCTGTCCTAGGCCGAACGGCCGGGTTCGCGGCCGCTCCGCCTGGCGATGGATCCGAACACGCTTCGAATCCCGGTCTGTGCGCGGTCGAGCAAGGCCATGCGCGGCGCTACCCCGCCGCCAGTGAGGGGGGGCTCGTTCCGGCGGCGGGGTCCCGATCCGGCGAGCGGGTCAGCCGGTCGAGACGATACTGGACACAAAAGCCGCCGGGTCAGCCCCGGCGGCGTGCCAGATGACGGATCATGTCCTCGAGCGCGACCGACGGCTGGTCGTGCATCGCATAGCCCGCGACACGCGTGTCGGGCGCGAGGACATAGATGAGCGAGGAATGGTTGATGCTGTGCCCCATCTCGCCGGGCCTTGGCGGGATGTGCTCGCGCGCGACGTTGAACGCCTGCGTCGCGGCGTTCAGCTGCGCGCGCGTGCCGGTCGCGACCACCAGCCGCCCGTCGAACTTCTTGGCCAGCGCGCGCATCGCGGCAATGCGGTCGAGCTCGCCATGACCATGATGCGGCGGCGCCTGCAGCGCCATCGCCGCCGCCGCGCCCGGCCGGCGGAATCGCACGACGCCGAGCGGCGGTACGTCGATGTCGACGAACAGCGCACGCGCCGCGATCCCCGACTGGCGCAGCCGTTCCGCCGTCTGCACCATCCGCGGAATGGCCATCGGGCAGCTCGCGCGGCAGCGGCTGTAACCGAAGAACAGCAGCGTCCAGCGATCGCGAAAGTCCGAAGGCCCGATCGGGCGGCCTGCGACATCGGAAAAGTCGAACGCCCCGCCCAGTTGCATGGGCATTGCCGCATGCGTCGCATGGCCGGGACGAGCGGACGGGGGGGCGGATCGGGTCGGGGGTGTGGTCATGATACGACAATCTGCGTCTTGGCCACGCCGCGGCCATTGTCCTGGACGCGGCGGGTGATCCAGTGGAGATATTCGATCGTTGCGTTGATCGCGCCGCGCTGAGTCGCGGTGATCAGGAAATCGAGCCGAGCGGCGCTGGTCAGCTCGATCGGCGTGCCTGCGGGAAAGACGATCGGCGCATTCCAGCTCTCCTTGCCCAGCCGGTGCCCGTCGCACGACACGCAGGTCACCGGCACCTGGAACGTCACCCGAAGGATCGAGTAGCTCGCGTTGAGCAGCCGGATGAGGATGGTCTCGCCGACCCGCGCCTTGGCCGCGACCCGCTGATCGGTCATCGTCTTGGTCGGGAACACACCGTTGATCAGGAAATATTTGGGCTCGAACCGGTTCAACCCGACATTCTCCCCGCACATGCCCGCATCATGGTTGTTGCTCAGCACATTGTGCCAGCGCGCATCCATGTCGTCGCACACCCAGAGCCGCTCGACCTGGTAGCGCTGGTACGGCGCATTCTGCATCGGCGTCGAATAGAGATAGCCGGGCCCCTCCGGCGGGTCGACGATCAGCCCGCCGAACATCCCCATCTCGAAATGCAGCGGGGTGTTGCGGTGGCAGTGATAGAAGAAGGTGCCGGGGCTCGACGCTTTCCACTGATAGGTGAACTGGTTCGCCACCTCGAACGACACATGGCCGACGCCGTCATGCATCGTCGTCGGCTCGATCCCGTGATGATGGATCGTGTGCGCATGCTTGGCGGTGAGCAAAGTGACATGCACGATCTGTCCCTCCCGCACGCGCATCAGCGGCGAGGGATAGGGTGATTTGATGCCGCTCGCCGGATCCTCGAACGCCCAGTAGCGCAGCCGTACCCCGTCGGGCGCGACCAGATTGCCGCTGGTCGTCACCTGCCGGACGAAGCTGATGTCGGGCGTCAGCCGGTCGGGCGTCGGCAGGCTCGCCTTGAAGACGTTGCAGCCGAACGTCTGGAAATTGGTGACGCCCTGTGCCGCGGTCTTGGTCCAGTCGATCCCCGACGGACTGATACTTTCATCGCCCATGGTCATTCCCCATCGTCTCGACCGGATCAGAAGGCGTAGATCGGGCTGGTCATCGTCCAGTGCGTGACCAGTCCCTGCGGATAATTGCCCCCGCCCGCGGTCTGCGACATCTCGGTGTGGCAGTGCATCACGTATTTCAGCGGGAACGGCTCCTCCCTCGGCGGCCAGACCGGCACGTCGGGCGGCCGCTCGAACGGCAGGATCATGTCCTTGCGGTCCATCGGCCGCATGATCCACACGTCGCGTTCGTAGACGTTGGTCTCGCAATAGGGGACGCCGCTCGCGTCCGCCTCGGTACATTCGAACAGGTGATTGCCGTGGATGTGCGCCGAATGCGTGCACAGCCCGGCATTCATCACCCGGAGCAAGGTCGGCTGGCCCTGCTTCCCGACCGGCTCGATCGCCTGCGCGGCCGCCCGGTCGACGCTGGCCGTGGTGTCGTGGACCGCGGTATCGAACCCGCTCAGGCCGTTGATGTGGAAATGATCGGGCAGGAACGCATCGATCAGCGCCTGGCCCGATATCCGGTACCCCGCCGCCACGCGCGCGTTGATCGCCGAATCGGTCTGCGAGAACAGCCACAGCTTGTCGCGGGCCGGATCCCCCGCCTTCCACCGCTCGCCGGGAAAGCGCGGGTGCCGCCCGAACGCATCGAACACTGCGGCGATCTGCGGCGTGTGCATCGCGCGACTGAACGGCGTGGCCGAGCCCGCGACCGTCGTGCCCAGCGCAGGGTCGACGATGAAGGCGCCGTGCAGCCCGAGGATGCGGTTGAGCGGCGGCTCATACGGATCATGATAGAGATAGGAGCCGCCGACCGGCGCGACGAAATCCGGCACCTGCCGCGTCTGGCCGGGGGGAATTTCGGGCACCGTCGCCTGCGGGATGCCGGTGATCGCAAAGCCGTGCGGGACGAGGTCGTTGTTCGTGACGCTGATCGAGACGGGTTCGCCCTCGCGGTACCGCAACACCGGCTGCGGCTGGCCGCTCTCGTGGAAATAGAACACCATGTAGACGATCTTGCCGTCGATCATCTCCTTCTCGACCGGTTCGATGACCAGCCGGAGCGACTGCGCAAGATCGGACGACCCCGACAGCGACATCGGCGTCGGCGCCGGGCTGCTGAGCGGCGTGTCGGTCGGCGTGATCATCTGCTGCGCCGTCGCGGCGAGCGCCACCGTCGTTGCGCCGGCCCCAATCTTCAGAAAGTCCCGGCGCTCCATCGACTATCCCCATGACGTTCGCGCAGCGCAATATCTGCCCGATTTCCCGGTATTTAGGTGCCAGACGCTGCTGCAGGATCAAGTAGGCCGCTCGGTCTAAGACCATGGACGATGCAGGGCCCGGGCGGGTCGCCGCGCGGCATGGCTGCAGGCCGGGTCAATAGGCCTGCGCATGCACCGACGCCACCGCACCGGTCCGGTTGTGTACCCCGAGCGCCTTGAACAGCCCCGACAGATGCACCTTGATCGTCCCCTCGGCGAGGTTGAGCGCATGCGCGATCTCCTTGTTCGACGCGCCCCCGACGAGCAGTTGCAGCACCTGTTGCTGCCGCCGGGTGAGCGCGCCTGCGGGCCGTGCCGACTCCGGTTCGGGCATCGACAGGTCGCCGACCATGTCGGGCAGGTAGATGTGACCCGCGGCGACCATCCGCACCGCCTTGGCGATCTCGTCCATCGGCATGGATTCGAGGATATAGGCGTGCGCACCCGCGCTGATCAGCGACAGGATCTTCATCCGCTCGCGCGTCTGCCCGACGACGACGATCCGAAGGTGCGGGTAAGACAGGCGCAGCCGGCGCATCATCCCGTGACCCTGGCCGTTCAGAACATCGGTATTGATGACGGCGAGCTTGGTGCAGTGCGCCCTCAGGAGATGCGCCTGGACGCTGCTCCAGTTCGATGTCGTCAGAACCGTATCGGCTAGATGCTGCTGGCTGAGAATGCTCGATATGGCGTAGCGGAATATTTCGGCATTGCTTGCGACAATAGCGTTGGATCTATCCAATTCATCATTGCGAATGATCTGCTCATTCATGACGCCCCTCCATTGGAAGTTTTTGTAATATTACGCGATAATCTTACCAAAGCTGCCTAGACCATTGGCCGAGGCTGCGACCACGCCGGGTCTTAGGCAAGTCCGTACGGATACGGACCCCAGACAGTCTGTTCAGGCTTGGCACACCATGACCGTCACACCGGCTTTGCTTCAATTTGAGACGGTTGCACTGCACGAAGACCCCGGCCGGTGTCTGGAAACCCCTGTGCGGAAAGCGTAGCATTTTGGTTCTTTCCGGCGGATTCGAATTTGGAGCGATCGTGCAGCGGCTATGGGCCATCGTCGACCAGCAGGAGACCGCGTCCGACTGGCGCTGGAACCTGCTGCAGGGCGTGGGGTTCGGCAGCGCCGCGCTGGTTGCCACGGCGGTCGGTCGCCACCTGTTCGGGATCGACCTGCCCTTCACCTTCGCGCTGGCGGCGATCGCGATCGGCGCCGTCCTCGGGGGTGCGCTGACCGCGAGCGTGGGCGCCGCGACGACGATCCCCACCGCACTGGTGTTCAGCGCGCACCATCCGCTCGTGACGCCGCTGAACACGCTGGTCGTGACCGGTTTTGCGATCATCCTCGCGCTGTTCGGTGGTCGCATGACGCTGCTGCGCCAGCGCGCCGGCCTCGCGCAGGGCCGGTCGCACCAGCGCGAACTCTGTCTCCACTCAATCTTCAACACCACCCCCGCAGCGATGCTCATCGTCGACGCGGCGGGCGACGTGCTCGCGATCAACCGGAGCGCGCGCGGCATCCTGGGGATTGCCGACCCCGATACCGGACGCCTGCGGCTCGCGGACCTGCTCCCCGGCCTGCCCGAGCTGTCCGGCGACACCCCGACCGCGCACGCGCTGTGCCGCGCCGATGGCACGCGTCTCGCGCTCTCGCTGTCGAGCGGCCCGCTGCCGTTCGCCGCGACCGGGCTGCGCACGCTCCATCTCCGTGACGAGACCGAACAGGTCGCCGCCGCCGAACGGCTCGCGCTGTTGCAGGCGGAGCTCCACCAGCTCGCACGCGCCACGGCGCTCGGCCAGCTCGGCTCGGCGATCGCGCATGAACTGAACCAGCCACTGGCGACCGCCGCGAATTTCGCCACCGTCGCGCAGGCGGCGCTGGCGCGCGGCCGCGACGTAGGCGAGGTCGGCGCGGCGCTCGACGGCGCGGTCCAGGAGATCTTCCGTGCGGCCGCCGTGCTCAAAAGGCTGCGCCGGTTCGTCGAGCGCGGCCCGCTGCAGGCGCAATGGGTCGATGCGCGCGACATCCTCGCGGAGGGGGCGACGCTCGGCATGCTCGCGGTCCGTCAGGCCGGAGCGGAGCTGAAGGTCAGTATCGCGCCCGATCTCGCCCAATTGTGGATCGATGCGATCCAGATCCAGCAGGTCCTGCTCAACCTGATCGCCAATGCGGCCGATGCGGTGTCCGACACGGCGGTCCGCGTGATCGATCTGCGCGCCGTCTCGGGACCGGATGGGCAGTGCACGATCACCGTCTCGGACACCGGCCCCGGCATCGTGCCCGGCCAGGAACAGGCGATCTTCGCCCCATTCCGGACCAGCAAGCCCCATGGCCTCGGCGTCGGGCTCGCCATCTGCCGCGCGATCGTCGACGCGCATGAGGGGACGATCACCGCCGCGACGAACAGCAACGGCGGCGCGACCTTCCGCGTCACGTTGCCGCAACGTCCTGGTATCGGGTCCGGTGGAGAAATGGTCGCCCATGCCGCGTGACCGGCCGATCTACATCATCGATGACGAGCCCCAGATGTGCCGCTCGCTCGAAATGCTCCTCGCGCTGGAGGGTTTTGAGACCCAGTCCTTCCCCAGCGTCGAGGCGTTCATCCGCGACCTTCCGCGTCTTCCGCCCGGGATCATCCTCAGCGACGTCGCGCTGGGCGGCCTCAGCGGTCTCGAGCTGTTGCAGACCCTCCCATCGCTCGACCGGTCGGACCCGGTGATCCTCGTCACCGGTCACGCGGATATCCCGATGGCGGTAGCGGCGATGAAATCGGGCGCCGCCGACCTGCTCGAAAAGCCGTTCGAGGCGCAGCGGCTGCTCGGCGCGGTGGCGGCGGTCCGCGACCGGATCCTGCAGTCGACCCTGCTCGAGCAGCGCCTCGCCTCGCTCTCGCACCGCGAACGCCAGGTCCTGCGCCAGATCGTCGAGGGGCTGACCGCGAAACAGATCGCGACCCGGCTGGATATCAGCCCGCGCACGGTCGAAACCTACCGCGAGCATCTGATGCGCAAGACGGGCGCGACCAGCCTGGCGCAGCTCGTCCGGTTCGCTGTCGAGGCGCGCGTCACGTGCGTGCCGTTGTAAGAAACAGGTGATCTTAGGCTATGCTTAACCCCGCCGCCCCATAGCGCAGTCGCAGGGAGACCGTGGCTATGGTACTGGAACAATACAGTTTTGATAATGTCGCGCTGCCCGAGCTCGACACGATGCGCGTCGAGGACCACGACACCCTGCCGTTCGGGGTGGTCGGGTTTAATGCCGACACGCTCGTCCAGGTCTATAACGCGACCGAGGCGCGGATGTCGGGCCTGGATCCCGCGACCGTGATGGGCGTGCCGTTCTTTGATGCGGTGGCGCAGTGCATGAACAATTTCATGGTCGCGCAGCGGTTCGAGGACGAGCCCGAGATCGACGACATCGTCCCCTATGTCCTGACGCTGCGGATGCGCCCGACCAGGGTCCGGCTGCGTCTGCTCGCGGCACCCGGCATTGCGCGCCGCTATATCCTCATCGAACGCTAAGCCGCTTCGATGAGCGATAGGTCGAGCGAGGAAGAGCTTCTCGAGTTTCTGTACGCCTGCCCCGTCGGCCTGATCGAGTGCGACAGCAGCGGCGCGATCGCGATGATGAACCCGCACGCGATGCAGCATCTCCTGCCGCTCGCCGGGCCGCGCGATCCCGGCAATCTCTTCGCCGCGCTTGAACATCATGCGCCCGAATTGCGCAGCATCGTCGCGGCCTATGCGCCGGCGACGGGACGGATCTGCGACGGCCACCGGATCTTCGTCGATCTCGCCGCGCGACGGCGCACCACCACACCCAAGGTGCTGGCCTGCACCCTGGTCAAGCTCGGCCCCGATCGGCTGATGGCCACGCTGTCCGATATCAGCGAGCAGGTCGCCCAGGAAGCGCGGCTGCGCCAGGCGGATACCTGGTTTGCGACCCTGCTCGACAGCGTCAGCCATTATGCCGCGCTGACGATCACGCCCAGCGGCGAGATTCAGTCCGCCGACGCCTGCTTCGCCCGCCAGACCGGACACGCCGCCGTCGACGTCATCGGACGCCACCTCGCCGAGATTGGCGGGAGCGAGCCGAGCGGCGGCGATCTTCGCCTGGACGAGCAGCTGCTGATCGCCGCACGCGAGGGCTGGCATCTCCAGGAGGGATGGCAGCAGCGCGCGGATGGCGAGCGCTACTGGTGTCAGCGGCTCGTCGTCGCGCGATCCGAACGGGGCGAGCCGCGCGCCTCCGGCTTTTCCGTCATCCTGCGCGACGTGCCGCGGCGTGGCGAGGCGGCGGAAGACATGCGCCGGCTGTTGAACCATGATCACCTGACGGGCGCCGCCAACCGACGGCATTTCGGCGAGGTGCTGAAACGCGAACAGCGGCACTGGCGCGAGCTGCGGCAATCGCTGTCGCTGATCGTTCTCGACCTCGATCATTTCAAGGCGGTCAACGACACGCATGGCCACCCGGTCGGCGACACGCTGCTCCGCCGCGTTACCGATGTCTGTACCGCGCTGCTCCCGCCCTGCGGGATATTCGCACGGCTCGGGGGCGAGGAGTTCGGCGTCCTGCTGCCGCGCTATGACGAGGATCAGGCGGCGGCGCTCGCCGAAGCGATGCGCGCGGCGATCGCCGGCATCGCGGTCGACACGCCGCGCGGTGGGTTGCACGTCACCGCCAGCCTGGGCTGCGCCACGCTGAACGAAACCGACGGTTCGATCGATGCGCTGCTCGCGCTGGCGGATGATCGCCTCTACGCCGCCAAGCATGCCGGACGGAACCGGGTCCGCTCGCGCGAGACCGCGACCGCGTGACCCGGCCCGGGCTGTCGCGCGCCGCGGTGCACCGCATCGCCTGCGCGGTCGTCGCGACCGAGATGGCGCGGCTGCGCGATCCGGCCCCGCCCGCCGCGACACGCGGCGACTGGCCCGAAGCCACACCGATCGGCGACGAGGGCCTCGGGCTCGATTCGATGGAGCAGCTCGGCGCGCTGGGCGCACTCGCCGAGGCGTTCGACCTCGATGACGATACGCTCGGCGAGGGTCCGCCGCAGACGGTCGGCGCCTGGACCGACTGGATCCTGCGTGCGCACGCCGCAGGGTCCGGCCGGATCGCGGTGCGGACGTCCGGCTCGACCGGCAGCCCGCGCCTGTGCGTCCACGCCGTCCCCGACCTGCTTGAAGAAGCGGCCTTCTTCGCGACACGGTTCGCCGACCGGCGGCGGGTCGTCGCACTGGTCCCCGCCGATCACCTCTACGGGCTGGTCTGGACCGCGCTGCTGCCCGACGCGCTGGGCGTTCCCGTCGTCGTGCGGACGGTCGGTACACCGCTGTCGCTGGAAGCGGGCGACCTCGTCGTCGCGGTGCCCGATCAGTGGCGCGCGCTGTCGCGGATGATGCGCCACTGGCCGGGGGATGTCATCGGCATCAGTTCCGCCGGGCCGCTCGACGACGCCATCGCTGCCGTGCTGCTCGCGGCGGGGCTTGCCGGGCTGGTCGATATCTACGGCGCCTCCGAAACCGGCGGTATCGCCATCCGCACGCTGCCCGCGCTCGACTACGACCTGCTGCCCCGCTGGCAGCTCTCGGCGTCTGACGCACATGACTGGCGGCTCGTCGACCGCGACGGCGGACACCACGATCTGCCCGACCATGTCGCGCGTCTCGGCGAGCGCGTCATTCGCCCGGTCGGCCGGCGCGACGGGGCGGTCCAAGTCGCCGGGCACAATGTCTGGCCAGGGCGCGTCGCCGGCGTGCTGCGGACGGTGGAGGGTGTCGCGGACGTCGCGGTGCGGCTGCACGGCAATGGCCGGTTGAAGGCGTTCGTCGTGCCGCACCCCGGTCAGGACCCCGCCCGGCTGTCCGCGCGGATCGAGCAGTTGGCGGCGAACCGGCTCACCGATCCCGAGCGTCCGAAGGCCTATCGCTTCGGCACGGCGGTGCCGCGCACGGCCATGGGAAAGCTCGAAGACTGGGGCTGATGCCGCCCCGCCGGCGTCTAGCGCCCAGTCAGCGCATAGCCGCGGGTCTTCTCGCCGAGCGCGGCGTAGATCGCGGCCTGATCGAGGAGCAGGTGACGCTGTTCGTCGGTCTCCGCAGCCGCGGCCGCGGCCAGCGCGTCGATCGTCAGCCGCTCATAGTCGGGGGTCGGGTCTTGGTCTGGCATGGGCCTGCCGTTCATTCCTCTTCACGATGTCCCGTGACGATAAATGGCCTGCCTCCGGCCGCAACCTGCTTAAAACGCTGCTTAACCGGCCAGAGAGGTTGCGCACCTCCGGGCGCCGTCGCACGGCTGCGGATACTATTCCGGCATCGCCATCGCGGATTCCCGCCGTCACGGTCGCCGTCACGGCCGGGTAATCTGAGTTAAGATTCTGACCCATATAGACGCGTGACAACAAACCCATCCTGCCACATCGCGCGCAGCACTGGATCGCGAATCTCGTCATAGGGGCAAAGCGCGAGATGGGCGACCGGATCGCTCGCGGCGATACGGCCGTCATTTCTGGCTTTCAAACAGTCTCTTGCGAAATCCGGCATCCTGCGGCCCCACTGCTGTCGTCGCGTCGTCCGACCCATGCTCAGATTCTTACAAAAGGGGCAATGGCTTGTCCCAAACCGACACAGCGCCCCACGCCGCACGGAGACACGGTTCGCCACGCCGCGAGCCGCACGGTCCGCACTGTCTCTACAGAAGCGACGATCGCGGCCGACGCTCTACGCAAGTACAGCCGGACCAGCGAGACTCACCCGGCGGCCGGATGCGGCAGATGAACCAGCAACGCCTGCCATCGCTCACAATGATGTTCGCCAAAATTCTGAGCCTGCACGCCCTTCGACATTGCCGCACCGCAGCAAAGTCTGTGCGCATTGCAGCGGTGATTTATCACGCCTACCTTTCACCTTCCCCACAACCGCCGATCGCAAGGAAAAACCGTCCGGCCACCATTGTGTGGTGATAGCGCTATCGATATCATCCCGAAAACAGGCAAAAACGGGAGAGCGGATATGCGCATCGGATGTCGCGGCAACGAAGTCGTTCGAGGGGCAAGACATCGTCTTGCATGGCTGGTCGGCCTGACGATCGCAGTCGCCCCGCCCGCGCTGGCGCAGTCCTCCGACACCATGGCGTCGATCGCCATCCCCGCGCAGCCCGGCGCAATCGACCTCGGCACCGGGAAACTCCCCGGGGCGACCGCCCCCGAAGCCTGGCACAGTCAATATGGCAGCGTGTTCGCGCGCAACGTCACGGTCGCGACGCTGACCCCGGTCCTGCCCGACCCCGCCAAGGCCAACGGCACCGCGGTGATCGTCGCACCGGGCGGCGGGTTCCGCACGCTGTCGATGGAGAATGAGGGCTGGGACGTGGCACGCGCGCTCGCCGCGCGGGGCGTCGCGGCGTTCGTGCTCAAATACCGGCTGAACCAGACGCCGGCGGATCTCGAAACCTTCGCACGTCCCACCCCCGCGGGTGCCCCCCCGGGCGCAATGCCGCCACGCCGGGATCCCGCGGCGATGATGGCGGGCCTCGCGCCGCAGATCGCCGATGCGCGCGCGGCGTTCGCGCTCGTCCGCAAGCGGGCGGGCGAATGGCATGTCGATCCGGCCCGCATCGGCATGATCGGCTTTTCGGCGGGCGCGATGCTGACGATGGCGACGACACTGGCAGGTCAGGACGCGAAGCCCGCATTCATCGGCAACATCTACGGCCCGCTCGGCGCGATGACGGTGCCCGCCGACGCGCCGCCGATGTTCGTCGCGCTGGCGGCGGACGATCCGCTGTTCGGCAATGCCGGCTACGGGCTGATCGACAGCTGGCGCACCGCCAAACGCCCGGTCGAGTTTCACCTGTTCGAACAGGGCGGGCACGGCTTCGGCATGTATCCCAAGACCACCACGAGCACCGGCTGGTTCGACGAATTCGCGCGCTGGATGGCGATGCACGGCTGGATCAAGCCGGCGCAGTAACCGCGCGCCTCACGACGCGATCGCCGCCTCCAGCGTCTGCAGAAACCGCGCCGGCGCCTCGACCTGCGGCGCATGACCCAGCCCCTCGAGGCGGATCAGCCGCGCGTCGGGGATGCGTCGTGCCGCGGTCACCGCCGCCTGCGGCACGGTCTGCACCTGCGCCCGCCGGTCGGGTGCGGCGCGGTTCGCCCGGAACGCGGTGAGATCGCGGTCGCCGATGATCAGCCGCACGGGCATCGCCAGCCGCGACAGCTCGGCCGCGACCGGCTGGGTCTGGATCATGTCGGACAGCCGCGCCTGCGCATCGCGCACCACATCGCCGTCGGGACCGGCATATTGCCCCGCCAGCATCGCTACCCAGCGATCATAGGCCGGGCGCCATTCCCCGTGATAATAATTGCGCAGCTGATACGCCTTGATCGACGCGGCATCGGTCTTCGCCTCCTCGGCGCGCAGCGCGCCGAGATCAGTATAGGGCACGCCCTGCGCCAGCGTGTCGTTCAGCCCGAGCGGATTGACGAGCACGAGCCGCGACACGCGCTCGGGGTGGAGCAGCGCGAACCGCGTCGCGAGAATTCCGCCGGTCGAATGGCCGACCAGAACGACCCTGCCCGCCCCGGCCCGGTCGAGCAGCCCGCGGGTCAGTTCTGCCATCGCGTTGAAGCTGTATTGATAGCCCTTGGGCTTGGACGATTTGCAGAAGCCGACCTGATCGGGCGCGATCACGCGGTAGCCCGCACCCGCCAGCCCGCGCGCGGTCTCGTCCCAGGTCGCGGCACAGAAATTCTTGCCGTGCAGCAGCACGACTGTCGTGCCGTTTGCGCGCGCGGTCGGTGCGAGGTCGAGATACGCCATCCGCACCGCCTGCCCCTGCGACGATCCGTCATACCAGCGCAGCGACGCGGGATAGGCAAAACGCTCGAGATTGGCGCCGAGCGGCACGGTCTGGGCAAGGCCCGGCGTGGCGGAGGCGGTGAACGCAGCGATGGCGGCGATCGCGGCGGGGATTTTGAAACGGATCATCCGCCTCTAACGACCGGCTGCGGCGAGGTGTCCCGCGTTACGGAGCTCCACCCTCCCCGTCATATTTGAGTTCGAGATACCGCCCCTGGATCGCGATCTCGTCGAGGCTGCTCCGCCCGAGGCACTCGCCGGCGCGCGCGAGCTCGGCATCGATCAGGCGCAGACCGTTGATCAGATGATCGTCGGGCGTCCGGCCATCCGCCTGCATTTCGCGCCGCGCCGAAATGCCGACCATCCGCCAGCTGTCGACCAGCGCGGGCAGCTCGACCGCGACCAGCTTGCGGATCGACGCCGCGGCCGGGCTGCGCGGATCGAGCTGGGCGAGGCGCGGCGCCAGCGCCTCGAACCGGCTGCCCAGGGCATCGGCGAGCCGCAGCGCGGGCAGCGGCATCCCGCGGCGTTGCGCGGCGAGCCAGATCCCCGCCTGCTCGGCGAGGCCGGGCAGCCCGGTTTCCACCAGCGCCTCGCGTCCCGGCGCGCGCGGATCGGCCTGCGCGACGATCACGATCACCAGCAGCAGCATCAGCGCTGCGGCGACGGCAAGCGCCAGCATCGCCGGCAGGACCGCGGCGAGCGCCGCGCCGCCGAGCAGCGACACGATCGCCGCCAGGACCAGCCGGACCATCAGCCGCTTCTGCCGACGCGCCCGCGCCTCGCGCTCGCGCCGCGCCTGCTCGCGGCCTTCGGGCGACAGCCGCCGGAGCAGCTCTTCGGCCTGGGTGAGCCCGACATCGGCAAACCCTGCCGCGACGCTGCGGGCACGGTCGATCATCGGGGCGCGCTGACCGCTATTGTCGTCCATCGCGCGAGGATGCCGGTCTTTGCGCGCCCGGTCCAGGCCCGCGCGGCGCGACAGACGCACCCAAAGTGGTCGCAGATCGCCACCAAATTGATCTATGTCAATTACGACGGCCGGTGCGATGGAACGGTTCCGCGCCTGCATCGTCCGGTAGGGGTCAGTTTCGCGAGGCCCCATGACCCCACCCACCTTGTTGTTTTTACACGCCCTCGGCGCCAGCGCGCGCGAGTGGCGGCAGGTCGCCGATCACCTGTCCGACCATGATTGCGTCGCGCTCGACCTGCCGGGGTTCGGCGACGCGGCCGATGCGGGGCATGCCGATGTCGGGACGATGACCGACTGGCTGGCGCAGGAAATCCGCGCCCGCGACCTCACCGCCTGCGTGCTCGTCGGGCACAGCATGGGGGGCAAGATCGCAACGCTCGTCGCCGCGCGCGCCGCCGCGGGCGAGCCTGGTCTTGCGAACATCCTCGGTGTCGTGCTCGTCGCCGCCTCGCCCCCCTCGCCCGAACCGATGGACGAAACGCGCCGGGCGGAGATGATCGCGTGGTTCGCCGATGGCCAGGCCTCGCGCGACGACGCGGAAACCTTCGTCGATGCCAACAGCGCCGAGACGCTCCCGGAGGCCCTGCGCGACCAGGCGATCGACGACGTGCGGCGCTCGAACCGCGCGGCCTGGCTCGGCTGGCTCGAACGCGGCAGCCGCGAGGACGGGGCCGCAGCGGTCGGACAGCTCGCGCTCCCCGCGCTGATCATTGCCGGGACCGAGGACGGCGATCTCGGCGAGGATGCGCAACGCCGGCTCAACCTGCCGCATTATGCCAATGCCCGGATGCGCGTCGTCCAGGGTGCCGCGCACCTCATCCCCTATGAACAGCCCCGCGCGCTCGCCGCGCTGATCCGCGAGCATGCGGCACTGGCGACAACGGCTGCGCTGCCCGAAGATTTCGCCCGGCTGCTCGACTCCGATCGCGTCAGCAGCGGGACGCGCGCCGCGATGCTCGACCGGATCTACCCGATGCCCGTCGGTACCGCGTTATGGGACGACGCCGACCACGCGACCGTCGCGGCGCTGGTGGCCCGGATCCTCCCCGATTGCGGCGCCGACCGTGCGCTGGCGGGTCGCATCCTCGCCTCGGTCGCGCAGGGTGTCGGCGACGGCTGGCGCTTCGCCGAGCTGCCGGACGACCGCGCGGCGTGGTCGCGCGGGCTCGCGACGCTCGATACGGCGACCGGCGGTTTCGTCGCGCTGGCCGATCCCGACCAGGACGGCTGGCTCGATCGCATCGCCGGCGGCACGGTCGGCATCGAGGAGGACGCGTCCCGCCTGTCGCCCGTGCAGATGCGGCTCTGGTTCGAGGATGTCCGCGCCGAGACGGTCCGCATCTGGATGGCGCAGCCCGCGACGATGGCCGCGATCGGCTATGACGGCTTTGCGGTCGGCGGCGATGGTCCCCGCAAGCAGGGCTATACCCGCACCGGCGCCGACGATCCCGAAGCGTGGCAGCGCCCGTCGCAGGAGCGCGGGGCGTGACGACGAGGCAGCATGGAGCGAATGACGTCGTCGATGCGGTCGTGATCGGCACCGGCGCGGGCGGTGCGCCGCTCACCGCCCGGCTCGCCCAGGCGGGCCTGTCGGTGGTCGCGCTCGAGGCGGGCCGCGCCTTCCGCCCCGACGAGCATGTCGCCGACGAGGTCGCGGCCGACATCTACTGGATGGAGGAACGGCTGAGCGGCGGATCGACGCCGACCGCGTTCGGGTCGAACAATTCGGGCATGGGCGTCGGCGGCTCGACGCTGCACTGGGGCGCCTTCTGCCCGCGTCCCGATCCCCGCGACCTGCGGCTCAGGACGCTGACCGGCGAAGGCGCCGACTGGCCGATCGATTCAGCCGAGCTGACCCGGTACATCGCGGAGGTCGAGGCGTTTACCGGCGTTTCGGGCCCGGCCGACTATCCGTGGGACGCCACCCGCCGCTACGCCTATCCCCCGGTCGCGCGCAACGCCGCTGCCGATGCGATGGCGCGGGGCTGCGCGGCGCTCGGCATCACCGCGACCGACGCCCCCGCCGCGCTGGTCTCGCGCGATCGCGACCAGCCGCACTGGGGACAGCGCCAGGCCTGCGTCAATTGCGGTGCCTGTCACCAGGGCTGCCGCAACGCCGCCAAGACGAGCATGGACACGACCTATCTGCCCCTCGCGGTCGCGCATGGGGCCGAGATCCGCGCCGGCGCCCGCGTGGTCGCGTTCGACTATGACGGCCGCGGCCGGATCAGCGCGGTCGTGTACAGCCAGAACGGGCAGGAGCATCGCCAGCTTTGCGCCGCGGTCTTTCTGTGCGCCGGCGGGGTCGAGACGCCGCGGCTGCTGCTCAACCTCGGCATCGCCAATTCGAGCGGTCAGGTCGGGCGCAACTTCATGGCGCATGTCGCAACCCAGATCTGGGGCCGGTTCGACGCCGAGATGCGGATGAACCGCGGCTATCCCTCGTCGCTGATCAGCGAGGACATGATGCGACCCGGCGATGCCGGCTGCGCGGGCGGCTATCTGATCCAGAGCCTCGGCGTGCTCCCCGTCAACCTCGCCACCGGGCTCGCCCGCGGTGCCGGCCTATGGGGCGAACGACTCCAGACGCTACTGCGCGGCTATAACCGGATGGCCGGGATCGGCATCAACGGCGAATGCCTGCCGCATGCCGACAACCGGCTGACGCTCGCCGACGAGGTCGACGCCTTTGGCCACCGCAAGGCGCGGATCGACTTCAGCTATCACGCCAACGAACAGGCGATCGATCGCCACGCGCGGCGTACGCTCAGCGACATCTGGGCGGCGGCGGGCGCGCAGGACATCTGCGCGGTCGATCGCTCGGCGCATACGATCGGCACCTGCCGCATGGGGCATGACGGCGACACCGCGGTGGTTGATTCCGACGGCCGCAGCTTCGACATTGCGAACCTGCGGATCTGCGACAATTCCATCTTTCCCAGCGCATTGGCGGCCAATCCCGCGCTGACGATCATGGCGCTGTCGCTGCGCACCGCCGACCGTTTTCTCGCATCCGACGATTGAGGAGTTTCACATGAATCTGGGTATCAAGGGGCGCATCGCGCTGATCAGCGGCGCGGATTCCGGCATGGGCAAGGAAACCGCGCGACTGCTCCTCGAGGCCGGCGTGCGCGTCGCGATCACCGACCAGCCGGGCGGCACGCTCGACGCGGCGCTCGCCGAACTGTCGCCGCTCGGCGAGGTGGTCGCGGTGACCGGCGACGTCACCAACCTCGACGATGTCCGCGCGATCTGGGCGGAGGTACGCGAGCGGCTCGGCGATCCGGACATCTATGTCAACGCCGCGGGCGTGACGGGCGCGACCGGCGACTTTCTCGATGTCGACGATGCGGGCTGGGAGCAGACGCTCGACATCAACCTCATGGGCGCGGTGCGCATGTGCCGCGAGGCGATTCCGGCGATGCGCAAGGGCGGCTGGGGCCGGATCGTGCTGTTCGCCTCCGAAGACGCGGTGCAGCCCTATGTCGACGAACTCGCCTATTGCGCGTCGAAGGCGGGGATCCTCGCGCTCGCGAAAGGGCTGTCCAAGGCCTATGGCGGCGACAATGTCCTCGTGAACACCGTCTCGCCCGCATTCATCGCGACGCCGATGACCGACAAGATGATGCGCAAGCGTGCCGAGGAGCGCGGCGAAAGCTTCGACGCGGCGATCGACAGCTTCCTCGAGGAGGAACGCCCGGGGATGGTGCTCAAGCGCCGCGGCAAGGCCGAGGAGGTCGCCGCCGCCGTCGCCTTCCTCTGCTCGGAGCGGGCGAGCTTCATCAACGGTGCAGGGATACGCGTCGATTCCGGCTCGGTGTTCACGATCGCCGGATGACGGAACAGCGCGTGCACCGGATCGGGTTCGGCGGCGGGTGCCACTGGTGCACCGAGGGCGTCTTTCAGGCGCTCCGCGGCGTGCAGGCGGTCGAGCAGGGTTTCCTCCAGTCCGAGGCCCCGTCGGACGCCTGGGCGGAGGGTGTGATCGTGACGTTCGATCCCGCCGCCATCAGCCTGGCGACACTGGCCGAGGTCCATCTTCGCACGCATTCGGCGAAATCCGGCTATTCCCCCGCCGGACGCTACCGCAGCGCCATCTATGTGTTCGAGCAGAGCCAGCGCCCCGACGCCGAAGCCGCGATCGCCCGGTTCGCAGCCGAGAGCGCTGAGCCGGCCCGCACGCTGGTCCTGCCGTGCACCGGCTTCCGGCCCTCGGACGCGCGCTTCCAGAATTACTACCGGACCGATCCCGACCGGCCCTTCTGCCGCCGCTACATCGATCCCAAGCTCGCCTATATCCGCACCCATTTCGCCGCCGTCGCCCTGCCCGCGGCGCCGCGCGCGTGAGCGTCTTCTTCACCGCCGACACGCATTTCGGTGACCACCGCACGATCAACATCGTGCGCCGGCCGTTCGCCGACACCGCCGCGATGGACGCCGCGCTGATCGACCGGTGGAACGCGGTCGTCGGGCCGCAGGACGTGGTGTGGCACCTTGGCGACGTCGCCCGTCGCCCCGCGGACGTGGCCGGGCTGCTCGCGCGACTGCACGGGACCAAGCACCTGCTGCGCGGCAACAACGATCCCGATGCGACGCTGGCGGCACCGGGCTGGACCAGCGTTGCCGACTATGCGGAAATCACGCTCGACGACCGGCGGCTCGTCCTGTGTCACTACCCGTTCCGCAGCTGGAACGGCCAGCACCGCGGCGCGATCAACCTCCATGGGCACAGCCACGGCCGGCTGAAGCCGATGCTCCGCCAGTTCGACGTCGGCGTCGATGTCGACGGTCACGACTATGCGCCGGTCGGGCTCGAGAGCCTGCTCGCGCCCCGGCGATAGGTCAGAAGAATGGGCGGGCGCGTGAAACGGATGGCCGGACTGGCCGAGGCGGCGGCAAGGACCGCGCAGGCATCGGACGACCCGCCCTGCGCCCTATGCGGCCGCCCGCTCGGCCACCGTGTCGAGCGCCATCACGTCGTCCCCAAAAGCGAGGGCGGTACGCTGACCGTGCCGGTGCACCCGATCTGCCACCGCACCATCCATGCCTTCGTCGCCAACCGCGACCTCGCCACCAGTTACACGACGATGGACCAGCTCCGCGCGCGCGAGGATATCGCCCGCTATCTGCGCTGGATCGTCGACAAGCCCCCCGACTTCCGCGCCCCCACGCGCAAGCGCAGCGCCCTCTGAACGGACCTTGGTGGTGTATCCCGCAAGCAACACCCGTTTCGCAATTTACCATTGCTGATCGTAACGGAGCAGCAACATATGGTCATAAAAACCATTTTCGTCGTAACCATGGTGCACCGCCGTAAAACGGGGTGTCACAAGGGGGACAGAAATGCGTTGGACGAAATGGATGATGCGCTCGTCGCGGATGGCGATGGGCGCGGGCCTGCTGATCGCGGCCAATGGCGCCGCGGCGCAACTGGCGACCGATCCCCAGACGCCCACCGCCCCCGCGGCGACCGAGGCCCCCACCGAAGACATCATCGTCACCGGATCGCGCATCCGCCGCGACCCGCTCGATCAGCCATCGCCCGTCATCACCGTCGATGAGAACGCGATCGCGCGCACCGGCCTGTCGTCCGTCGCGGACATCCTGCAGCGCCTGCCCGCCTCGTCGGGCGGCCTCAATTCGAAGTTCAACAGCTCGGGCAATTTCGGCAACCCGCCCGATGGCGGCGGCGTCGGTGCCGGCTCCGCGGTGCTCGACCTGCGCTATCTCGGCCCCAAGCGGACGCTCGTGCTCGTCGACGGACTGCGCTTCGTCAACGGCGCGTCGGCCAGCGGCATCCCGGCGACGGTCGATCTCAACTCGATCCCGTCCTCGATGATCGAACGGATCGAGGTGCTGCAATCGGGCGCCTCGACGCAATACGGGTCCGACGCGATCGCCGGCGTCGTCAACATCATCACCAAGCAGAACCAGAAGGGGTTCAAGGGATCGGCGCAATATGGCCAGTATCTCGGCGACAATGACGGCAAGACGCAGGATTACCAGCTGAGCTACGGCTTTGGCAGCCAGGGCGTGCACGTCGTCGCGGGCGGCTATTACACCAAGCAGGAATCTGTCAGCGCCGCCGATCGCGACATCTCGCAATTCCCCAATCCGGGCCAGACCAGCTGCGCCGAACCCATCGGCGGCTGCTCCAGCTTCACGCCCTTCGGCCGGTTCCTGGTGAACGGGCAGAACATCACGCTGCGTGGCCCCGTCGCCAGCGGCCGCCCGGTCTATGACCCGACGCTCGCGACCGGCGACTTCAAGGCGTTCACCGCCGCCGATCGGTTCAACTTCGCCCCGCTCAACTATTTCCTGACGCCGGTCGAGCGGTTCGGCGGCTTCGTCAACACGCGCGCCGAGTTTTCGGAGGCGCTCAACCTGCGCGTGAAGGCGGTCTATAACCGCCGCAATTCGCAGAACCAGGCGGCGTTCCTCCCACTCGGCATCGGTCCCGACGTCGGCAACGGCAACATGCTCGACACGCTCTCGGTCGATGCCACCAACCCGTTCAACCCGTTCGGCGTGACGCTCGTCCCCGGGCAGAACTACACCGCGATCTTCCGCCGCCTCGTTGAGGCGGGGCAGCGCACCTACAGCCAGCAGGTCGACACCATGTCGCTGACCGGCACGCTGGACGGCAAGTTCCAGATGTTCGGGCACAACTGGTATTGGGATGCGAGCGCGGTCATCGGCTATAACGATGCCAAGCAGCTGTTCACCGGCAACATCAACGCCGCGCGCCTCGCCCGCGCGATCGGCCCGATCAGCCAGTGCACCGGCGAATGCGTGCCGTTCAACTTCTTCGGCGGGGTCGGCTCGATCACCCCGGCGATGCTCGGCTATATCGGCTTCGACGAACGCGACCGCAGCCGGCAGAAGCTGAACGACTATACCGCCAACGTCTCCGGCGAGCTGTTCGACCTGCCCGGCGGGCCGGTCGGCATCGCGATCGGCTATGAGCATCGCTATCAGTTCGGCAGCTTCACGCCCGACCCGATCATCCAGGCGGGTCTCGGCGCGGACATCCCGGCACAGGCGGCCAGCGGCAAGTTCAACGTCGACGAGGTCTATGGCGAAATCCGCCTGCCGCTGCTGCGCGACATTCCCGGCATCGCCTCGCTCGAACTGAACGGCGCGGTCCGCCATTCGAACTATTCGACCTTCGGGGGCAATACGACGCTCAGCGGCGGCGCGCTGTGGAAACCCGTCAGCGACCTGCTGCTGCGCGGCCAATATGCCGAATCGCTGCGCGCACCGTCGATCGGCGAACTGTTCGGCGCGCAGTCGCGGTTCGACGCCTCGATCGACGATCCCTGCACCAGCGCCGCGGGCGGGCTGTTCCAGTCCAACCCGACCGTTCGAGCGAACTGCGTCGCCAACGGCGTCCCCGCCAGCGGCAGCTACGCCGAACCCTCGGGCCAGTTGCCGGTGCTCACCGGCGGCAACAGCGAGCTGCGCCCTGAAACCGCCCGGACGCTGCTGTTCGGCGGCGTCTACAGCCCCAGCTGGGCCCGCGGCGGCACGCTCTCGGCGCTCAGCCTCGAGGTCAATTATTACGACATCAAGGTCGACGACTCGATCGCGTCGATCCCGGCCCAGGTGCTGCTCAGCCGCTGCGCCCAGACTGGCGACGCGCTCAGCTGCGCAGCGGTGCGGCGTGCCCCCAGCGGCATCGTCACCGCGATCAACGGCCTGCTGCTCAACACCGGCGGCATCCGCACCAAGGGCATCGACGCGACGCTGACGGTCCGCTCGGGTGAAACGGGCGCCGGGCGCTTCGGCCTCTACGTCTCGGGCAACTATCTGCTCAAGTACAGCGAGCGCACGCCCGCGACCGACGGCTTCGTCACGACCGACTATGTCGGCACCGAACGCGGCTCGCCCGATCAGACCTATCCGCACTTCAAGGGACTGGGCACGATCGACTGGTCGGTGGGGCCGGTCACCGCCAGCATCACCGGACGCTATATCGACAATGTCGACGAGATCGCTGCGGAGAACGCCCTGAAGAGCCGCCTGTACGGCGACGTCCAGCTCCAGTTCCGGCCGGCCTGGCTCGATTCGAAACTCGCGCTGACCTTCGGCGTGAACAACGTCTTCGACAAGGATCCCCCCGCCTGCTTCAGCTGCAGCCTGAACAACTTCGACCCGACGACCTATGACATCCCGGGCCGGTTCGGCTATCTGCGGCTCTCCTACGGGCTGTAGGACAAGGGCTGCCGACCGGCGCGTCGGTCGGCAGCCCCCCCGGCGTCGGAAACATAGGATGCTCCGATCGCCAAAAGACCCTCGTCTCACCGATTGTGAGGAACGAAGTAGGCCGTCCCCGCGCTCGACCCCGACAGAAGGAGACGAGCAATGGACGACACCAGGGTCTGGGCATTTGAAGAAAGCCTGTGGACGGGCGACGCGGACCAGTATCACACGCTGATCGACGACGAATGCGTGATGGTGCTCCCCGAGCAGCCCTTCGTGATGACCGGCGCGCAGGCGATCGAGGCGGTCGCGGATACGCCGCGCTGGTCTGAAGTCACGTTCAGCGAACAGCAGATCATGCGCCCGCAGGAAGGCCTGATCGCGATCGCCTACAAGGCCGAGGCGAGCCGCGAGGGCGCAACCGGCTATACCGCCTATTGCACCACCACGATGCGCCGGCTCGAGCATGAGGAATGGCGCGTGGTCCAGCACCAGCAGACGCTCGCCCCGGTCGCCGGCGGCGCCTGAGCCGACCGATACGGCGGTCGTCCCACGACCGCCGGTGATCAGGAGTGCGCGGCCAGCCCCCCCGCCAGCGGCATGCTCCTGATCCTGACCCCCGTCGCCGCCGCCAGCGCATTGGCGAGCGCGGCGGCGGTGGGCCCCTGCGCACACTCGCCCGTGCCGAGAAAGGGCGTACCCGGACGGTCGATGACCTCGACGACGACGCTGTGCGGCACGTCTGCGAACCGCAGGATCGGATAGCCGCTCCAGTCATAATCGGTCCGGCGCGCACCGTCGTGGCCCGCGGACTCATATGCGGTCCAGCTCAGCGACTGGAGCACCCCGCCCTCGACCTGGTTGCGGATGCCGTCGGGATTGACCGCCTCGCCGCTGTCGACCGCGACGACCGCGCGGTGGACGACCAGCCGCCCCTCGTCGGGGATCCGCTCGACATCGAGCGCGACCGCGCAATAGGCGCCGTGATTCTTGTAGCGCGCAAAGGCGATGCCCCGCCCGCGATTGGGCCGGGGCCGGTAGCGGCTCCACCCGAACCGCGCCGCCGCGCGCCGGATCACGTCTGCAGCGCGCGGATCGTCGAGATGCGCGAGCCGGAACGCGACCGGGTCGCGCCCCGCCGCCGCCGCCAGCTCGTCCATCGCGCTTTCGAGCGCGAAGATGTTCAGATGCGCGCCCAGCCCGCGCAGTGCCGAGACACGGACCGGCATGTCGGGCAGGAAATGGCTGACGATGCTCTGATTGGCGAAGCGATAGAGCGGGATGGCGTTGCGATCGCCGCCGCCATTGGGCTGCGGGATCGGCTTGGGCGGCGTCGGCGCGAACGGCGGCACCACCTCCACGCCCGCGAGAAGGTCGCCCGCCGCGACGGGCCGCGTGCTGTGCGTGTTGCTCCACACCTGATGCCGCCAGTCGACGATCCGCCCCGACGCATCCAGCGTCGCGTCGATCTGCGCGAGCATCGCCGGCCCGAGCGGTTCCCAGCCATGCTCCTGCTCGCGGCTCCATTGCAGCCGGACCGGAACGCCGGGCATCGCACATGCGATCAGCGCGGCATCGCCCGCGACGTCGTCCGCCCCATTATGCCCGTAACAGCCCGCCCCCTCGCGGTGGACGCAGCGGACGCGGTCGGCGGGCATCGCGACCAGCTCGGCGATCGCGGTGCGCAGCGGCTCGACGCCTTGGCTGTGCGTCCACACCGTCAATTGCCCCTCGGCCATCAGCGCCACCGCGCAGGACGGCCCGATCGCACCGTGCATCAGATAGGGCCGGTCGTACCGCGCCGACAGCCGCCGCACGCCCGGCGCCGCGGACGCGTCGCGACGCGTGTCGATCACACTGCTCTCGCGCCGCATCTCCAGCAGTCCCGCGGGCATCGGCGGCAGCGCGGGCACGCCCGCGTCGCGCGTCCATGCGCCCTGATTGGCGACGCGCAGTGCCTGTTCGAGCGGCCATTCGCGTGGACCGACGATCGCCGCGAACCGCCCGACCTCAACGACCCGCGCGACGCCCGGCTGCCGTCGCAGCGCGGCAAGATCGGGGGTCAGCCGCGTCCCCGAGGACGGCCCGCGCAGGACGCGCGCATGCACCATGTCCGGCAGCCGCATGTCCTGCACATAGCTTGGCAGGCCGGTCAGCTTGGCGGGGAGGTCGACGCGCGGCACCGGTCGTCCGATCAGCCGCCGCGCCGCCACGGGCTTGCGCGGCACGTCGGCGCGCGCGCGCACCGCCAGCGACGTCGACGCGGCAAGCTCGGCATAACTCGCACGCCGTCCCTGCCCGTCGAGCACGACGCCGTCGCGCGTGAACAGCGTCGTCGCCGCCACCCCCCAGCGCGCCGCCGCGGTCTCGGCGAGCAGCAGCCGGACACAGGCGGCGGCATTGGCGATCGCGGTCCCGCTCTGCTCGAGCGTCTGGCTGCCCGCGGTCACGCCCTCGTTCGGGGTCAGCGCGGTATCCGCGGTGATCAAATCGACCCGCCCGATCGCGACATCGAGCTCGTCCGCGGCCAGCTGCGCCATCGCGGTCTTCACGCCGGTCCCCAGTTCGACCTTGCCCGTGAACACCGTGACCCGGCCATCGGCACCGATGCGGATCCACGCGTCGAGATCAGGGAATTTGGCGAGCGTCCCCGGCAAATCGGGCGCGACCGTCGGCGGTCCGCCGCTGCCCTCGCCGCCGCCGGTCTGTGCGAGCGCGGCCGTCGGCGCGAGCGCGAAGGCGACCAGCAGCCCGCCGAGTATGTCGCGCCGCGACGCCTGTCCGCTCACGTCACCGGCTCCGCAGGCTCGACCACCCCGCCGCCACGCATCACCGCCGCGCGCCGTACCGCGCGCAGGATCCGCATATGCGTCCCGCACCGGCAGAGCGACGGCGCCATCGCGCTGCGCAACTCGGTTTCGGTCGGCGTGACGGTCTTACGCAACAGGCCCTCGGCACGCGCGATCATCCCGGGGATGCAATAGCCGCACTGCGCCGCCTGCTCGTGCAGGAACGCGCGCTGGACGTCGCCCGGCGCCGCGGCGCTGCCCAGCCCCTCGACCGTCGTGACCGTGCGCGCACCGACCGCACCGACGGGCAGCAGGCAGGCAAAGACCGGCCGGTCGTCGACCAGCACGGTGCACGCCCCGCATTGCCCCAGCCCGCACCCGAACTTGGCCGCATGCAGCCGCAAATCGTCGCGCAGGACATAGAGCAGCGGGGTGGCGGGATCGACATCGACGCGCGCGGTCGCCCCGTTGACGGTCAGGTCGATCATTCACCCTCCTTGCGCGCCGCAGCGACGTCTGTCTCGAGGTCCGGCCAAGCCGGCCCCGTCCCGTGCCGGGCCTGCAGATAGGCGACGATCTCCGCCACCTGCCGGTCGTCCAGCGCATCGGCAAAGGCGGGCATATACGGCCCGCGCGGCGCGACCGGCGGTTTCAGCCCTTTGAGGATCACCTGGATCGTATCACGCGGGTTCGCCTCGTGCAGCGGCGTGCCGAGCGGCAGCGCGGGACGACCGGCGACCATCATCGCCGCTCCCGGCTCGTGGCAGACCGCGCACGCGCCGTCATACAGCCGCGCGCCCTCGGGATGCCGCTGGCCCGCGAGCGCGCGACGATCGGGCAGCCGCGGCTCGGCCCGCGCGGCAGGCGCAGCGCGCATCTGCCACGCATAATAGGTCGCCATCGCGCGGACATCGGCCGGCTCGGCGCGCGCGAGATTATAGGTGACCGGCCCCATCGGCCCCGCGGCCGCTGCGTGCGCGGTGCTGAGCCCGGTGCGGAAATAGGCGTCGAGCCGCTCCACCGTCCAGGCACGGACCGCGGGCGAGCGTGCGTTGATCGGCGGCGCATACCAGCCGCCCGACCAGCCACCATCATAGGCCCGGTCGCCGCGCTTCTCCTGCTGCAACAGGCCGCGCGGACTGTGACAGGCGGTACAATGCGCCAGCGTCTCGCCGATATAGCGCCCCCGGTTCCACGCGGCCGACTGGCGCGGATCGGCGACGACCGGCTGCGGATCGAAGAACAGCAGTTTCCAGCCCGCCAGCAGCGGCCGGAAGCCGAGCGGCGGAATCATCCGGTTCGCGGGCGGCACCGCGCGCACCGCCGGCCGGGTCATCAGGAACGCATAGAGAGCGTCCACATCGCCGTCCGCCACACCTGCATAATGCGTATAGGGAAAGGCCGGATAGAGATGGCTGCCGTCGCGCCCGACGCCCTCGCGCATCGCCCGGCGAAACGCGGCGGGCGACCATGATCCGATCCCGGTCGCGGAGTCGGGCGTGATGTTGCTGCCGTAGATCGTCCCGAACGGCGTCTTGATCGGATAGCCGCCCACATAGGGACGCCCGCCCGCCGCCTGATGGCAGCTGACGCAATTGCCCAGTCGCGCCAGATTGGCGCCGCGCGCGACCAGCGCGGGATCGAACTGCCGGGGATCGGGGCGCGTCACGCGGGCGATGGCGGGCCGGTATGCGATTGCGGCGAACGCGATCCCGCACAGACCCAGCAGCACGACGGCGATGACGACGATGCGCCTGATCCCGGGCCGGCTCATCCTCGCCTAGCCCCTTGCGTCGCCGAGCACCGTCATACGCATCGTCTCGTCTCCCCCGTGTGACATCGGACGCACGGGCCGATCGGACGGGGATTGAACGATCCGGATGCCGACAATCTCCCCGCGCCGGGAGATAATCCCGACCCGCCGCATCGATTCGCACCGTGCCCGCGCTGTGCTAGGCTGACCCGACACTATGCGGGGGGCGGAGATGCGCGAGATCCTGACGGCGGCGGCCCTGCTGGGCGCCGCGTTGACCGTGTCGGCAACAGCTGCGCAGACCCCAGCGCGGACCACACCCCCACCGGCCCCCGCGCCGGCACTCCGGGGTACGCTGGCCGGCCCGTTCGAACTCCGGTCGCAGCGCTTTCCCGGTACGGTCCGGCGCTACTGGGTCTATGTCCCGTCAGGCTATGATCCACGCCGCCCGCCCAATCTGCTGCTGTTCCAGGACGGGCAGCGCGCGACGAATCCGGCAGGGTCGCTCAGGGTGCCCGCGGTCCTCGACACGCTGATCCTGCAGCACGCGATTCCGCCGACGCTCGGCATCTTCGTGACCCCCGGTCACCGCGCGGCGCACTATCCCGATACGCTCGGCATGGCCAACCCGGATCACCGGGTGGAGGAATATGACGCGCTGTCCGACGATTATGGCTGGATGACGCTGAACGAACTGCTCCCCGCGGTCGCGGCACGCTGGCGGTTCGCCGACGATCCGAAGCGCCGCGCGATCGGCGGCACGTCGAGCGGCGCGATCGCTTCCTGGACGATCGCGTGGCGGCATCCGGAAGCGTTCGGCAACGTGATCAGCTTCATCGGCAGCTATACGTCGATCGGCCTCACGCTCGGCCCGGACGGCGCACCGCGCACGCTCGGCGGCGACCTCTATCCCGGGCTCATCCGCAAGAGCCCGATCCGCCCCTTGCGCATCGTCCTGCAGGACGGGGCCGCCGATCTCGACAACGAACATGGCAACTGGTTTCTCGCCAACCAGCAGATGGCGAAAAGCCTCGCATGGGCCAATGCGCAGGCTGATGCAGAGCACCGCCCGGGCCCGCGCTACGACGTCAGGACGGCGTGGACGCGCGGTGGCCATTCGGACGCGGACGGCGGCGCGATCCTGCCCGACATGCTGCGCTGGATCTGGCGCGACCAGCCCGCAGCCGCGGACGCCCCGCCTTCTACTGTCCCGCCCCCTACTGCCCCGCCCCCTACTGCCCCACGACGATCTTCGGCAGGGTCGTGATCGGTTCGACCGTGATCGCGCGGAACCAGGTCTCGGCGCCTTCGGATTGCAGCTGGATCCGGCCATGCGTCAGCGGCCGTCGGCCATCGGGGCCGATCGTCGCCAGATCATGCACTTCGCCGACCGGTACGCCGTTGACGACATGCACCGCGCGGTCGCCGACGACATAGAGGTCGAGCGTGTTCCACGCGCCGACCGGCCGTTCGGCATCGGTCGCCGCCTCGACATTCCAGGTCGGCGTGCCGTTGACGATGTCGATCTCGCGCCCCCCGGCACGGAAGCGGAGATGCGGTTCGACCAGCGACGGGTCGAACGTCACCCCGGTACGGCCGCGCAGCTTGCTGCCGACCGCGACGATCATCCCGGTCGATCCGGTCATGATCTCGAACTCGACCGACGGCCGCCACGTCCCGAACACCTCGCCCGGCGCGCCATGCGTATGATAGAGCAGGCCGTTGTTGCGCGGCTGCGTCGCGCGCGGTGCCCAGGTCCTGGCGCCCCATTTGAACTGCAGCCGCAGGTGATAGTCACGAAGGTCTGCCTGGTGGACCAGGCTGCCCCAGGTCTCGCCCTTCACCCAGATCGCCGGCGCCCCGTCGACGCTGCGCACCGCGAAGTCGCCCTTGGTGTCCCGGCTCGTGCCGATCGGCGGCGTACCCGGCTTTGCCTGATAGGTGATCGACGGGTCGGGATAGCCGAGCCACGCGGTCCAGCCCGTGAGGCTGCGCCCGTCGAACAGCGTGGTCGACTTGCCCGTCGGCACGGGGATGTCGGTCAACCTGAGCTGCTGCGGCGCCGCGGCGGGCTCGCCCGCAATCGCCCGCGCCCGGTCCTGTGACGTCTGCGCGGTCGCAGGCGCGGACACCAGCATCAGCGCGACCAGCGCGCGCTTGGATCTTCCAGACATTCGCCCTCAACTCCCCCATCATATTTATGGCTTAGCATAGCGCGTTATCGCTACCAGTTGAACTCCGGTGGTCCCGCGCGCTAGGACCGGGCGGGAGATTGCACGATGCTCAAGATGTTGGCGCTGGCCGCCCTGCTCACCACGGCGCAGGCCGCGCCCGATCCGCATTTGCCGAAGGCCACGACCGACACCGTCGCCCCCGTGCTGCCCAAGGGGCTCGATCACGCGGTGCTGATCGTGTCGAAGACCAATGGCTGGCGGCATATCGAACATATCCCGCGTTCGAACCGCGTGCTTGCCGACATCGTGCAGGGGCTGGGTCGCACGAGCTACGCGACCGAGAATGCGGCGGTCTTCAACGACGACCAGCTACGCCACTTCTCCGTCGTCGTGCTCAACAGCGCCAGCGGCGCCTTCCTGACGCCAGACCAGCGCGCGGCCTTCGCCCGCTTCGTCGCGCGCGGTGGCGGCGTCGTGGCGCTGCATGCCGCGGGCGACGACAGCCACACCGACGCCTGGTACAGCGACACGGTGATCGGCACGAAGTTCATCGGCCATCCGGGCGGCGAGGATCAGTTCCAACGCGCGCGGCTCGTCGTCGATCGCCCCGACCATCCGGTCATGGCGGGGGTGCGCCTGCCCTGGACCGCGGTCGACGAATGGTATTCGTTCAACGCCAATCCGGCCGCCCGCGGCATGACCGTGCTCGCGACGCTCGACGAGGCGAGCTACCGTCCGGGCGCCAAGCTCGCGATGGGGACGCACCCCGTCATCTGGACCAACCCGCGCACCAAGGGCCGGGTGGTCTATTCGGCGCTCGGCCATTTACCAGAGGCCTATGACGACCCGACCTATCGGCGCGTGCTCGTCAACGCGATCCGCTGGGCGGGCCGGCCATAGCCTCATTCGATCGCGAGGAACGCGGTGATCGTCAGCCGCCCCGCCGCCGGATCCGCCGACAACACCGCATTGCGCGCGATCGCGCCGCTGTGCAGCACATAGCTGCGGTACAGCAGCGCCCGGTTATAGGCGGCGTCGACCAGCGCGGTCCGCTCGAACAGCGCGGTATCGTCGGCGATATAGCCGTGCGGCGGCATCGCCGCGACCTCGCGGCCGAGCCGTTCGAAGAAGTCTGGCGCGCGCGTCTCGTCGACCGTCTCGAACCCGGTGCCGCGATGGCGGAAGAAGGCGGTCCCGTCGCGGTTCGTCGGCGACAGATAATGGATCAGCGCGATCCGGTCGCGCGCATAGGCATCGACATGCGGCAGCCGTTGCCGGATCTCGAGCGCGTCGGGCGTCACCGTGACGATCGAGAATTGCGCATCGACGACATGGATGCGGCGGCACGGCCCGAAATCGCGGCCCAGCGCGCGGGCGATCCGCGGAAGCTGGTCGGCCAGATACCGTTCGGGCAGCGCCGCGCGGAGACCGGGATAATGCTCGCCCGCGGATCCGAACACCGCGTCCGCTGCGGCCTTGCGCAATCCGTCCGGATCCTCGGCAAAGCCGTCGATGATCACCAGCGGCTCCGCCTCGCAGCCGATACGCCGCCTGGTCACATCCCCCAGCATCATGACTGCCCATCATCCATCGTCACCGTCCTCTAGCGATCCCGGTGACGCGCGACATAGCGAAATGCACGGGCGCAGCGTAGGGGCGGCACGCTCAGCCACACGGACGATCGCTCATGCCCCTGCCCCACGCCAAAGCCTTCTGGGCGAAGGCCTTTCCCGCCGACCGTCTGCTCGGGGGCGTCGGCGCCTGTATCGGCATCGCGCTGACGATGCTCGTCTGCGTCGCGCTGCTCCCCGCCAGCGACGTTCCCCAGATCGTCGCGCCGCTGGGGGCGTCGGCGGTGCTCGTCTTTGCGGTCCGGTCGAGCCCGCTGGCACAGCCCTGGCCGGTGATTGGCGGCAACACGGTATCGGCGGCGATCGGCGTCGCCGCGTTTCAACTCATTCCCGACGCCACGCTGGCCGCGGGTGTGGCGGTCGGGGCTGCGATCCTGGCGATGTCGCTGCTTCGCTGCCTGCACCCGCCCGGCGGCGCGGCGGCGCTGACCGCAGTGATCGGCGGGCCCGGCATCCATGCGGCGGGCTATGCCTTTGCGCTCGTCCCCGTCGCGCTCAATTCGGTCGTGCTCGTGCTGGTCGCCGTCCTCTTCTACCGCGTGACGCGGCACCCCTATCCGCATCACAGCGCGCTGCCCCCCGCGGCGATCGCGGCCGACCGGCGCGCGGCGGGATTTCACCCCGACGACATCGACGCCGCGCTCGAGGACATGCACGAAAGCTTCGACATCGCCCGCGACGATCTCCACGCGCTGCTCGCCAGGGCCGAACGTCACGCGCAACTCCGCCAGCGCGGCTGAGCGCAGCCCAGGTCTCGCGGCGCGTCAGTCCGGCAAGATCACGCCACCTGCCGTTGCTGTCGCTCGGACCCCGAATCATCGCCGAGGAAATGGCGGGTAAAGGCATGCGCGTCGTCGGCCAGTGACTGCAGCGTCCGCTTGAGCATCGCGCCGGTCCGCTGGACCTCGTCGACCGAAGCGAGGTTGCGATCGACCGACGATGCGATCTGCTGGCTCGCCTCGGTGAGCATCTGGCTGCGGTCCTCGACCGCCTCGATCCGCCCGTTGAGCTGTTCGATCGCCTGCGCCTGCGCACGCGACATCGCCGCCACCCGGCCCGCGCCGTCGTCCATGCCGTTGATCAGCGCCCCCAGACTGCCCGTGCTCGCCACCACCGACCGGATTTGGTCCTGCACCGCCTCGATCTTCGAGCGCACATCGCCCGCGCTCGCGCCCGTCCGCGTCGCCAGCGACTTGATCTCGGCCGCCACCACCGAAAAGCCCGCGCCCGCAGGCCCCGCGCGCGCCGCCTCGATCGTCGCGTTGAGCGCGAGCAGGTTGGTCTGCTTGGTGATCGCGCTGATCACGTCGACGATCTGCTCGATGCTGCTGGCCTGTTCCTGCGACAGCGCGACGGTATCGTTGGCACTGCGCGCATGGTCGCTGATCGATCTTGCGGCCAGGCTGGTCCCCGCCACCTCCCGGTCGATCTCCTCGAAGGTGTGCGCCAGCAGATGCGTCTCCTTGCCCGCCTCGAGCATCTCGGTCGCGAACAGCTGCGCGATCGCGTCGAGCTCCTGGGCCAGCCGGCGATTGCCCTCGATCGTCTCGTGCAGGCTGATCGCATTCGCCTCGAGCAGCGCCATCGCCTCCTGCGCCTCGCGGATGATGCCGCCGACCTGGCGTTCGAACGCCTCGGCCAGCGCGGCCAGCGTGACCTCGCGCTCGCGCCGCGCCTGCGCCTCGACCTCGGCGATCGCGCTGGCCTGGCGCGCCTTTTCCTCCTCGGCATGGCGGCGCAGCAGCTCGGCCTGATCTGCGAGGCGTTTCGCATCCTCGCGCTGCGTCTGGAACGTCGTCAGCGCGGTGACGACCAGCCCCAGCTCGTCATGCCGCTTGAGCGTCGACAGATCGATCGCGGCCTCGTGCATCACCGCATCCGTCGCCGCGGCAATGTCGGTGATCGAGCCGATGATCGATCGCCCGATCACATAGGCCATCACCAGGCTGCCGCCCGTGCCGACGAGCAGGACGAGCAGCAGGATCGCGATCGTGACATGCGTGACCAGCAGCGCCCCCGATGCCGCCTGCCCGGCGCGGCCGATCCCCGCGGCGGTCACGCGCCGGATCCGCGTATCGATCTGCTGCGCATTGGCGCGGAACGGGTCGACCATCGCCGCGGTGCTGGCAAAGTCGACCTCGAGCATTGACGTCAGCACGTCGACGGTCGCGGTATATCGGTCGAGATCGGCGAGCACCGGGCCCAGCTGGGCGCGCTGCCCGGCATGGCTGCGCCGGTAGCCGACCAGCGCCGTACGGACCCGGGCCAGATCGCGGTGGATCGCCGCCACCTGCCCGTCGACCGCGATCGTCGGCGTCGCCGCCTTCGTCACCAGCAGGTGATAGACGTTCGCGTTGGCGATATCGAACCGCTGCGTGATCGCGTTCAGCTGCTTGATATCGCGCATGTCGCGGTTGACGATGTCGTCGACGCTGCGCCCGGTGATCAGCAGCGCCGCGGTGCTGGCCAGCGCCATCACCACGAACAGCACCAGCATGATGACCGGCGTCGCCGCGACCTTGACCGCGATCGGCCGGTCGGCGAGCGCCAGCCTGCGGTCGAGCCGGTCCGACAGCCGGAAGAACGCGTTAAAGCGCAAGTCGCACCCCTGCGCGCACGCGACGATCCGCCGGGATCGGCGATACCGCGGCGCCGTCCGCCAGCGCCAGATTCTCGCCCGCCACATAGACTTCGAGCGCGGAGGTCAGCCGCAGCCCCACCCGCGCATCGAGCGCCACCGCGTCGTCGACCCGGTAGAGCAGCAGCTGCGGCGTCGACGAGAAGGCGAATTGCCGCGTCGACGAGGTGTAGCGCGCGACCCCCGACAGCGACAGTCGCCCGATGTCATAGCCGAGCGCCAGATTGGCCTTGTGGACCGGCGTCGTCGACTTGGGCGACAGCGCATAGGGGATCGGCAGCGTCAGCGACGCCAGCTGCTCGTCGGTGTGCGTCCAGGTGTAATTGGCGCGCCATGTGAGCGCACCGACCGCGCCCGACGCCGACACCTCGGTGCCATAGGTGGTATAGTCGCCGATCGCCGTGAACCGCGCGACGAGCGAGGGCAGCGGGGTCAGGAACAGCTCGGTCTGCAGGCCGTCGCCCGGCGACGCGATCGCATTGTCCGTCTTCGTCACGAACGCGTTCGCCTCGATCTGCGTGCCGCCGATCGTCCGCGCATAGCCGACCTCGCCGCTCCACACGCCGACCGGATCGATCCGCGGCGACCCTGCCACGAAGATCGGCACCGGTGCCGGGGTGATGATCGGCAGGCGGATCCCGTAATTCACCAGCGACGGCAGCTGGTAGCCGCGACCGCCATTGATCCGCAGCTGGCCGCGCGCATCGGTCTGGACGAGCAGCGCGACGTTGAAGCTGAACCGCGTGAAGGCGCGGTCGAAATCGCTCGCCACGTCATAGCTCGGCTGCGCGATCGCGCCCGCCTGGTGCAGCCAGAGCCGGTCGATCCGCGCCGCCGCGGTGATCGAAATCGCCTCGTCCGGATGCAGGTCGAGCATCGCATTGGCCGATCCGACGTCATAGGAGATCCGCTCGGCGAACTGATAGGCCGAGCGCAGCCGGTTGTTGCGATATTCGCCGCCGAGCCGCAGCGTATCGGTCTTGCCCAGCCGGACCAGCGTCGACGCCTGGGTGACGATGATCCGGTTCTTGAACCCCAGCGGCTCGGTCGCATCCGCCGTAGCGCCGACGCCATATTGCACATCGAGCCAGTTGACATAGCCGCCCAGCGTCACACCGCCCCAGCCCGTGTCGCGCGTGGCCGAGGCATGGACGTTGTCGCTGCGATAGCGCTGGTTCGACAGCAGCTGGCTCGGCAGATACTCGGCCTGCCGATTGGTCGAATGGCCGCCGCCCAGCACCGTCTCCAGTCCGTCGAACGAACCGGTGATGTCGCCCGACACCTGGTCGCTCGCGACGTCGCTGACCATCGCCGGGCGCAGCAGCGTCGCCGGGATGCGGCGTTCGTCCTCGCGCGCGCGGACCCCGGCCAGGCGGATGCCGATCGCCGGGGTGACGGGCAGCGTCACCGACCCGGCGAGCCGGCTGATGTCGTGATTGCCGAGCTCGGCGGTCGCGGTGACGGTCGGCGTCTGGCCGACGCGCCGGGTGATGATGTTGACGACGCCGCTGGCGGCGTTGAACCCGAACAGCGCGTTCGCCGGCCCGCGCACCAGCTCGATCTGCTGGATCTCCTCGAGCTGGACGCCCAGGAGATTCCAGTCGGTCATCCCGTAGTGATCGAGATAGACCTGGCGTCCGTCGACCAGCACGAGCAGCCGCGCATTATAGGTCTGCACGCCGCCGCGCACCGACACGTCGCTCTGCCCCGCGGTCCAGCGGTTCACGTCGATGCCGGCATGCGTCTTCAGCAGCCCGGGCACGTCGCGGGCGGGCGACCGGGCGATATCCTCGCGCGTGATGATGATCGCGGAGGCGGGCAGTTCGGACGCGCGCTGTGGCTTGCCCGTGACGCTGGTCGTCACCGGCTCGCCGATCGTCTCCTGCAACGCCTGGTAATCGACGGCCTGCGCACCTGCGACGGCCGGGCACAGCACTGCACCGGCCGTCAGCATGGCGCGCAATCCGGTGGCGAAAGTCGAAACGGTCATCGTTAAATTTCCTTGATCAGCATCAGGAATGCCGACCCGAATCTGATATTGGCAGCCCGCGCCGCGGCGCGATTGACGATGATCTGGGTCTTGGGACCCGAGGTGATGCCGACCACGCATCGCGCGGTCTGCACGCAGGCGGGGTCCGACGAGATCGTCAGGACCGACGATCTGGCGGCCGCGGCGGCGATGCCGGCATGCTCCGGGCGCAATCCCGTCGTGACGAAGGCGAGCCGGAATCCGGCCAGCGACCCGATCGCGCCGACCGGCACGCGGCGCGCGCGGATCGCACTGCGTCCGGCGGCCAGCCCCGATCCGATCGCCCGCTCGATCGCCGCCGCCTCGGCCTCCGATGCCGCATTGCCCGGCTCGAACACGATCGCCGCGGCGACCGTCCCCGCCGGACCGGGCTGAAGGAACGACACGACCCGCGCCGCGATCGGCACGTTCAGTTCCGCGGACAACGGCGTCGCGCTGCCCAGCGCGGCCACGCCGCACATCCATATCCAAGGTCTAAACACGCTGTCCCCCACCTGAGGGGACAGCGAGTATCACCCGATATTGTCCAATTAGTTAATGGCTTAGAGACCGCGATACACAATCTGCGGCCCCATCGCGCGGGCCGCCGCGCGCCCAATTAAGACGGTCGCGTAACAGAACGGTCCTCTGCGCGTCATCTGGCGCGGCCATAGCCCGCGGACGACGCCGGCCGGGCGCCAACAGGGCAGGACAATCATGCGTATCTCGACGATGCTGCGGGCGACCGCGGCGGTTCTCCCCCTCGCCCTGTTCGCAGGCACCGCGACCGCGAAGGATGCCGCGCCGCTGCGGATCAACGACATCGCCGTCATCGGCACGCACAACAGCTACAAGCAGCCGATGCCCGCCGCGACGATGGCGAAGGTGCGCGCGGCCGAACCCGCGATGGCCGACGCGCTCGACTATGCGCATCGCAGCCTCGTCGACCAGCTCGACACGGGCGCGCGCCAGCTCGAGATCGACGTGAACTATGATCCGCAGGGCGGGCATTATGCGCGCGGATCGTCGGATCCGAAGCTGCAGCGGCCGGGCTTCAAGGTGCTGCACATCCCCGGCATCGACAATGCATCGAGCTGCGTCCTGCTCACCGAATGCCTGACAATTGTCCGCGACTGGTCGGCCCGCCATCCGCGCCACGTCCCGATCCTGCTGATGTTCAACGCCAAGGACGAACAGAACGCCGCGCGCGGCGGCATCGACGCGCTGCCGTTCGACGCGGCCGCCTATGACGCGCTCGATGCGGAGATCCGGTCGGTGCTCGCGCCGGGCAAGCTGATCGTGCCCGACGACGTGCAGGGGCGCTATCCGACGCTCCGTGACGCCGTCCTCGCCGGCAACTGGCCGCTGCTCGAGGCGTCACGCGGCAAATTCCTGTTCGCGCTCGACGAGCCGCCCGCCAAGGTCGCGGTCTATCGCGGCACGCGCCGCTCGCTCGAAGGCCGGGTGTTCTTCATCAACACCGACGAGGCGTCGCCCGCCGCCGCCTATCTGACGCTCAACGACCCGGTCCGCGACGCCGAACGCATCCGCCGCGACGTGCGCGCGGGCTTCCTCGTCCGCACCCGCGCCGACGCCAACACACGCGAGGCCCGCGCCAATGACGGCGTGCCGCGCGACACCGCGCTCGCGGGCGGCGCGCATTATGTCTCGACCGACTATCTCTGGCCCGATCCGCGCTTCGCCGGCGGCTACCGCGTCGCGCTCCCCGACGGCCATGTCGCGCGCTGCAATCCCGTCCGCATCGCCAAGCAATGCGGCGACCTCGAAGGATCCGCCAGGTAAAGCCGCTTCTCAACGCCACGTTGCACACCGCCCCCGACTTCCGCCGCGACATCGACGCCGCGCGCACGGAACTCGCGCACGCCGCGGGCGCTGTCCCCGATGTGTCGCACTGCCGGATCGAAGCCGGCGCCAGCTAGCAGACGGACCAGCGCGCGGATGATCGACGACCCCAAGGCCACAACCCTCACCATCGCCGGCCATGCGATCCGCGACATTGCGAGCTTCTACGACGAGATCAACCGCGTCTTCATGGCGGGCGAGGACTGGTCGCTCGGCCCCAGCCTCGATGCGCTCGACGACCTGTTCTACGGCAGCTACGGCGCGCTGGCGGGCAAGGCGCCGGTCGTCCTCGTCTGGCAGGATATCGAGACGAGCCGCGCCGCGCTCGGCATCGACGCCACCAGAGCCCATCTCCGCGCCAAGCTCCAGAACACGGCCTTCGACGCCGCACGCATCACCGCCCAGCTCGACGCGCTCGAACAGGGCCGCGGCGAGACATATTTCGACACCATCCTGACCATCATCGCCGACCACCCGAACATCCACCTCGTCCGCGCCTGACACGGCGCAATCGGGTTATCGCGGCGTCACCGATGCGCGAATGTGGAACAGGTTGTCGGCGGCCAGGCCGACGGCGGACAACAATGTAGCTTGGCTTTTCATGCAAACTCCCGTGGCAGCTGTGTGGAGATACGCCGTACGCCCGCGTCCGCGGCGGGGATCGCCGCGGACGCGAAGGTCAGAAGCTGGTGGTCACGCCGAAGGTGAAGATGCGGCCGCTGCGCGTGTAGACGAGCGTCCGGTCGGCGCTGAGATCGGCGAACTGCTCGATCGGCCGGTTGGTGACGTTGATGCCCTCGATCACGAAGCGCAGATTCTCGACCGGGCTGTAGCGGATCTGGAAATCGACGTTGTTGGTCGGCCGGATGCCGTCGCCGACATTGGCGTTGCTGCCCGCGCCGGTGATGTAGCGGCTGCGATAGGCGGTCGACACGCGCGCGCCGAACCGCTCGGTCTCGAAATACAGCGTCGCGTTGGCGGCCCATTTCGACAGGTTGAACAGCGGGATGGTCTGGGCGACGCCATTGTAGATCGCCTTCTGGTCGCCATCGATCCAGGTGCCGTTGGCGACCACGCCGAAATGGTCGAACGGCGCGGGCAGGAAGGTGAAGTCGTGCTGGACCGCGGCCTCGACCCCGCGGATGCTGGCGCCGTCGCCATTGACGGGCCGCGTATAGTTGTACGGCGTGGTGCCGTCCTGCCCCGGCAGCAGCAGCGAGACCGGGAAGCCGGTGGCGCTGTAGGGCACCTGCGACGTCTCCGAGGTGATGAAGCTCGCCAGATCCTTCCAGAACACGCCGACCGATGCGAAGCCGTTGCGATCCATATAATATTCGAGCCCGCCTTCCACGGATGTCGAGCGGAACGGCTGGAGGTTGGGGTTGCCGACCGACACCGTACCGCCGAACGGCGCGACCGTCAGCGTGCCCGCGGCGGCAAGCTGCGGCAGGCCGGGACGGTTGACGTTGCGGCTCGCCGACGCGCGCGCGATCAGCTTGGGCGTGAGGTCGAGCGCGATGTTGAGCGCGGGCAGCCAGTCGTCGTTGCTGGTCTTGACCGTCACGGGCTGGAGCACCGTGACGCCGTTGGTCGCGGTGGCGAGCGACCCGCTGGAGACCAGCGCGGTATGATAATAGCGCACGCCCGCATTGCCGCGCAGCCGCATCGAGCCGAGTTCGGTATCCAGATCGAGCTGCGTGAAGCCCGCCCAGCTCGTCTCGCGGATACGGAAGTCGCTGCCCGCGGTCAGGTTCGCCGCGGTCAGGTTCCGGTTGTTGCCGAGCAGCGCGTAGATGCCTGCGACGTCGCCGCCGATATAGGGAATCAGGCTGTCGCGGTTGATCACGTATTTCAGCGCGTCGGGTACCGCGCGGTCGCTGGTCGCCTGCGTCCCGTAGAAGATGTTGGTGAGATACTGGTACCCGCTGTTGGTGAAGCGCTTATACTCGCCGCCGAGCTCGAGCTTCAGGATCGGCGACACCGTATAGACCGCCTGGAGCTGGCCGTTGCGATAGGCGTTGTCGATCGTGTTTTCCTGCGTCACCAGCCGCTGGACGTTCCAGTTCGCCGGCTTGGTCAGGTCGAAGCCATAGGTGTTGACCGGGATCGTCGGCTGCATGTCGAAACTGAACGCGGTGTTGCGCGCCTGCAGGAAGATCTTGTCGAACGTCGGCTGCGCGAACGCCGACTTCTGATAGCCGGCGAGCGCGGTCAGCGTCAGGCGATCGCCGACCTTCCATTCGGCATTGGCCACCGCCTGATAGAAATCGGTCTGGTTCTCGACCCGGTGATGCTCGGTCCGCTGGTCGATCCCGGTATAGCTGGCGGCGACGAGCGAATTGCCCTGGATCGTCGCGGAGCGGATGACCTGCGTCCCGCTGACATTGCCGGTCAGCGCGTTATAGCCGCCCGCCGCGATCGCCCAGTCGTCACGCTTGTCGGCAAGGTGTCCGTAGAGCAGGTCGACATCCAGCTTGAACCGATCGCCCGGATGATATTGCAGCGCGCTGGTGACGCCGATCCGCTCGCGGTCGGTGTACCAGGTCGAGGGCGACTGCGCCTGCGGTGCGAAGATCGTGCCGCCGCGCAGCAGCGCGCGCGTCGCCGCATCGATCTCGGGCCCGATATTGTTCGCGCCGTAGGTGACCTTGCCCCAGTTCCAGTTGCGATAGCCATATTCGTTGTTGCGGATCTTCGAATAGGCGACCGAGACGAGCGCGCCGAAATCGCCCTGGCGCTGCGAGAACAGCCCGACGAGCCGCGGGGTGATGCCGCTGGTCTGGTCGTTGGTCTGGCCCTTGGCCGACAGCACGATCTTCTGGCCGTCATAGTCGAACGGCTTGGCGGTGAAGAGCTGGACCGTCCCGGCAATGCCGCCCTCGTCCTGATTGGCGGCATAGCTCTTCTGCACGCTGACGCGGTTGAACAGCTCGGACGCGAACAGGCTGAAGTCGAAGCCGCGGCTGCGGCTGACGTTGCCGCGATTGTCCATCCCCGACGCGGTATTGCCGAGCACCTCCATGCCGTTCAGCTGGGTGCGCGTGAAATCGGGGCCGAGCCCGCGCAGCGCGATCTGGCGGCCTTCGCCGGTGTCGCGGGTGATCGCGACGCCGGGGACGCGTTGCAGCGCTTCGGCGAGATTGAGGTCGGGAAAGGCGGCGATGTCGGACGCGACGATATTGTCCTCGGTCCCGACCGCGCGGCGCTTGAGCTCCTGCGCGGCGAGCAGGCTGCGGCGATAGCCGTTGACGACGATGTCGTCGGCGACCGCGACCGGGTCGGCTGCCAGCGCCGACACGCCCCCCGCGACGGCCCCCGCAACCGCCGGCGTGGCTACCGGCGCGGGTGCGCTGACGGTGCGCAGGCCCGGGCGCGGCGGCGCGCGCCGCAGGACCAGCACGCCGTTGCTCTCGACCGGGTGAAGGCCCGTGCCGCGCAACAGCACGGCGAGGGCCGCCGGCGCGGTCAGCCGCCCGCTCACCCCCTTGGTCCGCTGTCCCTGGATCAGCGCGGGCGCCGCGATCACCTGCATCCCCGTCGCGCTCGAATAGGCCGACAGCGCCGCCGCGAGGTCGCCTGCGGGAATGGCGAACGCGCGTGCCCCCGCCGACTGCGTGCCCGCCGGCCGGGCGTGTGCCGCCGCTGGCGCCATAAGCACGCATACCGCCAGAGCGAGTGCCGACGTTCCGTAAAACCGCGTCATGATAATCCCCCGTCATGGCGCCCCCACGCGCCATTCGGGAGGAAGACGGCGCAGCCCGACGGATCCGGACAGTGTTTATTTCAGCGTGCGGTTTCGAGCGCGAGCCCCCCGTCCCGCTCGACCACCGCGAACCCGAACCCTCCGCCGATCGCCGCCAGGAGCTGGCGCGGATGATCGGTCCGGAAACGGCCGAACACCGTCGTCGAGGCGAGCGGCTCGGCAGGGCGCGCGATCCGGACGCCGCCCTGCCGGTCGAGGATCTCGACCAGATCGTCGAGCCGCATGCCCGCGGTGTCGATCCAGCCCTGACGCCAGTCGGGCAGCCCCGGATCGAAGCGCTCGGGTACCGCGGTCACGCCGCCGCGGATGCTGCTGCGATAGCCCGCGCGGACCACGACGCCGCGCCGCGCGCCTGCTGACGCGGGGTCGAGCGGGTCGAACCCGACCGCGCCGCGATAGACCGCCAGCGCGACCTGCCGCCGCGTCAGATCCAGGTCGAACGCGGTGCCGAACACGCGCGTCCGGCTGGCCCCCGCACGCACGACGAAGGGGCGCGCGGCATCGTGGCGCACGTCGAAGAACGCCTGGCCCGCCAGCAGCCGGGCACTGCGCCCGGCGGTCGTGTAGACGACCTGCAGTCGCGTCGCACCGTTCAGCCGGACGGTGGTGCCGTCCGCCAGCGTCGCGGTCGCGCGCTCGCCGGCCCGCGTCGCGAACAGCTGCGGCGACGGTGCCACCGCGGCGGGCGGCGGGGCCATGCGGAGGCCGAGGGCGAGCAGTACGGCGACGACCGGCGCGGTCGTGGCCGCGACGACGACGGACCGCCGCCGCCTGAGCGCGCGGACCTGCTCGTCCGACAGCCGGCCACAGTGCAGGGCGGCAGTCCGCAGCGCATCGGTCAGCGCGGCATCGGTCACGGCCGCGCCCCCGCCCCCGCTGCTGCTGCTGCTGCTGCTGCTGCCCGCGGTCACGCCCCCGCCTCCATCGTGAAACCCCGCCGCGCCAGCGCGGTGCGAAGGTCGGCAAAGGCCCGGACGACGTGTTTCTCGACCGCGGCGGTGCTCATGTCGAGCCGATCGGCGATCGCCGCGGTGGTGAGCCCGTCCAGCCGTCGGCGCAGGAATATCTCGCGGCGCAGCGGCGGCATGCGTTCGAGCGCGCCCGCCATCAGCGCGACCGCGCGGCGGAACGCCACCACCCGATCCGCCGCCGGCAGCGGACAGACCATCGCCTCGTCCAGCTCGACATGCGCACCGCGCCGGGCGACGCGGTGATGATCGCGCAGCAGATTGCGCGCGATCGCGAAGCAGAGTGCCTTGACGTCCTCGACCCGCGCGCTCGCCTGATAGGTGAACAGCCGCAGATAGGTTTCCTGCACGACGTCGTCGCCGTCGGCGTGATGCCCCAGCCGCCCGTGCACGAACGCACGCAGCGCGCGTGACAGCGCCGCGTCCGGGCATTGCATCGCCAGCGCCGGCGTCACCGGCCGGTGCTCGCCGACGCCCCTGAAAACCCCCGCGTCCCTGTTCACCACGCCCCCCGCTTGCGATTCGGGGCGTCTTATGCGTCCATCGTGAAGCCGGGATGACACCGCGCAGCCGCGCGGGTCTTGGCAGGCGCGACCATGCGGCGAGATCGATCGCAGGGGTAGATCGTTACCAAGTTATACTCGATCACCGTATTGCGACTATCGCGCGTCGCATCCATGCTGATAGTGGCGGCCCTACCAGACGGCGTCGGAAAGCTCCTGAATTGACTGTTGCAGGGCGGCATATCGCCATCATCGCGCCGCCGACCGCCGGGCACCTCAATCCTCTGGTCGCGCTGGGCACATCGCTCGTCGCCGCGGGGCACCGGGTGACGCTGGTGCATATGGCCGACGTCGCGGCGATGCTGCCTCGCGGCGACGTCGCGTTCGCGCCGCTCGACCATCCCGCCGATCGCCAGGGCCTGCTGGCCGAACATTATCGCAAGCTCGCCCAGCCATCGGGGCCGGTCGGACTGCCGCGCATGATCCGCAGCACCGCGGCGATGACCGAGCTCCTGCTCGCGGCGCTGCCGGCCACCCTCACGCGGCTCGGCGTCGATGCGGTCGTGGCGGATTCGGTCGAGCCGGCGGGGGCGCTGGTGGCACGGCATCTCGGCCTGCCGTTCGTGACCGCGATCACCGGGCTCCCGCTGCTCCGCGAGCCGATGATCCCCCCGCCCTTTCTCGGCTGGGCCTACCGGGCCGATGCGCTCGGGCGGAATCGCAACAATGGCGGCTATGCGGTCAGCGACCTGCTGATGCGCCCGGTGACCCGCATCGTGACGACCTATGCGCAGCTTTGGGGGCTCGATCCCGACCCGCAGCAGCAATGGTCCGACCGCCTGCAGATCGCGCAATGCCCGGCAGGGCTCGACTTTCCGCGCACCGCCCTGCCACCCAGCTTCCGGTACGGCGCGCCGTGGCGCCTCGACGAACCCGTGGACGACATCCCCGAAAGCGACGGCCGACCGCTGATATATTGCTCGCTCGGCTCGCTCCAGGGCGCGCGCCGGTCGCTGTTCGCCGCGATGACCGCCGCCTGTGCTGCGGTCGGCGCGCGCGCGGTGGTCGCGCATGGTGGCGGCCTGAGCGACGGCGACGCGGCCTCGCTGCCCGGCGACCCGCTGATCCGCGCCTTCTGGTCGCAGACGCGTATCCTGCCGCACTGTTCGGCAGCCATCCTCCACGGCGGCTTCAACACCGTGCTCGACGCGCTCGCGGCGGGCGTGCCGATCGTCACCGTGCCGCTGGCGTTCGAACAGCCGGCGACCGCGGCGCGGCTGAAGCGGATCGGCGCGGCGCGCATCGTGGCCGCCGCCGACGCCGCCAGAGGCGGGCTCGAACCCGCGCTGCGCCATGTCCTGACCGATCCGGGCTATCGCCGCGCGGCCGGCCTGCTCGCGGCGGAGATGGCGATGGCGGGGGGCGCCGCCGACGCGGCCGCGTGCGTCGAGACGGCGCTGCGCGACGACGCGATCGTTACGCCGGCAGGCCTGGACCTGGCTGAGGACAGGGCTGCCTGCGCTGCGTGAGGCGCTGCGCCGCGACGATCGCGGGCGGCGCGAGTAGCAGCCCCATCAGCACGTCGACCCCGTAGTGACCGCCGAACACCGGTGTCGCGACGATCGTCAGGATCGCCCAAGCGCGGCCCGGTCCGGCAAGCCGCGGCATCGCACCGAAGGCCCAGATGAAGATCGCGGCGAGCGTCGCATGGAAACTGGGAAAGCTGACGATCCCCATCAGCATGGTGAGATCGAGCACGCGCAGCGATCCGTCGCGCAGCCCTGAGATCAACCCCTGCTCCATCCACGCGATCGACGGCCAGAGATGCACGTAGCGCGCCGGGTCGAACAGGTTTCCCATCGCGGGCGTCAGACCCGAGATGAGGATCGTGACGAACCCCGACAGGATCGCGGCGCACACCATCGTCCGCAGCGTGTCGAACTTCCCCATCCCGCTCAGCGCGACGATGACCACGATCATCTGCACCGTCAGGCTGTGATAGGCGAGGCCCAGTAGCCAGATCAGCGGCGGACATTGGTCGAGCAACGCGAGCACGACCGGCCAGTCGAAGCCGACCGCACGATCCGCCGCCGCCAGCCGGGCATCCCACAAGGTGCCGGACTTCGCGGCCAGCGCATAGGCGAGGACCACGCCGAACAGCGTGAACAGCGTCATCTGCAGAAACGCCCTCGCCCCCGCGGCAAGCCGCGGTCGCGCGCTATACCGGCCGATCGCCAGCGCGCCGCCCAGCGCGAGCAGCGACAGGATCGCCGGCACCGCCCGCAGCGGATCGACCGTGAACCGGTCATCCTGCTGCGCGACGAGGAAACTGAGCATCATGGCTGCGACCAGCAACCAGGACGGGGTGTCGCGGTGGTCGGCACGGAAATTCGAAGCGGGCATCGGGGTCGAACGCAGCGTCCCGCCCTGCGGTGCCGCGATCGATCGCATCCATATGATTTACCTGTGTATGCCACCGCCGGCCCGCGGCCGCCGACGCGGTGCCGCGCGTGCTTTTATGGCGGCGCGCCCTCGCATCGTCCGCCCCGAACGGTTATATATACGCCATGTTGAATGCACTGCTTCTGGTCAGCGCCGATTTGCCCGATCGCGCGTCGTGACCTGGGTCGAGAAACTGGCGATCGTCGTCGGCATGGTCCTGTTCATGGAGTGCTTCGCCTGGGCGACGCACCGCTATGTGATGCACGGCTGGGGCTGGGGCTGGCACAAGTCGCATCACGAGGAGCATGAGGGCTGGTTCGAGAAGAACGACCTTTATGCGATCGTCTTCGCGATCGTCCCGATCGTGCTGTTCGTCGTCGGGCTCTGGTACCCGGCGCTGTGGTGGGCGGCGCTCGGCATCACCGTCTATGGCGGCATCTACGCCTTCGTCCATGACATGCTCGTGCATCAGCGCGGCGGCTTCCGCTGGGTCCCCAAACAGGGCTATTTCAAACGGCTGCTCCAGGCGCATCGCCTGCATCACGCGGTCGAGGGCAAGGACGGCACCGTCAGCCACGGCTTCCTGTTCGCGCGCAAGCCCGCGGTGCTGAAGGCGCAGTTGCGCGCCAATGCCGATGCGCAGCGTCGTTCGGCCCGTCCCGCGCGGACCCCGAACACCAGTCCGGCAGACCAGCGCGGGTGAGCATCACCGCCGCCCACCCGTCGGACGCGATGAAGCGCCAGATGCGGATCGGCGTGTCGCTGTCCGCCGCGATCATGGTCGCGTGGCTCGCCATCCACATCACCGGCATCTTCTTCTGGCAGTGGAGCCTCGCGACGCTGCCGATCGCGATCCTGATGGTCCTCGTCCAGACCTGGCTCTCCACCGGGCTGTTCATCGTCGCGCATGATTCGATGCATGGGGCGCTCGCGCCCGAGCATCCAAGGCTGAACCGGGCGATCGGCGCGACCTGTCTCTCGCTCTATGCCTGCCTGTCCTATGCGTCGCTGCTCCCGCAGCATCATCTCCACCACAAGCAGACCGGACGCGCCGGCGATCCCGATTTCCATGGCGGCGACCCGCGGCTGACCCGCTGGTTCCTGCAGTTCTTCAAGACCTATTATTCGCACGGCCAGATCATCCGCATCACATTGGTGGCGCTGGTCTATACGTTGCTGCTCGGCGCCCCGCTCGGCAACATCGTGATCTTCTGGGCGCTGCCCGCGCTCGGCGCGGTCGCGCAGCTGTTCGTCTTCGGCACCTGGCTGCCGCACCGCGAGCGCGACCTGCCCTTCGCAGATACCCACCGCGCGCACAGCCTCGACATCGGACCCGCGCTGTCGCTGATGACCTGCTTCCACTTCGGCGGCTATCATCACGAACATCATCTCTCGCCGGGCACGCCGTGGTGGGGGCTGCCCGCACGGCGGCGTGCGCTTGCGGTTCGCGCCGCCGACCGCCGCGGTGTAGAGGACCCCGCATGACGCTTGCCATCATCCTCTCCGCCATTGCGATGACCGTCATCGTCGGGGTCCGCTATCTGCTCGTGTCGGGCGCGTTCGCGTGGATCACGACGCGCAAGCATCCGGGGCTGTATCTTGGGCTCGATCCGCAGGTCCGGCGCGAGATCATCTGGAGCCTCGCCTCCGCCGCGCTCTACGGCATCCCCGCCGGCGTCGTCGCCTGGGGCTGGCAGCATCGCGGCTGGACTGAGGTCTATGCCGATGTCCACGCCTATCCGCTCTGGTATCTCCCGGTCTCGGTGTTCGCCTATCTGCTTCTCCACGATGCCTGGTTCTACTGGACGCATCGCTGGATGCATCGCCCCGCCCCGTTCAAGCTCGCGCACGCGCTCCATCACGCCAGCCGTCCGCCGACGGCATGGGCGGCGATGGCGTTCCACCCGATCGAGGCGCTGAGCGGCGCGATCGTCATTCCGCTGCTCGTCTTCTTCGTGCCGATCCACATCTACGGGCTGGGGGTCGTGCTGACGATCATGACGGTGATGGGCGTGACCAACCACATGGGGTGGGAGATCTTCCCGCGCTTCATGTGGAGCGGCCCCTTGGGTGGATGGCTGATCACCGCAAGCCATCATCAGCGCCATCACGAACTCTATGGCTGCAATTACGGCCTGTATTTCCGGCACTGGGACCGGCTGTGCCACACCGATCGCGGCGTCGGCGATTTCACGCGCGAACACGCCCGCGCCGCCCGGCGGGCCGATGCGGCCTGACCGGCCCGCAGTGCGATAGGCGACGCCAGCGGCGCCCGGCTCACAGTCCCCGAACGCAAAAAGGGCATCCGGGTCGCCCCGGATGCCCTTCTCTGCACGTCGCTCGGGGTCGCAGGCAGCTTGGCCCGCGCCCCTGAGCGTTGTGGCTCAGATACCGTTCGACAGATTGGTATCCGCGTCGTTGGTGCGCATGTCTTCAGCCTGGTTCTGGCCGGTCGCACGCACCGCGTCAGCCTTGTTCTCGAGGCTTTCTTCCGCTGCTTCGTTGCCCGTGAGGTCGGCAGCGTCCTCGAGGTTGTCAGCGACCGCCTCGGTGTTCGACTCGATGTTGTCGGCTGCCTGCTCGCGCGGGCTGGTGTTGCAAGCTGCGAGCGAGAACAGGCCGGCAGCGACGGCGACAGCGAAAATCTTCTTCATGATCAACCCTCTTAGTGGTGCCACACGCATACACGACAACAGCCGATATTCAACGCCGATCCGTTAAGTGGGATATCGAAGCGCGGCGATGATCGAAGACGCCGGACGTCAAAGTCGCGCCTGGCCCACCGCGCAAGCGGCCCGCTATCCCGCATCGGCACGCTACAATGGGAGGCACATCACCAATACGCTGCGGTGACGAAAATGGCGGAGACGGAGGGATTCGAACCCTCGGTACCAGTAAACCCGGTACGGCGGTTTAGCAAACCGCTGGTTTCAGCCACTCACCCACGTCTCCGGCTGCAGCAGATGCGGGGCTATAGCGAGGGTCTGCGGCGGGGGCAACCGTCGTTACGCGGGTACCGGACGCGAATTCGACTCTTCCCGCCGTTTCATTCATTGCGGGGTCAGGCGGGGGTTTGTTAACTCACGCGCACTCGGCATTGGGGAAGATAGCATCATGCGCAGTTTCTGGCTTGGCCTCGGCGCCTTCGCAGCGTCGATCGCGAGCAGCGCGCCCGCACAGGTCCGCACGATCGATCCCAACCAGGCGATCGACGGGGATCTCGCGCCCCAGACCAGCACCACCCCATCGCGGGGGCAGCAGGTCCCCGACCAGCGCTATCCGGAGCCCGCGCCGGTCGAGCCGGTCCAGCCCGCCGCGCCGCCCCCGCCCGCGGCTGGCCCCGGTGCGACGACGCGCGCGGAGGCGACGATGAGCGCCGCCGACACCTATGAGCGCGACGACCTGCTCGCCGCGGGCGAAGGCGTCTTCGGCAAGGGCGCGGCCGGGCTCGGCGGCATCCTCGAGAACATCCTGAAGGACCAGGGCCAGCCCAATGCCTATATCGCCGGCCGCGAGGCGTCGGGCGCGTTCATCCTCGGCGTGCGTTATGGCTCGGGGTTGATGAACCACAAGGTCGAAGGCGAGAAGCCGGTCTACTGGACCGGGCCGTCGGTCGGCTTCGACGTCGGCGGCGACGCGAACAAGGTGTTCGTGCTGGTCTACAACCTCTACGACACCGAGGAGCTCTACAAGCGCTTCCCCGCGGTCGAGGGCCGGCTCTATCTCGTCGGCGGATTCGCCGCGACCTATCTCCGCCGCGGCAACGTCGTCCTGATCCCGATCCGGCTCGGCGTCGGCTGGCGCGCGGGCGTGAACGTCGGGTACATGAACATCACCCACAAAAGCAGGTGGCTGCCGTTTTAAGGCGCAGCGCGGCGAGCGGCAACGCCCGCTCGACTCGCGCAAGCCCGGCCGGCGGCGCGTAGCGCCGTCCGACGACGCGGGCTTTGCCCGCGGCGCGGCGCCAAACCACGGGAGAACAGCCCCCGGTAGCGCCCACCCCCACAATCGCCTAACGCCACGCGAATGGCCAAACCCGACCGCCTCGCCCGTCTCGACGCCCAGCGCGAGGATCTCGAAACCGAGTATCGCGCGACGCTGATCGCCGCGCTGGAGAAGACCGCGAACGGCGCGCTCGGGCTGTTCGACCGCAGCAGCGACCGCCGCGTCCGCACCGCGATCGCCCCGACGATCGCCGCGCTGACCGAGATGGGCACCGAGATCGACGCGATGCGCGACCGGCTGATGCTCGATCCGTTCGCGCTCCACCGCGACTTCTTCGCCGCACGCGGGCCGGTCAGCGCGAGTGCGCCCGGCGAGCAGAAAGAGGCGCGGCTCTGGCTCGACCGACTCGCACAGGAGGATCCGGCGAACTGACCCCCACCGTCATCCTGACGAACGTCAGGATCCAGAGCCAGGCAGGACAACGCATGTAACCCTGGATCCTGACTTTCGTCAGGATGACGGGAGAAGGGAAACGGACGGCGTGCCTTACCCCGCGAACCGCCACCCAGCATCAGTCCCCGCCAGGAACGGCACGACCGACGTATCCCCCTCCCCGACCCGCTCGGGCACCATCACGCTCTCGCGCACCAAAGTCACCGTCCCCTCGTTCAGCGGCAGCCCGTAGAAGCGCGCGCCGTTCTCCGACGCGAACCCCTCGAACCGGTCGATCGCGCCCTCCGCGTCGAACACGCCGAGATACGCCTCGAGCGCGAACGGCGCGTTGAAGATCCCCGCACAGCCGCAGCCCGATTCCTTCGCGCCCACGACATGCGGCGCGCTGTCAGTGCCGAGGAAGAAGCGCGGGGATCCCGACACCGCGGCCTTCCGCACCGCCAGCCGGTGGGTCTCGCGCTTGAGCACGGGCAGGCAATAGGCGTGCGGCCGAAGCCCGCCGTCGAACAGCGCGTTGCGGTTGATCAGCAGATGCTGCGGGGTGATCGTCGCGGCGATCGGATGGTCCGCCTCGGTCACGAACGCCGCGGCCTCGGCGGTGGTGATGTGCTCGAGCACGATCTTCAGCCCCGGATAGTCGCGCGTCAGCGGCGTCAGGATGCGTTCAACGAACACCGCCTCGCGGTCGAAGATGTCGATCGACTTGTCGGTCACCTCGCCATGGATCAGCAGCGGCATGCCGATCCGCTGCAGCGTCTCGAGCACGCCGGTCAGCGCGCGGATATCGGTGACGCCGTGCGCCGAATTGGTCGTCGCATGCGCGGGGTAGAGCTTGCACGCGGTGAACACGCCCTCGGCATGGCCGCGCGCGATCTCGGCGGGATCGGTGCCGTCGGTCAGATAGCAGGTCATCAGCGGCGTGAAATCGGCACCCCCGACCGCCGCGAGGATCCGCTCGCGATAGGCGCTTGCGGCCGCGATCGTCGTCACCGGCGGGGTGAGGTTGGGCATGATGATCGCGCGCGCGAACTGCCGCGCACTGTGCGGCGCGACCGCGTCCAGCATCGCGCCGTCGCGCAGATGGAGATGCCAGTCGTCGGGGCGGCGGATCGTGATGCTGTCGGTCATGCGCCCTCCTACCGACGCGCGCCGGGCGACGCCAGACGGTTGCGCGCCTTGGAAATCGCCGGGCGCGCACTAGGTGAAGGAGATGACCCAGACCGACAGCGCAACCCTTCTCGCCGACCGCGCGGTGCTGCGCATCGCGGGCGAGGACGTCCGCGGCTTCCTGCAGGGGCTGGTGACCGCCGACACCGCGTTGCTCGCGCCCGGCGCGCCCGCCTGGGCCGCTTTGCTGTCGCCGCAGGGCAAGGTGCTGTTCGACTTCCTCCTCTGGGCGGATGGTGCCGACGTGCTGGTCGATGTCGAGGCGTCGCAGGCCGAGGCATTGGCGAAGCGGCTGACGCTCTACCGCCTGCGCCGCGCGATCACGATCGCCCCCGACCCGCTGCACGTCCACTGGTCGCCGACGGGGACTGAGGGCAGCCCCGACCCGCGGCTTCCCGCGCTCGGCCACCGCTGGCTCGCCCCCGCGGACGCAGCGGCAGGCGATGCCGCGCCCGCCTGGCACGCGCACCGGTTGTCGCTCGGCGTGACCGAAGGCGTCGCCGAGCTCGGCAATGGCGAGACGCTCTGGCTCGAATGCAACGCGCGCGAGCTGAACGGCGTCAGCTTCACCAAGGGCTGCTATGTCGGCCAGGAGAACACCGCGCGGATGCACCACCGTTCGAAGGTCAACCGCCGCCTCGTCGTCGCGCCCTTCACCGAACCGAGCAGCCGCACCCGCGTCACCTATCCCGACCTCGCCCTGATGATCGACCACCGCCGCACCGACGCCCTCGGCGACGCCCTCATCCCCACCTGGCTCGCCCCGGCGCTGGCGGAAGACGACCCCACCGGCTGAGGCAAACCACCCTCACCCCACACCCGTCATCCCGACGAACGTCAGGACCCAGGGTCACGAATGCTGGCGCTGCATGGCTCTGAATCCTGACTTTCGTCAGGATGACGAGAGGGGGAGGTGCCGCTCGGCTCCGGGTCCTGACGCACGCACGACAGCACCCCCCGCGCGCAGCGCAACAACAATCCCGCCGCATCCTCCACGCCGCCCATCCCAAGAGGCTCCGCGCCTCCGCGCCTCCGCGCGAACCAAACTTCTTCCCGCCCCAACGAACAGCAGACAAAAGAAAAGGGAGGCCGGCTCGCGCCGACCTCCCCGATCTTTTTCCCGCATCCGACCCCGAAGGACCGGAAGGCAGAAGTCTTACTGGCCCGAACCCGGACCGTAGGTGACTTCCACGCGACGGTTCTGCACTTCGCGCACGCCATCGGCGGTGTCGACGCGCGGACGGCTCTCACCGAACGCTTCGGTCGAGATCACGCCATCCGGGATCGCATGCGACGACAGATAGGCGCGGACGCCGTCTGCACGACGCTGCGAGAGACCGACGTTGTACGACGCCGAACCCGACTTATCGGCGTGGCCTGCCAGCATGACCTGTGCGTTGCCGCACGACTGATACTGCGTGACGGCGTTGTCGAGGATCGACGCAGCCTCAGGCGTGATGTCCGACTTGTCCCACTCGAAGAACACGATGAACGGACCAGGCGAGCAAACGACCTCGACCGGCGCCGGCGGCGGCGGGGGAGCCATCGGCTCGGGTGCCGGCGGCGGGGGAGGAGGTGCCATCGGCTCGGCAGGGGCGCCGAAGTTGTACGTCACACCACCAAGGATGCTGTGCGAACGGTAACGACCGTCGAACAAGCGGTTGGTGTTGTCGACCAGCTTGACGTTCTCGGCGTTGAAGAAACGATACTTCAGCGTCGCGTCGATGTGGTCGGTCAGCGGTGCACGGATACCGGCGAGGCCCTGATAGGCGAACACGGTGTCCGAATCGTTCAGGAACGAACCGTTGTTGTTGAGGGCGTAGTTCGCCTTGACGCGAGCAACACCGACACCACCGCCGACAAAGCCCTGGATGCCGTCATCCGGACCGAAGTCCAGCAGGCCGTTCAGCATGAAGCTGAGTGCCGACGAAGAACCGCCAGCATAGTCATAGTTGTTGGCCGGTGCGTTGACGAGTGCGCCTGCACCCGTGAAAGCTGGCGTGGTCGTGGTCGACGAATAGCCGTCCACAGTAGCCTTGCGGTAACCGACTTCGGTTTCGAGGCGGAAGCCACCGAAATCGTAGCCCATGACTGCGTCGACGTCATAACCATAGTCATGGTCGACCGAACCGGCATTGTTCAGAGCACCGATGTCGTAATCGATGTCTTCAACGATCATCGCACCGCCTTCGATGCCAACGTACCACGACTTGTCGCGGGCGAGGGCAGGAGTGGCGAGTGCGGTGGAGGCGAGTGCCAGAACGACGGCAAGCTTCCGCATATAAATCCCCTTTCATGAGTGTCACACGGACATCGCAAACTCCCTATCCTTCGGCTTGTTTCCACGCAAGCGCACAAAAGTTCGAGGTGTTGCTGGAACGCCACAGTTTTTAGAGTGTTTAGGCGGCGATCAATCCGTGGCTCCTCAATAGCACCAGAACGGCGGAAAGTGTAGCCCGGGCGGACGTATCGACCACGGCTCCACCGACCGGATCGGCAATTGCCGCGCCTTGCGCGCCGACCACCTTGTTACCACCGATCACGACTCGCCCGCCGGTGATATCGGCGGCTGTCCAGCCCGCCCCGTCATGGCGGATCAGCGTCGCCAGATCCTCGCGCCACACCGTCATGCCGGCCCGCGGCGCGGCGAACCGCCAGCCCCCCGGCGTCCAGCCCGCCAGCGCCTGCGCGTGGGGGCCCCAGTCCCCGGTCGGCGCGGCCCCGACGATCCAGCACGCCCCGGTCGCGGGCGTGGCCGGCGGCACGTTCAGCCCGACCGTGACCACGCTCGGCTGGATCAGCAGATCGATCAGCGCGAGCGCCTCGTTATGCACGATCTCCTTCTGCGCCTGCCCCGGCTGCAGCAGCGGCAACCCCGTTCGCACGCTCGTCTCGTCCGTCATCACCACTCTCCCCCTCGTCACACCATCAGCACCGCGGGCAGCGACACGCCGAAGTCGCCGCGCTGGCGCACCTCGACCCGCACCGCCCCCGCTGCGCGCTCCGCCGCGGACAGCATCACGACCGGCGTCGCGGTCTCGACGAGCCGCGTCACCCCCGCGCCCGTCACGATCCTCACCGCATAGGCTTTGCCCCCCTCGCCCAGCGGCACGTCGCCGCCATCGATCCAGCGCCACCCCGCCCGGCTCCGCCGCGTCCAGCCGAGCGTCGCGCCGCCATCCGCCGCGATCGTCGCGCGCAAGCCGACTGGCGACGGCGGCAGCACCGACGCGCCCGCCAGCACCAGCCGCGTCTCGACCGGCACCGCATCGCCCACCCCCGACGCCATCACGCGCACCGTCCCGCCGATCGCCGCGACCGGCAGGTCGATCGTCCGCACCGAATCCGCGCTGATCAGCACGAAGCCGTCGCCCGGCGCCTGCGTGCCGATCGCCGCCTCGGTCCCGCGCCGCCCGCGCAGTAGCTGCGTCAGCCGCCACCGCCCGCCGCCGAGCGGCACCGCACGACCGAACTGGATCAGCTCGCCCCCCGCCATCGCCAGATTGGCCCCCGCATCGAGCGCCGCCGCATCCGCGTCCGCGAGTGCCAGGTCGCCGCGCACCAGCACCACCTCGAAGGCGCCCGCCCGGTCGCTCAGCGTCGCCGGCGCCGCCTCTGCGACGACCGCGATCGTCCCGATCGTCGCCGGCGCCGCGCTCGCCCCCGCCGCGATCCAGCTCGCGCCGTCGTCGAGCGAATAGAGCAAGGCCGCATGCCGCCACCCCGCCCCCGTGCCCGTCGCCGCCACCGACAGCCGCGGCGCGGCGAGCGGCGCATCCTCGAGCCCCGGCGTTTCGAACGCCGCGATCCGCGTCGTGCCGATCAGCGCATCCGCCGCGCCGACGATCCGCCCGCTGCTGCCGCGCACCGGCAGCGGCGCGGGCGTAAGCGGGGTCAGCACCAGGCTCGTCACCATCGCCTCGACCCGAGTTTCGACGATCCGCCAGACGCCCGCCTCCCCCGCGATCTCGACGCAGCCACCGGGCAGCAACGCCAGCCCCGACAGCCCCAGCCGCACCGTCCGCCGCACCCGCGCGGTCTCGGCGCGCGCGAGCAACCCGGTCGCGATCGTCTTGGCGGCCCCTGCATCGATCACCGCCGCCACGTCGATCCGCGCGTCGCGCACCCCCGCGCCCGGCCGCGCCACCCGCTGCAGCCCCGCCTGGTAATCGCGCGCGGCATCATAATAGCCCAGCGTCATCGTCCGCGGCACCGTCTCGATCGCCGCCACCGTGCGCACCCGCCGCGAGCCCGCTTCCCCCTGGCCCTCGACCACCCCCGCATCCGCAACGCTCGCAACCGGCCCCGCCGCATCGCGCATCACCAGCGCATCGCCGTCCCCCGCGGACACGAACCACGCGCCGCTCGCCTCGGCCAGCGCCGCCAGCACCGCGCCGACGCTTCCCCCCGCCGCCGCGAACCCGTCGAGCGCCAGCGCCACCGCCCCCGACACGCCCCCGTCCGACACGTCTTGCGCAATCGCCGCGACCGGCACCGGCCCCGGATCGGCGATCACCTCGAAGGTCAGCGACGGGATCCGGTTGCCGTAATCCGCCAGCGCCATCCCCTCGAACACGGCATAGGCGCAGCCGCGATGCGCGGGCGTCATCCCGCCGCCCTCCGCCGCCGCGATCAGCGGATCGACCGCCTGGTCCTCGCCGCCTGTGTGCAGCCGGAACCCGGTCGCGGTCTTGAAGTCGCCGCCCGCGCCGCGCAGCAACTTCCCCTCCGCCCAGATCCGCCCGATCCCCAGCACCGGCCGCGCCGACAGCAGCACCGCGAACGACGCCGCATAGCTGTAGGTCGACACGCTCGGCTGCCCCTTGCCGCCGCCGCTCGTCGCCCGGCTCTCGATCAGGTCGGTCGCCCAGATCACCGTCCCCGCGACGCGCATCGTCCCGAACAGCTTGGGCACCTGGCTGCCATAGCTCGAGGTCTGCACCGCCAGCTCGGTCAGCCGCGGCCCCTCGCGCCGCGCCGGGCGCAACAGCGTGCCGTCGATCGTCCGCCCGACCAGCGCGCCGATCGTCCCGCCCAGCGTGCTCCCGCCCAGCGGCCGGCCAATCACCCGCCCGACCGCGTTCAAGATCAATGTCGCCACGGCTCCACCTCCCCGCTGTTGCCTTCGCCGATCCGCCAGCACCCCAGCACCGGCGCCTCGACCGGCCCCGGCCGCTCGACCACGCGGCGAAGCGCAGCATCGGCATGGACAAGTCCCCGCGTCGTCCTGACCGCGAAATGCAGCTGCCCCGGCCCCGTCCGCAGCATCAGCACGTCGCCCGCTTCCGCCTCGTCCACCCTCACCAGCACGCGATCGAGCCACGCCGCCACCCGCACCGGATCGCCACCCCGCAGCGCATAGCCGGTCGGCACCTCGACCCCGCACCCGCCCGCCCTAAGCGCCAACGCGACCAGCCCGACGCAATCCAGCCCCGTCGCCGCCACCCGGCCATGCACCCGGAACCGGCTCCCCACCGCCGCCAGCGCCGCCGCCTCGACGTTTCCGGCGCCGCTCATGCCCCGGGATACCGCGTCAGCAGGTCGATCCCCGGCAGATAGGGCTCGCCGCGAAAATTCACCGCATTGCCGAACCGCGTCGCACAGGTCGCCAGACTCCTGTCGCACCCCTCGCTCAGCTCGACGAGCACGCCCGGCACCACCGCCAGCATCGGCGCCCGCGCCAGCGTCACGCGGGTCCTCCCCGCCGCCCCCGGTTCCGACGCCGCGACCGCGCTCTCCAGCCCGCTGTTCGCCCCTCCGAACCACCGCAGCAGCCCGCCCGCATAGAGATCACCCGCTCCCGCCGCCGCCAGGTCGAGCGTCACCACCGCCCCCTCGCACGCGGTCACCCGCGCGAACCGCCGCCGCGCCGCCATCGCCACGCGGCACCGCCGGTCGCCCAGCGTCGCGCGACATTCGGGCGACGTCTCCTCGACCACCGGCCGGTCGAACGCCGCGCTCGCGCCGCGCAGCTCGGCGGTGAACGCGTCCTCGCCCAGCTCGACCGCGCCGATCACCCCCTCGCCCAGCGTCAGGGGCGCGCGCGGATCGGTCCAGTCGACCGCGAACACGCGCACCCGCGCCCCGTCCCACCGCCCGCTCAGCAGATCGCGCTCGCCGATCGCCGCCGAGCTCAGCGCGCCCGCCACATCCATCGTATCCGCCTCCGCCCCCGGCTCGAGCACCCCCGACCGCGCGATTCCCGACGGCGTCATCCCCGGCGCCGCGCGGTGGACCAGCCCGTCGACCAGCAGATCCCGGTCATGCCCCGTCAACCCCACCGCCACCCCATCCCGCCGCTCCACCCGCCAGCACAACGCCACCGTCGTCAGCTCCCCGTTCACCATCGCAAATCTCCAAAAACCCTCTCCCCCCGGGGGAGAGGGAGGGGCCCACGCAAAGCGTGGGAGGGTGAGGGCACGTGAGGCACAGGCCCGACGCCCCCTCGTCATCCTGACGAAAGTCAGGACCCAGGATCAAAAACGCCCCCGCTGCTTGGCCCTGGATCCTGACTTCCGTCAGGATGACGAACGCAAAAACCCCTCTCCCCCCGGGGGAGAGGGAGGGGCCCGCGCGAAGCGTGGGAGGGTGAGGGCACGTGAGGCTCGGGCCCGACGCCCAACGCCCCGCCCACCCTCCGTTCGCCCTCCGTTCGCCCTGAGCGAAGTCGAAGGGCAGGCCCCGCGCGCCAGTGCTTCGACGACGCTCAGCACGAACGGCGTGAAGCCTACCCCTCCCGCACCTCCACCAGCGGCACCGAAGCCGCGACCCCCGCCAGAAACGTCGCCCGCGCGACACTCAGCCGGTCCTCCGCAAACCGCACCGGCACGTCGAACGCGAACCCCGCGCTCACCACCGCACCCGCCGCCGGCGCCGCGTCGAGCACCACCCACCCCCCGGCCACCACCGAGAAGCCCGACGTCGCGACGCCATCGACCGCGACCGACACGCTCCCCGCCACCGGCCGCGTGATCCGCCGCGTCGCCGCGTCATAGTGTTTCACCAGCGCGAACCGCCGCGCGATCCCGTCGCCGACCCCCAGCACCTCCCCGACCGCCTCGGCATCGAACGGATCGCGCAACCGGAAGCTGCGCGCCGGCCCCATCCGCGCGCGGAAGAACGCGAGCAGCACACCGATATCCGCCTCGCTCCGCAGCCCCGGCCCGACGTCATAGCTGGTCCGCGCCTCCGCCCAGGCCGCGTTGCGCTGCTCCGCGCCCCCCGCGCTGGTCAGGATCGCGGTCGAAAACCCCGGTATCACCTCCGCCTCGCGCCCCAGCGCGAGCGGAAACAGCACGTCGTCATGCGCGTTCACGGCCCCGTCTCCTTCCTCAGTCTCGAAATGCACGAACCCGTCGCGCATCACCTGCGGCAGCGCCCAGACGAACGTCTCGCCGACGCCGCGCGCGCGCGCCGCCACCGCCGCCGCCTCGATCCGCGCCCAGTCGCCTGCGCGCTCGGGCACGGTCACGAACCCCGACAGATAGTGTTGCCGCAGGGCGGGATAGCCCAGCCGGCCCTCGACCAGCGCGACCGCATCCGCCGACGACGCGACATCGCCCGCGGTCACCCAGTCATAATCCTCCAGCTGGAGCACATCGAACGCCGGCGACGCCCAGCCGACCGGCATGTTCGCGCGCTTCGCCTCGGGCGCTCCCGCATCGAGCACGGTCGGCAGATAGGTCAGCAGATGCGTCACGCACCCGCCCGCTTCCCCCTTCACCGCCGCGACCAAAGCCGCAGTCGACGCCGCCAGACACGCCCCCGCCGCCTCCAGCGTCGCGACCTGGTCTGCGCTCTTGGCCCCGCGGATGCTCGCCATCGCCACCGGCGCGAACGCCGCCACCGCGCTCGCATCATAGAGGCACGGCCGCCCGTCGGGCATCACCCACCACCAGGGCTCGCCAACCTGGAACTGCGCCGGCAGTCCCGCCGCCGCCGCGAGGCCCATAAACGCGCGCGCCACCGCCTGCAGATACGCCATCGCCCCGCCATGCGCCGGCGACAGCAAGGTCGAGGGCGGCTCCCACCCGGTCAGCGCGGGCGCGCCGTCCGCCGCACGCTGTTTCCAGTCGTTCCAGCAATGCGCATCGAACAGCTCGTAGCTCAGCGACCAGATCACGCCGTAGCCCAGCGCCTTTGCGCGTCCCGCGAAATCCCGGTGCCACACGCTGCACGCCGCGTTCAGCACGCCCCCCGCCAGCGACACGTAAAATCCACCGCCCGCCGGCTCGAGCCGGAAATAATGGCTCATGCCCACATAATGGACGATGCTCCCACGGTACCCCAGGTGGAGCGCGTTGCGCAGCAGCCGCGCGGGCGTCAGATTATAGCTGTCGTCATAGCCGCTCGCGATCCGCAGCCCATGCTCGGGCACCACCGCCTCGCCGATCGCGAGCACCGATCCCGGCCCCTCGCACGCCATCTCGGTCAGCTCGACCCAGCCCTCGCGCATCCCCGCGAGCGGCGCGTCGACGCCGCGATAGTCGGGCGGCACCAGCGACACGAACATCCGGTCGATATCCCCCGCCCAGACGGGATAGCTGTCCTCGGGCAGGTCGAACCCGCCGACCAGCGCCGCGAAATCGAGCGACACCAGCGCATCCTCCGGCGTACCCACCGCATAATTCCAAAACCGCACATACCAGGCCCGCGCGACCCCCGCGGCATCACGCCCCTCGATCGTCAGCGTCGGGCCATTGATCGCATCGAGCGGCATCACACCCCCCGACCGCCACCGGAACCGCAGCCGACACGCCCGAAAATCCCGCGCGGTCTCATACCGCAGCAACGGATGATCATAGCGATCCTCCGCCGCCCAGATCAGCCCCGCCAGATCATCCGCCCTGTAGAACACCGCATCGACGCGCAGCGCATCCGGCCCCGTGGTCACGACCGACGCCATCATCGGCCGCGGAAAATCCACCGTCCAGAACCGCGGATCAAACCGCGACACGGTCCCCTCCATTTGCCCCGTCCGCCCCGAACACACCCACTGCGCCATGAACCATCTCCAATTCGAAGGGAGAGCGACCAAAACCCCTCTCCCCTCGGGGGAGAGGGAGGGGCCCACGCGAAGCGTGGGAGGGTGAGGGCACGTGAGGCTCGCGCCCCTCACTCCACCGCGCCCCCTCACTCCACCGCCAGCGCCGCCCGAACCGCCCGCGCCACCTGCCGCCCCGACTGCGCGAGCACCCCCGGCGCCGCCCCCGCCGCCGCATTGACGGTAATCGCCACCCGCACCTCGCGCACGCCAGCCGAGCCGCCGCCCACCTCGACCCGCCCGCTACTGGAGGGCACGAACAGCTCGGGCCCCCGCTCGCCCACCACATAGGCCCGCCCCGGCGACACCGGTCCCCCGGTCGCCCGCCCCGGCAGCCCGCCGACCAGCCCCGCCAGCGCCTCCCCGAGCCCGCTCCCGCTCCCGCCGAACAGCGACCCCATCCCCGCCTTCAACGCCGCGCCCGCAATCGCATCGAGCGCGGACAGCGCGACCCCCTTCAGCTCCTCGAACCCGAACGTCCCCGTCTTCACCGCGCGCAGCAGCGCCGTCTCGAGCCGCAGCGCCGCACGCTCCGCCCCCACGCCCAGCACGTCGTCCAGCTCGCCGCGCATCGCCGCGACGTCGCGCGCAAACGCCGCGCTGTCGCCGCGCACCCGCACCAGCACGGGCTCCAGATCGTCATCCATCGGGAAAAGCCTCCTGCAACCGCGCGATCGCCGCCGCATCGGGCGGCGTCGGCATGTCCCCCGTCATCGCGGCGACCACCGCGCCCAGTTCGGCGGGCGTCGCGCGCCAGAACGCGTCGGGGCTCCACCCCAGCACCGCGCCGGCAAACCCCGCGAGCCGCCCCGCGGCGTCCGCGAACGTCCGCATCACCGCCCCGCCAGGATCTGCCGCAGCAGTCCGCGCAGCACCGGCGTCGCGACGGCAAGCCCCGCCTCGACCACCGCCTCCCCCAGCCGCTCGCGCGTCAGCCCCTCGGGGCAATCGCGCAGGCAATGCCAGAACAGCGCCACCATCTCGCCAACCCCCAGCTTCCCCTCCGCCGCCCGCTCGACGAGCGCGAACAAAGGCCCCAGCTCCTCCTCCGCCGCCACCAGCGCCGCAAAACTCGGCCGCACCACAAGCGTCTCCCCGGAGACCCGAAGCGCACCTTCGCCCCGCACAGAATTCGCCACATCGCTCATGAAATTTCTCCAAAACCCCTCTCCCCCCGGGGGAGAGGGAGGGGCCCACGCAAAGCGTGGGAGGGTGAGGGCAAGTGAGGCTAAGAACCGCGACCCCGCGCGCGCCCCGTCATCCTGACGAAAGTCAGGATCCAGAGCCGCACAGGACGACGCTCGTGACCCTGGATCCTGACTTTCGTCAGGATGACGGAAATGGGTCAGGACGAAGGTGACTCAGCACCACGCAAACAGGGAAACCCTCACCCCGCCACCACCGCCCCCGAACTCTCCAGACTCAGCGTGTAGGATCGCTCCCCATTGAAATCCCCGGCATAATCCAGCCGCGACACGAGGAACCGCCCGGTCATCGTGTCACCCCCCTCGAATGCCAGCCGGTAATCGTCGAGCACCCCCGACAGCGCACTCGCCTTGATCCGCAGCTCCGCCGCCGACCCCGTGAACACCCCCCCCCCCGATACCGAGACGCTGCGCACCCCCGCCCCCGACAGCAATTGCCGCCAGCCGCCCGAATCCTTCGTCGTCACCACGATCGCCTCGCCGTTCACCGACATCTGCGTCGTCCGCAGCCCCGCCACCGTCGCATAGACGGGCGTCGCCGCGCCGTTCCCGACCTTCAGCAGGAACGCGCTCCCCTTCTCCACCGCCATGTCCGTCTCCCCCTTCAGCTCTCGCGGTACATCCGCACCAGAAACTCGCTCGTGCCCCGCCACCGCTCGCCGACGCGCAGCACGCGCGAGCGCAGCATCTGCACGCGCACCAGCCGCCACCCTTCGCCCAGATCCGCGTCGAGCGCCTCGACCGCCTCCTCCGCCGCCGCCAGCGCCGCGCGCAGCCGCACCGGCCGCTCGCCGCCATCGTGCAGCGTCACGACGACGCGCCCCTCGCGCCCGCGCCACGTCGTCGTGCTCCAGTCGCTCAGCACCGGCTCGTCGACCACCGCATAGGGCAGCGCGCTGCGCACCGGCGGCGCGTCATAGACCCCGCCCTCCAGCACCGCCTGCAGCCGCGCGACCACGCCCGCCTGCAGCACCCCCCGCGCGCTCACGCCGCCACGTCCGGGCTCAACCGCAGCCGCCGATAGGGTCGCCACAAAGCCGCCACCGCCGCGGGCGGCACCGCATCGCTCTCGCGGTGATCGAACAGATGCGCCGCCAGCATCGCCACGCCCTGCGCCACCGGCGCCGGCACCGCGTCCCAGCTTTCCGCCGCGCCGTCGCCCGCCACCCGCGCGACGATCGCCCCGCCGACGAACGCCTCGCAGACCAGGATCGCCGCCGCACAGACCCGCCCCAGCAACGCCGCCTCCGCACTCCCCTCCAGCCGCAACACCTCCCTGGTGGCCGCAACCGCCTCCGCGATCACCCCCACCGGCACCCCCTGCTCACCCATAGGATTCTCCCAGAAAAACCCCTCTCCCCCCGGGGGAGAGGGAGGGGCCCACGCGCCCTTGCGCGTGGGAGGGTGAGGGCAAGCAAGGCTCGAAAACCCCACCCCCTCACACCCCACTCAGCTCACCGAAAATCTCATCAGCTTGATCGCCTCCGAATTCGTCACGCACCCACCGACCCGCTTGGTCGCGTAGAAATTGACGAACGGCTTGTTCGAGTAGGGATCCCGCAGGATCACCGTCTCCGCGCGCTCGGCGATCAGATACCCCGCCCTGAAATTCCCGAACGCGATTCCCAGCGCATTCGCCGCGATATCCGGCATGTCCTCCGCCTCGATCACCGGATAGCCGAGCAACGTCGCCGGCTGCCCCGCCGCCAGGCTCGGCGCCCACACGAACGCCCCGTCGCTCGTCTTGAACTTCCTGATCCGCGCCAGCGTCGCCGCATTCATGACAAAGCTCGCCCCCTGCCGATACGGCGCGCGCAGCGCCTGGACGAGGTCGATCAGCCGCTCCTGCGGGCTCGCCGAGAAATCCCCCGCGGTGCCGGAGGCCAGATATTGCAGCGTGCCGAACGCCCGCACCCCGTCCGCGGTCGCCGCAGTCGGCTGCGTCAGGAACCCCTTGGGCCGCCCGCTGCCCGATCCGCCGACGAACGCCGCGCCCTCGGCCTTGGCGAATTCCATCGCGATCTCGCCCGCCAGCCACGCCTCGACATCGAACGCCGCATCGTCGAGCATCGCCTGGCTCGCCGCCGGATTGGCATAGAGCTCGCCGGTCGGCGGCACGATCTCGACGAACACCGGCGTCGCCGTCTCGGGCCGCGCCGCATTCTCCGCCGCCCAGCCGGACGGCGTGCCGCCCGTCGTGACGAGCTTGCGATACCCCGCCGAACCCACCTTCACGACATTGGCGATCCCCCGGATCGGCGAGATCCCTTTCAGCACCGCATCGATCTGCGCATCCACCTCGCGCGGCACCGCATAGCCGCCCGCATCGCCCGAGACCCCGGTAAACGCCTTCATCTCGATCGTCGCGCCACTCCGCACGAACCCCGCAAACGCCCCCGAAGGCGCCGCCCCCTCCAGCATCGGCCGATCCATCACCGTCATGTCCATCTCCCTGCCAAGAAACAAAAAAAGGCGCCCCGAAGGACGCCCGAAACACCGTGTGTGGGTGCGGAGCATGCGAGGCCAACACCCCCGTCCCAACCACCCCTCACCCTCCCGTCGCCTGACGGCTCCTCCTTCCCTCTCCCCCAAGGGGAGAGGGACCCTAAAACCCCTCTCCCCTTGGGGGAGAGGGAGGGGCCCGCGCGAAGCGTGGGAGGGTGAGGGCACGTGAGGCTCCAAACCTCACCCCACCACCTCCACCCGAGCCAGTCCCTGCATAGGCACCCCCACCAGACTCACCTCGACCAGCTCCACCGCCTCGAGCACCCGCCGAGCCCCCTGCACGACCCGCACCGCCCGATACCCGACCGACAACCCGGCCACCGCCCCAGACCGCACCAGCCCCGCAAGCACCGGATCCTCGACCACCCCCTCGACGCGCAACCCCCGCGCATCCTCCGCAACCGACGCGAGCACCCCGACCGGCCCCCCGCGATGCTGCCACAGAAGCGGCACCACCCCGGCCCCGGCAAACGCCCCCCGCCGCATCACGTCCCCTGCGCGATCGACCACGTCGAACACCGCCGCATAGCCCGCAAACGCCACCCCGCCCCGTTCGTCCCGAGTAGCTGTCGAGCCTGTCGAGACGGCGTATCGAGGGATCACTTCAGCCACGCCGCGAACCCCAGCTTCACCGCCAGCCCCGCCAGCATCAGCGCCACGAACAGCCGCGCGATCCACCCCGCCACCGCCTTCCACACCGACCGTTTCGCATCGCGCCACGCCGCCAGCAGCTCGCGCAGCTCCGCCACGTCACCCCGCGCGCGCTCGTCGCTCAGCCCCAGCCGCGCCAGCGCGCGCGTCGCGCCCAGCTCGCCCGCCTCCTCCGCGATCGCGCGCAGCGTGACCAGGTCCGCGCCCCGCTCCGCCCCCTGCGCTATCAGCTGCGCCAGGACCTGCCCGTCCATCGTCGTGCCCATCACGCCCCCTCCTTCACATCGAGCATCGCGCGCTTCTCCGCATCGCTCAGGAACGTCGCCGCGCTGACCATCCCCCACAGCCGCTCGCGGTCCTCGACCAGCGCCGGCACCCGGTCGAGATCGACGCGCAACGCCGCCCCCTCGAACCAGCCCGACAGTCCTTGCGCGATCCCCGTCAGCACGCTCGTCGCCAGCGGCAGGATCGCCAGCCGCCACAGCGCCCGGTTCGCCTCGCGGTAATTGGCGTAGCTATTGTCCCCCGGCAGCCCGAGCAGCATCGGCGGCACCCCGAACGCCAGCGCGATCTCCCGCGCCGCCGCCGACCGCGTGCCGGCAAAGTCCATGTCGGCGGGCGTCAGGCTCAGCGCCTGCCATTTCAGCCCACCCTCGAGCAGCATCGGCCGCCCCGCATTCCCGCTCCCCGCAAACGACGCCTCGAGCTCGCGCTTCAGCCGCGCGAACTGGTCCGCCGACAAGGCCGACCCGTCCCCCGGATCATAGACCAAGGCCCCCGAGGGCCGCGCCGCATTGTCGAGCAGCGCCGTGTTCCACCGCGCCGCCGCATTGTGGATCCCGACCGCGGCGGCGGCGGCGCCCAGGCACCCCAGCCCGTAATGATCGTCGACCGGATGAAACGCCTTCAGGTGGATCACCTGCGGTCGTACCGGATCCGCCGACAGCCGCGTCACCCGCGCGCCGACCGCATAGCGATACGCCGCCGGCCACCCGCCCGCATCCGCCTCGACGCTCACCCGCTCGGGCCGCAGCGCGTACAGCTCGGCCGCGCCCCCGTCGGCATCGCGCAGCACCTGGACATAGGCATTGCCGTGGAGCAGCAGCTGCGCCGCCACCGTCTCGATCAGCGTCTGCCCCCCCGACCGCGCGGTGACGAGCGCGACCAGCGCGGGATCCGACCCGTCGAGCGGCGCCGACCCGACGCCTTCGACGACCAGCTTCACCGCCCGCTGCGCCACCGCATTCCCCAGATACGCCTCGCGCACCTGCGCCTCATACCCCCGCGCCCCCGCGACACCGCCGGCCCCCGCCCAGCCAAGACTCCCCGCCCCCGACAAAGCCGGCCGCGCGCCCTCCCGCCCGGACTTCCACCCGAACAACCCCATAAAACCCTCCCGAAAACCGTAACAAAAACCCCTCTCCCCCAAGCGGAGAGGGACCTAAAAACCCCTCTCCCCCCGGGGGAGAGGGAGGGGCCCGCGCGAAGCGTGGGAGGGTGAGGGCAAGTGAGGCTCGAACCCCACCCCCAACCCCTCCGTTCGCCCTGAGCGAAGTCGAAGGGCCGGCCCGACAAAAGTGCTTCGACTACGCTCAGCACGAACGGACGGGGGAACCACGAAAGGGAAAGGGAAAAAGGAAAACCGAACGGGCGGGTGCGGAGCCCACACCCCCCCTCAAACCACCCGCACCCCCACCTTAACCCGCCGCCGCAAGCACAACTCCGTCAGCGCCCACACCAGCGCGTCCGCCCGATCCGGCGAGCGCCCCGGCCCGACATACCCCCCGCTCACCAGCCCGCAGAGCTCGTCCTCCAGCGCCGGAAATGCCCCGACATGAAAGACCCGCCCGCCCTCGTACAAGGTCGCCACCGGCTCCGCCCGCGCGACCTTCCCGCGGCTCGCATGGACCAGCCGCACCGGCAGCGCGCAGTCCGCCGCCATCAGCACGCTGCGCACCATCTCCCCGCCCTGGTTGCACTCCGCGACCACCCGGTCCGCGCCGTGCCGCGCCGCACAGTCCGCCACCGCGCGCGCCCAGCCCTCGGGCGACAGGCCCGCGACGCTCGCATCCTCGAGCACATAGGCGAGCCCGTCATCGCCCATCGCGACGCAGACGATCCCGCACGCATCGCCCCCCGTCCCCGCCGGCGGATCGACCCCCACGACCACGCGCACCAGCGCCGGCACCGCCGCGCCGCGCTGCCGCTCGAGCAGGTCGCGCGTCCACAGCGCGCCCTCGACATCGTCGATCAGCTCGCCGTCCAGCTCCTGCCGCCCCAGCCGCGTCCCCGCATAGGTCTGGGTCATCGCCGCGACGAACGACGCCGGCAAAAACGGATTCTCCCCCGTCCCCCCGCGCGATTCAAACAGCCCCGGCAGCGCGAGCAGCCGCCGCATCAGCGGCACCGGCCGCGGCGTCGTCGTCACCAGCACCCGCGGCCGGTCGCCGATCCGCAGCCCCATCATCAGATTGTCCCAGGTCGCATCGCCATAGCGCCACTTGGCCAGCTCGTCGCACCACGCCGCATGATGCTCGGGCCCGCGCAGTTTCTCAGGGGCTTCGGCCGAATAGACGAACGCGCGCGCGCCGCTGTCGAACACGAACTCGCCCGCGTCGCGCCGCCAGCGATAGGTCTCGCCCGCCTGCGCCACCGCGATCAGCCCGCTCTCGCCCTCGACCATCACCTTGCGGACGTCGTCCATCGTGCCGCCGACCATCGCGATCCGCGCGCCGGGCATCGCCCGCGCCAGCGCGCTCACCCATTCGGCGCCCGCGCGCGTCTTGCCGAAGCCGCGGCCCGCGCGGATCAGCCAGACCTGCCAGTCGCCCGCGGGTTCGCGCTGCCCCGGCAACGCCCAGATCGCCCAGCTCTCGTGCAGCGTCCGCAGTTCCGCCTCGGACAACCCGCGCAACAGCGTCACCAGCTGCCCCCGCGGCAGCCCCCGCAACCGCGCGAGCACCGCAGGATCGAACGTCGCGCCTTCGGTGGCCGCCATCACGCATCCCCCGTGACGGACGCCGCCTGCGCGTCGAGCGCATCGAGCCGCGCGACCAGCACCGCCTCCAGCTCGGCCAGCGACACGCGCTTGCACAGCGTCCCCGCCCCCGTTCCGCCGGCAGCGCCCCCACGCTTGCGAAACCCCAGCGCCTGCACCGCGACCCGCGGATCGAAATGCGCACCGCGCGACTCCGCCTCCGCATCCCCGTCAGCTTCAGCCTCAGACTCCACCTCAGATTCCCCCTCGGCGTCCCCCAGAGCATAGGCCAGCAACCGCGCCTCGAGCGTCTCGTACGCCGCCTCGATCGCCCCCGCCCAGTCGGCCGCGAACGCCGCGTCGCGCGCCTTCAGCGCATGCGCCCCGCGCGGCGCCATCCCGACCGCGCGCGCCGACGCCGCGATGTTGCACGTCGCCGCCAGATGCTCGAGAAACGCCGCGCGCTTGGCCGGCGTCCAGCCGCCCCTGGCGGCCTTGCGCACCTGCAACCGCCCCGCTTTCCCGCCCCCACCCGCCGCCATGCGCCATCCCCCAAATGGATCGGGCCGGTCCGCCGCCGGGGGATCACCCCGACCGCGTCCGGCCCGACTCGCAATTCGTCATCGTTCCCGTTATGTGCCAGAACAGCGTGACGATGTCAAGGGTGAATAACCGATCTGGTTACCGCGTCGGCACCGGCTCCGCCCCCGAATAGTCGTAGAAGCCGCGCTTGGTCTTGCGGCCGAACCACCCCGCCTCGACATATTTGACCAGCAGCGGCGCGGGCCGGAACTTCGGATCGCCGGTCCCTTCGAACAGCACGCGGGTGATCTCCAGGCAGGTGTCGAGCCCGATGAAATCGGCCAAAGTCAAAGGCCCCATCGGGTGATTGAGCCCCAGCTGGCACGCCAGATCGATGTCGCGCACCCCCGCCACGCCTTCGCCCAGCGCAAAGCACGCCTCGTTGATCATCGGCATCAGCACGCGGTTGACGATGAACCCCGGCGCGTCGTTCGCATGCACGACCTGCTTGCCGAGCTTTTCGGCGAACGCCTCGACCGCGGCGACCGTTTCGTCCGACGTGGCGAGCCCGCGGATCAGCTCGATCGGCCGCATGACGGGGACGGGATTGAAGAAATGCACCCCCATGAACCGTGCCGGATCGGGCGCCGCCTGCGCCAGCCGCGTGATCGGGATCGACGAGGTGTTCGACGCCAGGATCGCGTCCGCTTTCAACACCTTGCCGACCTCGGCAAAGATCGTCCGCTTGATCGCCTCGCGCTCGGTCGCGGCCTCGACGACGATGAAACAGTCGCCCATCTCGGCGACGCTCGCGACCGGTTCGATGTTCGCCAACGTCGTCTCGCGGAAGTCGGCGGTGATCTTCTCCTTCTCGACCAGCCGCGCCATCGCCTTGCCGATCCCCGCCTTGCCCGCCTCGGCCTGGGGCAGGCCCATATCCGCCAGCAGCACGCGGTAGCCCGCCTGCGCGGCGACCTGCGCGATCCCCGCGCCCATCTGTCCCGCGCCGATTACGCCGATCGTCTGCATCGCACTCTCCATCTTGATTGCCGCCCTTACCATTGACGGTTGTTCGACTATGGCCTCGCCCCTATCGAAGCGGGACCGTCGCCGCCAGACCGGTCAGGAGGTCGCATGCGCTATCCAGTTCTCGTTTCGCTTCTGCCCGTTTCGGTTCTGGTGGCCGCGACGGCCTGCAGCCCCAGCGGCAACACCGGCGCGCCCAACGACGCCACCGTCCCGCTCGAAACCCCCGCCCGCCCCAAACCGCGCCCGATCGTGCGCGGCGCCGCCCCGCAGGCCCCCGCGGAGCCCGCCGTCGACTCAAAGGCACGCCCCCGCCCGACCAGCGTAAAGACCTTCGGCGCCTGGGGAATTGCCTGCGACAACGGTGCCTATTGCACCGCGGTCTCGATGGCGCCCGACGATTCGAGCATCGCCGAACTCTCGATCGTGGTCGAGCGCGGCCCCGCCGCCGACGCGCCCGTATCGGTGACGATCGGCACGCCGGGCAGCGCGCTCCGCCGCGTCGTCGTCGCGATCGACGGCACCCCGCTCGCCAGCGGCAATCCCGGCGACGACCGGCGCTTCACCGTCACCGGCCCGGTCGCGATGACGCTCGCCCGCCGCCTCGCCACCGGCACCGCGATGACCGCGCGACTCGACGGCCGGACGATCCCCGTCGTCATCACCGGCGCCGCCGCCGCGCTGCGCTATGCCGACGCGCAGCAGGGCCGCGCGGACACCGCCACCGCGCTCGTCGCGACCGGCGACACGACGCCCGCGACCACCCCGCCCGCACTTCCGACGATCCTCGCCGCCCCGCTCACCGACCGCCGCGCGCAGGCCCCCGCAGCCCCGCTCGTCGCACAGATGCGCCAGCGCACCGGCTGCGCCGCGGACCAGTTCGGCCCCGTCACCAACGAGACTTATGCACTCGACGCGACGACCGATCTCGTCCTGCTATCCTGCGGATCCGGCGCGTATAATGTCATCACCCGCGCGCTGATCATCCGCGACGGCAAGGCCAGCGAAGCGCCGTTCGACCTGCCCCCGCAATTCGGCGAACCCGGCGCGAAACCCGCCCTCGTCAACGCGGGCTACGACCCGAAGACCGGGCTGCTCAGCTCCTACGCCAAGGGCCGCGGCGTCGGCGATTGCGGCGTCGGCCAGGACTATGTCTGGGACGGCACCCGCTTCCGCCTCGCCGAAATGCGCATGATGGGCGAATGCCGCGGCGCGATCACCTGGCCCGTCATCTGGCGCACCACAGTCGCCCGCAACTGACGCCCCTTCTTCTTTCGTCATCCTGACGAAAGTCAGGATCCAGAGTGACTTAGCGCCGGACTGCGTGGCTCAGGCTGACGACAGGCCTACCGCCCCGCCAGTCGCACCAGCGCATCCCCCGTCAACCGCTGGATCGTCCAGTCCTCCATCCCCACCGCACCCAGCTTGCGATAGACCGCGATCGCATCCGCATTCCAGTCGAGCACCGACCATTCGAACCGCGCGCACCCGCGGTCGATCGCGATCCCCGCCAGATGCGCCAGCAGCGCACCGCCGACCCCCTGCCCGCGCGCCTCGGGGGTCACGTACAGATCCTCCAGATAGACCCCGCGCTTCCCCGTCCAGGTCGAAAAATTGTGGAAGAACACCGCGAAACCGACCGGTCCCTGCGGCCCGTCCGCGATCACCGCCTCCGCCGCGGGGGCATCCCCGAACAGCGCCTCGCCCAGCGTCGCCTCGGTCGCCTCGACCGCATCGGGCTCGCGCTCGAACGCCGCGAGTTCGCGCACGAAGCGCAGGATCGTGCCGGTATCGGCGCGGGTGGCGGAACGGATCTGGGTCATGCGGCGGCCTCCATCGACGTCTGCGCGATATCGCGCCGCCGCGCCGCATACAGGCATGCGACGACGATGACACCCGCGCCGCACGCGGTAAACGCCGACACCCGCTCCCCGAACACCAGATAGCCGAGTCCCGCGGCATAGACGAACGAGCTATATTCGGTCGTCGCGAGAAATCCCGTGTCGCCGTGCGCATAGGCCCAGCCGAGCAGCCACAGCGACGCGGTCGCCAGCCCCGCCGCCAGCAACAGCCGCGGCCATGTCGCCGCATCGGGCACCACCGCCAGCCACGGCGCCGCGAGCGCGAGCGTCGCGGTCACCACCAGCGCCTGGAAGAACGCGATCTCGCCCGGCCGCGCCGCCTGCGCCTGCACCCGCGCGATCACCAGATTGACCGCATAGAGCAGCGCCGATCCGAGCACCGCCGCGACCCCCGTCAGGCTCGCCGCCCCCGCCGCACCCTCGCGGCCATGCCCGATCATCACGATCCCGACCCCGCCCAGCGCCAGGATCGACGCGACCACGACCCGGCGCCCGACCCGCTCGCCGAGCGTGACGGCGGCGAGCAGCAGCGCGAGGATCGGCGAGATGTAGGTCAGCGAAATCGCCTGCGCCATCGGCACGCGCGCCAGCCCCCAGAAGAACAGCAGCGCCATCGCCGCGGTCACCAACCCCCTGGCCAAATGGAGTTTCAGCGCCCGCCCGCTCGGCCGCCCGCTCCGCCCGAGCTTCCAGGCGACCGCCCCCAGCCCGACACTCGCCATCTGCCGCCAGAGCAGCGCGTTATACACCCCGATCCCCAGCACCAGCGACTTCATCACCGCGTCCATCACCGAGAACAACCCGATCCCGAGCGCGGCGACAGCAAAGGCCAGCGCAGGCGAAACGCTGCGCCCCCTCACGCCGCCCGCCCCGCCGCCGAGAAGATTACGATACCCATCCCCCCGCTTAACCGGCATCCCCCACCGGCGCCATCATCGTCGGGGGCGGCAGTTCGCCCGCAAAAGCGGGGGCCCAGAGCCAAGCACCGCCACGCCCCTCCCGCTCGTGCTGAGCGAAGTCGAAGCACTGCCAAAACCCGAAACGTCCGTCAGCCCACCCCGTCATCCTGACGAAAGTCAGGATCCAGAGCCAAGCAGCACCACCCCCGCCGCCCTGGATCCTGACTTGCGTCAGGATGACGGAAGGTGAGGGCGACGCCCGGCTCCGCCAACCGCCCAATAAGACCCCGCTTATTCCGCCGCCATCTCCGGCACCAGCGCCGCGACCGCCGCATCCGCCGCCTCGATCTCCGCCGCCTTGGCCTCGACCAGCTTGACGATGTGGTTCACCATGTCCGCGTCCTGGACATGATGGTCGGTGACCCCCGACAGATACACCATGTGCTTGCCGTTGCCGCCGCCGGTGATCCCGATATCGGTCTCGCGCGCCTCGCCCGGCCCGTTCACGACGCAGCCGAGCACGCTGAGCGACATCGGCGTGCGGATATGCTGCAACCGCTCCTCGAGCGCCTGGACGGTACGGATCACGTCGAACCCCTGCCGCGCGCAGGACGGGCACGACACGACGCGCACGCCGCGGTTGCGGATGCCGAGCGCCTTCAAAATCTCGAACCCGACGCGCACTTCCTCCTCGGGCTCGGCCGAGAGCGACACGCGGATCGTGTCGCCGATCCCGTACCAGAGCAGGCTGCCCATCCCGATCGCCGACTTGACCGTGCCGCCGACGAACCCGCCCGCCTCGGTGATGCCGAGGTGCAGCGGGCAGTCGACCTGTTCGGCCAGCTGCTGATAGGCCGCGACCGCGAGGAACAGGTCGGAGGCCTTCACTGCGACCTTGAACTCGTGAAAGTCATGGTCCTGCAGCAACTTGATGTGATCAAGCGCCGATTCGACCAGCGCATCGGGGCACGGCTCGCCATATTTCTCGAGCAGATGCCGCTCGAGGCTCCCGCCGTTCACGCCGATCCGGATCGCGCAGCCATTGGATTTCGCCGCGTCGACGACCTCCTTCACGCGGCTCGCCGAGCCGATATTGCCCGGGTTGATCCGCAGGCACGCCGCCCCCGCATCCGCCGCCTCGAGCGCGCGCTTATAGTGGAAATGGATATCCGCGACGATCGGCACGCGGCTCGCGCGGACGATCTGCTTCAGCGCGCTGGTCGATTCGACGTCGGGACAGCTGACGCGGATGATGTCGACGCCCGCCTCTTCGCAGCGGCGGATCTGGTCGACCGTCGCCTTGATGTCGTCGGTCGGCGTGTTGGTCATCGTCTGCACGGTGACGGGCGCATCGCCGCCGACGGGGACGTTGCCAACCATGATCTGGCGGCTCGTACGGCGGGTGATATCGCGCCAGGGACGAAGGGACATGAAGATTCCTCGTGGGTTCACCGCCGTATATAGCGGCTGGACGCGGCGAGCGAAACAACGCTGGCACATGCCACCGCACGGCCATAGGTTGCCGCCTCACCCCGGAGCCCGATCGATGACCCTGTCCCTCTACGATGCGACGATCCCCTCCAACCTCCAGGTCCTGCGCGCGCTCGACGCGCTGCTCGACAAGGCGGAAGGCTTCGCCGCCGAGCGCGGGATCGACCCCGCCACGCTGATCGACGCAAGGCTCGCCGACGATATGCTCCCCTTCGGCTATCAGGTGAAGTCGTGCGTCGCGCATTCGGCGGGCGGCGTGCAGGGCGTCCGCGACGGCGTCTTCTCCCCCGATCGCAGCGCCTGGCCGACCGATTTCGCCGGGCTCCACGCCGCGGTACAGGGCGCGATCGCGACGCTCGAGGGCTATGACCCGGCCGAGTTCGATACGCTCGCCACCGCCGCGACGAAGTTCGAATTCGGCAGCTATGTCATGCCCTTCACCGGCGCCAACTTCCTGCTGTCCTTCTCGCAGCCCAATTTCTACTTCCACGCCAGCATCGCCTACGCGATCCTGCGCGCGCAGGGCGTCCCGCTCGGCAAACGCGACTTCCTCGGCGTCCCCCGCATGGCCGCCTGACCGGGCCGGGCCGGGCGGGCCCGCGCCGGCGTGACGGGGCAGCGCGTGCTTGCAGCCCCGTCACCCGCCGCCTAGGGCGCTGCGATGACCCGGCATTACGGCATGGACTGGCTGCGGATCGGCGCCTTCGCCCTGCTGATCCTTTACCATATCGCGATGGTCTTCGTGCCGTGGAACTTCCATGTGAAGTCGCTGCATGTCGAGGACTGGGTCCGGTTGCCGATGCTCGCCACCAATGCGTGGCGGCTGACGTTGCTGTTCGTCGTCTCGGGCTATGCCAGCCGCGCGCTGCTGCGCCGGTCGAGCGGCCCGGTCCGCTTCTTCGCGACGCGCTGCTACCGGCTGCTCGTACCGCTCGCCTTCGGCATCCTCGTCATCGTCCCCCCGCAACCCTGGGTCGAGCTCGTCACCCGGCATGGCTATGCGGGCAGCTACTGGACCTTCTGGACGCACGACGCCTTCCGCTTCGCCCCGCTCGACGGCCTGTGGCTGCCCGCCTGGAACCACCTCTGGTTCGTCGTCTATCTCTTTGTCTACACGACAGTCCTGACGCTCGGCGTCGCGCTAGTCCGGGGCCCACGCAGCCTGCGCAGCCACCAGAATGTCCGCAGCCGCGGCGCGCAGCGGCTCTTCGACCGCGTCTTCGGCGGCTGGTTGGTGCTGCTCCTGCCGCTCGCCTGGCTCATCTTCGTCCATGGCTGGTGGTTCCAGATGGCGGCCGAGAGTCAGGCGCTGCTCGGCGACTGGATCGCGCACATCACCTATTTCCCCGCCTTCCTGTTCGGCTTCGGGCTCGCGCGCTCCGAACCCGCGATCGCCGCGATCGCGCAGCTGTGGAAGATCGGCGCCGGGCTCGCGCTGCTCGGCTATGCGACGATCCTCGGCATAGAGCTCGGCTGGCCCGCCGGGGTTGCGAAGCCGCACTGGCTCTATACCGCCTACGGCATCGCGCATGCCCTTGAACAATGGGGCGGAATCGTCGCGCTGATCGGGCTCGCCGAACGCCATCTCAACCGCGACCATCGCTGGCGGCCGATGCTGACCGAGGCGGTGTTCCCTTTCTACCTGATCCACCAGACGATCATCGTCCTCGTCATGTACGCGCTGCTCCCCGCCGGCCTTCCCGGCTGGGCGGAGTTCCTGGTGCTGCTCGCCTCGACGCTGATCGGCTGTTTCGCCTTCTACCGGATCGGCCGCAGGGTCGCCCCCTTGCGCCCGCTGATCGGGCTGCGTCTCCACCTTCGTCCCACCCCGCCAACCTTGTGAAAGCCCCCATGCCCCAACCCAACTGGACCCTCGTCATCCACGGCGGCGCGGGCAAGCTCGACCGCGAAATGCTCTCTGCCGATCAGGATTCGGGCGCGCGCGCCGGCCTGTCGCGCGCACTCGACGCCGGCTCCGCGGTGCTTTCGGGCGGCGGCACCGCGCTCGACGCGGTCGAGTCCGCGGTCCGCGTGCTCGAGGATGATCCGCACTTCAATTCGGGCCGCGGCGCGGTCTTCACGCATGACGGCGGGATCGAGCTCGACGCCGCGATCATGGACGGCCGCACGCGCGCCGCAGGCGCCGTCGCCGCCGCCACCGCGACTCGCAGCCCGGTCGGCCTCGCCCGCGCGATCCTCGACGACGGCCGCCACGTCTTCCTCGCAAGTACCGGCGCCAACGCGTTTTCGCGCGAACACGGCCTCGAACAGGCGGATCAGGACTGGTTCGCCACCAACGAGCGCCGCCGCCAGTTCGCCGAGCTCCAGGCGAGCGGCGACATGTTCGACGTCGACATGAAATACGGCACCGTCGGCGCGGTCGCCTGCGACACGAACGGCCATGTCGCCGCCGCCACCTCGACCGGCGGCGTCACCGGCAAGCGCTGGGGCCGGATCGGCGATTCGCCCGTCATTGGTGCTGGCACCTTCGCCGACGACCGCGCCTGTGCGGTGTCGTGCACCGGCTCGGGCGAGTTCTTCCTGCGCGTCGGCGTCGGGCATGAGATCGCCGCGCGCGTCCGCCTGACCGGCGAACCGCTCCAGACCGCGACCGAGGCGGTCCTCGCCGAGGTCCGCGCGCTGGGCGGCACCGGCGGCGCGATCGTCGTCGCCCCCGATGGCAGCATGGCCTGGTCGTTCACCACGCCCGGCATGTACCGCGGCACCGCGTCCGCAAAGGGCGCGCGCAGCGTCGCCATCTACGCTAGTGAGCAGGCATGATTCGCAAGCCCCTGACCGCGCTCGGCCTGCTCGCCGCGACCGCGCTGACCGCCGCCCCCGCCACCGCCTATTGGGAATATGGGCATGAGACGGTCGCGCAGATCGCCTATGCCAATGTCGCGCCGCGCACGCAGGTCGCGATCCGCCGCATCCTCGCGCAGCAGGCGCTGCTCGACACCCCCGAATGCCCCGCCGGCACGATCGAAGAGGCAAGTGTCTGGGCAGATTGCATAAAGCCGCTCAAGACCGCCGACGGCAAGTCGCGCTTCGGCTTTGCGTACAGCTGGCATTACCAGAATGTCGATGTCTGTGGGCCATTCGACCTGACGCCTGCCTGTAAAGACGGCGACTGCGTTTCCGCGCAGATCGATCGCGACGTGACCCTGCTCCGCGACCGCAAGACCTCGTCGCACGACCGCGTCCAGGCGCTCGCCTTCCTCATCCACTTCGTCGGCGACCTCCACCAGCCGCTCCACGCGGGCGATCGCCACGACAAGGGCGGCAACGACGTGAAGACCGATTACGGCATCTACGCCCCCGCCCGGCTCAATCTCCACTCGGTCTGGGACGGCACGCTCGCCGAGCGCGCAATCTCCGCGCCGCCCTCGCTCGTCCGCCGCTACCCCGCCGCCGAACGCGCGCGCATCGCAGCGGGCACCGTCGCCGACTGGAGCCGCGAAAGCTGGCAGGTCGCGCACGACGTCACCTATGCCTCGGCGCTGGGCGGCGACGCCTGCGCCCCCGTCCCCCCGCGCGTAAAACTCGACGAAGCCACGATCGCCCGCATCGCCCCCGTCTCCCGCGAAGAAGTCCGCAAAGGCGGCCTCCGCCTGGCAAAACTCCTAGACAAGGCCCTGACCTAAAAAACCCCTCTCCCCTCGGGGGAGAGGGAGGGGGCCATGCGCCCTTGCGCATGGGAGGGTGAGGGCACGAGGCTCAAGACGCCCCCAGCCCAAAGTCATTCCCGCGAAGGCGGGAACCCAGACCGGCTACCCTCGCGACCATGCCCGACGGTCAGCCAGTCTGGATCCCCGCCTCCGCGGGGATGACGGCAGGAAAGGCCCCCGAAGGGCCCGCCCCCAGTCCTCAGTTCAGCACGATCGTAACCGCCCGGCGATTCTCCGCCCAGGCCGCATCGTCCGACCCCTGCGCCACGGGCCGCTCCGACCCATAGCTGATCGTCGTCATCCGCGACGCCGACACGCCGCGTGCCGCCAGATAGTTCTTCGCCGAATTGGCCCGCCGGTCGCCCAGCGCCAGGTTATACTCGCGCGTGCCGCGCTCGTCGCAATGCCCCTCGATCGTGATCCGGACATTGGGGTTGCGCGCCAGCCACTCGGCCTGGCTGTCGAGGATCGCGCGCGCGGTCGGATCGATATCGTACATGTCGAGCGCGAAATTGACCGTGTTGCTCTGCACCGAGCGACGGAAATCGGCGTCCGACCCGGGCACGATCGCGCCGTTCGCGCCGCCATTGGCCAGCCCGCCGCTCGGATCGACGCCCGCCGACGAATCGACGGGGGCGGGCGGCAGGGTCTCGGGCCGCTTCTTGGCGCAGCCCGCGACGGCGATCAGCGCGGTCGCGCACAGCAGCGTTGTCGTAAACTTGGCCATCACATCTTCTCCCGTGGTCGGAACATATTCCAACATAGATTACATAATCGGTCTAGGGCCGCAGCGGGCCCCAGGCTGGATCCGACCCGTCGAGCGGAGTCGGAATCTTGCGCTCGTTGACGCCCGTCAGGTCGACGGACCACAGGTCCGCCTTGCCGCCGCCGCCGCGTCCCGAGCGGAAGAAGTTGATCACGCGGCCGTTCGGCGACCAGCTCGGCCCCTCGTCCTGCCAATCGTTGGTCAGCAGCTTCTCGCCCCCGCCGCTCGGGCTCATGATCCCGATCCGGAACCCCCCGCCGAGCTTGGTGAACGCGATCAGGTCGCCGCGCGGGCTCCACACCGGCGTCGCATAGCGCCCGCCGCCAAAGCTGATCCGCTGCTGGTTCGATCCGTCGGCGTTCATGACATAGATCTGCTGCCCGCCCGACCGGTCGCTCTCGAACACGATTCTGGAGCCGTCGGGCGAATAGCTCCCGCCCGTGTCGATCCCCGGCGAATTGGTCAGCCGCTGCGGCGCGCCGCCCTGGCTCGACACGCGGTACACGTCGGTATTGCCGCCCTGCGCCATCGAGAACAGGATGTTGCGGCCATCGGGCGAGAAGCGCGGCGCGAAGGTCAGGCTGGCATTCTGCACCACCAGCCGCTGCCGCCCGGTGCCGATGTCATAGACATAGATCGCCGGCCGGTTGTTCACATAGCTCATATACACGATCGACTGCTGGTTCGGCGCAAAGCGCGGCGTCAGCACGATCGACTGGCCGTTCGTCAGGAAGCGGTGGTTGGCGCCGTCCTGGTCCATGATCGCCAGCCGTTTGATGCGGCGGTTTTTGGGTCCGGTTTCCGAGACATAGACGACGCGACTGTCGAAATAGGCGCCCTCGCCGGTCAGTCGCGTATAGACCATGTCCGCGCATTTATGCCCGGCACGCCGCCAGTCCGACGGCGGCACGACGAACCCCTGTCGGGTCAGCTCGGCGCGCGACGACACGTCGTACAGATAGCAGCCGACCGTCAGGTTCCCGTCGCCATTCGCGCGGATGAAGCCCTGCACCAGCGCCTGCGCACCCGTGCTGCCCCAGTAATCGAACCCTGGTGCGGTAACCTCGGGAAAGCCGATCGCGCGCAGCTGGCCGGGGGCGAGCGGCGTGAACAGCCCCGAATTGCGCAGGTCGTTGGTGACGATATCGGCCAGCTGCCGGCCGAGCACGTCGGTCGACCCCGCCGGCGTCGACACGACCGCGGACGTCGGCATCACCGGCACCGCGATCGGCATCGGCGCGGAGATCCCGCCCGTCACGTCGACCACCAGCCCGCCGGACTGATCGTCCGCTGCGGCGGGCGCCCCGGCCTGCGGAACCGGCGTAGGTGCGGTCTGCGCACTGGCCGCACCGCCGGCAACGAGCGCCAACACGCCCACCGAAGCGAGCACCGCCCTCACCCCAGACCCCACCCCGGCGAAGGCCGGGGCCCAGTTGGGGGACGCTGCTGCAAGCACGGTGCGCGCCGTCACGAAGACCTCTCCACCTGGGCCCCGGCCTTCGCCGGGGAGGAGGCTGGAGATCATGGCAGGCCGGCGGGGGGATAGCGATCGGAACATAACGGACATCCTCATCCGGGAAGCTTGTAACGCAGGCTGAAATTGCTCCAGCCATTCTGCACGTCATACAGGTCGTCGGGCAAACCGCGCAGCGGCGAACAGCCCGTGAAGGTCGCGATCGCGAGATCGTCGACGCGGTCGACATAGCGCCTGTTCTCGTCGTCGACGCCGGCATGCCCGGTGATCGTCGGCCGCGACTTCAGCGTCCCGTCGCGGTTGAGCTTCAGGTTGATCGTCACGCGGATCCGCTCCGCGCCCGGCCCCGGCGTCACCTGCCGGTTCGCGCAGGGCTGCACCTGCCGCAGGATCGCCGAGCCGATATTGGCCGCCGCCTGCGCGCCGAGCTTGGCCGCCTTGGGCGCTTCCGACTTGCTAGGCGACGGATCCGCCGACAGGCCCTTCAGGAAGTTGTCGCCCAGCCGTGACCCGCGCGGCCGCGCCGCCTTCGCGTCCGCGGTCGATCCGCTGCCCTTGGTCGCCGAAGGCTTGGCGGGCTTTGCCGAAGACGCCGCACTCTTGGCGGGTGCCGCGTTCGACTTGGCCGCGCTCTTCGCCGGTGCCGCCTTGGCGGGCGATGGCTTGGCCGCCGGTTTCGCGGGCGCAGGCTTGGATTTCGCCGGGCTCGGCTTGGCCGGCGCAGGCTTGGCCACCGGCTTGGGAACGGGCGCAGGCTTCGCCACCGGCTTCGGCGGCGCGGGCCTGGGCTTGGCCACCGGCTTGGGCTCGGGCTTCGGCTCGGGCTTGGGCGCCGGTTTGGGCGGCGCAGGTTTGGGCGCAGGCTTGGGGGGCGCCGGCTGCGGCGCAGGCGGCACCGGATCCGGCTGCGGCTCGGGCTCGGCCTCCTGCGGCGCGGGCGGTGCCGCATCCTCGGGCGTGCCCTCGTCGGGCGCGACCGATTCGGCGGGCGTCTCCGCCGATTGCGGCGCGATCGCCTCGAGCGCCACGTCGGGCACCAGGCTGATGTCGATCGGCTGCTGGACAATCTTGGGCGGCTCGGGCGTGTCGAGAAACCCGACCGACAACAGCGCGAACAGCACGACATGCCCGACCAGCGCGACGCCGAACCCGATCTTTTCGGAGCGATCCATCACCAAGGGCCCATCACCGCCGCGACATCAGTTGGGTGTGCCCTCGACCGTCACCAGCGCGACGCGGTTCAGCCCGGCGCGGTTGAGCTCGCCCATCACGCGCATCACCCGGCCGTAGTCGAGCTTGCGGTCCGCGCGCAGCAGCACCTGCGGCTCGTTGCCGACTGCCCGGCTCGCCGCGATCGACGCGAGCCGCACCGGCAGCGCGTCCTCGCCGATCTGGTCCTGGTCGATAAACACCGCGCCCGTCGCATCCATCGAGATCTCGACGGGTTTCTGCTCTTGGTCCAGCGCCTTGGCGCGTGCATCGGGCAGGTTCACCGGCACGCCCGCGGTCATCAGCGGCGCAGTCACCATGAAGATGATCAGCAGCACCAGCATCACGTCGACCATCGGCGTGACGTTGATGTCCGCCATCGGCGCGCGCCGTCCGCGACCGCGACCCGAAGGAAGGTTCATCGCCATCTACGCGCCTCCCGTGCACAGCACCGGCCGGCCGCTCATCGCGCGCCGTCCAGCTGCCGCGACAGCGTCGCGTGGAAGCCGTCGGCGAAGCGGTTGAGGCTTGCCTCGATCCGGTTGATGCCGTGGCTGAAGCGGTTGTACGCGATCACCGCCGGGATGGCCGCGAACAGGCCGATCGCGGTCGCGAACAGCGCTTCCGCGATCCCCGGCGCGACGACGGCGAGCGAGGTGTTCTGCGCCGCCGCGATGCTCGTGAAGCTGCGCATGATGCCCCAGACGGTGCCGAACAGCCCGACGAACGGCGCCACCGATCCGACCGTCGCCAGCACGTTCAGCCGGTCCGACAGCGTGTCGATTTCGTGCGCGACCGCCGCGCCCATCGTCGTGGCGAGCCGCTCGCGCGTCCCGGCCTTGTCGATCGTGCCGCCCGCGGTCGATCGCCGCCACTCGGTCACCCCGGCCGCGAACACGCGCGCCGATGGCAGGTCGGTCTCGCTCTCGGCCTTGTAGAACACGTCGATGTCCTCGGCCTTCCAGAAGTCGCGCTCGAACCGCGCCAGACCCTTGCGCGTCTTGCCCAGCCGCCGCCAGAACGCGACGATCAGCGCCCAGGTCCAGACGCTGGCGAGCAGCAGCCCGATCATCACGCCCTTCACGACCAGATCGGCCTGTAGGAACAAGTGGATCGGCGACAACGTCGCGCTATCCATAGTCAGAACCGGATTCATGCTTCCCCCTGCCAGACAAGGCGTTCGTAGATGTCAGTCCATGCGCGCGGCTGGCGACGCGGCCGGCCGTTGGGGGCGATCAGCGCCGCCACCACGTCCGCCTCGGCCAAGACAAGCCCGCCGCACATGACTCGTTGATGAATGGCGACGCTGGCCGCGCGGACCTGCGTGATCCGTGAGACGATCACCAGCGCATCGTCGAGCCGCGCGGGCGCGGCATAGCGGATGGCGAGGCTTGCGATCGCATAGGAGCCCTCGCCCGCCTCGAACGCGACGCGCTGGTCGATTCCGCCGACGCGCAGCATGTCCGACCGCGCGCGCTCCATGTAGCGCAGGTAATTGGCATGATAGACGACGCCCGACAGGTCGGTGTCCTCGAAATACACGCGCAGCGCGAACCGATGCTCGCGCCCCGCAAAGCGCCCTCCCGCCGGTTGATCCTGCTCTGCGTCAGCCATTCCGGGGGCTGTTAACCCAAGCATCGCCGCGAAGAAAGCATTCGCGTCGCCCTGCCTGCGGTTTCGCACCCGCGCAGGCGGATACGACTCGTCTTATTGCAGGGCGCCCGGATCAACCTGCAGCTGGGGACGCGGCGCGGCGGGAAGCGGCGGCTGCGTGACGGGCCGGAGCTGCGCCTGCAACCCCGGCGCGGCGGGCGCGGCGGACGGCAGCGGTGCCACGCCGGAACCGCCGACCGGAACCGCACCGTTGCTTGCAAAGATCACGCGCTGTGCCGGGAGCGGCTGCACCGCGGTGCCGCGCCAGGCGTCGAACGCACGGTAGAAATCGGTAAAGGGCTGCTCCAGCATCGGCAGCCGCGTCGCGGCAAAACTCGCCAGCATCGGCCCCGGCACGCTTGTGCCCTCCGCCAGCACACGCCCTGCCGCTTCGCAGAACGCATCGCGCGACTGCGACTGCGAGAAGAAATTGTACAGCCGCGTCATCGAATCGTCGTAGCGATCCTGCCAGTCGCCGCCGCCCGCGCGATATTCCGCCGAATAGGTCGCCTCGGCCTTGGCCAGCACCGGCTTCTGCGCGGCGAGCATCGCGTTATACCCCGCGACGATCACCGCCTCGTCCGGTCCGCGGCACGCCAGCGCCGCGACGTTCAGCGCAGCGCGCAGGTGCCAGATCTTCGCGGATTCGGTCAGGTTGCGGTTCGGCGTCGGATAGGTGCCGTCGGCCAGCACCGCGGGGATCTTCATCCCCGGAAACGCGCCCTTGGGCAGCGGGGCCGCGACCGGCACCGGCGCGACCGGCGCCGGTGCGGGCGCCGCGACCTCGACCGGCTTCCGCGCGCACCCGGCGAGCAGGGCTGCGGTCACCGCAATCATCGCAAACTGACGCTTCATCGACTCAAGTCCTCGCTGTCCCCCGACCGAGACAGACCTGCCGCGATAAGGTTAACAGGGTATAAAACGCGTACGCGACTGCAACCCTAATGCGACGAACGGCACGATCGCAGCGTGTTAGGCCGGCGAAGGATCAGGCCGCGCGTGCCTCGAGCGCCGCCGCGGCCTGTGCCATCAGCTCGGCGATGATGTCCGCGACCGGCTCTTCCTTCGTGACCATGCCGACCGACTGGCCCGCCATCACCGACCCATGCTCGACATCGCCGTCGACCACCGCGCGGCGCAGCGCACCCGCCCAGTAATGCTCGATCTGCAACTGCGCCTCGCCCATCGCCACGCGCCCCTCGTCGAGATGCCCCGCAACCTCGCGCTGCTTGGCCGAGAACAGCTCGCCCGCCGCATTCTTCAGCGCGCGCACCGGGATAACCGGCAGCCGCGCGTCGAGCTGGACGCTGGCGATCGCATCGCGCGCCGACGCGCGGATGAACGCCTTCTTGAAATTGGCATGCGCGATCGATTCGGTCCCGCAGACGAACCGCGTGCCGAGCTGGACGCCCGCCGCGCCCATGTCGAGATAGCCCGCGATCGCCTCGCCGCGGCCGATCCCGCCCGCCACGAACACCGGCACCAGCTCGGCGATCTCGGGCAGCATCTCCTGCGCCAGCACGCTCGTCGACACCGGCCCGATATGCCCGCCGGCCTCCATGCCCTCGATCACCAGCGCGTCGACGCCGCTGCGGATCAGCTTCTTGGCCAGCGCCAGCGTCGGCGCGAAGCAGATGACCTTGGCGCCCCCCGCCTTGATCGCCTCGAGGCTGCCCTTGGGCGGCAATCCGCCCGCCAGCACGACATGGCCGACCTTGTGCCGCGTGCACACCGCGATCAGCTCGACCAGGTCGGGATGCATGGTGATCAGGTTCACGCCGAACGGCTTGTCGGTCATCGCCTGGGTCGCGGCGATCTCGGCGTCGAGCAACGCGGGCGTCATCGCCCCGCACGCGATCACCCCGAACCCGCCCGCATTCGAAATCGCGGAAACGAGATTGCGCTCGCTCACCCACGACATCGCCCCGCCAAGGATCGCGACCTCGGACCCGAGGAATGCGGCGCCGCGCGCCATGCGGCGCTGAAGCCGGTCGCTGCCGATGGTCATTACAAAACTCCCGTTCGTGTCGAGCGAAGTCGAGAAACCCCGCGCAGTATCCGTGACATATTTCCCGACAATGCTCGAAACGAACGGACGGTGTCCGTCAAGCCGCATCCTCGGCATCGAGCCCGTAAGCGGTATGCAGCACGCGCACCGCCAGCTCGGTATAATCCTCTTCGATCAGCACGCTGACCTTGATCTCCGACGTCGCGATCGCCTGGATGTTGATCCCGCGCTCGCCGAGCGTCGTGAACATCGTCGAGGCGACGCCCGCATGGCTGCGCATCCCGACGCCGACCACCGAAACCTTGGCGACGCGCGTGTCGTGGACCAGGCTCGCAAAGCCGATCGCGTCCTTTGCCTTGTCGAGCACGTCGAGCGTCCGCGCCAGATCCGCCGAGGGCACGGTGAACGTCACGTCGGTCGACCCGGTCGAATGCGCGACGTTCTGGACGATCATGTCGACGTTGATCCCCGCATCGGCGAGCGGCGCGAAGATCGCCGCGACCGATCCCGGGCGATCGCTGACCTGCGTCAGCGTTATCTTCGCCTCGTTCTTGTCATGCGCGATGCCGGTGATGAGCTGGCGTTCCATATCGTCGATTTCCTCTTCGCCCACGATCAGCGTGCCGCGGTGTCCGTCACTGGTATCGCCATCCTCGAACGAGGACAGCACGCGCACGCGCACATTCTCTTTCATCGCCAGGCCGACAGACCGTGTCTGCAACACCTTGGCGCCGACGCTGGCGAGTTCCAGCATCTCCTCATACGTCACCTTGCCGAGCTTGCGCGCCCGCGGCACGATCCTCGGATCGGTCGTGTAGACGCCGTCGACATCGGTATAGATGTCACAGCGATCGGCCTTCATCGCCGCCGCCATCGCGACCGCCGACGTGTCCGATCCGCCGCGCCCCAGCGTGGTGACGCGCTGGCCGTCTGCCACGCCCTGGAACCCCGGGATCACCGCGACGACACCGTCCGCCAGGCTCGCATCGAGCGCGACCGTGTCGATCTCGCCGATCCGGGCCGAGCCATGCGCGTCCGACGTGTTGATCGGCAGCTGCCACCCGAGCCAGCTGCGCGCCTTGCAGCCCGCGGCCTGCAGCGCGATCGCGAGCAGCCCGCTCGTGATCTGCTCGCCCGCCGAGACGACGACGTCATATTCCTTCGCATCGTACAGCGACGACGCCTCGCGGCAGAAGCCGACCAGCCGGTCGGTCTCGCCCGCCATTGCGGAGACGACGACCGCGACCTCGTTGCCCGCATCGACCTCGCGCTTCACGCGCGCCGCGACGTTGCGGATACGTTCGATCCCGGCCATCGACGTCCCGCCGAATTTCATCACGATACGGGCCATGGGCAGCGTAAATCCCTTTGGGTCGAAGCGGCGGCCCTGATAGGTAGCGCGCATGATACTGGCAAGTGACCGCAACGAAAGCGCAACAATCGATCCCCGGGAGGCCGCGCATTTCGGCACGATGGCGGCCGACTGGTGGAACCCCAAGGGCTCGTCCGCGCCGCTCCACCAGCTCAATCCGCCTCGCCTGCGCTACATCCGCGACCGGGTCGACACGCACTGGCACGGCGACGGCACGGGCTTCACCCCGCTCGCCGGCCGGACCGCGCTCGACGTGGGCTGCGGCGCGGGGCTGCTCTGCGAACCGCTCGCGCGGCTCGGCGCCAGCGTAACCGGGATCGACGCCGCGCCCGAAAATATCGCCGCGGCAGAAATACATGCGGCGCAGAGCGGGCTCGCAATCGACTATCGCGCTGGCGGCGTCGAGGGGCTCGACGGCCAGTTCGACCTCGTCACCAGCCTCGAGGTGATCGAGCATGTCAGCGACCCTGCAGGCTTCGTCCGCGGCCTCGCGCGCGTGCTGGCCGACAATGGCCTGCTGATCCTGTCGACCCCCAACCGCACGCCGCTGTCGCGGCTTGCGATGATCACGATCGCCGAAGGCACCGGCCGCATCCCGCGCGGCACGCACGACTGGAACAAGTTCCTCACCCCCGAAGAACTGACCGCGCTGCTGCGCGACGCCGGTCTCCACGTCGTCCACACGCAAGGCCTCGGCTTCTCGCCGGCGACCGGCTTCGCGCTCAGCGATTCGACCAGCCTCGACTATTTCCTGACCGCGGTAAAAGCCTGACCCTTGCCCCGCCCGGCACCACCCCGGCGGGCACCACCAACCCAGTCGGCAAAACCACCCCGGCGGGCGCTACCATCTCAGCAGGCGCTACCACCCCGGCGAACGCCGGGGCCCAGTTGGGAAAGCCTGAGTAACGGAACGCGACCCTCAGCCATGACCGTCCCCCAACTGGGCCCCGGCCTCCGCCGGGGTGGAACCAAAGACTGCCGGGGTGGAACCGAAGACTGCCGGGGTGGGACCAAATAATGGAGCATAGCCCGCCCCACCCTTGTTCACCCGCGAAGGCGGGTGCCCAGACTGGCCACCCGCCTTCGCGGGTGAACATCCTTCTTCTAGGGGGTTTAGCCGCGCTCTACATCGCGCTCGCCCTCCTCCGCCCCGTCGACCACGACGAAAGCCAGTATGTCGCTGCGGCCGTCCTCACCGCGCACGGCCTGCTCCCCTATCGCGACTTCGCCTATCTCCAGACCCCGCTCCAGCCCTTCCTCCTCGCACCCATCGCCGTCCTGACCGGCGCCTGGACCTGGCCCGCCCTCCGCCTCGCCAACGCGCTGCTCGGCCTCGCGAGCGTAGCGTTCGTCCACGCCGCCGCGCGCCGCACCGGTGCCAGCCCCGCCACCGCGCGCCTCTGCGCCGCCTTGTTCGCGACCACCGACATCCTGCTCTTCAGCATCGGCACCGCGCGCAACGACGCGCTCCCCGCCGCCTGCCTCGCCGCCGCGCTCTGGCTGATCGTCCGCGAAGACCGGACCCGCGCCGGCGCGCTAACAATCGGCCTTCTGCTCGCCGCCGCGGTCGCCGCAAAAATCTCCTATGCCTTCCCCGCCGCCGCCTACGGCCTCTACGCGCTGGTCCATCCCCGCCACCGCGTCTGGCTGGTCGCGCTCGGCGCGCTCCCGGTCGTCGCGTTCGTCGGCTGGACCTTCGCGCTGTCGCCCGAAGGCTTCCTGTTCGGCACGCTGCACTTTCCCGCCCAGGCGCCCGCGGAATATTACGCGGCACGGCCCTGGAAGCTGTCGCTTGCCGCCAAGGCGCTCGATACGCTGAAGTTCCTCGCGCTCGGTGCCGCGCTGCCCGCCCTCGTCCTCGTCGCGCGCGCCGCGATCCGTCGTCGTCGCGTCACCCTGCCCGACCTGCTCGTCCTCGCCGGGCTGGTCGCCGCGCTGCTCCCGGTGCCGACCTGGCGGCAATATCTGCTGCCGATGCTCCCCCCGCTGTTCGTCGCGCTCGCCGCCGTCTGGACCGCACAGCCGCCGACCCGCGCAACCACCCGGATCATGGCCGTCTTCGCGCTGCTCGGCCTCGCGCCGACACTCACAGCACTCGCCGAGCCCGGCCGCCTCCCGCTCGTCACCGCCATGCGCGAAGCCGCCACGCTGAGACGGACGCTCGACGCGCGAGGGATCGCCGGCCCGATCGTCACGCTGTCGCCGCAGATCCTGCCCGCCACCGGCCGCCTGCCCGATCCCCGCTTCGCCGCCGGCCCCTTCTACTTCCGCAGCTGCACCCTGCTCGACCCTGCGGCAGAGGCCCGCCTCCACCTCGTCGCGCGCGATCGCCTGCGCCTCGCCCCCGGCACCGTCATCCTCACTGGTGGCGAATCCGCCGCGACCGCGGGCGATTCGCAACTCGACGCCGCGCTCGAAAAGGCGGCATCCGGAGCGGTCGCCGTCCCCGGCACCCGCTTCCGGCTGTCGGTCACGCCGCCAGCCGCCCCCGTCGCGCCGCGATCAGCCCGGCATAATAGTCCACCAGTTCCACCGCATGCGCATGATCCGAGCGGACCTGCGCCGACGCCACGACCGCCGCGCGCCTGAGCATCCCGCGGTCGCGCGCGAACAGCCGCGCGATCGCCGCCGCCGCCGCGGTCGCATCGCGCGCCGTATAGAGCTCGCTGGCATGCCGGTCCGCAATCTCGGCGCACCCGCCCGTATCGGGCACGATCAGCGGCAGCCCCGACGCCATCGCCTCCGACGCGACCAGCCCGAACGGCTCGGCCTCCGACCCGTGGATCAGCGCGTCGCAGCTCGCCATGATCGCGGCCAGCCGCTCGCGGTCATAGACCGGCGCGAACATCCGGATATGCGGCGATCCGCCGATCCGCCGTGCGATCGCCTTGCTCTGGCTGCCCGTGCCGAACAGGATCAGCCCGATCGGCAGGTCGGTGCCCGCGCGCGCGACCGCGTCGACGACCAGCGGCCAGCGCTTCTCGCCGTGATGCCGGCCCAGCCCGATCAGCAGCATCGCGTCCGCCGGCAACCCGCATTGCTGCAACAGCCGCCCCCGCAGCGCCTCGTCGCGCAGCCGCGGCGAGAAATGGCCGCGCTCGATCCCCAGCGGCATCGCCGCATCGATCCGCACCCCGCGCGCGCGCAACCGTTTCTCCAGCGCGGGTCCGTTGGTGACCACCGTGTCGAACCGCGTCAGGAACCGGTTCATGTACCGGCTGTACCAGCCGAACGCGCGCTCGATCCGGTCGTGGCTCGCAAACCCTGCGAACCAGCGCTGCGCATAGGCGGCGATATTGTCGTTGTGCATGAAGAAGGATTTCAGCGCGCGCTGCTGCCCGTCGGGCCCCGTCCATTCGCCGACGAACCAGGCCGGCCGCCACGGCGAACAGCATTCGACGACATCCGGATCGAGCTCGTCCAACACCCGGTGAATCGCCGCACGGTCCCAGAACAGCCCGTAATTGCGATCGAACGGCATACCCGGCGACTTGAGGTAGATCACCCGCCCGCCACCCGGCCGCTCCTCGACACGGTCCTCGCGGCCCGGCGCGACGACGATCAGCTCGTGCCCCAGATCGGCAAGGATCCCCATCTTCCGGTCGATATAGGTGCGCACGCCACCGCCGGTCGGCGAGTAGAATTCGTTGACGTCGACGATCCGCATCTCAGCCCGCCCGCCCCCTCACTTGCCGTCCAATGGGCCGAACCCGCCCAGCCCGCGCAGATATTGCGCGCGGATCGTGACATGCGTGAGTCCGGGCCCGACTTCGATGATCGCCTGGTCGACCTTGGGTCGCGATCGGCCGAGCCGGTCGCCCTTCACGAACCCCGCGCCATCCGACCAGACACTGAACTTGGCCCGGCCGTCACGGTCATGCGTGAACAGCAGCGCGTAGCGGCCCGGATGCGGCACGCGGATGCACAAGGCGGTCGGACCGGTCGCGGGGGCTGACACGCTGATGCGGCGAAACGTCTTGCCCGCCGCGATCAGCTCGCGGTCGCCGCGCAGGAAATCGGCCTCGTCGGGCGGATAGAGTTCGAGCTTCAGATTGCCCTTGCGATCCTTCAGTCCGACGATCGTCGCCGCGATCGCCGGCCCCTCGTCGCGCTCGCACGCCTGCGCGTCGCTGCCGAGCATTGGCTCCTGGATCGCCGCCCGGCCGCCGGCCCATGCCGGGGCGGCGCCCGCGACCAGCCCCGCCAGCATCAGTACCGCCCCAAGATATCGGTTCACGCACGCGTCCTCATCGCGATCGCATGCCCGCTGAATATGACAATCAGAATGACGTGGACGAGCAACGTCAGCGCCGCGGTGAACGCGACGAGCTCGGACAGCGCCTGGTCCTGGCCGATCAGCAGGATCGCGAAATTGGCGAACAGCAGGTCCTTGTTCGGCACCAGCGGCAGCCGCGACACGAGCAGCCGCCCCGCCGCCAGAAACAGCCACATCGCGATCGACACGCCGGGCAGCGCGAAATGCCAGGCGAGCGCGATCAGCAGCGATCCGCACATCAGCCGGATGCAGTGGATCATGAACACCCACCACAAGGTCGCGCGTGGCAGCGAAAAGACCCTCCGCGAGAAGATCAGGAACGGCAGCGAGATCGCAAAGGTGATCGCCGCCGACCCCAGCACCGTCTTGAACAGGTCGGGCGGCAACAGGTCGCGGCTCAGCGGCAGCGCGATCGCGACCATCGCCAGCGTGATCGCGTTGCCCGCGATCGCCGACAGGATCGTCACGTCCTTCACCGCACCGAACGGCGACGCCACCATCCGCGCCCGCGCCCGCGCCCAGGCATAGAAATAGGCGTCGCCCGAATAGCCGAACACCACTTCGTTCGCGATCCGCTTCTTGATCAGGGCGACCAGCCCCGCGACCGGGATCCCCCACAACCGGCGGAAGATCACGTAATCCCCCGTCGGCGGCGACATGTAGAGCAGCGCGAAACACAGATAGAATCGCGGATCGGACGGCACCGACCGCGAGAGTCCGGCCAGCCCGTGCGCGAACAGTTCGCGCGCGAGCCCCGCGATCATCGCCAGCGTCAGCACCGCGCCGATGATCGCCGGCCACCGGCTGCGGAAGGTCTTGAGCGGTTCGAGCCCGACGATATCGGCTCCCGCCTGCACCACCCCCGCCTGCACCACCCCGGCCGCGGAACGACCCGGCGGGTTCCCGGCCGTCAGCGCGGAGCCCGTCATACGCGTACGCATCGAACGATCCTCGTCCTGTACCGCGCACCCGGCCTTTCCGGGCATGCCATCACGCCGCGCCAATAGCCGCCCCGCCGCCGGCTTGCACGTGAAGATCGAGTCATCCGTCCCCGAACCCGCGCGGTTCGCCGCCGGTTACCCTCTCGCCATCGCGCCCCGACCGCGCCATCTGTGCGCGATGCCCGGCGCTGACCAAATCCTCACCTATGCAGACGACCTGTCGGGCGGCGGCGTCGAGCGCGCGCAGTTGCGGCTCGCGCGCGGCTGGCTCGCCGCGGGGCGGCGCGTCACGCTGGTGATCGGCGACCCGACCGGCCCGCTCGCCGCCGAGCTGCCCGATGGGCTCGAGGTCGTCCCCGGCTCCGCGCGCACGCTGCCCGGCCTCGTCCGCCGCATGGCCCCCGACATCGTCTTCTGCCCCGGCAATCATTATACCGGGATCGCCGCCTGGATCCGGCTTAGGCTCGGCCGCGCCTGTCCGCCGATCGTCGCCAAGATGTCGAACGCGCCCGACCGCGGCGACCATGGCCGCCTGCTCCACGCCGCGCACCGCGTCTGGCTCGCGCGTCACGGCCGGTTCCTCGATCATCTCGTCGCGATGACCCCCGCCACCGCGGTCCAGGCCGCCGCCGCGACGCGCATGCCGGGCCGGGTCAGCGTCATCCCCAACCCGCCGGCACTCGCCGCGCCGGGCGCGACGCTCCCCGTGCTGCCGTCGCGGTTCATCCTCGGCGTCGGCCGGCTCGAACCGCAGAAGCGCTGGGACCGGCTGCTCGCCGCGGTCGCAGCACTCGGCGATCGTGACATCGCGCTCGTCATCCTCGGCGAGGGCAATTGCCGCGGCACACTCGCGGCGCAGGCGACCGCACTAGGCCTCGCCGCCCGCGTCCATCTGCCCGGCCATGTCGCCGATCCGCTCCCGGCAATGGCCCGCGCACAGGTCGTCGCGCTGACCTCCGATTTCGAAGGCGTGCCGGGGGTTCTGCGCGAGGCGCTGTCGGTCGGCACGCCCGTCGTCGCGACCGATTCGAGCCGCGCGATTGTCGAGATCATCGACACCCCCGCACGCGGCACGATCGTCGCGCGCGACGACGGCCCCGCACTCGTCGCCGCACTCGACGCCTGGCTCACACCCGGCATTTCGCGGCCCGCACCTGTCCCGCAACCCGGCAGCGACTCGGCGCAGCGCTATCTCGCGCTGTTCGACACGCTCGTCAGTCCGCGGCCTTCTCGTCCTCGCGGTCCGACCGACGCTCGAGCGCGGTCTTGAGCATCGCGGTCATCGGATCGGCAAGCGCGAGACCGAGGATCCCGAACAGCGCGCTCGCGAGGATCTGCGCGCCCAGCGTCAGCGCGGGCGGCAGGTCGACGGTGCGCTTGGCGACCATCGGCACGATCACATAGCCGTCGATCGTCTGCACCACGAAATAGGTGCCGATCGCCCAATATCCGGTGTCGACGCCCGCGCTGAAGCCGACCGCGACCATCAGCACGCCGGTGACGATCGCACCGATATTGGGGATGAAGGCGAGGATGCCTGCGATGATCCCGAGCAGCATCGCCATCGGCACGCCGCCGATCGCCAGCGCGATCCCCGTCGCGACCCCCTCGACCGCCATGCCGAGCAACCGCCCGGCGAGCAGCCGCCGCATCGTCTCGCCCATCGTTACCATCGTCCGGGCGAATTCGTCGCGCAGGTCGGTCGGCACCATCCACTGGACGCCGCGCGCATAGGTGCCCGGGTCCATCGCGATGAACAGCCCGAGCACGAGGATCATGAACAGGCTGGTCAGCGCGCCGATCGCGGTGCCGACCCAGGATGTCACACGCCCGACCGACCCCAGCGCCTGCTTGGCGATCCCGCTCACGTCCGACACGCCCGGCATCAGCCCCTGCGACGCCAAATAGCCCGTAAACCGGTTCGCCTGCAGCTCGAGCGTCGAGCGCAGCTGCGTCACCTGTTCGGTCACCTGCACCCCGGTCAGCACGAACGTGCCGATCATGAACACCAGCACCAGCACCACGACGATCAGCAGCCGCCATCCGCGGCTGATCGGCAGCACGCGCCCGAGCAACCGGACGCCGCCGTCGAGCAGCGACGCGAACACCACCGCGGCGAAGATCAGCAGCAACGGCTGGACCAGCACGATCGCCAGCGCGATCAGGCAGGCGAGCCCCAGCCAGATCGTCGCGCGCCGGATTTCCTTACGCAGGGCCGGGTCGCGCATCTCGACCGGGCTGGCCTCGTCGACGCGCTTGGTCGCGCCGCTATCGTCGGCCATCTCAGTTCGCCGTTGCAGGGTGGAGCGACGTACCCGCGCGATCCGACCGGAGCGATCCCCACCAGGTCAGCGGGTTGTAGGTCGCATCGCCGTCGAGGCTGAAGGTGATGAACTCCGCGCGCCCGCCCAGATTCTCGTACGGCACCGGCCCGCCAAGGCCGAGCTGCGTCAGCGCAAAGCGGCTGTCGGCGGACCGGTCGCGATTGTCGCCCATCAGGAAGACATGAGCCGCCGGGATCGTGATCGGCCCGTAATCGTCGCCCGGGCTCCAGCCCATCTCGATCGTGTCGAACCGCCGGCCATTGGGCAGCGTCTCGGTGATCGTCGGCAGGCGACAGATCATCGCGCCGTCGGCCCGCGTCTCGCGCGCGCCGGGATATTCGTCCTCGCTGCACGGGCTGTTGGTGTCGACCGGGATCAGCGTGTCGTGGACGGGGCCGCGCTTCACCGGCACGCCGTTCAGGATCACCGTCCCGCCGCGCACTTCCAGCCGGTCGCCCGGCAGGCCGATCACGCGCTTGATATAATCGTTCTGTGTTCCCGGCGGCGTCACGATCACCACGTCGCCGCGCGTCGGCAGCGATCCGAACAGCCGCCCCTTGATGAAGGGGATCTGCACGCTCCAGCTGTCTTCCTGCTGGCGGAGCACGACGCTCTTGAAGATCGCGACCGGGTTCGGGATCGTCGGCGACACGAACGACCAGCCATAGGCGAACTTCGTGACGACCAGCCGGTCGCCGATCCGCAGCCCCGGCAGCATCGATTCGCTCGGGATGTAGAAGGGCTTGGCGATGAAGCTGTGGAAGCCGAGCACCACCAGAACCAGCCAGAATATGCCCTTCACCTCGCCCCACCAGTCGGTCCCGCGGCGCACGGGTGCCGTCGTCGTGGTGGGAGGGGAACCGTCGTTGCCCGGAGGCGGGACGGGTGTGGCGCCGACCCGCGATGCTGCCGGATTCTCGAGCGACTCTTTGCCGTCCAACGCCGCTTCCTTCATCGATCTTTATCCGCGGATAACAGGGGTATCGCTTCGATTATCACAAAGGCCTGCGCCCAGGGATGATCGTCCGTCATGGTCAGGTGTACGCGCGCGGCGTGGCCTTCGGGGGTCAACGCGTCAAGCCTCGCCTTGGCCCCGCCGGTCAGGGCAAGCGTCGGCGCACCGCTCGCGGCGTTGATCACGCCGATGTCCTTCATGAACACGCCCGCGCGAAACCCGGTGCCGACCGCCTTCGAAAACGCCTCCTTCGCCGCGAACCGCTTGGCGAGCGTCCCCGCCTTGGTGAACGGCCGCCGCGCCGCCTTCGCCAGCTCCACCTCGGTAAACACCCGCTGCTCGAACCGCTCGCCGAACCGCTCGACCGACGCCTGAATCCGCTCGATATTGCACAGGTCCGACCCCAGCCCGATGATCATCGCGACGCTTGGAGTCGGAAGACTGAAGAGTCTGTTCGCGCGGAGGCGCGGAGGCGCGGAGAATTTGAAGGCCGCAAGTGCGGCAGGATGGAAAAGCACCCGGGACCGTGCCCGACACCCCTCTTCTGCTCCGCGCCTCCGCGCCTCCGCGCGAACAAAACCTTCTTAAAACTACCGCGCCGCATCCATAGCCTCGCGCATCCGCCGCACCGCCTCGCCAAGCCCGACAAACAACGCCTCGCCCACCAGGAAATGCCCGATGTTCAGCTCGCGCACCTGCCGGATCGCCGCGATCGGCGCGACATTGTCATAGGTGAGTCCGTGCCCGGCATGCACCTCGATGCCGTTCTTCGCCGCCAGCGCCGCCGCATCCTCAAGCCGCCGCAGCTCGACGCTGCGCGCATCGCCCGACAGCTCGGCATAGCGACCCGTGTGCAGCTCGACGACCGGCACCTTCAGCCGCACCGCCGCCTCGATCTGCCGCGCGTCGGGCTCGATGAACAGCGACACGCGGATCCCCGCCCCCGCCAGCGCGTCGACCAGCCGTGCCATCCGGTCATAATGCCCCGCCACGTCGAGCCCGCCCTCGGTGGTCAGCTCCTCGCGCTTTTCGGGCACGATGCACGCCGCATGCGGCCGGTGGCGCAGCGCGATGCCGAGCATCTCGTCGGTCGCCGCCATCTCCAGGTTGAGCGGGATCGCAAGCTCGGTCGACAGCCGCGCGATGTCGTCGTCGGTGATGTGCCGGCGATCCTCACGCAGATGCGCCGTGATCCCGTCCGCCCCCGCCGCCGCCGCGACCAGCGCCGCGCGGACCGGATCGGGATAGCCCGCCCCGCGCGCATTGCGCACCGTCGCGACGTGATCGATGTTGACGCCCAGGCGCAGATGCGCGGTGCCGGGGGGGGGGCTCATGCCGCCGCCCTGCTGCCGGGCTTGATCGCCGGGATCGCCGCGAGTTCGGGGGGCAGCGCATCCGCCGCATAGGTCGGCACGTCGAGCCGGATCAGCGGGAAGAACGGCACGCCCAGATCCGCCGCGCCGTTCGACCGGTCGACCAGCGCCGCCGCCGCGACCGTCTCGCCGCCCGCGCGCCCGATCGCCGCGATCGCCTCCTTCGACGACAAGCCGGTGGTCACCACGTCCTCCATCATCAGCACGCGCTGCCCCGGCGCCAGCCGGAACCCGCGACGCAGCTCGAACACGCCGTCGGGCCGCTCGAGGAACATCGCCTCGACGCCCAGCGCGCGCGCCATCTCATGACCGCAGATCACCCCGCCCATCGCCGGCGACACCACCGCGCTGATCGACGCGCGCAGGTTCTCCGGGATCCGCGCGACCAGCGCCTCCGCCAGCCGCGCGCCACGTCTGGGGTCCATCAGCACGCGCGCGCATTGCAGATAGCGCGAGCTGCGCAGGCCCGAGGACAGGATGAAATGCCCCTCGAGCAGCGCTTCGGCAGCGCGGAATTCGGCGAGCACGTCGTCTTCGGTCATCGCGGGTCATCGCTCCAATGAAATCTGTCGCGCTGTACGATCGCGGCAAAGTCCACGCAATGACAACCGCCACCGCCCCCGCGCCGGACGTCATACGCCCCGAAAAATTTGCCGGCCCGTGCAACAAATTCAACAAAGCCCGCACCGGGGTTGAGGCTCGCCCCGCCGCCGCCTATAGCCGAATGTCAAAATGATAAGCAGACATCCGCGCGTCCGTGATACGGGTTCGCACCAAACCGGGGTCAAGAAAAACGATGCGCATACTGGGGATGAGAGGATTGGCGATCGCAGCGGGGCTCGCACTGGCGAGTCTTGGCGGCGTCGCCGGGCAGGCTGCACCGGCTTCGCAGGCCGCCGCGACCGCGCCTGACACCGGCGCCGCGGGCGCTGCACCACAGGCCGCGGCCGGCCCGGCCGGCGTGTCGAACACCGCACCCACCAGCGCTGCCGCCCCGGCGACCGCGAATCCGTCCAGCCCGGCGCTCGCCGAGGATGGCGGCTATGCGATGGCCCCGACCCCCGGCGTGGGTCAGCCCACCCCCGGCACCGTCGGCCTCCAGCCACAGGTCACCAAGAACGGCGTCTTCGCGCACTGGATGCACAATGCGATCCTGATGCCGACGATCACAGCGGTCTCGCTGCTGGTGCTCGCTTTGCTCTTCTGGGTGGTGTTCCGCTATCGCCGCGCCGCCAATCCGGTGCCGTCGAAGACCAGCCACAACACCGTGATCGAGATCATCTGGACGCTCGCCCCGGTGATCATCCTCGTGCTGATCGCGGTCCCGTCGATCGGCCTGCTCTCCGCCCAGTTCAAGCCGGCGCCCGCGGGCGCGGTGACGATCAAGGCGATCGGCAACCAGTGGTACTGGACCTACCAGTATCCGGATAACGGCGGCTTCGAAGTCACCGCGAACATGCTGAAGGAGGCCAAGGACGTCGGCGCGGGCGAACGCGCGCGCACCGATGCCGACGGCCCGCGCCTGCTCGCGACCGACAACCGCATCGTCCTGCCGGTCGGCGTGCCGATCCGCCTCATCACGACCGCGAACGACGTGATCCACAGTTGGGCGGTCCCCGCCTTCTGGATCAAGCTCGACGCGATCCCCGGCCGCCTGAACGAGACGAGCTTCACGATCGACAAGCCCGGCCTCTATTTCGGCCAGTGCTCCGAGCTATGCGGTGCGCGTCACGCGTTCATGCCGATCGCGGTCCAGGCCGTCTCGCCCGCGCAGTTCGCGGCGTGGGTCCGGGCCAAGGGCGGCTCGATGCCGACCCCGGGCCAGGCGTCCGACAAGGTCATTCCGCAGCCCGGCGCCGACGGCTCCGCGGCCAAGGTCGAGGAGGCGGCGGAAACCGCCAACGCCACCGGCCCGGTCGAAAACGTGACCACCGCAGCGCCCGCGACGACGCAGGGCGCCACCTCCAACCCGGCCGGCGCCGGCAACGCGGGACTGTAAGATGACCGACACCGCTCTCAACCCGTCGGCGTTCGTCGCCCATGATGCGCATGCGCATCATCACGATGCCGATCACAAGCCCGGTTTCTTCGCGCGTTGGTTCATGTCGACCAACCACAAGGACATCGGCACGCTCTACCTGATCTTCGCGATCGTCGCGGGGATCATCGGCGGCTCGGTCTCGGGCCTCATGCGCGCCGAGCTCGCCGAGCCCGGTATCCAGTATCTGCAGGGCTGGGCCGGCATGCTCCATGGCGGCAGCGCCAGCCTCGACGAATCGCTCCACCTCTGGAACGTGCTGATCACCGCGCACGGCCTGATCATGGTGTTCTTCATGGTCATGCCGGCGATGGTCGGTGGTTTCGGCAACTGGTTCGTGCCGATCATGATCGGCGCGCCCGACATGGCGTTCCCGCGCATGAACAACGTGTCGTTCTGGCTGCTGATCCCCGCCTTCACGCTGCTGCTCGCCTCGCCCTTCTTCGGCGGCGCAGGTAACGGCTGGACGCTCTACGCCCCGCTCTCGACCTACGGCGAGCCCGGGCCGTCGACCGACATGGCGATCCTCGCGCTCCATCTCGCAGGTGCGTCGTCGATCCTCGGCGCGATCAACTTCATCACCACCATCTTCAACATGCGTGCGCCGGGCATGACGCTGCACAAGATGCCGCTGTTCGTCTGGTCGATGCTCGTCACCGCGTTTCTGCTGCTGCTCGCGCTCCCGGTCCTCGCGGCCGCGATCACGATGCTGCTGACCGATCGCAACTTCGGCACGACCTTCTTCGATCCGGCCGGCGGCGGCGATCCCGTCCTCTACCAGCATCTGTTCTGGTTCTTCGGCCATCCCGAAGTCTACATCATGATCCTGCCGGGCTTCGGCATCGTCAGCCAGATCATCTCGACGTTCAGCCGCAAGCCCGTCTTCGGCTATCTCGGCATGGCCTATGCCATGGTCGCGATTGGCGTGGTCGGCTTCGTCGTCTGGGCGCACCACATGTTCACCACCGGCCTGTCGGTGAACACCAAGATGTACTTCACCGCCGCGACGATGGTCATCGCGGTCCCCACCGGCATCAAGATCTTCTCGTGGATCGCGACGATGTGGGGCGGCTCGATGAGCTTCAAGACGCCGATGGTCTGGTCGATCGGCTTCATCTTCATGTTCACCGTCGGCGGCGTGACCGGCGTCGTGCTCGCCAATGGCGGCATCGACGACTACATGCAGGACACCTATTACGTGGTGGCGCATTTCCACTACGTGCTCAGCCTCGGCGCGGTGTTCTCGCTGTTCGCGGGCTTCTATTACTGGTTCCCGAAAATGTCGGGCAAGATGTACAACGAGTTCCTCGGCCAGCTCCACTTCTGGGTGTTCTTCATCGGCGTGAACGTCATGTTCTTCCCGATGCACTTCCTCGGCCTCCAGGGCATGCCGCGCCGTTACCCGGACTATCCCGACGCCTACGCGCACTGGAACTATGTCGCGACGGTCGGCTACATGATCATGGCCGCGGGTATGGCGATCTTCTTCGTCAACCTGATCTGGTCGCTGATCGCGGGCAAGAAGGCGGCGGACAATCCCTGGGGCGAAGGCGCCACGACGCTCGAATGGACGATCTCCTCGCCCCCGCCCTATCACCAGTTCGAGACCCTGCCGAAAATCGACTAAGGCGGACAAGGGCCATCAGGCCCCCGCCCGGCCGGCGCGGCAACGCCGCGTCTGACGACACGGGACTTGCTCCCGTGTCGGGGCCAGCCAGAAGACGCCTCGGGGCAACCCGGGGCGTTTTTCATATCCGCCGCCCCTAATCCGTCATCCTGACGAACGTCAGGACCCAGAGCCCAACAGCTCGACGCCAGCCCAAAATCCGTCCCACCCCGGCACGCCCCGAAATCCCCCGCTAGCCAAACCCCGCGCGGGTCCCCAAACACGGCGCATGCCGACGCTCCAGCACCTCGCCGTCTCGATTCTCGGCCTGACCCTCGCCGGCGGCACCGCGATTGCACTCACCGGCGCCCGCCCCGTGACCGCCACCCAGGACCCCGCCGCAGCCCGCACCGCGCCGAAGGCCCGCCCAGCGGCCCCCGCGCCGAAACCGGCCGCCCCGGATCCCGCCGCCTACACCGTCAAGCGCATCCTCCAGATCCCCGGCCCGATGCGTCAGGGCGACCATTACTGGGACGAGACCGGCGCCCCCCAGGGGCCCGTCGTCGTCACCGTCGACCTCGCCGCGCAGACCGTCTCGGTCTTCCGCGCCGGCTATGAGATCGGCACCGCGGTCATCATCTACGGCGCGGACGAGAAGCCGACCCCGCTCGGCGTCTTCCCGATCACGCAGAAGGACGCGGATCACGTCTCCAACCTCTACAATGCGCCGATGCCGTACATGCTGCGGCTGACCAATGACGGCATCTCGATCCATGGCAGCGATGTCGGCGACGGCTATGCCACGCATGGCTGTATCGGCGTGCCCAGGGCGTTCGCGAAGCGGATCTTCGACGCGGTGAAGCTCGGCGACCGGGTGATCGTCACCGATGGCGAGCGACTCGACCTCGGCCAGCCGATCACCGCCGCCTGATCGGCATACCCGGATTTCGATTTTTCCAGCAGAAGCCCAGCAGAACCATGGCTTTCCCCGAACCGCCGGGTCGCGTATAGGCCTGCGCAACCATGACCACTGCGACGCCCCTGCTTCCCCCCGCCGAATGGCGCGACTTTCTGGCGCTGACCAAACCCCGGGTGATGACGCTCGTCGTGTTCACCGGGCTGTGCGGCATGCTTGCCGCGCCCGTCGGCATCCATCCCGTGATCGGCTTCACCGCGATCCTGTGCATCGCGCTCGGCGCGGGTGCGGCGGGGGCGCTCAACCAATGGTATGAATCCGATATCGACGCGGTCATGCGCCGCACGCAGAAGCGCCCGCTTCCCGCTGGCCGGATGGACCGTCAGGCTGCGCTGCATTTCGGCGTCGGGCTCGCCAGCTTCTCGGTCCTACTGATGGGGCTCGCGGTCAACCTCGCCGCGGCCGCGATCCTGACCGTCTCGATCCTGTTCTACGTCCTCGTCTACACCGTCTGGCTCAAGCGCCGCACGCCGCAGAACATCGTCATCGGCGGTGCGGCGGGCGCCTTCCCGCCGCTGATCGGCTGGGCGGCGGCGACCGGCGATGTCGCGCTGCTCCCGCTCTTGCTGTTCGGGCTCGTCTTCCTGTGGACGCCGCCGCATTTCTGGGCCCTCGCGCTGTTCGTGAAGACCGATTACGCCAATGCGGGCGTGCCGATGCTCCCCGTCGTCGCGGGCGAGCGCGTTACCCGGACCCAGATCGGGCTCTACACCATCCCGATGGCGCTCGCCGCGGTGCTCCCCTGGCCGCTCGGTCTGGTCGGGACGTTCTACGGCGTCGTCGCGACCGTCCTGACCGGGATCTTCGCCTGGCTCGTGGTCGTCGTCGCGACGCGCACGACCGGTGTCGACGACACGATGAAGCCCGAGCGGCGCTTGTTCAAATATTCGATCCTGTATCTCTTTGCGATGTTCGGCGCGCTCGTCGTCGATAGGTGGCTGGCATGAACGACGACAAGACCCGCGAAGACCTGATCCGCCGCCGCCAGATGGGCCGGGCCAAGGTGATGGCGCTGCTGCTCGGCGCGTTCGTCATCCTCGTCTTCGCCATCTCGATCGCCAAGATCCAGGCGGGGATGCCGCACTGATGCGGGTCGAGCGCACCACGCGAACCGCCCTGCTCGCGGTGCTCGGCATCTGCTTCATGACCGGGCTCGCCTTTGCCAGCGTGCCGCTCTACCGCCTGTTCTGCCAGGTCACCGGCCTCAACGGCACGACGCAGCGCGGGCTCGTCGCCCCGGGCGGGACCGATCGCCAGATCCGCGTCGATTTCGATGCCAATGTAAACCCGAAGCTGCCGTGGAAGTTCGCGCCCGAAAACCCGTCGGACACGATCGCGGTCGGCGCGCGCGACATGGCGTTCTTCACCGCGACCAACACCTCGGACCGGCCGATCACCGGCACCGCGACGTTCAACGTAACGCCCGCGCAGGCCGGCAAATATTTCACCAAGATCCAGTGCTTCTGCTTCACCGAGCAGACGCTCAAGCCCGGCGAGACCGCGCGGATGCCGGTGATCTTCTTCGTCGATCCGAAGATCCTGAAGGATCCCGACGCGGCAGATATCCAGACGATCACGCTCAGCTACACGTTTTACCCGGTGGATTCCGCGAAAAACGCAAGCTAGGACAGTCGTAAAGAACATAGGGGAGTACCATGGCCGGCGCCAAGAACCACGATTATCACATCCTGCCGCCCAGCGTCTGGCCGCTGGTCGGGTCGATGTCCGCACTCGTGATGGCGGTTGGCGGCGTCATGTGGATGCATGGCGGCCATGTCGACAAGCCCAATGGCGGCGGCTGGATCTTCTTCATCGGCCTCGCCGGGCTGCTTTTCACCTTCTACAGCTGGTGGGCCCAGGTCATCGCCGAGGCACGCGCGGGTGATCACACCCCCGTCGTCCAGCTCCATTTCCGCTATGGCATGATCCTGTTCATCGCCTCCGAAGTCATGTTCTTCGTCGGCTGGTTCTGGGCGTTCTTCGACTTCTCGCTTTTCCCGACCGCGATGAGCATCGTCGACGGCCAGGTCGAACGCGCCGCCGAAGGTGCGGCCGCGGTCGCCGCGCAGTGGCCGCCCAAGGGCCTCACCGTCATCAACCCGTTCGAGCTTCCGCTGCTCAACACGCTGATCCTGCTGACGTCGGGCACCACCGTCACCTGGGCGCACCATGCGCTGATCCACAACCAGCGCGGTGGCGAGAAGACCGGGCTGTGGGGCATGATCGGCGTCGGCAACCGCGACGGCGTGCTCAAGGGCCTGTGGCTGACCGTCATCCTCGGCGCGCTGTTCAGCGCGATCCAGGCCTATGAGTACATGCACGCGCCGTTCCCGTTCAAGGGGATCAACTATGGCGCCGCGTTCTTCATGGCGACCGGGTTCCACGGCTTCCACGTCCTCATCGGCACGATCTTCCTGATCGTCTGCCTCGTCCGCGCCTATAAGGGCGACTTCACCCCGCGCCAGCATTTCGGCTTCGAAGCCGCCGCCTGGTACTGGCACTTCGTCGACGTCGTCTGGCTGTTCCTGTTCGTCACCGTCTATGTCTGGGGCGGCTGGGGCGCCCCCGTCCACGGCGGTTGAGCACCGCCCGCTCCATCCCTGCCCTCCACCCCGGCGAAGGCCGGGGCCCAGTTGGCAAGGCCGCAGTAACGAAGTGCTGCCCTCAGTCAGCAACGCCCCCCAACTGGGCCCCGGCCTCCGCCGGGGTGGTAACGATCGGCGAACCGCCCGCCCTCCCCAATCTGTTCTCCCGCGAAGGCGGGAGCCCAGTCTGGATCCCCGCCTTTGCGGGGAAACACGGACGGACCCGCTGACCGCATGACCCCCGACCCCGACCCCCTAGCCTCAGCCCCCCCGATCGCCCAGGTCGCGCTCAAGGGCCTGTGCCCGCGCTGCGGCAAGCCCACCCTCTTCGCCAGATGGGCCGAATTCGCCGACCGTTGCACGAACTGCGGCCTCGATTTCAGCAAGTTCAACGTCGGTGACGGCCCCGCCGCGTTCCTGACGCTGATCCTCGGCGCGATCGTCGTCGCGCTCGCGATCACGCTCGAGCTGACGCTGCACCCGCCGCTCTGGGTGCACATGCTGGTCTGGATCCCGTTCACCGCCGCGGGCGTCATCCTGTCGCTCCGCGCCGCCAAGGGTGCGCTCATGTCCGCCGAATATCGCAACGCCGCGCGTGAGGGTCGCAGCCAGCCGTGACGACCACCCGACGTTTCCCCGTTCTCCCGACGCTGCTCGTCGCGCTCGCGGTCGCGGCGATGATCGCGCTCGGTCTGTGGCAGCTGCTCGACCGCCTCCCCAAAAAGGAGGCGTTCCTCGCGCAGCTCGCCGCCAATCCCGCGCGCCCGCCCATGGCGTTCCCGAGCCTCCCCGACGAGACACTGCTCTTCCGCCGCGCGACGGGCGTCTGCCTCGAGCCGACCGCGATCCGCCTCGCCGGCGCGGGCAAGGCGGGCTTTCGCGTCATCGCCGACTGCCGGACGGGCGCCGAGGGCCCCGGCATGATCGTCCAGCTCGGCACCACGCGCGATCCGAAGCTCGAGTCCCAATGGCCGGGCGGCGCGGTCTCGGGCTATATCACCCACGCCCCCGACGGCCGCTCGCTGATCGGTTCGCTGTTCGACCCGACCCCGGCGCGATTGATGCTCGTCGCCGACACGCCGCCCGCCGGCCTCGCCCCCAACGGCAAGCCCGACATCGCCTCGGTCCCGAACAACCATCTCGCTTATGCCGGCCAGTGGTTCTTCTTCGCCGCCATCGCCGCGATCATTTATGTCCTGGCACTGGGCAGGCGCGGCAAGGTTGTGTCGAAAGCTGCGTCCCGCTAACCGGCTTGGCCATGCGTTACATCAGCACCCGCGGCTCGGCCCCCGTCCTCGATTTCGAAGCGGCGACGCTCGCCGGTCTCGCATCCGATGGCGGCCTCTATCTTCCCGAGACATGGCCGACGATGACCCGCGACGAGATCGCCGCGCTCGCCGGCCTCTCCTATGTCGACACCGCGGTCGCCGTCATGGCGCCGTTCGTCGGCGACGCGATGACCCGCGACGAGCTGAAGGCGCTCTGCGATCAGGCCTATGGCCGCTTCTCGCACGCCGCCGTCGTCCCGCTGGTCCAGCTCGACCATGACCAGTGGCTGCTCGAACTCTTCCACGGCCCGACGCTCGCCTTCAAGGACGTCGCGCTCCAGCTGCTCGGCCTCTTCTTCGAACGCTTCCTCGCCGGCACCACCAAGCGCCTGACGATCGTCGGCGCGACCAGCGGCGACACCGGCTCGGCCGCGATCGACGCGGTGGCGGGGCGCGAGGGCATCGACATCTTCATGCTCCACCCCGCGGGCCGCATCTCGGACGTGCAGCGCCGCCAGATGACGACGGTGCTCAGCCCCAATGTCTACAACATCGCCATCGAAGGCAGCTTCGACGACGCGCAGGCGCTCGTGAAGGCGATGTTCAACGACCCCGGCTTCTCCGACCGGTTCGCGCTGTCCGCGGTGAACTCGATCAACTGGGCCCGGCTGATGGCGCAGGTCGTGTACTTCTTCTACGCCGCGGTCCGCCTCGGCGCGCCCGATCGCGAGGTCGCCTTCTCCGTGCCCACGGGCAATTTCGGCGACGTCTTCGCGGGCTATGTCGCCGCCCGCATGGGCCTTCCCGTTGCGCGGCTGATCGTCGCGACCAACGTCAACGACATCCTCCACCGCGCGCTCAGCAGCGGCGACTATTCGAAGACCGGCGTCGAACAGACCCCGACCCCGTCGATGGACATCCAGGTCAGCTCGAACTTCGAACGCCTGTTGTTCGACCTCGGGAGCCGCGACGGCACGGCGCTCGCCGCGCAGATGGCAGGCTTCGAATCCTCGGGCGCGATGCGGCTGACCAACGCGCAGTCGCAAGGGGCGGCGGCCTTGTTCCAGAGCGACCGCGTCGATCTCGACGACATGACGCTCGCGATGCGCTGGGCGCACGAGCATGCCGGGCAGGTGATCGACCCGCACACCGCGATCGGCCTCGCCGCCGCGCTGCGTACCGAGGTGCCGCCCGGCACGCCCGTCGTCACGCTCGCTACCGCGCATCCCGCCAAGTTCCGCGACGCGGTCGAGCGCGCGACCGGCGTCCGGCCGTCGCTCCCCGCGCGTGTCGGCGACCTGTTCCAGCGCGAGGAGCGTTACGTCACGCTCCCTGCGACCTTCGACGCGATCACCGCGTATATCGCCGACCGCGCAAAGCCGTCGGCATGAAGACGCTCGACACCCTCATCGGCGAACCCTGGGCGGATTACGGCCTGATCGATTCGGGGCACGGCAAGAAGCTCGAACGCTATGGCCGCTTCCGCTTCATCCGCCCCGAACCGCAGGCGATGTGGGCCCCCGCCTCGACCGACTGGAAAGCGCAGGGCGAGTTCGTCCCCGGCTCGGACGAGGATGGCGGCGGCCGCTGGGAATTCTCGGAACCCGTGCCCCGCGAAGGCTGGACGCTCAAATGGAACGAGGTGTCCTACACCGCGCAGACCACCCCCTTCCGCCATCTCGGCTTCTTCCCCGACATGGCGCCGGTGTGGAGCTGGATGCGTGAGCGCGTCGCCGGGCTCGACAGTCCGGAATGCATGAACCTGTTCGGCTATACCGGCGTCGGCACGCTCGCCATGGCGACCAAGGGCGTCCGCATGGTCCATGTCGATGCGTCGAAGAAATCGGTCGAGGCGGCCAAGGCCAATGCGCGGCTGTCGGGCATGGCCGATGCGCCGATCCGCTGGATGACCGACGACGCCGCCAAGTTCGTCGCGCGCGAAGTGCGCCGCGGCCGTCGCTATGACGGCATCCTGCTCGATCCCCCCAAATATGGCCGCGGTCCCGAGGGCGAGGTCTGGCGGCTCGAGGAGGATCTCCCCCGCCTCATCGCCGATTGCCGCAAGCTGCTCGACGAGAATTCGCGCTTCCTGTTTCTCACCGTCTACGCAGTCCGCATGTCCGCGCTCGCGATCGGCGAACTGCTCAACCAGGTCTTCGCCGACCTGCCGGGCACGGTCGAGGCCGGCGAACTCGGCGTCCGCGAGGAAACCCGCGGCCTCACCCTCCCCACCGCCATCTGGGCCCGCTGGTCCCGCGACTGAAGCGGGACCACCCCCAAACCGTTCGTGCTGAGCGAAGTCGAAGCACCTGCGACAGCCCCCGCCTACTCCATCCCCGCCCGCATCGCCGCCCCCGCCACGAACGGCGCCCCCGCCACCAGCACCAGGCTCACCGCGCCGAGCAGCTTGAACGCCCCCGCCCCGCCGACCGGGTCGAGCGCGCCCGCGCCAAAGATCAGCAACGGCACCGCGAGCGGCAGCATCACCAGCCCCGCCACCGCGCTCCCGCCGCGCAACCCCGCGACCAGCGCGCCCGTCGCGACCGCGAGCGCCGCGAGCCCCGGCGTCCCGATCGCCAGCCCGATCTCGACCCGCAGCAACGTCGCCCCCGACAGGTCGAGCAACCCCGCCGCGATCACCGCCGCCAGCATCAGCGGCGGCGCGAACGCCACCCAGTGCGCAACGACCTTGCAGGCCGCGACCAGCGCCAGCGACACCCCGCGCACGCGCAACTGGTCGAGCACCCCGCTCTCCAGGTCGGGCCCCACCAGCCGCTCGACCGGCAGCAAAGCCGCGAGCAGCGCCGCCGCCCAGATCACCCCGCCCCCGACCCGCGCGAGCACCGCCGCATCGGGCCCGATCGCGAACGGAAACAGCACCGCGACCAGCAGGAAGAACGCGACGACCAGCGCCGCCCCGCCCCCCGCATAGCCGCGCCGCACGTCGCGCAAGGTCAGCGCCAGCATCACGCCGCCTCCTCACCCGACAGGACGATCGTCTGCGCCCCCGGAATCGCGAGCGGCAGATGCGTCGCGGCCAGCACGATCCCGCCCCCATCCCGGTGCCGCGCGATCAGCGCCTCGAGCCGCCCGACCGACGCTGAATCGAGCCCGTTGCCCGGCTCGTCGAGCAGCCAGATCGGCGCGCCCGACGCGACCACGCGCGCCATCGCCACCCGCCGCCGCTGCCCGGTCGACAGCATCCGCACCGGCACCCCCGCCAGCGCCGCGAGCCCGACAGCGTCGAGCGCCTGCGCGACCGTCACCCCGTCCGCCCCGTCGAGCGCCGCCCAGAACGCCAGCCCCTCGCGCACCGTGCGCTCCGCATCCAGCGCCGCCGCCTCGGCGAGCAGCGCGATGCGCTCGGTCGCGGTCACCTCGCCCTCGGCGGGCGGCAGCAACCCCGCGGCAATCCGGATCAGACTCGATTTGCCGACGCCGTTCGGCCCCGCGACGACCGCCGCCTCACCCGCCGCCAGCGCGAACGACACGTCGTCGAACAGCCGCCGTCCGCCGCGGTCGCAGGCGACACGGCGAAACGCCAGGCTCACGCCGCGGCGTCTTCCAGCGCATGCATGTCGTCGTCGCTCAGCCCGAAATGATGCCCGATCTCGTGGATCGTGACATGCGCGACCAGATCGTCGAGCCGCACCCCCGTCTCGATCCATTCCTCGAGGATCGCACGCCTGTACAGCGTGATGCGGTCGGGCATCGCGCCACTATCCATCGACGATTTCTCGCCCAGCGGCCGCCCCTGATACACCCCCGACAGGTCGAGCGGATGCTCGATGCCGAGCTCTGCCAGCGTCTCCTCGTCCGCGAATTCCTCGATAGCGAAGACGACGTCGCCCAGATGCACGCGGAATTCGGCGGGCAGCCGCGCGATCGTCGCGCGCCCGATCGCCTCGATCGCAGCCGCATCGGGCGCGAGCCCCTGCGTATCACCATGGATTGTCGCTTGCCCGCTCATGGCTCCAGCCATACGCGTTGGCGATCCATAGCTGCAAGGGTACGCGAATGATCGAGGCACTGAACGAGACCGAGCGGGCCGAGGCGCTCGATGGGCTCGACGAGTGGGATTATGACGATGGTCGCGACGCGATCACGCGGACGATCGTGTTCGCCGATTTCGTCGAGGCATTCGGCTTCATGACCCAGGTCGCACTGATCGCCGAGCGCGCCAACCATCATCCCGAATGGAAGAATGTCTGGAACCGCGTCGAGATCCTGCTGACCACCCATGACGCCGGCGGCCTCTCCCCCCGCGACATCGAAATGGCCGAAGCCATCGACGCCATCGTCGGCGACTCCTGACGATCCTCCCGTCATCCTGACGCCCCTCCCGTCATCCTGACGAAAGTCAGGACCCAGAGCCACAAACGGCAACGCCCGTGACTCTGGGTCCCGGATCAAACCCGGGATGACGGAAGCCCCCCTACCGCTTCACGCTCCGCCGCATCCGCTTGCGCAGCGACCCCGGCATCCAGCGCGCGGCGAACGCCATACGGTGCGCGGTCTTGCCGACATAGGTGTGAACCGCGTTGCCGTGCACCGCCGCCCAGGCCGCGTCGGCGACCGCCTCGACCCCGGTCAGCTCGAGCCCCGCGCCCGTCACCGTCTCGCGGATCGACCGGTTCGATCCCCCCGCGGTCGTGTTCAGCAGCGGCGTGTCGATGAAGCTCGGCACGATCGCGCGCACCTTGATCCCGTCGCCCGCCCATTCGCCGTCGAGCGCCTCGGTGATCGCGCGCACCCCGAACTTGGTCGCCGAATAGGGCGCCAGCCCCGACGAGCCATAGATCGCCGACGCCGATGCGGTGTTGAGCAGGCACGATCCCGGCGTCCGCTTCAGATAGCCATGACCGATCTTCGCGCCGTTCAGCACGCCGACCAGATTGACCCCGACCACCCGGTCGATCTCGGCGAAGTCGGTCGTCGCGAGCGGTCCGCCAGACCCGATCCCGGCATTGTTGAACAGCACGTCGAGCCGCCCGCCCGTCACGGCCGTGAACGCATCGAGCGACGCCACCCACGCGTCGCGGTCGCGTACGTCCATGACATAGGTCGACGCCCCCTCGGGCAGCAGCGCCGCGGTCTCGGCCAGCCCCGCGGCGCTGACGTCCGCCAGCCCGATCCGCCAGCCCTTGCGCGCGAACAGCAAAGCGGTCGCGCGGCCGATCCCCGATCCGCCGCCGGTGATGAATATGCTCTGCTGGCTCATGGCCGATCCTCTCCGTTTGATTTTGCGGTATGTTTCCCGCATCCTGCGCCCAGATGCCAGATCAATCTCCAGCGCTCGCTTTCGAACGCGTCACCAAGGCTTACGGCGCTACGATCGCGGTCGATGCGGTCTCGCTCGAGATCGCGGGCGGCAGCTTCGTCGCGCTCGTCGGCACGTCTGGATCGGGCAAGTCGACCCTCCTCAAGACGATCAACCGCCTCGTCGAGCCCAGCGATGGCCGCGTCCTGCTCGACGGCACCGACGTCACGCACGGTCCCGCGCCCGCACTGCGTCGCCGGGTCGGCTATGTCTTCCAGAATATCGGTCTGTTCCCGCACATGACGATCGCCGAGAATATCGCGATCGGGCTGCGCATCGCCGGCCGCGGCGACGAGGCCGATGTCGGTGCGCTGCTCGATCTCGTCGACCTGCCGCGCGGCATCGCCGGGCGCCTGCCCGACGCGCTGTCGGGCGGCCAGCGCCAGCGCGTCGGCATCGCCCGGGCGCTCGCACCCGGGGCAAAGCTCCTGCTCCTCGACGAGGCGTTCGGCGCGCTCGATCCCGTCACCCGCGACGCGCTCGGCACGCGCATCCGCGAGCTGCACGACCGGCTGGGCCTCACCACCATCCTCGTCACGCACGACATGGCGGAGGCGTTGCTGCTCGCCGACCGCGTGCTCGTCATGAAGGCCGGGCGGATCGTCGCCGATGCGACCCCTGCCGCGCTCGTCGCGGGTGAGGGCGGCGACGACGCGCAGGCTCTGGTCCAGGTCCCCCGCGCGCAGGCCGACCGCCTCCGGGCGCTCGTCGCATGAGTGCGTTCCTCGACGCGCTGACCCGCGTGCCACCGCTGCTCGCCAGCCACGTGCTGCTCTCCGCGGCGGCGCTGCTGCTCGGCATCGCGATCAGCCTGCCGCTCGCCATCTGGTCCGCGCGCAACGCCGCGGTCGCGCGCGTCGCATTGGGTTTCGCCAGCCTCGTCCAGACGGTCCCCAGCCTCGCGCTGCTCGCACTCTTCTATCCGCTGCTGCTCAGCCTGTCCGCGCTCGTCGGCGGCGGGATCCCGGCCTTGGGCTTCCTCCCCTCGCTGATCGCGCTCACGCTCTATGCGCTGCTGCCGATCCTGCGCAACGCGGTCGCGGGGCTGCAGGGGCTCGATCCCGCGGTGTCGCAGGCCGCCGACGCGGTCGGCATGACCCCCGCGCAGAAGCTCCGCCTCGTCGAGGCCCCGCTCGCCGCGCCCGTCGTCGTCGCCGGCATCCGCACCGCCGCAGTCTGGACGATCGGCGCGGCGACGCTGTCGACCACGGTCGGCCAGCCGAGTCTGGGCGACCTGATCTTCGCCGGGCTCCAGACGCAGAACTGGGCGCTGGTCCTCGCCGGCTGCGTCAGCGCGGCGGCGCTCGCGCTTATCGTCGACGCGCTGATCGGCGGGATCGAACAGGGCATCCGCGCACGCCGTCGCTGGCTCTGGATCGCGAGCGCCGCGATGCTGGTCACAGGGACCGCGCTCGCCACCGCGCCGCTCTGGCCCCGCGGCGGCGGCGGCGACCGGACGGTCGTCGTCGGCGCGAAGAATTTCTCCGAGCAATATATCCTCGCGCGGCTGATCGGCGACCGGCTGACGCGCGCCGGCTACACCGTCACCTATCGCGACGGGCTCGGCTCGGCTCTCGTCTTCGGTGCGCTCTCAGGCGGCGATATCGACGTCTATGTCGATTATGCCGGCACGATCTGGGCCAACGAGATGAAGCGCAGCGACGTGCCCGAGCGCACGAAGATGGTCGCCGATATCGGCGCTTGGGCAAAGAGCACGCACGGCGTCGGCCTGGTCGGCACGCTCGGGTTCGAGAACGCCTATGCCTTTGCGATGAAGGCGGACGTGGCGCGCCGCCAGCGTATCGCGAGCCTCGACGATCTGGTGAAGGCCGCGCCCGGCCTGACGCTCGGCAGCGACCTCGAATTCCTCGAACGCCCCGAATGGGCGGCGGTGAAACGCGCCTATCCGCTCCGCTTCGCGCGCACCACGCCGTACAGCCCGACCTTCATGTACCGCGCGTTGCAGAGCGGGAAGGCGGACGTCATCTCGGCCTTTTCCTCGGACGGCCGGATCGCCGCAGACAAGCTGACCGTGCTCACCGACCCGCGCCACGCGATCCCCGGCTATGACGCGATCCTGATGGTCGCCCCCGCGCGCGCGAACGACGCCCGCTTCACCGCAGCGCTCCGCCCGCTCGTCGGCCGCGTCCCGGTCGAGGCGATGCGCACCGCCAACTACCAGGTCGACCGCGACACCGACAAACAGACCCCCGAAGCCGCCGCCCGCTGGCTCGCCAGCAAGATCGGCCTTCCGTCATCCTGACGAAAGTCAGGATCCAGAGCCAAGCAGAACAGCGCTCCGTTACCCTGGATCCTGACTTCCGTCAGGATGACGCGAGCCTCAGAAAAACAGCTTCCGCACGCTCAGCCGCACCGTCCGCCCCAGCGGATCCAGATAATCCGGCTGATAGGTATTCGGCACCGCCCCGCTCGCATCCGTCACCCGCTGACGCGTGTTGAACACATTGTCGACCGACAGCGTGACGCGCATCCCGCGCAGCCACGGCCGCGCCTTCACCCATTCGAGCCGCTGCCCCAGATCCGCGAACAGCCGCACGTTTGCGGTCGCCAGCCCGCCGAAATTGAGCGTCTCGGGCGCCGCCGCGGTCCCGCCATCGACCCGGGTGCCCGCCGCGTAATTCGCCGACAGCCGCGCGCCGAGGCCATTGTTGCTATAGCCCGCCTGCGCCTCGAGGCTGTGCCGCGCCGACCCGCCATTATTGCCGATCGCATCGCCGTCGAGCAGGTTCAGGCTCGGCCCGCCCTCCGCGACCAGCACGCGGTCGGTAAAGCGCCAGGTGTGATACAGCGCGAACTGGACACGCCCGCCGCCCTGCCCGCGCCCGCCACGCCCGAAGCCGCCGCCCCCGCCGCCCGGACCACCGCCGCCACGTCCCTCACCAGGCCCGGCACCCTCGCCGCGCCCGCCTGCCCCTTCACCCCGCGGCCGCCCACCGCCCGGCGGCTGCATCCCGGCAAACGGATTGGGCCCCGTCCCCGCGCGAAACGCCTCGAGCTCGCGCTGGATCTTCGACTTCAGCGGCGCGGAGAAATTGATCCCCCAGCGCAGTTCGGAGCGTTCGCTGCGCGCGAAATTGATCGGCCGCCGGTCGACCTGCAACAGTGCGCCCGTCGCATCGCGGACGAACCGGTCGGGAAACGCCGCCTCGATCGCCGCGGTCGCGGCCGGGAAGGCGGCGATCGGATTGTCGGTCCGGCTGTCGACATAATTGGCGGTCAGCGTCACCTCGCGCCCCGCCCAGGGCTTCACCGTCAGCCCCAGCTTGGTCACGCGGTTATTGTCCGCGCTCAGCCCGGGATTGCCGCCGCTGATCGTGGTGACGGTCGCGGTCGTGCCCTGGACATAATCGAACACGCGGACATTGGGCGTCGTGATCGACGGATTGCCCAGCTGCTGCGCGGTCGGCGCCTGATCGGTGTCGGTCACCGACGCGATCAGCCGCACCGCCGGGATCGGCGCCCAGTTCGCGCCATAGCCGAGCGTGGTCAGCGTGCCGAAATCCGACAAATGATCCTGCGCCAGGTTGAAGTTCGCCGACAGCGTGCCAAGGAACGGCAGCACGTCCTTCGACCGGCTCGCGATCGGCAGGTCGACATTGACCTGGCCGTTGACCGTGTCGCGCGCCACCTGCCCGCGCTGCGCGAACCCGCCGCGATCCGACCGGCTGTCGAAATCGGCGGTCTCCGCCCCCAGCTTGAGCGTCGTCGACACGTCGCCCGCGGGCAGCGCGAACAGCCGGCCATTGGCGACCGCGTCGATCCCGCCGATGCTCTGCGTCGCATAGGCGCGATTGCCCGCCGCCGCGCCGATATCCGCCGCGGTCAGCGCGCCCAGCGGCACCGCGGTCGGATCGCCCGCCGCCAGCCGCGCATTGAACGCGCCCGCATCGACGCCCGTATCGGTGAAGGTCTGCGTATCGCTGCGATCGTAATTGCCCGTCACCGTCCAGCGCCACGTGCCGGCATCGCCGTTCAGCGTCGTGCCCAGATGCGCCGCGATCGACGACGCGCGCTGCGCCAGCGGCAGGAAGCCCGGATCGTCGAGCGCACGGTTGATCACGCTGCCGTCCGCCAGCGTCAGCGCCGCGACGGGCAGGCCGTTCAGGCTGCGGCTGTCGGTCGATTCGAGCCGTCCGTTGATCGTCGCGCCGACATTGCCGAAGATGTTGCGCGCATAGACGCTGTTCGCGGTGAAGGTGCTCGTCTGGCCCTGCAGCGTGCGGAACGGCGTCGGATCGACGACCGTGCCGCCCGCTCCCACCGCCCCGCTGCCGTTGCCCCCCGCAATCGGCACGATGTCCCGCTCCGCCTCGGTCAGCGCCGAACTCGTCGTATATTCGGCATGCAGGTTGACCCGCCGGTCGCGCGCGATCGTCAGCAGATCGAGCTTGGCCTGCGGCGTGTTCGTCCCCCCCTCGGTCGGCATCCGGTCGATCGCCTCCGCGGTCACCGCGCGAAAGCGGCGGCGCAGCACGAAGTTCACGACCTTCTGGTCCGCGCGATAGCCATATTTCAGCGCGACCTCCTCGGGCAGGATCTCGACGCGCTGGATCGCCTCGGTCGGGATGTCGCGGATTTCCGAAAAGCTCGAGATGCGCCGCCCGTTGAGCAGTACCACCGGCGCGCCCCCGCTGCCGCGCCCGCTCGTCGTCTGCGGGCTGAGTTCGGCGAGCAGGTCGGACACCGAACTGACGCCGTAGGAACGGATGTCCGCCTGGCCGAGCGTCTGGTCGGGCGGAATGTCGCCGACCACCGATCCGGGCAGCTTGCGCGATCCGGTGACGACGATCTCCTCGCCCTCGACGCTATCCTCCGGCTCGGCTGCGGCACCGTCCGTCTGCGCGCCCTCTGTCGCCGGTACCGGCGCAGGCGCCTGTTGCGCCGCCGCCATCGCCGGCAGGCTCACCGCCAGCATCAAACCCAGTGTACGCATAACCCTGACATCCCATCGACCTGACCCCGGCACCTAGGGGCCAATTGTCGCAGGATTATGCCGCTTCACCGCGCCGCGTCGGTCGGTCCGGCCATGATTCCGGCGGCCCCGACGGCGGGCGGCGTCCCGATCAGCTCCATCCGCGTCGTCGTCGCGCCTAGGTCGATCCCCGCCTCGCGGAACTGGCGCAACAGCGTGAACAGCAGCGCGCTGCGCACCGGATAGGCATCGCGCGGGCTCGCGACATAGGCAAAGCAGTTGAGCTTCGCGCGGCCGCCATCAACCGAATCGATGAACACCTTCACCTCGGGATCGTCGAGCACCTCGCTCTGGTCGGCAAAGGCGGTGAACAGCATCGTCCGCACCGCGTCGAGATCGCTCTCGATCGGCACCGAGAATTGCAGCTGGATCCGCCCGATCGGCGCGGCCAGCGTCATGTTCTGGATCGTCTTGGTGATCAGCTCCGAATTGGGGACGATCAGCGTCGATCGGTCGGCGACCTGGATCTCGGTCGACCGCACGTTGATCCGTTTCACATCGCCCTCCTGATTGCCGATCCGCACCCAGTCGCCGATCTTGACCGGCCGCTCGGCGAGCAGGATCAGCCCCGACACGAAATTCTGCGTGATCGCCTGCAGGCCGAAGCCGATGCCCACCGACAGCGCACCGAGCACCACCGCCAGCTTCTCCATGCCGATCCCGAGCGCGGCGAGCGCCCACAGCACCGCGGCGATGATCCCCGCATAGCGCGCGACCATCGTCACCGAATTTTGCGCGCCCGCATCCATCGCGGTCGTCGGCAGATAGCTGTTGACCAGCCAGTGCTGCAGCCCGCGCATGATCGCCAGCGCGACGAACAGCACCGCGATCGAGCGCAGCACCGCGCCCGGCGATATCGTGATCTCGCCGACCGTGATCCCGCCCGCAAGCGTCCCGAACAGCTCGAACACCGACGTCACGCCCGCCCCGAACGGCGCCATCACCGCGCCGAACGCCAGCATGATCAGCATCAGCCGCAGCACCGCCGACAGCAGCACGCCGATCTGGTCGACCGTCCGGTTGCCGACGCCGAACCCGCTGTTCGCGCTGCGGCCGATCCGGTTGCTGCTCGAGAGCGCGGCGCGGCAGGCGTCGTCGGTGAAGGTCATCATCAGGTACAAAGTCGCGCCGACGATCGCCCCCCACACCATCCACTGCGCGGTCTTCAGCGCGAAATTGACGTATCCGGTCAGCGTCGCGACGAACGCGACCAGCACCGCCAGCCACACGACCAGCGCGACGATCGCGAGCAGGCTGTTGCGGGCGGGCTTCTCGGGATCGGGCTGTGCCGCCGCCCTCAGCCGCCCGAGCGCGACCAGCACGCCGGCGATCAGCGCCAGGTGGAGCAGCGCGATCAGCGCGTTCGCCGCGGTCGACGCGGCCGCACTCGCGCCGACCAGCGCGTTGGCCGTGATCAGCAGCTGGCCGAAGAACACCAACCCCGCCGCCGCCCAGGTGAAGGGGCGCAGCGTCTGCGCTGCGCTGTCGCCGATCGGCAACAGCCGCCAGCTCGGCTGCGCGCGCAACAGCAACGCGCCGCCCAACGCCGACAGGAAGGCGGCAAAGAACGACAATCCGACAAAACGCGTCGCGATCTGGTCGAACGCGGGCGACAGCAAGGCGGACCAGCGCAGCGACTGGACGAACGCCAGCGCGGCGAATCCGGGCAACATCGTGCCGATCACCACCAGCCACAGCGCATAGGCGGACCGCCGGATCCGCCCCCCCGGCGCATGATCGGTCGCATAGCCGCGCCCCAGCCGGTGGAGCGCACCGCGCACCGGCACGAGCAGCACCAGTGCGGCGAGCAGCCCGGTCAGCGCGATCATCGCCGCCTGCATGTCGAACCGCTGGACGAACTGGCGCACGCCGGTCGCCGCGAACCGGTTCAGCCGCGCGGTGTCGCGCGGCAGGTGATCGACGATTGCGGTCCACAAAGTCGGCGACAATGGCGACGCGCTGCGCTCGGACAATTGCTGGCCCAGCTCCTCCGCCTCGGCCGCACCGATATCGTCGATCTGCTGCTTGGCCTCGACCCCGATCAGCCGCGCGCGCTTGATCGCCGAATCGATCGCCGACTGGCTCTGCGCGAGCAATCGGCGCTGCTGGCGGATCTCGGGCGCCTCGACCACCCCCGGCGTCGCCGCGCCCAGCTCGGTCACCCTCGCCTGGACCAGCGCCATTTCGGGCGTCAGCACCCGTACCGCCTCCGCTGCGGTCGCCTGCACCGCCTCCGCCCGCGTCCGCAACGCCTGCCGCGCCGCATCGTCACGCGCCTCGACCGCCGCATCGTCGACCGCCTGCAACTCCGCCGACGCCCGCGTCAGCCCCGCCGCCACCGACGCCACCTTCGCCTCGTCCTGCGCGACGGCAGGCAGAGCGGACACGAGCAGCAGCAACGCGGCGAAATAGCGGGGAACGATCATCCGCCCGGCTCTACAGCGTCACAGCCAAAAACGGGAGAGCCCGCCGCGATGGCCCGCCCCCCCTACACACCACCCCGGCGAAGGCCGGGGCCCAGGTGGGAAGGCTGAAGTAATGACGCGCAGCATCAGCCCAGCCACGTCTCCCAACTGGACCCCGGCCTCCGCCGGGGTGGCGCACGGAGCGATAGCCCCACCCCACCCCACCCCAAACCACCCCGGCGAAGGCCGGGGCCCAGGTGGGAAGGCTCGAGTAACGACGCGCAGCATCAGCCCAGCCACGTCCCCCAACTGGACCCCGGCCTCCGCCGGGGTGGTGGAGCCCATGTTCTCCCGCGAAGGCGGGAGCCCAGTCTGGGTCCCCGCCTGCGCGGGGACACAAGGGCTCAAACCTATTCCAGCTCCAAAATCACCTGATCCACCGCCAGGCTGTCCCCCGCCGCCGCCGACACCGACTTCACCACGCCGGTCTTCTCCGCGCGCAGGATATTCTCCATCTTCATCGCCTCGACCACCGCGAGCGCCTGCCCCGCCTCGACCCGGTCCCCCGCCGCCACGTCGAGCCGCACCAGCAGCCCCGGCATCGGGCAGATCAGGAATTTCGACAGATCGGGCGCGACCTTCTCGATCAGGTGCGCGGCATAGGGCGCGACCCGCGCGGGCAGCACGCGCGCGACATGGCTCGCGCCGCGCGTCGTCAGCCTGAACCCGGCACGCGCCTTCGCGATCCGGATCGTCAGATGCTCGTCGCCCTCGACCATCACCATCCGGTCCCCCGGCGTATATTCGAGCGACAAATCGAGCTCGACGCCATCGACCGAAATCCCGTCGGTCGACACGCGCACGTCGTGATCGGTCCCGCCGATCGTCACCACCCAGTCCGCAGGCGGGCGCAACCGCCGCCCGAGCTGCCCGTCGATCCGCCGCGCGCGATCGGCCTCCGCGGTCGCGGCAAAGGCGGCAACCGCGGCCAGCGTCGTCAGCAACGCCACATCCGCGGGCGCGCCGTGGAACCCGTCGGGATATTCCTCGGCGATGAACCCGGTCGTCAGCGCACCCGACTGGAAGCGCGGATGCTGCATGATCGCCGACAGGAAATCGATGTTGTTCCCCGGCCCCTCGAGCTCGAACGCGTCGAGCGCCGCGATCTGCGCCGCGACCGCCCCCTCGCGCGTCGGCGCCCAGGTGATCAGCTTGGCGATCATCGGGTCATAGAACATGCTGACCTCGCCCCCCTCGCGCACGCCGTCGTCGACACGAACGCGGGGTTCGGCGGAGTCTACACCGTTCGTGCTGAGCGAAGTCGAAGCACCCTCGCTCGGGGCGAACGGGAGGGGCGGATTATACCGCACCAGCCGCCCGATACTCGGCAGGAACCCGCGATACGGATCCTCCGCATAGACCCGGTTCTCGATCGCCCAGCCGTTCAGCTTCACGTCGTCCTGCGCGAACCCCAGCGGCTCGCCCGCCGCGACGCGGATCATCAGCTCGACCAGATCGAGCCCGGTAATCTCCTCGGTCACCGGATGCTCGACCTGGAGCCGCGTGTTCATCTCGAGGAAGTAGAACCCCTCGCCGCTCGTATCCGCGCCCGACACGATCAGCTCGACCGTCCCGGCCGAATAATAGCCGACCGCCCGCGCCAGCGCGACCGCCTGCTCGCCCATGGCTTTCCGCATCTTGGGCGTCACGAACGGCGACGGCGCCTCCTCGACGACCTTCTGGTGCCGCCGCTGGATCGAGCATTCGCGCTCGTTGAGATAGACGATGTTGCCATGCTGGTCGCCGATCAGCTGGATCTCGATATGCCGCGGGCTTTCGATGAACTTCTCGATGAATACGCGGTCGTCGCCGAACGATGCCAGCCCCTCGCGCTTGGTCGCCTCGAAGCCTTCGCGGACGTCCTGCTCGCTATAGGCCAGCCGCATGCCCTTGCCGCCGCCGCCCGCCGACGCCTTCATCATCACCGGATAGCCGATGTCGCCCGCGATCCGCACCGCCTCGTCGGTGTCCGCGATCTCGCCGAGATAGCCCGGCACGACGTTGACGCCCGCCGCCTTGGCGAGCTTCTTCGATTCGATCTTGTCGCCCATCGCCGCGATCGCAGCCGGCGGCGGGCCGACGAACGCGATCCCCGCCTCGGCACACGCCCGCGCAAAGCTCTCGCGCTCGGACAGGAAGCCGTAACCCGGATGGATACAGTCCGCGCCCGTCTCCTTGGCCGCCAGCAGGATCAGTTCGGCCTTGAGATAGCTCTCCGCCGCAGGCGCTGGCCCCAGCCGCACGCTCTCGTCCGCCATCAGCACGTGCGGGCTGCGCACGTCGGCGTCGGAATAGACCGCGACGGTCTTGATCCCCATCGCCTTGGCGGTGCGCATCACGCGGCATGCGATCTCGCCGCGATTGGCGACCAGGATTTTCTTGAACATCTCTCGCCCTAAACTGTGCCGTCTCCCCGGCTTGGCGCCGGGTGCGGACGTGTATTTACTGGTACCAGATCATCGATTTGAGCTGCGCGGTCCGTGCCTTGGTCAGGCCGGTGCGGCAGCCGGCGATCGTCATCGCCTGCGCCGATCCGCCGGCATATTGCCCGCCCTCGATCACGCACTGCGTGTCGCGGAACTTCAGCCACGCGCGCTGGCTTTCGAGCAGCGATCCCGCAAACCCGAAGCCACCGCCACGCGACGTGTCCTGCGCATCGCGCCGCTTCATATAGGCATAGGTCCGCTTCCACTGCGCGGTCATCGCCGCGTCCGCCTGCGCATAGCTGCTGCCCGCGGACCGGGTCATCTGCGCCTGCGCCTGCGACTGGGGCTGCATCGGCGCGGCGGCGACCAGGAGTGCGATCAGCAGCATGTCTTGGCCTCGCGCATCGGTTCGGCACCCGTCATCGGCGTCATCCCCAGCTTCGCCAGCAACGCCGCATCCGCGCTGTCGCCCGCATTGCCCGTCGTCAGCAGCGTGTCGCCGGTGAAGATCGAATTCGCCCCCGCCATGAAGCACAGCGCCTGGGTCGCCTCGGACATGCTCTCGCGTCCTGCCGACAGCCGCACCATGCTCAGCGGCATCGTGATCCGCGCGACCGCGACGGTCCGCACGAACTCGATATCGTCGATCTTGGCGAGCGGCGTGTCGGCGAGCATGTTGCCGAGCACCGTTCCCTTGACCGGCACCAGCGCGTTCACCGGCACGCTTTCGGGATGCCGCGGCAGCGTGGCGAGCGCGTGGACGAAGCCGACGCGATCGCCGCGCGTCTCACCCATCCCGACGATCCCGCCGCAGCACACCGAGATGCCCGCATCGCGCACGTTGGCCAGCGTCTCCAGCCGGTCCTCGAACGTCCGCGTGGTGATGACGTTGCCGTAATTCTCCGGCGAGGTGTCGATATTGTGGTTGTAGTAATCGAGCCCCGCATCGGCGAGCTGCCGCGCCTGCTCCGCATCGAGCATCCCGAGCGTCATGCACGTCTCCAGCCCCATCGCGCGCACGCCCTCGACCATCGCGACGACCTTCGGCATGTCGCGCGGCTTCGGGTTGCGCCACGCCGCGCCCATGCAGAACCGCTGCGATCCCGCCGCCTTGGCGTGCGCGGCGTCGGCGAGCACGGCATCGACGTCCATCAGCTTTTCCGCCTTCAGCTGCGTGTCCGCGCTCGCCGACTGCGAACAATAGCCGCAATCCTCGGGGCACCCGCCGGTCTTGATCGACAGCAATGTGCACAGCTGCACCTCGCTCACCGCATGATGCGCCCGGTGCACGGTCTGCGCCCGGTACATGAGTTCGTCGAACGGCAGGTCGAACAACGCCGCGATCTCCGCGCGCGTCCAGTCCATACGCACCGTGCCCCCCTCCCCTTCAGGGGAGGGGCTGGGGGTGGGGCCCGTCCGCATATCCGACGTCGCGTTCGCGGCGGAACCCCACCCCAACCCCTCCCCTGAAGGGGAGGGGCTCGCAGGCGCCCCATAGCCGTCACCGGAGGGGCTCGTGCGGATCATCGTATCGGTCATTCTGCGGCTTCCTCTTGCGGGCCCATATTATGGCCGAGGAGCTTCAACACGTCCTCGGCGGCCTGGATCAGGTTGGTGCCGGGTCCGAAGATCGCCTGGACCCCGGCATCACGCAGCGCCTGATAGTCCTGTGCGGGAATAACGCCACCCGCGATCACCTTGATATCCGCGCGTCCCGCCTCGCGCAGGTGGCCGATCAGCTCGGGGATCAGCGTCTTGTGCCCCGCCGCCAGACTCGACGCGCCGACCACGTCGACGTCCTTGGCCAGCGCCAGCGCGGCGACCTCCGCCGGGGTCTGGAACAGCGCCCCCGGCACGATCTCGAACCCCAGATCGCCGAACATCGACGAGACGAGATTGGCGCCGCGGTCATGCCCGTCCTGCCCCATCTTGGCGACCAGCATGCGCGGCTTGCGCCCCAGCCGCCGCTCGGTCGCCGCGACCCCGTCGGTCAGCCGCGTCCAGCGCGCATCATCCTCATACGCGCCGCCATAGACGCCCGACACCGGCGTCGGCTGCGTGCCATAGCGCCCGAACACATCCTCCATCGCCGACGAGATCTCGCCCAGCGTCGCCCGCGTCCGCGCGCACTCGACCGCCAGCGCCAGCAGGTTCTCGGACCCCTTCGCCCCCTCGCGCAGCGCATCCAGCGCCGCCCGGCACGCATCCTCGTCGCGCGTCGCCTTCACCCGCGCGATCCGCTCGACCTGGCCGGCGCGCACCGCGACATTGTCCACGTCGAGGATCTCGATCGCGTCCTGTTCGGCCAGCTTGTACTTGTTGACGCCGACGATCACGTCCTCGCCGCGATCGACGCGCGCCTGGCGCCCCGCCGCGGCCTCCTCGATCATCGCCTTGGGCCAGCCCGCCGCAACCGCCTTCGCCATCCCGCCCTCGGCCTGGATCCGCTCGATCAGCGTCCACGCCCCGTCGACCAGGCTCTGCGTCAGGCTCTCGACATAGTAACTGCCGCCCAAGGGATCGACGACCTTGGTCATCCCCGTCTCTTCCTGCAGCACGATCTGCGTGTTGCGCGCGATCCGCGCGGAAAAGTCGGTCGGCAGCGCGATCGCCTCGTCGAGCGCGTTGGTGTGGAGCGACTGCGTGCCCCCCAGCATCGCCGCCATCGCCTCGATCGTCGTGCGCATGACGTTGTTGTACGGATCCTGCTCGGTCAGCGACACGCCCGACGTCTGGCAATGCGTGCGCAGCATCTTCGACCGTTCGTCCTGCGCGCCCAGCTCGGTCATCGCGCGGTGCCACAGCACGCGCGCCGCACGCAGCTTGGCGATCTCCATGAAGAAGTTCATGCCGATCGCGAAGAAGAACGAGAGGCGCCCGGCGAACTTGTCGATGTCGAGCCCGCTCGCGACGCCGTATTTGACGTATTCCATGCCGTCGGCGATCGTGAAGGCGAGCTCGTGGAGCTGCGTCGCCCCCGCCTCCTGCATGTGATAGCCGCTGATCGAGATGCTGTTGAACTTGGGCATCTCGCGGCTGGTATAGCCGAAGATGTCCGAGATGATCCGCATGCTCGGCTCGGGCGGGTAGATGTAGGTGTTGCGGACCATGAACTCCTTGAGGATGTCGTTCTGGATGGTCCCGTCGAGCAGGTGCCGGGGCACGCCCTGCTCCTCGCCCGCGACGATGAAGAAGGCGAGGATCGGGATCACCGCGCCGTTCATCGTCATGCTGACCGACATCTTGTCGAGCGGGATGCCGTCGAACAGGATCTTCATGTCCTCGACGCTGTCGATCGCGACGCCGGCCTTGCCGACATCGCCCGTCACGCGCGGATGGTCGCTGTCATAGCCGCGATGCGTCGCCAGATCGAACGCGACGGAGAGCCCCTTCTGCCCCGCGGCAAGATTCCGCCGGTAGAACGCGTTCGACGCCTCCGCGGTCGAGAACCCCGCATATTGCCGGATCGTCCACGGCCGCCCCGCATACATCGACGCCCGCACCCCGCGCGTGAACGGCGCGAACCCGGGGAGGCCGGGGTCGGCGGTCACGTCCGCCGCGGTATAGAGCGGCTTGACGTCGATACCCTCGGGCGTCGCCCAGGTCAGGTCGGCGCCCTTCACCTCTTTCGCGGCAGCGGCCTCCCACTCGGCAAGCGTCGGATTTGGTTTGTGCGTATCAGTCATACTTGAAACACCACCCCGGCGAAGGCCGGGGCCCAGTTGGAAAGGTCGAAATAGTTGAGCGCAGCACCAGCCAATCCGCCGCTGCCCAACTGGGCCCCGGCCTCCGCCGGGGTGGCGCGATCGATGGGCGCCATGGCCCCATGAACACCGGCGTGCCCGTCTGAACGGGTCGAACTCGTCGCGCCAGTCATGCCCAAAACACCACCCCGGCGAAGGCCGGGGCCCAAGTGGAAAGGTCGCAGTAACGAAGCGCAGCACCAGCCAATCCGCCGCTGCCCAACTGGGCCCCGGCCTCCGCCGGGGTGGTGGCGTTCGAGAGCGTCACGTCCCCGTGAACACCGGCTTGCGCTTCGTCAGGAACGCGATCCCGCCCTCCATCGAATCCGCAGACCCGCGCGCGGCCCGCTGGTTGACCGCCTCGGCCTCCATCGCGCCCGCATAATCGCTCGCATACGCAGCCGTAATCGCACGCCGCATCAGCCCCAGCGCCACCGTCGGCATCGCCGCCAGCCGCTCCGCCAGCGCGAACGCCTCCGCGTCGAGCGCGTCGTCCGCGACGACCTTGTGCACCATCCCCCAGTCGAGCGCCTTGGCCGCGGGCACCCGCTCGCCCAGCATCATCATCTCGGTCGCCCGCGCGCGGCCGATCAGCCGCGGCAGCATCCACGACGCGCCGCCATCGGGCACCAGCCCGATATTGACGAACGCCTGGAGGAAATACGCGCTCTCGCTGGCGACACAGAAATCCGCGGCAAGCGCGAGGCTGCACCCGATCCCCGCCGCCGGCCCGCGCACTGCGCTTACCACCGGCACGCCCAGCTCGGCGATCGCCGCCATCGCCGGATTATAGCTGCCGGTCAGCGCCTGATAGGTCGCCGCACCCGGATCGTCCGACCCCAGCGCCCCGCCACCGACATCCGCGCCCGAACAGAACGCCCGCCCCGCACCCGCGATCAGCACCGCCCGCGCACCGTCCAGATCGCCGAGCGCCACACGCAGCTCCTCGAACATCGCCGGCGGCGCCGCATTCAGCCGGTCGGGCCGGTTGAGCGTCAGCACCAGCACGTCGCCACGCCGCTCGCTCAGGATATGCTCGTACGCGGTCATGCCAGTCTCCCCCATCGATTACGCCCCAGTCGGCTAGCCCCACCCCTTCCGTTCGCCGTGAGCGAAGTCGAAGGGCCTGAGTCCCACGCGCTTCGACCACACCCAGCACGAACGGACGAAGGATGCGGGGTCAATGATCCTCCCCCGGCGTCTCCATCAACTCGACGAGCATGCCGCCAAAGTCCTTCGGGTGGACGAACACGATCGGCGTGCCATGCGCACCGATCCGCGGTTCGCCGAGCACCGTCGCGCCCTTGGCTTTCAGCTCCGCGACCGCCACAGCGATATCGGCCACTTCGAAACACACATGATGCTGCCCCCCCGCCGGGTTCTTGCGCAGGAACCCCGCAATCGGCGAACTCTCGTCATAGGGCTCGATCAGCTCGATCTGCGTATTGGGCGCATCGATGAAGCACACCTTCACGCCCTGCGCAGGCAGGTCGAACGGCTCGCCGATCGCGGTCGCGCCGAGCAGCACCCGATACGTCTCGACCGACTTCGCGATCGACGGCGTCGCGACCCCGACATGGTTGAGGCGGCCAAGACTCATTGCGCATCCTCCGCCGCGGGCGGCGCAGGCGGCGGCGGTGGCACGACGCCCAGCGTGTAGCCGCACACCCCCAGCACCTGCCGCACCATCGCATCGCTCGCCGGCGCGACGAAATTGGCCTGCACCGCAAAGCCTGCGCCGTTGGTCGCCTCGACCCGCAGCGTCTTCGATTTCACCAGGAACGTCGTCAGCCGGGTGATCGCCACGGGATCGGTGATGTAGGTCCCCGTCCCCGGAAACTGCCAGTTATAGGTAAAGGCCGGCCCGCCATCGAAGCGCACCGCGACCGGCTTGTCCGCGCCCTGCCCGAGCGACTGCGGCTGGATGAACTGGATCGACACGATCGATTCGGTCCCGACGTCGCACTTCACGACGAACCGCGACAGCCCGTCATTGCCCGTGACCGAGGTGGAGATGCTCCGCACCCCCGCCGCATTGGTCCGGTCGGCGAGCTTCCACGCGGGCGTTGCTGTGCTTGTCGCAGCCGCGGCTTGGAGAAGCAGAAGCGCGATCATTGCTCGATCCTCGGGGTCGGTCGTATCCCGGACCGCATTTCCTCGAACGTTTCCAGGCGGATCAGGCGTCCGTTGATCTGGATGACCGAGTCGACCACGCGTCGCACCTGCCCGTTGGTCGCGGCAAGTTCCTCGTTCAATCGCTCGACCTTGCTGCGGAGCAGGATGACGGATTCGATCGTCCGCATCGCGTCGCCGATCATGCTCATGCGACACGCTCCGCGTCGAGCAGGCCGGCCTCGCGCAGCCTGGCGTCGATATCGGCGCGCAGACGCTGCTGTCCCTCGATCGCCGCATCGAGCGCGGCGTGCATCGCCGGGAGCGCCTCGTCGAGTTCGTGGATCAACAGCTTGAAGCGGTCGTCCTCGGTCATGTCGCCCTCGACGACATAGCGCGAGGTCGCCTCGCGAACGACATGCCCCACGGACATGCCGTTGCTCGCCGCAAACGCGTCGAGCGCCGCCTTGTGATCGGGGGTGGTCAGAAACGTCACGCGTTCGGTCTGCATGTCACGACTCCTTCGCATGACATGATAATGTGCTTGGCATGACCCAACAAGCCGCCCCCTCAGAGCGGGATGTTGTCATGCTTCTTCCACGGATTCTCGATCGCCTTGCCGCGCAGCTTACGCAGGCCCAGCGCGATCCGCCGCCGTGTCGAATGCGGCTGGATCACCTCGTCGATGAAGCCCTTGCTCGCCGCGACGAACGGGTTGGCGAAGCGCGCCTCATACTCTGCGGTCCGCTCGGCGATCTCCTCGGGCGTCTTGCCGCGAAAGATGATCTCGACCGCGCCCTTGGCGCCCATCACCGCGATCTCCGCGGTCGGCCACGCATAGTTGAGGTCGCCGCGCAGATGCTTCGACGCCATCACGTCATACGCGCCGCCATAGGCTTTCCGCGTGATCACGGTGATCTTCGGCACGGTCGCCTCGCCGTACGCGAACAGCAGTTTCGCGCCGTGCTTGATGATGCCGTTATGCTCCTGCGCGGTACCGGGCAGGAAGCCGGGGACGTCGACGAACGTCACGATCGGGATCTCGAACGCGTCGCAGAAGCGCACGAACCGCGCCGCCTTTTTCGAGCTGTTGATGTCGAGCACGCCCGCGAGCACCATCGGCTGGTTCGCGACGAAACCGACGGTCCGCCCCTCGATCCGCCCGAAGCCGGTGATGATGTTGGCCGCATGCGCCGGCTGCGTCTCGAAGAAATCGCCCTCGTCGACGACCTTCCGGATCAGCTCGTGCATGTCATAGGGCTGGTTCGCCGACGCCGGGATCAGCGTGTCGAGGCTCTCCTCGACCCGGTCCCACTCGTCCGCGGTCGGCCGCTCGGGAACGCCCGCACGGTTCGATTCGGGCAGGAAATCGAAGAAGTCGCGCGCCGCGAGCAGTGCCTCGATGTCGTTCTCGAACGCATTGTCCGCGACCGACGTCTTGGTCGTGTGCGTCACCGCGCCGCCCAGCGCCTCCTGCGTGACCACCTCGTTCGTCACCGTCTTGACCACGTCGGGCCCGGTCACGAACATGTAGCTCGAATCCTTCACCATGAAGATGAAGTCGGTCATCGCCGGGCTGTACACCGCGCCGCCCGCGCAAGGCCCCATGATCAGCGACAGCTGCGGCACGACGCCGCTCGCCAGCACGTTGCGCTGGAACACCTCGGCATAGCCGCCAAGGCTCGCGACACCCTCCTGGATGCGCGCGCCGCCGCTGTCGTTCAGCCCGATGATCGGCGCGCCGACCTTCATCGCGCTGTCCATCACCTTGCAGATCTTCTGCGCGTGGCGTTCGCTGAGCGACCCGCCGAATACCGTGAAATCCTGGCTGAACACGAAGACGAGGCGGCCGTTGATCGTGCCCGATCCCGTGACCACGCCGTCGCCGGGGATCACTTGGTCCTGCATGCCGAAATCGACGCAATTATGCTCGACATACATGTCGAGCTCCTCGAACGATCCCTCGTCCAGCAGCACGTCAAGGCGCTCCCTTGCGGTGAGCTTTCCCTTGGCGTGCTGCGCTCCGATCCGCTTGATACCCCCGCCCACTCTTGCGGCTTCGCGGCGTCGTTCAAGCTCTTCGATCGTCGATGACATCGTCTCTCCGTCCTGCTGGGGGCTTTCACAGAGCGTGAGCCTTTGCGCAAATGCAATGTTGCAAACTTGTGCCACCCATGTTTGCAAACTACACCCGCGGCATGACCACACCCCCACGCCGCCTCTTCGTCGGACACCGGCTGCGCGCGCTTCGCGGCACGCTCGGGATCAGCCAGGCAGCGATGGCGGTCCGGATCGGCATCTCGGTCAGCTATCTCTCGCAGATCGAGAATGGCGACCGCCCGGTCAGCGAGGCGGTGCTCGTCACATTGGCACGCGAATTCCCCGCCGACTGGGGCAGCATCGACGCCGCCGACGACACCGCGCTGCTCGTCGCGACACTCGAGGCCGTCACCGACACCAGCGTCGCGGCGCCGACTCTGGACGAAAGCGCGATCCGCCGCGCGGTGAAGCACCAGCCGCTGCTCGCCCAGCGGCTCGTCGCGATGCACGACGCCTATCGCCGCGCGCAGGAGCAGTTGCGCGCGCTCGATGACCGGCTGGTTGCGGGGTCAGGCGCGCCCGGGCTGCTCCCCTGGGAGGATGTCCGCGACTGGTTTCACGCCGCGGGCAATTATGTCGACACGCTCGATCGCCGTGCGGAGGAAATCGGCGAGACGCTCGGCAGCGACCGGATCACAGCGCTCGAGGCGCGGCTCGCGGCGCGCGGCGTCTCGGTGACAATCTCGGGCGCACTCGCCGCACCGTTACGCGACTATGACGGCGCGACGCTGCGGCTCGACGGATCGCAACCCGGCGAGACCACGCTCTTCTCGCTCGCGCATCAGGTCGCGCGCGGCGAATTCGCCGATCTGATCGCCGACATCGTCGCCGCCTCCGACATGGCGTCCGAAACCGCGCGCGCGCTGCTGACCGCGGGGCTCACCAATTACGCCGCAGGCGCGATCGTCATGCCCTATACCCGCTTCCGTAGCGAGGCGCGCAGCGTCCGCCACGATATCGACCGGCTGCGGCGGATCTTCGGCACCAGCTTCGAACAGACCTGCCACCGGCTCTCGACCTTGCAGCGCCCCGGCGCGCTCGGCATCCCGTTCTTCTTCTGCCGCGTCGACATGGCGGGCAACATCACCAAGCGCCACTCCGCCACCCGCCTCCAGTTTGCGCGCTTCGGCGGCGCCTGCCCTTTGTGGATCGTCCACGAAGCGGTCGCGATCCCCGACCGCATCCTCACGCAATTGCTCGAGACCAGCGACGGCATCCGCTACGTCTCGATGGCCAAGGGGCTGGTGAAACCGTCCGAAACCTATACCCGGCCCGCGCGCCGCTATGCGGTGGCGCTGGGCTGCGAGGAGGCGAACGCGTCCGAATTCATCTATGCCGACGCACTCGGCACCGGCGGCATCGCCACCCCGATCGGCGCATCCTGCCGCATCTGCCTGCGCCCCGACTGCGACCAGCGCGCCTTCCCCCCCGCCGCCAGCGAAATCCGCGTCGACCCCAACCGCCGCGGCGCGGTGCCGTATGAGGTGGTGTGACGACTAGGCCACCTCCCCGGCGAAGGCCGGGGCCCAGTTGGGGGCCGGAAATAACGTGAGGCGACGCGGAGTCACGAGGGCCGTCCCACCTGGGCCCCGGCCTCCGCCGGGGAGGTGGTGTATATGGCTGACCGCTCACCACAATCGAGCGACCCCAGACCGACGACCGCACTCAGCCCTAAAACCCGTCATCCCCGCGAAGGCGGGGATCCAGACCGGCAAACCACGGCGATACCCACAAAGGCCAGCCAGTCTGGCTTCCCGCCTCCGCGGGAATGACGGCGGGTCTAGGCCCCTCAATCCTTCGGAAAGAACCGCTCCACCACATGACTCGCCAGTCGCGAAGGCCGCAGCGTCTCCGCATCTAGGCAACACCAGCTCGACTTCACCTCGGCCAGCACATCCTCGCCGCGCTTGATGATCGTCTCGTAAAACGCCCGCGCGCCCTGCACCTTTTCGAGCAGCACCGTCGCGATCACGTCGTCGTCCAGAAACGCCGGCTTGCGGTAGGTAATCTCGTGTTTCAGCGCGACCCACAAATGCCCCGCCACCGCCTCGGCCGGGGCGAGCCGCTGCCAGTGATCGATCACCGCGGCCTGTACCCACTTCAGATAGTTCGCGTTGTTGACGTGACCCATGAAGTCGATGTCGGCCGGCTCGATGCCGATGGCGTAGATATGGGGAATGGCTGTTGACACCCCACCCATATAGCATGGGCGGGGGCTTATAGCGATGACGACGCTGCTTCGACACCGACAATAAACGCTATTCCGGCCCGCCGCGCTTGCCCCTAGCATGATGCAACGCCGCCCTCTTGTGTTGCCTAAATACAACACCATCTCTGGCCGAAGATCACAGGGATACGCCCATGAACATCGACAAATTCACCGACCGCGCGAAAGGCTTCCTCCAGTCCGCGCAGACCGTCGCGATCCGCATGAACCATCAGCGGATCGCGCCCGAGCATCTGCTGAAGGCGCTGCTCGAGGACGAACAGGGCATGGCCGCGGGGCTGATCGCGGCCGCGGGCGGCGACGCGAAGCGCGCGACCGCCGAGACCGACCTCGCGCTCGCCAAGATCCCCGCCGTCTCGGGCTCGGGCGCGCAGACCACGCCGGGGATCGACAATGACGCGGTCCGCGTGCTCGACCAGGCCGAACAGATCGCGACCAAGGCGGGCGACAGCTTCGTCACCGTCGAACGGCTGCTCGTCGCGCTCGCGCTCTCGCTCAACACCGCCGCGGGCAAGGCATTGAAGACCGGCGGCGTCACGCCCGAGGGGCTCAACACCGCGATCAACAGCGTCCGCCAGGGCCGCACCGCGGACACTGCGGGCGCCGAGGACCGCTATGACGCGCTCAAGAAATTCGCGCGCGACCTCACCCAGGCAGCACGCGACGGCAAGCTCGACCCCGTCATCGGCCGCGACGAGGAGATCCGCCGCACGATCCAGATCCTCGCCCGCCGCACCAAGAACAACCCCGCGCTGATCGGCGAACCCGGCGTCGGCAAGACCGCGATCGCCGAAGGCCTCGCACTGCGCATCGCGAACGGCGACGTCCCCGACACGCTCAAGGACCGCCGCCTGATGTCGCTCGACATGGGCTCGCTCATCGCGGGCGCGAAATATCGCGGTGAGTTCGAGGAGCGGCTGAAGGGCGTGCTCGACGAGGTGAAGGCCGCCGAGGGCGACGTCATCCTGTTCATCGACGAGATGCACCAGCTGATCGGCGCGGGCAAATCCGAAGGCGCGATGGACGCGGGCAACCTCCTGAAACCCGCACTCGCACGCGGTGAGCTCCACTGCGTCGGCGCGACCACGCTCGACGAATATCGCAAGTACGTCGAGAAGGACCCCGCGCTCCAGCGCCGGTTCCAGCCCGTCATGGTCGGCGAACCCACCGTCGAGGACACGATCTCGATCCTGCGTGGCCTGAAGGAGAAATACGAGCTCCACCACGGCGTCCGCATCACCGACGGCGCGATCGTCGCCGCCTCGACGCTGTCCAACCGCTACATCACCGACCGCTTCCTCCCCGACAAGGCGATCGACCTGATGGACGAGGCCGCAAGCCGGATCCGCATGGAGGTCGAATCCAAGCCCGAGGAGATCGAGAACCTCGACCGCCGCATCATCCAGCTCAAGATCGAACGCGAAGCGCTGAAGCGCGAGACCGACGAGGCGTCGATCGACCGGCTCGACACGCTCGAGGGCGATCTCGTCAATCTCGAGGAACAGTCCGCCGAGCTGACGACGCGCTGGAAGGGCGAGAAGGACAAGATCAACGCCGAGGCGCGGCTGAAGGAACAGCTCGACGCCGCGCGATTGGAACTCGATCAGGCGCAACGCTCGGGCGATCTCGCGCGCGCGGGCGAGCTCTCCTACGGCACGATCCCCGGCCTGCAGCGCCAGCTCGACGAGGCCGCCGGCGCGACCAAGGGCGCGATGCTGCGCGAGGAGGTCAATGCCGACGACATCGCCGGCGTCGTCAGCCGCTGGACCGGCATCCCGGTCGAACGGATGCTCCAGGGCGAGCGCGACAAATTGCTCGCGATGGAGGCGACGATCGGCAAGCGCGTCATCGGCCAGGCCCATGCGGTCAAGGCCGTCTCGACCGCGGTCCGCCGCGCGCGCGCCGGGCTTCAGGATCCCAACCGGCCGCTCGGCAGCTTCCTGTTCCTCGGACCCACCGGCGTCGGCAAGACCGAGCTGACCAAGGCGCTCGCCGAATTCCTGTTCGACGATCCCTCAGCAATGGTCCGCATCGACATGAGCGAGTTCATGGAAAAGCACGCGGTCGCGCGGCTGATCGGCGCCCCTCCAGGCTATGTCGGCTATGAGGAGGGCGGCGTGCTGACCGAGGCGGTCCGCCGGCGTCCCTATCAGGTGATCCTGTTCGACGAGGTCGAGAAGGCGCATGGCGACGTGTTCAACGTGCTCCTCCAGGTGCTCGACGACGGCCGCCTGACCGACGGCCAAGGCCGCACGGTGGATTTCAGCAACACGCTGATCATCCTGACGAGCAATCTCGGCAGCCAGTATCTCGCCAACATGGCCGAGGGCGACGACGTGTCGTCGGTCGAACCGCAGGTGATGGAGATCGTCCGGTCGCACTTCCGCCCGGAATTCCTCAACCGGCTCGACGAGGTGATCCTGTTTCACCGTCTCGGCCAGGCGCACATGGCGCCGATCGTCGACATCCAGGTGTCGCGCGTCGACAAGCTGCTCGCCGACCGCAAGATCACGCTCGACCTCACCGAAGCCGCCCGCGCCTGGCTCGGCCGCGTCGGCTACGACCCCGTCTACGGCGCCCGCCCCCTCAAACGCGCGGTCCAGCGCTACCTCCAGGACCCGCTCGCCGACATGATCCTGCGCGGCGAGGTCAAGGACGGCGCCACCGTCCATATCGACGAGGGCGACGGGAAACTGGTGCTGGCGGTCGGGTGAGCCCCCGAACGGCAGGCACAAAAAAAGGGCGGCTCCCGAAGGAGCCGCCCCGAATTGTCGCGTGGGTATCGGCTTAGAAGTTGAACTTCGCGCCTGCACGATACTGACGACCGAAGATGCCGTCGCCACCCTGGATCGCATTGTACAGATACGCGCCATAGGTGACGGTATCGACCGGCGGCAGGCGATCGAAGAGGTTCAGCGCGTTGACGTAGAAGCTGAACTTGTCGGTGACCTTGAAGTTCACGTTCGCATCGACCGTGATGTAGCTCTTCACGTGGCAGTCGTTGTACACGGCAGCCTGGCCGCAATCCTTGTATTGGTCGCCCTGATCGGTCGCCGACAGGTCATAGCCCGACGTGTAGTTGACCGTGGTGCTGACCGCGAAGTCGCCGAAGTCGAACGTGTTGAGCCAGTTGCCCTTCCACTCGAACGTCCCCGACCCTGCGGTCAGGTTGAAGTTGCCGAGCGTGCCCTCATAGCGCTGCTTCTCGCCGTCGATCGTCGTGCTGAGCTCGATGATGTAGCTCGCATTCAGGTTCGACGTCCACTTGACCGGACCGAAGTCATACGCGCCGTTGATCCCGAAATCGATGCCCGACGACTTGATCGTGTCGGCATTGATCAGCTGCGAGCGGACGAAGGCGATCTTCGGACGCGCGTTCGGGTTGTTGACGTCGGGTGCGTCGGCGATGACCTCGAACCCGGCAACCGGTGCGGCACCGGCATAATAGGCTGCGATCGCGGCCGAATTGTCCGGCGTCGTGATCGCACCGGTCTTCTTGATGTTGTAGTAGTCGACGGTCAGCGACACGCTGCGGATCGGGTCGAACTTGACCCCGCCGGTGAAGCTGCGCGACTTTTCGGGCTTCAGCTCCGGCGATGCCAGCGTCGTCTGTCCGATCGAGTAGGACGTCAGATAGGCCGGGCACGCCGTCGGGGTCGCCTGCGAACAGCCTGCGCCATATTGGGCAAGGAACGCATCGGGGATCGCCGAGATCTGCTGCGTCACATAGCCCGTCGTCGGCAGTGCATTCGCCTCGCCGAAGCTCGGGATACGGAAGCCGCGCGAATAGGTACCCCGCACCGTGACCTGCTGGAGCGGCGTGAAGATCGCGCCGACCTTCGGCGAGAAGTTGCTCTGCCCGGTCGAATAGTGATCGTAGCGACCCGAACCGTTGAGCGTCAGCACGTCGAGCACCGGTGCGTTGATTTCGGCGAAGGCCGAGCTCACCGTGCGGTTACCCTTGGTACCGAAGGCGTTCAGCGTGAAGTACCGCTGCGTCGCGCCGTTATAGTCGTCGTTCGCGCTGGGCGCGTCGACCGCTTCGTAGAAGATCGAGCCACCGACCGCGACGCGCAGGTCGCCGCCGGGCAGCGTGGCAAGCGACTTCTGGACGGTCAGCTGCGCCTGATAGAGATCCGACGTCGTGTCGGTGATGTTCTCGGGCGTCAGATAATCGCGCACCGCCTGGGTATTGAGGCCCGGGTTGACGAAGTTGTAGCTGCCGTCGGCAATGACGTTGAGCAGGTTCTGGATATAAACATACCCGTTGGTCTTCACCCGCAGGTCGGTGTGCATCGCCGTTGCGTTGAAGTCATAGTCGAAGCCGTTGAGGACCGTGCCCTTGAGGCCGAATGCGGCACGGTACACGCGGCTGCGGGTCTCGTTCTGCGTGACGGTGTCGGGCAGCGCGCCGACGAGGCGGGCGACCTGGTTCTGTGCCGCGAACGGGTTGTTCGGGTTCAGCGTGCCGTTCGTCGGACCGCAGTTCACGCGCGCGGCGCAGACATAGACCGGCAATGCCAGCACGCCCGAGCCCGCGGCCAGCGCGGCGGTCTGCGCCTGCGAGGTCGAGAACTGCGGCGAGAGGATGCCGGCCGGTGCGTTACCGCGGATGACCGACGGACGACCGGTATAGTTGCTCGCCGACTGGGCGAAATTGACCAGCAGATATGCCTCGGAGTCGGCACCGACCTTTGCGCTGAAACGGGCCGAGCCGCCGAAACGCTCGATGTTCGGCGTCACCATGTCGTACTTGTTGGTGTTGTCGACCTGGCAGACCGTGGTCGGCGTCGTCACGTTCGCCGGCGTGGCGAGCTGCGCGGCGGTCGGGTTGTAGGGGGTGCCGTTGAGGCAGCCCGCTGCCGGGTTCAGCAGCTGGTACCGGCCCGATGCGACCGTGTTCGCGGCGTCGGCCGGACGGACGTAGAAATTGCCCGTACCGATCGCGAAGCCGTTGAGGGCGCCGTTCGCGTCAAGGCCGTTCGCCGTGTTGTTCGGGCCGCACTGCGTGGTGCCGGTGCGGTTCGAACAGATCCCGGTCAGGTTGTCCGAATTGAAGGGCGCCGGCAGGTCGCGCTGGTACACGCCCTCGTTGCGGAAATAGAAGCCGCTGACATAGGCGTTGTAGCCCTTCTCGTCGAGGTCGCCGGTACCCGCGGTCAGCGTCAGCCGCTGGTTGGCGTTGTTGCCGTTCTCGGAGATGCCGGCCTCGGCGCGACCGCTGATGCCGTTGAACTTGCGCTTGGTGATCACGTTGACCACGCCTGCAATGGCATCGGCACCGTAGCTCGACGATGCGCCGTCGCGCAGCACGTCGATGCGCTCGACGATGTCGTCGGGGATGGTGTTCAGATCGACGAAGTTGCGCGATCCGTCATCCGACAGCGGGTAATAGGCGGCGCGCAGGCCGTCGAACAGCACGAGCGTCGAGTTGGTCGACAGGCCACGCAGCGACACCGAAGACGCGCCCGCGGCGAATGCGCCGTTGGCGGTGAACGAGTTGGTCAGCGCCGGGCCGTTGTTCGACGACAGCGCCTGGATGCCGGCCTGCACCGTGTTGATGCCGCGCGAATCCAGATTTTCGGTGGTCAGCGTGGTGACGGGCGAAATGCCGGTATCGGTACCGCGGATGATCGATCCGGTGACGACGATCTCGTCGCCGGCGGCAGGCTGGTTCTGCGCGGCGACGTCGCTCGACGGGACACCGTTCTGCTCGGGCGGCGTCGCCTGCTGCGCGAACGCCGGCGCCGCCATGGCGAACGCGAACGGCGTCGCAGCCGCGAGCAGGAGCGCCTTCTTGGTCAACGAAATGCTGGTCATCATGATCCCTCGCTTGAACCCGGTCGCCCGCATCGCGGTACGCCGGGCAATTTTCCGCCCCTTTCATCGCGCCGAAGCACGACCCCGAAGGACATGGCGATGGGATGGAGGTGCTGTCGCATCCTGTAAAGAATGCATCCGGGCGGCCGAATGCTTTGGCAATCTCGTGTAGCGAAAAAGACACAATCACTGGTGCTTTTTCTTACAATCTGTTGCTTTTTCCGACAGCAGATCATCGCTACGCATAATAATTAGGCAAAGGCGTTTTCACGTCGCACCCGCGACAGGCGCTCGGCGAGGCCTTGGTCCGGGCTTCAGCGTCACCCCGGACCGGCCGCCCGAACCAAAAAAAGGGGCGGCGGATCCATGATCCGCCGCCCCCCGATATCGCGTCCGAAAGGATCGCTTACATGTCGATCGTCAGGCCGACGAACAGGTACCGGCCGAGTGCATCATAGATGCCCGGATAGGTGTTGCCGTTGCCGAACGAGCCGATCGGCGACGCCGTCGCGCTGAGGATCGGCGGCGTCTTGTCGAGCACGTTGTTGACGCCGAGGCGGTAGGTGACCTTGTCCGCGACCCGGATGGTGGCGGCGAGATCGAAATAGTCCTGCGCCTTCACGCGGCCGTCATTGGCGAAGAACGGGCCGGCCAGATCGGCATCGCCGCTGGTCCGCTCGAACTTGGTCGCCGACAGATGGCGCCAGTTGCCCGACAGGCCGATGCCGCCCAGCGTGGTCAACGACAGACGCGCCTGGTGACGCCACTTGGACATCGGATAGCCGCACTGTGCGCCGTACAGGCCCGCGCAATCGAACTTGGTGCCGACCTTGTCCGACGTGAACTTGTCGACATAGGTGCCGTTGAACGACAGCCCGATCGTGCCGATGCTGTCCGAGCGGTAGGTATAGCCCGCCGAGGTCTCGATCCCCTGCGTGGTCAGCGACCCTGCGTTGACGTTGGTGTCGACGATGAAGCCCGCATTGCCCTGCCACAGCGTGCCGTTGGCATCGCGGTTGATCGCGCCGCAGAACTGGTCGTCCGCGGTCTGGAGGCACTGCGCGATGATCGTGTCCGCGCCGACGACGCCGATCCGGTCCTTCAGCTTGATGCGGAAGCCGTCGACCGACAGGTTGAAGCCCGGCAGGAACGACGGCCGCAGGATCACGCCCGCGGTGAACGTGTCGGCCTTTTCGGGGCGCAGGTTCGGGTTGCCGCCGAGCAGGCCGTTATACTGCTCGGACGGGTTGGCGGCGATCAGGCCGAACCGGTTCGCGGGAACGCCGGTCAGCGCGCACTGCGCGGCGGTGTTGCCGTTGACCAGCCCGTTGACCGCGGCGCCGGCGCAGGGATCGGTCGCACCGTCGAGCTGGACCGACTGCTGCGCGAACAGCTCCTGCGTGTTCGGTGCGCGGACCGCACGGTTGTAGCCGCCGCGGAAGCGGACGTCGGAGATCGGCGCCCAGACCAGCTCACCCTTGTACGAATGCGCCGAACCCGCGGTGCTGTAGCTCGAATAGCGATAGCCGCCATTGACCGTCAGCTCGTTGACGAACGGGCGGTCGCTGACCAGCGGCACCTGGATTTCGCCGAACACTTCCTTGACGGTGTAGCTGCCGCGGATCGGCAGCGTCGCGCCGCCCTGGCCGGCCAGATCGCCGCTCAGGAACGCGTTGTCGACTTCGAGGCTCAGCGATTCCTTGCGGTACTCGCCACCGACGTTCAGCGCGATGCCCTCGCTCGCGAACGGCGACTGCACGCCGTATTCGGCGCCCTTGAAGGTGAAGTTCGCGTTGAGGACGGTTTCCTTGTTCTCGCCCGACTGGAAGCCCGGGGTCTGGACATAGTTCAGCGCCTCGGGCGTGATCCCGGCCGCGCCGAAGATGTTGAGCGGGACGCAGTTCGGATCGGTGCCGTCGACGACCGAGCGGCAGACCGCCTGGCCGAGCGTCGCCGAGCCGGGACGCGTGTCGGTGATCGCGTCGAGCGCGCGCGTGGTGCGCGAGATCGAGAATTCGTTGCGATACACCTGGCTGAACACGGTGCTGCCGAACTGGCCATAGGCCTCGTACGAGATGCCCTTGTCGATATCGCCGGTCGCGCCCGCGACGAAGCGATACTGGGTATGGCGAAGATCCGCCTGGCGCCCGCCGCCCTCGACGTTGCGACGGCCGATGCGGACTTTCGCCTGCTGATACTGCGAGCCGTCCGGGTTGGTCAGGTTGACCACCGCGCCATTGGCGTCGGTCACCAGGTTGGACGCACGGCAGAAGGTCGAGACCTGCGCCGCCGACAGCAGCGGGTTGTTGCAGTTCAGGACCGTCGTGTTGTTGAAATCACCTGACGGCGCGATCTGCGCGACCGAGCGATCGTCCATGAACATGAAGTCGGCATAGGGCTTGAACGCGTCGCTGACTTCATACTTGGCGAGGAAGCCCGCGGTGTAGCGCGTGTCCGGACGCTGGTAATAGTTCAGCGGGTTGGCGTTGTAGAGCGTCCGCCCCGCGACGAGCTGGCCTGCTGCGTTCAGCGTATAGCCGGTCGGCGGCCCGCCCTCGGTCGCATCGCCGAGCGTGAAGTTCGCCGGGAATGCGGTGGCCGATCCGCCGCAGACATAATCGTTGCCGACATTGCCCGACGGCGCGTTCAGCCCGCACGAGCTATAGTCGCGCGACCCCTGCAGGATCGCGCCGATCTTGCGATAGCCGCCATAGCCGACGACATGGCCGCGGCCGTCGCTGGTTGCCGCGCCGACCTTGAAGTTGATGTCGAACTGCGTGCCGTCGAACGCCTGGCCGCTCGGCGCGGGATAGCCGCTTGCCGCCGACAGCGCCTGGAACCGCTCGCTGCGGTTGTTGTGGTTGTTGATGCCGCCCGACACGTCGACGCTGAAGCCTTCGTAATCGGTGTCGAGCACGAAGTTGACGACGCCCGCGATCGCGTCCGACCCATAGACCGAACCGGCGCCGCCGGTCAGCACGTCGACGCGCTTGATCAGCGAGGCGGGGATCATGTTGACGTCGGCGGCCGCACTCGCGGTGCTGCTCGACGAGGGGTTGCCCGGCATCAGGCGGCGGCCGTTGATCAGCACCAGCGTGCGCGATTCACCCAGGTTGCGCAGGTTGATCGTCGCCGTACCGGTCGACCCGTTCGACACCGACGAGGTCTGCGTCGCGAACGACGCCGGCAGGCTGTTGAGCACGTCCTCGATCCGCGTCGCGCCGCGCAGCTTGATGTCCGCCGCGTTGACCACGGTGATCGGGCTGGCAGAGGTCAGGTTGGGGTTCGAGATACGCGATCCGGTGACGACGATGTCGGTACCCGCGGCGGTCCCGGCTGCAGCGGGATCCTCGCTCGGCGTGTTCGAGACTGCCGGGGTCGTCGCTGCCGCGCCGTCGTCGCTGGTGGTGCTCTGCGGTGCGGGAGCCGGCTCGGCTGCCGGTGCAGGAGCCGGTGCGGTCTGGGCCGCTGCCGGCAGCGCGACGACGGCGCCCGCGATCATCGTGGACGCGAGCAGGCAATCCCGAAACATATGATTCCGCATGTATTCATTCCCCTTTCGCGCCGTCGATCCGTGATGACTGACGCGATGTGTTGCGGCGCGCTCCGGCGCACTGACTGGGGGCCGGTTACGCAAACGGCAGCGCTTTTGTCCAAAATAAAATTGTAAAATAGTAACGGATCATCGCATTGACGTACCATTGTTACAAAAAGGCAACATCGCGAATCCGGCGCCCTGCGGCGGGTTTTTCGAAGGAATCAAAGGGGATAATCCGGGGATGGCGGGCCCTGCGCGCCCCCGCCCCGGATCGGCCCCGGATTGCCGAAGCCGATACGAGGATGACACGGACATGCACATATCGACACGACGGGCGGCCGCCGGCCTGCTGACCACCGCCCTGCTGATCGCGGGCCTGCCGTCCGCTGCGACCGCGGGGTCGCCCCGCGGCGCACGCGCGCCGGTGCTGGTCGCGCTCACCCAGTGCCGCACGCTGTCGGAGACCGCCGCGCGGCTCGCCTGTTTCGACCGTTCGGTCGCCGCGCTCGAACAGGCTGAAGCGAACCGGACGATCGTCATCATCGATCAGCAGCAGGTCCGCGAGACGCGGCGCGCGGTATTCGGCATCGCGCTTCCCGAGACGGGCCTGCTCGGCAAGGCCGAGGACCTGCCGCAGATCGAGGCGGTTCTCGCGGGTGCGTCGGTCGACGACTCCGGCCATTGGCGCTTCCAGCTCGCCGACGGCGCGCGCTGGATCCAGACCGACGACAATGTGATCGCCCGGCGCCCGCGCGCGAAGGACGCGGTCGTCATCAAGCGCGCCGCACTCGGCAGTTTCCGGATGAGCGTCGGCGGTCAGCCCGCGGTCAAGGTCCGCCGCCTCAACTAGACGTCGCGCGCGCTCTTACTTCATCACCCCCGCCACCAGCAACGGATCGAGCTTCGCGTCCCCCCAGCGCAAACTCCAGTGGAGATGCGGCCCCGTCGCACGCCCGCTGTTCCCGACCGCGCCGACCGGCTGGCCCTGCGTCACCCGGTCGCCCGGCTTCACGTCGATCCGCGACAGATGCAGGAACGCGCTGTTCAGCCCCATGCCGTGGTCGATCATCAGCAGATTGCCCTCCAGCGTAAACGGGTGGTCCGCCGCCAGGATCACCACGCCGTCCGCGGGCGCGACCACGGTCGTCCCGGTCGGCCGCGCGATGTCGATCCCCGAATGATAGGACCCCGCCTCGCCATTGGCATAGACGCGCTGCGACCCGAACAGCGTCGAGATCCGCCCCGTCACCGGCCAGACGAACGCCTGCCGCCAGCCGTCCGACACCGCTGCGATCCGCCGCGCCGCGACGATCTGCGCCAGTTCGCCAGGCCGGATCCGCGCGAATTCGGGCGCGGGGACCGGATATTTGGGCAGGCTCGACAGCCGCGAAATGTCCCAGCCGCGCGCCGCGATTCCCAGCGGCTGCTGCACGACGCGCCCGTCCGCCAGCGTCGCGACGAGCATCGCCTGCGTCCCCGCATCGCGGTCGAACCCCGCGACGAACCGGCGATCGGGCGCGACCGTCACCGCCCGCCCGTCGAGCGTCAGCGCGCGCGTCCCCGCAGGCGCAGTGCCCAGGATCAGCCCGCCCTGGCTCAGCGTCCCGGTCCAGACGAACCCCGTCGCCGCCGCAGCGACCGGGCTCGGCACGGTTTGCGCGGTGCCACCCGAAGCGAGCAGCGCCAACGGCAACAGCAGTCCGCGGATCACCGCGGTTTCATCGCCTCGGCGGCGCCCGCCGCGGTCGCATAGGCCTCCTGCCGCTCGACGCTCCAGTAGCGCAGATCCTCGAGCAGGATGCGGTGGCCGGTGACCGCGCACACGACATGATCCCCCGGGCTCAGCACGCGAAAGCCGTTCGCCATGTAATGCAGCTTGGCGGCGCGGTCGGAATTGGACATCAGCATCGGATTTCTCTCGTCGTCACAGGGGGAAGGATCAGAACAGGGTCGGCTGGCGCGGCGCGGCACCGGAGGCAGCGGACGGGGCGGCAGACGGCGTCGGCCGGCTGACCGGCTTCGGCCTGGCGGCGACCTCGCTGTCACCGCCATCGACGGTGGCGTCGACCATCCCGTCGCGGAAATGCAGCGTCAGCGCGCCCGCTGCACGCGCCGCCGCCGACGACGCCAGCGTCGTGCCCCCCGGAGCCCGAGACGTCACCCGCGCATAGCCGCGGTCGAGGATCGCATCGGGGTTGAGCGACTGGACCAGCCGCCACGTCGCATCGAGCCGTGCGCGCGCGCCCTCCAGCTTGCGTTCGAGCGTCGCCGGCCGCAACGCCGCGCCCGACCGGTCGAGGCTCCCGCGCGCCAGCGTCAGCCGCCGTTCGAGCCCGCGGTCGAGCCGCTGCCCGGCATCGTCCGCACGCTGCCGCTGCGGCCCGAGCAGCTGGTCGCGCTTGGGCAGATGCCGCGCCAGCGCGTCGAGCCGCTCGCGCCCGCGCTCGACATAGCGCCGCGCGCACCGCTCGGTCCGGTTGCGATGGCTGTCGATCGTGAGGCGCAGGTCGGCGAGCACCGGCACCGCGATCTCGGCCGCCGCGGTCGGCGTCGGCGCGCGCAGGTCAGCGGCATAGTCGCACAGCGTCGTGTCGGTCTCGTGCCCCACCGCGGAAATGATCGGGATCGAACAGGCGGCGACCGCGCGCACCACGACCTCCTCGTTGAACGACCACAGATCCTCGACCGACCCGCCGCCGCGCGCGACGATCACCAGGTCGGGGCGCGGCACCGGTCCGCCCGGCGCGATCGCATCGAAACCGCGCACCGCCGCGGCGATCTCGGCCGCCGATCCCTCGCCCTGCACCTTGACCGGCCAGACGATGACATGCGTCGGACAGCGATCCTCGAGCCTGTGGAGAATGTCGCGGATCACCGCGCCCGTCCCCGACGTGACCACGCCGATCATCTGCGGCATGAACGGCAGCGGCTTCTTACGGCCCGCGTCGAACAGCCCCTCGCCGCCGAGCTTCGCCTTCAGTTTCTCGAGCAGCGCCATCAGCGCGCCCGCGCCCGCCAGCTCCATCCGGTCGATCACGATCTGGTATTTCGACCGCCCGGGATAGGTCGTCAGCTTGCCCGTCGCGATCACCTCGACGCCGTCCTGCGGCACGAAGGCGAGCCGCGCCGCGCTCCCCTTCCAGATCACGCCGTCGATCACCGCCTGATCGTCCTTCAGCGCCATGTAGCAATGCCCCGACGCGACGCGCTTCCACCCCGAAATCTCGCCGCGCAGGCGGACATGGCCGAATTCGCCCTCGACCATCCGCTTCAGCTTGAACGCGAGTTCGCCGACCGACATGGCGAGTGCGTTGTCGCCGGCGACCGGCTCGGCTACCAGCCGCCCCATATCGCTCGCCAGCATGTCGCTGGACACGACGTCATCGGAAAAGGGATCGGGCATGAACGTCCTGCTGTTGGGCTCGGGGGGCCGCGAACATGCGCTCGCGTGGAAGCTGGTGCAATCGGCCAGCTTTTCTCCAGGCCTCGATACGCTCTATGCCGCGCCGGGCAACCCCGGCATTGCCAGCCTTGCGACGCTCGTGCGTCTCGATGCGACGGATCACGCGTCCGTCGTCGCCTTCGTCCGCGAAAAGGCCATCGGCCTCGTCGTGATCGGCCCCGAGGCACCGCTCGTCGACGGCCTCGCCGATAGCCTGCGCGCCGCCGCCATCCCCGTCTTCGGTCCGTCCAGGGCCGCCGCCCAGCTCGAAGGGTCGAAGGGCTTCACCAAGGATCTGTGCGCGCGCGCCGGTATCCCGACCGCGGGCTATGTCCGCGTCGCGAGCCGCGCCGATGCCGATATCGCGCTCACCCGCACCTTCTCGCTGCCCGTGGTCATCAAGGCCGACGGGCTCGCCGCGGGCAAGGGCGTCGTCATCGCCTTCACCCGCGCCGAGACCGACGCCGCGCTCGACGCGCTGTTCGCGGACGGCGAGGCGGAGGCGGTGATCGAGGAATTCCTCGAAGGCGAGGAGGCGAGCCTCTTCGTCCTCACCGACGGCACCACGCTGATGCCGTTCGGCTCGGCGCAGGATCACAAGCGCGTCGGCGAGGGCGATACCGGCCCCAATACCGGCGGCATGGGCGCGTACAGCCCCGCCCCCGTCCTCACCGCCGCGCTCGAACAGCGCGCGCTCGACGAGATCGTCGCGCCCACCGTCGCGGCGATGGCGGCGGACGGGATCCCGTTCAGCGGCGTCCTCTATGCCGGCCTCATGCTCACCGCGCAGGGCCCCAAGCTGATCGAATATAACGCGCGCTTCGGCGATCCCGAGACGCAGGTGCTGATGATGCGGTTCGAGGGCGACCTGATCGCGACCATGCTCGCGGTCGCAGAGGGCCGCCTCGCCGACCTCCCCCCCGCCCGCTTCAGCGACGCCACCGCGCTGACCGTGGTGATGGCGGCTGAGGGTTATCCCGGCACGCCAAAAGCCGGCGGCGCGATCATCGGCCTCGATTCGGCGCGCGCGGCGGGCGGCACCGTCTTCCACGCCGGGACCCGGCTCGAGGATGGCGGCCTCGTCGCCGCCGGCGGCCGCGTCCTCGCGGTCACCGCCACCGGCGACGACCTTGCCTCCGCGCAGGCCAACGCCTACCGCGCGGTCGAGGCGATCGATTTCGCAGAAGGCTTCTACCGCCGCGACATAGGCTGGCGCGAACTTACGAGGTAACCCCAAACAAAAAGCCCCTCCCCTTCAGGGGAGGGGTTGGGGTGGGGCGCATCCCCAACCACACCACCAGCGATAGCGCCGAGAACCACGCATTAAGTCTCGCCCCCCCCGACCCACCCCGCTACTATAGGCAAATGAACGAAACTTCCGCGACGTCCGCCTCGGGCGACAGCCTGCTCCCCGACGGCATCACCACGCTGACGACGATCCATTTCGCGATCATCGCGGTGCTCGCGCTCTTCGTGATCGCGGGGCTGCTCTGGGGCATCAAGGCCAAGCGCAGCCGCAAAAAGGCGTCGCGCGACGTCATCGCCAACGCCCGCGAAGCCGGCGTCGAACCCGCACCCGAGCCGACCCCCGATCTGCCCCCCGCGCCGACGCCCGCCGCCGCCCCAGCTCCCGAAACGCCCCCGGCCTCAACCCCGAAGCCGGCCGCGAAACCGGCTCCCGCGCCCAGCCAGTCGCAGGTCCAGACCGCCCCGATACCGACCCCCGCCCCGATTCCGGTCGCGCGCCCGGTCGCGCCTGCACCGCAGCCAGTCGCCCCCGCGCCTGCTGCTGCCGCTCCCGCGCCGGCCCCCGCGCCGCTGTCCGACGAACCGATCGCCGCCGCCAGCTTCGACGCCAACCCTGCCGCCGAAGCCGCCACCCCGACCGAGGCGCCAGCCCCCACTCCGACACCCACCCCGGCACCCGCCCCGGCCCCGGCTCCAGCCCCGACGGTCGACCACGCAGCCGCCCCCGTCACCCAGCTCAAGGGCCTCGGTCCCAAGGTCGCCACCCGCCTCGCGGAACTGGGCGTCACCACCGTCGGCGACATGGCCGCACTCTCCGAAACCGAAGCGCAGAACATCGACGCGCAGCTCGGCGCCTTCACCGGCCGCATGGGCCGCGACCGCTGGATCGAACAATCCCGCCTCCTCGCCGCCGGCGACAAGCCCAGCTTCGAAGCGGTCTTCGGCAAACTCTGACGCGCAGGCCGCGCGTCAGCGTTTTGCATCGCGAATGGCTGGGTTTGGTGGACAGTGGACGTTAGGAAGATCTGGTTTCCCAAGCGATGAAGCCCAGCTTGATGCGCTCGCGACACGCCCAATCGAGGATGCGCTGGGTTTGATCGTCAGTCAGGCCGTCTGCCTCGGGATGTTTTCTGCCGAACGCAAAAGAACCGTCATCACCTACGCGCCACGTGATCTCATCCGGGTTGATGCCGCAATCTATGATCGCTTCGCGCGCCTTCGCTTCGGTTGTGCGTTGACGGGGTAGCAGTAGCGAAAGCAGGAACGGCATCTTCATGAGCGCCCGTTTGCGCTTATCAGCGAGTGTCTGCAATTGGGCGTGAGGGGAACGGCCGGAATTGGTGGAGAGAGGCCTGTCCGCTTATGGGAGGCAGATGGCGTTTAGTACACCTGCATCAACGCCGTGTTCTTCGCCTGACCGTATCAGCAATCCACAGGAACAAGACGAGGATAGGCAAGCCTACAAATGCGCCGCCGATCATCCTAGCTAAGTCATTATCTGGTTTTGTAAATGCTTCGAGCCCTCCGAAACCAATCCCGAGCCAAACTAATGGTGTCAATCCTAGCCAAGCCAGTGATATAGTTAAGTAGATATTTCGAAGTGTATTGCCTTGGGGGTCCATCGGGTTATGCTGAACGAGTGGCGGCTATCAGGCAAGTCATAGTAGATGCCAAATGTCTGAGAATGGGCGTCAACGGACCGGCCGCGTTGCTGCTTTACAGCAATGCAAAACCTCCAAGCCTCGCACCACCCCGCCAGCCTCAAACCTCGCTGACGAGCAGCTTGTCGATCCGTCGCCCGTCCAGATCGACGATCTCGAACTTCCACCCCTGTTCGACGAAGCTCTCGCCCTCGCCCGGCAGGTGGCGGAACACCGCGAGCGCCAGCCCTGCGACGGTCGCGTAATCGCGGTCCTCGGGCAGGTCGATGCCCAGCCGGTCGGCCAGCGCATCCGCCGCCATCGTGCCCGCGACCAGCAGCGAGCCGTCGTCGCGCACCACCACCGACGGCGAATCATCGGGGTCCGCGTCCGACTTGAACTCGCCCGCGATCGCCGCGAGCAGGTCGGCGGGGGTCACGATCCCCTCGAAATGCCCGTATTCGTCATGGATCAGCGCCATCGGCACCTCGGCCTGGCGCAGCGCGATCAGCGCGTCCATCGCGTCGATCTGGTCGATCACCACCGGCGCCTTGCGCATCAGCACGTTGAGGTCGAGCGGCTCGCCGCGGAACAGCGCAGCGGCGATGTCGCGCGCCTGCACCACGCCGCGCACCCGGTCGATCGACCCGTCGCCGACCGGCAGCCGGGTATGCTGCGACGCGAGCAGCGTGTCGCGGATCTCGTCGGCATCCCAGTTGCAGTCGAGCCAGTCGATATCGGTCCGCGGCGTCATCACCTCGCGCACCGGCCGGTCGGCCAGCCGCACCACGCCCGAGATGATCGAGCGCTCATGCTCCTCGATCACGCCCGACTTGGACGCCTCGGCGACGATCAGGTGGAGTTCCTCGGCGGTGACATGCTCCTCCGATTCGCGGTTGAGGCGCAGCGCCTTGAAGATCAGCGCGCTCGTCGAATCGAGCACCCACACGATCGGCGCGGTGATGATCGCCAGCCAGCGCATCGGCCGCGCCATGAACGCGGCGATCGTCTCGGGCGATCGCAGCGCGAATTGCTTGGGCACCAGCTCGCCGATGATCAGCGAGGCATAGGTGGTCAGGCCGATGACGATCGCAAAGCCCGCGGTCTCCGCCGTGCTCGCGCTCAGCCCCAGTGCCTGCAGCCGCGCCGCGGTCGGCGTGCCCAGACTCGCACCCGAATAGGCGCCCGCGAGGATCCCGATCAGCGTGATGCCGATCTGCACGGTCGAGAGGAACTTGCCGGGGTCGGCGGCGAGCAGCAGCGCGGCGCTCGCGCCCTTGCGCCCGGTCCGCGCCAGCGCATCGAGCCGCGCACGCCGCGACGACACGATCGCAAGCTCGCTCATCGCGAACACGCCGTTCAACGCGACGAGCGCGAGGATGATCGCGACGTCGATCCAGGGGAAGGGGGGAAGCGGTGCCATTGGCTCGATCGTCTCTTGGCGCACATTCGCGCGCTTCACAACCGGTCTCGACACTTATCGTCATCGGGCGTTCAGTGCGCAGGTGGAACAATCGCCGAATATGCCGGGTTATCTGCGGCATGATCAAAAGGGACAGAGACATGAAGGCCAAGGGTATATTCATCGGCGCAGCGCTCGCCGCACTCGTCACGACGTCGGCCTGCACGACCGATCCGGAGACGGGCCAGCGGACGATCTCGAAGACCGCGCTCGGCGGCATCGGCGGCGCACTCGGCGGCTATCTGCTCGGCGACATCGTCGGCGGGCGCAACGACCGGACCGAGAAGCTGCTCGGCGCCGGCATCGGCGGCCTCGCGGGCGCGGGCGTCGGCGCGTACATGGACAAGCAGGAGCGCGATCTGCGCGCGCGCACCGCAGGGACCGACGTCCAGGTGATCCGCCAGGGCGACGACCTCGTCCTCAACATCCCGTCGGGCATCACCTTCGCCTATGACAGCGCGACCGTGCAGCCGCAGTTCCAGCGCACGCTCGACCAGGTCGCCTCGACGCTCGGCCAGTATAACCAGACCTATATCGACGTGTACGGCCACACCGATTCGACCGGCAGCGACTCCTACAACCAGACCCTGTCGCAGCGCCGGGCGACCTCGGTCGCGGATTATTTGTCGAGCCACGGCGTCCAGTCCGCCCGCATCGGCACCCGCGGCTACGGCGAAAGCCAGCCGATCGCCTCGAACGACACCGACGCCGGCCGCGCCGCCAACCGCCGCGTCGAAGTCAAGATCGTCCCCATCACCCAGAACGACCTCCGCTAACTCCACCCCTCCGCCCGCCCCCTCCGTCATCCCGGCGAAAGCCGGGACCCAGGGTGCGGGCGGACCGGCAGCAGAAGACAGGGGTTCGCGCGGAGGCGCGGAGACGCAGAGCGGGTGTGCACGTCGCGAAGCGACCACCCAATCACCTCTGGCAGAGCTAAAGGTCAGGGTCTCCCGACCGAAAGGCCGGACGCACCCCCTCCGCGCCTCCGCGCCTCCGCGCGAACCCCTTCTTCTTAATCACCCCGTCATCCCGGCGAAGGCCGCGACCCAGGGTCACAAGCGCAAACCCGCATGGCCCTGCGCCCCGGCGCCAGCCGGAAGGACGAGCACGCGCCACAAGACAGAAGAAGTTTGGTTCACGCGGAGGCGCGGAGACGCGGAGACGGTGTGGACGCCGCGAAGCGACCGCCCGATCAGATCCGGCAGCGCAAAAGGTCAGGGTCTCCCGACCGAAGCGCCGGATGCACCCCCTCCGCGCCTCCGCGTCTCCGCGCGAACCCATTCTTCTTCTACGGACGCCGCTCCCGGAAAAACCCCGTCAGCAACCCCGAGGCCTCCCGCTCCCCGATCCCCGCATACACCTCAGGCCGATGATGGCATGTCGGTTGCCCGAAGAACCGCGCCCCATGCTCGACCGCGCCGCCCTTCGCATCCGCCGCCCCATAATAGAGCCGCGCGATCCGGGCGTGTGCGATCGCCCCCGCGCACATCGCGCACGGCTCGAGCGTCACCCACAGATCGCAGTCTTCCAGCCGGTCCCGCCCCAGCGCCCTGGCCGCCGCGCGAATCGCGAGCATCTCGGCATGCGCGGTCGGATCGCACAGCGCGCGCGGCGCATTGGCCGCGGTCGCGATCACCTGCCCGGCACGCACCACGACAGCGCCGACCGGCACCTCGCCCGCCGCCGCGGCATCGCGCGCGGCGTCGAGCGCGCGCCGCATCGGGTCGGGGATCGGAAACATGCCCCGCCCTGCCCTGCCTTCCCCATCAGGTAAAGCCGCAGGGCAGGGCGGGCGCGGATCAGTTGGCGGGCACCTGGCCATTGTCCGCCGCGGTCCCCGGCTTGTCGACTGAGATCGTCGGCACCGCGACCGTCTTGGTCTCGGTCCCCAGCCGCACCTTGGCGACGTCCGCCTCGAATTTCGGCGTCTGGATCGCGCCGGCGCGCGTCTGGTCGATGTTGATGATCCCGAAATACATCAGAGCGACGACGGCGAGCAGCGCGATCGCGACCAGAGACAAGAGCGTACGCATGGAATTCCCCTTATATAAGGCCACGCCCCATGGCGGGCGTCGACCGGTTCGATGGCGTAACAACGTCGATCAACCCCGCGCGGTTGCACGCCCCGCTCTGCCGCCCCGTTCGCCGCATCCGCGTGGGCACCGATCGGCAAAAACGGGTGAATCGGTTGACGCGGCCGCGCTTGCCGGGTATCCGCGCGCCTTTCCGGGGTTCCTCCCGACACTTGATAGGTAGACAGATGTCGCGCATTTGCGAACTGACCGGCAAAGGCCGGATGGTCGGGAACAACGTGTCCCACGCCAACAACAAGACCAAGCGTACGTTCCTGCCCAACCTGCAGAACGTCACGCTGATCTCCGACTCGCTCGAGCAGAGCGTTCGTCTCCGCGTTTCGACGCACGGCCTGCGTTCGGTCGAGCATAATGGCGGCCTCGACAACTGGCTCGTCAAGACCTCGGACGACAAGCTCTCGCTCAAGGCCCGCCGCCTGAAGCGCGACGTCGTCAAGAAGATCGCCGCCGCCGCCTAACCCGCGCGACTGCGACACGGCCCCGGCCCGCGCTCCTACCGGAGCGCGGGCCGTCGGCGTTTGTGCGCCCGCCGCACCGAAACCCGCCGCCGAACCCGTTCCACCTCCCTCTCCGTTCGTGTCGAGCGCAGTCGAGACACCGCCCGCCCGGCGCACCGTCCCCTCCCGTTCGTATCGAGCAACCCCCTCCCGTTCGTGTCCAGCGAAGTCGAGACACCGCCACCCCGCTCGCCCCCCGCTACCCCTCCAGCCGAAACTTCAGCAACAGGGTCCGCTCCAGCACGGTCTCGTTGTCGTCCGACACGATCCACACCACCGTGTCGCCCCCCTCGCGCCCCACCGCGATCCCCTCGAAATTGTCATGCACCAGCGGTGCCGCCAGCCGCGCGATCTCGCGCCCGCGCACCACCGCCCCCGCCCGAATCGCCCCCGATTCGATCACCGTAACAGCGTTGGAAAACGCGAACGGCGCCGCAAAGGCGCGATTGAGCACGATCAGCCGCCCATCAGGCAGCTCGGCGACATCGACCGGACTGAACCCCGCCGGCGGCACATAAATAAAGCCCACCCCGCGCGCCGTCAGCGGATCACCCGCAAAGAACAGCCCCCGCCGCCCGGTCCCGCGCCCGACCCCGCCCGCGCTCGTCCGCACCCGCGGCCGCGCGGTCTCCGACAGCACGACGAATCGCCCGTCGCGCAACCGCACCATGCTCTCGGGCCCGCCGTTATCGGGCCATTCGCGCATCGCCCGCGGCCGGACCATCCCCTCAAATCGCGCCAGCAGCGTGCCGTCGGCCCCTGCGGCATAGCGCCCGACCGCGTTCCAATATTCGAACCCGACCCAGGCGGTCCCCGTCGCGGCATCGATCGTCAGCGATTCGCTGTCGCGGTCGCGCTTCGACCAGCCCTGCCCGGGACCACCCGGCAGCGCGGCAAAGCCGATCCCCGCGGGCCGCCAGTCGTCACCGATATGAAAGCGGACGATATTCCCGCCATCGCTGAGCAGCGTCACCTGTGTCCGCGAAGCCCTGCGACGGACCGCGATCGAGGAATATCCCCCGAACGCCGAATCGCGACTGCGCAGCACCACCCCGCCCAGATAGGTCAGCCCGCCGAGCCGCCGCCGCGACGGATCGGCCGGATCGATCCGCACCCGCGTCGCGGTCATGTCCGCCGCCGCGCCCAGCAGCGGGAGCCGCGACGTGCCGCTCCATCCGGGCACCAGCAGGTGCACGCTCGCCAGCACGAACAACAGGGTCGGGATACGCCGCACGCCCGCCCCATAGCCGCTGCCGCGCCCGGGGGCACCCGCTTCCAGTCAGGCGCGCGCGATAGGGCGCGGGACCGGAGTCGCGCCTGAACCGTTGATAACGAACGCATTCAGGCTCGGCTCAATCCGACTCGACCATAAGGCTGTCATCAGGATCGAAGGGCCCGCCACCGGCGCACTCCCCCAGGTCCCAAATGGGAGACGTTTGATGTTCAAGACCTTCACCCTCGCCGTCAGCGCGCTCGCAATGGGCACCGCGACCCTGGTCCCCGTCGCCGCCGAGGCGCAGCGCTACGGTTACGAGCGCGGCTATGACCGCGGTTACGACGGGCGCGGCTATGACCGTGGCTATAACGGCCGGGGCTATGACCGCGAATATCGCGGCAACGACCGCCGCTACAACTACCGCAACGACCGCAACAACCGTCGCGGCTGCGACAATACCGGCGGCACGATCGTCGGCGCCCTCGCCGGCGGCCTGCTCGGCCACACGGTTGCCGGTCGCGGCAACGGCACGATCGGCGCGCTGCTCGGCGCCGCCGGCGGCGGCCTCGCCGGCAACGCGATCGATAAGTCGGACAATCCCCGGTATTGCCGCCGCTAAGCGCGACAGCGCGGGTGCTCGCCAAGCCGAGCACCCGCGCCACCCAGTTCCCCCAGTTCCCTCGCGTAGCGTATCGAGGGCAGAGGCCGGTCCCCCACAGGGGGCCGGCCTCGTGTTCGTCGAGGGTCGCGCAAAGTCGCGCACCCTCGACCGGCCGGCGGGTGGCGCCAGCGCCAACCCGGCCGACGGCTTCGCCGACGGCAGGCCCGGCCTGAGCCCTCACCCCTTCGTCATCCCGACGAAAGTCGGGACCCAGGGTACCACCCGCAACGCCCGTGACCCTGGGTCCTGACTTTCGTCAGGATGACGGCTAATTTTTGGCAGCGGTGATCGACACCCCACCCCCGTCATCCTGACGAAAGTCAGGATCCAGAGCCCAGGCCACCGTCCCCAGCGACCCAGAGAAACCCACGCCGCCGGCAAAGCCGTCGGCCGGACCGGGTTGCACCCGTCCGCCGGCCGTGCCGGTTTTGCCCCGGCTGCCGCGCAGCCGGGGCAAAACCGTCAGTACATATGCTGCCCGCCATTGATGCTCAGCGTCGAGCCCGTCACGAACCCGCCCTCTTCCGAGCACAGGAACACCACCCCGCGCGCAATCTCGCTCGCCTGGCCCAGCCGCCCGACCGGGATCTTCGCGACGATCTTCTCGAGCACGTCGGCCGGCACCGCCGCCACCATGTCCGTATCGATATAGCCCGGCGCGATCGCATTGACCGTCACGCCGGCCCGCGCGCCCTCCTGCGCCAGCGCCTTGGTGAAGCCGTGGATGCCCGATTTCGCCGCCGCGTAATTGACCTGGCCATATTGCCCGGCCTGCCCGTTGATCGAGCCGATATTGACGATCCGCCCCCATTTGCGCGTCCGCATGCCCGGGAACACCGCCTTGGCCATGTTGAAGCAGCCGCCCAGATTGGTGTCGATCACCGCTTTCCAGTCGTCATAGCTCAGCTTCAGGATCGTGCCGTCGCGCGTGATGCCCGCATTGTTCACGACGATGTCGACATCGCCCAGATCGGCCGCGACCTTCGCACAGCCCGCCTGGCACGCGTCGTAATCCGCGACGTCCCATTGATAGACCGCGATTCCCGTCCGCGCGGCAAACGCCTCGGCGCGTTCGGCATTGCCCGCATAGGTCGCCGCCACGGTCAGCCCGGTCTTCTGCAGCGCAAGGCTGATCGCCTCGCCGATGCCACGCGTTCCCCCGGTTACGATCGCGACGCGTGCCATGCCTTCTCTCCCGCCATACGTGTTTTACCGGAGGCTAACCGCGGCGCGTCCAACCTTCAAGCTCGCGTGCGAGCAGCCGCTCGAGCATCGCGATCCCCGCGGGGCCGTCGTTCAGGCACGGCAGATAGGCAAAGTCCTTCCCGCCCGCCTCCTCGAAGCTCTCGCGCCCACGAATCGACAATTCCTCGAGCGTTTCCAGACAGTCCGCCGAAAAGCCCGGCGCAAAGATCGCGACCTTGGTCTTCCCCGCCTTGGCCAGTTCGACCAGCGTCTCGTCGGTCGCGGGCCCGAGCCATTTCTGCGGCCCGAACCGCGACTGGAACGCGACCGTCAGCTCGCGCCCCATCGCTGCGCTCAGCAGCCGCGCGGTCTTCTGGCAGTGGCAATGATAGGGATCGCCCATCTCCAGCGTCCGCTTGGGCATGCCGTGAAAGCTCGCGACGATCGCATCGGGGACGAAATCGAGCGCGGCGAGCGACGTCTCGAGATCGGTCTTCAGCGCATCGATATACAAGGGATCGTCATAATAAGGCGGCAGCGTGCGCAGCGCGGGCTGCCAGCGCAGCCCCGCCAGATGCGCGAACGCCTTGTCGTTGGCGGTCGCGGTCGTCGCCGCGCAATATTGCGGATAGAGCGGCGCGAGCAGGATCCGCTCGCAGCCCGCGGCCTGCATCGCGCTCAGCCGCTCGGCGATCGCCGGCCGGCCATAGCGCATCGCCCAGTCGACCATCACCTCGGGCCCGAACGAATCCTTCACCGCCGCCGCCTGCAACCGCGTGATCGCGGCGAGCGGCGATCCGTCCTCGCGCCACACCTGGCTGTACGCATGCGCCGATTTCTTCGGCCGCGTGTTCAGGATGATGCCGCGCAGGATCGGCTGCCACGCGATCGCCGGGATCTCGACGACGCGGCGATCCGACAGGAATTCGCCGAGATAGCGTTTGACCGATCGCACGTCGGGGCCGTCGGGCGTCCCCAAGTTCATCAGCAGGACGCCGATCCGGGGCTTCGGAATCGCGGGATGGTCGGGGGGCAGGGTCATGTCGAGGGTCTTAAAGGCAAATCGCGCAGACGAAAGCCCGTTGCGGAGAAGATTGCGTTGGCGATCGCCGGCGCGACCGCAGGCACGCCCAGCTCGCCGACCCCGCCCGGCGCCTCGTCGCTGCGGATCAGCTCGACGGTGATGTCGGGCGTGTCCGCCAGCCGCGGCAGGTGCAGGTCGCCAAAGCCGCGCGCATCGGCCAGGTTGCGCGTGAAGCCGGTCGTCGCACCCAGCGCGGTCGCCAGCCCGAAGATCAGCCCGCCCTCGATCTGCTGGCGGACCAGATCGGGGTTGATCTGCACCCCGCAATCGACCGCCGCGACCAGCCGCTCGACCACCGGCCGCCGGTCCGCGCCGAGATGCGCCTCCGCCAGCACCGCGATGAAACTGCCGCGAAAGGCGTGGGCCGCGATCCCCTGGCCGCTGCCGGGGACGCCGCCATTCCACCCGCCCAGCGACGCCGCGGTCGACAGGCACCGCGCCAGCCGCGCGCCGCCGCCCAGCATGCCGATCCGGTAGGACATCGGCTCGGTCGCGGCGATCCGCGCGAGCTCGTCGACGAACGTCTCGGTGAAGAACGCGGTATAGCCATGCGCGCCGCCGCGCAGCGCGCCCGTCGGCACGCCGATCTCGGCCGCATGATGCACGACCGCCACCGCCGGGATCGCATAGGCGGGCAGCGCACCGCCGACCGCATGGGGATCGCCGCGGGTCAGCGCGGTCGCCGCGCGGCTCGCGATCCCCGGCAGCACCCGCGCCGCGATCTCCGCGCCGGTCGCGGGCGCCGCGATCGCCGTGCGCCAGGCAAGGATCCGCCCACGCGCATCGAGTCGCGCCGCCAGCCGCGCCGCCGCCGCGGGACGATAGCGGTCGTGCATCAGGTCCTCGGCCCGCGACCAGACCAGGCTGACCGGGCGCTTCAGCCGCACCGCCAGCACCGCCGCCTGCGCCGCCGCGTCATGCCCCAGCGCGGCGCCGAACGCCCCGCCGACCGGCATCGGATGGATCACCACCTGCGCCTCGTCGAGCCCCGCCGCGCGCGCCGCCGCCGCGCGCGCGGGCCCCGGCGCCTGAGTCTGCAGCCACAGCTCCAGGATCCCGTCGCGGTATGCCGCGGTCGCGCTGCGCGTCTCGATCGCCGCATGCACCGCGGGCGCGACGCGGTAGGCCGCGGTCACCACCCCCGCCCCGTCGAGCAGCGTGCCGATCTCCCCGGTCTGCGCCATCGTCGCCCCCGGCGTCTCGAACGCGGCGTCGAGCGCGGCGGCGATCGTCCCGCTGTCGACCAGCGGCCCCCGCGTCGCGAAGCGCGGCGCCATCGCGGACAGCGCCTGCTGCGCCGCCCAGCCGGTCGTCGCCACCGCCGCGACCCAGGCCGGCGTCTCGACGATCTGCAGGACGCCGCGCACGCGGTCCGCGGCGGCGCGGTCGACCCCGATCAGCCGGCTGTCGCCGACCGGTCCCTGCCGGATCGCCGCATGGACCATGTCGGGCAGGCGGACGTCGCCGGTGAAATTGGCGGATCCGTCGACCTTGGCAGGCGTGTCGATCCGCGGCACCGACCGCCCCGCGAGCGCCCCCGCGCCCGGCCCGCCGATGCCAGGCTCCTCGGGCAAGGTCTCGCGCGCGGCGTCCTCGGCCAGCGCGGCGAAGCGGATTCGCCGCGTGCCCTGAACGACGAACCCCGCCTCGGTCCGGCAGTCCGCCCAGTCCGCGTCCCAGCGCCGCGCCGCCGCCTTGCACAACAGCACCCGCGCCGCCGCGCCCGCGCTCCGGCACGCCGCCTCGAACATCCGCACCGAACTCGATCCCGCGGTCAGCATCGGCGCGGGGCCTGCGACCGCTGTGGGAACCACGCCCGGCATCCCCTCGAAGAGCGCGTTCAGCCCGACCGGGTTGGCATAGAGCGGGTTGAGCGGCGCAGGCTCGACCCCCACCGTCCGCCAGTCCGCGCCCAGCTCGTCCGCGACGATCTGCGCGAGTGCGGTATAGACGCCCTGCCCGTGTTCGGCCTGCGGCACCGCGACCGTGACATGCCCGTCGCTGCCGATCTTCAGCCACGCCCCGAACGCACTCTCCCCCGGATCCGCCACCAGCGTCGGCGCATAATCACGCGGCCACAGCCCCCAGGCGACGACCAGCCCGATCCCCACGCCGCCCCCCGCCAAAATCCCCCGCCGACTGATCATCCCGCGCCCCTACCCCGTCTCCCCCCCGCGGTGAAGGCGCCGCAAACCGCCGGATGCGGGGAGCGGGGAGCGCGCACCACCCCCCACCCGTCATCCCGACGAAAGGATTGGATCATCCGCCCGCACCTCATCCCCCTCCCGTCATCCCGACGAAAGTCGGGACCCAGGGTAACAGGCCACAACGCTGCTGGGCTCTGGATCCTGACGTTCGTCAGGATGACGGGAGTGGGTGGGTCATCCGTCCGCCCCTCAACCCCCTCCGTCATCCCGACGAACGTCGGGACCCAGGGTAACAGGACGCAACGCCGCTGGGCCCTGGGTCCTGACTTTCGTCAGGATGACGGGAGTGGGTGGGCGTGCCGGTGCCTCGCTCCGTCCGTCATCCTGACGAAAGTCAGGATCCAGAGCCCCGAACGCCACCCCGGCCGACGCCCCGCCGGCCGAAGGCACCCCCTCAGACCATCCCCCGATACCGCTCCCGGATCGTCACCTTGTCGATCTTCTCCGTCCCCAGCCGCGGCAGCGGCGCGTCGGCGATCCAGACCCGCTGCGGCACCTTGAACGCCGCGATATGCTGGTGGAGGAACGCGCACAGATCGTCGGGCGTCAGCGTCTCGCCCTCCTGCAGCACCACCACCGCGCCCGGCACCTCGCCGAACCGCTCGTCCGCCAGCCCGAACACCGCCGCCTCCGCCACCGCGGGGTTCTGGTACAGCGCCGCCTCGACCTCCTGGCACGAGATATTCTCGCCGCCGCGGATGATGATGTCCTTCTTGCGGTCGACGATGAACAGATAGCCGTCCTCGTCGAGAAACCCGATATCCCCCGTCCGGAAATAGCCGTCCGCGGTGAACGCCGCCGCGGTCGCCTCGGGCCGGTTCCAATATTCCTTGAAGTTGCACACGCTGCGGATGCCCACCTCGCCGCGCACGCCGACGTCTAGCTTGCGGCCGTCATCGTCGAGGATCGCCAGATCGACCAGCGGCGCGCTCGCCCGCCCCGCCGAATTGGGCTTGGCAATATAATTGCTCCGCCAGTTGCCCGTCCCCACCGCATTGGTCTCGGTCAGCCCGTAACCGATCAGCGGCGCGCTGCCGCCCATCTCCTCGCCCAGCCGCCGGACATGCTCGACCGGCCGCGGCGCGCCCCCTGCGGCGAAGTCGGTCACCGTCGACAGGTCATAGTCGCCGCGATCGGGGTGGTTGAGGATCTCGAAGCTCATCAGCGGCACGCCGACGAAATAGGTCACGCCCTCCGCCTCGATCAGCCGCATCGCCTCGCGCGCATCCCATTTGGGCATCAGCACCAGCTTGCGCCCCATCGCGAAGCTCTGCAGGAACACCGGCACCTCGCCGGTGATGTGGAACAGCGGGATCGTCAGCAGCGTGACCGGCTGGCCGACCGGCGGATTGCCCTGCGCGGTGGCGATGCCGAGCATCATCATCGCCTGCCCCAGATAGTTGAAGATCGCCTGGATGATCGCGCGGTGATCGCACAGCGCGCCCTTCGACTGGCCGGTCGACCCGCTCGTGAACAGGATCGTCGCATGGTCGTCGGGCCCCAGCGGCGGCAGCGCGACGCCGACCGGGTCCTCCTTCAGCAGCACGTCGAGCGCGATTCGCAGCGGCAGCGTATCGTCGATCCCGATCACCGGCGTCGCCAGCCCGGCGATCTGCGCCAGCCGCTTCACGCGCGGCGGATCGGCGAACACCATGTTGCAGTCGACGTCGCGGATCGCCGCCTCCAGCTCGTCCGACTGCCACCAGCCGTTCAGCAAAGTCGCGACCCCGCCGGCCATGATGATGCCCATGTACAGCACGATCCACGACGGCGAATTGCGCATCGCGATGCCGATCCGGTCGCCGCGCTGGATGCCGTGCGCGGACACCAGCGCGCAGGCGACGCGCTCGGCGGCGTCCTCGACCTCGGCGAAGGTCAGCCGCTCGTCGCCTGCGACCAGGAACACCTGGTCGCGGTGCTCGCCGGCATAATGCGCGAAATAGGCGTTGAGCGCGGGCGGCGCGACGGCGATCGTCGGCAGCGTCACGCCGAACCGCTCGATCGATCCGAGCCCGAGCATCCCCCCGGGCGCGGTCAGCGCCGCCATCGTCGAATCCATCGCCGCGTCTAGCTCGGTCCGCATCTCGCTCTCCCATTGCTACGACGACCCCGGTCTTATCGCCTTGGTCTTATCGTCACCGCTCATTATGCAGGCGCGAACGCGTGGGGAAAAGCCATTGATCCTGTCGACCTTAGCCGCCGTAGCCGGCGGCCTGCCTAGCCCCGCTACGGGCCAACATATCCGGTTCGAGGATTTGGGGCTCCACCCCGACGTCTTCTCGATCGGCTTCTTCACGCTGCGCTGGTACAGCCTTGCCTATATCGGCGGGATCCTGCTCGGCTGGTGGTATCTGCTGAAACTGCTCGCCCAGCCCGGCGCACCGATGGCGCGGCGTCATGCCGACGACCTCGTCTTCTACGCGACGCTCGGCATCATCCTCGGCGGGCGGCTCGGCTATGTGCTGTTCTACGCGCCCGAGATGATCCTGCGCCCGTTGCGCATCCTCCGGCTCTGGGATGGCGGCATGTCGTTCCACGGCGGCGTCATCGGCGTGTCGCTCGGGCTGATCCTGTTCGCGCGCAAGCACAAGCTCAACTGGCTGCGCGTCCACGACTATATCGCCTGCTGCGTGCCGTTCGGGCTGTTCTTCGGGCGGCTCGCCAATTTCGTCAACGGCGAGCTCTGGGGCAAGCCGACCGACGTCGCCTGGGGCATCGTCTTCGCGCGCACCGTCCCCTTCGGCATGATCGAGCCCGCCCGCCATCCGAGCCAGCTCTACGAGGCCGGGCTCGAAGGCCTCGCGCTCTTCGCCCTCCTCTGGTTCGCCTTCTGGAAGACCAAGGCGCGCTATGACCCGGGCAAGCTCGTCGGGCTGTTCGTGCTCGGCTACGGCCTCGCGCGCTTCACCGTCGAATTCTTCCGCGAACCCGATTCGCAGCTGCGCGCCTTTGCCGAGAAGACCGGGCTCCACATGGGCCAGTGGCTCTGCGTCCCGATGATCCTCGGCGGCCTCTTCCTGATCCTCACCGCCGCCCGCCGCCGCATCCGCGTCGAATCCATCGCCGGCGCGCAGAGCGTCGCGTAACGGACACCACCCTCACCCTCACCCCGGCGAAGGCCGGGGCCCAGTTGGGAAGGCCCAGGTGACGAGCGTGCTGCCCCGCGTCATCACTGTCTCCCAACTGGGCCCCGGCCTCCGCCGGGGAGGTAGAGAAGTACATGATGACTGACACCACCCCCGACACCGCCCTCCCCGAACGCCTCGCCCGCGCGATCACCCTCGCCGGCCCCGTCCCCGTCGCGCAGTACATGGCCGCCGCCAACGCGCACTATTACGCGACCCGCGACCCGCTCGGCGCGACCGGCGACTTCACCACCGCGCCCGAGATCAGCCAGATGTTCGGCGAGCTCCTCGGCCTGTGGTGCGCCGACCTGTGGGACCGCGCCGGCCGCCCGGACGTCGCCTGGGTCGAGCTCGGCCCCGGCCGCGGCACGCTCGCCGCCGACGCCTTGCGCGCGATGGCCAAGGCCGGCCTTACGCCCCCCGTCCATTTCGTCGAGACCAGCCCCGCGCTCCGCACCGCGCAGGCCGAGCGCGTCCCCGCCGCGACCTGGCACGACGCCATCGACACGCTGCCGACCGATCGCCCGCTGATCGTCGTCGCGAACGAATTCTTCGACGCGCTGCCGATCCGCCAGTTGCTGAAACGCGAGGACGCCTGGCACGAACGCCTCGTCGCCGCGCAGGACCTGCTGTTCCTCCCGATCGCGGGCAAGCCGCTGCCCGACGCCGTCATCCCCGAGCCCTTCCGCAACGCGCCCGCCGGATCGATCCTCGAGACCGCCCCCGCCGCGGTCGGCATCGTTCGCGCGCTCGCCAAACGCCTCGTCGCACAGGGCGGCGCGTTGCTCGCGGTCGATTACGGCTATGAAGGCCCCGCGCTCGGCGACACGCTCCAGGCGGTCCGCGCGCACGCCTTCGCCAACCCGTTCGAATCGCCCGGCGAGCACGACCTGACCGCGCATGTCGATTTCACCACGCTCGCCGCCGCCGCGCAGGCCGATGGCGCGGTCGCCTGGGGCCCCGTCGCACAGCGCGACCTGCTCGGCGGTCTCGGCATCGACACGCGCACGTCAGCACTCGCCAAGGCGTCGCCCGACCGCGCCGAGGCGCTCGCCGCCGACCGCCGCCGGCTGATGGACGACATGGGCAGCCTCTTCAAAGCGCTCGCGATCACGTCGCCCGGCTGGCCCAACCCGGCCGCCTTCGCATGATCACCTATCGCGACGCGCGCCCCGCCGACGGCCCCGCGCTCGCCGCCATGGCGCGCGCGTCGTTCACCGAGACGTTCGGCACGCTCTACCGCCCGCAGGATCTTGCCGCCTTCCTCGACCAGGCGTTCGGACCGCAGGGCCTGCCGTCGCAGATCGGCGACCCCGCCTTCCGCATCCATGTCGCGCTCGACGAGGGTGCGATCATCGGCTTCGCCAAGACCGGCCCGGTCGCTTTCCCCGGCGACTGGCCCGCCACCGCGGTCGAGCTCTACCAGCTCTATGTCCGCGCCGACCAGCACGGCGCCGGCGTCGGCCCCGCGCTGATGGACTGGGCGCTCGCCACCGCGCGCGCCGAGGCCCGGACCGAGATGATCCTCAGCGTCTATGTCGACAACCACCGCGCCCACCGCTTCTACCAGCGCTACGGCTTCACCGAGATCGGCCGCTACGTCTTCATGGTCGGCGAAAAAGCCGACGACGACCGCATCCTCCGCCTGCCCCTGTGACGCGGCGCGTCAAACCCCACCCAACCCCCACCCCGGCGAAGGCCGGGGCCCAGTTGGCACGTCCCCGGTAATGAAGCGCCACCCCCCGTTACAACCGTCCCCCAACTGGGCCCCGGCCTTCGCCGGGGTGGTGCTCGACGACAGACAGGACCCACGCGCATGACCCCCGCCCAGACCCCCACCCCCATCCGCGCAAAATCGCTCGCCCCCATCCCCCACGGCTTCCTCACCCGCACCGGCGGAGTCTCGACCGGTGCCTATGCCAGCCTCAACACCGGCACCGGCTCCGACGACTCCCCCACGGCGATCGCCAAAAACCGCCGCCGCGCGACCGACGCCGTCCTCCCCGCTGCGCAGCTCGTCGGCCTCTACCAGATCCACTCGGCGGAGGCGGTGACGATCACCGCCCCCGTCGACGACACATTCCGCCCGCGCGCCGACGCGCTCGTCACCGACCGCCCCGGGCTCGCGCTCGGCATCCTCACTGCGGACTGTGCGCCCGTCCTGTTCGCCGACAGCGAGGCGGGGATCGTCGGCGCCGCGCATGCCGGCTGGCAGGGCGCGCTCGGCGGCGTCACCGACGCCACCCTGCTCGCGATGGAGGCGATCGGCGCGCGCCGCGACCGGATCGTCGCCGCGGTCGGCCCGTGCATCGCGCGCGCCAGCTACGAGGTCGACACCGGCTTCCTCCGCCGCTTCTGCGAGGCCGATCCCGAGAACGAACGCTTCTTCGCGGATGCCCGCACCGACCATTACCAGTTCGATCTCGAGGCCTATGTCGTCAACCGCCTCGCCGCCGCGGGGGTCGGCCGGGTCGAGGCGCTCGGCCGCGACACCTATGCCGAAGACGACGCCTTCTTCAGCTATCGCCGTGCGACCCATCGCGGCGAACCCACTTATGGTCGCCAGATCAGTATCATCGGCCTCTGACGCCTCCCCAAACCGGCTGCGCATCGCTAGGCTCGCCGCATCGGCCCGCACCAGACGGGTCATGCAGGAGCCCAGAATGTCCGATACCCCGACCCCCACCGGCATGCCCGCCGAGACCGAAGCCGACCTGACCGGCGTCGCCGCGCGCGTCGCCCCCAAGCCCGAGGTCGAGAAGATCGGCGGCCGCAAGCTGAAACCCTCGACGCTGATGATGGGCCATGGTTACGACCCGTCGCTGTCGGAAGGCTCGCTGAAACCCCCGATCTTCCTCACCTCGACCTTCGTCTTCCCCAACGCCGCCGCGGGCAAGCGCCATTTCGAGGGCGTCACCGGCAAGCGTCCGGGCGGTGCCGAGGGCCTCGTCTATTCGCGCTTCAACGGCCCCAACCAGGAGATCCTCGAGGATCGCCTCGGCGTCTGGGAAGAGGCCGAGGACGCGCTCGCCTTCTCGTCCGGCATGTCCGCGATCGCCACCTTGTTCCTCGCGATGGTCAAGCCCGGCGACACGATCGTCCATTCGGGACCGCTCTACGCCGCGACCGAGACGTTGATCGGCCGCGTGCTCGGCAAGTTCGGGGTCAAGTGGCTCGACTTCCCCGCCGGCGCCACGCGCGAGGAGATCGACGCGGTGATGACCGAGGCCGCGACCGGCAATGTCGCGCTCATCTATCTCGAAAGCCCCGCCAACCCGACCAACGCGCTGGTCGATGTCGAGGCGGTCGCCGCCAGCCGCGACGCGATCTTTGGTGACGAGAAGCCGCCGATCGCGATCGACAACACCTTCCTCGGACCGCTCTGGTTCCAGCCGCTCAAGCACGGCGCGGACATCGTCGTCTATTCGCTGACCAAATATGTCGGCGGCCATTCGGATCTCGTCGCGGGCGGCGTGCTCGGCACCAAGGCGCACATCAACACGATCCGGACGATGCGCAACACGATCGGCACGATCACCGATCCCAACACCGCGTGGATGCTGCTGCGCAGCCTCGAGACGCTCGAACTCCGCATGAGCCGCGCGGGCGAGAATGCGGCCAAGGTCTGCGCCTATCTGCGGCATCACCCCAAGGTCGAGCGCGTCGGCTATCTCGGCTTCCTCGCCGACGAGCCCGGCGCCGAGCGTCAGGCCGACATCTATCGCCGCCACTGCACCGGCGGCGGCTCGACCTTCTCGCTCTACCTGAAAGGCGGCGAGCGCGAGAGCTTCGCCTTCCTCGACGCGCTCAAGATCGCCAAACTCGCGGTCTCGCTCGGCGGCACCGAAACGCTCGCCAGCCACCCCGCCGGCATGACTCACCTCTCGGTCCCCGACGCGCGCAAGCAGGCTTTGGGCATCACCGATAACCTGGTGCGCATCTCGATCGGCGTCGAGGATGCCGACGACCTGATCGCCGACTTCACGCAAGCCCTCGAAGCGATCTGAGACTAACCTTGTTCTCCCGCGAAGGCGGGAGCCCAGACTGGGTCCCCGCCTTCGCGGGGAAACACCCGGACTAGGAGCCCCGCCTTCCCCCCGTCATCCTGACGAAAGTCAGGACCCAGAGCCCGGCAAACCCGCCCCCACCGAACACCGGCTGGCCCCCGCGCCCCCCACCCGTTAAAGCGCAACGGATGCCGATCTTCACCCCCATCCCGCAGGACGACTTCGTCGCCGCGATCCACACCCTCGCCGCCCAGCTGCGCGCGGACGCCGACTGGACTCCCGATTTCATCATCGGCATCGGCCGCGGCGGTCTCGTCCCCGCGGTCTTCCTCAGCCACGCGATCGGCCTGCCCACGCTCTCGGTCGACTATTCGAGCCAGGTCGAGGATTTCGCCGACCAGCCGCTCGTCAAGCTCGCCGCGCGCACCCAGTCGGGCGAGCGCCTGCTCTTCCTCGACGACATCAACGACTCCGGCCGCACGATCACGCATCTGCGCACCGCGCTCGCCGCCGCGGGCGCGACGCCCGGCGCGATCCGCTTCGCGACTTTGATCGACAATCTCAGCTCCGCCGAACGCATCGACTACACCGCGCGCACGATCGACCGCCGCGACACCAAGGACTGGTTCGTCTTCCCCTGGGAAGCCGTCGCCCCCGCCACGACGATCGAACACGACGCCGCCGAAGTCCCCGACCGCATCGCCTGACGCGCGGCACCCGCCACCCCTTCCCGTCATCCTGACGAAAGTCAGGATCCAGGGTTACAGGCGCCGCGCTTCACGGCTCTGGCTCCCGACGTCCCTCAGGATAACGGAAGAGGGGCACACAGCCCCCCAAACCTCACCCGTCGCTGGCCCGCTCGATATCCGCACCAACCGCGCTCAGCTTCTCCTCGAGCCGCTCATACCCCCGGTCGAGATGATACACCCGCCCGACCGACGTCTCCCCATCCGCCGCGAGCCCCGCCAGGATCAGGCTCATCGACGCGCGCAGGTCGGTCGCCATCACCGGCGCGCCGACCAGCTTGTCGACGCCGCGCACCACCGCGGTGCGCCCGCGCACCTGGATGTCCGCGCCCATCCGCGCCAGCTCGGGCACGTGCATGTAGCGGTTCTCGAAGATCGTCTCGGTCAGCACGCTCGCGCCGTCCGCCTTGCACAGCATCGCCATGAATTGCGCCTGCATGTCGGTCGCAAAGCCCGGATAGGGCGCGGTCGACAGCGTCAGCGGCTGGAGATGCCCGTCCGACGCGACGCGGATGCCGTCCTTGGTCGGGGTGACGCTCACCCCCGCCTCGACCAGCGCGTCGAGCGTCGCGCCCATGTCCGACGCGGTCACGCCGGTCAGCTCGAGGTCGCCGCCGGTGATCGCCGCGGCGCAGGCATAGCTGCCCGCCTCGATCCGGTCGGGCATCACCGCATAGGTCGCGCCGTGCAGCCGGTCGCGACCCTCGATCGTCAGCGTCTCGGTGCCGATCCCGTCGATCGACGCGCCCATCGCGACGAGGCAGCGGCACAGGTCGACGATCTCGGGCTCGCGCGCGGCATTCTCGATCACGCTGGTCCCGCGCGCGAGCACCGCCGCCATCACGACATTCTCGGTCGCGCCGACCGACACGATCGGGAAGCGATAGCGCCCACCCGTCAGCCGTCCGCCTGGCGCGGTCGCCTTCACATAGCCCGCTGCCATCTCCAGCTCGGCGCCGATCGCCTCGAGCGCGCGCAGATGCAGGTCGATCGGCCGGTTGCCGATCGCGCAGCCGCCGGGCAGCGACACCGTCGCCTCGCCGCCGCGCCCGAGCAGCGGCCCGAGCACGAGGATCGACGCACGCATTTTCCGCACGATGTCGTAGGGCGCCTCGGTCGAGGTCAGGTTGCCCGCGCGGATCGTCATCACCCGCCCGAAATCCTCAGGCCGCGTCCCCTGGATCGCGGTCGACGCGCCCAGCTGGTTGAGCAGATGCCCGAACCCGTCGACGTCGGCCAGCCGCGGCAAATTGCGCAGCGTCAGCGGCTCCTCGGTCAGCAATGCGCAGGGCATCAGCGTGAGCGCGGCGTTCTTCGCGCCGGAAATGGGCAGGCGCCCGGTCAGGCGGTTGCCGCCGCGAATGAGAATACGGTCCATCCCCGGCTGTCTATCGCCCCGCACGATCCGCGCAAGCCCGGCCGCGTGGCGGGCCTGCGTCCGCAGGCGCGCTTGGCGGTCAACCAAATGCGGCTCATACCGGCCCTATTGATCGACTTTAATGCGTAAAATCGGGGGGTTTGCTCTGTGGAGCAACGACGGGGAGCCGATCACAGTGCCGCACAGTTGCTTCGCCGAACGTCTCGGCGATTACATCACCTTGACCGAGAGCGAGACGACGGCACTGACGCGCCTCGAGGAGCGCCCGCGCGACCTGCGCCGCGGCACTATCCTGCTGCGCGAGCACGACCCGATGGCCGAGCTCTTCATCCTCCAGCGCGGCATGGCGATGAGCTATGTCCTGCTCGACGACGGCAGCCGCCAGATCCTGCGCTTCCTGTTTCCCGGCGACATGCTCGCGGTCTCGGCTTTGGTCTATCGCGACTCGCCCGAGACGATCGTCGCGATGACCGACCTGACCGTCTGCCCGTTCGACCGGACGCTGATGGCCGGGCTGCTGACCGAACATCCGCGGCTCGCTGCGGTCATCATGGTGATGAACCAGATGGAAAAGGTCGCGCTGACCGACCGGCTCGCCGCGCTCGGCCGGACCTCGGCCAAGGTCCGCGTCGCTGCGCTGCTGCTCGAGATCCGCAACCGCATCCGGCTGACCGGACAGGCCGCGACCACCGATTTCGCGCTGCCGCTCACGCAGGAGGAGATTGGCGACGCGACCGGGCTGACCGCGGTCCATGTCAACCGCATGCTGCGCCAGCTCGAGGAGGACGGGCTGATCGCGCGCGGTGCTGGCCGCGTGTCGTTCACCGACGAGACCGCGCTGCTGCGTGCCGCCAATTACGTGAACCGGTTCGACGGTCTCGACCTGCGCTGGCTCCCGCCCGCGCGCTGACAACCCTGGCCCGGCGGGGCCCCAGCCCCCGACGCGCCCCTTAAAGCCTCGCGATCAGGCCTTTTCGAGCGTGCACTGCAACGGGTGCTGGTTCTGCTGCGCGAAATCCATCACCTGGCTGACCTTGGTCTCGGCGACCTCGTAGCTGAACGTCCCGCACACGCCGACGCCCTTCTGGTGGACGTGCAGCATCACCCGCGTCGCCGCCTCCATGTCCATGCGGAAGAAGCGCTGCAGGCACAGCACGACGAATTCCATCGGCGTGTAATCGTCGTTGAGCATCAGCACGCGGTACGGCGTCGGCTGCTTGGTGCGCGACCGCGTCTTGGTCGCGATGCCGACATTGCCCCGGTCGTTGCCGCCGGAATCCCCGGTGCCGTCGGAATTCCCGTCTTCGGCACGGATCCCGTCTTCAACACGGCTATAGCGTCGCTCGGTCATCGTCATCGGAACCAGTATTTTCGGTGTCAGCGCCATGACGTGAAAATATGGCACCTGATGGTCGAAGAGCAAGCCCCGCCCGCTAAAAGGGCAACCTATGAGGCCCGGCAAAAGGGCCCGACAAAAGGGCCAGGCACAAGCGACACGCAAAAGGGGCAGGCAAGGGATCCCCTGCCTGCCCCTCCCGTCTCGCGTCGGGCCGGAGGCGGCGCGCGCGGCGCCCGACCCCGGTCACCGGCTCAGTTGGCGATCTTCATCTTCTCGGTCGCGATCGCGACCCGGTTGGACAGAGGCTGCGTGATCTCGCCCGCCATCTTCATCATCATCTCGGTCGAACGCGCGCTGTCCGCGATCAGCGTGTCGAACGCGGTGCGCATGTAATCGCCCTGCAACTTCATGAACTCGGTCGGCGACTTGGCCGCGGCGAGCGTCTTCATCGCCTCGGTCGCGCCCTCGAACGACGCCTTGGCATAGGCCGAAACCTCATGCCCCAGCGTCTCGGCGCCCTTGGCGGCGATCTTCGACGATTCGACGATCGCCTCGATATTGCCCTTGGCGAACGCATTGGCGTCCTCGAACGCGGCCGCGCTCTTCTCCATCGCGCCCTTCGCGCGGGTCGAGAGGTCGGCGAACATTGCCTGGGTCTTTTCGATCGTGCCGGTGTCGAAATTCATCATGCCATCCTTTCCTGTACGCGCCGCTCCGACGGGAACGACGATGTCTGCTGGTGTCGAAACGGGTGTTGCAAGCGGCACCGCGACGCCGGTTACGGCGGGCTGCGCGTCTTCGGTGTTTGCGGGCTGCGCGTCGTCGGACGCGGCGAGCTGCGGCTCGTCGGGGCTTGCGGGCTGCGCGGCGATGTCCGCCGCAGCGATCCCCGCCGCCCCCTCGACCGCAGCGACTGCCGTCTCGGGCACAGTCTCGGGAGGCGCGACGGGCGCGGTCTCGGGCGGTGCGATTTCGAGGGCTTGCACGGCTGCCGGAGCCGGCTCGACGATCGGGGTAGGCTCCGCGACCGGGGCCGTCTCAACCGCCGCGCCCATCTCGGCCGGGGGCAGCGCGACGGGCTTGGCGACTCGCTTGGCTCGCGCCGGCGCGACGGATTTGACCGTCCCGCGATCGCCCGACTTCGAACCAGACCCCCGCATCACATCTGCCCCCGCCTTATCGTGTTGCGTCGCAATATATCACAGTTGCAACGCCCCGACAATCGCCATTGTGCAGTGCAATATATTCCCCGATTCAACGTGTTGGTTAACGGGCGCTCGAGGCGGCCTGCGCTCACCGCATCCGCACATAGTCTCCCGGCGACTCGCCAAGCGCGGGCAGCGCCCCTTCGCCGGGGATCCGCGCCCCCGTCGCCGCGACCGTTTCGTCCCCCATGGCGCGCAGCCACGCGACCCAGTCGGGCCACCAGCTCCCCTTGGTCTCGACCGCCGCGGCGACGAACGCGTCGAGGCTCGAAGGCGCGTCGGTGCTGGCCGGATCCAGCGTCCAATATTGATATTTCCCCGCGGCGGGCGGGTTGACCACGCCGGCGATATGCCCCGACCCCGCCAGCACGAAGCGGACCGGCCCCGACAGCGCGGTCGTCAGCTTCCACACGCTCGCCGCGGGCGCGATATGATCCTCGCGCCCCGCCTGGACATAGGCCGGCGTCGTCACACGGCCGAGGTCGACCGGCGTGCCGTCCACCACCATCGCGCCCGGCTCGACCAGCAGATTGTCGCGGTACAGGTCGGTCAGATAGGCCTTGTGCCATTTCGCCGGCAAATTGGTCGTGTCGCCGTTCCAGTGGAGCAGGTCGAACGGCACATAGTCCTTGCCGAGCAGATAGTTGTTGGTGACGTAGTTCCAGATCAGGTCGCGCCCGCGCAGCAGGTTGAACGTCGCCGCCATGTAGCGCCCGTCGAGAAACCCCTCGGGCGACAGCGTGCCGAGCAGCGCGATCTGCTCGTCGTCGATGAAATGCGCGAGCTCGCCCGCATCCGCGAAATCGACCTGCGCCGTAAAGAACGTCGCGCTCGCGACGCGGTCCGCCTGCCCCCGCGCGCTCAGCACCGCCAGCGTCGCGGCCAGCGTCGTCCCCGCCACGCAATAGCCGATCGTATGCACCGCGGGCACCTCGAGCAGGCTCCGCACCGTCTCGATCGCCTCGATCTGCGCGGCGACATAATCGTCCCAGATCACGTCCTTCATGCTCGCATCCGCGGACTTCCACGACACCATGAAGACGCTCAGGCCCTGCTCGACCGCCCAGCGGATGAAGCTCTTCTCGGGGTTCAGGTCGAGGATGTAGAAGCGGTTGATCCACGGCGGAAAGATCACCAGCGGGGTCGCCTGCACCCGCTCGGTGGTCGGCGCATAGTGGATCAGCTCGTAGAGCGGCGTGCGCAGCACGACCTTGCCCGGCGTCATCGCCAGGTTGCGGCCCAGCTCGAAACTGCCCTGCGCGGTGTGGGTCAGCTGCCCGCGGCCGATGTCCGCCATCATGTTCTGCAGCCCCTGCAACAGGTTGGCGCCGCGCGTCTCGATCGTCTTCTCGATCACCTCGGGATTGGTCAGCGCGAAATTGGTCGGGCTCATCGCGTCGACGAAGCCGCGCGTCGCAAAGCGCAGCTGCTCCTTCTGCCGCGGCTCCAGCCCCTCGACCGCGTCGACGCTGCGCAGCATCTGGTCGCCGATCGTCTGGTAGCTCTGCCGGATCAGGTCGAACACGGGCTCGCGCCACTGCGCCGCCTTGAATCGCTTGTCGGTCGCGGGCCCGGGCTCGGGCTGCGGCGCCGCGCCGCCCCCCGCGGGCACCAGCATCTGCTGCCACAAGGCAAAGCCGTCCCGCCAGAAATCGCGCACCCGCGAAAGCGTCGCCGGATCGTTGAACCCCGGCACCACCATCGCCTCCGGCACCGCCGCATCGAGCGGCGCGGTGATCGCATCGAGCCCCTGCGCCATCATCATCTGCTGCGCGCGCCCCATCACCCAGGTCCAGTGCTGCAGCTCGGCCAGCGTCGGTGCGGCAATCCCCGGCGTCTCGGACATGGGCAACCTCTCCTTTTGCCCAAGCCTAACCCACTCCCCCACCCGGCGAAAGCACCCAGCCATCCTCCCCTTCCGTCATCCCCGCGAAGGCGGGGATCCAGACTGGCAAACGCCGCGACTCATCGGCAAACGCATAGACTATGGATCCCCGCCTCCGCGGGGATGACAAAGGGCGGGCACGCCGCCTCCACCCCCCACCTTTCCCACCAGAACCCAAACGCGGTGGATGACGCCCCCCGCGGCATACGGTACAGCACCCCTTCCTCCAGCTCGGGGCCGATCATGTCCGACGATTTCTACCGCATCAAACGCCTGCCACCCTATGTCATCGCCGAAGTGAACGCGATGCGGGCGGCGGCGCGGGCGGGCGGCGAGGACATTATCGATCTCGGCATGGGCAATCCCGACCTGCCGCCCCCCGATCACGTCATCGCCAAGCTCGTCGAGGTCGCCAGCAAGCCCGGCGCGCACGGCTATTCGCAGTCGCGCGGCATCCCCGGCCTCCGCAAGGCGCAGGCCAATTACTATGGCCGCCGCTTCGGCGTCGACGTCGATCCCGAGACCGAGGTCGTCGTGACGATGGGATCGAAGGAAGGGCTCGCCAGCCTCGCCACCGCGATCACCGCGCCCGGCGACGTCGTGCTCGCGCCCAACCCCTCCTATCCGATCCACACCTTCGGCTTCATCATCGCCGGCGCGACGATCCGCGCGGTGCCGACCACCCCCGACGACGCCTATTTCGAGAGCCTCGAGCGCGCGATGGCGTTCACCGTGCCGCGCCCGTCGATCCTCGTCGTCAACTATCCGTCCAACCCGACCGCGGAAGCCGTCGACCTCGCCTTCTACGAACGGCTCGTCGCGTGGGCGAAGGAGAACAAGGTCTGGATCATCTCCGACCTCGCCTATTCCGAGCTCTATTACGACGGCAATCCGACCCCCTCGATCCTCCAGGTCAAGGGCGCCAAGGACATCGCGATCGAGTTCACCTCGCTCAGCAAGACCTATTCGATGGCGGGCTGGCGGATCGGCTTCGCGGTCGGCAACAAGACGCTGATCGCGGCGATGAGCCGGGTGAAGAGCTATCTCGACTACGGCGCCTTCACCCCGATCCAGGCCGCCGCCTGCGCCGCCCTGAACGGCCCGCAGGACATCGTCGCGCGCAACCGCGAGCTCTATCACAAGCGCCGCGACGTGCTGGTCGAAAGCTTCGGCCGCGCCGGCTGGGACATCCCCTCGCCGCGCGCCTCGATGTTCGCCTGGGCGCCGCTCCCGCCCGCGCTCGCGCATCTCGGCAGCCTCGAATTCACCAAGCAGCTCCTCACCCACGCGCACGTCGCGGTCGCGCCCGGCGTCGGCTATGGCGAGAATGGCGAGGGCTATGTCCGCATCGCGATGGTCGAAAACGAACAACGCCTCCGCCAGGCCGCGCGCAACGTGAAGCGCTACCTCCAGAGCATGGGCGTCAACACCCCCGCCCAGGGCGCCGGCTGACCCGCCGCCCCCAGCCGTCATCCTGACGAACGTCAGGACCCAGAGCCAAGCAGCACTCCGCCCGTGGCTCCGGGTCCCGGATTAAGTCCAGGATGACGGCGGGAAGAGCAGCAGCCCCACCCCAAACCGTCATCCCCGCGCACGCGGGGATCCAGACTGGCGAACGCCCGTGAGTCCAGCAGCACCCGCATAGCCTATGGATCCCCGCCTCCGCGGGGATGACGAAGCGGGTGGCCGCACCCCCCCGAAAGGTTGACGCCACCCCCCGCCCCAGCCATCCCCCAGCCATGACCCGCCCCGGCTTCGCCTTCTCCACCACCCTGCGCGTCCGCTACGCCGAGATCGACGGGCAGAAGATCGTCTTCAACTCGCGCTATCTCGAATATGCCGATGTCGCGATCACCGACTTCTGGGACTGGAGCGGGATCGCCGCCGCGGTGCCCGGCTGGGACGACACCGAATTCAACGTCCGCCGCACGGAGATCGACTATCTCGCGCCCTTCCGCCTCGGCGACACGATCGCGGCGCATGTCCGGATCGAGCGGGTCGGCACGTCGAGCCTCACCAAGCGGATCGAGCTGACGCATGCCGATACCGGCGCGCTCCACACCGTGATCATGATGGTCAGCGTCCATGTCGATCTCGCGACCGGCCGCCCCGCACCCCTGCCGCCCGCGATCCGCGACCATATCGCGCGGCTCGCCACCCCCGCCTGACCGCTCAGTCCTGCGCGCCGATCTCCCCCGGCAGCGCCCAGATCAGCTCGCCCCGGCCCAGCACGCGGCCGTCATGCGCGCGCACCGCGACCTGTTCGATCGGCTGCCGGTCGCGCGCGTCGACCAGGATCGGGAAGGCCGGAATCCGCGTCTCCCACCGCTCGCCCCATTGCCGCAGCGCGATCATCGTCGGCAGCAGCACAAAGCCCTTCTCGGTCAGGCCATAGGCGATCTTGCGGCGATCCTCGGGCAAGGGCCGCCGCGCGAGGATCCCGTGCTCGACCAGCCGCGCGAGCCGGTTCGCCAGGATGTTGCGCGCGATGCCGAGCTCGGCCTGGAATTCCTCGAAATGATGCAGCCCGTTGAACGCCGCGCGCAGGATCAGGAACGACCAGCGCTCCCCCATCGCCTCGAGCGCCGCCGGCAGGCTGCATTCCCGCAGCGGCTCGCGCAAAATCCCCCGCGAAATTCCCCGCGAAATTCCCCGCGAAATTCCCCCCGAAATCCCCATCGTCCCGGCTCCCCCCGACCCCGGTCTAGCCTATAGCATTCCGCCGCGCGATGCGCTCATCGAGTGCGTCTATCACGGTGACCGGACGCTTTTGGTTGCAAAGCAACACGCTGCGGCCCCATCTATGTCGGGTGTTGCGCCAATATGAACTCGTCGATCGAGTCCTCGATTACGATCCCGATGCCGACGAGGCCCTGCTGAACCGCGCCTATGTGTTTTCGATGCAGGCGCACGGGTCGCAGAAGCGTGCGAGCGGCGATCCCTATTTCAGCCATCCGATCGAGGTGGCGGGCATCCTCACCGACCTGCATCTCGATGACGAGACGATCGCCACCGCGATCCTCCACGACACGATCGAGGATACCGTCGCCACGCCCGAGGAGATCACGCGCCTGTTCGGCCCGTCGGTCGCGCGGCTGGTCGACGGCGTCACCAAGCTCAGCAAGATCGAGGCGCAGACCGAGAACGAGCGCGCCGCCGAGAACCTGCGCAAGTTCCTGCTCGCCATGTCCGACGACATCCGCGTGCTGCTGGTGAAGCTCGCCGACCGGCTGCACAACATGCGCACGCTGCATCACATCGCCAAGCCCGAGAAGCGCCGTCGCATCGCCAAGGAGACGATGGACATCTACGCGCCGCTCGCCGAGCGGATCGGCATGTACGAGTTCATGCGCGAGATGCAGACGCTCGCCTTCGAACAGATCGAACCCGAGGCCTCCGAATCGATCAACCGCCGGCTGGAGCAGCTGAAGGACGGCGACGGCAACCGCATCGCCAAGATCGCCTCGGGCCTCAAACTCGTGCTGTCGCGCGCCGGCATCGAGGCGGAGGTCGCGGGGCGCGAGAAGCATCCCTATTCGATCTTCCGCAAGATGTCCGAACGGCACATCAATTTCGAACAATTGTCCGACGTGATGGCGTTCCGCGCGATCGTCCCGACCGAGGCGGACTGCTACGCCGCGCTCGGCATCATCCACCAGCGCTGGCCGATGGTGCCTGGCCGGTTCAAGGATTACATCTCGACGCCCAAGCGCAACGGCTATCGCTCGCTCCACACCAGCGTGATCCATGCCGACAATGCACGTATCGAGATCCAGATCCGGACCGAGGCGATGCACGCCCAGGCCGAATTCGGCCTCGCCGCGCACTGGGCGTACAAGCAGAAGAGCGGCGGCCAGACGATCGGCGGCGGCGAGCATCAGGTCAGCTGGATCCGCGACCTGGTCGAGATCCTCGACACCGCCGAAAGCCCCGAGGAGCTGCTCGAACACACGCGGATGGCGATGTACGCCGACCGCATCTTCGCCTTCACCCCCAAGGGCGAGCTGATCCAGCTGCCCAAGGGCGCGACGCCGATCGACTTCGCCTATGCGGTCCACACCGATCTCGGCGACCAGGCGGTCGGCGCGAAGATCGACGGCCGCGTCGTGCCGCTCTCGACCGTGATCGAAAACGGCAACCAGGTGCAGATCCTGCGCTCGAAGGGCCAGTCGCCGCAACCGCACTGGCTCAACGTCGCGACCACCGGCAAGGCGCTCGCCGCGATCCGCCGCCATCTGCGCCACAAGGAGCGCGTCGAGCAGGAGGCGCTCGGCCGCACGCTGTTCGACGACATCGCCTCGCGCCTCCCAGCCCCGATCGGCCCCGACGCGACCGAGCCCGCGCTCAAGCGGCTCAAATTCGCCGACGAGGGCGCGCTGATGGTCGCGATCGCGCGCCGCACCGTGTCCGACGAACAGGTAATGGAGGCGCTGATGCCCGGCTCGACCGGCGCCGATCTCGGCCATGCGGTCGCCCCGCAGTCGAGCGCGATCTCGATCAAGGGGCTGACGCCGGGCGTCGCCTATGACCTCGCCACCTGCTGCCACCCGGTGCCGGGCGACCGCATCGTCGGGCTGCGCCGCCCCGATGCGGGGATCGAGGTCCATGCGATCGACTGCCGCGTGCTCGCCGAACTCGCTGAGCGGACCGAGAACGAGACCGACTGGGTCGACGTCGCCTGGGGCGAAAAGACCGAAGGCGCGGTCGCGCGCATCTCGGTGATGGTCAAGAACGAGCCCGGCTCGCTCGGCGTGGTCGCGTCGATCATCGGCACGCACATGGCCAACATCATCAACCTCCGCCTCGACACGCGCGACACCAGCTTCCACACCAACGAGATCGACGTCGAGGTCCACGACATCCAGCAACTCATGCGCCTCATGGCCGGCCTCCGCGCCGCCGACGCCGTCAACACCGTCGAACGCGTGTAGGGGAAAGCGGCCCGCCCCCCGCGCCGTCCGCCGTCCTCCCCGTCCCGCCATCCCCCCTTTCCGTCATCCCCCGTTCCGTCGTCCCCCGCCCCATCCTCCCCCTTTCCGTCATCCCGACGAAAGTCGGGACCCAGAGCCCAGCAACACCACCGCCCGCGGCTCTGGGTCCCGGGTCAAGCCCGGGATGACGGAAGGGAGCCCACACCCCCTCCCCGTCATCCCCGCGCAGGCGGGGATCCAGACTGGCGAACGCCCGCGATCCGGCAGCACCCGCATAGGCTATGGATCCCCGCCTCCGCGGGAATGACGACGCGGCAGGACACGCCCCGCACCCCCCACACGCCCCCCCCCCGCTTGCCCCGCACAATTCCCCGGCTACTATCCCCCCAACACCCCGGGGGACCATCACATGAACCGTCGCGCCTTCCTCTCGTCCGCGAGCATGCTCGCCACGCTCGCCCTCGTCCCCCGCGCCGCCCTCGCCGCCGGCGCCACCCCCGGCGACGCGAAGCTCGACGCGCTCCTCACCTCGATCTTCGACGCGAACCTCAAATACGCCCCCGAATTCGCCACCCAGCTCGGGCTCGACAAGGGCGCCAACGCCGCGCTGAAAAGCCGGCTCGGCGATTACACCCCCGGCGCGGTCAGGGCGAACCTCGCGCGCACCACCCGCACGATCGCGCAGATCGAGGCCGTGCCCCCCGCCACCCTCTCCGACGCCGGCCGCCTCAACCGCGAGGTCGTGCTCTATTCGCAAAACCAGCAGCGGACCGCCGCCGAAAAATTCGGGCTCGGCTCCCCCACCAACCCCTATGTCATCAGCCAGCAGGACGGCGCCTATTTCGACGTCCCCGACTTCCTCGACAGCGCGCACGTCATCACGACCGCCGCGGACGCCGACGCCTATTGCGCGCGCCTCGACGCGTTCGCGACCGCGCTCGACGGCGACACCGCGACGCAGGCCGAGCGCGCGAAACGCGGCCTCGTCGCCCCCGGTTTCTCGCTCGACCTCGCGCTCGGCCAGATGGCGGCGCTGCGCGCCCCCGCGCCCGCGCAGAGCGGCCTCGTCACCTCGGTCGCGACGCGCACCAGGGCCGCGGGGCTGACCGGCGACTGGGACCGCCGCGCCACCGCGCTCGTGACAGACAAGGTCTATCCCGCGCTCGACCGTCAGATCGCGCTGGTCAAGCAGCTCCGGACCACGGCCCGCGCCGAGGCCGGGCTCTGGGCGGTCCCCGGCGGCGACGCGATCTACGCCGCCGCGCTCGCCCAGGCGACCACCACCAACTTCACCCCCGACGAGGTCCACAAGCTCGGCCTCGACCAGGTCGCGCAGATCGGCGCCGAACTCGACACCATCCTCAAGGCGCAAGGCCTGACCAAGGGCAGCATCGGCGCACGCCTCGCCGCCTTCAACGCCACCCCGGCACAGCTCTATCCCGACACGCCCGCCGGCCGCACCGACCTCATCGCCGGGCTCAACACCGGGCTCGCCGCGATGCAGGCCAAGCTCCCCCAGGCGTTCATAAACCCGCCGTCCGCCCCGCTCCAGATCCGCGCGGTCCCGACCGATATCCAGGACGGCGCCTCGAACGGCTATTACCGGCTCGCCGCGCTCGACGGCTCGCGCCCCGCCATCTACTTCATCAACCTGAAAAGCGTCGCCGACTGGCCCAAATACACGCTCCCCTCGCTCACCTATCACGAGGGCGTGCCGGGGCATCATCTCCAGCTCAGCCTCGTCGCCGGGCTCGACACGCCGCTGCTGCGCAAATTCTCGTTCTTCGGCGCCTATGTCGAGGGCTGGGCGCTCTATGCCGAACAGCTCGCCGACGAGCTCGGCGGCTATGCCGGCGGGATCGAACGCGCCGGCTATCTCCAGTCCTTCCTCTTCCGCGCGGCGCGCCTCGTCGCCGACACCGGCCTCCACACCAAGCGCTGGACGCGCGAACAGGCTACCGACTATTTCGTCGACACCGTCGGCTTCGCCCGCCCCCGCTCGCAGCGCGAGATCGAGCGCTACTGCACATTGCCCGGCCAGGCCTGCAGCTACAAGCTCGGCCACATCAGCTGGCTCCGCGCCCGCGACACCGCGAAGAAGATTTTGGGCGACAAATTCGACGTGAAGCAGTTCCACGAAGTCCTGCGCGACGGCGCCGTCCCCCTCACGATCCTCGAACGCCTCGTCGAAGCCCGCGCGACCGCGCTGGCCAAGGCCTGACGCATAATCCTCCCCCAAGAACAAACGATGACGCCGCGCGCGGGGGCGGCTAGAGAGCGGGGATGCACCGTCCCGCGCTCTCCGTCGTCGTCCCCTGCTACAACGAGGCCGCCTGCCTCGACCTCCTCCACGCGCGCATATCGGGCGCGGCGCAGAGCGCGGTCGGCGAGGATTACGAGATCGTCCTCATCAACGACGGCTCGCGCGACGACAGCTGGTCGGTGATGCAGCGTCTCGCCGCCGCCGATCCGCGGCTCGTCGCGATCAACCTGTCGCGCAACCACGGGCATCAGCTCGCGCTCACCGCCGGGCTCGACCTGTGCGCGGGCGAACAGATCCTGATCATCGACGCCGATCTCCAGGATCCCCCCGAGCTCCTCCCCCAGATGCGCGCCGCGATGGCCGAGCAGCAGGCCGACGTCGTCTACGCGGTCCGCCGCCAGCGCGCGGGCGAGACCGTGTTCAAGAAAGCCACCGCCGCCGCCTTCTACCGGCTGCTGACCAAGATGACCGACACGCCGATCCCGGTCGACACCGGCGATTTCCGGCTGATGAGCCGGCGCGCATTGGACGCGTTCCTGTCGCTCCCCGAACAGGCGCGCTTCATCCGCGGCATGGTCGCCTGGATCGGCTTCCGCCAGATCCCCTTCGCCTATGACCGCGCCGAGCGGCATGCGGGCGAGACCAACTATCCGCTCGCCAAGATGATGCGCCTCGCCTTCGACGCGGTCACCGGCTTCTCGACCGCCCCGTTGCGCTTCGCCAGCCACGCCGGCCTCGCGCTCACCGGCGTCTCGCTGCTGCTGTTCGTCTACATCGCGATCGGCTGGCTCTCGGGCAGCGCGGTGCAGGGCTGGACCTCGACGATGCTGGTGACGGTGTTTTTGGGCGCAGTGCAGATGTTCGTGCTCGGCATGATCGGCGAATATCTCGGCCGGCTGTACGTCGAATCCAAACGCCGCCCCCTCTACATCGTCGCCGACATCGCCGGCCCGATCCAGGGCAAGGCCACGCTGGGCTTCCGCGCCGAACCGACCGAAACCCCCGTTACTTAAAAAAGCCCCTCCCTTCAGGGGAGGGGTTGGGGTGGGGCCCCACCCCGCAAGCACCGGCTCGCAAAGTCCCCGTTCGTGCTGAGCGAAGTCGAAGCACCCCCCGGCACGCACCCTACACCTGAGCCCCCACCCCGACGAAGGCCGGGGCCCAGGTGGGAAAGCCAGAGTAACGAAGCGCAACGCCCGTCAGCACCGTCCCCCAACTGGACCCCGGCCTACGCCGGGGAGGAATTGGCGAGACGTCACGGGCGAACCACACCCAACCGCAGCACCGCCCCCACCCCCCGTTCGTGCTGAGCGAAGTCGAAGCACCCCCCGGCACTCACCCTAAAACTTGAGCCCCCACCCCGGCGAAGGCCGGGGCCCAGCTGGGAAAGCCAGAGTAACGAAGCGCAACGCCCGTCAGCACCGTCTCCCAACTCGACCCCGGCCTCCGCCGGGGAGGAATTGGCGAGACGTCACGGGCGAACCACACCCAACCGCAGCACCGCCCCCACCCCCGTTCGTGCTGAGCGAAGTCGAAGCACCGCCCGGCACGCACCCTTCACCTGAGCCCCCTCCCCGGCGAAGGCCGGGGCCCAGATGGGAAAGCCAGAGTAACCAAGCGCAACGCCCGTCAGCACCGTCCCCCAACTGGACCCCGGCCTCCGCCGGGGAGGAATTGGAGAGACGTCACGTGCGAACCAAACCCAACCGCAGCACCACCCCCCCGTTCGTGCTGAGCGAAGTCGAAGCACCGCCCCCACGGCACCCACCCTTCGACTGCGCTCAGGGCAAACGAACATGGGCCGTCGCGCCTGGCCAGATTGCGGACAGAAGACGGTCGTGACATGTCTTCGCGCAGAGGAGATTGGGATGGCGACGGTAACGGCACGGTTGGCGAACAGGCTGCCCCCGCGGCTGCGTATGGCCATGACGCCATTTCTGTCGTTCGCGATCGGTTGGCTCGCCCTGACCGGCCTGATCGAGACCGTGCAGAACGGCGACTCTTTCGACCTGGTGAAGCTCGGCGCGCTGATCGTCGGGTGCGTCCTGGCGGCGTTCGTCCGTCCGATCCCGGACAGATATCGGCAATCACCGGACCAGCAAGAGTGATGAAGAGCGCAGACACAGTGTCGCGCTCCCCCTAGCCTACCCCGGCACCGCCAGCGTCACGATCGACACCCCCGGCGTCATCGGCACGCGCCCGACCAGATGCCGCTCCAGCCGGAAGATCCGCTCGAACAGCGCGTTCAGCGGCTTGGCGGGCGGGGAATCGTCGCTGTCGTCGCGGCCCGACAGCCGCCCCGCGATCCGCGCCGCCGCCGCCAGCGGAAACAGCAGCGAATTGAAATAGCCGAGCTTGTCGGGCTTCAGCCCCGCCGCCGCGATCGCCGTCTTCAGCGTCGCCTTCGAATAGCGCCGGTGGTGATGGTTGACCGTGTCGTGCGCGCTCCACAGCCACTGGTGGGCCGGGACCGCGATCAGGATCTTGCCCCCGGGCGCGAGGCACTGCGCCATCGCCTTCAGCGCCGCGACGTCGTCCGCGATATGCTCGACCACGTCGAGCACCGCGATCAGGTCGTAATGCCCGCGCGGCACCCCCGGAAGCTCCGGCAAGGGCGCCGCCCCGACCGGCTTGCCGAGCCGTGCACTCGCGATCTCGCGCGCCGCCGGATCGATCTCGATCGCGTCGATCTCGCCGAACCCCGCCAGCATCGGCAAATTGTGCCCGGTCCCGCAGCCGATCTCGAGGATCTTCGCATTCGCCGGCAGGCCGCCATAGCGCGTCAGATAATCCGCCAGGATGTCGCGGCGCGCGCGGTACCACCAATGCGTGGAATCATGCGCGGCCATCCGGTCGTAAACGATGCGGTCCATCAGCAATCGGCCATAATCAAGAGAATACCCAGAAGCGGTTGAGCACGAACGTCACGATCGCGGCAAGGAACACCGCAGGGACCAGCGGCACCCAGGGATGCAGATGGAGGAACGCGGTCCCGACCCAGGTGATCAGCGCGTTGAGCGCGAGCCCCGTGCCCTGCACCAGCACGAACTTGACGTGCTTGGCCCCGCCCGGCTCGGCGGCATGCCCCTTGAAGCTCCACCGGCTGTGCAGGAAATAGCCCGCGGTCACCGCCACCGCAAAGGCGAACGGCACCGCCGCGACCGCCTGCTCGGGCGGAAACACGAATTTGGTGAGCGGCAGATAGACGAGCGAATAGATCACGCTCGACAGCCCGCCCGCAATCCCGAAGCGGAAGAGCTGGCCGAGCACGCCGCTCGCCCGCATCTGGTCCATCTGTCGCCTGATCGCCTGCATGCCCGCCTTGTTCTTTACACGCGCGTCGATACAGCGGCGCTCAACGTCACGCCCCGCGCATTAGTCCGCGCGCGGTCAGGAGGAAAGCGTTTTGGATCAGCCCCACCAGTCCCCATGGCAGCGGGGGCGCGACCTGCTCGATCGCCACTGGGTCGCGTTGACGCTGCTGGCATGGCTCGGCGTCGCCGCCTGGTCGCTGGCCGACCGCTGGGGTCAGGTCCGCTGGCTGTCGCTCGGCGACACCGACGACAATATGCGCCTGATGCAGGTCCGCGCGTGGCTGGACGGCCAGGGCTGGTACGATCTGCGCCAGTACCGGATGAACCCGCCCGCGGGCTTCGACATCCACTGGAGCCGGATCGTCGACCTGCCGATCGCCGGGCTGATCCTGTTCTTCCGCCTGTTCACCAGCAACAGCTGGGCCGAACGGCTCGCCTGCGGGATCGCGCCCTTGCTGCCGCTGTCGATCGCGATGCTCGGCATCGGCGCGACCGTGCGGCGGCTGATCCACCCGCTCGCCTGGCCGCTCGCGATCCTGTTCCTCGTCGGCGCAACCGCGACGATGCTGATGTACATGCCCGAACGCATCGACCATCACGGCTGGCAGCTCGCGATGCTCAGCCTCACGCTCGCCGGCCTGTGCGACCCGCGCGCGAGACGCGGCGGCGCGCTGGTCGGGATCGCCAGCGCGGTGTCGCTGTCGATCGGGCTCGAACTCCTCCCCTATGCCGCGATGGCCGGCGCGATCATCGCCCTGCGCTGGGTCTGGGACCGCGCCGAGGCGCCGCGGCTCGCGGTCTATGCGCTGACCTTGGGTGGCGGCAGCACGCTCGGTTTCGCGCTCTTCGCCTCGAACGCGAACCAGGCGATGCGCTGCGACGCGCTGACGCCCGTCTGGCTCAGCGTGATGATCGCCGCCGGAATGCTCCTCTTCCTGCTCGCGCGCTTCGGCCCTGCATCGCGCGGGGTGCGTCTGGCGCTCGCGGTCGCGGCGGGCGCGGCGATCGTGATCGGCTTCGCGCTGATGTTCCCGCAATGCCTCGCCCGGCCCGAGGGCGTCTCGCCCGAGCTTCAGCGCAACTGGCTGAACAATGTCCGTGAGGCCAAACCGATCTACAAGCACAGCTGGCGCACCGGCGTCGCGATCGCGACACTGCCGGTGATCGGCCTGCTCGGCGCGCTGTTCGCCGCATGGCGCGCACGCCGCCGCCCGAGCGCGATCGGCTGGGTCGCGGTCGCGCTGTTCACCACCTTCGCGGTGCTGATGCTGTTGTGGCAGGTCCGCGCGGGTCCCGCAGCGCAGATGCTCGCGGTCCCCGGCGGCGTCGCGCTCGCCTGGGCGATCGTCCCCCGGCTGCTCGGCCACCGCTCGATGCTGGTCCGCGTGCTCGGCACCGCGGGCGCGCTGGTGATCGTCTCGGGCTTCTTCGTCGGCATCGCGCTGAAATACGTCCCCGTGGGCAAGCCCAAGGGCTATGAAAAGCGCGTCAACATGGCGACCGGCAACTGCCTGCGCACCACCGTGCTGCTCGCGCTCAACAAATATCCCGCTCAGACTATTTTCACCTTCGTCGACATGGGTCCGCGGCTGATCACGATCACGCACCACAACGCGATCGCCGGCCCCTATCACCGCAACGGCGCCGCGATCCTCGACGTCCAGCACGCCTTCGCCCGCACCCCCGACGAAGCCCACGCGATCATCAAGCGCCACGGCGCGACCATGCTGCTGCTCTGCCCCAACGCGGCGGAGTCGACCAACTACAAGGCCCGCAGCCCCAACGGCTTCTACGCGCAGATGGCGAAGAACCAGGTCCCCGCGTGGCTGACCCCGCTCCCCCTCCCGGCAAAATCCCCCCTCCGCCTCTTCAAGGTCGACTGACCCCGCCCCCCAACCGTCATCCCCGCCACCAACCGTCATCCCCGCGAAGGCGGGGATCCAGACTGGCAACCGCCGCGATTCATCAACAACCGCACAGCCTATGGATCCCCGCCTCCGCGGGGATGACGAAGGGGGCTGCGACACCGTCACCACCCCCCGTCATCCTGACGAAAGTCAGGACCCAGAGCCAAACAGCACCACCGCCCGCAACCCTGGGTCCCGGGTCAAGCCCGGGATGACGAAGAAGGGCGGACGCGCACCTACCTAGCCCGTCATCCCCGCGAAGGCGGGGATCCAGACCGGCAAACGCTGCGAGCCATCAACAAATGCATAGCCTATGGATCCCCGCCTCCGCGGGGATGACGTAGCAGGGGTGGGCACACCGTCTCCTCACCTCCCCCGTCATCCTGACGAAAGTCAGGATCCAGAGTTACGTGCGGTATCGGTATTGGCTCTGGATCCTGACTTTCGTCAGGATGACGGCAATCGGCGCACCGCGCACGCCGACCCCAGCCTACCGCAACACCACCGACAACCCATCGAGCACGAACTGCACCGCCAGCGCCGCCAGCAGCACGCCGAGCAGCCGCGTGATCACCGCCTCGATCTTCGCGCCCAGGATCCGCATGATCGGCCCCGCCGCGAGCAGCGCGACCAGCGTCAGCAACAGGATCGTCACCATCGCCGCCAGCACCACCGCCGAGCGCTCGATCCCGCTGTTGCGGCTCATCAGCAGCATCACCGACGCGATCGACCCCGGCCCGGCGATCATCGGCATCGCCATCGGGAAGATCGACACGTCGTCGGCTTCGGGATCGCTCGCGACCTTGGCGGCGCGGTCCTCGCGGCGTTCGGTGCGCTTCTCGAACACCATCTCGAGCGCGATCAGGAACAGCATGATCCCGCCCGCGATCCGGAAACTCGCCAGACTGATCCCCAGCCCTTTGAGCAACGCCTCGCCGAACAGCGCGAACACGAACAGGATCGCCGCCGACACGCCGACCGCGCGGAACGCCATCGCGCGCTTCTGTGCCGCCGACGCGCTCGCCGACAGCCCGGCATAAATCGGCGCGCAGCCCGGCGGATCGATCACCACGAAGAAGGTGATCAGCGACGAGATATAAAGCTCGATCATGCGCCGGCCCGGTCGAGCGCCGCCTCGTCGATCGCGACGCCTTCGCGCCGCCCGGCCGAGACGAGCGTATTGCGCAACAGGCACGCGATCGTCATCGGCCCGACGCCGCCCGGCACCGGCGTGATCGCGCCCGCGACCCCGACCGCGCTCGCGAAATCGACATCGCCGACCAGCCCCGCCTCGGTCCGGTTGATGCCGACGTCGATGACGGTCGCGCCGGGCTTCAGCCAGTCGCCCTTGATCATCTCGGGAATCCCGACCGCCGCGACGACGATGTCCGCGGCGCCGACATGCGCGCGCACGTCGCGCGTCCGGCTGTGCACCACGGTCACCGTGCAGCTCTCGCGCAGCAGCAATTGCGCCATCGGCTTGCCGACGATGTTCGACCGGCCGACGACCACCGCCTCCATCCCGCTCAGGTTCGGCACGACGCTTTTGAGCAGCATCACGCAGCCGAGCGGCGTGCACGGCACGAACCCCGCCGAGCCCGTCGCCAGCCGCCCCGCATTGATCGGGTGGAAGCCGTCGACATCCTTGTCGGGATCGATCGCCGCGATCACCGCCTGCTCGTCGATATGTTTGGGGAGCGGCAGCTGGACGAGGATCCCGTCGATCGTCGGATCGGCATTGAGATCGGCGACCAGCGCGAGCAGCGCCTCGGCCCCGACATCGGCGGGCAGGCGGTGCTCGACGCTCACCATCCCCGCCTCGCGCGTCGCCTTGCCCTTGGACCGGACATAGACGTTGGACGCGGGGTCCTCGCCGACCAGCACCACCGCGAGCCCGGGCGCGCGGCCCGCCGCTGCGGCAAAGGCGGTGACGCCGGTGGCGATACGGGCCCGGAGGCCGGCGGCGAAGGCCTTGCCGTCGATGATGGTCGCACTCATGCCCGCCGTCCTAAAGCGCGGCGGCGATTTCCGCCAGCGCAGGCGTGTCGCCCGCGACATGCAGCCGTTTCAGCCGCGCGGTCTCGCCCGCGACGATCCTCACCGCGCGTTTGGGCACGCCGAAGCTCTTGGCGACCAGCGCGATCAGCGCGGCATTCGCAGCGCCATCGACCGGCGCCGCCGCGAGCCTTGCGGCCAGATGCGCGGGCGTCCCCGCCGCCAGCGCATCCCGCCCGCCGCGCGGCGTCACGCGGACCGCGATCGCCAGACCGCCGTCCACCGCCCGCCAGGCGGCCGGCTCGCTCACAGCCCGGGGGCGAGCAGGCTCTGTGCGATGTTGGGCACGACGATGTTGGTCAGGATGTACAGGATCAGCAGCACGACGAGCGGCGACAGGTCGAGCGTGCCGAAATCGGGCAGGATCCGCCGGATCGGCCGATAGAGCGGCTCGGTGATCCGCTGCAGCGCCTCCCATACCGACCGGACGACATTGCTCTGCGTGTTGATGATGTTGAACGCGATGAGCCACGACATCACCGCCTGGATCATGATGACCCACCAGACGAGGTTGAGCAGCAACTGGACGATCTGAAGAAGGGCGAGCAAGGCAAGGGTCTCCGCTGGTGTATGCCTTATATAAGGCAGCGGACCGACAACGAGAACCCCGCCCCCTCCAAACAACCCCCACCCGACATCCTGACGAAAGTCAGGACCCAGAGCCAAGCAGCGTCAGCCCCCGTAACCCTGGATCCTGGGTCAAGCCCAGGATGACGAAAAAGGGGGCAACCCTGCCCCAACTCCGTCATCCTGACGAAAGTCAGGATCCAGAGCCAAGCAGCGTCATCCCCCATAACCCTGGATCCCGGATCAAGCCCAGGATGACGGGAGAAGAATCCCTACCGCGCCCCGCCCCGCGCACTCACCAGCGTCCCGGCACCCTGCCGCGTGAAAATCTCCAGCAGCATCGCATGCGGCACGCGCCCGTCGATGATCACCGCCGCGTCGACGCCCGACCCGACCGCCGCGACACACGTCTCGAGCTTGGGGATCATCCCCCCGGTGATCGTCCCGTCGGCGCGCAGCTCGGCGATCTTCGCCGGATCCAGATCGGTCAGCAACTCGCCCTGCTTGTCGAGCACGCCGACCACGTCGGTCAGCAGGAAGAACCGCGCCGCGCCCATCGCGGCGGCGATCGCGCCCGCCATCGTGTCGGCGTTGATGTTGTAGGTATGCCCGTCCGCACCGATCCCGATCGGCGCGATCACCGGGATGATGTCCGCGGCGATCAGCGTGTCGAGGATCGTCCGGTCGACCGCGATCGGCTCGCCGACGAACCCCAGGTCGACATGCCGCTCGATCCCCTGCAGCTTGTCGGGCTCGCGGCCATGCCCGACCTTCTGCGCGAGGACGAGGCCGGCGTCCTTCCCCGAAATCCCGACCGCGCGGCCGCCCGCCTGGCCGATCCAGCCGACGATTTCCTTGTTGATCGATCCCGCCAGCACCATTTCGGCGATCTGCGCGGTCTCCTTGTCGGTCACGCGCAGCCCGTCGACGAACCGCGATTCGACCCCCAGCCGCTTCAGCATCGAGCCGATCTGCGGCCCCCCGCCATGCACCACGACCGGGTTGATCCCGACCGCCTTCAACAGCACCATGTCCTCGGCGAAATCGCGCTGCAGCTCGGGATCGCCCATCGCGTGCCCGCCATATTTCACGACGAAGGTCTTGCCGGCATAACGCTGCAGATAGGGCAGCGCCTCGGTCAGCGTCTCGGCCTTGGCGAGCAGGGCGGGATCGGGCGTATGATCGGTCATCCCGCCCCCTTAGCCAGTGCGACGGGTTAGCGAAAGCCGCGCTGCCACCTCCCCCCCGTCATTCCCGCTCACCCACCGTCACCGGGCATCACCCAACCCGTCATCGCGCTCACCCAACCCGTCATTCCCGCGCAGGCGGGAATCCAGACTGGCTGGCCTCGCGTCGGACTCACCGGCGTCCGAGACTATGGATCCCCGCCTCCGCGGGAATGACAAAGAGGGGGACGCACCCCCTTCCGTCAAACCCGGTCCAGCCGCCGCCCCAGCCGCACGAAGAAGGTGATCGCAAACGGCACCAGCACCACCGACAGCACCACCTTGGTCAGCATCTGCCCCGCCATCAGCTCGACGATCGGCCGCGCGCCGAGGAACGAGATGGTGATGAACAGCACCGTGTCGATCACCTGCGACACGATGCTCGCGATCATGCCGCGCAGCCACACCAGCCGCCCCTCGCCGCCGACCGGCCCCGCCAGCCGCGCGAAGATCAGCACGTTGAGCGTCTGCGAGATCCCGTAGGAGATCAGCCCCGCCATCATCATCCGCGCGCCCTGCCCGACGACGACCGGGAAGGCGTCGACCGCGGGCGGGTACATCCCCGGATCATGCGGCAGCGCGAGCACCAGCTGGATCAGCGCCGCCGACACCAGCAGCGGGATGAACCCCAGCCGCACCAGGAACGTCGCGGTCTTCTGCCCGTGCAGCTCCGAAATCGCGCTGCTGATCACCACCAGCAGCAGGAACGCGAAGATCCCCGCCTCGACCGCGAGCGGCCCGAGCGCGACCTGTTTCACCCCCAGCACGCCGGCGATGCACACCATGCCGCCATAGAGGACAGAGAAAATGAAGAGCGAACGCGGGAACGCGGGAAGGTCTGTGGTCATCGCGCCGGACGCTAGCGAAATGCCGCGCGCCGTCAAATGCCTAGCCCTTCTGAAAGCGTGCAGGCGTCAAATGACTGGCGAGCACGGCGTACCCGTGTCATGTCGGCCGCTTGCGCAGCCGGGGGGCCGCGTGTGTCACCGTACCAAAACGCAGGGCGTCCATGGAAAGACTGATCATCGGCCTTGCAGGCATCGCCGTCATCCTCGGCATCGCGGTGCTGCTGTCGAGCGACCGCCGCGCGATCCGGCTGCGGATCGTCGGCGCCGCCTTCGCGCTCCAGGCGGGCATCGCGATCCTCGTGCTCTATTCGAGCTTCGGCAAGGTCGTGCTCGGCAGCATGTCGGGCGGCGTCGCCAATCTGCTCGGCTATTCGCAAAAGGGCACCGAATTCCTGTTCGGCAAGATGGCGACCCCCGAGATCGGCGGCCAGAGCTTCGCGATCGCCGCCCTCCCCGTCATCATCTTCTTCGCCAGCCTCGTCTCGATCCTCTATTATCTCGGCATCATGCAGTTCGTGGTGCGCTGGGTCGGCGGCGGCATCGAGAAGGTGATCGGCGTGTCGAAGGTCGAATCGCTCTGCGCGGCCGCGAACATCTTCGTCGGCCAGAGCGAATCGCCGCTCGTCATCCGCCCCTATCTCGCCGGGCTCACCCCCGCCCAGCTCTTCACCGTGATGACCAGCGGCATGGCGGGCGTCGCGGGGACGATCCTCGCGGCCTATGCCTCGATGGGGATCCGCATCGACTATCTCCTCGCCGCCAGCTTCATGGCCGCACCCGGCGGGATCCTGATGGCGAAGATCATCATGCCCGACCGCGTCACGCCGCCCGAGGGCGAGCTCGCGCTCGGCGACCTGCCCGGCGAATCCTCCGCGGGCGAACCCATGCCGCAGGCGACGCATGACGAGGAAAAGCCCGCCAACCTGATCATGGCCGCGGCGCAGGGCGCACAGACCGGCGTCCGCCTCGCGGTCGCGGTCGGCGCGATGGTGCTCGCCTTCGTCGCGCTGGTCGCGCTCGCCAACGGCCTGCTCGGCGGGCTCGGCAACATGATCGGGCTGCCGGGGCTGAGCTTCCAGGGGCTGCTCGGCTATGTCTTTGCGCCGATCATGTTCCTCTTGAACGTGCCGTGGAGCGAGGCGGGGATCGCCGGCGGGCTGTTCGGACAGAAGATCGTGCTGAACGAATTCGTCGCCTATATCTCGCTCGGCACGCAACCCGGGCTCAGCCCGCGGACGATCGCGGTGATCACCTTCTCGCTGTGCGGCTTCGCCAATTTCTCATCGATCGCGATCCAGATGGCGGTGACCGGCAGCCTCGCCCCCAACCAGCGCCCGATGATCGCCAAACTCGGCCTCCGCGCCCTCGCCGCCGGCAGCCTGGCCAACCTCATGTCCGCCGCCCTGGCCGGCCTCCTGATCAGCTAAAAAATACCCCTCTCCCCCCGGGGGAGAGGGAGGGGCCCACGCAAAGCGTGGGAGGGTGAGGGCACGAGAGGCTCGAGACCGCTCATCCCAACCACCCCTCACCCTCCCGTCGCCTAAAGGCTCCTCCTTCCCTCTCCCCCAAGGGGAGAGGGACCCCAAAACCCCTCTCCCCCCGGGGGAGAGGGAGGGGCCCACGCAAAGCGTGGGAGGGTGAGGGCATGAGAGGCTAGAAACCCTCACCCCCTCACGGCAGCATCACCGTATCGATCACATGGATCAGCCCGTTCGACTGGCGCACATCGGCGATCGTGATCCGCCCCTTGTGCCCCTTGCCGTCCATGATGCCCCAGCCGCTGCCCGACTTCATGAACATCAGCGGCTCACCCTGCACGGTGGTGTAGCTGGCCGTCCCGCCATCCGCCTTCGCCTTGGCGGCGATGTCGGCGGCCATGATCGTCCCCGGCACGACATGATAGGTCAGCACGCCCGCCAGCTGCGCCTTGTTCTCGGGCTTGAGCAGCGTGTCGACCGTCCCCGCGGGCAGCTTCGCAAACGCGGCATTGGTCGGCGCGAAGACCGTGAACGGCCCCGGTCCCGACAGCGTCTCGACCAGGTCGGCGGCCTTGACCGCGGCGACCAGCGTCGTGTGATCCTTCGAATTGACCGCATTCTCGACGATCGTCTTGGTCGGGTACATCGCGGCGCCGCCGACCATCGGGTTGGTCTGCGCGGCGACCAGCGCGGTGCCGCTGACGGCGACAGCGGCGGCAATGATCGTGGTACGAAACAGGGGGGTCATGACAGTCTCTCCTGATCGGCGCCGATGATCCGGCTGCCGCGGCGAAGATACGGCCACCCCGGCCGCAACGATGCACACGCTTTTTTACATTCCGGTGCGCAATGTTTCCCAGGCGGCAATCTCTTCGTCATGCCGCCGCGCGATCACCAGGTCGCGCGCACCCGGCTCGCCCGGATCCAGATCGACCGTCACCGACCCGGTCCATTCGACCGTCGCATTGCCCGACAGCGTCACCATGCCGTCCGCCCCCGCCTCGGCGCGGACCAGCCCGCCGCGGTTGAACACCGTCGTCGGCGTGTCGTACGCGATCCGCCCCGTCAGACACGCGGCAAAGGTCGACGCCGCCATCGCGCTGCCGCAACTGTCGGTCAGCCCGACCCCGCGCTCATGCGTGCGGACGAACAGGTCGGTCCCGCGCACCTCGACAAAGCTCACATTGGCGCGGTTGGGCAGCCAGTCGGGCGCCGCCTCGCAGGCCTCGCCGACGCGGACCAGCTCGGCATCGTCGACCGCCTCGACGAACGCCACCAGATGCGGATTGGGCATCGCCACCGCGGTGAACGCGCGCGTCGAGGGCAGCCCGGCGAGCGGCGTCTCGACGATCTGGTCCGCATCAACATGCATCGGCCAGGCGGCCACGTCGAGCGACGCCGGCCCCGCGGTCTCGCGCACCGTGAACACGCCCGGCGCAATCTCCGCGTCGCGCACGACCAGCGCATCGCTCGTCTTCAGCCGTGCGGTCGCGCGCGTCAGTCCGGTCGCGGCGAACCCCGCGCGCGCGACGCAGCGCAGCCCGTTGAGGCACGTCTCCGATTCGCTCCCGTCCGAATTGAACATCCGCATCCCGAACGCCCGCCCCTGCGCGTCGCCGCCCGTCAGCAGCAGCAGCCCGTCACCCCCGACCGGCCCCGCGCGATCCGCCAGCGCGCGTGCGACGCGCGCCCAGTCCGCATCGCCCAGCGACAGCCCACGCGCGTCGATCAGCGGGAAATCGTTGCCGGAGCCATGACATTTGATCAGTTCGAAGCGCATGCCGCGCCCTTACCCGCGTCGCCGCGCAAAGGCGAGCCGCCGCCCCCCTCGCGTCCTCTAACATCCCCGCCCTCATAATGTGTCGCCAGCCGGTCGAGCGCGAGCGTCAGCACGAGCCGCCCCGCGCGCGCCGGCCAGGACAGCGCGCGCTCCGCCGCGGGCAGCCCCTCGCCCGCGCACACCACCCGCCACACGATATCCGCGAGCCCCGGCCCCGCCGCCGCGATCGCCGCATCGAACCGCCGCTTCGCCGCGATCTGCGCGACGGTCGGGTCGAGCGCGTCCTGCCCGCCGCCATCGACCCGCGGCGTCCAGCGCATCGTCACGCTCGGCGCGATCGACGCGGTCTCGTACGCCGCGCGCAACCGCTCGCCCGCCGCAAACTGCCGCGCATCGATCAGCCCGCGCGACCGCAGCCAGGTCAGCGGCGACTCCGCGCGATTGACCGTCACGCTCCGCCCGCCGATCCGCCCGCCGCGCGCGACACCTTCCCGCTGCACCTCCCGCTCACCGACCCTGTCAGCTTCCCGCTCACCTTCCCTGTCAGGCTCCCGCCGCATGCCCCGCCCGTCGATCGCGACCTCGATCAGATCCTGCATACGCCGCCCTTTCCATTTGCCGAGTCCCGTTTGTCTTGCCATATTCGACCAGAAATTGCAAGAGAAACTAACCTATCTGGTTTGTGCAAGCGACGGAGCCTGTCTATGATCACTGCAATCCGTGCCGTCCGCCGCGCCAAGGGACTGACGCTCGACGACGTCGCAAGGCGTTGTGATCCCCCGACAACCGCGCAGACGATCGGCCGGCTTGAGACGGGGACGCGGACCGTGTCGGTCGGCTGGCTCAACCGGATCGCCGCCGCGCTCGACGTCGCCGCGGTCGATCTCGTGACGATGCCCGAACGCGCCGATCTGCCCGTCGTCGCGATCCTGGATTCGACCGGAATTCAAGCCCCTACCCGCCCAAACCTCGCCACCCCGCCGCAGGTCGAGCCGGGTCAGGTCGCAGTGACGGTGGCCGCCGGCGTCGGCGACTACCGCACGGGCGACGTGCTCTGGTGCACCACGCTCGGCCCCGACGACTTCGAGAGCGCGCTCTACCGCGACGTGCTCGTCCCCCGCCCCGCCGGCCGCTTCGCCTTTGGCCGTCTGGTCGCGCTAACCGACGGCAGTCCCACGCTTATTCCGGTCGGCGACGATGCCGCACCCCAGCAGATCGAGCGCCCCGTCTGGATCGCCCGCGCGGTCCGCCTGATCCGCACGCTCTGAGTCGGAACCCTGCATTGACGGCCCGGAGGCGGCGGGCCATCGCTGCCGCATGATCCGCGGCTTCTTCCTCTCGCTCGGCCAGCTCGGCGATCCGCCGGTGCTGCGCGTCTTTGCCAAGTCGATGGCGGTGACATTGCTCGTCTTCGCCGCGCTCGGCCTGCTCATGTGGTTGGGCGCAAAGGCGATTTTCGCCGCCTGGCTGGGCAGCGACCAGGCCGGGATCGCCGCCGCGGTCGCGCTGTTCCTGACCATCCTCGCGGTCTGGATCCTGTTTCGCGCGGTCGCCATCGCGGTCGTCGGGATCTTCGCCGACGACGTCGTCGCCGCGGTCGAGGCGCGGCATTATCCCGCCAGTCTCGCCACCGCGCGGCCCGTGCCGTTCGCGCGCAGCCTCGCCATGGGGTTGCGCTCGGCGTTCCGCGTGCTGCTCGTCAACCTGTTGATGGTGCCGGTCTATATCGGCCTGCTCGTCACCGGTGTGGGGACCGCGGCGGCGTTTTTCGTGGTCAATGGCTGGCTGCTCGGGCGCGATCTCGGCGACATGGTGGCGGCGCGCCACATGGACGCCGCGGCGATGCGGGGCTGGCGTGCGACGACGCGGGCGTCGCGGTTCGTGCTGGGTCTTGCGAACACCGCGCTGTTCGTGGTTCCGATCCTCAACATTGCCGCCCCCGTGCTGGGCGCGGCGATGGCGACGCATTTTTATCACGGGACGCGCGCAGCGGTGCGCGCCCGGGGGACCAGCTGATGACGAGATCACGTGTCAACGCGTTGAAAGGCTTCGCAATCTCGCGGTCCGCCCCGGGCCTGGCGATGGCCCTCGGCCTCGCGCTCGCGGGCTGCGCCGCGCCCGTCGCGACCGCGCCGGTCGGCCGTCCCGCCATCCCCTATACCAGCGTCGGGCTCGAGCGCGTGATCGGCCAGACCGCCGCCGGGCTGACCCGGCTGTTCGGCGATCCCGACGCCGATGTCCGCGAGGGCGTGGCGCGCAAGCTCCAGTTCCAGAGCGGAATTTGCGTGCTCGACGCCTATCTCTACCCCGCCGGATCGGGCGAACCCAAGGTCACCTATATCGACGCGCGCGAGCTCGACGGCAGCACGATCGACCGCGCGAGCTGCGTCGCCGCGCTCACCCGCCGCGACGGCGGCCGCTAGGCAGCTCAGGGCCCGGGCGGCGGCACCGTTTCGGTCGCGCCCGCCGCGCCGACGGGGATCCGCGTCGCGGGCAGCGCCGCCTGGCATTCGGGCGGCGGTGCCGGCGGCCGGCGGTGGAGATGATCGATCTCTGCCTGCCGCCGGTGCAGGTAGAAGGCGCGCGACGATGCATAGGGATCGCCCACATCGTCATGCAAACACTTGAGAGTCTCGTCGAAATCGGCGCGGTGGTCGAGCGCGCCGAGTACGCCGGCCGGCACCGTGTAGCTCGCATCGGTGAACGGCGACCCGATCGCAGTCGGCAGCAGCAACCGGTCGAGCGTCCCGCCGATCAGGTCGCGCACCGTCGTCGGCCCGACCAGCGGCAGGAACAGGAACGGCCCGTTGCCGATGCCGTGATACCCCAATGTGTTGGCAAAGCCGTTCGACCGGCGCGGCAGCCGGAACGGCCGCTTCTTGGCGACGTCGATGACCCCCGCTGCGCCGACCGTCGAATTGATCACGAACCGCCCGACCGTCTCGGCCGCCTTGCCCGGCTTGAACTGCAGCAGGAAGTTCACGAACACGATCGGCTCGCGCAAGTTATAGAGAAAGTTGTGAATACCCTTGCGGATCGGGCTCGGGACCTTGCGCTTGTAGACCCGCGCCACCGGCCCCACGACCGCGCTGTCGACCGCCTGCGTCGCCCCGAACGCCTGGGCATTGACGCCGCGGAGCGGATCCCCCGCATCACGCGACTGCCCGACGACGACGATGTCCTTCTGCGCGTTCGGCTCGGCGGGAACGGGCGCTGGAACCGGGGCGGTCTGGGGCGCTGCAACCGGCGCTACGGGCACCACGGGCGGCGATACCGGCACGACGGGCGATTCGGGCACGCGCTGCTCGTCCGCGACCACCGCTGACGGCGCGACCGGGACCGGCGCGACGGGCAGCGGGTCGACGGCCTGCACCGCCAGCGCGGCGACCATCGTAGCAGTGGAAAATGCCAACATATGCAATCATCGCCCCTTGGACCGCCACCGCTGTCCGCATTGCCCCCGCAAGGCAAGTCTCGAATGCGCGCCCCTACACCGGCGTTTGTGAATAATTTCCCCTGTCGCGCGTCACTTGGCCCGCGTCAGCTTAAGTTCGCCCGATCCCATTCCACGCGGACGCCGTCGTCATTTTCGCTGCCGCGACGCTGCGCTTTCTCGGCCGCGAATCGCGCCGCGTCGAGTCGCGACAAGGCCCACACCGCCGTCCCGCGCACCACCGGCGCCGGATCGCCCAGCAACGCCGCGACACCCTCCGACAAGGCCGGATCGCCGCTATTCCCCGCCGCGATCAACGCGTTGCGGACCATCTTGTCGCGCCCGATCCGCTTGATCGGCGATCCCGCAAAGACCTGACGGAATCCCGCATCGTCGAGCGCGATCAGGTCGGCGATCTCGGGCGCGACCAACTCGGCGCGCGGCGCAAAGGCGAGATTGGCGTTCGCGGCCGCGGCGAACTTGTTCCACGGGCACACCGCCAGGCAATCGTCGCAGCCATAGATGCGGTTGCCGATACCCGCCCGGAATTCCTCAGGAATCACCCCCGCATGCTCGATCGTCAGATACGAGATGCAGCGCCGCGCATCGAGCCTGTAGGGCGCCGGAAACGCATCGGTCGGGCATGCGCGCTGGCACGCGTCACAGCTCCCGCACAGATCCCGACCCGCGGTATCGCCCTTCAGTTCGAGCGTCGTGTAGATCGCACCGAGGAACAGCCAACTGCCCTCTGTCCGGCTGACCAGATTGGTGTGCTTGCCCTGCCACCCCAGCCCCGCCGCCTCCGCGAGCGGCTTCTCCATCACCGGGGCGGTATCGACGAACACCTTGAGATCGAACAGATATTCGACACCAACTGCATCGCTCGCCAGCCACCGGCCGAGCGCCTTCAGCTGCCGCTTGATGACGTCGTGATAATCCGCGCCCTGCGCATAGACCGAGATCCGGCCGACCTCGCCCTGCTCCGCCAGCCGCAGCGGATCGTCCTTCGGCGCATAGCTCATGCCCAGCGCGATCACGCTGCGCACCGCGGGCCACAGCCCGGCGGGGCTCGCCCGCTGATCGCGCCGCTCCTCCATCCAGATCATGTCGCCATGCCGCCCTTCGGCCAGCCACTGGTGCAGCCGTTCGCCCGCCAGCGGCGCCGCATCCGCGCGCGCGATCCCGCACGCCGCAAAGCCCAGTTCGGCCGCCTTGGCCTTCACGCGCGATTCGAGGTCGGATGGCTTGTCGTCGGGCACGTCCGCCCGCTACCACAGCCGCTCGGCTTGAAGGAAGTTTGCGCGTGGGCGAGGAATGGGCGGTCAAGGCCAGCGGGCTGGTCAAGCGCTTCGGCGACCGGCGGGTCGTCGACGGCGTCGACATCGCCGTGCCGACCGGCGCGATCTACGGCGTGCTCGGGCCGAACGGCGCGGGCAAGACCACGACGCTGCGCATGCTGCTCGGGATCATCGAGCCCGATGAAGGCCATCGCACGCTGCTGGGCTTCGACAGCCCGCGCGACGCCTCGGATCATGTCGGCTATCTGCCGGAAGAACGGGGACTTTATCCCGCGATGAAGGCACGCGAGGCGATCGCGTTCATGGGCGCGCTGCGCGGTCTCGACTGGAAGACCGGGCGTGCGCGCGCGGTGACGCTGATGGAGGGGGCGGGGCTCGGCCATGCGGTCGACGAGAAGATCCGCAAATTGTCGAAGGGCATGGCGCAGCTCGTCCAGCTGCTCGGCTCGGTCGTGCATCAGCCCGATCTGCTCGTGCTCGACGAACCCTTTTCCGGACTTGATCCGGTCAACCAGGAACGTCTTGAAAAGCTTATCCTTGTCGAGCGAGATCGCGGCGCGTCGATCCTGTTCTCGACGCATATCATGAGCCATGCGGAACGGCTGTGCGACCGGCTGGCGATCATCGCCGGCGGCAAGCGCCGGTTCGAAGGCACCGTCGACGACGCGCGCGGCGTCCTGCCCCAGCGCGTGCACTACACCCCGCACCGCCCCGACCCCGCGATCCGCGGCGTGCTGCCCCCCGATGCGCTGCCCGATCGCGACGGCTGGCGGTTCGAACTGCCAGGCGGCGGGATCGAGACGCTGCTGGTGCGGCTGATCGACGCGGGATACGGGATTTCCGGACTCTCGATCGAACGCCCCGGGCTGCACGAGGCGTTCGTGCGAATCGTCGGCCAGCAGGAGGCGCAGCCATGACCCGCTTCCGCCGCACGCTGCGCCAGACCTTCACCATCGCCCGCCGCGATTTCACCGCGACCGTCTTCACCCCGATCTTCCTGCTCTTCCTGTTCGCGCCGCTGATCATGGGCGCATTCGGGGCGGTCGGCGGGCTCGGCGCGGCCAGCGTCACCGACGGCGCGCAGGACAAGGCGCAGATCATCGCGATCCTCCCCGCCGCCGAGTCGCGTATGATGGCCGAGGCCGACACGCAGCTGCGCGGCATCTTCCGGCCAGGCGAGGGACCGCCCGACCTGACCACGCAGCCGGCCTCCGCCGATCCGGCGGCACAGGCGCGCAATGCCTTCGACCGCAACGATATCGACGCCGCCGCAGTCCTTTACGGCCCGCTCGCGGCGCCACAGATCCTCTATGGTCCCCGCGGCGACCGCGCCGCGGGCTATCTCGCGACGCTCGCGCAGACGACGCTGGCGGCGCAACAGGCAGGCGGCACGCTGCCCCCGATCGACGTGACCAAGACCCGGATCACGCGGTCGCGCGGATCGGTCGGCGGCCAGCATCAGTCGGCCTTCTTCGCGGTGTTCGGGATCTTCTTCCTGACGTTGTTCCTCTCGGGCCAGGTCGTCGGGACGATGGCCGAGGAACGCAACAACAAGGTGATCGAGGTGCTCGCCGCCGCGGTCCCGCTCGAATCGGTGTTCTTCGGCAAGCTGATCGGCATGTTCGGCGTCGCGGTGCTGTTCGTCGCCTTCTGGGGAACCGTCGTCGGACAGGTCACGACATTGCTTCCCGCAGGCGCGGCGGCGGCGATCGGCGATCTCCGTCCCGCAGTCGGCGGACCGATGTTCGCGCTGCTGTTCGCCGGCTATTTCACCATGGCCTATCTGCTTCTGGGATCGGTGTTTCTCGGCGTCGGCGCGCAGGCCTCGACGATGCGCGAGATCCAGATGCTGTCGCTGCCGATCACGATCCTTCAGGTCGCGATGTTCGGTCTCTCGTCCGCCGCGGTCTCGCGCCCCGGCACCTGGATCGCGACGCTCGCCGAGCTCTTCCCGCTCTCCTCGCCCTTTGCGATGGCCGGGCATGCCGCCAACGCGCCCGAACTCTGGCCGCACGTCGCGGCGCTGGCCTGGCAGGCCCTGTGGGTGACGATCTTCATCGTTGTTGGCGCACGACTGTTCCGCCGCGGCGTGCTCCAGTCGGGCAGCGCGCGGCCCTTCTGGCGCCGCGCGAAACCGCACTGACACAGGTTGTTGACATCGCTGTCAGTACTTGGTCTCCTGCCCGAAAACAGGAGAGTGATGGGTGGCGACGCTTGCAGGCGAAATCACGACGGCTCCGATCAGCGAGCGCGTAACCAACGGGGCGGCAACCGGAAAACCCCCGATCGACCCGCTCGATGTGAGTCGCGCGGACCTCTACCGCGACGATGTCTGGCACGCGCCCTTCCGCCACCTTCGCGCGCATGGGCCGGTCCACCATGTCGCGAGCTCGGATTACGGCCCCTATTGGTCAGTCTCGAACTACCGGGGGATCGTCGAGGTCGAGTCGCTGCCCGACCTCTACTCCTCCGAAGCCGGCGGCATCACGCTCGCCGATTTCGATCGCGATCGCGACGTTCGCATGCCGATGTTCATCGCGCGCGATCGCCCGATCCACACCAGCCAGCGCCGCACGGTGGCGCCCGCCTTCACCCCGAGCGAGATGACCCGCATGGCGCCCGACATCCGCCGGCGCACCGCGGAGATCCTCGACGGGCTCGACTGGAACACGCCGTTCGACTGGGTCGACCGCGTCGCAATCGAACTGACGACGCAGATGCTGGCGATCCTGTTCGATTTCCCGTGGGAGGATCGGCGCAAGCTGACCCTGTGGTCGGACTGGGCCGGCGACATCGAACTCGTCAAAAACGAGGAAACGCGCAAGCAGCGGCTCGCGCATATGTTTGATTGCGGGGCTTATTTCCAGACGCTGTGGAACGCCAAGATCGACCGGCCGCCGACCCCCGACCTGATCTCGATGATGATCCATTCGGATGCGATGGCGCATATGGAGCATCACGAATTCATCGGAAACCTGATCCTCCTGATCGTCGGGGGCAACGACACGACGCGCAATTCGATGTCAGCCCTCGCCTATGGCCTCGACGCGTTTCCCGACGCCCGCGCCATGCTCGAAGCGGATCCGGCGCTCATTCCCAACGCCGTGAGCGAGATCCTCCGCTGGCAGACGCCGCTCGCGCACATGCGGCGCACCGCAACGCAGGATACCATATTGCAGGGCCAGTCGATCAAGGCCGGCGACAAGCTGGCCCTGTGGTATCTCTCGGCGAACCGCGACGAGAGCGTGTTCGGCGACGATGCCGACGCGATCCGCGTCGACCGTCCCAATGCGCGGCGCCATCTCGCCTTCGGCCACGGCATCCACCGCTGCGTCGGGGCCAGGCTCGCCGAGATGCAGCTCGCGATCCTGCTCGAGGAGATGGCGAAGCGCCGCATGCGGATCAACGTGGTCGGCCCGCCGACCCGCGTCGCCGCGTGTTTCGTCCACGGCTATCGCACGCTCCCCGTCGAGATCAGCCGCTACTGACTTTCATCGCCCGCCTCTGCGCGCATCCTGTTCGCGGCAAGGTTCGTACTTATATCATGACCATGACACACACACCGCCCGATCGCCGCACGTTCCTCACGCTCGCCGGCGCCGGCGCGGCGGGCTTTGCCCTCTGGGGCTGCTCGTCGCAGTCCGCTCAGGCTGCCGAACGCTTCGAGGTCACGCTGAGCGATGCACAATGGCGCAAGAAGCTGTCGCCCGACGCGTATGACGTGCTGCGCAAGGAAGGAACCGAGCGACCCTATTCAAGCCCGCTCAACGGCGAACATCGCGCGGGGATCTTTTCCTGTGCCGGCTGCGCGCTGCCTGCGTTCTCGTCGAAGACCAAGTTCGAGAGCGGGACGGGATGGCCGAGCTTCTGGCAGCCCTTGCCCAATGCCGTGCGGACCCGGGTCGATTCGACGCTCGGGATGGCGCGGACCGAGGTGCATTGCCGACGCTGCGGCGGGCATCTCGGCCATGTGTTCGACGACGGCCCCAAGCCGACGGGAAAGCGCTATTGCATGAACGGCGATGCGCTGACGTTCCGGGCGATGGCGGCCCGGTAATCGCTTAACTGGTTCAGCCCGCGTCGTTTACGAGCGTGAAGATGCCGCGCGGGTCAGTCGGGCCATGCTGCACCGTGGCGAGCTGGGCGGCGTTGGCGCGCTGCGTCGCGCTGGGCGCGCTGACCATCTGGAGCGACGGCTGCGCGGGAGCGTCAAGCATCTCGCCGCGCGGTGCATGGCCTGAATAGATGAAGCCCTTGGTCGGATAGGCCGAGGTGCCGAGATCGCCCTGCGGCCCGTACCAGACCTTGACCATGCTCCAGTCACCCGCGTCGGACACGTCGATCGCGCGGACATTGGTTTCGATCGCCCCGCGACGCGACCAGTTGGCATGGGTCAGGAGCACTTCGCGGTCGCTGACGACCTTCGAGACCATCGCGACATGGCCGACGCGCATCCGCGAGGTCGGCGAGAAGGCAAGGACGGCACCGGCCTTTGGTGCATGGCCACGCTCGTAACGGCCCTCGGCCTGGCTCCACCAGGTGTTCGCATTGCCACGGATCTCGATGCCCGACACCGAGCGGGCAAAGGTCACGCACTGCCAGAACTGGGCCGCTGCCGGTGTGGCCGTCATCAGGCCGCACGATACCACCAGCGCAAAACGCGCTGCTAACGCCTTGAAATTCATCGAGACCCCCCGGTCAAAACCCGTTCGTCACAGTCTGGCTACGGGAGTGCGGATTTAATTGAAAGGCGTCGCGGAACCATATCCGACGAAGCGTGTTGCCGCGCCGACGAGCCCCTTTTTGCGCCGTCCACGCGGCCCCTTGTCCGAAGTTCTGCCGTTGACGCAGCGGACAAGCGCATCCGGGGAGGGATCCCTGTCCCGCATGTATCAAAGGAGCGAAGTATGGCCGGCTTTGCGATGACAGTACGGCGCACCGCCTCGTCAAACCACGGCGATTCGAAAAACGGGTTTGCTACGCACGCCGCGCGGCGATACCAGTCGCAAAAATCTCTGGAGGATGCCGCATGGATACGACCACCCTGTTCCGTCTCGACGGCCGCGTCGCGCTGATCACCGGCGGCAGCCGCGGCATCGGCAAGATGATCGCGGCGGGCTTCATCGCGCAGGGCGCGAAGGTCTATATCTCGTCGCGCAAGGCCGATGCCTGCGAAGCCGCGGCGGCCGAACTTGGCCCCAACTGCATCGCGCTGCCGCAGGACGTCTCGACCGTCGCCGGTTGCAAGGCGCTCGCGGCGCAGTTCGCCGAGCACGAGAGCCGGCTCGACATCCTCGTCAACAATGCAGGCGCGGCCTGGGGCGTTCCGTTCGAGGAGTTTTCGGAGGTCGGCTGGGACAAGGTCATGGACCTTAACGTCAAATCGCCCTTCTTCCTGACCCAGGCGCTGCACGCGGCGCTCAAGGCCTCGGGCTCGCGCGATCGGCCGGCCAAGGTCATCAACATCACCTCGATCGACGGCCAGCGGCTCAACCCGTGGGAAACCTACAGCTATCACGCGTCGAAATCGGCGCTGATCTACCTGACCAAGCGCATGGCCGCGCGGCTGGTGACCGATTCGATCAACGTCACCTCGATCGCCCCCGGCGCGTTCGCCAGCGACATGAACAAGGCCGCCCGCGATCACGGCGACGCTGTCGCGCAAGGGATCCCGGCCAAGCGGGTCGGCGTCGACGAAGACATGGCCGGCGCCGCGATCTACCTCGCCAGCCGCGCCGGCGATTACGTGATCGGCGAGACCATCACCGTCGACGGCGGCCTCGTCCACGCCTCACTAGGCACCAGCATCGACGCCTAAGCAAAACCCCTCTCCCCCCGGGGGGAGAGGGAGGGGCCCGCCGCGAAGCGGTGGGAGGGTGAGGGCACGCGCCGCATTCCCGCCCTTGCCCTCACCTCCGCTCGCTCCCTCTCCCCGCCGGGGAGAGGGTTTGCCTGTCAGCGGGCAATCCCACCCGCGGCGAGCACCGCCAGCGTCACCAGCTCGCTCGCCGTGCTCGTCATCGGCGCGACCTGCACCGGCTTCTCCATGCCGATCAGCATCGGCCCGATCACCGAATCGCCACCGAGCTCGCGCAGCAGCTTGGCCGAGATATGCGCGGACTGAAGACCCGGCATGATCAGCACGTTCGCCGGCCCCGACAGCCGCGCGAACGGATAATTCGCCAGCTGCTTCGGGTTGAGCGCCACGTCCGGCGCCATCTCGCCCTCATATTCGAACCCGACCTGACGACCGTCGAGCACCGTCACCGCATCGCGGATATTGTCGAGCCACTCGCCCTTCGGATTGCCGAAGTTCGAATAGCTCAGGAACGCGACGCGCGGCTCATGCCCCATGCGACGTGCGACCGCCGCGGTCTGCTCGGCGAAATCGGCGAGCTGTTCGGCGGTCGGACGTTCGTTGACCGTGGTGTCGGCGATGAACACCGTGTGGCTCTGCCCGACGAGCAGATGGATGCCGAACGGCGTCTTGCCCGCGGCCGGATCGATCACGCGGTAGATCTGGCGCATCGTCTCGCCATAGGTGCGCGTGATGCCGGTAATCATCGCATCGCCCTCGCCGAGCTGCAGCAGCAGCGCACCGAAGATGTTGCGATCCTGGTTCACCATCCGCTCGCAGTCGCGCCGCAGATAGCCGCGACGCTGGAGGCGGGCATAGAGCAGCTCGACCATCTTCGGCACCAGCGGCGAGACGCGGCTGTTGTGCAGCTCGAAGCTCTCGGGGTCGGTGACGCCCAGCGCGCGCAACCGGTCCGGCACGTCGTCACGGCCGACCAGCACCGGCGTACCATAGCCGCCCTCCTTGAACGCGATCGCCGCCCGCAGCACGACCTCTTCCTCGCCCTCGGCGAAGATCACGCGCTTGGGATGCGCCCGCGCGCCCTCATAGGCCATCGACAGCACCGAGGTGGTCGGGTTGAGACGTGCGCGCAGCGACTGGCGATACGCCTCGATGTCGAGGATCGGCTTGGTCGCGACGCCCGATGCCATCGCCGCCTTGGCGACCGCGACCGGAACGACCTCCATCAGCCGCGGATCGAACGGCGCGGGGATGATATAGGCGGGGCCGAAGCTGTGGCTGACGCCATAGGCCAGCGCGACCTCCTCGGGCACACGCTCGCGCGCGAGCTCGGCGATCGCATTGGCCGCGGCGATCTTCATCGCGTCGTTGATCCCCGTCGCGCGGACGTCGAGCGCACCGCGGAAGATGAACGGGAAGCACAGCACGTTGTTGACCTGGTTCGGATAATCCGACCGGCCCGTCGCGACGATCGCGTCGGGGCGCGCGGCCATCGCCAGCTCCGGGCGGATTTCCGGCTCGGGATTGGCCATCGCGAAGATGATCGGCGCAGCCGCCATGTCCTTGACCATCTCGGGCTTGAGCGCGCCTGCCGCCGACAGGCCGAGGAACACGTCCGCGCCGACCAGCGCCTCGGTCAGCGTCCGCGCGCTGCTCGTCGTGGCATGCGCCGACTGCCACTGGTTCACGTCGTCGCGACCCTGGTAGATCACGCCGGTACGGTCGCACATGATGACGTTGTCGGGCCGCACGCCCATCGCCTTCATCAGCTCGGTGCACGCGATCGCCGCCGCGCCCGCGCCGTTGACGACCAGCTTGATGTCGCCAAGCTTGCGCCCGGTCACGAGGCAGGCGTTGATCAGCCCGGCCGCACAGATGATCGCGGTGCCGTGCTGATCGTCATGAAATACGGGGATATTCATCCGCTCGCGCAGCGTCTGCTCGATGATGAAGCACTCGGGCGCCTTGATGTCCTCGAGGTTGATGCCGCCGAACGTCGGTTCCATCAGCTCGACCGCATCGATGAAGCGATCGACATCCTCGGTCTTCAGCTCGATGTCGATCGAGTCGACGTCGGCGAAGCGCTTGAAGAGCACCGCCTTGCCCTCCATCACCGGCTTCGACGCGAGCGCGCCGAGATTGCCCATGCCGAGGATCGCGGTCCCGTTCGAGATCACCGCGACCAGATTGCCCTTGGCGGTATAGTCATAGGCGGTCGAGGGGTCATCGGCGATCGCCTGCACCGGAATCGCCACGCCGGGCGAATAGGCGAGCGCGAGGTCGCGCTGCGTCGCCATCGGTTTGGACGCAATGATCTCGAGCTTCCCGGGACGGCCTTCCGAATGGAACAGCAGCGCTTCGCGTTCGGAGAACTGGAGATTATTGTCGTCGGACATAAGCGGGGCCTCGGGGGTATCTGCAGGGGGAGCCCCTGCCTTTACGGAACGCGTGGCTGTTCGTCACCCCTTGGGAACCCTTCGCAGTGCTATTGGACGTGCGGACGGTTTTCGCTACCCCGCGCCGATGTCCACTCCCGCCGCTACCCCGATGATGACGCAGTATCTCGGCCTCAAGGCCGAGGCGCAGGATTGCCTGCTGTTCTACCGCATGGGCGATTTTTTCGAGCTGTTCATGGACGATGCGCGCATCGCCGCGGCGGTGCTCGACATCGCGCTGACCGCCCGCGGCGAGCATGAGGGCAAGCCGATCCCGATGTGCGGCGTACCAGTCCACGCGGCCACCGCCTATCTCCAGCGACTGATCAAGGCCGGGCACCGCGTCGCGATCGCCGAACAGGTCGAGAGCCCGGCCGAGGCGAAGGCGCGCGGCGGATCGAAGGCGCTGGTCGCCCGCGCGATCGTGCGCGTCGTGACCGCGGGCACGCTGACCGAGGAAGCCTTGCTCGACGCGCGCAGCGACAATTGGTGCGTGGCGATCGGTGAAGCCGGGGGATCCGTCGCGATTGCCGCGGCCGACGTGTCCACCGGCCGGTTCGAGGTCATCGACGTCGCCGATGACGCGATCGGGGCCGAACTTGCGCGACTTGCCGCGGCCGAGATCGTCGTCGCCGAGGCGAGCGGTTTCGCAGAGGCCGGCACGACGCTGCGCCCCAGGAGCGATTTCGATAGCGGTGCGGGCGAGGCACGGCTCAAGCGGATCTACGGCGTCGCGACCCTCGACGGCTTCGGGCAGTTCGGGCGGGCCGCGCTGGCAGCGGCGGGCGGTCTGGTCGCGTATCTCGAACATAACGCGAAGGGCGCGCTGCCCTTCCTGCGCCCGCCACGAATCGGGCGGGCAGCCCAGGTGATGGCGATCGACGCCGCGACGCGGGAAAGCCTCGAACTGACCTGCACCACCGGGGGCGTCCGCAAGGGGAGCCTGCTCGACGCGGTCGATCGCACCGTCACCGGTGCCGGCGCACGCCTTCTCGGTGCCGATCTCGGCGCGCCCCTGATGGACAAGGCCGCGATCGACGCGCGGCTCGACCTCGTCCGGTTGTTCCATGACGACCAGGCCCTGCGCGAACGGTTGCGCGCGACGCTGCGCGCGCTGCCGGACATCGGCCGGGCGCTTGGCCGCCTCGCCGCGGGTCGAGGATCACCGCGCGATCTGGGCCAGTTGCGCGACGGTCTCGACGGCGCCTGGAACCTGGGGGAGCGGCTCGATGCACTTACCGATCCGCCGCGCCTGCTCAGCGACGTCGCACCGCTGTTGCGCGGGCATGGCAGCCTGATCGCCCTGTTGAAGCGCGCGCTGGTACCATCGCCACCGATCGAAGCCTCTGACGGGGGGTATATCGCGGCGGGATATGACGCCGCTCTCGACGACCTGCGCGATACCGGCGCTGGGGGACGCCGCGCGATCGCCGCACTGGAGGCCGAGTTCCGCACCTCGACTGGCGTGTCCGCGCTGAAGATCCGGCACAATGGCGTGCTCGGCTATCATGTCGAAGTCCCTGCACGGGCTGCCGATTCGCTGATGAAGCCCGACAGCGGTTTCACACACCGCCAGACGCTCGCAGGTGTCGTACGCTTCAACACGCCCGCGCTGCACGATGTCGCAACGAAAGTGTCGCAGGCGGGTGCGCATGCCACGGCGGCGGAGTCGGCCCATCTCGAGGATCTTACCGCACGGGCGCTTGCCGGCCGCGAGGCGATTGCCGCGACCGCCGATGCGCTTGCCCGGCTCGATGTCGCCGCCGGTCTCGCCGAGCGCGCGGCCGAGGGGCAGTGGTCGCGCCCGATCCTGGTCGACCATGCCTGTTTCGAGATCGAAGGAGGCCGACACCCGGTCGTCGAGGCCGCTGTCGCCAAGTCGGGCGACCGGTTCGTCGCCAACGACTGCAACCTGTCGGAATCCTCGCGACTGTGGCTCGTCACGGGCCCGAACATGGGCGGCAAATCGACCTTCCTGCGCCAGAATGCACTGATCGCGGTCCTGGCGCAGGCCGGAAGCTATGTGCCGGCGACCAAGGCCACGCTGGGTCTCGTCGACCGATTGTTCAGTCGCGTCGGCGCGTCGGACAATCTCGCGCGCGGCCGTTCGACCTTCATGGTCGAAATGGTCGAAACCGCCGCGATCCTCGCACAGGCGACGCCGCGCAGCTTCGTGATCCTCGACGAGGTCGGTCGCGGCACCTCCACCTATGACGGCCTCGCAATTGCCTGGGCCGTGGTCGAGGCTATCCATGAGGACAATCGGTGCCGCTGCCTGTTCGCGACGCATTATCATGAGCTGACCCGGCTCGCCGAACGCTGCGAGGCGCTGTCGCTGCATCATGTGCGCGCGCGCGAGTGGAAGGGCGAACTCGTCCTGCTCCACGAGCTCGCCGACGGGCCCGCGGATCGCAGCTACGGCCTCGCCGTCGCGCGCCTCGCCGGCATGCCGCCGATCACCGTGCAGCGTGCGAAAGCGGTGCTTGCCAAGCTGGAAGCCGGGCGTGCCAAAACCGGCGGTCTGGCGGCGGGGCTGGATGATCTTCCGCTGTTCGCGGCCGCCGCACAGATCGAGGAGGTGGCCTGCGACGTGCTGCGCGAAGACCTGGCGAAGCTCGACATCGATGCGATGAGCCCACGCGACGCGCTCGACGCGCTCTACCGATTGAAGGCGCTCGCGACCGAGGGCTGAGCGCAAACCCGGCGAAAACCACTGTATCGCAGATACTTGCCCCCGGCCTGCAATCCCATCGTGCGGCGTCCTAGTATCACATGCAAGACGGATGCTACGCGCCGGCCGAATCATTGGAGCATGGGCTTTGAGCGGACACGGGCACGGGCATGCGGGACACGGGCACGGGCATGCACACGGGCATGCGGGACATGGGCACGGACATGCACACAGCCATGCTCCGGCATCGTTCGACCGCGCGTTTGCGATCGGGATCGGGCTCAACGTGGCGTTTGTCGCGGTCGAGGCCTTGGTGGGATTGCGGATCAACTCGGTTTCGCTGCTCGCGGACGCCGGGCATAATCTATCCGATGTACTTGGCTTGGTCGTCGCCTGGGGGGGGACGATGCTCGCGCGAACCGAGCCGACCAAGCGCTTTACCTATGGGCTGAAGGGATCGACAATCCTTGCCGCGTTGACCAATGCGCTGCTGTTGCTCGTCGCGCTCGGGGCTATCCTGCTCGAGGCGACACAGCGTTTCGCAGACCCAACGCCCACGGCGGGCCTGACCGTATCGATGGTGGCCGGGATCGGCATCGCGGTGAATGCGATCACCGCCTGGATGTTCGCGCGCGGTCGCAAGGGGGACGTCAACATCCGTGGCGCCTATCTGCACATGGCCGCGGACGCGCTGGTATCGGCGGGGGTCGTGATCGCGGGCGTGCTGATCTGGCAGACCGGGATCTCCTGGATCGACCCGGCGGTCTCCATCGTCATCGCGGTCCTGATCTTCTGGCAAACCTGGGGATTGCTGCGTGAGACCGTCGAAATGGCGTTGTCCGCGGTGCCGCGCGGGATCGATTTCGACCAGGTCGACGAGGCGCTATGCACCCTCCCCGGCGTGACCGCGATCCATGATCTGCACATCTGGCCGATGAGCACGACGGAGCCCGTCCTGACCGCGCACCTGGTCATGCCGGGCGGCCATCCCGGCGATCCGTTCCTCACCTCGACCCGCACGATGCTGCAGGAGCGTTTCGGGATCGGCCATGCCACGTTGCAGGTCGAGACGGGCGACGGTCAGCCATGCTCGATGACGCGCCACGCAGTGATATGAACCTTTGGGGCGTTGCGCGGGTTATCCTAGTATAGTTCTGGAGTAATACCCGATGAAGAAGCATTTTATCGCCGCGCTGATGTCCATCGCCGTGGTCGCCCCCGGAATGGTGCCCGTTGAAGCGGTTGCACAGCGCCATGACGACCGCCGGGGCCATGACGACCGCCGGAACAACGATTCGCGCCGCGGCAACGACCGCAACTGGCGCGGTGACGATCGCAACTGGGATCCTTCGCGCAGCTATCAGAACGGCAACTACCGCGAGCGTCGTCTCGGTCGCAACGACCGGATCTATCGCGGCAACGATGGCCGGGCCTATTGCAAGCGCAACGATGGCACGACCGGGCTCGTGATCGGCGCGCTCGGCGGTGGCGTTCTTGCCAATCTGATCGGCGGCGGCACGCTCGGAACGCTGGCGGGTGCCGGTGGCGGTGCACTGCTCGGACGGTCGGTCGACCGCGGTAACGTCAAGTGCCGCTGAGCTTTTTTGCTCGGTAAATGAAGATACGGCGGCCGAGCGATCGGCCGCCGTTATTGTGTCTGCCTCAGCCGGTTGAACTTAATAAGCGCGAGCCACCGCAAACTCGACCGCTTCGATCATCGCGTCCTTCGCCTCGCCATTGGCAAAGCCCGCGATCGAATCGATCGCCCGCTGACCATAATGCCGCGCACGTGCAAACGTATCGTCGATCGCGCGGGTGGCTCGGATCAGACGCACGGCATGCTGCAGGTCGGCGTCGGTGTCGCGACGCCCCTCGACCGCATCCTTCCAGAATTGACGATCCTCGGCCGACCCGCGCGCATAGGCGAGGATCACCGGCAGAGTCATCTTGCCTTCGCGGAAATCGTCGCCCGCATCCTTGCCCATCGTATCCGCATCCGAAACATAGTCGATCGCGTCGTCGACAAGCTGGAAGGCGATCCCAAGGTTGCGGCCATAGGCGTCGAGTGCCGCCTCTTCATTCTCGGGCCGATCAGCCACGACGGCAGCGATTCGGCAGGCGGCAGCGAACAGCGCCGCGGTCTTTGCGCCGATGATGTCGAGATAGCGCTCCTCGCCCAGATCGACGCGGCGGGCCGCCGTCAGCTGGTTGACCTCGCCCTCGGCGATGACCGCGCTGGTCGATGAGAGGATCTTGAGGGCCTTCAGGCTGCCCGCCTCGACCATGAGTTCGAAGCTGCGGCTGAACAGAAAGTCGCCGACCAATACGCTCGCAGGATTGCCCCAGATGATGTTCGCGGTGCGGTTCCCACGCCGCAGGTCGGAGCCATCGACGACATCGTCATGCAGCAACGTCGCGGTGTGGATGAATTCGACGGCCGCCGCGAGCAGGTGATGCTGCGTCCCGGCATAGTCCAGCAGCTGTGCACTCGCGAGCGTCAGCATGGGACGCATCCGCTTGCCCCCGCCCGCGATCAGATGACCCGCCAATTCTGGGATCAACGGAATATCGGAGGTCATGCGCGCGACGATCACCGCATTGACCTGGTCCATGTCGGTGGTGACGAGCTTGACCATCGGGTCCAGCGAAGGCTGTGGCCCGGGATTCGAACGAGGGGAGTCGAGGCGGTGGACGGTGGCGCTCATCTGCCCGTGCCTCTGACGGCTACGGCCTCGCAAAGCAACCCTTGCCGGCTCGGCAAACCCTCACCAAAAGGCAGGCGACGGCAATAGGTGGAGGTTACACGATGCCCGACGACCTGCTGAGCGGCTATCGCCAGAGCATCGACAACATCGATGCGGCACTGATTCACATGCTTGCCGAGCGGTTTAAGGTGACGCAGGCGGTTGGCCGGCACAAGGCGGAGCACGGGCTGCCGGCCGCCGATCCCGGACGTGAAGAGCGTCAGATTGCGCGGTTGCGTCGGCTCGCCGAGGAAGCCCAGCTCGATCCGGAATTCTCCGAAAAGTTTTTACGGTTCATCATCGACGAGGTGATCCGCCACCACCAGAAACTTTGCGAATGACACGCTGGGCGGTCACAGCAGCTTGAGCGCTTCACGGCATCGCCAAGGCGGCGCGGCGTCTCCGCCAGACCGCACGGCCCCGTATAATTTGCTACAGCACAGCTTTATCGACCTGCACGCGCCGGTCGGTTAGGGGAGCGCGATGAGCTTCCTCCTCGCTATCGAAGGCGCCGACGGCGCCGGTAAGGCCACGGCCTCCGCATTGGTCGTCGAGCAGTTGCAGGCCGCCGGGCGCAGCGCCGCGGTCATCTCGTTCCCGCGCTATACGGACACGGTCGGCGGCTGGGCGCTAGGGGCGATGCTCGCGGGCACGCTGCCACGCGGCACGTCGCCAAAGGCCGCCGCCGTGCTCTACGCGCTCGACCGGATGGAATCGCGCGATCACCTGATGGCGACGATGGCGGCGAACGACGTCGTCGTGTTTGACCGCTATATCGCGTCGAACATGGCGTATCAGGCGGCGCAGGTGCCCGTCGTCGAAGCGGATACGATGATGGCTTGGATCGCGGATCTCGAAACGGGCAGCTTTGCCCTGCCGACGCCTGATCTGTCCGTCTATCTCGATACGCCGGCAGACATTGCACGCGGGTTGATCCGTCAGAAGCGCAAGCGATCCTATACCGACGATGCGTTCGACGCTTACGAAGCGGATACCGGGCTCCAGGACCGCGTCCGCATCAACTATGCCGCGATGGCGGCGGCAGGGCTGCTTGGCCGCTGGGCGACCGTATCGACGGTCGAGGCCGGCGCTTCGCGACTGCCAGCGGACATTGCACGCGATATCGTTGCATTGCTGCGCTGAACGCCCCGGAAGGAGATCGGCATGGCCGTCACCGATATTGCCACGCGTACCTATGATCACGGCTTCAGGCTCGACCCGATCGTCCGCAGCCTGCTCGATACCGACTTCTACAAGCTGCTGATGTTGCAGATGATCCGTCACCTTCACCCCAAGGTGCAGACGACCTTTACCCTGATCAACCGCACAACGAGCGTGCGGCTGGCGGATATCATCGACGAAGGCGAGCTGCGCGCACAGCTCGACCATGCGCGCACGGTACGATTCGGCAAGAAGGAGTTGATCTGGCTCGCGGGGAACAGCTTCTACGGCCAGGATCGCATGTTTGCGCCCGAATTCCTGCAGTGGCTCGCCGCCTTCCGGCTGCCCGAATACGAGCTGCAGACCGTCGACGGACAGTTCGAGCTGCGCTTCGAGGGCTGCTGGGCGGAAACGACGATGTGGGAAATCCCCGCCCTCGCGATCATAAATGAATTGCGCGCGCGCGCGGCGGTCCGCGATCGCGGACGTTTCGCGCTCGACGTGATCTATGCGCGCGCGAAGGCCAAATTATGGGACAAGGTCGAACGGCTGAGGGATCTGCCCGATCTGGTCCTGTCCGACTTTGGCACGCGCCGCCGCCATGGCTTCCTGTGGCAACGCTGGTGCGTCGAGGCGCTCAAGGAAGGGCTTGGCAGCCGTTTCATCGGTACGTCGAACGTCTTGCTGGCGATGGATAACGATCTGGAAGCCATCGGCACCAACGCGCATGAATTGCCGATGGTCTATGCCGCATTGGCCGACGACGACCGGGGGATAGCGGATGCCCCCTACCGGGTGCTCGATGACTGGCGACGCCATTATGGCGGCAATCTGCTGATCGCGTTGCCCGACGCGTTCGGAACGAGCGCGTTCCTCGCGAACGCGCCCGACTGGGTTGCCGACTGGACGGGCTTCCGCCCCGACAGTGCACCCCCGATCGCCGGTGGTGAGGCGATCATTGCTTGGTGGAAGGCACAGGGTCGCGACCCGAAAACGAGACTCTTGATCTTCTCGGACGGCATGGATGTCGACACGATCGAAGAGACCTATCGGCATTTTCACGGCCGGGTGCGGATGAGTTTTGGCTGGGGGACCAATCTGACCAACGACTTCCGAGGGTGCGACCCCGATGGCATGGCCGGACTCGAGCCGATCTCGCTGGTCGCCAAGGTCACGCAGGCCAATGGACGCCCGGCGGTCAAGCTGTCGGACAATCCAGCCAAGGCGACCGGCGATCCGCGCGAGATTGCCCGGTACCTGAAAATCTTCGGTGACGAGGGCCGCACGAAGGCGAAGGTCGCGGTTTAGACCCGTGCCACCGCCCTAAAATGGCCATGCCCTGCCGCCACGGGTAGCGCCCATGGCTGTTTCGCGATTCCCCCTCGGCGCGTCGATTACCCGGTCGGGACGCATCGCGCTGCTCTTCGCCGCGCTGCTGCCGCTGACCCCGGCACAGGCCGACCCCGCGGCCTTCGACCTGTCTGGTCCGGCGCTGAACGTGACGGTGACACACGGCGCGACGACGTTGCCGATCGGGCAGGTGCCCAATCTCAGCGAAGGCGACCGGATCACCGTGAGTGCGGATTTACCCCGCGATCAGGGTGTCCATTACCTGCTGGTGGCCGCATTCCTGCGCGGCGCGACCAATCCGCCCCCCAAAGACTGGTTCACGCAGGCCAAGACGTGGGAGCGGAAGAAGAACACCCTCGACCTGACCGTGCCCGCGGGCGCACGCCAGCTGATCCTCTTCCTCGCGCCGGAAACCGGCGGGGGTTATGACTCGATCGTCGACGCCGTCCGCAAACAGCCCGGCGCGTTCGTCCGCGCCTCGCAGGAACTCAACCAGGCGTCGCTCGACCGCGCGCGGCTCGACACGTTCCTGGACTCGATCCACCGCCTCGAGCGCACGCATCCTGAACAGATCGAGGCCGTATCGCCGGTTCTGACCCGCAGCCTCTCGATCACGCTCAAGGCCGAATGCCTCGAACAGGCGATTGATCTCCAGGCGGCCTGCCTGACGCAAAGCCGGAGTTCGCTGCTGCTGGCTGACAACCACAGTGCATCGCTGACCGAAACCCTCGTCGGCGCCCCCACCGATCTGGCCTTGCAACTCGCCGCAACACCCGAGGCCGGATACGGCTATTACAGCTCCTATATCGGCGTCGTTCGCGATCTTGCCCGGATTTTCGGCGCATTCCAGTCGACCCAGTTCCAGTATATTCCCGCCCTCGGCCGCGCGGCAGAGGCGCGCCTGTCGCTGTTGCTGAACGCCGCCCCCTCCTTTGCAAAGCCCAAGTCGGTCATGGTCGCGGCACTTCCGGCGATCGAGGCGCCCGAGCCGCCGCCGCTGCGCACGATCGCGCCCGGTCGCGCGCTGTGTCGGGCACGAGAGGGTGTGCTGCTTCCGGTCGAAGGCGCGCCGCTGATCTATGCCACGCGCTATGCGCATGCCATGGCGGTGCGCGTGACGCGTGCCGACGGCAGCACGCTCGATCTCCCAGTCAGCGCCGATGTCGAACGCGGGGGTTTCCTTCTCGCCGGCCCGGGCAGCGACGGCGGCGACGTGCGAGCCGGTTTTGACGCCACGCTTCATGGCGTATGGGGCTTCACCCCGTTCGACGGTCCACGCTTTCGCATCCAGAGTCCGCGCGCGAACAGCTGGCGCGCGATCGAGGGCACCACGGTGATCGCCGGACGCGATAACAGCCTGACGATCGAGGGCGGAGCCGCCGCCTGTGTCGAGGACATCGCGCTCGCCCGCACCTCCGGCACGACCGAGCCGCTCAAATGGGCCACATTGCCGGATGGCCGGATCACCGCAATGATCCCGAAGGCGCAGATCGCGGCGGGGCAAATCAACCTGCTTATCCGCCAGCAAGGAATCGCAGATGTCGACACTATCGCGTTGACGGCCTTGACGGAGACGGGGCGAATCGACGCGTTCACGCTGCGCGCTGGCGATCTCCATGGTGTCCTGACGGGCACGCGCCTCGACACCGTCGCCTCGCTGAGCGTCGATGGCGCGGTATTCAGCCCTGGTGCGGTGGTACGGACCGGCAAGGCCGACAAACGCGTCATGACGGTCGACACGCCTGCTCCGGTCGCCGCCTGGACCGCAGACCAGGATCGATCCGGGCGGGCGACGCTGAAAGACGGTCGCGTGCTGCCGGTCACCGTGCATGTAGCTCCCGCGCGGCCTTCGGTCACGCTCATCGACAAGACCATCGCCCCGGCGGCGCACGCGGCGTCGCTGCCGATCACATTGCCGTCGAGCACCGTCATGCCGCTCGATGCCAGCCTGACCTTTTCACTCCGCGGCGCGGGGGCAACTCGTTTCAGCGGACGCGAACAGGTCGAGATCGCCACGGTCGACGGACGCGCGTCGACGGTCATCGCTGCAGCGAACGGCTACCGCGTCCAGAGCGCACAGGTCGCGATTGCGACGATCGAACCGGCCAAGGCGCTAGGCGTATCGGCCTATGGCCCGCTGCACTACCGCCTCCTGCAGGACGGTGTGGAAAGCGATTGGGCGCCGCTCATCACCCTCGTCCGCCTGCCCACACTCACGGGCGTGACTTGCGACAAGGGCGCGCCGCGCTGCCTGCTGAACGGTGACGCGTTGTATCTGCTCGCCGCGGTTGGCGGAGACGCGCAGTTCACCGGCGCTGCGGCAATTCCCGACGGCTATACCGCCAGTACGGTCGCAATTCCGCGCCCGACCGACACGCTGTTCCTCAAGCTGCGCGACGACGATTCAGTCGTTGCAACCGCCAAGCCGAACGTCGTCGACCGCTAGCCCAGCGAGGCGTCGAGCCTTGTCACCGATCCTTTGGCTCGCGTGAGAGGCGGGCCATCAGGATCGCGGCGCGCTTGGCCTGACGGCGAATGCTCGCAAGGTCGACCGTCTCCCCCGGTGCATGATCGCCGCTGCTCGCGGTTCCGAGCCCGATCAGCCCGTCGACATCGCCCGCAACGAACGCAATGTCGCCCGCACCCCGCTTGAGCGGATCGAGCGCTGCCATCTCGGGCAGCCCCATGTCGCGATTGACCAGATTCAACCGGTCGAGCAGCGCGCGATTTCCCGCCGTCGGTGGCATGGCGGGATACCCGCTTTCGAACCGGATCGTCGCATTCGTGCCGGGCGCATGCGCCGCGACGATCCGCTCCATCTTCGCACGGACCCGCATGGTCTGGTCTTCGCTCAGGGTTCGGAAGTCGCCACGGGCGACCGCGGTTGCAGGGATGATATTGCCCTTGCCCGTCGCGCTCGCCCGGACGCCGTCGCTGTCGAGCGCTGCCATCGCACCGCCCGCGACCACGCCCGTATTGAAGGTCAGATTGGGTTCGGGCAGATCCTTGCGAAATGCCGCCAGGATCCGGGCCATCTCGTTGATGGCGCCGTCACCATAGGCGTCCGAGAAGATCAGCGACGAGTGCCCGGTCTTGCCCGACGTGGTGAGTACCCACCCGTTCGACGACCGTCGCGCGATCGATCCCATGTCGCGACCCTCGACGACCGACAGGCCTTCGAAGTCGAGTGCGACATCGGCGCGCTTGCCCGCTGCGATCAGATCGCCCCGCGCGATCGCCACCGGGTCGCCCGCATCTTCCTCATCGCCGGTCAGCACGATCTCAATATCGGCGGCGTCCAGCAGGCCGGCGGCCTTCATCGCCCGCAGCGCCGAGAGCATCACGACGATCCCGCCCTTGTCGTCGCCCGCACCTGGCCCCGTCGCGCTCTCGCCTTCGCGTTCGAACCGTTGAAACGGTGAATCCTGCTCGAAGACGGTGTCGAGATGACCGATGAGCAACAGGCGTTTGGCGCCAGGCTTGCCCGGGTGCCGCGCTATCAGATGTCCCGCCCGCTGCGTCTGTGGCATCGGTTTCCAGGTCACCGCAAAGCCGAGTGGTTCGAGCTCAGCACGGACCATCGCACCGACCTTGGCGACCCCTTCGAGATTCATCGTGCCGCTGTTCTGGTCGACGACCGTCTTGAGCAGCCCGATCGAGCGCTCATGCTCGGCGTCGACGGTCGCAACCGCCCGCATTTCTGCCGGCGTGAGGCGCGCCTGCGCTGCCCCTGCGAGAAGGATACTCCCGACCACCGTCGCGACCCACCAGAATTTCTGTCGTGCCATAAGCGTCTCAACTCCCTTGGCAGCATGAAAGCGGGGTTCGGCCGCCGCGTCCAGTGTCGGGAGATATGGTGGGCGCTGACGGGTTCGAACCGCCGACCTACTCGGTGTAAACGAGCCGCTCTACCAGCTGAGCTAAGCGCCCTCCCGGGATGAAACCCTGAGGTCGGGGTTCGATGCCAAAGCTGCGGCGTCGGGGCAAGCCCCAAAGCGCATGCGTTCAGGCGATCCGCAGCTCGTTGCGCAAGACTGCGCCGAAATAGCCGCGCATTGCGTCGCGCGCGGGCGGCGACAGCGCCATATAGGCGCGGCGGCGATCATGCGGATCGGGCTGACGTTCGAACAGCCCGCTATCGGTCATGCGCGCGATCCAGCGCAACGCCGTCGTCGGCGCGACGGCTGCGGCGATGCACAGGCTCGATACCGACACACGGCGCCGCTCGAGATCGGCGGCGTAGAGATCGAGCAGCATGTCCCAACCCGGATCCTCGAACAGCGTGCCGCCGAAAAATTGGTCGCGAAGCCGCCGCGCGCGGATCGCGCGTCGAATGTCGGTCGCGTCGTGTTGCGTCGCCCCGGGCGCCGCCTGATAGGCGACCGATCGATCGCCGACGATCGCCGGGGGATCGGACGGTCGATCATGATCTGCCTGTGTCAGCCGGGCAAGCGCCTCGGCGATGCGCCCGACCTCCGCGCTCAGGCGCTCGAGCCGGGCCCCGTCGCTCTCACGCGTGACGTCGAAGACCCCGGCGGGCTGGCGCGATCGTTCGATCGCGATCGCCACCGCGGCCACGCATTCGCCGATCCCGGGATCGACGAGCAGCGATGTCGCACCGCCCAGCGTCAGCGCGGTGACCGCGTCGATCTGGTCCGCCCGCAGCGCCACCACCAGCGCAGCATCGGTATCGGCGGCCCAGGCCACGATCTGCGCCATCCGTTCGGCGAGCAGCGGTGCGTTGATCCCCACCGTATCGACCAGAATGATACGCGGTGTCGCGGACCGATCGAGCGGGACGTGCCAGTCGATCCGGGCCATCAGGCGCCCGCCCAGCGCGTCCAGCGCGGTCGCGAGCCGATCCCCTGCCCCCGCACCGCCAAGGTCCGCAATCAGAACCGCAGCGGCACCGCCATCATAGCGTATGTCCGCCGATAGCGCGTCGATCGCCGTCATTGCCGCATCCCCCGCCAGACGCGATTAGGCCATGGATCGTACCGGATTTACACGCCAAATGGGTCGGTTCTCGGCGGATCCGGCGGACAGGCAGACGCCGTCAGTCGAGCGCCTTGACGATGTCTTCGACCATCTTCTTCGCATCCGCCAGAAGCATCATCGTATTGTCGCGGTAGAACAGGTCGTTGTCGACCCCGGCATAGCCGACCCCGCCCATCGACCGCTTGATGAACAGCACCGTCTTCGCCTTCTCGACGTCGAGGACCGGCATGCCATAGATTGGCGATGATTTGTCGGTCTTTGCCGCCGGGTTGGTGACGTCGTTCGCGCCGATCACGAAAGCCACGTCGGTCTGCGCGAATTCGCTGTTGATGTCCTCAAGCTCGAACACGTCGTCATAGGGCACGTTCGCCTCCGCAAGCAGGACGTTCATGTGGCCTGGCATGCGCCCGGCGACGGGGTGGATCGCGTATTTCACGCGCACCCCTTCCGCCTTCAGCTTGTCGCCCATCTCGCGCAGGACGTGTTGCGCCTGGGCGACCGCCATGCCGTAGCCGGGCACGATGACGACCTGTTCGGCCTGGCTCATCAGGAAGGCGGCGTCCTCCGCCGAACCGCGCTTCCACGGGCGGTCGGTGGCGGTCGCGGGGCCGCCGGCATCGGCGGACTGTCCGAACCCGCCGGCGATCACGCTGATGAAGCTGCGGTTCATCGCCCGGCACATGATGTAGCTGAGGATTGCGCCCGACGAGCCGACCAGCGCGCCGGTGATGATCATCGCGGTGTTGTGCAGCGTGAAGCCCATCGCCGCCGCCGCCCAGCCCGAATAGGAATTGAGCATGCTGACGACCACCGGCATGTCGGCGCCGCCGATCGGCACGATCAGCAGGAAGCCGATCACGAAGCTCAGGGCCGTGATCGTCCAGAAGATCCACGGCTCCTGATTGGTGACGAAATAGGCGATCAGCCCGAGGATCGCGGCGAGCAGCGCGATGTTGATGACGTGGCGCCCGGGCAGCATGATCGGCTTGCCGCCCATGTTGCCGTTGAGCTTAAGGAAGGCGATGACCGAGCCCGAGAAGGTGATCGCGCCGATCGCGACGCCCAGCCCCAGCTCGATCCGGCTGACCGGCCGGATGATCGCGACCGGATCGCCAAGCAGCGGGATCATCAGGTCCGAGATGCCGAATGCCTGCGGGTTGAGATAGGCCGCAACCCCGACCAGCACCGCGGCAAGCCCGACCAGCGAATGGAACGCAGCGACGAGCTGCGGCATCGCGGTCATCGCGATCCGCCGGGCAGTCACGAGCCCGATCGCGGCACCGATGCCGATCGCGACGACGATCTCCCAGATGCCGACGTTGAGATGCGTGACCAGCGTCGTGACGACCGCGATCGTCATGCCGATCATGCCAAACCGGTTGCCGCGCTGGCTCGTCGCCGGGCTGGACAGGCCGCGCAGCGCGAGGATGAAGCACATGCCGGCGACGAGATAGGCCAGCGCGACCCAGGGGTTCACGGCTACGTCATGCATCACTCAGTTCCCCTCGGATCCGTGACGGTCACTTGGCGACCGGCCGTTCCTTTTTCTTGTACATCGCCAGCATCCGCGCGGTGACTGCAAAGCCGCCGAAGATGTTGACGCTCGCCAGCACGACCGCGAGCAGCCCGAGATATTTCGCGACCGGCGATCCCGCCGCGGCGGACGCGATCAGCGCGCCGACGATGATCACGCTGGAGATCGCGTTGGTCACCGCCATCAGCGGCGTGTGGAGTGCGGGCGTCACCGACCAGACGACATAATAGCCGACGAAACAGGCCATGACGAAGATCGACAGGATCGCGATAAAGTCCATCTCAGCCCTCCTGAGCCCCGCGAATGTTGCGAATGTTGAGACGCAAACGGGGTTTTGTATCGTGCCGGGTCATGGCTGCAAACGCGGATTGACGATCGCGCCGTCGCGGGTCAGGCGAATCGCGTCGCCGATTTCCGCATCGAGCACCGGCCGCCCCGTCTCCTTGTCCCAGAAGGCACTGAGAACGTTGAATAAATTGCGGCTGAACAGTGCACTGGCGTCGGCGGCGAGGCGGCTGGGGACGTTGCGATGGCCGACGATCCTGACGCCGTTCACCTCGACGATCTCGCCCGCGACCGCACCCTCAACATTGCCGCCCTGTTCGACCGCGAGATCGACGATCACCGAGCCGGGCTTCATGCTCGCGACCTGCGCGGCCGAGATCAGCCGCGGCGCGGGGCGGCCGGGAATCAGCGCGGTGGTGATGACGATGTCCTGCTTGGCGATGTGCCCGGAGACGAGTTCGGCCTGCGCGGCCTGATATTCGGGGCTCATCTCGCCCGCATAGCCGCCCGTGCCCTCGCCCTCGATCCCGGCGACGCTTTCGACGAAGATCGGTTTCGCGCCGAGCGACTGGATCTGTTCGCGCGTCGCGGCGCGGACGTCGGTGGCAGAGACCTGCGCCCCGAGCCGGCGCGCGGTCGCGATCGCCTGGAGCCCGGCGACGCCGACCCCCATCACGAACACGCGCGCGGCGCTGATCGTCCCTGCCGCGGTCATCATCATCGGAAAGGCCCGGCCATATTCGGCCGCGGCGTCGAGCACCGCCTTGTAGCCCGACAGGTTCGACTGCGAGGACAGGATGTCCATCGACTGCGCGCGCGTGATCCGCGGCATGAACTCCATCGCCAGCGCCTCGAGGCCCGCCGCGGCATAGGCATCGACCCGGGCGCGCTCGCCAAAAGGATTGAAGCTCGCGACGACCCAGGCGCCGGGCGCGGCGCCCGCCAGCGTTGCCGGATCCGGCGCCTGCACGCCGAGCACGATGTCCGCACCCGAAATCGCCGCCGCCCGGTCGGCGACGCTCGCCCCCGCATCGGCATAGGCGGCGTCGGCGATCGACGCGGACTGGCCGGCCCCCGCCTCGACCGCGAGCGTCGCGCCCAGCGCGACGAACTTGCGGACGGTTTCTGGCGTCGCGGCAACCCGCCGCTCGCCGTCCACCTGCTCCTTGAGGACGGCGATCTTCATCGGATCAGGAAATCAGCCAGATGACGATCGCGACGATCACCGCACAGGCGATCGCGCCGATCTTCATCACACCGATGACGCTGTCATAGGTCGCAGCATGACCCTTGATGTTTGCATCGTCCGCCATGATCCGTCCCTCGCCATTCTGTTATCGGTACGACCTTATCGGGCCGGTGCCCCAGCCTCAACCCCCGCGCTTCCAAACCCCGGCTTCACCCCGTCGTGCAGCCGCGGCGGCACGGTCGGAGCGCATCGCAACCGCCTCAAAGCGATATTTAAGTCGCCCTTTACCTGAAAACGCTAAAGACTGTCCGCAAACGGGACAGGATTCGCCATGACGCGCAACGGGCAGCGCCTGCTACTACTGATCGACAACGAGCCTGCACAACGGCGGCTGGTGTCCGCACTGGCGTCGCGTGGCGGCTGGCGGACCGTGTTCGCGAGCGACGGCGAGATGGCGATCGCCACGCTCGGCACGCAGGACGGGATGCAGCTCGACGCGATCATTCTCGACCATTCCGCACCGCACGAGGATGCCTCAGCGGTGATCGCCGAGCTGCGCAATCGCCGCCCGGCGCTGCCGATCCTGATGCTGACCGCGAACGGATCGGTCGAGCATGCGGTGAACGCGATGCGCGCGGGCGCGACCGATTTTCTGGTCAAGCCGCTCGCCCCCGACCGGCTGCTCGCCTCGCTCGACGCGGTCGTCGCCGGCACGACCGCGGGCGAGCTGCGCCCGCTGACCGAGAAGATCCCCGCGCTGCTCGCGTTCGACGAGATCGTCGGCTCGTCGCCCGATTTTCGCGCCGCGCTGGCGATCGCCGCCAAGGCCGCGCGCGGTCGCGTCGCGATCCTGCTCGAAGGCGAAAGCGGGGTCGGCAAGGAGGTCGTGGCCGAAGCGATCCATGCGGCGTCGCCGCGCGCCAAACGCCCGATGATCAGCGTCAATTGCGGCGCGATCCCCGCCAATCTGGTCGAGAGCGAGCTGTTCGGGCACGAAGAAGGCGCGTTTACCGGCGCGTTCGAGCGCAAGATCGGCCGGTTTCGCGAGGCGGACGGCGGCACATTGTTCCTCGACGAGATCGGGGCGATGCCGATCGACGCGCAGATCAAGCTGCTCCATCTGCTCGATACGGGCGACGTCCATGCACTCGGTGCGCGGCATCCGCAGCAGGTCGACGTCCGGGTGATCGCCGCGAGCAACACGACGCTGATCGACGAGGTCGAGGCGGACCGGTTTCGCGAGGACCTCTATTACCGGTTGAACGCGGTGCAGGTGACGATCCCGCCGCTGCGCGAGCGGACCGGCGACATCCCGGCGCTTGCCCGCCACCTGCTCGCGCGGATCGCGCAGCAGCCGGGACTGCGTCCGCTCGGCATCACCGACGATGCGCTGGCGCTGCTGGTCCAATATGATTGGCCGGGCAATGTCCGGCAGATGCAGAATGCGCTCTTCCGCGCCGCGGTGCTGTGCGAAAGCGACGCGCTGACACGCGCCGATTTCCCGCAGATCGCGGCGCTCGGCAGCCGTCGCCGGCCCGAGCCCGCGACCGCGGCCGGTGGCGGCGGGGTGACGCTGTTCAGTGCCGACGGGCATCTGCGCACGCTGGAGGAGATCGAATCGGACCTCATCCGGCTTGCCATCGGTCATTATCGCGGGCGGATGACCGAGGTCGCGCGGCGGCTCGGGATCGGGCGGTCGACGCTGTACCGCAAGCTCGCGGAGCTCGGGATCGACAACGTCGCCTGACCCCGGGCGACGTTACCTTAAAATCGGATCAGGGGCGGCGACCTACCAGAGCACGCCCTTGACCGGCTTCAACGGCTCGGGGGCCTCGTCACCGATCGCCTGGAGCAGGTCGATCTCGATCGTCCGGCACATCGCGTTGAGCGGCACGTCGTGGATCGTGTCCGCGAACGGATCGACGAGATCGTCGCCGATCTGAAGCACCGCGAGGAACATCAGCCCTGCGATCGTCGAGCCGATCGGGGTTGCGAAGCCGAGCGTCTCGACCAGCCCGATCGGCAGCAGGATGCAGAACAGCCGGGTGAAGAGCGTCGGGAAGAAGCGGTACTGGTTGGGCAGCGGGGTGTTCTTGATCCGCTCCATCCCGCCCTGCGCATTGGCGATATCGACCAGCAGCCGTTCGAACGAGGCCTGCTGGATCGTGTCGATCCAGCCATTGCGGCGGGCGATGTCGATCCGCCGTCCGGTGCCGTCGAGCAGGCCGTTGGCGGGATTGGTCCGCGCGAGTGCGAACGACGCCTCGTCCTCCGACAGGAACCGCAGGACATCGGGCGCGACCGGCTGGCGGCGCAACTGACAGCGCAGCGCGTTCACATAGGCGATCTGGCGCAGGACGATCGTGCGCTTGAGATCATGGCCTTCGGGTTCGGGCAGCAGGTTGCGCGTCATGCGGGCAAGGCTGCGCGAGGCGTTGGTCATCAGTCCCCAGAGGCCGCGGCTTTCCCACCAGCGCTGATAAGCGGAATTGTCGCGAAAGCCGAGGAACAGCGCGAGCGCGGTGCCGAACAGCGTCAGCGGCAGCGACGGCGCATGAAAGGGCAGGACATAATAGGTGATGGTCACCACGACGTCCCAGACAAAGAGCCCGAGCAACGGGCGCCAGACTTCGCTGAGGATCTGGCTGAGGCGCGGTGTTGCGGTAACGATCAAACGAAAGGCTCCTTGCTGACGCCTTGTCTAATGCGCGATCGCGCATTTCGCTGCAATGCGGCGATATTCCGCCCCGAACATGTGACCAGAAGATCGGCGCCGGGTCAGCCGCCGACGAGTGCGAGGTCGCGCATCCCGCGCCAGACGCGCAACGCCTGGACGGTCTCGGCGACGTCGTGGACGCGCAGGATCTGGACGCCCGCCTCGACGCCCTTGAGCGCGAGCGCGAGCGATCCGGCGAGCCGGTCGCCAACCGGGGCCTCGTTTGACAAAGCGCCGATCAGCCGCTTGCGGCTCGCCCCGAGCAGGATCGGGCAGCCAAGCCCGTGAAACATCGCGAGGCCGTTGAGCAGCGCGAGATTATCGGCGAGCGTCTTGCCGAAGCCGATGCCGGGATCGACGATGATCCGCGTGCGAGCGACCCCGCCCGCGACGACCGCGGCGATCCGCGCCTCGAGCCAGTCGAACACGTCGGTGACGACGTTTGCGTAGCCGGTCCGCCCGTGGCCACCCTCGCGGGGGTCGGGCGAGTGCATCAGTACGACCGGACAACCGCTGGCGGCGACGACCTCGAGCGCGCGGTCGTCCCACAGCAGGGCGGCGACGTCGTTGACGATGTGCGCCCCGGCGGCGAGCGTCGCCGCCATCACGCCGGCCTTGCGCGTGTCGACCGAGACGATCGCGCCGGCGCGGGCAAGCCGCTCGACGACGGGGACGAGCCGGGCGATCTCGTCGCCTTCCCAGACCGCCGCCGCGCCGGGGCGGGTCGATTCGCCGCCGACATCGATCATCGTCGCGCCCGCCGCGGCCATGTCGATCCCGGCGGCGGCGGCGGCGGCGGGGTCGTCGACATGCTTGCCGCCATCGGAGAAGCTGTCCGGGGTGACGTTGAGAATAGCCGCGACGAGCGGCTGGTCGAAGCGCAGCATGCGCTCGCCGAGCGCGAGCGGCGCGCGCGGCGCGGTGATCAGCGCGTGAAGATGCGCCGCGCGCTCGCCCTGCGTGGCGACGTCGGCGACGGGGATCGTGCGACGGGTCCCGCGCTCGATCACCTCATAGGCGGCGAACCACTGCATCCCGCCCGCAAGCCGCGCGACGCTGCCATCGGGATGGCCGATCGGGGTGTCGACGAACTGGACGGGGCGGAGGTGGAGGCTGGTCATGCCCCCCTTTTCCCCAAATCCGCATGCCGTTCAAACGGCTAATCCCGTTCGTCCCGTATAGGCATCGAGCACGTCGCGATGCCGTATCGAGGGACATGTACCTCGATACGAGCCCTCGACTACGCTCGGTCTCTACTCGGCACGAACGGCAATTCGCTAGACCGTCGTCGCCAGCAAATAGGTCTGGCGGAGGTCGTCGATCGGTTTCAGCCCCTTGTCGCTCTCATAATGCCAGAAGCTCCAGCCATTGCAGGCGGGCGCGTTCTGGAGCGTCGAGCCGAGCTTGTGGATCGAGCCGATCGTGCCGCAATCGCTGAGCAGCGAGCCGTCCGCGCGGATCGTCGCGCGCCAGCGGCGCTTGCCGTCGGTCAGCACCGTGCCAGGCGCGAGATACGCATTCTCGACGAGCACGCCGAACGCGACCTTGGGCTGCGCGCGCGGGCTCATCATCGTCGCCAGCGCGGATTCGTCGAGCGGCAGTGCGGCCTCGATGCGCTCCTGCGCCGCCTCGATATACTCGCCCTCGCGGTCGATCCCGATCCAGCTACGCCCCAACCGCTTGGCGACCGCGCCAGTCGTGCCGGTGCCGAAGAACGGATCGAGCACCACGTCGCCGGGCTTGGTGCACGCGAGCAGGATCCGGTAGAGCAGCGCCTCGGGCTTCTGCGTCGGATGGACCTTGGTGCCGTTCTTCTTGAGCCGCTCGGGGCCGCCGCAGATCGGGAATTCCCAGTCGCTGCGCATCTGCAGCTCGTCGTTGAGCGTCTTCATCGCGCGGTAGTTGAAGGTGTATTTCGCCTTCTCGCCCTTCGACGCCCAGATCAGCGTCTCGTGCGCGTTGGTGAAGCGGGTGCCGCGGAAATTGGGCATCGGGTTGGTCTTGCGCCAGACGATGTCGTTGAGAATCCAGTAGCCGAGATCCTGCACCGCCGCGCCGACACGGAAGATGTTGTGATAGCTGCCGATGACCCAGATGCTGCCATCGTCCTTGAGGATCCGGCGCGCTTCCTTCAGCCAGGCGCGGGTGAAGCGGTCATAGGCGGCGAAGGTGTCGAACTTGTCCCACTCGTCGGTGACCGCGTCGACATGGCTGCCATCGGGGCGATAGAGCTCGCCGCCGAGCTGGAGATTGTACGGCGGATCGGCGAAGATCATGTCGATCGAGTTCGACGGCAGCGCCTTCATGCGCTCGATACAATCGCCGCGCAGGATCTGGTCGAGCGGCAGCGCGGGCTGCACGGCCGGCGCCGTTCCCTTCTTTACCGCGCGCGGCCGCGCGATCGTGTCGATCAAACCCATGTTTTTGCGCCCCTTGTCGACCCCCATAGCTGCGGAATTGTCCGACTCCGTCAAGCAGAGTTTGATGAACGGCGCGCGGGCGCGAATCCGTCGGTGCGACCAAACGAGTCGCCGTCGCCCAGATGTTGAGTCGTGACAGACTCGCGCCTCAAGCCCTTGGGGTGTGGCGCGAAAGACTCAGCTCGTCGTTTCCTTCGCGAAAAGGCCCTCGCGCGTCCGATAGGCCGCCGCGACGGGGGCGAAACTGCGGCGATGAATCGGTGTGGGGCCATGATCGCGCAGCGCCTTCATGTGGTGCGCGCAGCCATAGCCCTTGTTCGAATGCCAGTTATATTCGGGGTGGACGTCGGCGGCGGCGATCATGATCAGGTCGCGCGTGTGCTTGGCGACGATCGAGGCGGCGGCGATCGACAGCGATTTCGCATCGCCGCCGACCAGCGGGGTGGCGGGGTAGGTCCAGCGCGGCAGGCGGTTGCCGTCGACGAGGACGTGGCCCGGCGCGTGGCCGAGTTCGGTGGCGAGCGCGTCGACCGCGAGCGTCATCGCCTTCATCGTCGCCCAGTAGATGTTGAGCGTGTCGATCTCGTCGGGCTCGACGATGCCGATACCGACGATAGCGCAGCCTTTCAGGCGCGCGCAGAGCCGTTCGCGTTCGGAGGCGGAGAGCTTCTTCGAATCGTCGATGCCGCGAGGCACGCCCTTTGACGGCAGGATCACCGCGGCGGCGACGACCGGGCCGGCGAGCGGACCGCGACCGGCCTCGTCGACGCCGGCGACGGGGCCAACGCAGAGCTTTTCATGTTTCATGCCGGGCATGTGCGGTCTTTCAGCTGGTCGAACGGGCTGACGCCGAGCGCGTGCCCCATCGGCCCGTGCCCTGCGCCAAGCCCCGGCGGCTGCGCAAGCGCGGCGCGGACGAACGCGATCGCGCGCGCGATGGCTGCGTCGAGCGGCATGCCCTGGCCGAGCCCGGTGGCGATCCCGCTGGCGAGCGTGCAGCCGGTGCCGTGCGCGTGGCGGGTTTCGATGCGGGGGTTGGTCCACAGCGTTTCGCCGGCGTCGGTGACGAGGCGGTCGGTGACAAGCGGGCCTTCGGCGTGGCCGCCCTTGATGAGCACGGCGGGCCCGAGTGCGCGTACCGCCGCCTCGCCGCCCAGCGCTGCGAGTTCGGGGAGGTTGGGGGTGACGAGCGTGGCGATCCGCATGAGGCGGGCGAAGGCGGCGATCGTGTCGGGGTCGGCGAGCACCGAGCCGCTGCTGGCGATCATGACCGGGTCGAAGATGATCGGTATCGGTTCGCGGGAGAACATTGACGTCAGGCGGTCGGCGACGGCGTTGGCGGTCTGGGCCGAGCCGATCATGCCGATCTTCACCGCGTCGACGCCGATGTCGGACACGACCGAGTCGATCTGCGCGAGGACGATGTCGGTGGGCACCGGGTGGACCGCCTGCACGCCGAGCGTGTTCTGCGCGGTGATCGCGGTGATGGCGGTCATCGCGTGGCCACCGAGCATCGTGACGGTCTTGATGTCCGCCTGGATGCCGGCGCCGCCGCCTGAATCGGAGCCGGCGATGATGAGGAGTCTCGCGGTCATTGGCGGTGCCGGGCGGGGTTGGAGGTCATGGGCTGGGCTATGGCATAGTCGGTGCGGTGCGGGACAGGGAAGCGCGACATATGCGAGCATCCTCCCCGGCGGAGGCCGGGGCCCAGTTGGGAAACATTGCTGGCTGAGCGCAGCGCTTCGTTACTGCGACCTTGCCAACTGGGCCCCGGCCTTCGCCGGGGTGGTAGAGGTTTGGAGCGGGGTCTAGTGCCGCCGGCCCGAGGCGGGCCTTTGTGGCGGGGCGTCGCCGAACCGGGTCGGACGGTCGAGGAGTTCGCCGCCGCAATTAGGACAGCGCTCGTCGAGCGCGTCCGCGCAGGAGGCGCAGAAGGTGCATTCGTACGAGCAGATGAACGCGCCGGGCGCGTCGGCGGGAAGCTCGGCGGCGCAGCGTTCGCAGGCAGGGCGCATCTCGAGCATCAGGCGGCCGCCTTGCGGACGGCGTCGCAGATCCGGTCGACGACGCGCCCGACCTGACCCGGATCATCCCCTTCCGCCATCACGCGGATGACGGGTTCGGTGCCTGACGGGCGGATGACGAGGCGCCCCTTGCCGGCGAGCTCGGCCTCGGCCTGCGCGATCACCGCTTTCACCGCCTCGTCGTCGAGCGGCTTGCCGCCGCCGAACCGGACGTTCTTCAACAGTTGCGGCAGGGGCTCGAACCGGTGGAGCACCTCGCCCGCGCGCGCGCCCGAGCGCTTGACCTCGGCGAGGATCTGGAGGGCTGCGACCAGGCCGTCGCCGGTCGTGGCATAGTCGCTCAGGATGATGTGCCCCGACTGCTCGCCGCCGACATTATAGCCGCTGGAGCGCATCTTTTCGAGCACGTGGCGATCGCCGACCTGGGTGCGGACCAGCCCGAGCCCCTGCGCGGCGAGATGGCGTTCGAGGCCGAGATTGGACATCACCGTGGCGACGAGGCCGCCGCCCTTGAGCCGCCCCTGCCGCGCCCAGCTTGCCGCGATCGTCGCCATCAGCTGATCGCCGTCGACGATCGTGCCGGTCTCGTCGACGACGATCAGCCGGTCGGCGTCGCCGTCGAGCGCGATGCCGATATCCGCGCCGCTCGCGACGACCGTCTCGGCGAGCGCCTGCGGTGCGGTCGAGCCGACGCCATCATTGATGTTGGTGCCGTCGGGCGTGACGCCGATCGCGACGACGTCCGCGCCGAGTTCCCACAGCGCCGAGGGGGCGACCTTGTAGGCGGCGCCGTTCGCGCAATCGAGCACGATCCGCATCCCGTCGAGCCGCAGATTTTCCGGGAAGGTCGACTTGGCGAAATGGATGTAGCGCCCCTGCGCATCGTCGATCCGGCGCGCGCGGCCGATCTTGCTCGACGCGACCAGCGGCACGTCGCCGTCGATCAGCGCCTCGATCGCGGTCTCGGCCTCGTCGGACAGCTTGAAGCCGTCGGGGCCGAACAGCTTGATCCCGTTATCGGCATAGGGGTTGTGGCTGGCGGAGATCATCACGCCGATATCCGCGCGCATCGACTGGGTCAGCATCGCGACCGCGGGGGTCGGCATCGGCCCGACCATCACCACGTCCATGCCGACGCTGGTGAACCCTGCGACCAGCGCGGATTCGAGCATATAGCCCGACAGCCGCGTGTCCTTGCCGATCACAACGCGGTGGCGATGATCGCCGCGCAGGAAATAGGCGCCCGCCGCCATGCCGACCTTCATCGCCATCTCCGCGGTCATCGGCGATGCGTTGGTGGCACCGCGAATGCCGTCGGTGCCGAAATATTTCCTTGCCATCGTCAATGCTTTCCGTCCGGTATCGGTCTCTGGCATCGCTGATAGCGCGGTGGAACACGAAGGGCGAGCATGTCGCAGACTACACGGATACTCGCAGCGCTGTTCGGCGGCATCGGGATCGGCATCGCCGCAGCCGCCTGGTCGCCGGCCCACGCGCTCGCGGCGACGGCGGTGACCCAGCCGATCGGCGCGGCCTGGCTGCACGGGTTGCAGATGGTGATCGTGCCGCTCGTCGTCGGGCTGCTCGTCACCGGGATCGGCGCGACGACCGAGGCGGCACGCGCCGGGCGGATCACGATGCGGGCGATGGTGATGATCGTCGTCATCCTGTGGAGTTCGACGATCATGTCCGCGCTGGTCATGCCGTTGATCCTCGATGCCTTCCCGCTGCCACGCGGGCTCGGCGCTGCGCTGCGCGCCGCGCTGACCGGTGCCGCCCCGGTCGGGCCGGTGCCGGGGATCGGCGCGTTCTTCGACACGATCGTGCCGACCAACATCGTCGCCGCGGCATCGAGCGATTCGTTCCTGCCGCTCACCGTCTTCGCGCTGACGTTCGCCTTTGCCGTGACGAAGCTGCCCGACGATCGCCGCCGCGTGCTCACCGGCTTCTTCCAGGCGGTCGTCGACGCCTTGCTGATCATCATCAAATGGGTGCTGAAGCTTGCACCGATCGGCATCTTCGCACTCGCCTACGGGGTCGGCGCGCGCACCGGCACGGCGGCGTTCGGCGCGCTGCTGCACTATATCGTCTGCGTCTCGGCGATCGGCTTCATCGTCCTGCTGAGCGCCTATCCAATCGGGATGATCGGCGGCCGGGTCAGCCTGGGCCGGTTCGCGCGCGCGGTCGCGCCGGCGCAGGCGGTGGCGATCAGCACCCAGTCGTCGCTCGCCTCGCTGCCGGCGATGCTGAAGGCCTCGACCGAGCTCGGCGCGTCGCCCGCCACCGCCGGGATCGTCCTGCCGCTGTCGGTCGCGGTGTTCCGCGCGACCAGCCCGGCGATGAACCTCGCGGTTGCGCTCTATGTCGCGCACTGGCTGGGGCTGCCGATCGGGCCGGGGCAGATGGCCGCGGGCGTCGCGACCGCGGCGATCACGACGATGGGATCGATCTCGCTGCCCGGCACGATCAGCTTCGTCGCCTCGGTCGCGCCGGTCGCGCTGGCGATGGGCATCCCGCTCGAAGTGCTCGGCCTGCTCATCGCGGTGGAGACCATTCCCGACCTGTTTCGCACCGTCGGGAACGTGACGATGGACACCGCCGTCACTATCTCCGTCGCGGCGCGGTCCGATCACGGCGGCGGCGCCGAGGAGATTCCGCATGAAGTATCGCACGCTCGGCCCTGATTTTGAGGTTTCCGCGCTTGGTCTCGGCTGCATGCCGATGGCCGGGGTCGGCAAGGACATGTACGGCAGCGCCCCCGCCGACGAGAGCATCGCGACGATCCACCGCGCGATCGAGCTGGGCGTGACGCTGTTCGACACCGCCGAAATCTATGGTCCGCTGATCAACGAGGAGCTGCTCGGCAAGGCGATCCGCGGCAAGCGCGACGGCGTCGTGATCGCGACCAAGTTCGGCTTCCGCTATGACGAGAACGGCATGACCGGCGTCGACAGCACGTCCGCCAATGTGCGGCGCGCGTGCGAGGGATCGCTCAAGCGGCTCGGCGTCGAGACGATCGACCTGCTCTACCAGCACCGCGTCGATCCGGGCGTGCCGATCGAGGAGACGGTGGGCGCGATGGCCGAGCTCGTCCGCGAGGGCAAGGTGCGGCATCTGGGGCTGTCGGAGGCGGGGCTCGACACGATCCGGCGCGCCGCGGCGACGCATCCGATCGCGGCGCTGCAGAGCGAATATTCGCTGTGGGAGCGCGGGGTCGAGGACGCAATCCTGCCTTTGTGCCGCGAGTTGGGGATCGGGTTCGTGCCCTATTCGCCGCTGGGGCGCGGGTTCCTGACCGGGCAGATCACTGCGCGATCGGACCTGCCCGAGGGCGATTACCGCCGCAACGACCCGCGCTATTCGGACGCAAACTTCGCCAAGAACATGGAGATGGTCGCGGTGGTGAAGGCGATCGCCGACACGCATGGCGCGAGCCCGGCGCAGGTCGCGCTGGCGTGGCTGCTGGCGCAGGGTGACGACATCGTGCCGATCCCGGGGTCGAAGCGCCGCGTCACGCTGGAGGACAGCATGAAGGCGGCCGACGTCACGCTGTCGGCGGACGATCTGGCGAAGCTTGATGCGGCGGCGCCGAGGGGTGGCACGGCGGGGCCGCGCTATGGGGAGAAGGCGCTGTCGATGACGCGGATCTGACCGGGTCTACTGCCTTATAATCGTCATCCCCGCGGAGGCGGGGATCCAGACTGGCGACCCGTGGTCTCTTACGAACCGCAGAGTGTCTGGATCCCCGCCTTCGCGGGGATGACGGTTTGAAGGAATGATATGCCGGCGGTCCAACAGCTTACTGGACCCCGTGCATCCACTTCTTGATCAGCGGCGAGATCAGCAGCAGCAGCACGCCGATCCCCGCCGAGACCAGCCCGATCGTCCAGAACACGCCGGCATAGGTGTCGAGGCTGACCTTGAGATTGGTCACCTGCCCGCCGACCGTCTCGACGCTGGCGACCTGCGCGACGATCCCCGCGACATATTGCGCGACCGAGATCGACAGGAACCACACGCCCATCATCAGCCCGACGACGCGCGCGATCGACAGCTTGGTGATCATGCTGAGCCCGACCGGCGAGATGCAGAGCTCGGCGAAGGAGTGGATGAAGTAGAGCCCGGCCAGCCACCAGATCGCGACCTTGAACGTCGGCCCGACCATGCTCGCACCCCAGACGAGGAACAGGAAGCCGACGCCGACGCCGATCAGCGCGATGCCGAACTTGACCGGGATCGACGGCTCGATGCCCCGGGCGGCGAGCTTGGTCCACAGGATCGACATCACCGGCGCGAGCGCGACGATGAAGAACGCGTTGAAGAACTGGGTCTGCCCGGCCGAGATGCTGAACAGGCCGAACACGCTGAGATCGGTGTTGCGGTCCGCAAACAGCGTGAGGCTCGAGCCCGCCTGCTCGAACAGCGTCCAGAACACGACGTTGAAGACGATCAGCACCATCGCTGCGAGCATCATCTGGAACTCGCGCCGCTCGCCATTGACGAACGACCAGATCAGGATGCCCGGCACCGCGACCAGGAACGTGCCGAACAGCAATTTGCCCATCAGCGACAGCGAGACGATGTAGCCGATGATCCCGGAACCCGGCACCGGCGGCTCGGCGTTCATCAGGTTGACGAACAGCAGGTAGAAGATCGGGATGCCGAGCAGCGCGAGCGCATAGATGCCGAGCGCGCGATCGGGGCCGCTGCGCACCGGCGGCTCGCCATATCCGTTAAGTTTGCCGCCATCGAACTGGATCAGCGTCCACGAGAACAGCATGCCGATCGCCGCCAGACCGAAGCCGGCCCACCAGCCGAACGCGACCGCGAGGAACGGGCAGAGCAGCTGCGAGAAGAGCGAGCCGAGGTTGATCCCCATGTAGAAGATCGTGAACCCGGCATCGCGCCGCTTGTCGCCCTGCGCATAAAGCTCGCCGACCATCGTCGAGATGTTGGGCTTGAAGAAGCCGTTGCCGACCGAGATCATGCAGAGTGCGAGCAGCATGATCGTGACGTAGAAGCTGCTGCGTTCCGCGCCCGACTCAAAGCCGCCCTTCTCGACCGTGCGCGCGACCGCGCCGTCGGCGGCGAGCAGCGAGACGGTGCCGTCATCATTGCCCTTGATCTTCAGCGTGTTCGCGCCGTCGACGAGGTAGCGGACCTCGCTGTCGGCCTGTTCGACGACCTGGATTTCGTAGCGCTGGTTGGCGATCGTCGCATAGGGCTTGGCGGTCTCGCCGCCGAAGCACAGCAGCAGATAGCCGAGCGCCATGATGATCGCGCCGAATTTCACCGCGCGCTTCGAGCCGAGATACTGGTCGGCGAGATAGCCGCCGACCAGCGGCGTCAGGTACACCAGGGCGGTATAGCCGCCGTACAAGCCGGTCGCCTCGCGGTCGCCGAACACGAAATGCTTGGTGAGGTACAGCGTGAGCAGCGCGCGCATGCCGTAATAGCCGAAACGCTCCCACATCTCGGTGGTGAACAGTCGCGCGAGCTGGCGGGGATGGCCGAACCACGTCTCCCCGCTGGCGGGGTTCACATGGGTGATATCCGGCTCTCGCGGCGTATCCGCGGTCGGGGTGTCCACCATCTTTTACGCTCCCTGAAACGCTGGGCCGCCGTCGAACGCGGCGGCTTCATTGCGGCCTTACCTAGCGGCAAAGCCGGGACTGTAAATATCGGTGGCCGCGCGACCGCCTGCTAAATCGCGGATGCGGCTGTAAATTGCCGCGCCCCGTGCCTATCTGCGGAGCGATGTTCAACGACACTTCCAGCCCGCTTTCGCTGCTCGCGACCCGCCGTTCGGGCAAGCCGCGCGACCTCGTCGCACCCGGTCCCGATGCCGACCAGCTCGCGCAGATCCTGGCGATCGCGGCGCGCACCCCCGATCATGGCAAGCTGGCGCCGTGGCGGTTCGTGGTGATCGGCCAAGACCAGCGCACCGCGCTCGCCGCGCTGATCATCGATGCGTACCGCGTCGAGCGGCCGACCGCGTCGCGGACCGAGATCGAGGCGCTCGACCAGTTCGCGCACCAAGCCCCGGCACTGGTCGTCGTTTTGTCGTCACCCAAGCCGAGCCACATCCCGGTGTTCGAACAGGAATTGTCGACCGGCGCGGCGTGCATGAACCTGCTCCACGCGGTCCACGCGCTGGGCTTTGCGGGCGGCTGGCTGACCGGCTGGCCGAGCTATTCGGACACGGTGCGCGATGCGTTCGGCGAGGGCCATGAGCGGATCGCCGGGTTCCTGTTCGTCGGCACGCCGTCCCGGCCGCTCGACGAACGGCCCCGCCCCGATATGGAACGTGTCGTCTCGCGCTGGCGGCCCTAGGACTCGACGAAATGGCCAATTGCTGTATTAAGGCAGCATGACAGCGCTCAGCAGCGAAGACAGCCCCGTATATCTCCGCCTCCGCGCCACGATCGCCGCCGGGATATTACGCGGCGACTATCGCGCGGGTGATCAGCTGCCCTCGGTCCGCGCCTTTGCCGCCGAGCATGGCGCCAATCCGCTGACCGTCGCCAAGGCCTATCAGACGTTCCAGGACGACGGCTATGTCGAGGTCCGGCGCGGCGTCGGCATGTTCGTCCTGCCGGGTGCCGCAGAAGCGTTGCGCGTGGCGGAACGCGAGACGTTCGTCACCACGCACTGGCCGCGCATCCTTGGGCATATCGACCTGCTCGGTCTCGACGCCCGCGACCTGCTGGCGCACGAGCGGGCCTGAGCCGCCCCGCGGGGTGATCCCGCGCGGCGGGTGACTCAGAACAGATTCAGCGCGGCGATGTCCTCGACGCTCAGGTCGATCCCGAACAACAGGCTCATGCGGATCCGGTAGACGCGCGGGTCGGTGATCTCGCCGCTGGCCGTGTCGGTGCCCGACCGCCGGCGATAGGTGCGCCCCATCAGCGAGGCGAAGCCGTTGGGCAGGACGATGCTGGCAATCGCGGTCTGCGTGAAGCGGCTCGCGGGGGCGGTCGACGTCCAGTGATTGCCGAGCAGCAGATCGGCGTCGAACACCTCGGCGATCGTGAAGCTGTATTGCGGCTGGAACCCGCCGCTCGCGCCGCGTCCGTCGGTGGTCATCGGATCCCCGTCGCGCAGCAGCATCCAGCCCTGTTCGCCGTGATCGCGGCTGGTCGCCTCGAGCCGGAAGCGCGCGCCATCGGGCGCGGTCGCCTCGGCCCCGTCCGCGAGCGGGAGCACCGGGGTGTAGCTGCCGCCGAAGCCGGTGTCGGCGATCCAGGCCTGCCCGTCGATCGTCACGAGCGCGAAGGTGTGCGTGAGCGGCGGCACTTCGGTCGCGGCGATCCAGACGCGCGCCAGCACCGGGCGGGCGGCAAAGCCGAGTTCGGCGAGCGCGTCGAGGAACAGCCGGTTATGCTCGAAGCAATAGCCACCGCGGCGCGCGGTCACGAGCTTGGCGAACACCGAGGCGCTGTCGATCGCGATGCCGCGGCCGAGCACGACGTCGAGATCCTCGAACGGGATGGCGAGCCGGTGCGCCAGCTGCAACCGGCCAAGGCCGATCGAGTCGAGCGTGGGCCGCGCGGGCATGGCGACACGGGTCAGGTAAGCGTCGAGATCGAACATCGGTCGGGGGGTCCTCGTTTGGGTTTGCCCTTACCGTGCGTGTGCCGCGGCCGTCGAGTGGCGAAAGGCGGGTGGGGGCTGTTGGGGGGCATGGCCGCGGTTCTGGGGCACGGGTGAACATACGTCCCCCGGCCCCGCGCGCATGCGTCCCCCGCCGCCGCGGGGATACACCCCCGCCGCCGCCCCTCACCCCCGCCGTTCGTGCTGAGCGAAGTCGAAGCACCTGGGCTTGGGGCAGCCCTTCGACTGCGCTCAGGGCGAACGGAGTGGGTGTGGGAGCGGGGCGAATGGAAGCGGGGCGAACGGGGGTGGGGCGGACGGGGGTGTGCGCACCAGCCTCTCCGTCATCCTGGGCTCGACCCAGGATCCAGAGCCACGGACGCCCGCATGCGTGGCTCTGGATCCTGACTTTCGTCAGGATGACGGGAGGGGGGCTTACGCCGCGAACAGCGCCGGTTCGATGGCGTACAGCACCGCCGCGCTGGCGCTGGCGGCGGCGACGAGGCCCATGGCTTCAGGGACGATCTGTTCGAGGTAGAAGCGGACCGAGGCCGCCTTCATGCGTCCGAAATCGTCGGTGCCGGCGAGCGCACCCTGGCGCTCCATCAGCCAGCCGCAGGTCGCGACCGACAGCATCGTCAGAAAGGGGTAGCTCGCGGCGAGCTTGTCGTCGGCGTCCGCGGTGGCGAGGCGGCGGCCGATCGCGTCGCAGGCGTCGACGAGCGCGAGCAGCCGTTCGTCCTTCGATTCCGCACGAATGTCGGCGATCAGCGTGGCGAACGCGCCGCCATTATCGAGCGCGAGCTTGCGGCCGACCAGATCCGCGGCCTGGATGCCGTTGGTGCCTTCGTAGATCGGCGTGATGCGCGCATCGCGGAAATACTGCGCGGCACCGGTTTCCTCGACATAGCCCATGCCGCCGTGCACCTGGATGCCCAGCGAGGCGACTTCGTTGCCGATGTCGGTGCCGTGCGCCTTGGCCAGCGGGGTGACGAGTTCGAGGCGGTTGCGTGCCGCGGCGTCGCCCATATTGGCGCGGTCGACCTGCCCGGCGGCATAATAGACGAGCGCGCGCGCCGCCTGGGTCTGCGCCTTCATCCGCAGCAGCATGCGGCGGACGTCGGGATGCTCGACGATCTTGACCGACTCCTTGTTCGGCGAGCCCGCGCGCGCCGACTGGACCCGGTCGAGCGCATAGGCGGCCGCGCCCTGGGTCGCGCCCTCGGCGACCTGGACGCCCTGAAGCCCGACATTGAGCCGCGCATTGTTCATCATCGTGAACATCGCACGGATGCCGCCGAGTTCCGCGCCGATCAGCTCGCCGACGCAGTCGTCATTATCGCCGAAGCTCAGCACGCAGGTCGGCGAGGCGTGAAGCCCCATCTTGTGCTCGATCGAGACGACGCGGACGTCGTTGAAGTCGCCGGGCGTGCCGTCGTCGTTCAGGCGATATTTGGGGACGAGGAAGAGCGAGATGCCCTTGGTTCCTGCGGGCGCGCCGGGCGTCCGCGCGAGGACGAGGTGGACGATGTTCGGCGCCATGTCGTGATCGCCGAACGAGATATAGATCTTGGTGCCCTTGATCGACCATTTGCCGTCACCCAGCGGGGTGGCGGTGGCGCGGAGCGCGCCGACGTCGGAGCCGGCCTGCGGCTCGGTCAGGTTCATCGTGCCGGTCCATTCGCCGGTCGCAAGATGCGGGAGGTAGAGCGCCTGCTGCTCCGGGCTGCCGTGATGCGCGAGCGCCTCGATCGCGCCGACGGTCAGCGTCGGGCAGAGCGCGAAGCCCATGTTCGCCGAGCCCAATGTGTCGAGCACCGCGGTCTGGATCGCAAAGGGCAGGCCCTGCCCGCCCCATTCCTCCTCGACGCCGATCGTGCCCCAGCCGCCCTCGACATAGTCCTTGTACGCCTGCGCGAAGCCGTCGGGCATGACGACGCCGTCGGGGGTCCATTTCGCGCCGACAGTGTCCCCTGCGCGGTTGAGCGGCGCCCATTCGCCTGCGGCGAACTGTCCCACGCCTTCGAGCACCGCGTCGACGACGTCGTCGCTGGCGGCGGCGAACCGGTCGGTGGCGGCGAGTTCGCCAATCCGCACGACGTGATCGAGCACGAAACGCTGTTCGGTGGTTGCTGGGGTGAAGGCCATGGCATCCTCTTATCGCTATGCTTTGCGCCCGCTATAGGCCTTCAGAATGACGCGTCCACACCCCCTGATTTTACCCTACGGCACCGCGGCGGTCGCGCAGGCGGCGGCGATGATTCGCGCCGGCGGACTCGTCGCGGTGCCGACCGAGACGGTCTACGGACTCGCCGCGGATGCGACCGACGCGCAGGCGGTGGCGGGGATCTATGCGGCCAAGGGACGGCCGAGCTTCAACCCGCTGATCGTGCATGTCGCGGATCTTGCCGCGGCCGAACGGATCGCGGTGTTCGATGCGGATGCACGCGCGCTGGCCGCGGCGTTTTGGCCAGGGCCGCTGACGCTGGTGCTGCCGGTGCGCCGCGATTCGGGGATCGCGGCGCTGGTGACCGCGGGGCTCGACACGATCGCGATCCGGGTGCCGCGGCACCGCGCGATGCAGGCGCTGATCGCGGCATCGGGGCGGCCGCTCGCGGCGCCGTCGGCCAATGCGAGCGGGGGGATCTCGCCGACGACCGCGGCGCATGTCGCGGCGAGTCTGGGGGGGAACGTGCCGCTGATCCTCGACGATGGCGCGACCGAGGCGGGGCTCGAGTCGACGATCGTGGCGGGGCGGACGGTGCTGCGGCCGGGGCCGGTGACCGCGGACGCGCTTCTAGAACACCTCCCCGGCGAAGGCCGGGGCCCAGGTGGAAAGGTCGCTGCAACGGAGGGCGACGGGCCTCACGGTCGTCCCCCAACTGGGCCCCGGCCTTCGCCGGGGGGGCGTGCGGTTACGGCGCCCGGGCAGCTTGAAAGCCATTATGCGCCGAGCAAGTTGCTTCGGTTGAACGCGGTCGCAGCCGAGCCCGATGAATGGCTGATCGGGTTCGGGGCGGTTGCAGGGGATGTCTCGCTGTCGACGTCAGGCAACCTCGTCGAAGCGGCGGCGAAGCTGTTCGACCTGCTCCACGACGCCGATGCGAACGACCATCCGAGGATCGCCGTTGCGCCAATTCCGTCCGAAGGCATCGGCGAGGCGATCAACGACCGCCTCCGCCGCGCCGCGCATCGCTGACCTGTTCCCCCGCGCAGGCGGGGGTCCAGGAGTCGCGTTGGCATCCGGTATTTAGCTGGACCCCCGCGTCCGCGGGGGAACAGCGTCGTTACGCGCTGACCGCCGCCTTCGACCGTGCGGCGAAGCTCTTGCGCAGCTTCTGCAGCTTGGGGGGGATCACCGCCATGCAATAGGGGTTGGAGCGGCCTGAGGTTTCCCAATAATCCTGGTGATAGCCTTCGGCCTCGTACCAAGTGGTCATCGGCTCGATCGTCGTGACGATCGGCTTGGCGCTGTCCGCCTGCGCGCGCTCGAGCGCCGCCTGCATCTCGGCCTTCTGCGCGTCGTCGGCGGGGAACATGGCCGAACGATATTGCGTGCCGACGTCGTTGCCCTGGCGGTTGAGCGTCGTCGCGTCATGCGTCGCGAAGAAGATGTCGAGCAGATCGCCGAGCTTCAGCTGTTCGGGATCGAAGCCGATCCGGATCGCCTCGGCATGGCCGGTATCGCCGCCGCATACCTGTTTGTACGTCGGATCAGGCACATGCCCGCCGATATAGCCGCTCTCGGCGCTCTCGACGCCGATCACGTCCTTGAACACGGCCTCGGTGCACCAGAAGCACCCGCCCGCCAGCGTTACATAATCCGTCATCACGATCTCCTTTCCGCCAAGATAGGAAGCCGCTACCCCGCAACAAAGAGGAGACGCATGTGATCGACGGTCCAAGGCTTGATGGCAGGGTGATGGTAACGGGCGGCGCCGGCTATATCGGCAGCCATGCGGTCCTGGCGCTGCTCGACGCGGGGCATGAGGTGGTCGTGGTCGACAATCTGGTCACCGGCTTCGACTGGGCGGTCGATCCGCGCGCAACCCTGGTCGAGGCGAATGTCGCCGACGATGCGAAGGTCCGCGCGGCGATCCGCGATCACAAGGTCCGCGCGATCATGCATTTCGCCGGCTCGGTCGTGGTGCCCGAATCGGTCAGCGACCCGCTCAAATATTACCGCAACAACACCGCCGCCAGCCGGTCGCTGATCGAGAGCGCGGTGGCCGAAGGCGTGCCGCACTTCATCTTCTCGTCGACCGCAGCGACCTATGGCACGCCCGAGAAGGTGCCGGTTGCGGAGGGCGATCCGACGGTGCCGATCAATCCCTACGGCATGTCGAAGCTGATGACCGAGGCGATGCTGCGCGACGTCGCGGCGGCGCACCCGATCAACTATGCGGCTTTGCGCTATTTCAACGTCGCGGGCGCGGATCCGCAGGGGCGCAGCGGCCAGTCGACGGTCGGCGCGACTCACCTGATCAAGATCGCGGTCGAGGCGGCGACGGGCAAGCGCAGCCATGTCGGCGTCTATGGCACCGATTTCGCCACCCCCGACGGCACCGGCGTGCGCGACTATATCCATGTCAGCGACCTTGCCGCCGCGCATGTCGCAGCGCTCGACCTGCTGGTCGCCGAGCCGGCGAAGAGCCACACGCTCAACGCGGGCTATGGCACCGGCTTCTCGGTGCTCGAGGTGCTCGATGCGGTCGACAAGGTCACCAACATGACGATCGACCGCCGTCTCGAGGGGCGTCGCGCGGGCGATCCGGCGATGCTGATCTCGGACAACAGCGCGATCCTTTCGACGCTCGACTGGACGCCGCGCCATGCCGATCTCGACGGGATCGTCCGCGACGCGCTGGCCTGGGAACGCACGCTCGCCGAGCGCCAGCGCTAGGAACGGGCTCGATCAGGCGTCGGCGGGCGGGCGGCCAAAGGCGTGGCGCTCGCCGCCGATCGCCGCCCGGGCGCGCGCCGTGGCGAGCCACCAGCCGAGCGCCCACAGCGTTCCGAAGCTCCAGCCGGCGAGCACGTCGCTTGGCCAGTGGACGCCGAGATAGACGCGGCTGCATCCGATCGCCCCGACCATCAGGATCGCCATGACGAGGATGTAGCGCCGCGCTGCATTCGATACGGTAACCTGCGACGCGAGCCCGGCGAGCGTGAGATAGACGATCGCGCTGTTCGCCGAATGCCCGCTCGGGAAACTCATGTTCGACACCTGGACCAGATGGTCGACGATGTCGGGTCGCGGCCGGGCGACCTCGGTCTTGACCAGCGCGACGACCATCCCGCCGCTGACACTGGCGGCGAGCGTCGCCGCCGCGCTGAGCCAGAGCCGCTGGACCGCGAGCAGCCCCGCCGCCAGCACCACGATGATCGTCAGCACGACGCCGCCGCCGAGCGCGGTGACGTCGGCGGCGACCTTGGGTAGCCAGGACGGCCCGCCCCAGGCGCGCAGGTTGAGGATGATCGCGCGGTCGAAATCGAACGGCCAGTGGCCGACCGCGAGACCGATCAGCAGGACGAGCGCGATCGCGACCGCGCCGACCGATGCGCCCGCAAGCACCACCGGCAGGCGACGGCGATGCGCCTCGCCCGGGGTGGCGACGCCGGGCGTCACGCTGCGATCACCGTCGCCACGGCCGGCCGACGCCGTCATGCGGAATTATTCCAGATCGCCCTCGTCGATGACGATGAGCGATGCGGACGGCTTCTTCATCGCGGCTTCGGCGCAGACGTCGACGATCTCGTCGCTGAAGCGCTCGAACAGCTCGAGCGCGTCGTCCTCGGGCTCGTCGCCGCTGAGTTCCTTCAGCACGGCATATTTCACCGCGAAATCACGGTCGTCGCCGTCGATCTCGGCGGTGAACTCGACCTGCCGCTCGCGGTCGTTGTCGGTAAGGCTGTTCTGGTCGATTACGAGGCTGCTGGCCATGTCTTGAACTCCCGGGGTTACGCGATCGTCCCTGCCCTCGCCCCTCGTGCAGGGCAAGCCGGTAAAACGCGTTTTGCGCTTCGCCGATACAGGGTTGGTCAGGCAGCGATAACCCGTGAGCCCGGCCTTCGATCCGGGAAAGGTCCGCGCTGCGGTGTTTCCCCACCCCGAGCGATCAGGCGCCCCATTCGGGCCCGTCCTCGTCGCGGTAGAAGCCGTCGTCGCGGTCGGGTTCGGGCGGGGGTGGCGGCGGGCCGGGATCCGCGATCGGCGGCGGCAGCGAAGGGTCACCCCCGCCGAAGCGGATGCGGATATAGGCACCGCCCTGATGCATCGCCTGGAACAGCGCGCTCGTCTCCTCGGCCTGCAGCCGCCGGCCGATCATCGGCGCGCGTTCGGCGCTGATATAGCCGAGCTGGATGTCGCGCTCGCTCCACACGCCGACCGCATTCGAATCATGCGGATTCTTCGGTTCGCGGCGCAGGGTCACGCGGTCGCCCGGCGCACAGAGCAGGATTTCCATCCGCCGGTTGCTCCTGGTCTTGTCCGCATTGGGGAAGTCGATGCCGACGATCGAGGTGGTAAATTCGTCCATCGCGCGACGATGCGCGCGCCGGCGCGGCCGATCAAGCGGTGCGAATCGGGGGGGCGAATCAGGGGTTTGCGAGAGGAGGAGGTGCCGATGGTGGGTCCGCCGGGGCTCGAACCCGGGACCTCTCGATTAAAAGTCGCTTGCTCTACCAACTGAGCTACGGACCCGTACATCGGCTGCGAGCCACTAGGGGCGCAGCCGCGGTCGGTCAACCTTGTGCGCGAGATGGCGGACGCTTTGCCCGGTTAGCGGGTCGCGCCAGCGCGGCGCGATACGCGCAAGCGGTGCCAGCACGAAGCCGCGGTCGCGGTAGGCGGCGTGCGGCACGGTCAGCCCCGGCCCCCGCCAAACGCCCCCCGACCACAGGATGATGTCGAGATCGATTACCCGCGATCCCCAGCGACGCCCGCGCCGCCGCCCGAACGCGGTCTCGACTCGCTTCAGCCGCGCGAGCAGCACGGGCGGCGAGTCGTCCGTCTCGATCAGCGCGACCGCATTGGCATAGCGCCGGATCGACGGCCCGAGCGGTGCGCTCGCGATGATCGGCGACACGGCGACGACACCGCCAACCGCCGCCAGCGCGGCGCGGATCGTCGCGGCGGGCGCGCCGTGGATTCCGCGCCGATTTGAGCCGAGCGCGATCGCATAGGTTGTCCGCTCCATCCGACCCGCCTAACGCACCGCGATGAACTTCGCACCCTCCCCGCTGCCCGAAACCGAGCCGCCGCACGACTGTCCCAATTGCCCGCGTCTCGTCGCCTTTCGCAACGAACTGCGCGCCGAATTCCCGACCTGGTGGAACGCGCCCGTTCCCGCCTTTGGCGATCCCGACGCATGGCTCGGCATCATCGGCCTCGCGCCCGGCAAGCACGGCGCCAACCGCACCGGCCGCCCGTTCACCGGCGATTTCGCGGGGCAATTGCTCTACGAAACGCTCGGCAAGTTCGGGCTGGCGGAGGGCGTCTTCGCGGCGAAACCCGATGACGGGTTGAAGCTCAACGGCGCGATCATCATCAACGCGGTCAAGTGCCTGCCGCCGCAGAACAAGCCGACCCCGGAGGAAATCCGGACCTGCCGCCCGTTCGTCGAATCGCAGCTCGCCGAACTGCCCAAGGCACGGATCTTCATCGCACTCGGCCAGATCGCGCACCAGACCAGCGTCAAGCTGCTCGGCGGACGCCTGCCCAAGGCGAAGTTCGGCCATCTCGCCGAGCATGTCATGCCCGACGGCCGCATCCTGATCGATAGCTACCACTGCTCGCGCTACAACCAGAACACCCGCGTCCTGACCCCCGAGATGTTCGAGGAAGTCTTCGCACGGGCGCTGGAATTGCGGCGCAGCATCGCCGCAGCATAAGCTGCGTCAGACGTCCGCGACGAGCCGCCCGTAAAGATCGGGGCGGCGGTCGCGGAAGAAGCCGAAGGCGGCGCGGTGGCGCTTGACGATGTCGAGGTCGATCGTCGCGGTGATCACGCCTTCGTCGTCGCGACCGAGTTCCGCCAGAATGTCGCCGCGCTCGTCGGCGATGAAGCTGGTGCCGTAGAAGGTCTGGCCATGCTCGACACCGACGCGGTTGGCGGCGACGATCGGGACGACGTTGCTGACCGCATGCCCGACCATCGCACGCCGCCACAGCCGCGCGGTGTCGAGGCTGGTGTCGTGCGGCTCGCTGCCGATCGCGGTCGGGTAGAACAGGACTTCGGCGCCCATCAGCATCATCGCGCGCGCGGTCTCGGGATACCATTGGTCCCAGCAGACGCCGACGCCGAGCGTCGAGCGGCCCTGCGCCGCGGCATGCGGCCAGACCTTGAAGCCGGTATTGCCGGGGCGGAAATAGAATTTTTCCTCATAGCCCGGGCCGTCGGGGATGTGGCTCTTGCGATAGACGCCCTGCACCTCGCCGTCGGGGCCGATCATCGCGAGGCTGTTATAGTGATGCGGGCCATCGGCCTCGAAGAAGCTGGTCGGGATGGTGACCTTGAGCGCCTCGGCGAGCGCCTGCATCGCGAGCACCGCCTTGTGCTCGCCGACGGGGGCGGCGTTGGCGAACAGGCCCTCGTCCTCGACACGGCAGAAATATTCGCCCTCGAACAATTCGGGCGGCAGGATCACCTGCGCGCCACGCGCCGCAGCTTCGCGGACCAGCCGCGAGACATTGGCGATGTTCTTGTCGATATCGGCAGTGAAACCGAGCTGGAGCGCGGCGACGGTGATCTCGGTCATGCGAATTCCTATAGCGTCACGCCGAAGCGCGCCGCGATTGCGACGACCGCGAGATAGAGAAGGATCGTCAGGACGCAACCGGCAGCGAGCGAAAGCCAGAAGCCGACTCCGTGCCGCAACAGCGCCGGAATCAGCAGGAACATCGGCAGCGAGGGCAGCACGTACCAGAAGGTAGCCTCGGCATGCGCGGCCAGCCGGACGCGGTCGCCGGTGTCGTGCCACAGCCAGATCATGCCGAGCACCGACAGCAGCGGCAGCGACGCGACCAGCGCCCCTGCCGCCGGACTCCGCCGGGCAATCAGTGCGATCAGCGCGACGATGATCCCGGACAGGACCGCGCGGACCGCGAAGGCGAGCATCAGCCGGGGATTTGCTGGCTGATGCAGTGGAAGCTGCCGCCGCCGGTCAGGATATGATCCGCACGCTGGCCCACGACCTGACGGTCGGGGAAGATCGCCTGGATCGCCGCGACCGCGGCGTCGTCATTCTCCGCGCCGTAGAGCGGCACGACGACGGCGGCATTGCCGATGTAGAAGTTCATGTAGCTGGCCGGCACGATCTCCTCGTCACGCAGCACGCGGCCGGGCGACGGGATGCTGACCACCGTCAGGCCGGCACGTTCCGCATCGCGCTTCGCCAGCTGATAGACCTGCCAGTTCGGGTCGTTCTCGGCTGCCTCGGGGATCGCGACGCGGCCCTCGCCGACGAAGCGCGCGAGATTGTCGACATGGCCGTCGGTATGGTCGTTGACGAGCCCGTCGCCCAGCCACACGACCTGGCTGAAGCCGAGATCGGACTTCAGCCGCGCCTCGATCCCCGCCTTGTCGAGGTCGGGGTTGCGGTTGCGGTTGAGCAGGCACTGCTCGGTCGTGACGACCACGCCGGTGCCGTCGCCATCGACCGCGCCGCCTTCGAGCACCCAGTCGAACGCCGCGAGCGTCTTGCCGCGACTCTCGGCGAGACGGCGGCCGATCGTGTCGTCGCCGGGCAGGTCGTATTTGCCGCCCCAGCCGTTGAACACGAACTGGTGCGCGGTGCCGTCGCCGACGATGATCGGGGCGGTGTCGCGCAGCCAGATGTCGCCGAACGGCTCGACCACGACCTCGGCGAACGGCGCGAGCCGGCGCGCGGTGCCCGCCGACCCTTCGTCCGCGGCGACCAGGATCACCGTCTCGCCGCGGCCGTCGGCATGGACTGCGGAGGCAAAGGCGACGACCTCGTCACGCGCGGGTTCGAGATCGTCGAGCCACAGATCGGCATGGCTCGGAAAGCCGATCCACACGGCCTTGTGATGGGCCCATTCGGCGGGCGGGGGGAGTGTCGTCACTTACTTGGCTCCTGCGCGATCTTTGTCGCGGATGTTGCGAAATTCGGCGGTCTTGTACCAGTTGGGCCACAGCGCGGTGTCGTCGGCGAGCTTGCGGCCGAGCCCGTAATAGATCGTCAGATCCTCGACCGCACCCGACCAGTCCCATTTCGCGTCATATTCGTCCGCGGGCTTGTGATAGCGGTTGGCGACATAGTCCTCGCGCGCGGCATGGCCCGCCGCGGTGCCGCCGACGACGAGATCCTCGCCGCTGCCGCCGTCGAGCATCGGCACGCCGAGCTTGGCGAAGCTGAAATGGTCCGAGCGATAATAGCCGCCGCGTTCGGGGTTCGCCTCGACGCCGATCACGCGGCCCTGCTCGGCGACGAACGGCTTGACCAGATCCTCGATCTCCGACTTGCCCGCCCCCGTCAGCACGAAGTCCTTCACGCGGCCGTCGACGTTCAGCACGTCCATGTTCACGCCGCCGACCGTCCGCGCGAGCGGATAGACGGGATGCTCGGCATAATAACGCGAGCCGAGCAGCCCCGATTCCTCCGCGGTCACCGCGAGGAACGCGATCGAGCGCTTCGCCGGGCCGGCCTTCACATGCGCCTGTGCGAGCGCGATCAGCCCCGCGGTGCCCGTCGCATTGTCCGCCGCGCCATTGCAGATGTCGTCGCCACCCACCGCATCGCAGCGGCCGAGATGATCCCAATGCGCCGAATACAGCACGTAATCGTTCGGTGCGGTCGTCCCCGGCAGCACGCCGATGACGTTCTTCGACGCCTGGCGCCGGATCGTGTTGGCAAAGCCGGTCGACAGCTTGAGGCCGAGCGGTACCGCCTTGAAGCCCCTGACCTTGGCCGCCGCGGCGAGCGCGGCATAGTCCTTGCCCGCACTCGCGAAGACGCGTTCGGCGGCAGGCTTCTGCATCCAGCCGATGACCTGCGACTGGTCGAGATGATCGCCCGTCTCGTCGAGCTCGAGCTGCGGCCCGGTCCAGGACGACTGCACCACCGCCCATGGATAGGCCGCGGGTTCGGTGTCATGGACGATGATCGCCGCAGCCGCGCCGTGCTTCGCCGCATTCTCGAACTTGTAGGGCCAACGACCATACCAGGTCATCGCGCGGCCCTCGAACGGGCCTTCGCGGCCCATTGTCTGCCAGTCGGCGTCGTTGATGAGGATGACGACGGTCTTCCCCTTCACGTCGACGCCGGCATAATCGTCCCAGCCCTTTTCGGGCGCGGTGATCCCGTAGCCGACGAACACGACGTCGCTGTTCGTCACGGTCGACGTCGGCGCGACGCGGTAGGTGCCGGCGACCATGTCGGTGCGATAGGCGAGGCTGACGGGAGCGGTGCCGCCGGTGAAGACGAACGGCCGGACGTCCTTGGCGGTGATCTCGACCATCGGCACGTCCTGGGTCCAGCTGCCTTTGTTGCCGGGTTTCAGCCCCGCGGCCTCCATCTGCGCGACGAGATAGGCGACCGTCTTCGCCTCGCCCGGCGTGGTCGGCGCGCGGCCTTCATAGGCGTCCGATGACAGCGTCTGCGTGACGGTCTTGAGCGTTTCGACCGAGATGGCGGGCGCGGTCTGCGCCGAGGCGGCGGTGCCGAGAAGAAGCAAGGGCAGAAGGGCAGCGCGCATAGGGATCTCCCGAGTAAGTGCCGCGCGTTCTGGCAGCGTGCCCCCCGCCGCGCAAGGCATGCGCCACCCCCGCGGTGGTCGCCTCGGTCCCCGCCCCCGGTCTGGTGCAAATTGGACGAAAGTGCGCGTTTGTCATCGCGCGCGGCGTTGCTAGGTTACGCAGCGGGGCTTGGTTCGGGGGATAAGAATGCGGTTGCGATCGATGATGCGCGTGCGCGCGGGCATGGCGCTGTGCGTGGGGATTTCGACGACGGCGGGCGCCGCGGACCCGGTCGGGCCGATTGCGGCGGCGTTCGGCGCGCGCGAGGCGGTCCAGCAGATGAGCCTGTCGCCCGACGGGACGCATGTCGCGATGATCGTACCCGTTCGCGGGCACGGTGCCGCGCTGCGGATCGCGAACATGACCACGGGCGAGGTGGCACAGCCGATCCTGTCCGCGTCGGGGGATCCCGAAACGCTGACCTCCTGTCGATGGGCCACCGACATCCGCGTGATCTGCCAGATCCGGACCGCGTCGAAGAGCAGTTTCGGGCTGATCGGCTTCAGCCGGACGGTCGCGATCAATCGCGACGGCAGCGCGATGAAGATGCTCAGCGCCCGCACCAACGACCGTTCGCTCGGCATGATGCAGGACGGCGGCAGCGTGATCGACTGGACCGCCGACGGCGTCGCCGGCGCGGTGCTGATGACGCGCAGCTTCGTGCCCGAGATGACGACCGGGATGCAGACCGCGAGCAGCGGCGAGGGCCTGGGAGTCGAACGGATCGACAGCGTCACGCTCGCACGGCGGACGATCGAGGCGCCGCGCGGGACGGCGGACGAGTATATCAGCGACGGTCGCGGCATGGTGCGGATCATGGGGCTGCGCAGCCGAAGCAACTCCGGCTACGAAACCGGGCGGACCGACTATCTGTACCGGAAGCCCGGCGATCGCGCCTGGTTGCCGCTGAGCCGGCTGGAGGGCGATCAGAACGGTACCGGGTTCAATCCCTATGCCGTCGATCCGGCGCTCAACATCGCCTATGGCTTTGACGACAAGGATGGCCGCCAGGCGCTGTTCAAGGTCGCGCTGGACGGCACGCTCAAGCGCGAGCTCGTGCTGGCCCACCCCGATGTCGATGTCGACGGCCTGATCCGCATCGGCCGGCAGAGCCGCGTGGTCGGTGCCACCTATGCGACCGATCGGCGCGAGGTGGCGTTCTTCGACCCCGCGCTGCGCGCGCTGGCGGCGTCGCTCAACGCGGCGCTGCCGGGCAAGCCGATCGTGACGTTCATCGATGCCAGTGCGGATGAGAACACGCTGCTGCTGTTCGCGGGCAGCGACGTCGATCCCGGCCGCTATTACCTGCTCGACCGCAAGACCCGGAAAATGGGCGAGGTGATGCCGGCGCGCGCGCTGCTCGCCGGCATCCCGCTCGGCAGCGTCAAGCCGATCAGCTTTCGCGCGGCCGACGGGACAATGATCCCGGGCTATCTGACGCTGCCCGCCGGCAGCAGCGGCAAGGGGTTGCCCGCGATCGTGATGCCCCATGGCGGGCCGGGTGCGCGCGACGAATGGGGGTTCGACTGGCTCCCGCAATTCTTCGCCGCGCGCGGCTTTGCCGTGCTTCAGCCCAATTTCCGCGGCTCGACCGGCTATGGCTCGGCCTGGTTCCAGAAAAACGGCTTCCAGTCGTGGCGCACCGCGATCGGCGATGTCGACGATGCCGGCCGCTGGCTGGTCGCACAGGGAATTGCCGCGCCCGCCACGCTGGCGATCGTCGGCTGGTCCTATGGCGGCTATGCCGCGCTCCAATCGGCGGTCACCGAACCCGGGCTGTTCAAGGCGATCGTCGCGGTCGCGCCGGTGACCGATCTCGATGCATTTCGCGAGGAAGCGCGCGGGTTTACCAGTTATACGGTGGTCGACGCCTTTATTGGTCACGGTCCGCACGTTCAGGCGGGATCGCCCGCGCGCCATGCCGACCGGATCACCGCGCCCGTCCTGATGTTCCACGGCGACCGCGACCGAAATGTCGGCATCGACGAATCGCGGCTGATGGCATCGAGGCTGAAGGGGGCGGGCGGCAAGGTCGAGCTCGTCGAATTCCCCGGTCTCGATCACCAGCTGGACGACGATGGTGCGCGTACCCTGATGCTTGCCAAGGCGGATGCATTTCTCCGCAACGCGATGGGGATGTAGCGCAACGAAAAAGGGCGGCCCCGAAGGACCGCCCTTTTCCTTTTTCGAACCGCGCCGTGGCGGAGCCACGTCGTCGGACGTCGCCTGCGCGACGCCGGCTGGTCTCGTTATACTCGACTTAACGCGAATAGAACTCGACGACGAGGTTCGGTTCCATCTTCACCGGGTAGGGCACTTCGTCGAGCGTCGGCACGCGCGTGAAGGTGACCTTGGCGGCGCCGTCGGTGGCGACATAGTCGGGGATCTCGCGCTCGGCGAGGGTCTGTGCTTCCATCACCAGCGCCATCTCCTGCGCCTTCGAACCCAGCGTGATCTCGTCACCGACGAAGCAGCGACGCGATGCGACGTTGCACTTCACGCCGTTGACGCGGATGTGGCCGTGCGAAACGATCTGGCGGGCCGCGAAGATCGTCGGCGCGAACTTGGCGCGGTAGACGATCATGTCGAGACGCTGCTCGAGCAGGCCGATCAGGTTCTGGCTGGTATCGCCCTTCATGCGTGCGGCTTCGAAATAGCAGGCGCGGAACTGCTTCTCGGTCACGTCGCCGTAATAGCCCTTGAGCTTCTGCTTGGCGCGCAGCTGGATACCGAAGTCGCTGACCTTGCCCTTGCGGCGCTGGCCGTGCTGGCCGGGGCCGTATTCGCGCTTGTTGACCGGCGACTTGGGGCGACCCCAGATGTTCTCGCCCATACGGCGATCGAGTTTGTACTTTGCGCTCTGACGCTTCGACATGATAAAACCTTTGCAAATGCAAACAACGTTGGTCCCGGTATCGCTCTGCTGGTCGTCATAGGACCCGAGGGTCCGGACAAGGCAGGGCCACCGCTTCACCGGGGTGCAGGGCCATTGCGAAGGCGGGCGCCTAGACGCCGCGCCTGCCAGAGTCAAGCTGGACAGCGTGCGGGCCGCTCGGCAAGAGGCGGCATGACCATCCTATCCGGCCCCGACTGTACCACCATGACCGAGGTCCGCGCGGGCGTCGACGCGCTCGACCGCGAGCTCGTCGCGCTGCTGGCCAGACGCTTTGCCTATATGGACGCCGCCGCGCGCATCAAGCCCGAGCGGGGGCATGTGCGCGACGAGGCGCGCAAGACTCAGGTGATCGAGAATGCGCGGGCGGAGGCCGCGCGGCTGGGGTTGCCGGACGCGGCGATCGCGGATCTGTGGGAGGGGCTGGTCGAGGCGTCGATCGCGTATGAGCTGGCGGCGTTCGACCGGCGCTAGAAGAACAGGCCTGCCTTTAACCAAGTCCGTCATTCCCGCGGAGGCGGGAACCCATAGTGGCAAAGTTCGGCCCCTTAAGCGCCAGCGTTCGCCGGTATGGATCCCTGCCTTCGCGGGGATGACGGAATTCGGGTAGGCGCGCCTGCGCCCCTCACACCCGCGGCTTCTTCCCCGCCAGCGACGACAGCACGCCGCGCATCGTGCGGATCTCCTGGCTCGACCAGCCGGGCTTGGTCAGCAGCGTGCGCAGCGTGCGGCGCGTCGTCTGGATCTTGTCGGGCGGATAGAAGAAGCCCGCGCCCATCAGCATTGTGTCGAGCTGGCCGATCATCCCGTCGAGCTCCTCCTGCGGCGCGGGCGGCATGATCGGGTTGATCGAGGGCTGGCTGAGCTCGCGCTCCGCAGTCAGCCCCTTGGACCATTCATAGGCGACCAGGATCACCGCCTGGGCGAGGTTGAGCGAGCCGAATTCGGGGTTGATCGGCACGGTGATGATCGTCCGCGCGACCGCGACGTCGTCGGTTTCGAGCCCTGAGCGCTCGGGTCCGAACAGGATGGCGGAGCGGCCGGGCGCGGCGTGGATCTCGGTCGCGGCCTGTTCGGGGGTCATGACGGGCTTGGTGACGCCGCGCTTGCGGACCGTTGTCGCGAAGACCTGCGCACAGTCCGCGGTCGCGGCAGCGACGCTGTCATAGACCTTGGCGTTTTGCAGGACGATGTCGGCGCCGCTGGCGGCGGGACCGGCCGATGGGTTGGGCCAGCCGTCGCGCGGGGAGACGAGGCGCATCTCGACGAGCCCGAAGTTGAGCATCGCGCGCGCGGCCTTGCCGATGTTTTCGCCGAGCTGGGGGCGGACGAGGATTATGACGGGGGGCGGGGTGATTACACCATGTTCGACCGGCCGATCGGCGCGGTCTTCGGGGTCGGCCCGTCCTGGATCAATTCCTGCATCAATCATACTATCGTCCGTCACGTCGCCCAATCCACCTGTCTTGTCCTGTCCCTGAAACTCGGTGCGCTCGCCCGCACCACCCCGTTCGTCCTGAGTAGGGGCTGAGCGTAGCCGAAGACCCGTATCGAAGGATTTGCGCGCGAGGAGGCGCACCGCGTCCCAGTCTCCTGCAGCAAGCGCTTCCTTCTTGGCGCGCGTCCACCCTTTCAGCTGTCGCTCAGCTTCCAAGGCTTCGCTCCGGCTAGGAAAATCCTGCGACCACATGAGCGTGACCGGGCGCCTGTTATGCGTGTAACCGGGGAGCTCGCCGCACTGGTGCTGCGCGATGCGAGGTTCAAGTGCATCGGTATGGCCGATATAGTAACTGCCGTCAGAACAGCGGAGCATATAGGCGTAGAAGCTCAAACGACCTGTCCTTCGATACGGGCCTTCGCCGTGCTCAGTCCCTACTCAGGACGAACGGAAGGGAGGAGGACGGGTCATAGGTTATAAGCGGCGTACGTTCCAGTATGCCCCACGGTGCGCGACGCAGTCCACGCGCCTATTCCGCCCGCCCGACCTCCTCGACACTCCCGGCAAACGCCTCGAAGTCCTTCGCCTCGCTGAAGTCCCGGTACACGCTGGCGAACCGGATATAGGCGACCGAATCGAGCCCCTTAAGCCCGTCCATCACCATCTCGCCGATGCGCTTCGACGTCACGTCGTTCTCGCCGAGCGTCTCGAGCCGGCGCTGGATGCCGCTGACGAGCTTCTCGATCCGTCCCGGCTCGATCGCGCGTTTCCGCGTGGCGATCGAGAGCGAGCGGAGCAGCTTCTCGCGGTCGAATGGTTCCCTGCGCCCCTCGCTTTTCAGCACGAACAGTTCGCGCAGCTGGATGCGCTCGAACGTCGTGAAACGCGCGGCGCAGCCTTCGCATTGGCGCCGGCGCCGGATTGCCGCCCCGTCTTCGGTGGGGCGGCTGTCCTTGACCTGGCTGTCTTCATGTCCGCAAAAGGGGCAGCGCATTCAGACCTTCTTCTTGCCCTTGTAATAGGCATAGCCCGCGCCCGCGAGCGCGCCGAAGATCGGGCCGATCACCGGCACCGGGATCGCGACGACCGCGCCGAGTGCGCTCCACTTGGCCATGCTCTTGCCGAGGCCGGGGGTCGCCTTGATGTCGTTCTGGATGTCATCGATCTTCGACATGCTCGTTATCCTTGATAGATGGGGAAGCGCGCGCACAGCGTGCGAACACGTGCCCGAACGTCCGCCTCGACCTGCGGGTCCCCATGCTCGCCCTTTTTCGCGAGCCCGTCCAGCACGTCGGCGACCATGTTGCCGATCTCGCGGAATTCGGCGGGGCCGAAGCCGCGCGTCGTGCCGGCAGGGGTGCCGACGCGGATGCCGCTGGTCTTCATCGGCGGGAGCGGATCGTTGGGGATGCCGTTCTTGTTGCAGGTGATGCCTGCACGCTCGAGCGCCTCGTCCGCATCGCGACCGGTGATGCCGAGCGGGGTGAGGTCGATCAGCGCGAGATGCGTGTCGGTGCCGCCCGAAACGACGTCCGAGCCGCGCTCCTTGAGCGTCGCGGCCAGCACCTTCGCATTCTCGACGACGGCGGCGATATAGCTCTTGAAGTCGGGCTGGAGCGCCTCGCCGAACGCGACCGCCTTGGCTGCGATCACGTGCATCAGCGGCCCGCCCTGGAGCCCCGGGAACACCGCCGAGTTGATCTTCTTCGCGATGGCCTCGTCATTCGTCATGATCATGCCGCCGCGCGGACCACGCAGCGTCTTGTGCGTGGTGGTGGTCACGACATGCGCGTGACCGAACGGCGTCGGGTGAAGCCCCGCCGCCACGATGCCTGCGAAATGCGCCATGTCGACCATGAAATAGGCGCCGACCTTGTCCGCGATGGCGCGGAAACGGGCGAAATCGATGACGCGCGGATAGGCCGAGCCGCCCGCGATGATCAGCTTTGGCTGATGCTCGACCGCCAGCGCCTCGACCTGGTCATAGTCGATCAGGTGAGTGGTGGCGTCGACGCCGTACTGGATCGCGTTGAACCACTTGCCCGACTGGGCGGGCTTGGCGCCGTGAGTCAGATGGCCGCCGGCATCGAGGCTCATGCCGAGGATCGTGTCGCCGGGCTTGACCAAAGCGAGCATCACCGCGCCGTTCGCCTGCGCGCCCGAATGCGGTTGGACGTTGACGAATCCGCAGCCGAAGATCTGCTTGGCGCGCTCGATCGCGAGCGTCTCGACCGTGTCCGACGGCGCGCAGCCCTGGTAATAGCGCTTGCCCGGATAGCCCTCGGCGTACTTGTTGGTGAAGACCGAGCCCTGCGCCTCGAGCACCGCCTTCGAGACGATGTTCTCGCTCGCGATCAGCTCGATCTGGGTCTGCTCGCGCTCGAGCTCCGCCTCGACGCCGGCGAAGACGGCGGCATCGGCATCGGCGAGGCCGCGGGTGAAGAAGCCGTCCGGCTGGACGTCATGGAGCGTGTTGGGCTGGGTGCTCATGCGGGGACCTTTGCGGAAGTCCGGTCGACGGCGGAGAGCTTGTCGACACGGTGTTGATGACGGCCGCCGGCGAAATCGGCGGACAGGAAGGCTTCGACGCACGCCTTTGCCATTTCCTCGCCGATCAGGCGGGCGCCCATCGCGATGGCATTGGCGTCGTTGTGGATCCGCGCGAGGCTCGCCGACAGCGGCTCGGAGACGAGCGCGCAGCGGCAGGCGGGATTGCGGTTGGCGGCGATCGAGATGCCGATGCCCGAGCCGCACAGCGCGATGCCGCGCTCGGCGCGACCGTCCTCGATCGCGGCGGCCAGCGCATAGCCGTAATCGGGATAATCGACGCTCGCGGTGCCCTCGGGCCCGAGATCGAGCACGTCATGCCCGGCCTCGCGCAGCCACGCGGTCAGCACCGCTTTCAACGAAACGGCGGCGTGGTCGGACGCGATGGCGATGCGCACCTGGCGTATTCCTGTGATCGGGATCGGGTGCCCAGCCCTTTACCGAGCCGAGCCGGGATTTGCCACACCTGTTCGCGAGGGTGGCGCATAGAGCGTGGCGATCCTCCGCCGCCAGGGGGGAGGATTGCAATGACCGCCCTGCCGCCTGCAAAGAGAACCCCATGAAAGCTCTCGCCCTAACCGCCGCCCTTACCCTCGCCGCCTGTTCCGGACCGGCACCCGAGACGCGCGGTGACGCGAGCATGACGTCGGCGGGGGCGACCGAGACGACGCGCCCCGAAAAGGTCGTCGCAGAGCCGACGCGCGACCTGTCGGGGCGGTGGATCGGCGTCGAGGGCATGGTCCTCGACGTGACGCCGGCGGGCGAACCGGGGCGGTTCCGGCTCGCGATGCAGTGGGATCTCGACCACAAGGGGGTGTTCGATGCGCGCGCGGTCGGCGACACGATCGTCTTCACGCGCGACGGCGTGCGCGAGATCCTGCGGCCAACGAACGGCGACGCGACGGGTCTGAAATATCTGGCCGGCAAGACCGACTGCCTGACGGTCAAGACGGGCGAAGGCTATTGTCGCCGCGGATCAACGCGCTAGTGTCGGCCGCGTGACCCTGTCCAAGCCCCAGGCGGATGCCGCCCGCGCCCATCTCTCGAGTGTCCTGATCCGGACCGGCGAGGAAGACCGTGACGCTTTTCGTGAGCTCTATGCGCTGACCCAGGCGAAGCTTTTCGGGATCACCCTGCGTATCTGTGGCAATGCTCAAGCCGCGGAGGATGTGCTGCACGACGTCTATCTCACGATCTGGAAGCGCGCCGGCGGCTGGGAACCCGGTCGTGCGAGCCCGATCACCTGGCTGGCGACGATCGCACGCAACCGGGCGATCGACTGGCAGCGCGCGCAGGGCGTCCGCCGCGCCTCGCCGATCGACGATGCGCCGGACATTGCCGACCCGCAGCCGAGCGCCGAGGCACTGCTGCTCGACGACGAGGCGACGCGGCGGTTGCACGCCTGTCTCGAGCGTCTGGAGCAGCAGCAGCGCGACGTGATCCGGACCGCGTTCTTCGATGGCGTAACCTATGCCGAGCTCGCGCTGCGTCGCGCGGTGCCGCTCGGGACGATGAAGAGCTGGGTGCGGCGCGGGCTGGCCCGATTGAAGGATTGCCTCGGTGGCTGATCGTGATCCGCTTGCGGGCGAATTCGCCCTGGGCCTGCTCGAGGGCGACGAGCGGGCGGCGGCGGTGCGCCGCCTGCTCGCCGAACCCGGTTTCGCCGCCGATGTGGAATGGTGGCGCACGCAGTTCGCGGCGCTGTTCGACCTGTGGCCCGAGCATGACGCGCCACCGCAGCTCGCGGCGCGGGTCGAGACGAGTCTCGACGCCCTCACCCGCCAATCGGGTCGCGCGGCCGACGGCGTGACCACGCTCCGCAGCGGGGCACGGTCGCCCTGGCCGTGGCTGGCGGCGGCGAGCAGCGCGATCGCTGCCTGCCTGCTGCTGTTCATCGCGGTCGAGCCGCGGTCGGCGCCACCGGTGTCGCAGCCAATCCCGGCGGCGCGACCGAGCAGCGTGCTCGTCGCGATGCTGGGCGATGCCAAGTCGCCCGTTGCCGCGGTGTACGACCCTGCGACCGGGGCGCTGCGCGTCGCGGCCGGGCCGGGCGTGCCCGATGCGCGCGTCGCGCAGCTCTGGGTGATCGGCGGCGACGGCGTGCCGCATTCGCTCGGGCTGCTCGCCGCGCGGCCGACCGTGCTGGCGCCGCAGGGCGCGGATCGCGGCCGGATCGCGCCGGGCGCGACGCTGGCGATCTCGATCGAACCGCTGGGCGGCTCGCCGACCGGGCTGCCGACCGGTCCGGTCGTCGCGACCGGCGTGGTCGCGCGGGTCTGATGGCGCCCGCGCCCGCCTCCGGTGGCGTTCCTCCGATCGCGCGGCTGCTCGGGCTGTCGGGGCTGTTGCCGCAGATCGGCGCGGTCGCGCTGCTGCTCGGCAACGATCCTGCGAGCCGGTTTTCCGCGCTGGCGGTCGCCTATGCCTATGCCGCGCTGATCCTCAGCTTTCTCGGCGGGCTCTGGTGGGGGCTGGCCGCGCGCACCGAGGGCGCACCGCGCTGGCTGTGGTTCGCGAGCGTCGCGCCGTCGCTGATCGCGCTGGTGACCGCCTGGCCGTGGATGGTCGGGCTGCGCTGGCCGGGGCCGTCGCTGGTGGTGCTCGGGATCAGCCTGATCGGCGCGCTGCTCGTCGATCGCGCGCTGGTCCGCGCGGGGATCGCGCCGCCGGGGTGGATGGCGCTGCGCGTGCCGCTGTCGTTGGGGCTCGGTGTCCTGACCCTCGCGGCGGCGGCACTATAGGCCGGTCCGGCTCAGGCCGCCTTGCGCAGGTCCAGACGGCTCCAGATCTCGACCAGCGCGTCGGTCAGTTCGCGCATCATCGCCTCGGTATGCGCGGGGCCGGGCGTGAAGCGCATCCTCTCGGTACCGCGCGGCACGGTCGGATAGTTGATCGGCTGGACGTACACGCCGTATTCGGCGAGCAGCACGTCGCTGATCTTCTTGGCCTTGACCGGATCGCCGACCATCAGCGGCACGATATGCGTGTCGCCGATCATCACCGGCAGCCCGGCATCCTTCAGCATTGCCTTCAGCATCGCGGCCGACGCCTGCTGCCCGTCACGCTCGACGCTCGACGCCTTGAGGTGCCGCACGCTGGCGAGCACGCCCGCGACGAGCACGGGCGACAGCGAGGTCGTGAAGATGAACCCCGGTGCATAGCTGCGGATCACGTCGACGATCGTGCGATCGGCCGCGATATAGCCGCCCATCACGCCGAACGCCTTGCCAAGCGTGCCCTCGAGGATCGTGATCCGGTGCGCGACCTGATCACGTTCGGAAATGCCGCCGCCGCGCGCGCCGTACATCCCGACCGCATGGACTTCGTCGCAATAGGTCAGCGCATTGTAGCGATCGGCGAGATCGCAGATCGCCGAGATCGGCGCGATGTCGCCTTCCATCGAATAGACGCTCTCGAACGCGATCAGCTTCGGCGCGCTCGGATCCTCGGCGGCGAGCAATTCCTCAAGATGCGCGAGGTCGTTGTGCCGGAACACGCGCTTCTCGCAGCCCGAATTGCGGATTCCCGCGATCATCGACGCGTGATTCAACTCGTCCGAAAAGATGATGCAGCCCGGCAGAACCTTGGCGAGCGTCGCCAGCGTCGCCTCGTTCGAGACATAGCCGCTGGTGAAGAGCAACGCCGCTTCCTTGCCGTGCAGGTCGGCGAGTTCGCCTTCCAGGTCGACATGGTAATGCGTGTTGCCGCCGATGTTGCGCGTGCCGCCGGAGCCGGCGCCGACATCGTGCAGCGCCTCTTCCATCGCGGCGATCACCTTGGGGTGCTGGCCCATGGCGAGATAGTCGTTCGAGCACCAGACGGTGATCGGCTTGGGGCCGTTATGCCCGGCAAAGCAGCGTGCGTTCGGAAACGCGCCCTTGTTGCGCAGGATATCGATGAAGACGCGGTAGCGGCCCTCGGCATGGAGGCGGTCGATCGCCTGCGTGAAGACGCGCGAATAATCGACTCGTGGGCCCGCAATGCCGTCGGCCGTCGTGGAGACATCCGTAATCATGACCTGGGGCACTACGCCTCGCTTTCCGTCTAATCCAGCGCAATACCGTTGTTACGGTGATCGCTTTCCTCGTCCTTGTAGAACATTGCCATGCTGCGCGCATGACGCAAGCGGGCATATTGTCCCAAGCCTTGCGTCAGAGCTGCTCCATCCGAGTGAACCCGTGCCGGGCGAGTGCGTGGGCAAGCGCCTGTTCGTCGGGGCCGAGTCGCGTGAAGACCGCGACCCCTTCGCCGGCGCCGGCCCAGGACTCACCATGCATCAGGTGGACGATCCGGCGCGCGATGCCGGGGCCGCCATCGACGAAGCGGATGTCCCGCGTCCCGGCCGCGGCGGCCAGTTCGGGGGCGACCAGCGGAAAATGCGTGCAGGCGTTGACGATCACGTCGATCGCCTCGCCGCCGGGTTGCGCGAACAGGCCGTCGAGGACGGCGGCATAGCGGTCGGGCGCGATCGTACGGCCGTGGAGCTTGGCCTCCGCCATCTCGACCAGCGCCGCCGAGCCGTGGCGCAGGACGGTGCAGTCGGCCGCGAACCGCGCCGCAAGATCGTCGACATAGGCCTGGCGTACCGTCGCCTCGGTCCCCAGCACGCCTATCGTCCGCGTCACCGAGAGCGCGGCGGCGGGCTTGATCGCTGGGACCGTTCCGACCACCGGCAGATCAAGCGCCGCGCGCACCACCGGCAGCGCGATCGTCGACGCGGTGTTGCACGCGATCACGATCAGCCGCGGCCGGTAGCGCTCCGCCAGCCGCCCGAGCAGCACCGGCACGCGCGCGGCGATCTCCGCCTCGCTCTTGGTGCCATAGGGAAAGCCGGCCGAGTCGGCGGCATAGACGAACGGCGCGTCGGGCAGGGCGGCGCGCGCGGGGCCGACGATCGACAAGCCGCCGACGCCGGAATCGAAGAACAGGATGGGGCGAACGTCCATCACCGCGCCTTAGGCGGTATCGGTGGCGGGTGACAGCCTGGCCGAGTGGGGGGCGAAGTGGAAGGATGTGCGCGGCTCATCGCGTCGGCCATCCGCGCGCAACCGCCCGTCATCCTGACGAAGGTCAGGATCCAGAGTTACGGGCGTCGTCCTGCGTGGCTCTGGATCCTGACTTTCGTCAGGATGACGGGGTGGAGGTGCCCGGACGCGCCCCGCGACGCCCACGGACGCGGGATTTGCCGTCCGCCGCGGGTCGTTTATAGCGGGACGGAACGGGGGAGCTTTCTTGCAGACGGACATATTCTGGGTCGCGCCAACGCTGTCGCTGGCGCTCGGCTACCTGCTGGGGTCGATCCCGTTCGGTGTCATCCTGACGCGGCTGGGCGGCGCGGGCGATCTGCGGACGATCGGATCGGGCAATATCGGCGCGACCAACGTGCTGCGGACCGGGCGCAAGGGCCTCGCTGCGGCGACGCTGCTGCTCGACATGGCCAAGGGGCTGGTCGCGGTGCTGCTGGTCGCGCATCTGTTCCCCGGCAACGCGCTGCTCGCCGCGGCCGGCGCCTTTATCGGCCATTGCTACCCGGTCTGGCTGCGGTTCCGCGGCGGCAAGGGCGTCGCGACGCTGATGGGAATCGTCGTCGCGCTCCACTGGCCGCTCGGGCTGGTCTATGCCGTGGTGTGGCTCGGCCTGCTCGGCACGCTGCGGATCTCGTCGGTCGCGGGCATCGCCGCGGCGTTCAGCGCACCGCTCGCCGCCGCGCTGTTCGGGCGCATGGATCTGGTCCTGCTGCTCCTCGCGCTTGCGCTGATCGTCGGGTGGAAGCACCGCGAGAACGTCCAGCGGCTGCTCGCCGGGACCGAGCCGCGGATCGGTGGCACCAGCCGGCCGCGTGGTGGCTGACACCGCGGTCGCCAGACTTCGGCTCATCCGTACGACCGGGATCGGACCGGTCACCTATCGCCAGCTGATCGCCCGTTTCGGCAGCGCGCAGGCCGCGATCGACGCGCTGCCGACGCTGGCCGCGCGCGGCGGCGGGCGCGTCCCGCGGGTCGCGGACCAGACGCTGGTCGACCGCGAGATGGCGGCGACGGCGCGGCTCGGCGCCCGCTACCTCTTTGTCGACGACCCCGATTACCCCCGCCTGCTCGCCGAGACCGAGACCGCGCCGCCGGTGCTGATCCTGCGCGGCGACATCGCGCATGCGACACGGCCGTGCATCGCGATGGTCGGCGCGCGCAACGCCTCTGCCGCCGCGTGCCGCTTCGCGCGCGAACTCGCGCATGCGCTCGCCGAGGCGGGCACAACGGTCGTGTCGGGCGTCGCGCGCGGGATCGACACCGCCGCGCATGTCGGTGCGCTCGGGAAGCCCGGCACGGGGACCGGATCCGGCGGCACGATCGGCGTGATCGCGAGCGGTATCGACATCGCCTATCCGCCCGACAACGCCGCGCTGCAGGACGCGATCGCCACGCACGGGCTGTTGCTCGCCGAACAGCCGCCCGGGACCGAACCCAAGGCGCGCAACTTCCCGTCGCGCAACCGCATCATCGCAGGGCTCTCGATCGGGACGGTGGTGGTCGAGGCGGTGCCCAAATCGGGCTCGCTGATCACCGCGCGACTCGCCGCCGAGCAGGGACGCGAGGTGATGGCAGTGCCCGGCAGCCCGCTCGATCCGCGCGCGCAGGGGTGCAACCTGCTGATCCGCGAGGGGGCGACGCTGGTCCAGTCGGCGGCGGACATTCTCGAACAGATTCGTCCGTTCGACAGCCGCTCGGTCCGCTCGCCGGTCGACGCCTATACCGGGCAGGACACCGGCGGTGGGTATCCGGACGATGCGAGCGAGGCCGACCGGCGCGCGGTCGCCGACCTGCTCGGACCCGTCCCCGTCGGGATCGACGAACTCGTCCGCCAGTCGCACCGGGCGCCCGCGATCGTCCAGCTGATCCTGCTCGAACTCGAACTGGCCGGCCGGCTGGAACGGCATGCGGGCGGGCGCGTCAGCCTGATCTGGGCCGGGTCCGCCGGATAGGCGCGGCGCCGGTGGTCGCCAGCGCCAGCGCGATCGCCGCACGCTGTTTCCGGGCGAGCGCGTCCGCATCGTCGCAGGCCCGCTCGATCGTCGCGATCAGTCCGTCGAGTTCGCGCTGGTCGTCCTCGATCAGGAGCGGCGTGGTCGTACGCAGCGCGGCCCGCCGCAGCGTCGCGATCCGTCTCGCCAGCACCGCGCATTTGCGTTGCGCGAGGACGAGTGCCGCGGGGGTCATGCGACGCCCGCCGGATCCACCCGGACAGTGATCGACGCCGTGGCGCGGCAGGACGCGCTTTCCCGGTCGGGGGCAGTACAGCGTGGCAGAGGGCCCTGATATGTCATGCAATCCGCCGAGATGAGCGCTGATCGATGCGATCTTACACCAACAATTAACCTGATTTGGATCAACTATCCAGCATATGCTCTACCGACATCACTTCGACCAGTCCCGGGCGGGGACGCCATCCGGCCTGCACGATCCGCGCCCGCGATCGCGCATCGCGATGCCGCCACCGCGCCCGCCCTGCCTCTGACAAACGGGCACGGGCGCCCTATCTGGCGCATTCATGCCGACCAAGCGCCTGCTTGACGGCACCACCCGAACGCCGTCACCCTCGTACGCGTACACGTAAGGATCCCGGTTTCCCCATGCAGCTTGTCATCGTCGAATCGCCTGCCAAGGCCAAAACCATCGAGAAGTATCTCGGCAGCGACTATCGCGTGCTGGCCAGCTACGGCCATGTCCGCGACCTGCCGCCGAAGGACGGCTCGGTGAATCCCGACGACCAGTTCGCGATGACGTGGGAGAATTACGCCGACAAGTCGAAGCAGCTGAAAGCGATCACCGATCTCGCCAAGACCGCCGACCGCCTGATCCTCGCGACCGATCCGGATCGCGAGGGCGAGGCGATTTCGTGGCATGTTCGCGAAGTGCTGCGTGCGCGCAAGGCACTGCCGAAGGAGGTCGAGCGCGTCACCTTCAACGCGATCACCAAGGCCACCGTCACCGAGGCGATGAAGAACCCGCGCGAGCTCGACGACGATCTGATCGACGCGTACCGCGCCCGCCGTGCGCTCGATTATCTGGTCGGCTTCACGCTCTCGCCGGTGCTGTGGCGCAAGCTGCCCGGCGCCAAGTCCGCCGGCCGCGTCCAGTCGGTCTCGCTGCGCCTGATCGTCCAGCGCGAGCGCGAGATCGACGTGTTCAAGCCGCAGGAATATTGGTCGGTGACGGCCGAGATGGAGCATGACGGCACCGCGTTCCAGGCGCGCCTGACGCAGTTCGAGGGGAACAAGCTCGACCGCCTGTCGATCGGCAACGAGGGCGACGCGCTGCGCGCCAAGCAGGCGGTGCTCGACGGCAATTTCTCGGTCCAGACGGTCGAGACCAAGCCCGCCACGCGCAACCCGCCGCCGCCGTTCACGACCTCGACGCTGCAGCAGGAAGCGTCGCGCAAGCTCGGCTTCTCCGCCGATCACACGATGCGGATCGCGCAGGGCCTCTACGAGGACGGCGCGATCACCTATATGCGTACCGATGGCGTGCAGATGGACGGCAGCGCGATTTCAGCCGCGCGCCTCGCGGTCGCGAACCGCTTCGACGCGAGCTACGTCCCCGACAAGCCGCGCCAGTACCAGTCAAAGGCGAAGAACGCGCAGGAAGCGCATGAGGCGATCCGCCCCACGGACTTTTCCAAGGACAAGGCCGGCGGCGGCGATCATGCGCGGCTCTACGACCTGATCTTCAAGCGCGCGCTCGCCAGCCAGATGGCGTCGGCACGGATGGAACGCACCACGGTCGAGATGGCCGACGGCACGGGGCGCAACATCCTGCGCGCGACCGGTCAGGTCGTGCTCTTCCCCGGCTATCTCGCCTTGTACGAGGAAGGCGCCGACGACACGCAGGACGAGGACGCACGTCGCCTGCCACGGATGAAGGAGGGCGATGCGCCGGCCAAGAAGAAGGTCGACGCCGAGCAGCATTTCACCCAGCCGCCGCCGCGCTTCTCGGAAGCCAGCCTCGTCAAGCGGATGGAGGAGCTCGGCATCGGTCGTCCGTCCACCTATGCGTCGATCATCAAGACGCTGAAGGACCGCGCGTACGTCCGGATCGAGAAGAACCGCTTCTTCGCCGAGGAGTCCGGGCGCCTCGTGACGGCGTTCCTCGAGCGCTTCTTCGAGAAGTACGTCGGCTACGACTATACCGCCGAGCTCGAGGAGGAACTCGACGACGTTTCGGGCGGCCGCGCGCAGTGGCAGTCGGTGCTCGACGCGTTCTGGCGCGATTTCAAGCCGCGCACGTCCGAGGTGATGGAGCAGCAGCCCAGCGCGATCACCGCCGAGCTCGACACCTTCCTCGCGCCCTACCTCTTCCCCGCCAAGGCGGACGGCGGCGATCCGCGGCTCTGCCCGAATTGCGGCGAGGGGCAGCTCGCGCTGCGCGGCGGCAAGTTCGGCGCGTTCATCGCCTGCTCCAACTATCCCGAGTGCAAATATACGCGTCGCTTCGCGCAGCCCGGCGGTGACGCCGAGGCGGATGCGGGTCCGTCGACGCTGGGCACGCATCCCGACACCGGCCAGCCGATCGAGCGCAAGTCGGGACGCTTCGGCCCGTATCTGCAGATCGGCGAGGGCGAGGATCGCAAGATGGCGTCGATCCCGAAGGATATCGGCGAGCTCAACCTCGAATGGGCGGTCAAGCTGCTCTCGCTCCCGCGGACGGTCGGCAATCACCCCGAAACCGGCGAGCCGATCATCGCGACGATCGGCAAGTTCGGGCCGTATCTGAAGCATCAGGGCAAATATGCGCGTCTCACGACGACCGCGGACGTGTTCGAGACGGGCATGAACGCGGCGGTCGTGAAGCTCGCCGAAGCGGCGGCCGGCGGCGGTCGCACCGCGCGCGGGGCGCAGGCGCCGCTGAAGGTTCTGGGCAACCATCCGCGCACCGAGGCGGAGATCAAGCTGATGGAGGGGCGTTACGGCCCCTATGTCACCGACGGCACGACCAATGCGACCCTGCCCAAGTCGATCGAGAAGGACCAGCTGACGCTGGAGGAAGCGGCCTCGCTGATCGACGCGCGCGCCGCGGCGGCGCCTGCGACGAAGAAGAAGAAGGCGCCCGCCAAGAAGCCCGCGGCAAAGAAGGCACCGGCCAAGGCTGCGGCGGCCAAGGACGGGGAGGCGAAGGCGGCGCCGGTGAAGAAGGCTCCGGCCAAGAAGGCGCCTGCGAAAAAGGCAGCGCCGAAGAAGAAGGCCGCAACGGAATGACGCCCTGATCCTCCCCCGTCAGGGGGAGGATACAGACAGAAGGCTTACGCCGCGCGGCGTTGCGTCAACTGCATCCAGTCGCGCGCGGCGCGCTGCGCCACCGCAATGTCGCGCGGGCTCATGTCCTCGGCGATCTGCGCGCGGCATTCCTGCGCCGCGTGATTGCCCGACACCGCCGCCAGGTTGAACCATTTATGCGCCTCGATCAGGTCGAGCACGACGCCCGCGGTGCCGGTCGAATACACCATCCCGAGTTCGTAGCAGGCGCGCTCGTCGCCGCGCGCGGCATCGGCGAGGCGCCGTTCGATCAGGAAATTCTTGGTCTTGAGCCTGCCAGCCATTGTCGGTCCCCGCTGTTCCTGCCGACAGACTGGACCGACTCGGCCTGCACAATGGTTAACGGGGCATTCCGTAGGATTGCCTAGTCGACCGCGATATTGTCGATCAGCCGGGTCGTGCCCATCCGCGCTGCCGCGAGCAGGCGCCGCGGGCGGCCCGCGCCGGGCTGTTCCGCCTCCGTCTGCTCGACGAGAGTCTCGGCATCCGCGAGCGCGACATAGTCGATCGCGAAGCCCGCGCCGACCAGCGCGGTCCGGGCGTCGTCGAGCACGGCGGCGACATCCTCGCCGCGGGCGATCGCACGCGCGGCGACGCCGAGCGCCCGCGGCAGCGCGACCGCCTGCCGGCGCTGGTCGTCGTCGAGATAGATGTTGCGCGACGACATGGCGAGGCCATCATCGTCGCGCTGCGTCGGGACGCCGACGATCTCGATCGCGAAGTCGAGATCGGTGACCATCCGGCGGATGACAGCGAGCTGCTGGAAGTCCTTTTCGCCGAAATAGGCGGCATCCGCGCCGACCTGGTTGAACAGCTTGGCGACGACGGTCGCGACACCATCGAAATGGCCGGGACGCGCGGCCCCGTCAAAGCCCTCGCTCACCCCGGCGACGCTGACGTTGGTGGCAAAGCCTTCGGGATACATGACCTCGACGCCCGGCGCCCAGAGCAGGTCGCAGCCGACCTCGTTCAGCAGCCTGATGTCGGCCATCTCGCGCCGCGGATAGCGCGCGAGATCCTCGTTCGGGCCGAACTGTTTGGGGTTGACGAAGATCGACGCGACGACCTTCGTTCCCGGGCGTTTCGCCGCCTCGATCAGCGCGACATGGCCGGCGTGGAGCGCCCCCATCGTCGGGACGAGCGCGACGCGCTGGCCGGCCGCGCGGAACGCGGCGACGCTTTCGCGCAGCATATTCAGGTCCCTGACGGTGTCCACGTGAAACTCCCACTCGATAAGTACGGTCGCGGCTTCTATGAAGGGCGTCACTCACGATCAATAAGGAAACGCGCGTTGGCCACGGGCCCGGATTCCCCTCACGCTTCGACGCACGTCATCGTGTTCGCCAACGAGAAGGGCGGCACGGGCAAATCGACGACCGCGGTCCATGTCGCGATCGCGCTGGCCGCCAGGGGCGCGCGCGTCGCCTGTCTCGACCTCGACCACCGCCAGCGCACCGTCGGCCGCTATCTCGACAACCGCGCCGAGACGATCAAGCGCACCGGCTCCGCGCTGCCGATGCCGCGTCACGCGACGCTGTCGGCGCAGACCGAGGACCAGTTCGAGGATCTGTGGCATTCGCTGTGCGCGGACTCGGATTTCCTCGTCGTCGACACGCCCGGCCGCGACGATCCGTTTGCGCGCACCGCCGCCGCGCTCTCGAACACGCTGGTCACGCCGATGAACGACAGCTTCGTCGATTTCGACCTGATCGGGCAGGTCGATCCCGAAACCTTCCAGGTGACGCGGCCGAGCTTCTATTCCGAGCTGATCTGGGACGCGCGCAAGCAGCGCGCCCGCGCGGACGGGACGACGATCGACTGGGTCGTGCTGCGCAACCGCCTCCAGCATATCGAGGCGCGCAACATGCGCCGCGTCTCGGATGCGCTGGTCCAGCTGTCGAAGCGGGTCGGATTCCGGATCATCCCGGGGCTCGGCGAGCGCGTCATCTACCGCGAGATGTTCCCCGCCGGGCTGACGATGATCGATGCGAAGGAATTCGGTGGCATGGGGCTGGCGCACGTCGCCGCGCGCCAGGAACTGCGCGAGATGATGGCGGCGCTGCAACTGCCCGAGCTGGCTGCCGAAACCGCGCCGCGCGCCGCTACGCCGTCATCCCCCGGCCCCGTGTCGGATGTCGCTGCATGACGGACCTCACCACGGTCCGCCGCAGGGCCGCGGCGTGACGTGGATCGCCACCGCACTGCTGATCTGGCTGGCCTGGCGGTATCTGCGCCCTAAGCCGAAACAGCGCGTGGTGACCGACGAGGCGGAAGCGCGCGCGATCCTGGGGATCGACGCGTACGCGGACGCCGATGCGATCCGTGGCGCGCACCGGCGGCTGATCGCCTCGGTCCATCCCGACCGCGGCGGCTCGACCGACCTGACGCGGCGGGTGAATGCCGCGCGCGACCTGCTGCTCAAACGCACGCGATAAGACGACACAGAGACGTATGACGCATCAGTTCGACCCCAGCGCGCTGCGCGAATATGACGTTCGCGGGATCGTCGGCAAAAGCCTCGGCCCCGCGGATGCCACCGCGATCGGCCGGGGGTTCGCGACGCGCGTGCGCGGCGTCGGCGGCACCCGCGTGGCGGTCGGCTATGACGGCCGCCTGTCCTCCCCCGCACTCGAGGCGGCGCTCGTCGCGGGGCTGGTCGCGGGCGGCGTCGACGTCGTCCGGATCGGTCTCGGCCCGTCGCCGATGCTTTATTATGCCGAGGCGACGCTAGAAGTGGATGGCGGCATCCACGTAACCGGCAGCCATAATCCCGCCGAGTATAACGGCTTCAAGATGGTATTGCGTCACGCCCCATTTTTCGGTGACGACATCCAGGATCTTGCCGCGCTTGCCGCGGCGGGCGCGTGGAGCGAAGGCACCGGCGTGGTTACCACCGTCGACCTGCGCGACGCCTATGTCGGGCGGCTGATGGCGGGCTATGCCGGCGGCGCCTTCCGGATCGGCTGGGATACGGGCAACGGCGCCGCGGGCCCGGTGATCGAGGCGCTGGTCAAGCTCCTCCCGGGTGAGCATCATGTGATCTTCGCCGAAGTCGACGGCAATTTTCCCAATCATCATCCAGATCCTACCGAAGAATCGAACCTTGCCGATCTGAAGCGGCTCGTCACGGAAAACAACCTCGACTTCGGACTGGCCTTTGACGGCGATGGCGACCGGATCGGTGCGGTCGACGCGCTGGGGCGGGTGATCTGGGGGGATCAGATCCTGTCCATCTTGGTCGAGCCCGCGCTGCGCGAGCATCCCGGCGCATCGATCGTCGCGGACGTGAAGTCGTCCCAGGCGCTGTTCGACCGAATCACCGCGCTTGGCGGCGAGGCGGTCATGGCGCCGACCGGGCACAGCCTGATGAAGACCGCGATGACGCGCACCGGCGCCCCGCTCGGCGGCGAGCTGAGCGGGCATCTGTTCTTCGCGGGCGATTATTACGGGTTCGACGACGCCGCCTATGCCGCGGTCCGCCTCATTCGCGCGGTGCATCTGTCGGGACAGTCGCTGACCGCGCTGCACGATGCGATGCCGGCGCTGGTCGCGACGCCCGATCTGCGCTTTCCGGTCGACGACGCGGAGAAGTTCGCGGTGGTGGACGCGGTCGTCGCACGGCTGGCGCGCGACGGCGCGGTGGTCGACCTGACCGACGGCGCGCGCGTCACCACGCCCGATGGCTGGTGGCTGCTGCGCGCGTCGAACACGCAGGCGATGCTGACGGTGCGCGCCGAGGCGCGAACCGCCGACGCGCTTGCCAGCCTGCTCGCCGCGGTCGACGCGCACCTCGCGGCCTGCGGGGTGGCGCGAGCCTGATCCGCGTGCCGCCCCGAGTGCGGCGATTGACTCGGGGCCGCGCTACCCTACCCTCCGCCATCATCCCAAGGAGTGCCGCGTGGAGCGACCCATCGACGAATTCCGGTCCAGCACGCGCCGCTGGCTGCTCGGCAGCTTTGCCGGCTGGGGAACGCTGCTGGCCTGCCTGGTCGGCGTGGGCTTCGTGCTGATCGGCCTGCGCTGGCTCCGGAACCGGAGCACGACCTTCGAGATCACCGACCAGCGGCTGATCGTGAAGCGCGGCATCCTGTTCAAGACGATCGACGAGATCGAGCTCTACCGGATCAAGGACGTCCGGCTCGGCTATTCGCTGCTCAACCAGATGACCGACATCGGCACGATCGTGCTGACGTCGACCGATCGCACGACCGGCGGCGGCGAATTCGTCCTGCGCGACGTGCCGATGGCGCGCGACCGGCGCGAAGGGCTGCGCACGCTCGTCGACCGTGCGCGCCAGCGGCGCGGCGTGCGCGAGGTGGATATTGACCGCGACGGTGCATACGCGCTGGATTAGCCGCGCTTTTGTCCCCACATGGCAGTCATGGCGCCATCTTATGCAAAGCCCAAGCCCCAGCCGCAGATGATCCGGGTCATCGACCTCGAGACCACCGGATCGGCTCCCCCCGCGCACGGCGTGTGCGAGATCGGCTGGCAGGACGTCGCGCTGGGTGAGGACGGGCGCTGGGAAATCTACGGCGAGGGCGGCAGCCTGCTGGTCAATCCGGGCCGGCTGATCCCGCCGGTGACCCAGGCCATCCACCATATTCTCGACGAGCATGTCGCCGATGCGCCCTGGTGGCATGATTGCGCGCGCCAAGTGCTCGATCCCTGGCCGCGGCGGCTCGCGCTGGCCGCGCACCGTGCCGATTTCGAACAGAAATTCTGTACTCCCGCGCTGACCCGTGACGCGGAATGGATCTGCACGTGGAAATGCGCGCTGCGGCTGTGGCCCGATTCGCCGAGCTTTTCGAACCAGGTGCTGCGCTATTGGCGCAAGCCTGTGGGGATGGAGCATGAGCGCGGCCTGCCCGCGCATCGCGCCTTCCCCGACGCCTATGTCACAGCCTTCCATCTGCGCGACATGCTCAACGAGGCGAGCCTGGCGCAGCTGATCGAATGGTCGCGCGATCCCGGCCTGATCCCGCGCGTGCGCTATGGCCCCGACCGCGGCAAGGAATGGTCCGAACTGGATCACGAGACCCTGATGGCGTTCCTGACCGATCGCGATCCCGATATCCGCTTCACCGCCAATCACGAGATGGATCGGCGCAGTGGCGGCGGCCGCGTCGGCAAGGCGAGCGCGCAGGAACTGTTGCTTTAGAGCGACTTCGCGGCGGATACATATAATCCGTACCAAACCATGACGCGCGTTTATATTATTCGTTAATTGAACTATGATCGTGTCTCCTTCGGTGAAGTGGAGACCCTCCATGCGCAAGTTCATCATCACTGCTGCAGCATTTGCAATCTCTACGATGCCGGCCACCGCGAATGCAGCCACCAACGCAGCGGCGCCATTGTCTGTCGCCAAGTCGGTGCGTGTATCGACGCAGACCGTCAGGAAGACCAAGCTTGCCGGTCCGAGCCTGATCGTCCCCCTGCTGGCAACGGTTGTCATCGTGGGCGGCGCCATTCTGCTCGTCACGAGCGACGACGATGATTCGGACAGCAACTGAGCAAACGGACGGCGTAGCGATGTCATCCGCTCGAACGGCAGCGGTCTCGCCTTGTCGGGCGGGTTAGAGGGCCTGCCAAAGTCGAACCATGTCGACGATATCACCGGGTCATGATGATCCGTGATCTTGATGGCCGTCCCGATCGATCGCGATTGCGATCTCCGGGTCTCGGCCAATCCCGCGATCGATGCGGCACAGTGGCGACCGCCGCGTTGGCAAGGCCAGCACACGAAAACTGTTGCCCTAGGGTCACGGTCGGCGACCGATAATTGCCCCCGATCGGTTTAGACGTTGCTTCATTTTTAATACAAACGCCTATACTGTGCGCTCTTCTCATAAAGTTACGGAGTTGTTCTCATGCGTAAGATCCTGCTCACGGCTGCTGCCGTTGCCGTCTCGGCCATGCCCGTCGCGGCGAATGCTGCTGCAAATTCCGCAGCGTCGCTGTCGGTCGCCAAGTCGGTGCGCGCGGCATCGCCGACTGCCAAGAAGAACAAGGTTGCCGGTGCCGGTCTGGTCATCGTCGCCGTCGCTGCCGTCGCCGTGGGCGGCGCGCTGTATCTCGCGATCGACGACGACAACAACTCCGACAGCAACTAAGACATAACGGGGTCGGCGCTGGCGCCGGCCCCACCCTGGCGGGCCGGTGTCGATGCCCATCAGGCGCGGCCAGACGCCCCGATCTTCGCAATCGCCGTCGCGCAAGCCGCCGGTATCCACCCTCTCCGGCCGCCGTCCGTCAGTATCGCTGGCGTAACGATAGGCGGTATCCTAGACGGGTCGCATATGGCGCGTATCAGCTTGAAACTTCCCCAGTCGGAAGGGCGCATCGCCCGCTGGCTGGTCGCGTTCATGACGCTCGGCTTCGTCGCGCTGGCCGCTGCCGCGGTCGCGATCGGCTGGATCACGGTGCGTAACGCGCGCTACACCGCCGATATCCTTCATACGCAGGACGTCCGCCAGGCGATCGCCACGTTGCAGGTCGAGATGGAGCAGTCGGAGACCGCGCGGCGCGGCTATCTTCTCACCGGCCTGCCCCTGTTCTCGACGGCGTATGAGACGACCGCCCAACGGCTCGCGCCGGCGCTGACGGCGCTGCGCTCCTCGACCCACGACAATCCACGCCAGACCGCGCGGCTCGACCTGATCGAACCGCGGGTGGGCCAGTTGCGCAGCCTGCGGACCCAGTCGATCGCGCTGGTCGACGCGGGCCGGATCGGCGAGGCGCAACGCCGGTTCGCGGTCGATGCGAGCGTCCCGCTGATGCGCAGCATCCGCTACCGGCTGCGGGCGATGGCTGCCGAGGAAGTTCGCCTGCTCGAGATCCGCAGTGACCGCCAGCAGCGGTCGAACATGCTGTTCCTGTCGGTGGCGGGCCTCGCAGCGCTGCTCCTCCTCGTCGTGGCGATCCTCGCGATCCTGGTGATCCGGCGCTACACCGCCGATCTCGGCGCGTCGCGCGACCGGTTGCACCTGCTCAACGAGACGCTCGAGGATCAGGTGGTCGAACGGACCGCGGATCTCAGCCGGGCGAATGACGAGATCCAGCGTTTCGCCTATATCGTCAGCCACGACCTGCGCTCGCCGCTCGTCAACGTGATGGGCTTTACCGCGGAGCTGGCCGAGGCCGCCGCGCCGCTGGCCGCACTGATCGACCGTGCGGAGGCGATCGCCCCGGAGATCGTCACGCCCGAGGCGCGGATCGCCGCGCGGGAGGATCTGCCCGAGGCGATCGGCTTCATCCGCGCCTCGACGCAGAAGATGGACCGGCTGATCAACGCGATCCTGAAGCTGTCGCGCGAGGGGCGGCGGTCGATCACCCCCGAACCGGTCGACCCGGCCGCCGTCGGGGACGCGATCGTCGCGTCGATCCAGCATCTGATCGACGATCGCGGCGCGACCGTCACGATCGACCGCCCGCTGCCGGCACTCGTCACCGACCGGCTCGCGCTCGAACAGATCCTGTCGAACCTGATCGAGAATGCGACCAAATATCTCCAGCCCGGACGGCCGGGCGTGATCCGGCTTGCCGGCACGCGCGAGCGCAACCGCGTGATCCTGTCGGTCATCGACAATGGCCGCGGGATCGCGCCGGGCGATCACCAGCGCGTCTTCGACCTGTTCCGGCGTGCCGGGCCGCAGGACCAGCCCGGCGAGGGCATCGGCCTCGCGCATGTCCGCGCGCTGGCCTATCGGCTGGGCGGGACGATCGACGTGGTCTCGACGCTCGGCGAAGGCGCGACCTTCCGGCTCAATCTCCCCTTCGACCTCAGGTTACAGGATCCCGTGGCATGAACGATCACAAATCCGTCGGCATCGTGATGATCGAGGACGACGAGGGCCATGCGCGCCTTATCGAGAAGAACATCCGCCGTGCGGGCATCCTCAACGATATCCGCCATTTCACCGATGGCACGACCGCGCTCGACTTCCTGTTCGATGCGGCCGACGGTCCGGCGAAGAGCGGCCCCGCGCTGATCCTGCTCGACCTCAACCTGCCCGACATGAGCGGCACCGACATCCTCGCGCGGATCAAGGCGGAGGGCAGCCCGTTGCGACGCGCGCCCGTCGTTGTGCTGACGACCACCGACGACAAGGTCGAGATCCAGCGCTGCTATGATCTCGGCTGCAACGTCTATATCACCAAGCCGGTGAATTATGAGAGCTTTGCCCAGGCGATCCGCCAGCTCGGCCTGTTCCTGTCGGTGATCCAGGTCCCCTCGGCCGAGAGTTGAATGACCGGCAAACGCGTTCTCTATATCGATGACGATGCGGGTATCCGGCGGCTGGTCGGGCGCGCGATGGAGCGTCGCGGGTACCATATGACGCTGGCCGAGTCGGGCGCGGACGGCATCGCGATGGCGCGCGCCGAACCGTATGACCTGATCGCGGTCGATCATTACATGCCCGGGATGGACGGGCTCGAGACGCTCAACGTCCTGCGCGCGCTGCCCGATGCGCCGCCGGTCGTCTATGTCACCGGGTCAGACGAGGGACGGATCGCGGTCGCCGCGCTGAAGGCGGGCGCGGCCGACTATGTCGTGAAGACCGTCGGCGAGGAGTTTTTCGAGCTGCTCGATGCGGCGTTCGAACAGGTCGGCGCGCGATCGGTGCTGCAACAGGCCAAGGCCGTCGCCGAGGCCGATCTGCGCGCGACCAATGCGCGGCTCGAGGCGCTGCTCGGCGAGGTGAACCACCGGGTCGCCAATTCGCTGCAGCTGGTCTCGGCGATGGTCAGCCTGCAGGCGGGGGCGCTGACCGACCCGGCCGCGCGCGAGGCGCTCGAGGATACGCAGCGGCGGATCCAGGCGATCGCGCAGGTCCATCGCCGCCTGTATACGAGCAACGACGTCGAAAGCGTCGACATGCGCGAATATCTCGGCGCGCTGGTCGACGAACTGGCGGAGACCTGGTCGAGCGAGGCGCTGCCGCGCGCGTTGCGGCTGGTTGCCGAACCGATCCGGCTGGCGACCGACCGCGCGGTGTCGCTGGGCGTCATCGTCACCGAACTCGTCACCAATGCCTGCAAATACGCCTATCCCGCGGGATCGGGCGAGGTCCGCGTGACGCTGTCGCAGACCGATGACGGCCAGTTCCTGCTGGCGGTCGAGGATGATGGCTGCGGCATGCCCGCCGATGCCACCCCGCGCGGTACGGGGCTCGGCACCAAGCTGATCCGCGCGATGGCGCAGAGCCTGCATTCGATCGTCGAATATGACCGCGCGCATCGCGGCGTCCGCGCGACGCTCCGCGCCGAGGTGCGCTGACCGCCGTCAGTTGTGAGCAGGATTGTCGATGCTGGTCCAAGCGGGCGGCTCTGGACAGCGCCGACCCGCGCTCCTATTTAGTTATCGCGATAAGCAAATAGGAGATTCAGCATGTCGGTCGATGTGAAATACAGCACCACGGCAACCGCCACCGGCGGTCGTGACGGTCAGGCACGGTCGGAGGACGGCCGGTTCGCGGTGGCCCTGTCGACGCCCAAGGAGCTTGGTGGCGCCGGTGGTGACGGGAGCAACCCGGAACAGCTGTTCGCGGCGGGCTATTCGGCGTGCTTCATCGGCGCGCTGAAGGTCGCCGGACAGCAGCTGAAGGTGAAGCTGCCCGACGATGTGTCGGTGACCGCCAAGGTCGGCATCGGTCCGCGCAGTGCGGGCGGGTTCGGCATCACCACCGATCTGACCGTCACGCTGCCGGGTCTCGACCGCGAGCAGGCGCAGAAGCTGGTCGATACCGCGCACCAGATCTGCCCCTATTCGAACGCCACGCGCGGCAATGTCGATGTCGGGCTGACGCTCGCCTGACCCACGGGGTGGCCGGCCGCGCGAGCGGCCGGCTGTTCCGTCACGCGCCTGCGGCGTCGACCTGGTCGAGATAGTCCGCATATCCCTCGGCTTCCATCGCGTCGCGCGGGACGAAACGGAGTGCGGCCGAGTTGATGCAGTAGCGCAGCCCGCCGCGGTCACGCGGCCCATCCTCGAAGACATGCCCCAGATGGCTGTCCGCGCCTGCCGAGCGGACCTCGGTGCGGACCATGCCGTGGCTGCGGTCATGCAGCTCGGCGACATGCGCGGGAGTGATCGGCTTGGTGAAACTCGGCCAGCCGCAGTGCGAGTCGAACTTGTCGGCCGACGCGAACAGCGGTTCGCCCGACACGATGTCGACATAGAGCCCGGGTTCGCGGGTGTTGAGATAGGATCCCGTCCCGGGCCGCTCGGTGCCGCTTTCCTGCGTGACGTAATATTGCTCGGGCGTCAGCTTGGCGAGCGCGGCGTCGGTCTTCTTATACTCTGTCATGCTGTCCTCTCACGCGGCGATCCGCGTCGGTTGGCCGGCCGGGATGCGCGAAAGCTGCGTCCGGTCAGCAGGGTGCCGACGGGATATAGGAGGCGTTGGCGCTATAGGAATGGCCGCGCGACAGTGATGGTTAGCCTGATGGGCCGTTGCCCGGGCCGCGATCTTCGCAATCCCGGGGCATGTGGCGCCCCTGCGCACGGCACGCCTTGCCAGCATTCAGTCTTTCATCTAGTATTAACCATCGAAACTCATTCCGTTTACCATGATGCGTCATGATGTACGGCAATGATCGACGACCATCCCAAGTCAAGACCATGTATGTCCACGTAGATCTACGTGGAAAATATTGTACATTTGTTCAGGTGTTCGCAATGCCATCGGCGTAGAACTGCATCGATGAGGCGGCATGTTTTCAAGAAGCCTCTTGATGACAGATACGGCTCGACATGAGTGGCGCAAGGTATCTCCTGCTGCGCCCAGTCCTGGGAATTACCAATGGCTATCAACAACATGCGCGTCCAATTCGCGCTGGCGTCCGCGCTCGGCCTGACCGCTTTCGCCCTTCCGGCATCGGCGCAGACCACCGGCACGACGATCGCCGCCAACGCTGCAGTCACCGAGAGCTGCGTGGTCACCTCGACCGCCCTGCAGTTCGGCGGCGCCGATGTGACCGATGGCGCCGCGCATGCGGGCACCGGTGGTCTGGACGTCATGTGCACCAGTGGCACGGCCTGGACCGCGACGGCCGATGTCGGCACGGGCGCAAATGCAACGATGGCCTTGCGCGGGATGACCTCGACCGCCGGGGGCGGCCTGCCGCTGAACTACGTCCTTTACAACGACAACACCGCGACCAGCCCATGGGGTGATGGCACGGGCGGCACCTCGCCGATCACCGGCACCGGCACCGGCGTCGTTGTGCCGATCGTGCTGGCCGGCAGCATCCCGCTTGGCCAAACGGGCATACCAGCAGGAACCTATGCGGATCTCGTCCAGGTCACGGTTAACTACTAAGCTCTTCAAGCAATGCGCTTTATGAGCCTCTTGCAGACCGGTCGCCTCACGGCGGCCGGTCTTTGCATGGCCGCCGCCATCGCCCTACCCGGCGATGCGGTCGCGAGCAACTTCCGCGTCAGCCCGGTCACGCTCACCCTGCCCGCCAACCGCCCGATCGGATCGCTGACCATCACCAATGGCGAGGATGTACCGGTATCGATCCGGGTGTCCGCCTTTCGCTGGACCCAGGTCGACGGCAAGGACGTCTATACGCCGACCGACGACCTGATCGCGTCGCCACCCATCTTCACCGCCGCGACGCGGGCGCCGCAACTCGTCCGCATCGGCGTGCGGCACCGCATGCCCAATGCCGCCTATCGCGTGATGCTGCAGGAGATCCCCGGGCCGGCGAAGGCGAACGGCGTGCGCATCGCGGTCAAGCTGAACCTGCCGCTCTATATCGTCGCCGATCCGGCCGCCAAGGCCGCCGTCGCCTGGACCGCCTGGCGGCGTCCGGCCGGCGACATCGTCCTCGAAGCGCGCAACACCGGCGGCGCCATCGCGCAGGTCACCGGCATCGCACATCGGGCGGGGACGGGCGGCACATCGACGGTGCTGAGCAACGCGATGGGCGTCGTCCTGCCGCAGAGCATGCGCCAATGGGAGATCGGCAAGCACCCCGAACTCCCGACCGGGACGCCGCTGACGCTCGCGATCCGCACCGCCGATGGCGAGCACGAAGTCACGGCGAATCTGGCCGCGCGCTAGTCTGGCAATCGTGCTTCTGGCCGCGGGTTCGCCCGGCATCGCTGCCGACCCCGCGCCCATCCCGGCGGCGGGGCAGGCTGCGGCGCCGGCGGACTTGCGTCTGGCGTTGCTCGCGATCCGGATCAACGGCATCGATCAGCCCGATCCGGTCTGGGTGCTGTACGATGCGGATGCGCTGTACGTCACCGGAGACGCGGCGCGCGCCTGGCGGCTGGTGCTGAAAGAGGAGGACACGCGGCTGTTCGAGGGCGAGACCTATCTTCGGCTCGACACGGCGGAAGGACTCGTCGCCGGCCTCGACGATGCGACGCAGACGCTGTCGATCACCGCGCCGGCCGCATTGTTCATGCCGTCGAGCGCGCTGCTGTCGGGCCGGACCGACGGGCCGATGACGCGCAGCGGGATCGGCGGCTTCCTCAATTACGACCTGTCCGCACAGACCGCGTCCGGCGCGTCCTCGCTCGACGGCCTGTTCGAGCTGGGCGCGTTCAGCGGCGCGGGGACGATGGGGACGGGCTTCATCGCCGGCACGGGGAACAGTGGCGACGGGCGACGCAGCCTCGTCAGGCTGGATACCAACTGGACGATCGACGACCCGGCGCGGTTGCGATCGCTGCGGATCGGCGACGGCGTGACGCGCGGCAGCACCGGGACCGGTGCGCTGCGGTTCGCGGGCTTTCAGCTCGCGACCAATTTCGCGACGCAGCCGGGCTATCTGACGATGGCGCTGCCGACACTGAACGGCAGCGCCGCCGTCCCCTCGGTCGTCGACCTCTATGTCAACAACATCCTCCAGAACCGCCAGACCGTCGCGTCCGGACCGTTCGCGCTGACCGACGTCCCGGTGGTCAATGGCAGCGGCGATATCCAGCTGGTGGTGCGCGATGCGCTGGGTCGCGAGACGCGGGTGACGCAATCCTATTATGCCGCGCCGCAGATCCTGCGCCGGGGCCTGCATGATTTCTCGTACGAGATCGGCGTGTTGCGGCGCAATTTCACGCGGGCGAGCTTCGACTATGGCACGCCGATCCTGTCGGCGACGCATCGCTATGGCGTGACCGAACGGCTGACGGTCGAGGCGCATGGCGAAACCACCCGCAGGATGCAGGCGACCAGCATGCAGGTCAGCGCCTTGTGGCCCGCGGTCGGGATCTTCTCGCTCTCGGCCGCGGGCAGCCATTCGGACCGGGGCGGCGGTGGCCTGTTCGGAATCGGGTTCGAACGCCAGGCGCGCGGCCTGTCGCTGGGCGGCAATGGCGAAATCACCACCGCGGACTATGCGACGGTCGGCGATTCGACCGCCTATCGGCGCGCGCGCAGCACGGTGACCGGCTTTATCGGCACGCCCACGCCCTATGGGTCGGTCACAGCTTCTCTCCTGTGGCGCCGCAGCCGTGACCAGCGCGGCGATATCCTGTCGGGCAATGCCAATGCGTCGATGCGGCTCCGTCGGATCGGCGCGCTCAGCCTCAATGCGAGCCGGAGCTTTGCCGGCGCGCGCGACACGACGGTGCAGTTCCGCCTCACCGTCCCGTTCGGCCAGCGGACGAGTGCCACCGCCGGCGTGCAGTTGCGCGACGGCGAACTCGGCGCGACGACGACGCTGCAACGCAACCTGCCCTATGGCGACGGCGTCGGCTACCGGCTGCAGGCGGAAACCGGGGCGATCGAGCGGCTTGATGCAGAGGTCAATGCCCAGAGCGGCATCGGCCGTATCGATGCGCAGGTGACCCGGCTGAACGGTGCGTCGGGCGGGCGGCTGCAGCTGGTCGGATCGGTCGCGACGGTCGATGGCGCGGTATTCGCCGCGCGTCGGATCGAGCAGAGCTTCGGGACCGTGCGCGTCGGCCCCTACGCCAATGTCCGCGTCTATTCGGACAACCAGCTGGTCGGCCGGACGAACGCGGCGGGCGTGCTGGTCATCCCGCGGCTGCTGCCGTTTCAGGACAATCATATCCGGATCGAGGCCGAGGACCTGCCGCTCGACGCGATCATCGACGAGACCAAGCGCACGGTGCGGCCCTATGATCGCAGCGGCGTCGCGGTACGGTTCGGCGCACGCGCCGCAAGCGATGCGCGGCTCCGGGTGGTCGGTGCGGACGGCAACCCGCTTCCCGCCGGCACCGTGCTTCACCTGAACGGCGCGGGCGAAGCCTTTCTGCTGGCGCCCGGCGGCGACGCCTATCTGACCGGGCTGGCCGCGCGCAATCGCGTGTCCGCCACCTTTGCCGGCGGCGGGTGCGCTTTCGCCTTCGACTTCGTCCCCGCCGGACAGACCCAACCCGATCTCGGAACCTTCACATGCACCTCATGATCGGTCGCAGCGCGACCACCGCCGCGTTTGCGTTCCTGATACTGGCGGCGCCGGCATCGGCGGCCAGTTGCAGCGTCAGCCCGCAGCAACTGAGTCTGGGCCGCTATGATCCGTTCGCAACGGCGCCACAGGATGCCGTCACCAGCATCGCGATCAGCTGCGACGTCGAGACCAGCGTCGTCATCGCGATCGGCCCGGGCAATGGCGACTATGGCGCGCGGACCATGACCGGCGGCGCCCAGGCGCTGCTCTACAATCTCTATGTCGATCCTGCGCACTCCAGGGTCTGGGGTGACGGCACCAATGGCAGCAGCACCGTCAGCAGCACCGCGGTCGCGACCAGCACCGCGATTCCCGTCTATGCCCGCGCACCGGCCCGCCAGACGCAGCTGAAGCCGGGATCCTACAGCGACATCCTCTGGGTCAGCATCACCTATTGAACGCCCGCGACAGCCCCCTCGAACTCTTAGACTTTACCGTGTAACGCCGAATTTCATCGTCCCGGCCGCGGCACCATTTTCGGGCCCCTGGCACCGCCACCGACCGGAGCAGCCATGATCCTATACGTCATCGACGACGACAGCGGCACGCGGCGGCATCTGCAGGCCTGTCTGAAGCCGTCGGGCATCACGGTCTGGCCCTTTGCCCATGCCGACCTGTTCCTCGAGCAATTGCCGACGCTCAAGCCTGCGCCGATCCTGATCGAGCTGCGGACGCCGCCGGCGCACGGCCTGGGGCTGCTCTCCGCGCTGGTACAACGCGACATCCGCTGGCCGGCGATCGCGATCACGGCGCGGACCGATGCGACGGTCACCGTCGAGGCGATGAAACTGGGCGCGACCGAGGTGCTCGACATGCCGCTCGAGCCCGAAACGCTGGCGGCCGCGCTGGACCGCGCGTTCGAACGGGTCTCGACGCTGGTGAACTGGACGGCGCAGCGCGGCGCGGCGCGCGCGCGTCTCGACCTGCTGACCGAGCGCGAGCGCAATGTCGTGCGCGCGATGATCGTCGGCCAGACGAACAAGGCGATCGCGCAGGCGATGGCGATCAGCCCGCGTACGGTCGAGGGGCATCGCGCGCAGGCGCTGCGCAAGCTGAACGTCAGCAGCGTGGCGGAGATGGTCTATGTCGCGGTCGATGGCGGGCTTGCGCCCCGCGAACGCTGGCTCGACACGCCCGAACTCGCGCGCAGCCTGCGTGAGGGGTCGCCGCTGGCGAACCACGTGCCGCAGCTGCCCGACCCGGGCCGGTCCCGCTTCGACAATTTCGCCGCGACCTCTCCCGATGGCATTCTATGTGCGGATCATGACGGCCGGATCATCGTCTGGAACGCGGCGTGCGAGACGCTGTTCGGTTTCAGCACCGATCAGGCGCTGGGTCAGACGATTGCGATCATCGATCCGCGAGAACGGGGTAACGCCCTGAGCCTGCAGCAGCTCGCGGCCCGCGGCGCGGCACATCTGGTCGGGACGACCGTCACCCTCGAAGCGACGCACCGCGGCGGGTCGAAACTGGCCGTCACCCTGTCGCTGTCGATGTGGCGCGAGGACGGCCAGACGCATTTCGGCGCGATCATCCGCAAGACCGACGCACCACGCCTTGCCAAACCGGACTGACGCACCCGGATCGGACGATCCCTGCGCGTCGGTCCGGCCAGGCGGCGCGCCCTAGACGTCGAGATTGGCGACGTTGAGCGCGTTGTCCTGGATGAACTCGCGCCGCGGTTCGACGACTTCGCCCATCAGCTGCGTGAAGATCTCGTTCGCGCTCTCGGCATTGACCGCGGTGACGCGCAGCATCGAGCGGACCGACGGATCGAGCGTGGTTTCCCACAGCTGTTCCGCGTTCATCTCGCCCAGACCCTTGTAGCGCTGGATCGCGAGGCCCTTGCGGCCCGCGGCGAGGATCGCGTCGAGCAGGTGGCTCGGGCGCGACACCTGGGTCGAGCCGCGCGTCGCGACCGCGGTGGCGGACCCGATCACGCCGGCACCGGTCTCTGCGGCGTCTTCCGCCTCGGGCTCGTCGGCGTGCGCCGCCTTGCTCGCGGGGACTAGGTTCGAGGTGCGCGCATAGCTGTCCGACTGCTCGGCCGACAAGGCGTGCAGCTTGCGCGCCTCGGCCGAGACGAGGAAGCTCGCCTCGATGATGTGGTGATCGGTCACCCCGCGCCACGCGCGCTGGAAATGGATGCCGCCATCTTGCGTCAGCTCGGCGGTCCAGCGCGCATCGCCGTCGTCGAGTTCGAGCCGCCGCGTGACGATCTCGAGCCGCGACGTGCGGTCCGCGACCGACGCCTCGGGATCGAACACGCCGCCCAGTGCCAGCGCCTCGATCATGCCCGCGTCATAGCGCTTGGGTACGTAGCGCATCAGCGTGCGCATGCGGCGCGCGTGATCGACCAGATCCTTCAGGTCGCGACCCGAGCGGGCGCCACCGGGCCCTTCGAGGACCATCGACCCGACGCCTGCATCGACCAGATATTCGTCGAGCGCGGCATCGTCCTTCAGGTACATCTCGGACCGGCCCTTGGTCGCCTTGTAGAGCGGCGGCTGCGCGATGTAGAGATAGCCGCCCTCGATGATCTTGGGCATGTGACGGTAGAACAGCGTCAGCAACAGCGTGCGGATGTGCGCGCCGTCGACGTCTGCGTCGGTCATGATAACGATCTTGTGATAGCGCAGCTTGTCCGCGTTGAAATCGTCGCGGATGCCGGTGCCCATCGCGGTGATGAGCGTGCCGATCTCGCGGCTCGACAACATGCGATCCTCGCGCGCGCGCTCGGTGTTCAGGATCTTGCCGCGCAAGGGAAGGATCGCCTGGAAATGGCGATCGCGGCCCTGCTTCGCCGAACCGCCAGCCGAGTCACCCTCGACCAGGAACAGCTCGGACTTGGCGGGATCGCGCTCCTGGCAGTCGGCGAGCTTGCCGGGCAGCGAGGCGATGTCCATCACGCCCTTGCGCCGCGTCAGTTCGCGCGCGCGCTTGGCGGCTTCGCGGGCGGCGGCGGCGTCGATGATCTTGGCGACGATCGCCTTGCCGTGCGCGGGATTCTCCTCGAGCCATTCGGCCATCTTGTCGGCCATCAGGCTTTCCAAGGGTTGGCGGACCTCGGACGAGACGAGCTTGTCCTTGGTCTGGCTGCTGAACTTTGGGTCGGGCAACTTGACCGAGACGATCGCGGTCAGACCCTCGCGCATGTCCTCGCCGGTCAGCTGGACCTTTTCCTTCTTCAGCAGGCCCGACTTCTCGGCATAGTTGTTGAGCGTCCGGGTCAGCGCGGCGCGGAACGCGGCCATGTGCGTGCCGCCGTCGCGCTGCGGGATGTTGTTCGTGAAGGCGAGGACGTTCTCGTAATAGGAGTCGTTCCACTGGAGCGCGACGTCCATCGTGACGTCGTCGCGCGTACCCGAAATGGCGACCGGCTCGGGCATCAGCGGCAGCTTGGCGCGATCGAGATACTTCACGAACGCGGCGATCCCGCCTTCGTAATAGAGCTCGACGGTCTTCAGTTCCTCATGCCGCGCGTCGGTCAGGAACAGGCGCACGCCCGAATTGAGGAAGGCGAGTTCGCGGTAGCGATGTTCGAGCTTGTCGAAGTCGAAATCGGTGATCTTGAAGGTGGCGGGCGACGGGAAGAAGGTAACGCGCGTCCCCTTCTGCCCCTCGGCCGCGTCGCCGACGATCTTCAGCGGGAGCACCGCGTCGCCGAACGCGAAGCGCATGTAGTGCTCCTTGCCGTCGCGCCAGATCGTCAGGTCGAGCCATTCGCTGAGCGCGTTGACGACCGAGACGCCGACGCCGTGCAGGCCGCCCGAGACCTTGTAGGCGTTCTCGTCGCTGGTGTTCTCGAACTTACCGCCGGCGTGGAGCTGGGTCATGATGACCTCGGCTGCCGATACGCCTTCCTCGGTGTGGATGCCGGTCGGGATGCCGCGGCCATTGTCGGTGACGCTGACCGAACCGTCGGCGTTCAGGACGATGTCGATCCGGTCGCAATGCCCGGCAAGCGCCTCGTCGATCGCGTTGTCGCTGACCTCGAACACCATGTGGTGGAGGCCCGACCCGTCGTCGGTGTCGCCGATATACATGCCGGGGCGCTTGCGGACCGCGTCGAGGCCCTTGAGGACCTTGATCGAGTCTGCGCCATAGTCGCCCTGGTTGGGCAGGTTGGGATTGTTGGATTCAGGGTTGGATGCCATGCCCAGCATATAGGCATCGCACGCCCGAAACGGAAGCGAAATGGCCTGTGGCGCCGGGGGTCGGGTCGTGAGGCGTAGGACAGCGTTCGGCTCTGGCCTCGCTCCAAACACGTCGCCTCCCCGGCGGAGGCCGGGGCCCAGTTGGAAAGGTGGTCGTAACGCAGCGACCCCTTCCGTCAGAGACGTCCCCCACCCTGGGCCCCGGCCTTCGCCGGGGTGGTGGAGGCAGGCCTGCCCCTCTGCCCTCGGGGGAGAGGGAGGGAGGCGCCGCAGGCGACGGAAGGGTGAGGGGCTTTGGCGCGCGCTCCCGAGCCTCACTTGCCCTCACCCTTCCCACGGCAAGGGCCGCGGGCCCCTTCCCTCTCCCCCGGGGGGAGAGGGAGTTCACCGTCAGAAGCGGTCGGCGCGCTGGCCGAGCAGGGTGACTTCGACCCGGCGGTTGAGGCGCATGCCGGCGGCGGTGCCGTTGGTCGCGACCGGCTGGCGCTCGCCGTGGCCGACGACGCTAAAGCGGGCGCGGACGACGTCCATGTCGTCGAACGCCTGGCGGACGCTCGCCGCGCGGCGCTCGGACAGATCCTGGTTGTGCGCATCGGACCCGCGCGAATCGGTGAAACCGTCGATCGCGACGCGGACCCCCGGATTGCCGCGCAGGTAGCGCGCGAGCGGGCGCAGCTTCTCGATCGCGCCGGGGCGCAGCACCGCGCTGTCGGTGCGGAACAGCACGTCCTCCTGCAGCGTCAGCGTCGCGCCGCGTGGCGTCTGGCGGAAGCCGTAGTTGCGCATCGCGCCGCGGTCCCAGGTCGTGGTGGTCTCGACCACAGTGGTGCCGCTGCCGCGGTCGCCGCGATAGCCTCCCGGGTCGCGGCCATAGGCGGCCCAGTCGAACCGGTCGCGACGCGGCCCGGCGATGCGGGCGAATTCGCGGTTGGCGTCACCGGCTTCCTGCCGGTTGATCCGACCATCGCCGTTCGCGTCGAAATTGGGCATCACGAACGCACGGCCCCGCGCGGTATTGCGGAGTTCGGGAAAAAGGATCGGCACGCCCGCGCCCGCCAGCCGGTAGCCGGGGCGCGACCAGGGCGGGTTGCTCATGTCATAGCGTGCCTGCGCGAATGCCGGTGCGGTGGTTGCCGCGATCATGACCAGTCCGAATGCGGCGCGTGCGATAGTCGTCTTCATCATGTCTCTCCGTCGCCCCCGCTATGGACCGGGGCGCGATGGACCGGGATGTGCCCGCGCCTGCTTGAACCCCTCGTGACGCGCATCGACAGCGCGCGTTCAGCCAGGCCCGACCGCGATCCGCGTCGCCTGCGCGTCGATCGCATCGAACAGCGCATCCTCGGTGCCGGTCATCCACACCTGCCCGCGCCCCGCCAGCCGATCGAACAGCGCAGCGCGGCGGGCCGGATCGAGATGCGCCGCGACCTCGTCGAGCAGCAGGACCGGCGCCTGCCCGGTCCGCTCGGCGACCAGCTCGGCATGCGCGAGGACGATGCCGAGCAGCAGCGCCTTCTGCTCGCCGGTCGAGGCGAGCGACGCGGCGCGCGCCTTGTCGTGGTGCGTGACGATCAGGTCGACACGGTGCGGCCCGACCAGGGTCCGCCCGGCAGCGGCATCGCGCGCGCGACCCTGGGCGAGCGCCACCGCGAGTGGCGCGGCGTCGCCGGCCCAGCCGTCGAGCGCGAGGCCCGCACGCGGAAATGCGCCGTCCGTCTCGCCCGCCAGCCGCGCGCCGAGCAGGTCGACCGTTTCGCGGCGCGCGACATCGAGCGCGTCGCCATGGTCGGCCATCTGCGCCTCGAGCGCGGACAGCCAGTCGGCATCGGGACGGCCTTCGTCGCCGAGCAGCCGGTTGCGCGCGCGCATCGCCGCCTCGTAGCGCGCGGCATGATGCGCATGACCGGGTGCGAGCGCGAGCGTCAGCCGGTCGAGAAAACCGCGGCGTTCGCCCGCGGGGGCGACGAACAGCCGGTCCATCGCGGGGGTGAGCCACAACACCGTCAGCCACTCGGCGAGCGTATTGGCGGTGGTGGTCGCACCCTGGACGCGGACGATGCGGCGCTCAGGCGCCGCGGCCAGCGCGCCGGTCGCGATATCGACATCGCCGATGGGGCTACCGGCGTCGGCATGCTGGTCGCGTTCGGCCCCAGCGACGGAAGTCTCACCTCGCGCGGAGGGGCAGAGCGTCGCCGCGACGCCGAAACCGCCCGCACCGCCCTGCCGCGCCATCTCGCCGAGCGCCGCCCGGCGCAGCCCCCGTCCGGGGGCGAGCAGCGAGACCGCCTCGAGGATATTGGTCTTGCCCGCGCCGTTCGCACCGGTCAGCACCACGAACCCCGCCCCCGGCTGGAGCGTCAGGTCGGCATGATTGCGGAAATCGGTGAGGACGAGGCGCGACAGCATCGCACCGGCCTTAAAGGAGTTTTGCAGCCGAGTGCATCGCCCTTTTCCGTTCGCCCTGAGGGAAGTCGGCGATCGGTCTGGTCAGGACAGCCCGCGACAGGCCCGGTGCGCTGTCAGCCTTCGCGTCAGGCGGCGATCCGCTCGGGCCCGGTGCCCGCCCCCGCCTTCTGCGCGCTCAGATAGGAGGCGAGCACGGGACCGAGTTCGCGCTGCGCGTGCAGATAGGCGACCGGCGTCGCGATCCCGAGCCGCGCGCGTGCCGCATCGAGTGGCTCGTGCAGCAGGGTCAGATAATCCTCGCCCGAAATCCACTCTGCCTTGCGGCCATTGCGATAGCCTTCCCAGACCGCCTTGGCGAACAAGGCGTTGCCGGTGACGCGGAGGCTCTTGAGCGCCGCCGCCGACCCGATCAGCGCCCAGCCAAGCCCGCCGACCTGCGCATAGCTGAACGCGACAAGCGCCGCCTCGCCCAGACTCTCGTCCGCCTTGTAGCCGGTCAGCACGTGCCAGATGTCGTGCGTGTCGCGCACCCGCCGGCCGAACCACGCATAGGGATGCGCCAGATCGTCCTCGCTCGGCACCAGCCGCGACACCTCGACCAGCCCGTCCGCCGAATAACCCGTGGTCTCGAGGAAATGGCGATAGGCCGCGCCGACCGTGCCGGGCGCAAAGCTCGCGACGAACGCCGGATCGGAGAAGTGCCGTGCGAGCTCGACCTGCTCATAGGCGATCCGCCCGCCCCGCTCGGTCGCTATCAGCCGCGCATAGTTCATCGGCGCGTTGCCGACGTTCAGGGCGCGCATGATCCGGAACACCTGAGTCGTGTCGTCGCCATTGGCGAGGAGCTTCCGGATCGCATCCATCGCGGTCCGCCAGTCGCGACGACCGGTCGTACCGGGAAAGGGAGGAAGCTTCGCCATCGAGTCGACTCCTTACTAACAGCAATGTCAGTATCAGATCCGATCGAGCCTTCAAACGAAAAAGGCCACCCCGCAGGATGGCCTTTCGATCGATCGCCGGCGTGCGCCGGTCAGACGCGCATCGGCATCAGCACGTAGAGCGCGGGCGACTTGTCGTTTTCGCGGATCAGCGTGGGCGCGGCGGCGTCGGCGAGATGAACCTCGACCATGTCGCCATCGATCTGCGCGAGGATGTCCATCAAATAGCGGCTGTTGAAGCCGATCTCGAACGGGAGCGCGACATAATCGCCGGGGACCTCCTCCGCGGCGGTGCCGTTTTCGGGCGAGGTCACCGACAGCGTGATCTTGTCGCGATCGAGCGCCATCTTGACCGCACGGGTCTTCTCGGTAGCGATGGTCGACACGCGGTCGACGCCTTCCATGAAGCTCTTGGGGTCGATCTTGAGGATCTTGTCGTTGCCGGTCGGGATCACGCGGCTGTAATCGGGGAAGGTGCCGTCGATCAGCTTCGAGGTCAGGATCGCCTGGCCGAGGTCGAAGCGGATCTTGGTTGGCGACAGCGACACGCCGACCGAGCCGTCGACCTCGTCGAGCAGCTTCCGGAGCTCGGCGATGCATTTGCGCGGCACGATCACGTCGGGCATCGATTCGGCGCCCTCGGGCCGCGGCAGCGTGACGCGCGCGAGACGGTGACCGTCGGTCGCGGCGGCCTTCAGCACCGGGTTCGCGCTGTCGCCGTCCGCGACGTGGAGGAAGATGCCGTTGAGATAATAGCGCGTCTCTTCGGTCGAGATCGCGAAGCGCGTCTTGTCGATGATCTGCTTCAAGGTCTCGGCGGGCAGTTCGAACTGGGTCGGCAGTTCGCCTTCCGCGATCACCGGGAAGTCGTCGCGCGGCAGCGTGCCGAGCGAGAAGCGTGCGCGGCCCGCGATGATGCTCATCCGGCCTTCCGAGGCGGCGAGTTGGACCTGGCTGCCCTCGGGCAGTTTGCGCGCGATGTCGAACAGCGTGTGCGCGGACACGGTGGTCGCGCCGGGCTGATCGACCGCAGCTGCAATCGATTCGTTGATCTGCAGATCTAGATCGGTCGCCATCAGCTTCAGCGTGCCCTCGGCGGTCGCCTCGATCAGCACGTTCGACAGGATGGGGATGGTGTTGCGCCGTTCCACCACGGACTGGACATGGCTCAGCCCCTTGAGGAGCGTTGCGCGTTCGATCGTCGCCTTCATCAAAATTCCCCCGGCCTCCACAGCCGGATTCGGGGCTGGGGGCAATCCGCAGATGGCTTACCCAACAATAAAGGGTCGGAGCAAGCGCCCCGACCCTTCTTTGATCACGGTAAACGTCGCGTTAAACCGCAATCAGAAGCGGAAGCCATAGCTGGCGACGACCTGGTGACGATCCGTGTCGACGTCGAATCGGCCGCTGGTGCCGCCGGTCGCATAGTCGATGTTGCTGCGCTCATAGTTCGAATAGCGATATTCGAGCTTGGCATAGCTGTTCGGGCCGACCGCATGCTCGGCACCCGCGCCGATCCGCCAGCCGTCGAGGTTGAAGTCGGTGTCGGTGGTCTGGTTGGTGTCGCCCGCCAGCACGTTCAGCTTGGCGTTGGTGTAGCCGCCCTTCGCGTAGATCATGGTCGTCGGCGCGACGACATAGCCGACGCGACCACCGACATAGATGTCGCGGCCCTGCTTGACGCGACCGAAACCGAAGTCGCTGGTATAGTCGTTGCGGTCGCTCTTCGCGGTCGAACCGGTCAGTTCGGCCTCCGCGCCGAGCACGATGTTGCTCGAGGTCGCGATGTCGTAGCCGATGCCGCCGCCGTACAGCAGACCGTCGATCTTCTGGTCGTCGCGCCCGTTGTTGTTGGACACGCTGCTGCCGGCGCCGGTGTGGTCGTAGCCGAGCGTGGCCTCGACGCGCGGGCCGGTGAAGGTCGGGTTGGTCTGTGCCAGCGCGGGGGCGGCAATGGCGGTGGTCGCGAACAGCGATGCGGCGATAAGCTTACGCATTGGGATACTCCATTGATCTTCGTCACCCCCGAACGCGGGGTGGATGGCTCCAATGGACCAATCCGCCAGGCGTTGCATGAACCCCAGATAAACACGGAAATCCGTTGCTTTTGCGCAACAGGGGGTTGAAATGCGGGCCATGATTCCAAGCCCTCGGCAACGTGCAGCGGACCTCGGTCCAACCGGCAAACCGCCCGTCAGGCTTGGCCGGGATTTCGTCGCACGGCACGGCGAAACCGTGTTCAACGCCGCGCACCGGTTGCAGGGCGATGCCGCGCACACGCCGCTGACGCGCGCCGGATTCGCGCAGGCCGACGAGCTTGGCCGGGCGCTGCGGGACCTGCTCGGGGCCAGGCCTGCGCTGACGCTGTGGTCGTCGCCGACCGGGCGTGCGCTGCAGACGCTGGCGGTGATCTGCGAGCATCTCGAGCTCGACTGGCACGATGCGCGCACCGACCCGCGGCTGGTCGAGATCGACATGGGGTCGTGGGGCGGCCGCTATTATGCCGATGTGGTCGACGAGTTCGGGCCGGTGATGATGCCCGGCGGCACGCTGAAGCCCGCCCCCGACGGCGAGACCTATCCCCAGATCGCGGCACGGGTCGGCGGCTGGCTGGCGGACACCGCGCAGGATCCGGGCGACCGGCTGGTGATCATGCACGGGATTTCGAGCCGGGTGATGCTGGGCGTGATGACGGGTGCGCCGGTCGATCCGGTGCTCGGCGCCGCGGTTGCGCCTGGGTTGCCGCAGGGGTCGGTGACATTGGTCGAGCAGGGCCGCGCGACCGTCCCGCACCGCGGCACCGGCTTCGCCCCCGCGTGAAGCTGGCGGTGCTGCTGGCCTTCGCGGTCGCGACACCGGCGACGGCGCGCGACACGATCGGCATCTACCGGGGATGGGGCGCGTTCCGTGACGCGGTGCCGCCGCGCTGCTACGCGATCGCGCGGCCGGTGATGGCGGGTGGGCGCACGACGGGTTTCGCGACCATCGCGACCTGGCCGAAGCGCGGCCTGCGCGCCTCGCTGTACATCCGCCTGAGCCGCGAGCGCGATCGCTCCGCCGGGGTGACGCTGACGGTCGGCGAACGCCGGTTCGCGCTGGTCGCGAACGGGCTGGACGCATGGGCGAGCGATGCCCCTAGCGACCGCGCGATCGTCGCCGCGCTGCGATCGGGGCGGAGCATGAGCGTCGAGGCGGTCGGCGTCGGTGGTCGGCCGTTCGCGGATGTCTATGCGCTGTCTGGCGCGGCGACCGCGATCGATGCGGCCGTGCTGGCGTGTCGCGGGGGATAGCCTCCCTTCTTTCTACCTCCCCGGCGAAGGCCGGGGGCCAGGTGGAAAGGTGGTCGTAACAACGGGCTGACCGTCCTTACCTCCGTCCCCCAACTGGGCCCCGGCCTCCGCCGGGGAGGTGTTATTGTGTGGTGCTACGCGTGGTGTTCATGGCGGCGACTCTTCGCTCGACGCAGCCTGTAGAAAAATCGGCAAAATTCCGCTATGCGCCCGGCCATGCAGACCGCCGCGAACCTCATGCCCATCCCCGGGCACATCGATCCCGTGCCCGTTCCCCGCAGCTTCGTGCCGCGCAGCGACGGGCGTATCGACCTGCTCGGGCTGTCGCTCGCCGATCTGCGGATGGCGCTGGAGACGTCGCAGCTCGAGGAAAAACAGGCCAAGTTGCGCGCCAAGCAGCTGTGGCACTGGATCTACAATCGCGGCGCGACCGAGTTTTCGGCGATGACCGACATCTCGAAGACGATGCACCCGTGGCTCGAACAGCGCTTCGTGATCAGCCGGCCCAATGTGGTCGAGGCGCAGGTGTCGACCGACGGCACGCGCAAATGGCTGCTGCGATCGGACGACGCGCAGGATTACGAGATGGTGTTCATCCCCGACGCGGATCGCGGCACGTTGTGCGTGTCGAGCCAGGTCGGCTGCACGCTCAACTGCACCTTCTGCCACACCGGCACGATGCGGCTAGTGCGCAACCTGACGCCTGCCGAGATCGTCGGCCAGGTGATGCTGGCGCGCGATTCGCTCGGCGAATGGCCGAGCCAGCCCGAGGGCCGCATGCTCACCAACATCGTGATGATGGGGATGGGCGAGCCGCTGTATAATTTCGAGAATGTCCGCGATGCGCTGAAGCTGGTGATGGACGGTGCGGGGCTCGCGCTCAGCCGCCGCCGGATCACGCTGTCGACCAGCGGCGTGGTGCCGATGATGGCGCGCGCGGGCGCGGAGATCGGCGTGAACCTCGCGGTGTCGCTGCACGCGGTGACCAAGGAGGTGCGCGACGAGATCGTGCCGCTCAACCGCAAATACGGCATCGAGGAACTGCTGCAGGCGTGCGCCGACTATCCCGGCACCAACAATGCGCGCCGGATCACGTTCGAGTACGTGATGCTGAAGGACAAGAATGATTCGGACGCCGACGCGCACGAACTCGTCCGGCTGCTGCGCAAATACGAGCTGCCCGCAAAGGTGAATTTGATCCCGTTCAACCCATGGCCAGGCGCGGCCTATGAATGCTCGACGCCCGAGCGGATCAAGTCGTTCTCGAGCATCGTGTTCGGGGCGGGCATTTCGGCGCCAGTGCGCACCCCGCGCGGTCGCGACATCGATGCGGCGTGCGGGCAGCTGAAGACCGCGTCGGAGAAGAAGAGCCGCGCGCAGCTGGATCGCGAAGCCGCGCTTGCTTGAGATCGGTGCGGTCGCACTGGCGGCAGGGGCTGGACTATTGGGCGGCGCGATGAACGCGCTGGCGGGCGGCGGCAGTTTCGCGACGATGCCCGCGCTGATCGGACTCGGCCTGCCCTCGACCTTCGCCAATGCGACCAGCAACGTCTCGCTCCAGCCGGGCGCGATGGCGAGCGCGTGGACCTACCGACACGGGCTGGAGCCGGTGTCGGGCGTCGGCATGCGGACGATGGCGGGGATCACCTTCGTCGGCGGGCTCGTCGGCAGCCTGTTGCTCGTCGCGACCTCGGCACGCGCGTTCGACCTGATCGTGCCGTGGCTGCTGCTGTTCGCGACACTGGCGATCGCGTTCGGGACGCAGGCGTCGCTCTGGCTGCGGTCACGCGTCGAGATCGGGCCGAAATCGCTCGTCGCGGTGCAGGCGATGCTGGGCGTCTATGGCGGTTATTTCGGCGGCGGGGTCGGGCTGATGCTGACCGCCGCCTGGGGGCTGTTGTCGGGCGCAACGCCCGCCATGCTTGCCGCACCGCGCACGCTGATGCTCGCGGTCGCCAATCTGGCAGCGACGTTCGTCTTCATCGCCACCGGCATGGTCTATTGGGCGCTGTGCATACCGATGCTGCTCGGCGGGATCGTCGGCGGGCATTTCGGCGCGAAGCTCGGGCTGGTGCTGCCCGCCAAGGTCATTCGGGTGTGGACGCTGCTGGTGACGATCGCGACGACGATCGTGTTCTTCTGGCGAGCGTATGGCTGAGGCGTGTGTCCCCGCGAAGGCGGGCACCCAGTCTGGGCACCCGCCTTCGCGGGTGAACCAACCTCCTCAGGTCAGCCCGGCCGACGCATCTTGAACAGCGACTCCTCGGTGATCGCGAAATAATCCGCCGGGCCGCCGCCGCGCAGGATCGGTTCGCCGCGCGCGGTCTGGTACACGCCGTCGTCGAGCATCGCCGGGTCGATATGGATCGCGACCGCCTCGCCGAGCACCAGCCACTGGTCGAGTTCGCGCCCCTCCTTGGTTTCCAGCCGGACGATCTGCGTCACCTTGCATTCGAACTGCGCACGGCTCGCCGCGACGCGCGGCGGCTTCACGTGCAGCGAGGCCAGCGTCTCGAGCCCGGCGAGCGCGAATTCGTCGACGTCCGCCGCGACATTGGCCGCGGTCGCGTTCATCGCCTCGCCCAGATCGCGGCTGACGAGGTTCCAGACGAATTCGCCGGTCGCGGCGATGTTGGCGACGCTGTCCTTCCACCCCATCGACGAAAAGCCGATCAGCGGCGGGGTGTAGTTGAACAGGTTGAAGAAGCTGTAGGGCGCAAGATTGGGTACGCCGTCCGCGGACAGCGTGCTCACCCAGCCGATCGGGCGCGGCGCGACGATCGCGTTGAGCGGATCATGCGGCAGGCGATGGCCGCTCGCCGGTTCGTAAGAATGCCATTCGGTCATACGCGTATCCCTGCTATGGTCGGAGCTTGTCGCCTAAAGCGAAGGCCAAGCATGAACGATCCCGCCCGCCCTATCGCCACTGCCCCTGTCACCGTCATCAAACGCCACCGGATCGCGACGCGGCTGTGGCACTGGATCACCGCGGTAGCGATGTTCATCATGATCGGCAGCGGGATCGGCATCTTGAAGGCGCATCCGCGATTCTACTGGGGGCGCTATGGTGCGAACTTCGATCAGGCGTGGACGACGCTCGACCAGTGGCCGGGCTGGGTGGTGACGCTGATCAACCTGCTGACGATCCCGGCGAGCTACAACCTCGCCATTTCGCGACGCTGGCACCTGTTCTTCGCGCTGGTCCTGTCGTTCGCGTTGCTCGGCTTCATGATCGTCAGCCTGTTCAACCGGCATTTCCAGCGCGACCTCCGCGTCCGGGCGGGCGAGCTTGCGCCGCGCGAGGTGGCGCATGACGTGCGCGAGCATCTGGCGCTGCGCTTCCACGATCCGAAGCGGCCGGCCGCGTACAACATCCTGCAGAAGCTGTCCTATGTCGCGACGATCTTCATCCTGTTGCCGGTGATGATCCTCACCGGGCTGGCGATGTCGCCGGCGATGGATGCGGCGTGGCCGTGGCTGCTCGACATTTTCGGCGGGCGGCAGTCGGCGCGGTCGATCCACTTCATCGCGATGGTCGCGCTCGTGCTGTTCATCATCGCCCACCTCGCGCTCGTGATCCTGGCGGGCGCGTGGAACGAGGTGCGATCGATGATCACCGGACGCTTTACCGTTCCGGGGCACGTCCCCGCGCATACCGGGGAGGATGCCGCATGAGCATCATCATCACCCGCCGCTCGCTGGTCGCGGGCGCGGCGGTCGGCGCCGGCGCGCTGCTTACCGGGTGCGACAAGATCATCCAGCATCCCGAGGCGCGCAAGATCCTGTTCATGGGCGAGGAGATGCAGCGCGGGCTGCAACGCGCGCTGACCGACCGCAACGCGCTCGTCCCCGAGTTCAGCGCAGCGCAGATGTCGCCGATCTTCCGGTCGAACGGCACGCGCAACCCCGGCACCCCGGCCTATACCGAGATGCTGGTGAACAACTTTGCGGACTATCGGTTGCGCGTCGGCGGGCTGGTCGACCGGCCGCTGTCGCTCTCGCTGCCGCAACTCCGCCAGATGCCCGCGCGCGCGCAGATCACGCGGCACGACTGCGTCGAGGGCTGGTCGGCGATCGCCAAGTGGCAGGGCCCGAAGCTTGCCACGCTGTTGCAGGCTGCGGGGATCCGCGACACCGCGCGCTACATCGTCTTCACCTGCGCCGACCTGTACCGGGGCACGCCCTATTACGAGTCGATCGACCTGATCGACGCATTCCACCCACAGACGATCCTCGCCTGGGCGTTAAATGACCAGATTCTCGACGTCGCGCACGGCGCGCCCGTCCGGCTGCGCGTCGAACGTCAGCTTGGCTACAAACATGCCAAATATATCATGGCGATAGACGCCGTCGCTAGCCTAGCCGGGATCGGCAAGGGCAAGGGCGGCTATTGGGAAGATAATGTGGATTATGATTGGTATGCGGGGATCTGACGCCGCCCGGGGGTGGCGCACTTCCGTACCAGTCATTAGCTAACGCGACATGGCTCTTTTCGATCGCTTCCTCGCCCGGCAGGTAAAAACCGGCGAACTCACGCTGATCCACGCGGACGGTACCACCAAGCAGTTCGGCACGCCCGACCCTGCCTACAACCCCGTCACCATCCGTCTCACCGCCCCCGGTGTCGCGGGCGCGATCGTCCGCCACCCGGCGCTGGGCGCGGCGGAAGCGTTCATGGACGGCCGCCTGGTGATCGAGCGCGGCGACATCCGCGACCTGGTCAACCTGCTCAAGGGCAACAGCCCGTGGGAGCGCGGTGGCGGGCTCAATCCGTCGCTGCCGATCAAGCTGCTCGACAAGGTCGTCCACCGCGTCGACCGGGTGAACATGGCACGTCGGTCGAAGAAGAACGTCGCGCATCATTACGACCTGTCCGACCGGCTCTACGACCTGTTCCTCGACGCCGATCGCCAATATTCGTGCGCGTACTTCACCGATGCCGGCAACAGCCTCGAACAGGCGCAGGACGACAAGAAGGCGCATATCGCCGCCAAGCTCGCGATCCAGCCCGGCATGCGCGTACTCGACATCGGCTGCGGCTGGGGCGGCATGGCGCTGTACCTGCACGCCAAGACCGGGGCGGAGGTCCTGGGTGTCACGCTGAGCGAGGAACAGCTGAAGGTCGCACGGCGGCGTGCCGAGGAGGCCGGCGTCGCGGACAAGGTGAAGTTCGAGCTGATCGACTATCGCGCGCTGACGGGTACGTTCGACCGCATCGTGTCGGTCGGCATGTTCGAGCATGTCGGCCCGCCGCAGTACAAGACGTTCTTCCGCAAGTGCCGCGACCTGCTGAGCGCGGACGGGGTGATGCTGCTCCACACGATCGGGCGGATGGGCGGACCCGGCGTGACCGACACCTTCACGACCAAATATATCTTCCCCGGCGGCTACAACCCCGCGCTGTCGGAGATCGTCCGCGGCTATGAGGGGCTGAAGTTCTTCCCGACCGATATTGAGGTGCTGCGCGTGCATTACGCGCTGACGATCGACCATTGGTACGACCGGACGGTCGCGGCGAAGGATGCGATCGTCGCGCTGTATGACGAGCGCTTCTACCGGATGTGGACCTTCTACCTCGCGGGTGCCGCCGCGGCGTTCCGGACCGGGGGGATGGTCAATTACCAGATCCAGCTGTCGAAGAGCCGGATGACCCTGCCGCTGACACGCGACTACATGATCGAGGGTGAACGGGCGTTGCGCACGGGCTGATTTCCCGCCGCTTGGCGCAGGGTAAGATCCGGACGTTCGTCATTCCCGCAAAGGCGGGAATCCAGACTGGCAGGCTCCGGTGATGGAACCGAAAAGCCAGCCGGTCTGGATCCCCGCCTCCGCGGGGATGACGACTTTACGGGGGGGGACTCCGTAGATGGATGCCCCCCTATAGGCGTGGCCTCAGCGGCTGCCCTGCATCTGCGACTTCGCGGCCGATCGCTCGTCGCCGCCGATCTTGCCGTCCTTGTTCGCGTCATATTTCGCAAAGGTCGCGGCGAGCAGTGCCTGGGCCTCGGGCTGCGTGACCTTCCCGTCCTTGTTGGTGTCGGCGCTGCTGAACCACAGTTCGGCGAGCCGCTTGGCGTGGACCGGATCCGGGCGCCCCGGCCCGACCTTCATCTGGCTGATCCCCGCCTGGACCTCGGCGCGCGTCAGGACGCCGTCCTTGTTGGTATCGCGCGCGGCGAACTCGGCCTTGAACTTGGCGGACACGGAGGCGCGGGTCTCCTGCGCCAGCGCGGGCGTCGCGAGGCCGGCAAGGACGAACAGGGTAAGCGTTTGACGTAGCACGGTCGGGACACTCCAAATGATCTGGGGGCGCACGTAGCGCGGGTTGGTTGTACGCGCCATGAATGCGGCGGGTTGCATGCTCCGGTTGCATGCAGGGCGTCCAGCGCATAGGGGCGCGGGCATTGGATATTGCCCAAAGGATCTTGCCCGTGACCGATCAGATCAACCGCGCCGCCGGCGACGCCGGCATCAATCGGGTCGTCCTCGCCTATTCGGGCGGCCTCGACACCAGCGTGATCCTGAAATGGCTCCAGCAGACCTACAACTGCGAAGTCGTCACCTTCACCGCGGATCTGGGCCAGGGCGAGGAACTCGAGCCGGCGCGCGCCAAGGCCGAGATGATGGGCGTGAAGCCCGAGCACATCTTCGTCGACGATCTGCGCGAGGAATTCGTGCGCGATTACGTGTTCCCGATGATGCGGTCGAACGCGCTGTACGAGGGGCTGTACCTGCTCGGCACGTCGATCGCGCGGCCGCTGATCGCCAAGCGCCAGATCGAGATCGCCCGGATGGTGGGTGCCGACGCGGTCAGCCACGGCGCGACTGGCAAGGGCAACGACCAGGTCCGCTTCGAGCTCGGCTATTACGCGCTGTCGCCCGACATCAAGGTGATCGCACCGTGGCGCGAATGGGACCTGACCAGCCGCACCAGGCTGATCGAGTTCGCCGAACAGCACCAGATCCCGGTCAGCAAGGACAAGCGCGGCGAGGCACCCTTCTCGACCGATGCGAACATGCTCCACACCTCGTCCGAGGGGCTGGTGCTCGAGAATCCGTGGGACGAGGTGCCGGACTATGTCTATTCGCGCACGGTGAACCCCGAGGACGCGCCTGACGTCCCCGAGTACATCACGATCGATTTCGAGCGTGGCGACGGCGTCGCGATCAACGGCGAGGGGATGAGCCCGGCGACGTTGCTGTCGACGCTCAACGACTATGGCCGCCGTCACGGCATCGGCCGTCTCGACCTGGTCGAGAACCGCTTCGTCGGCATGAAGAGCCGCGGCATGTACGAGACGCCAGGCGGCACCATCTATCACCTCGCGCACCGCGGTATCGAGCAGCTGACGCTCGATCGCGGCGCGGCGCATCTGAAGGACGAGCTCGCGCCGCGCTATGCCGAGCTGCTGTACAACGGCTTCTGGTTCTCGCCCGAGCGCGAGATGCTCCAGGCAGCGATCGATCACAGCCAGGAGAAGGTGTCGGGCACCGTCCGGCTGAAGCTCTACAAGGGCGGCGTGTATGTGGTCGGCCGCAAGTCGCCCAACTCGCTCTATTCGGAAAAGGTCGTGACGTTCGAGGACGATCAGGGCGCCTATGACCAGCGCGACGCAGCAGGCTTCATCAAGCTGAACGCGCTGCGCCTGCGCCTGCTGGGCCGCCGCGACCAGGTGTGAGCGATACCGGCTCCCGTCCCCCGATACTCGGGGGCCGGGAGCCCTGGCGGTGTATTCCGTCGCAATGCGGCGCGGTCGGCGCTTGTCGAATGCCCCCCTGCGGCGCTAGGCGTCGAGGGATGGCGCGGGGGACAACAACGGAACTTCACTGGTGGCAGACGCGCACGTTCGTCGCGTGCGTCGCGCTGGCATCGATCATCCCGCTGCTGTGGCCGGAGGTGCCGCCGCTGGTCGATCTGCCCGGGCATATGGGGCGCTACCGCGTCCAGCTCGCGATCGGCGACAATCCCTGGCTCAGCCAATGGTATGATTTCCGCTGGCAGCTGATCGGCAATCTTGGCATCGACCTGTTGATCGTGCCGCTTGCGCCGATCTTCGGGTTGCAGCTCGCGGTGAAGCTGATCGTAATGGCGATCCCCGCGCTTACCGTCACCGGACTGCTCTGGATCGCGCGCGAAGTGCATGGCCGGATCCCGGCGACCGCGCTGTTCGCGCTGCCGCTCGCCTATAGCTATCCGTTCCAGTTCGGCTTCGTGAACTTCGCGCTGGCGATGGCGCTCGCGCTCAACATGTTCGCGCTGTGGCTCCGCCTCGGGCGGCTCGAGCGGCTGCGGCTGCGCACGATCCTGTTCGTACCCGGATCCTGCCTGCTCTGGCTGTGCCATACCTTCGGCTGGGGCGTGCTGGGCGTGCTCGCCTTCTCCGCCGAGCTGATCCGCCAGCACGACATCCGCAAGACCGGGGTGCGCGGCGAAGGCGCGATCAAGGGCTGGATCGGCGCATTCATTCGCGCCGGGCTCAGCTGTATCCCGCTGGCGCTGCCGATGGTGATGATGGTGCTGTGGCGGTCGGGCGACCACGTCACCGGCAAGACGCAGGACTGGTTCAACTGGCGCTGGAAGATGAACTGGATCACGATGGTCCTGCGCGATCGCTGGATGGCGTTCGACATCGCGTCGGTCACCGTGCTGTTCGTGATCCTGTTCCGCGGCGTGCGCGACCAGACGATCGAATATTCGCGCAACCTCGCGCTGTCCGCGCTGTTCCTCGCGCTCGTCTATATCCTGTTGCCGCGCATCGTGTTCGGCTCGGCCTATGCCGACATGCGCCTCGCGCCGTTCATGCTGGCGTTCGCGATCATCGCGCTGCGCCCGCGCAACCGCCTGTCGCTGCGCGGCGCCGCGACGCTGGCGGTACTGGGGTTCAGCTTCTTCGCGGTCCGGCTGGCGGGCACCACGATCAGCTTCCTGATCTACGACCGCAGCTACGACCAGGCGATCGCCGCGATCGACACCGTGCCCGAGCGCGCACGCGTGGTCTCGTTCGTCGGGCGGCGCTGTCGCGACGACTGGGCCTATTCGCGCCTCGAGCATGTCCCGGCGCTGCTGCTCGAGCGGCGGCTGGCCTTCACCAACGACCAGTGGTCGATGGCCGGCGGACAGCTGATGACGACGCGCTATCCGATCGCGCGCGGCTTTGCGCATGATCCGTCCGAAATCGTTACGGATATCCGGTGTCGTGGCCAGTTCTGGCGGCCGATCGCGATGGCACTGGAGCATTTCCCCCGCGACGCGTTCGATTATGTCTGGCTGATCCACCCGCCGGCGTTCGACCCCGCGCTGATCCGCGACCTGACCCCGATCCGCCGCGACGGCACCAGCGTGCTGTACAAGGTCAACCGGTCGGCGGTTCCGCCCGCCGAAACGGAGTAAGCTCGCCGAGATACTCGCGGTCGGAGGCGACCGCCTCGCGCTCGCGGACGAGGAAGTCGGCGATCGCGCGGCGGAAGCCCGGATCCGGGATGTAATGCGCCGAATAGGTCGCGACCGGCGCATAGCCGCGCGCGAGCTTGTGTTCGCCCTGCGCGCCCGCCTCGACCGTCGTCAGCCCGCGCGCGATCGCCGCATCGATCGCCTGGTAATAGCAGAGCTCGAAATGGAGGAACGGCACCTCCTCGGTCGCGCCCCAATAGCGGCCGTAGAGCGTGTCCGCACCGATCAGGTTGAGCGCCCCCGCGATCGGCACGCCGTCACGCTCGGCGAGGATCAGCAGCACCCGGTCGCCCATCGTCTGACCGATCCGATCGAAAAAGGCGCGCGTCAGATAGGGCTGGCCCCATTTGCGGCTGCCCGTGTCCTGGTAGAAGACCCAGAACGCGTCCCAGTGCGCGGGCGTGATCTCCGCGCCCGTCAGGTGGCGGATCGTCAGTCCCTCGACCGCGGCGGCGCGCTCCTTGCGGATCGCCTTGCGCTTGCGGCTGGCGAGCGCGGCGAGGAAATCGTCGAAGCTCGCATAGCCGTCATTGGTCCAGTGGAACTGCGTGCCCTGACGGATCAGCCATCCGGCGGCCTCGAACAGCGCGACCTCGGCTGGAGCGATGAAGGTCGCATGCGCGGAGGACAGACCGCTCTGATCGGTCACCGCCTCGAGCGCGGCGATCAGCGCGGGCGCGACCGCCGGGTCGCGCAGGAGCAGCCGTGGGCCGGGTACCGGGCTGAACGGCGCGGCAATCTGCAATTTGGGGTAATACTGCCCCCCTGCCCGCTCCAACGCATCGGCCCAACCCTGGTCGAAGACATATTCGCCCTGGCTGTGGCTCTTGGCATAAGCGGGCGCGATCCCGGCCGGCCTGCCGTCGTCGCCATCGACGACCACCGGCAGCGCCTGCCACCCCGATCGTCCACCGACGCTTCTGGACGCCTCGAGTGCGGCGAGGAAGGCGTGGCCGACGAACGGATTCGCGTCGCCGGCGCAGGCGTCCCAGTCCTCCGCCGCGATCGAGGTAACGCCTTGGGCGATGCGGGCGGTGATGGCTGTCATGCGCTCCTAAAATAGGCGCGCAGGCGTCAGGCTCAAGCGGCTGGGCTCAAGCGGCCGAGACCTGGACGATCGCATCGATCTCGACCGCGGCACCCAGCGGCAGCACGGGAACGCCGACGGCCGAGCGGGCATGCTTGCCGGCCTCGCCGAACAGCTGGACCATCAGGTCGGATGCGCCGTTCGCGACCTTGGGCTGATCGGTGAAGTCGCCGTGCGAATTGACGAACACGCCGAGCTTCACGATCCGCTCGACGCGGCCGAGCGAGCCGAGCGCCGCCTTCATCTGCGCGACCAGCATCAGCGCGCAGCGTTGCGCCGCGTCCTGCCCGTCCTCGAGCGACACGCCGTCACCGAGGCGACCGGTGACGATCTGGCCGTCCTTGAACGGCAACTGGCCCGAAATGTGGAGCAGCCCGTTCGCCTCGACGGCGGGAACATAGGATGCGACGGGGGCGGCGGCCTGCGGCAGCGTCAGGCCAAGCTCTTCGAGCTTGCGGTCGATACGATCGGTCATGTGCGCGGTCTCACCACAGCCACGGGGGGCGGGTCAAGCGTCCGCGGGCACCCCCGCGGCGAACCGCGCGGCGATCCAGGCCTGCGCCTCGCGCCAGTCGTCGATCCGGGCATGCGCGGCGGGCGCCCTGGGCACCGCCCCCGCCAGCGTCGGCTCGGACACCATGTGCAGCCGGTGGACGCCCGGCGCATGCCGCGCGACCGATTCGTGATGCACCGCAAGGTCGTCTACGAACACCGTGACGGGGTTGCCATATTCGGCGACCAGCCGCGCGACGGGGTCGCCCTTGCCGCCCTGGTTGCACTCGACGCGGTGGGCGATGTCGAACGCGGCGAGCTGCTCGATCCGCGGCAGGCGACATTCGTCCTGCAAATTGGTCAGGATCACGATGTCCGCGATCTCGGCGAGCGACACGAGCGCCTCGCGGGCATGCGGCACCAAAGTCTGGCGGTGCATCTCTGCGGGAAAGAACCCGCCGAGCAGCGCCCACATGTCCTCGCGTGTGGGCGCGGGCCCGCCGTCGCGGCGCGTCATGCTGTTGGCGAAATCGCCGTGGCCGATTTCGAAATCGATATCATGCGCCTCGTCGAGCCAGGTGCCGAAATGCTTGACCATGTGCAGCAGCACTTCGTCGCAATCGCTGATGAGCAGCGGCTTCATGCTTCAAACCCCGGATCGAGCGTCATCCGCGCGCGGACTAGCGCCTCGGGCCTTATGCCGAGCGTTTCGGCGCAGGCGACAAGATCGGGTTCATGCGATTCGAGGAAACCGAGTACCGCCGCGAGCACGGCGGGCTCCCCGGCCCGCGTGCGCAGGTCGGCAGGGTCGAGTCCGGTCACCGACAACAGGCGCATCGCTCGGTCCGGCTCGCTCAGCGTCCATACCAGGGCTTGCAGCGCCAGGGCCTCAGCGTCTTCATTTGTAACGGCGCCGCGCATTGCCTATTGTCATCCTTCTTGAAACGAATGGTGGCTCGCGTGGCAAAGAAGGTGCTCGTTGTCGAGGACAACGAACTCAACCTGAAACTATTCTGCGACCTTTTGCGGGCGCATGATTACCTTGCCGAACCTGTCCGCGACGGGCGCGAGGCGGTGGTCCGGGCGCGCGAATTCGCCCCCGACCTGATCATCATGGACATCCAGATGCCGCACGTCACCGGCTATGAGATCATCCTCGAGCTCAAGGCCGACGACGTGCTCAGCACGATCCCGGTGATGGCGGTCACCGCCTATGCAGGTCGCGAGGACGAGGACCGGATCCGTGCCGCGGGCGCGGACGCCTATATCTCGAAGCCGATCAGCCTCGCCCGCTTCATGGAAGCGGTGCGCGCGTTCGTCTGAGCGAACCGCGAGACCCGCCGCGCAGGAACGCCAAAGGCCGCGAGTATCGCTACCCGCGGCCTTGCGATCGCATCGTAAATGCGCGACGGCATCGCCGCCGCGTCGACTTACTTGATCTTGGCTTCCTTGAACTCGACATGCTTGCGCACGACGGGATCATACTTGCTGAACGAGAGCTTCTCGGTCTTCGTGCGGGGATTCTTCTTGGTGACGTAGAAGAAGCCGGTGTCCGCGGTGCTGACGAGCTTGATCTTGACGGTAGTCGGCTTGGCCATGAGCCCAATCCTTAAGGCTGAAAATGCTAGGGCGGCAGCACGCATGCTACCGCCCGATCTGTCGCGGCGCATGGCGCATGCTGCCGGCCAAGTCAACCATATCACCCCATATTCGCCCCGGAATCCCGCATCACAGGGTGTTTAACCCCATCTTTATCGGCATGGGCGCATGATGCATCCCATAAGAAAGACAGGAGGCGGGATCATGGGGCAGGTTGCCGAGCGAGTCGCGGAATTCCAGGATCTGGCGCTGGTAAAGGCCGAGCTTGCGGCCAGGATCGCCGCGATCGACGTCCGCGCGCCCTATACCCGCGCGACCGATCTCGCGCCCGATATCGACGCGATCCGCCTGATCGCGCATCGCAACGGCATGAACCCCGCGGTGACCGTCACGCACTTCATCGATTCGGCACTGTCGCGCGGCGAACATGGGGCGCTCGTCCATGGCTGGCTGATGACGCTGAGCGACGCGATCTACAGCGAGCGGCAGGACGTCCAGGCCTGCCATGTCTTCGCGGCCGCCTGTTCGGTCCGGCTCGCGGGATGACCCGCGCGTGACGCGCTAGCGATGGACGCGCTGATGGCGGCGCTCGTAGCCGCCGCGCTGGCGCAGGTCGGCGATCGGACCGCGTGGCTCGCCGCGATCCTGGCCGATCGGTATCGCAAGCCCCGGCTGGTGATCCTTGCGGCGGCGCTCGCGCTGCTGCTCGCCGGCAGCCTGGCGGTCGCGGGCGGGATCGCGGTCGCGCCGCTGCTGACCCCCAATGCGCGCCAGCTCATGCTGGCGCTGGCGCTGATCCTCCAGGGCGGCGGTGCGCTGCTGCCGGTCAAGGCACCCGATCCGCTGCGCGGCTGGCGGACCGGCGCGGTTGCCACCACGATGCTCGGGCTGTTCATCCTCGCGTTCGGCGACGGCATACAGTTCATCGTGGCCGCCCTCGCGCTCCGCAGTGCCGTGCCGATGCTGGCCGCGGTCGGCGCGACGATCGGATCGCTGGTGGTGATCGTCCCCGCGGCGATGATGGGTGAAGCGGCGTGGCGCCGATGGCCGCTCGCCCGGCTGCGCATGGCCCTCGGGCTGGTATTCGTGATCCTGGGGGTCATTCTGGGCCTGAGCGCTGCGCGATTGATCTAGCGGGGCGATCACTCAGATGAGGAATGGCGCATGCGCGACGGGAGCATTTCGGCTATCGCTTCGTTGACGCAACGATCCACAGACATTCCCATGCATGGAGTTTTCGATGCCCGCCACCAACCCCGCACTCGACACGCCCACCGATCTCGTCAGCAACAGCACGAAGACGGTTGCCGAAGCGCTCAATGCCTCGCTCGCCGATTGCTATGCCTTGTACCTGAAGACCAAGAACTTTCACTGGCACATGTCGGGTCCGCATTTCCGTGACTATCATCTGTTGCTCGATGACCAGGCGGCACAGATTCTGGGCGTGACCGATGCGATCGCCGAGCGCGTCCGCAAGACCGGCAACACGACGTTGCGCTCGATCGGCGACATTTCGCGCCGTCAGAGCATCCCTGACAATGACAAGGATTTCGTCGGACCGACCGAAATGCTCGCCGAGCTGCGCGAAGACAATCTGAAGCTCGTCGAACAGTTCCGGATCGTCAAGGACGCCGCCGACGAGGCCAAGGACAATGCGACCAGCGGCATCGTCGACGAGTGGACCGATCAGGCCGAGGAACGCGCCTGGTTCCTGTTCGAAGCCAGCCGCAAGGCCTGAATCCTGGCGCCCGTCCCGCCCGTGTCGGAACCGACATGGGCGGGGCGGGTTCTGTCAGGAACAGGAGAATGCCCATGTTGAAGCTCGCCATCACCTTCTTGATCATCGGCCTCGTGCTGGCCCTGCTCGGATTTGGCGGCGTCGGCGGGGCATTTATCGGCATCGCCAAGGTGCTGTTCTTCATCGCGATCGCGCTGTTCGTGATCTTCTTGGTGCTCGGTTTGCTGGCCGGCAAGGGAATCAAGAACGCGATCGACTGACGCGACGAGATCGCATCGGCCCGCGCCGATGCCAAGATAAGGCCCTCGCCGGGAACGGCGGGGGCCTTTTTGATGTAGCGCCCGCAGCGACGTGGACGCCGGCCCGGAGCCGAGTGCCGGGCGGCGCGTTGTCGGATCATGCATGCTTTCGCCGCGCTCCTCGATGCCCTCACCTATACGCGGTCGCGCAATGCGAAGCTGAAGCTGATCGGCGATTATCTGCGCGTGACGCCGGACCCCGATCGCGGCTGGGCGATGGCGGCGCTGACCGGCGATCTCGATCTGCCGGGGGTCAAATCGGCGGTCATCCGCGGATTGATCGAGGACCGGGTCGATCCCGTCCTCTTCCGGATGAGCCGTGATTATGTCGGCGATACCGCCGAGACCGTCGCCCTGCTGTGGCCCGAGCCCGAGCCCTTGGGGCCGGATCCGGTGCCCGCCGAACCGCTGTCGATCTCGCAGGTGGTCGACCGGCTGATGACGCTGTCGCGCGCCGAGGCGCCAGCGGCGCTTGCGGCGATGCTCGATCGTTCGGATGCGGAGGAGCGCTTCGCCCTGCTCAAGATGGCGACCGGCGGGTTGCGGATCGGCGTTTCGTCGCGGCTGGCGAAGACCGCGCTGGCGGATGCGTTCGGGCTCGACGTCGATGCGGTCGAGGAAGTCTGGCATGGCCTGGCAGCCCCCTATCCGACGCTGTTCGCCTGGGCGGAGGGGCATGGCGCGCAACCGACCCCCGCCAACGTCCCCGTCTTCCGCCCCTTCATGCTCGCCCATGGTCTGGAGGATCTGCGCGTCGACCTCGCCGACTATGCAGCGGAATGGAAATGGGACGGGATCCGCGTGCAGATCGTGCATGTCGCGGGGGAAACGCGACTCTACAGCCGGACGGGCGACGACGTGACCGCGAGCTTTCCCGAGATCGCCGCCGCCTTCGTCACGCCGGGGACGGTCGATGGCGAGCTGCTGGTCAAGGGCGAGCATCAGGGCGGCACGCTGGAGGAGGGCGGCGGCGCGGCGAGCTTCAACGCGCTGCAGCAGCGGCTGGGGCGCAAGACGGTGTCGGCGAAGATGCTGGCCGAGTATCCGGCCTTTGTCCGCCTCTATGACCTGTTGATCGATGGCGACGAGGATCTGCGCGCGCTGCCCTGGACCGCGCGACGCGCGCGGCTCGAGGCGTTCATGCCGCAGCTCGATGCCGAGCGGTTCGACCTGAGCCAGGTCATCGACGCCGCGGACTTCACCGCGCTCGAGGCGGTGCGCGCGGGTGCGCGCGACTCGGCGATCGAGGGCGTGATGCTCAAGCGCCGCGACTCGCCCTATGTCGGCGGTCGCCGCGTCGGGCTGTGGTATAAATGGAAGCGCGACCCGCTCACCGCGGATTGCGTGATGATGTACGCGCAGCGGGGCAGCGGCCGGCGGTCCTCCTATTATTCGGACTATACCTTTGGCTGCTGGACCGAGGAGGGCGAGTTGCTGCCGGTCGGCAAGGCCTATTCGGGAATCACCGACGAGGAGCTGCGGATGCTCGATTCGTTCGTCCGCAAGAACACGCTCAACCGCTTCGGGCCGGTGCGCGAGGTCGCCAAGACGATGGTGCTCGAAATCGCGTTCGACGCGCTGCAGGAATCGAAGCGGCACAAGTCGGGGATTGCGATGCGCTTCCCAAGGATCGCGCGGATCCGGACGGACAAGCCCGCGTCCGAGGCCGACCGGATCGACACGCTCCGCCGGATGATCCCCGCGCCCTAGCCGTTGATCCGGATCTCGAACAGCGTCGGCCAGAGCTTGCCGGTGACGAACAGCCGTTTTTTGGCAGCATCCCAGGCGATGCCGTTGAGCACCGCGTCGCGGTCGCGTGCGCCGATCTCGGCGACCAGCGGTCGCAGGTCGATGATCGCGGTGACGCGGCCGGTGCCGGGGGCGATGCGGACGAGATATCCCGTCTGCCAGACATTGGCGAGGATCGCGCCATCGACATATTCGAGTTCGTTGAGCTGTGTCAGCGGACGCCCGTCGATCGTCACACCGATCCGGCGGCGTTCGGCCAATGTCCTGGGATCGCGCAGGATCAACGACGCGCTGCCGTCGGACTGGATCAGGCCGTCCTTGTCGCTCGTCAGGCCCCAGCCCTCCCCCGCATAGCGGTTGGTGCCGGTCGGCTTGAGCGTGCGGGCGTCCCAGCGATGCGCGATGCCGTCATGCCAGGTCAGGCTGATCAGCTCGTTCTTCCACAGGCCGAGCCCCTCGCCGAACTGTGCCGGGTCGATCCGCCGGCGCGCGACGATACGACCATCGAGAAGCGTGACGCGGCGGACATCGGACTGCCCCTCCTTGCCCGTGCTCTCGTAGAGCGCGCCATCGTGCCACAACAGGCCTTCGGTGAACGCCGTCGCATCGTGCGGATAGCGGGCCACGATGCTGACCGACAGGATCGGCACGGCTGGCGCTGTCGCAGAGACGGGCGTTTTGGGAGGGGCAGGCCGGACGGCGGAGCGTGTCGGCGCTGGCGCTATGCGCGGTGCCGTTGCGCCCTGCGCCAGAACGGCAACGGCCGGCCCCGCAAGTGCGAGACCGGCCGCTATCAGGCTGTGTCCGATTGTCATGCTGGTTCGAAAAACCCCGATGACCGGACGGACGGGATTAGCCGCCTGCGCTCAGGTTGACCGCTGCATACTTGCCGCGACGATCGACTTCGAGCTCGAACTCGAGCTTGTCGCCCTCGTTAAGGGTCGCCATGCCGGCACGCTCGACGGCCGAAATGTGCACGAACGCGTCAGGCTGGCCATCATCGCGCTGAATGAAGCCGAAGCCCTTCATCGCGTTGAAGAACTTGACCGTACCCGTTGCCTTCTCACCGGTCAGCTGGCGCTGCGGCGCGCCGCCTGCACCACGATCGGCACCGCCACGGGGTGCACCCGGGCCGGCATCGCGATCACGCGGCGGACCACGATCGGTCACAGCCATCGGCTCGCCATCGATCTTGAGATCGGTTGCCGAGATGCGGCCGCCGCGATCGACGAGCGTGAAGCCGAGCGGCTGACCCTCGGCGAGAGCGACCATGCCGGCCTGCTCGACTGCGCTGATGTGCACGAACACGTCCTCGCCGCCGTCATCACGAACGACGAAGCCGAAGCCCTTCTGTGCGTTGAAGAACTTTACGACGCCGGTGCCTTCACCAACGACCTGGGGGGGCATGCCGCGCCCGGCGCCACCGCCGCCGCCGCCGCCACTGAAGCCGCCGCCACCGCCGCCGCCGCGGTAACCACCGCCGCCACCGCCGCCGCCGCCGAAGCGATCACCGCCGCCGCCGAAGCTGCTGCCGCCGCCGTAGCTGCTGCCACCGCCACCATAGCTGCTGCCGCCGCCGCCGAACCGGTCACCGCCGCCGCCGAAGCTGCTGCCGCCACCGAAATCGTCGCTGCCGCCGCCGAAGCTGTCGCGCTTGTCGCGGCCACGCCCGCCACGGTTCCCGCGGCCACCTTTATCGAAACCCATAAGCCCTGATCGTCTTCCCGGTTCGCCCGCAAAATCTCTCCAAAAGCCGGCGTGTCCGGACGACGAACGCGGGCCCTCGGGCGCGAAACCTTTTGCGCCTTGGGGAAGGGCATAGCGCAAAAATCAAGCTATCGCGAACAGAATCTTGTCCGCTTGCTCCATTGGCGATGATCGCGGCAAAAGCATGGCGCACCCGCGTCATCGCGGAGGACCATTGAGCAAGGCGCCCCCGGCCGCTAGGGCCACCGCATGACAGTGTATCTTCATGAAGGCGACATCCCGTCCGGGATCTTCGCACCGGGCGCCTCGATCGCCGTCGACACCGAGACCATGGGCCTCATCACGCCGCGCGACCGGCTCTGCGTCGTGCAGCTTTCGGATGGCGGCGCGGACGAACATCTCGTCCGGTTCGCGGCCGACAGCGACTATGCGGCGCCCAACCTCAAGGCGCTGCTCGCGGATCCGGAGCGGCTGAAACTCTACCATTTCGGACGATTCGATATCGCCGCGGTCCAGCATTATCTTGGCGTCGTCGCGGCGCCGGCCTATTGCACCAAGATCGCGTCGCGACTGGTCCGGACCTATACCGACCGGCACGGCCTCAAGGAGCTGGTCCGCGAACTGCTGGGCCAGGACGTGTCGAAGCAGCAGCAATCCTCCGACTGGGGAAGCCCGCAGCTCAGCGAGGCGCAGAAGGACTATGCCGCGTCCGACGTTCGCTTCCTGCACCGGATGAAGGAAGAGCTCGACAAGCGGTTGATTCGCGAAGGCCGCATGGAGCTCGCGCAGAAATGCTTCGACTTCCTGCCGACCCGTGCCGCGCTTGATCTCGCCGGATGGCCCGAGATCGACATCTTTGCGCACGCCTGACATGACCATGGCGCCCCCGTCCGACGCATCGGCGAAGACGATCCGGCAGGCCCGCTCGCCGCGTCAGGTCTGGGCGGCGCCGGGCAGCCGCCACGACCGCGTCGTCGGGCTGGCGCGACTCGGCCTGCCGACCGCGATCGGCGTGCTGACCGCATTCCTGGTGATGGCGCCGCTGACCGCGGGCGGCGACGTATCGTTCGTGCTCGACAAGAACAAGGTCGAGGTCGCGCAGGAGCGCATGAAGCTGCAGGCCGCGCAATATCGCGGGCAGGATTCGAAGGGCCAGGCGTTCACGCTCGACGCCCGCTCGGCGATCCAGAAGAGCTCGGCCGAGCCGATCGTGCAGCTCAACACGCTGAGCGCGCAGCTCCAGCTCGCCGACGGCCCCGCCAACATCAAGGCGAATTCCGGGCGCTACGACATGGACACCGAGAAGGTGCAGCTGAACGGCCCGCTCAACGTCACCGCTCCCAACGGCTATGACCTGAAAACCACGAATGCGACGCTCGACATGCGCGCGCGGACGATGGACAGCGGCAGTGCGGTGACGGGAACGGTGCCGCAGGGCGTGTTCAGTGCGAACAAGCTGCATGCCGATCTGGAAGCCCGCACCGTCAGGCTCGACGGCAATGCGCGCTTGCGGATCGTGCCGCGAGGGCCGAAATAGCCGCCATGCGCCTCATACCAAGCTCCGTCCTCCTGATGCTCTCCGCGGTCGCGGCGACCGGCGTCTCCGCGCAACGTGCGCACAACTCGAACGCGCCGATCGATTTCGGTGCGGACCATATCGAGCTGCAGGACAAGGCGAACCGCGCCGTGCTGAGCGGGGGCGTGTCGGTCAAGCAGGCGGACATGACGCTGAATTCGGCGCGGATGACGGTGGCCTATACCGGCGAAGTGGTCGGCGGGAACCCGCAGGTGTCGCGCCTCGACGCGTCGGGCGGCGTGACGGTGCGCCGGCCGGACCAGACCGCGAAGAGCCAATATGCGATCTACGACCTCAACCGGCGGGTGATCACGATGCTCGGCGCGGTGACGCTGACCCAGGGTGGCAACACCGTGAATGGCGGGCGGCTGACGATGAACCTCGATACCGGTCGCGCGGTGATCGACGGATCGTCGGTCCGCGGCAGCGGCGGCGCGACGGCCAGCGGCGGCACCGTGACCCAGACGGGCGGGCGCGTGACGGGCACCTTCTCGGTTCCCAAGCGCAACTGATCCGATGCGCGCACCGCCGGTCATCCGCGAACCCCGCCAGCCGACCGCCCGCCGCTTTTACCCGCCCGCCCTCAGCAAGGCCAAAGCCTGATGGATGCCCCCACGCTGCCCCCGATCGAAACCCCCGGCCCGCACGGCGACGCGATCGTCGAAGCGCCGACGACCAACGGCCTTCAGGTCGTGTCGATCGCCAAATCCTATGACAAGCGCACCGTCCTGACCGACGTATCGGTATCGGTCGGGCGCGGTGAGGTGGTCGGGCTGCTCGGGCCGAACGGCGCCGGCAAGACGACGTGCTTCTATTCCGTGATGGGGCTCGTGAAGCCCGACTCGGGCCGGATCATGCTCGACGGCGACGATATCACGCGCCTGCCCATGTATCGGCGTGCGATCCTGGGCCTTGGCTATCTGCCGCAGGAAACCTCGATCTTCCGCGGGCTGACGATCGAGAAGAACATCCTGACCGTGCTCGAGCTGTCCGAGCCCGACAAGGCGGTGCGCGAGCGCAAGCTGAACACGCTGCTCGAGGAGTTCGGTCTGACCCGGCTTCGCGCCGCACCCGCGATGGCGCTGTCGGGCGGCGAGCGTCGCCGGGCGGAGATTGCCCGCGCACTGGCCGCCGAGCCGTCGATCATGCTGCTCGACGAACCGTTTGCGGGCATCGATCCGATCTCGATCGCCGACATTCGCGACCTCGTGAAGGATCTCAAGCGCCGCGATATCGGCGTGCTGATCACCGACCATAATGTCCGCGAGACGCTCGACATCGTCGACCGCGCCTACATCATCTACGATGGCCGCGTGCTGTTCTCGGGCAGCCCGGCCGAACTGGTCGCCGACGCGAATGTCCGTCGCCTCTATCTGGGCGAGGGCTTCTCGCTCTAGTGTCATGAGCCTCGCGCCTCGCCTGGACCTTCGCCAATCGCAGTCGCTGGTGATGACCCCGCAATTGCAGCAGGCGATCAAGCTGCTGGCGCTGTCGAACCTGGAGATCGAGGGGTTCATCGCCGAGGAGATCGAGCGCAATCCGCTGCTTGAGGCGGGCGCCGCGGACGATGGCGACAGACCCGACCGCGACGCCGGACCGGAACCTGACGACGCCGCCCCCCGCGACGAACGCGTCGCCGCCGACGAGCTGGTGAGCGGCAGTGTCGGCAGCGACGAGCCCGCGCTCGACATCGACTATGCGACCGAGAGCCATCACCAGGACAGCGTCGCCGACGGTGGCAGCGGCACCGACGGCGCGCTGTCGATGAGCGGGGCCGGCGCGGGCGGTGACAGCGATGGCGACGGGAACGGTCTCGATCTGGACGGCTTTGCCGATACCGGACTCAGCCTTGCGGATCATCTGCTGGCACAGGCGGGCCCCGCGATCGCCGCGGACGATGCGTTCGTCGCGGCGCATCTGATCGACCAGATCGACGAGGCGGGATATCTCACCGTGCCGCTGCTCGAGATCGCCAACCGGCTGGGCGTCGCGCTTGCCCGGGTCGAGCATGTCCTGGCGGTGATCCAGACCTTCGACCCCACCGGGGTGGGCGCGCGCGACCTGGCCGAATGCCTGACGATCCAGGCGCGGGAGGCGGATCGCTATGACCCCTGCATGGCGCGGCTCATCGACAATCTCGACCTGCTGGCGCGGGGCGAGATCGGGCGTCTGAAGCGCCTGTGCCAGGTCGATGACGAGGACATGGCGGACATGATCCGCGAGCTGCGCGGCTATGATCCGAAGCCCGGATGCCGGTTCGGCGGCGAGCCGAGCCGCGCGGTCGTGCCCGACCTGTTCGTCGCGCGGACCAAGACGGGCTGGAGCATCGAGATCAACACCGCGACGCTGCCCCGCATCCTCGTCAACCGCAGCTATTACACCGAACTGGCGCGCGGCGAGCAGGACAAGGCGTCGAAGGCGTGGCTCAGCGAGTGTCTCGCCAGCGCGAACTGGCTGGTCAAGGCGCTCGACCAGCGGCAGCGCACGATCATCAAGGTCGCAACCGAGATCGTGAAGCAGCAGGAGGCGTTCTTCCTCCACGGCGTCGCACATCTCAGGCCGATGACGCTGCGGATGGTTGCCGACGCGATCGAGATGCACGAATCGACCGTCAGCCGCGTGACCAGCAACAAATATGTCTCGTGCGGGCGCGGCCTGTACGAGCTGAAATATTTCTTCACCTCGGCGATCCAGTCGGCAGACGGCGGCGATGCGGTCTCCGCCCAGGCCGTCAAGAGCGCGATCAAGGCGCTGATCGCGAACGAGGGTGCCAAGATCCTGTCCGACGATACTTTGGTGGAATTGCTCGACGGCAAGGGCTTCGACATTGCCCGGCGCACCGTTGCCAAATATCGCGAGGCGCTCGGCATCGGCAGTTCGGTACAACGCCGCCGGGCGCGCGCGCTCGAGGGCACCGGCTGACGCTTGCCTTCGCACCGGATCGGCGTAGCGTCCGGCTTGCATCACGGGGGGGCCCAGACCGATGAACGACCTTTCCGCCAGCCGTGATGGCGACGCCGAGCGCGTGGCGACGTCGCCACCGATGACCGCGGCCGAGCCCGATGGCGCGCCACGTATCGCGGTGCTCGATATCCTGCGCGGGATCGCGATCCTCGGCATCCTGTTCATGAACATCAACGACATGGGCGGGTCGCTCTACGCGTCATTCGACGATATCCGGCATTTCGGCTGGACCACACAGGACCAGATCGCCTGGTGGCTGCGCGAGGTGATCGCCAACGGCACCGCCCGCTGCATGCTCGAGATGCTGTTCGGCGCCGGGATGGTGATCCTGACCGACCGCGCCGCGCAGCTGGCGGGGACGCGCGTGGTGATGAAGCGCTATTATGCGCGTAACCTGCTGCTGTTTGCGTTCGGCGTGGTGCACATCCTCGTCCTGCTGTGGCCGGGCGACATCCTCCACACCTATGGCCTCGCGGCACTGATCGCCTTCCTGTTTCGCGGACTGCGCCCCCGCCTGCTTCTGACCATCGGCCTGTCGGCGGCGGCGCTGCAGTTCGCCGGCGGCACCTACGGCTATGTCTCCACCACGCAGACCCAGGCGCAGGTCGCCGCGATCGAAAGCGCGCAGCGCGCCGGGCGACCGGTCACCGCCGCGGACCGCACGCTGCTGACCAAGGTCGCCGAGGGGGCTGCAAGACGCGCCAAGACCAAGGCCGAGGATGCTGCGCGGATCGCCGCCGAGGACAAGGCGCGTACGGGCAGCTTCATGACCTGGGCGGCGTATCAGTGGAGTGTCATCGCCTATCTGCAGAGCCGCGGGCTCGAGCTGGTGTTCGTGTGGGAAGCGGCCGGCGTGATGCTGATCGGCGCGGCGCTGTACAGGCTCGGCATCCTGCAGGGCGGACGATCGCGCGTCTTCTACGCGCGGATGACGCTGATCGCCTACGGGATCGCGATCCCGCTGCGGATGATCGGCGCGGCGGAGCAGATGCGCTTCGACACTGCGCCGAAGACGCTCTGGGCTACCGCGGAGGTCAGCCGGCTGGCGATGACGCTCGGCCATGTCGGCGCTGTCCATCTGCTGGTCGGGACGATCCTCGGCGCGCGGCTGTTGCGCCCCTTCGCCGCCGCCGGCCGGACCGCGCTGTCGCTCTACGTGCTGCAGACGATCATCGGCCTGTGGATCCTGTTCCCGCCCTTCGCGCTCGGGCTGTACGGCGAGTTCGGCTGGGCGGCGCTGATGGGGATCGCGCTGGCGATCAATATCGGCCTGTTGTGGCTTGCCAATGCCTATCTGCGCACGTTCAGCATCGCGCCGGTCGAATGGGCGTGGCGGTCGCTGCTCGAGCGGCGCCGGTTGCCGTGGCGCAAAACGCGTATCACCCCCGCGATGCGGACGGCATCCGCCTAGTCGTCCTCGTCCTCGAACCCGACCAGCGCCAGCGCGCGTGCCTTGATCTGGCGGGTCATGCACCAGTGGACGAGCGCATCCTCACGGCCATGCGTAACCCATACCTCGCGCGGTGCGATCTCGGCGAGCGTGTCGATGAGTTCGTCCCAGTCGGCATGGTCGCTCAGGATCAGCGGCAGCTCGACATTCTTCTGCCGCGCGCGCCCGCGGACGCGCATCCAGCCGCTCGCCATAGCGGTGATCGGATCGGGCAGCCGCCGCGACCAGCGATCGTTGAGCGCGCCGGGCGGGCACATCACGACATGCCCCGCCATGTCGGCCTTCTTGGCGTCCGCAACCGGCAGCAGGGTGCCCAGCCGAACGCCGTGATCGGCGTAGAGGTCGCACAGACGCTGGAGCGCACCATGGATGTAGATTGGCGCCTCGTGCCCGCGCGCGCGCAGTTCGGCGATCACGCGCTGCGCCTTGCCGAGCGCATAGGCCCCGACGAGCACGCAGCGGTCGGGATTGGCGTGCAATGCGGCGATCAGCTTGTCGATCTCGTCGCCGGTATCGGGGTGGCGAAAGACCGGCAGGCCAAAGGTCGCCTCGGTGACGAACACGTCGCATTTGACGGGTTCGAACGGCGTGCAGGTCGGATCGCTCCGCCGCTTGTAATCGCCCGAGACGACGATCCGTTCGCCGCGATAGTCGAGGACGATCTGCGCCGAGCCAAGGACATGGCCGGCGGGGACGAAACCGATATCGACCTCGCCCATGCGGATCGTCTCGCCATAGGCGACCGGGTGACCCGATTGCGGACCATAGCGGGCGTCCATGATCGCCAGCGTCTCGGGCGTCGCCCATACCGCAGCATGGCCGCCGCGCGCATGATCCGCATGGCCGTGCGTGACGAGCGCCCTTTCGCTCGGGATCGACGGATCGATCCACGCGTCGATCGGCTTGACGAGGATGCCGTGTGCATGCGGTTCGAGCCAGTCGCCGAGTTTTGCCATCACGCTACTACGCCCGAGCCGCGGGTGCGGTGCCACGCGCGACGGCGGAGCGGCATATACGCGGCCGCCTAGCGCCGCCGGCCGACCTTGACCGACTTCAGGATCGCATCCATCCGCGCCGCGGCGACCGCCTGGGTCGGTGCATTGCGCGGCGGCGGCGATCCCGCCTTTGCCGCATAGGTAATCCGGTCGACCGCGTAGCAGGTGCCGCCGATGACGCTGCGCAGCGTGAGCGCGCGGACCTGCTGGCTCATCCCGGCATCGCCCGTCTCATAGGTCGCCCAGCGCTGGCCGCCGAGCGTGCGATCGGCGAGGCGGCGGCTGTTCGCCGATGTCAGCCCGTCGGTGTTGCAGCGCGCGATTACCGCCGTGCTCCGGCTGAAGCCGACCTGGATCATCTCGGTCACCTGCCCCTGCCCGTCGGTCGGCTTTGCGACCTGCCAGAACCGGACGATGCCGACGCCCCGCCCGGGCAGCGTGCCGTCCCACATTGTCCGCCAGCCGCTGGTCATCAACGCGCGGCCGGCAAAGTTGCGCGTCGGGGTCAGGGTCGACGGATAGGCGAGGCGAACCGTGCCGCCTGCGCCGACGAACTTCTGCGTCGCCGCCGTCGCATTGGCGAACGGCAACAGCGCGATCAGGGACAGCGGCGCGAGATGGCGAAGAATCGACAAGGTTGGTCTTTCACAGGCTAAACAGATCGATGGTCCGACAAATTGCCGACCGGGTGAGCGCCGTCCATGGCGTTGCGGCATAGTGCACCCATATGACGACCATGCGTGAACAGGCCGTGAGCGACCTTCCCCCCCAACTTGACGACTGGTTCGCGACACGGGGCTGGCGGCCGCGCCGGCATCAGACCGACATGCTGGCGCAGGGACGCGCCGGGCACCACGCGCTGCTGGTCGCGGCGACGGGGGCGGGCAAGACACTCGCCGGGTTCCTGCCGACGCTCGCCGAGTTGATCGAGGAGCCGACCAGCGGGCTCCACACGCTCTATGTCTCGCCGCTGAAGGCGCTCGCGGTCGACGTCCAGCGCAACCTGCTGACGCCGATCGAGGAGATGGGCGTCGACATCCGCGTCGAGACGCGCACCGGCGACACGCCGTCGGACCGCAAGGCGCGGCAACGCGTGAAACCGCCACAGATCCTGCTGACCACCCCCGAATCACTCTCGCTGCTGCTCAGCTATTCCGACAGCATCACGATGTTCGAGGGCATCCGCACGATCGTGATCGACGAGGTCCATGCGTTTGCGACGGGCAAGCGCGGCGACCTGCTCTCGCTGTGCATGGCGCGGTTGCAGACAATCTCGCCGGGGATGCGCCGCGTCGCGCTGTCGGCGACGGTCGCGGATGCCGACGGCTATCGCGCGTGGCTCGCCCCCGACGGCGATATCGACCAGGTCGCGATGGTGCAGGGCGAGGCGGGCGCGGATCCGGACATCGCGATCCTGCTGCCCGAGGGGCGCATCCCGTGGTCGGGCCATTCGGGCCGCTATGCCGCCGAGCAGGTGATGGCGGAAATCGAAAAGCATGCGACGACGATCGTGTTCTGCAACACGCGCAGCCTCGCCGAGCTGATCTTCCAGGATCTGTGGAAGGTGAATGCGAACACGCTGCCGATCGGCGTCCATCACGGCAGCCTCGCGCGTGAGGCGCGGCGCAAGGTCGAGGGCGCGATGGCGGAGGGCAAGCTGCGCGCGCTGGTCGCGACCGCGAGCCTCGACCTCGGCGTCGACTGGGGCAATGTCGACTGCGTGATCCAGATGGGCGCGCCCAAGGGATCGTCGCGGCTGCTCCAGCGCATCGGCCGCGCCAATCACCGGCTCGACGAGGCGAGCAAGGCGATCCTCGTCCCCGGCAACCGGTTCGAATATCTCGAGGCGCGCGCCGCATTGGACGCGGTCGAGGCGGGCGAGCTCGATCCCGACCTGTTCCGCGTCGGCGCGCTCGACGTGCTCGCGCAGCATGTGATGGCGTGCGCCTGTGCCGCGCCGTTCCGCGAGGAGGACCTGCTCGACGAGGTCCGCTCGGCCCTCCCTTATTCCGCGCTGCCGGCCGAAACGTTCTCGCGCGTGCTCGGCTTCATCAGCGACGGCGGCTATGCGCTCAAGGCCTATGACCGGTTCAAGCGGCTGACGCAGGATGCGGACGGCACATGGCGGATCAGCCACCCCAAGTTCATCGGCCAGCACCGGCTGAACGCCGGGATCATCGTCGAGGCGACGATGCTCAACGTGCGGTTCGGCAATGGCCGCGCGCTCGGCCGCGTCGAGGAAGGCTTCGCAGCGCAGCTCAGCCCCGGCGACACCTTCTTCTTCGCCGGGCTCAGCCTTGAGGTCATCAAGATGGACACCGAGGACCTCGTCGTCCGCGCGACCTCCAAGCCGGCGCGGATCCCGACCTATGGCGGCAGCCGGATGCCGCTGTCGACCAACCTCGCCGACCGCGTCCGCGGCTTCCTCGCGCATCCCGGCGAATGGGCGCGGTTTCCCGACGATGTGCGCGAATGGCTCGAATATCAGCGACTGCGCTCGGTCCTGCCCGAACCCGGGCAGCTGCTGGTCGAGACCTTCCCGCGCGAGGGGCGGCATTACATGGTCGCCTACAGCTTCGAGGGGTGGAACGCGCACCAGTCGCTCGGCATGCTGATCACGCGGCGGATGGAGACGCAGGGGCTGAAGCCGCTGGGCTTCGTCGCGAACGACTATGCGCTGGCGGTGTACGGGATCGACAAGATCACCGACCCGGCATCGCTGTTCTCCGCCGACATCCTCGAACATGAGTTCGTCGACTGGGTGCAGCAATCGCATCTGCTCAAGCGTGCGTTTCGCGAGGTCGCGGTGATCGGCGGGCTGGTCGAGCGCCAGCACCCCGGCAAGCGCAAGACCGGGCGCCAGGTCACCTTCTCGACCGACCTGATCTATGACGTGCTGCGCAAATACGAGCCGACGCATTTGCTGCTCGAGGCCGCTTGGGCGGATGCGCGCGCGCGGATGACCGATGTCGGGCGCCTGGCCGGGCTGCTCGACCGTGCGGCGGAGACGATGCTGCATGTCGATCTCGAGCGCGTGACGCCGCTCGCGGTGCCGATCCTGACGCTGATCGGACGCGAGAAGGTCGCCACCAACACGTCCGACGACGCCCTGCTGATCGAGGCGGAGGCACTGGCGGCCGAGGCGATGCGGATCGACTGAACGGGCGCGAGACGAACCAGGGACGAACGACTTGTCGTCCGTCGGTTTCGGGCGCAGCATCGGATCATGCGCAGGTGGTCAGGCCCGGTGTTGCTCATCATCGCTGCCCCGGCTGCGGCCCAGCAGTCTGCCCCGGACGCTACCCCGCAAACCGCCGCCCCGCCCGCTTATGCTGCACCGGTCGATGATGCAGCATCTGCAGCAAACACGGTGATGCTGTTCGGGCAGGACGAGAGCAGGATGACGGTGCCCGTGTCGATCGCGGGCACCAGTCCGCAGAAGTTCGTCGTCGATACCGGCGCCCAACGCACCGTGATCTCGCGCGAGCTTGCGGCGGTGTTGCGGCTTGCGCCCGGCCGGATCGTCCGCGTCACGGGCATGACCGGATCGGACAGCGTCGCGACCGTGATCATCCCGGCGCTGCGGGTCGGCACGATCGACAGCCCGGCAATCGAAGCGCCCGCGATCGCCGCGCAGAATCTGGGTGCGCTGGGGCTGCTGGGGATCGACACGCTGCAGGGACGCGCGGTGGGGATCGATTTCGACACCCGCACGATGACCGTGACGCCCGCCCGCCGGCGCAACCGCCGCGAGCGAACCGAGCGGGGCGAGATCGTGGTCCGGGCGCGCAGCCTGTTCGGCCAGCTCGTCGTCACCGACGCCTATTGCAACGGCGTCCGGATCCGCGTGATCATCGATACCGGGTCGTCGGTCAGCATGGGCAATGCCGCACTGCGCCGCAAGCTGTTGCGCAAGCCGGTCCGGTCGCAATCGATCGCGCTGACCGGTGTCACCGGACAGACGGTGATGGCGGACTATTCGACGATCGATCGCGTCATGATCGGCAGCCTGACGATCACCAGCCTGCCGATCGCGCTGACGGCCGTCGACGCCCCGCCCTTTCGTCAGTTCGGACTGGCGGAACGGCCCGCGATCCTGCTCGGCATGGATGCGCTGACGCTGTTCCGCCGCGTCGACATCGACTTTGCCAATCGCGAGGTGCGGCTTGCCCTGCCGCGCAATGTCACGCAGCGTTGAGGTTGCGTGATCGATCATTCGCTGCAACGCTGCTGCAATAAACGATCAAGGGGACGACGATGCGCGCAGTAAGCAGGGTGATGGCGGGAGTGATGCTGACGGCCAGTGTCGTCACCATGCCCGGTACGGGATTTGCGCAGAGCCGCCCCGACCAGAAGGCGTTCTTCGGTCTCTACAAGGAGCTGGTCGAGACCAACACGACGCTGTCGTCGGGCAGCTGCACCCAAGCCGCAGCGCAGATCGGCGCGCGGCTGAAAAGCGCGGGCTATGCCGATGCCGACATCACCTATTTCTCGGTGCCCGAGCATCCCAAGGATGGCGGGCTGGTCGCGGTGCTGAAGGGGTCGGACGCGTCGATCAAGCCGATGCTGCTGCTCGGCCATCTCGACGTCGTCGAGGCCAAGCGCGAGGACTGGGTGCGCGATCCGTTCACGCTGATCGAGGAGGGCGGCTATTATTATGCGCGCGGCACCGTCGACGACAAGGCGCAGGCGGCGATCTGGTCCGACGCGATGATCCGCTTCAAGACATCGGGCTACACGCCGAAGCGGACGATCAAGCTCGCGCTGACCTGTGGCGAGGAGACGACCTTTGCGTGGAACGGCGCGCAATATCTCGCCGCGAGCAAGCCCGACCTGATTGCCGCCGAATTCGCGTTGAACGAGGGCGGCGGCGGGCGGCTCGACGATAATGGCAAGCGCCAGCTGCTGGCGATCCAGGTCGGTGAGAAGGCCGCGCAGAATTACACCTTCACCGCGACCAATCCCGGCGGGCACAGCTCGCAGCCGACGCCCGACAATGCGATCTACGAACTCGCTGACGCGGTGAAGGCGGTGCAGGGCCATGAATTCCCCGTGACCTTCACCGACACGACGCGCGCCTTCTTCGCCGCGAGCGCAAAGGCGATGCCGGGCACGATGGGCGACGCGATCACGCGGCTGCTCGCCAATCCGCAGGACAAGGCGGCGGATGCGATCGTCAGCCGCGACAAGGCGATGCATTCGACGCTGCGCACCACCTGTGTCGCGACGCTGCTGAGCGCGGGCCATGCCGAAAACGCGCTGCCGCAGCGCGCGACCGCGAATGTGAACTGCCGGATCTTTCCCGGCGAGACGGTCGACGGCACGCTCGCCAAGTTGAAATCGCTCGCCGGTTCCAAGGTGAGCGTGACCGCGAACCAGCCGGTCCGACCGACCGCGATCCCGCCGACGCTCGACCCCAAGATCATGGGCCCGGTGACGAAGGTCGCGGCCAAGCACTTCCCCGGCCTGCCGATCCTGCCGCTGATGTCGACCGGCGCGACCGACGGGATCTTCTTCGAGGCGATCGGCATCCCGGTTTACGGCGCGCCGGGCGTGTTCATCGACAAGGACATGGGCGGGATCCACGGCCTGAATGAGCGGATCCGGATCGCGTCGCTCTATGACGGCCGCGACTATCTGTACGATCTGGTCAAGGCATTCGCGGGGTGACGCTGAATCCCTCTCCCCTTGGGGGAGAGGGAGGGAGGAGCCGCAGGCGACGGAAGGGTGAGGGGCTTGAGGCGCGGACAGTCCGCCCCAATTCCCCTCACCCTTCCCACCCGGCTTCGCCGTGCGGGCCCCTTCCCTCTCCCGCTAGCGGAGAGGGAGTTTAGACCGTCACCTGTTCGCCGAGTTCGAGCACCTTGCCGGGCGGGATCCGCAGGAAATCGGTCGGATCGCTCGCGTTGCGCTGCAGGAACATGAAGATCCGGTCCTGCCAGGGCGGCATGCCCTTTTCCGCGTCGGGCTTGAGCGTGTTGCGGCCGATGAAGAACGACGTCCGCATCGGGTCGAGGCCGAGCTGTTCGGTCTTCGCGCCGACACCAAGATCGCGCGGCACGTCGGGCGATTCCATGAAGCCGTAGGTCAGCACGACGATCGAGAAATTGTCATCGACCCGCTCGACCTTGGCGCGGCCTGCTTGGTCGACGAACGGACGATCCGCGGTGCGGATGCTGACGATCAGGTTTCGCTCGTGCAGAACCTTGTTGTGCTTGAGGTTGTGGAGCAGCGCGCCGGGCGTCGCGTGCGGATTGGCGGTGAGGAACACCGCGGTCCCCGACACACGCTCGGGCGGGCGCTTCTCGAGCGCGGCGGCGAGGTCGCTGAGCGGGATGCTCTGCCGCTTCTCGAACGCGCTGACGATCTTCTTGCCACGCACCCAGGTGAAGATGATCAGCCCGATCGACGCCGCGATCACCAGTGGCACCCAGCCGCCCTCGATCACGCGCAGGATGTTCGCGCCGAAGAAGATCAGGTCGAGCGTCAGGAACGGTAGGATCGCGGCGAGCGCCAGCGGCCGCGACCAGTTCCAGCGGTGCCGCACGACGATATAGGCGAGCAGCGTGGTGACGACCATCGTGCCGGTCACCGCGATACCGTACGCCGCGGCCATCGCCGACGAGGTCTTGAACTGGATTACCAGCACCAGCACGCCGATCAGCAGCAGCCAGTTGATCGCGGGCAGGTAGATCTGCCCGGCGAACACCGCCGAGGTCTGGCGGATGCGCAGCCGCGGCAGCAGGCCGAGCTGGATCGCCTGCTGCGTCAGGCTGAACGCGCCGGTGATCACCGCCTGGCTGGCGATGACCGTCGCGAAGCCCGCGAGAATGATCAGCGCGGGGCGCAGTGATTCGGGTGCCATCAGGAAGAACCAGTCCTGATTGACGAACGGGACGCCCCGACGCGCGGCATCCTCGAGCTGCGACAGCGCGAACGCGCCTTGCCCGAGATAGTTGAGCGCGAGCGCGGGAAAGACCAGGAAGAACCAGCCGATCCGGATCGGCAGTTTGCCGAAATGGCCCATGTCCGCGGTCAGAGCTTCCGCTCCGGTGACGGTCAGGAACACCGCGCCGAGCACGAACAGGCCGGTGACGCCGTGGGTCGCGAGAAACGCGACACCGTAGGTCGGCGAGAAGACGCGGACGATCGAGGGCTCGTCGGCAATATGCCACACGCCCAGCGCACCGATCGCGACGAACCAGACGATGCAGACCGGACCGAACAGCTTCGAGACATGCGCGGTGCCGCGCGACTGGATCACGAACAGGACGATGAGAATCGCGATCGTCAACGCGCGCACCACGCCCTCGTTGAAGATGTGCGCCGCGCTCGGGATCGTGCGTAGCCCTTCCATTGCCGAGAGGACGGACAGGGCCGGCGTGATGATCGCATCGCCGTAGAACAGCGACGCGCCGGCGGCCCCGAGCACGATCGCGATCTTCGACCGGACCCCCAGGGCCCGCCTTGCGAGCGCTGCGAGCGCGAGCACGCCGCCCTCGCCCTGATTGTCCGCGCGCATCAGGAAGATGACGTATTTCACGGTGACGACGAGGAACAGCGACCACAGCGCCAGGCTGAGCACGCCGAGAATCTCGCTCAGATCGATACCGCCCGCAGCGCTCTGCCCGAGCGCTTCGCGGAAGGCATAGAGCGGGCTGGTGCCGATATCGCCGAACACCACGCCGATCGCCCCCACGGTCAGCGCGGCAAGCGCCGGGTGTGGGTGAAGATGCGCCGCCGACAGATCGGTGGACGTTTCAGCGGGCTGGGGTGTTCCGGCGACGGACGACATGGCGCGAAAAGCGCTCCTCCTGATGGGACGGCGCGCTTTACGCCGATTGCAGCCATGCGCAAGTGTTCGACGCTGCGCTGCACAATCGCTTGATTCGAACGTCGACCGACGGCATGGCCACCTGATGGTTCCCTTTTCGTTCGGCGGACACACGCTTTCGGCGCTGGCGGCAGGTGCGGTTTACTGGCCCGCGCGACACGCCTTGCTGGTTGCCGACCTGCATTTCGAAAAGGCGAGCTGGTTCGCCAGCCGTGGCCAGATGCTGCCACCTTATGATTCGATCGCGACGCTGACCGAACTCGCCGCCGTGCTCGACGCGACCGGCGCGACCGAGATCTGGTGTCTCGGCGACAGTTTCCACGACAGCGACGGCTGCGACCGGCTGCCGGACCGCGCGCAGGCGATGCTGCGCGCCATGACACAAAAGACGCACTGGACCTGGATCACGGGCAATCATGACCCCATGATCCTCGATCGGTGCGGTGGCACAGTCGTCGACGAGGCCTGTGTCGATGGCCTGGTGCTGCGCCACGAGGCCGATCCGCGCGAGACCCGGCCCGAACTCTCGGGCCATTTCCATCCCAAATTGCGCCTTCGGCTGCGCGGCAAGCAGGTCGCGCGGCGGTGTTTCGTCGCGACCCAGACCAAGCTGATCCTGCCCGCCTTCGGTTCGCTGACGGGCGGGCTGGACGTCGACCATCCCGAGATCATCCGCGCCGTGGGCAGTGGTGCGCAGGCACTGTTGCCGGTCGCGGACCGGATGCTGCGGTTTCCGGTCGCGGCGCGACCGGCGGACGCGCGGATCGCCGTGTCAGCCTGACGCGATCAGCCGGCGTTAGCTGGCGATCGTCGGGAAGGCCTTACGGAACGCCGCGAGCTTGGGCTTGTCCCAGGCGACGATGTAGGGATGCGTCGGATTCCGGTCGAAAAAGTCCTGATGATAGGCTTCGGCGGGATAGAAGCTGCCGGTTTCCAGCGTCGTGACGATCGGCCGCGGAAACGCACGGGTCTGGCCGAGTTGCGCGATATAGGACCGTGCGACCCGCACCTGCTGCGGCGATTGCGGGAAGATCGCCGAGCGGTAGCTGGTCCCGCTGTCGGGACCTTGGCGGTTCAGCTGCGTCGGATCATGCGCGATCGAAAAATAGACGCGCAACAGCGTGGCGTAGCTCACGACGCGGGGATCATAGCTGATCCGCACCGCCTCGGCATGCCGCGTGGTTTCGCTCGACACCTGCTCATAGGTCGCGGTCGCCTTGGTCCCGCCGGCATAGCCTGCGGTCACGCCCTTGACGCCGCGGACATGCTCGAACACCGCCTCGAGCCCCCAGAAACAGCCACCCGCCAGCACCGCGGTCTGCAGGTTGCCCGTACGCGGCACGTCGACGGTCGCGGCCGGGATGATGACCGCGCGCTCTGCCTGCGCAGAACCGGTGGCGATGACCGCACCGGCGAGTCCGACGGCGGCGAGCGTTGCGAAAAGGGGCGTGTGCATGTTGATCATGTGGGGCGTCTCGATGACGTTTCCAGCCCCGGCGCGGAATGCCTTTCGGCGACCGATTACCGGGATTCAGCAGGCTCAGTGCTGGGCGGGCGCGGTGTGCACGGGCGCGCCATACACCGGCTGGGTTGCCTCGGCGGGCTGGAACGCAAGGAGACCCAGCGCACCCAGAACAAAACCGCCAGTAAACTGCCAGAGAAAGCTCGACTTGATAAGATTGCGCATCATGCGCTCCTGTTGAAATCAGACTTGGTGTGATCCCGGTGGATCACGTCAGCTACGACCCAGCATGTCGTGGGGATGCCGCGTCTTCACAATGCCGTTTTAGGAAACGGTCGATTAACGCGATGTGGCCAATCCGTTCATCCGCCAGCAGGGTTGCTGGCGGATGTCCGGGCATGTCCGCGATGTTGCCGGGCGTGCTGGATCAGCGCAGCGCGGCGCAGGCGGTCTGGATCCGCGTGCAGGCCTCGCGCAGCAGCGTGTCCGACGTGGCATAGCTGATCCGGAACGCCGGGCTGAGGCCGAACGCCGCGCCCTGCACGACTGCGACCTTGGCATCGTCGAGCAGATAGCCGACCATCGCCTCGTCGGTGTCGATCAGCCGACCGTTCGGCGTCGACTTGCCGATCAGCGCGGCGAACGACGGATAGACATAGAACGCCCCCTCGGGCGTCGGGCATTCCATGCCGTCGATTTCGTTCAGCATCGACACGACCAGATCGCGGCGGCGTTGGAAGGCGGTGTTGCGCTCGGCGAGGAACGACTGGTCGCCGTTGAGCGCGGCGACGGCGGCGGCCTGCGCGATCGAGCACGGGTTCGAGGTCGACTGCGACTGGAGCTTGGCCATCGCCTTGATCAGCCAGCTTGCGCCGCCCGCATAGCCGATCCGCCAGCCGGTCATCGCATAGGCCTTCGAACAGCCATTGACGGTCAGCGTGCGCTCGAACAGCTCGGGGCAGGCCTCGGCGATCGTCGCGAACCTGAAGCCGTCATAGACGATATGCTCGTACATATCGTCGGCGAAGATCCAGACATGCGGGTGCTTCGCGAGCACCGCGCCCAGAGCCTTCAGCTCGTCGATCGTGTAGCCGGCGCCGGTCGGGTTCGACGGCGAGTTGAGGATCACCCACTTGGTCCTGGGCGTGATCGCCGCGTCGAGCGCCTCGGGTGCGAGCTTGTAGCCGACCTCGGGGCCGGCCTTGACGATCACCGGCACACCGCCGGCGAACTGCACGACGTCGGGATAGCTGACCCAATAGGGTGCGGGGATCACGACCTCGTCACCCGGGTCGATCGTCGCGACCATCGCGTTGAACAGGGTGTGCTTGCCGCCGACGTTCACGCTGATCTGGTCGGTCGCATAGGTCAGGCCATTGTCGCGCGCGAACTTGGCGGCGATCGCCTGCTTCAACTCGATCGTGCCGTCGACATTGGTGTATTTCGTCTTCCCGTCGCGAATCGCCTGGATCGCGGCGTCCTTGACGAAATCGGGCGTGTCGAAATCAGGCTCGCCCGCCCCCAGCCCGATCACGTCGACGCCGGCGCGCTTCAGTTCGAGCACACGCGACGTAATCGCGAGGGTCGGCGAAGGGCTGATGCGGCCAAGGGCGGCGGATGCGTGCATGGTGAAACCTCTGCGGTTGACCGCAGCGGCGCCTGCGGAATTCGCGCGGGCTATACGCCGCGATTGCCTGATTTCGCAACCGCAACAACGGCCGGAACGAGCCCGCGTACTGCATTTCCCATCCGGAACCCGTTGGCGAGGTCGGCGCGCGTCAACCGTCCCTCGATCGCCTGGCCGCTGGCGAGCAGATCGGCGCGCAGCACGCCGGGGATCAGCGCGCCCGCGGGCGGGGTCACGAGCACCCCGTTGCGCGGGACGAACAGCGAGGTGAAGCTGCCCTCCGTCAGGAAGCCGTCGGGCGCCTCGAACACCACTTCGGTGGTGCCCGCGGCACGCCGCGCGTCGTCGTAAAAGGCGCGGTCGCTGGTCTTGTGGCGCAGCCGGATATCGGCGGGCGCGACGGGCAGCGGGACGATCGCCACCGTCATCTGCGCGGGCGTGACCGGCAACGGACCGACCTGGATCGCGACCGCGCCCGATGCCGCGACGACCAGCCGGATCCGCCGCGGACCGCGCAACCGGAAGGTCGCCGCCTGCAGCTCGTTCCGAACCGCGTGACGATCGAAGCTGAACCCCAGCGCCGCAGCACTCGCGGTCAGCCGGGCGAGATGCAGTTCGAGCAGCATCACCCCATGTTCGGGGTCGAACGCCATCGTCTCGATCAGGTCCAGCTTGCGCTGTCCGGCGGTGACGAAGGCCGCCTTGTCCGCGCATTCCTGCCATTCCTGGTCGGCGACGCTGTCCGCGACGATCCCCGAGCCGAGCCCCATCACCGCGCCACCGTCGCGCACCGTCAGCGTGCGGATCGCGACGTTCAGGGCGGCGTCGCCACTCGGATCGAACCGGCCGATCGCGCCGGTATAGAGGCCGCGGGGGCGGGCCTGCTCGACCTCTGCGATGACCTCCATCGCGCGCTGCTTGGGCGCGCCGGTGATCGAGCCGCAGGGGAACAGCGCGGCGAGCACATCGATCGCATCGCGACCGGGGGTCAGCCGCGCTGCCACCGTCGAGGTCATCTGGTGGACGGTTGGATAGGTCTCCACCGTGAACAGGTCGGGGACCGAGACACCCTGCGCGACCTGCGACAGATCGTTGCGCATCAGGTCGACGATCATCAGATTTTCCGCGCGCTGCTTCGGATCGGCGGCCAGCTCCTCGGCAAGGCGGCGATCGACGTCGGGCGTGGCGCCGCGTGGCGCGGTGCCCTTCATCGGCCGACAGGTCAGCCGATCGCCCTCGAGCGTGAAGAAGAGTTCGGGCGACAGCGACAGACAGGTCTCGTCGCCCGTGTCGATCAGCGCGCCATAGCCGGCGCGCGCCTGGTGTCTGAGGCGGGCATAGAGCGCGCGGGGATCGCCGATGAACGGTACGGTCGCGGCAAAGGTCAGATTGGCCTGATAGATGTCGCCCGCCGCGATCAGCGCGAGCAGCCGCGCGATTCGCGCATCATAGGCCTCGCGGTCGATCTGCGGCTGCGGCGGCCCGACCCAGATCCCGGCGGGATCGGGCAACAGCGCGGGCAGCGCCGCCGCGGGGATCGTCTCGTAGCGCTCGAACAGGCCGAACCACAGCAACGGGCCGTCCGGCGGGCCGGCATCGACCGCACGCGACGCAAACGTCATCCCCGCCTCATAGGCCAGCATCCCCGCGGCATGCAGTCCCTCGGCCAGTCCGCGACGGATCTCCGCAAGCGCGGGTTGCACGGCATCGGGGGTGTCCGCGCGAACGACCCGGACAGGCCGGTCGTACAGGCGCGCGGGTGCCCCCGCCTCCCGGGCATCATCAAGCAACACGAAGGGCGCAGTCCACATCGTGCCGACTGATGCACGGGGCGACAGGCAAACCGCAAGGGGCGATTGCCCGAAACCGCCCGCCGCCCTATTTTGCCGGAATGACAAAGACCTCCCTGCCGCCGCTGCGTGCCGCGATCATCCCCGTCACGCCGATCCAGCAGAACTGCACGTTGCTGTGGTGCACCGCGACGATGAAGGCGGCGGTGGTCGATCCCGGCGGCGACCTGCCGCGAATCAAGGCGGCGATCGCGGAGGCGGGTGTGACGGTCGAGAAGATCCTGCTGACGCACGGGCATATCGACCATGCCGGCGAGGCGAAGGCGCTGGCCGACGATCTGGCAGTGCCGATCGAGGGGCCACACAAGGCCGACCGTTTCTGGCTCCAGCGGCTCGACCAGGACGGGCCGAAATACGGGATCGCGGGCGTCAATTTCGAACCCGACCGGTGGCTGGTCGAGGGCGACCGGGTGTCGGTCGGCGATCTCGTTCTCGATGTCTACGAGACGCCGGGGCACACCGAAGGCCATGTGATCTTCCATCACGCGCCATCGAAATTCGCGCAGGTCGGCGACGTGCTGTTCCAGGGGTCGGTCGGACGATCGGACATGCCCGGCGGCAATCACCGCGTGCTGCTGTCCTCGATCGTCGAGAAGCTGTGGCCGCTGGGCAGCGACACGAGCTTCATCCCGGGGCACGGCCCGGCGAGCACGTTCGCGCATGAACGTGCGACGAACCTGTTCGTGAGCGATCGGGCGCTGGCGGCGTAGGTCCCTGTTCTCCCGCGGAGGCGGAAGGACACCGGGAAGCAGATGTCCAACGCGCCAATCACCCCACCCCGGCGAAGGCCGGGGCCCAGTTGGGGGACCAAGATTGGCGGAGGTAGCGCGCCGTTACTGCAACCTTCCCAACTGGACCCCGGCTTTCGCCGGGGTGGTAGCGAGAGTGGGCTAAGTCCTACTTCCGCTCCCCCGCGCTTTCAGCCCGGACCGACTTGAACTCGGAGTCGTCGCGCCACTCCGGCCACAAGCGGCTGTTCGCCAGCTTCGTGCCGATCGTCTTAAACAGACCGACATCCTGCGCCGCGCCGCGCAGATCCCAGTCCGACTCCCACGCGTCGCACGTCTGGTGATAGCATTTCATATAGCCGTCGAGCCACGCCTGCCCCGCCGGGCGCCCGCCCGTCACGAGGTCGGACGCGCCGCTGATCGCCATCAGCAACAGCGTCGGCACGCCGCGCCGTGCAACCGAGAAATGATCCGCGCGGTAGAACAGCCCCCGTTCGGGGAGCGCTTCGGGGGTTACGACGCGGCCCTGCGCCTTCGCCGCATCGCCCAGCATGTCCTCGAGGCTGTTCTGACCCGCGCCGACCAGCAGGACGTCGCGCGCCGGCCCTGCCGTCTGGAGAATGTCGAGCGTCAGGTTGGCGACCGTCTTCGCCGCGTGATAGACCGGTTTTACCGCATAGGTTTCCGACCCGAGCAGCCCCCGCTCCTCCCCGCTCCACAACGCGAAGACGAGGCTGCGGTCGGTGCGCGGCGCGGCGGCAAAGCTGCGGGCAAGGCCGAGCACGCCCGCGACGCCGAGCGCGTCGTCATTGGCACCCGGGCGGATCGTGCGCCCCTGCGCATCGGGCGCGCCGACGCCATACGCATCCCAATGCGCCCCGAACATCACCACTTCGTCGGGACGGGTCTTGCCGGGCAGCATCGCCAGCACGTTGCGGCTCTCCGCCGTGTCATGACGGACGGGAAGGTCGGTCGTGAACCGCTGCTTCAGCGCGACGGGGCGGAAATCGCTATGCCGCGCGGCCTTGCGCAATGTGGCGAGGTTGAGCCCGGAGGCGGCGAACAGCCGGGTCGCGGCGGCCCCTTCGATCCACCCCTGCAGCAGCACGCGCGAGGTCGGATCCTCGCGCACGATGTCGTAATTCTCGCCCGCGGGTGCGGTGACCGTCGCCCAGCCATAGCCGGCACCCGGCGTGTCGTGGACGATCAGCGCCGCCACCGCGCCGCGCCGCGCGGCCTCCTCGAACTTGTAGGCCCAGCGTCCATAATAGGTCATGCGGCGATCGCCGAACCGGCCCTTCGCGTCGTCGCCCGCCACCGCCTCGAAATCGGGGTCGTTGACCAGGAAGACCGCGACCTTGCCCTTCAGGTCGAGACCCTTGAAGTCGTCCCAGCCGCGTTCGGGCGCGGTGACGCCGTAGCCGACAAAGACCATCGGCGCGTCGGCGATCGCGACGCGGTCGACCCCGCGCACCGTGCTGAGATAGACGTCGCGGCCCTGGACCAGCGGCGTGGCCCCGGCGCGCACGCTGCCCTGCGCCAGCCGCGTGTGGACCAGCGGCACCGCCTGCGTCCAGCTGCCGTCTGGCCCGCCCGGCGACAGCTTCATCGCCTTGAACTGCGCGATGAGCCAGTTGATCGTCCTGGTTTCGCCCGCGGTTCCCGGTGCCCGGCCCTCGAACGCGTCCGACGCCAGCGTCCTGACATCGGCGGACAGATGCTCGGGCGAGATGGCGTCCTGCGCCTGGCCGTCCTTCGCAAGGCCGGGCGTCGCGACCGCGAACAGCATCGGCGTGGCGAGGAGGGCGGCGACATTCCGGACGATGCTCATGCGCGACCCTCGATCGGTGCCGTCTGGAACGTCGTGACCGACGGCGTGGTACCGGCCTGATAGGCGATCGTGAGCGCCCAGCCCGCGAGCAGCGCCATCAGCGCCCAGGTCGCGAGTGCGCCACCGGCGCGCGGCAGGTTCGACGTCGTCTTGTCCATGCCGAAGGCGTGCGCGATTCGCGCGACGACGAAAACGACCCCGGCGATCCACAACCAGCGGGGCGATCCGCCACCCAGTTCGATCAGCGCGAACAGGATCAGGATGAAGGGCGCATATTCGACGAAGTTCGCCTGCGCGCGCATCCGCCCCTGCAGGACCGGATTGCCATTGTCGCCCAGCAGGACATTGTCCTTGAGGCGAGTCGGCACGATCCGGAAGGCCAGCCAGAGATTGATGACCGCGGCCGCGGCGGCGATCGTCAGGGTTACGGGCAGGATCATGCAGCTTATTCCTCGATGTTTCCGGTGTGCGCGGGTCGTGCCACTGTGCCACCATGCTTGCAACGCAGGCGATTATCGCTATAGCGCCACGCTTCGCGATGCGTCAGGCCGTATGGTAGCTCACGCGGCCGACCTTAACAGTCGGTTGCCGACTCCTTCGTCCGGGCCTATCGGAGCCCCGACCTTTATAAAGAACAAGGTGCCGAAATGGCCGTCCCCAAGAGAAAAACCTCGCCCTCCAAGCGCGGCATGCGCCGTGGCCACGATTCGCTGACGATCGCGGCATTTCAGGAGTGCCCGAACTGTGGCGAACTCAAGCGCCCGCATAACCTCTGCACGTCTTGCGGCCATTACAACGGTCGCGAAATCCTTTCGGTCGAGGGCTGAGCCCTTACCTGAGCGAAGGACGTGAGCATGCCCGACAGCGCCTGGATCGCCGTCGATGCGATGGGTGGCGATGACGGGCTGGCGGTAATGCTGGCGGGCGTCGCGCGTGCGCGACGCCAGTTTGACGGCATGCATTTCCTGCTGGTCGGTGACGAAACCGCGATTCGCGACGGGCTGAAAGCTCATCCGAATCTCGAACTCAACTCCGAGATCGTCCATGCCCCCGAGGTGGTTGGCTCAAGCGACAAGCCGAGCCAGGCGATTCGTCGCGCCAAAACGACATCGATGGGCATCGCCATCGATCTCGTCAAAAAGGGGCGTGCTGCAGCCGCGGTCTCGAGCGGCAACACGGGCGCGCTGATGGCGATGGCCAAGCTGTCGCTCAGGACGCTGCCGGGCATCGATCGCCCGGCGCTCGCCGCGCGTCTCCCGACGCTTGGCGACACCGACATGGTGATGCTCGACCTCGGTGCGAATACCGAGTGCGATGCGCGCAACCTTGTCCAGTTCGCGATCATGGGCGGCGCCTATGCACGCACCGCACTCGACATCGCCCATCCGCGTGTCGCGCTGCTCAATATCGGCAGCGAGGACATGAAGGGCACCGACGAGATTCGCGAGGCCGCCGCCATGCTGCGCGCGACGCCCAAGCTCGACATGGATTTCACCGGCTTCATCGAAGGCGACCGGCTGTCGCGCGGCGATGTCGACGTCGTCGTATGCGACGGCTTTTCGGGCAATATCGCGCTCAAGACCGCCGAGGGCACTGCGCGATTCGTCGCCGACCTGCTCAAGCGCGCGTTCCGCAGCTCGGTCCGGTCGAAGCTCGGCTTCCTGATTTCGAAGCCCGCGACCGAATTGCTGCGCGATCATCTCGATCCCAATAATCACAACGGCGCGGTGTTTCTCGGGCTCAACGGCATCGTCGTCAAAAGCCATGGCGGCGCCAATGAGCGCGGCGTGGCGACGGCGATCGGCAACGCCGCCAAGATGGTGAGAAACGACCTCGTCCGCCGGATCAGCGACGATCTGGGCAACGTCAAGGAAGCCGCATGATCCGTTCGGTCATTACCGGCACCGGATCGGCCCTGCCGGTCCGCCGCGTCTCGAATGCGCAGCTGGCGGAACAGGTCGACACCAGCGACGAATGGATCGTCGAGCGCACCGGCATCCGGTTCCGCCATATCGCCGGCGAAGGTGAGACGACCGCGACTCTGGCGGCCGACGCCTGCCGCGCGGCTCTCGCTGCAGCTGGCGTGGACGCGCAGGACATCGACCTGATCGTGCTCGCCACCGCGACGCCCGACCAGACCTTCCCCGCCAGCGCGACCAAGGTGCAGGCGATGCTCGGCATCGACGACTGCGTCGCGTTCGACGTCGCCGCGGTCTGCTCGGGCTTTCTCTACGCGGTCCAGGTCGTCGACAGCATGATCCGCAGCGGCGTCGCCAAGCGCGCGCTGGTGATCGGCGCCGAGACGTTCAGCCGGATCCTCGACTGGGAGGATCGCACGACCTGCGTCCTGTTCGGCGACGGCGCGGGCGCGATCGTGCTCGAGGCGCAGGACACCGCCGATGAGGGCGGACGCGGCATCCTGACCACCAAGCTGCACGCCGACGGGCGGCACAACCAGCTTCTCTATGTCGATGGCGGCGTCTCGACCACCGGGACGGTCGGCAAGCTCAGGATGAAGGGCCGCGAGGTGTTTCGTCACGCGGTGACCAACCTTGCCGCCGTCATGACCGAATCGCTGGCGATGGCGGGCCTGTCCGCGGACCAGGTCGACTGGGTCGTGCCGCACCAGGCGAATGCCCGGATCCTCGACGCGACCGCGCGCAAGCTGGGCCTTGCCCCCGAGCGCGTCGTCGTCACCGTCGACCAGCATGCCAACACCTCCGCGGCGTCGGTGCCGCTCGCGCTCGACGTGGCGGTCCGTGACGGACGGATCCAGCAGGGCCAGATCGTCGTGCTCGAGGCGATGGGTGGCGGCTTTACTTGGGGTGCGGCCGTCATCCGCTTCTAAACGCAACTGAAAGCCAGTTGCAATTTGTCCGATAAAGCTCTTCCGATGATCACGCTGCTTGTGTAGGTACCGCAATGGGTGTGGGAGTTTCGGAATGACAATGACGGGTACGCTGACACGAGCCGATCTAGCCGAATCGCTTCATCGCGAAATCGGACTTTCGCGATCGGATGCCTCAAAAGTCGTCGAACAGATCCTGACCGAGATGTGCGAAGCGCTGACCAGCGGGCAGAATGTCAAGATTTCCGGCTTCGGTACGTTCGTTCTGCGCGACAAGGGCGAGCGCATCGGTCGCAACCCCAAGACGGGCGTCGAGGTGCCGATCGCACCGCGCCGCGTGCTGACGTTCCGCGCAAGCCAGATGATGCGCGAACGCATCGTCGGCGCAGGCTGAGGCACGCGATGCCGGACAGTTCCGGCAAGGCCAGTACCGCATTCCGGACCATCGGCGAACTGTCGAACGATACCGGCTTGCCACAGCATATCCTGCGCTACTGGGAAACGCGTTTTCCCCAGCTCCGACCGCTCCAGCGTGCCGGGAATCGTCGCTATTACCGCGTCGAGGACGTCGCGCTGGTGCGCCGGATCGACCAGCTGCTCAATCGCGACGGCTATACCGTGCGCGGCGTACAGCAGCTGCTGGCCGCCGAAAAGGGCGCACCGCCCGCGGTCGCTCCCGAGATCGTTGCGCCCGCCGAGACGCCGATCACGTCACTGCGCGCGATCCGCGACATGCTCGCCGAGGCCCTGGCCGCGGATTGATCCGCATGCCTGCCGGTTCGTCATCCTCGCGCGGGCGGGGATGACGATCGATGGCGGTCCCTTACCGTTCGCGGGTCGCGGCGAAGCGGATCTTTGAATAGCGGTCGGCGATGTAATTCACCTCCCACGCGCTCTTGGCGAGGAACACCGGGTTCCCGTCGCGATCCTTCGCCATCGCGCCGCGGTTGATCTCGGCGAAGGTCTTGAGCTCCTGCGGGTCTTCCGCCGATATCCAGCGGGCGGTCTCGTACGGCGCAGGCTCGAGCCCGGCCGCGACCTTGTACTCTGCGTCGAGGCGCGAGAGCAGCACCTCGAGCTGGAGTTGCCCGACGACGCCGATGATCCAGTTCGAGCCGATGTCGGGGTAGAAGACCTGAGTCACCCCTTCCTCGGCCATGTCGTCGAGCGCTTTCCGCAACTGCTTGGTCTTGGTGAAATCCTTCAGCACGACGCGGCGCAGTATTTCGGGCGCGAAGTTCGGCAATCCGGTGAAGCGGATCGCGGCGCGTTCGCTCAGCGTATCGCCGACGCGCAGCGTGCCGTGGTTGGGGATGCCGATGATGTCGCCGGGAAACGCCTCGTCCGCCAGCTCGCGATTCTGCGCGAAGAACAGGATCGGCGAATGGACCGCGATCGGCTTGCCGTGGCCCGTGGGCGTCAGCTTCATGCCGCGCTTGAACACGCCCGAGCACAGCCGCATGAACGCGATCCGGTCGCGGTGGTTCGGATCCATGTTCGCCTGCACCTTGAACACGAAGCCGGTGACTTCGCTTTCGTCGGGGGAGATGGGGGCGGGCTCGGCGGGCTGCGCGCGCGGTGGCGGGGCGTAGTCCGCGAGCGCTGCGATCAGCTCGGCGACGCCGAAGTCCTTGAGCGCCGAGCCGAAATACACCGGCGTCAGATTGCCTGCGCGATAGGCGTCGGCGTCGAAGCTCGAATAGCCGCCCTGTGCGAGTTCGGCTTCGTCGTTCAGGCGGATCATCGCTTCGGGGCTGAGAATCTTGGCCAACTCCGGGTCGTCGATACCAGCGAACGGGATCGCCTTGCCCATGAACTCGCGGCTGTCGCCTTCGGGGCGGCTCAGCGTATTGGCGTAGAGGTCGTACACCCCCTCGAACTCGCCGCCCATGCCGACCGGCCAGCTCATCGGGCAGACGTCGAGCTGAAGCATCTCGGCGACCTCGTCGAGCAGCGAGAACGGGTCGCGGCCCTCGCGATCGACCTTGTTGACGAAGGTGATGATCGGCACGTTGCGCAGGCGGCAGACCTCGAACAGCTTGCGCGTCTGCGGCTCGATGCCCTTGGCGGCGTCGATCACCATGACCGCCGAGTCGACCGCGGTCAGCGTGCGGTAGGTGTCCTCAGAGAAGTCCTCATGGCCCGGCGTGTCGAGCAGGTTGAAGGTGATTCCCTGGCGTTCGAACGTCATCACCGACGACGTGACCGAGATGCCGCGCTGCTGCTCGATCTTCATCCAGTCGGAGCGCGCGCGCCGGTTCTGGCCGCGCGCCTTCACCTCGCCCGCGAGATGGATCGCGCCGCCGAAATAGAGCAGCTTTTCGGTCAGCGTGGTCTTGCCGGCGTCGGGATGCGAGATGATCGCGAAGGTGCGGCGGGGAAATTGGGTCATGGCGTGGGTCCGGGGAGCCTGTCGCGGCTCGCAAAGAAGGTTGGGCCGGGAGTCCGGCGGTCATGCTGCCGCTCTTGGCAGATGCGGGGGCCGGAGGACAGGGGGGCCGTCGAGCGATAGCTGCTCCCCGCCCCTTCAGGGGAGGGGCTGGGGGTGGGGTGTCATCATAAGCGTGGTGCTTGCGGGGCCCCCCACCACAATTCCTCCCCTGAAGGGGAGGGGCTTTCAGGGGAGCAGCGTTACGCGGAGTGCGATGCTCTTTGTGGCGCCTGCAGCGATCTCGAACATGCCGGGCTTGGCGCGGAAGTCGCCGTCATAGCCTTCGGGGTCGGCGATGCCGTGCCACGGCTCGACACAGACATAGGCCGCGCCCGGCTTGGTCCAGAGGCCGAGCATCGGCGTGTCGGGGAAGTCGATCCGCAGCTGCGGGCCGGTCTCGGCGCCATAGGTGACCGAATCGGACCGGACCGAATCCCAGACCAGCGCATCCTTTGCGAACAGCGCGTCCTGCAGGCGCAGCGTCCGCCCCTCCAGCGGCGAGGGCCGCTCCCCCTCCGCGATCGTGCCGTCGTCGGCGATCATGCGCAGCGCATCGGGCTCGTCGGCCGAGAAGACGATGCGGTGGTCGGCGCGATCCTCCCCGTAAGGCAGCGGCCAGGCGAAGGCGGGGTGGAAGCCGAAGCTCGCCGGAAGCGACTGCTCCGCGGGGTTGGTGATCGCGACGTCGACGCTCAGCGTCGCGTCGACCAGCGCGAACGTTACCGTCAGCCGGAAGTCGAACGGATAGACCGCGCGTGTCTCGGGCGTCGCCTCGAGCGTGAAGGCGACCGATCCGGGCTGCTGCTCGGATACCGCGAATGCCATGCGCCGCGCGAAGCCGTGCTGCTTCATCGAATATTCGGCGCCGTCGACGCGGATCGTGTCGCGGTAGGGGCGACCGACGACGGGGAAGAGGATCGGTGCGTGGCCGGTCCAATAGGCCGGGTCGGCATTGGTCATCAGCTCGCGCCCGTCTGCATCCTTCAGCGACGTGAGCTCGGCCCCGAGCGGGTTGATCTGCGCAGTGAGGTGGTCGTTGGCGATCGTGATCAGGTCGGTCATTGGGGTCCTTCCTTCGTGGTCGAACACGCGGGTCTTCAAAACGCTCATCGGACAACCCGGCGGCCCCACCCCGGCGAAGGCCGGGGTCCAGTTGGAAAGGTGGAAGTAACGAGGGACTGTCCGCCGTTACACCCGTTCCTCAACTGGGCCCCGGCCTTCGCCGGGGTGGTGTTGGAGGGTGAGGAGACGCTCAGACGCGCAGGCTCGCGCCCTGCTTCGCTGCCGCCGCGACGACCTTGTCCGCGACCGCCTTCAGCTCCTCGTCGGTGAAGCTCTTGGCGGTGGGTTGCAGGACGATCTCGACCGCGACCGACTTGTGGCCGTCCTCGACGCCCTGGCCGGTGAACACGTCGAACACGCGCGCCGAGACGATCGCGGCCTTGTCGGCGCCCTTGACCGCACGGACCAGCGCATCGGTCGCAAGCGCCATCGGCACGAGGAACGCGAAGTCGCGGCGGACCGCCTGCAACGCCGGCGGCGTGTAGGCCGGGCGGGCGAAGCCCGAGGCCCGCTTGGGCGGGATCGCGTCGAGATAGATCTCTACCGCGGCGACCGCGCCGTCGAGGTCGAACGCCTTCAGCACCAGCGGATGCAGCATGCCGAAGCTCGCCAGCACCGTCTTCGGCCCGAGCCGGAGCGTGCCCGACTGACCCGGATGCCAGGCATCACCCGCCTCCCCCATGACCTGCAGATTGTCGACCGGTGTGCCGGCAGCAGCGAGCAGTGCGAGCGCTTCGGCCTTCGCATCATAGGCGTCGAAGCTCGCGGCCTTGCCCTCGCGCCAGCCGCGCGGGCGGCGGTCGCCCGCCAGCACCACGCCGAGCGTCGCGCGTTCTGCGTCGGCAAGATAGCGGCGACCGATCTCGAACAGGCGGACACTCTGCTGGCCACGCTTGAGGTTGCGCCCCGTCGCGGCGAGCAGGCCGGGGAGCAGCGAGGGGCGCATGACCTTCAGGTCTTCGCTGATCGGGTTGGCGAGCGTCCACGCGCCGCCGCCGAAGGGTGCGGCTTCGGCCTCCGAAAGGAAGCTCCACGTCACCGCCTCGTCGAGGCCGCGGGCGGCGGCGGCGCGACGCGCGCGGCGTTCGAGCTTCTGCTCGGGCGTGGCGGTCGGCTTGGCGACGCCGGGCATGCGCGGCAGCGGAGTCGAGGGGATATTGTCGATGCCCTCGATCCGGACGACTTCCTCGACCAGGTCGGCGGGGCCGTCGACGTCGCGGCGCCAGCTCGGGACCGTCACCGGCCATTTGCCCTCGATCGTCGAGAACAGCGCATCGCTGAACGCATCCGCGCTCTTGATCGCACCGATCGTGAAGCCGAGCGACAGCAGCGTGCGGGCCTGGCGTTCGGGGGCGACGTGGAGGCCGCCGAGGTCTGCGCTGAGGCGCGGATCGTAGTGCACGACGCGAGGTTCGAGCGGTGGCTCGCCCGAGCGCGTGACCTCACTCGCGGTGCCGCCGCATACGTGGAGCACGAGCGCGGTGGCGATCGCGAGGCCGTCTTCGAGGAAGGCGGGGTCGACGCCGCGTTCGAAGCGGCTGCGCGCGTCGGAGGTGAGCGTGAGCTTCTGGCCGGTGCGCGCGATATGGTCGGGATCGAAATAGGCGCATTCGATCAGCACGTCGGTGGTGTCGGCCGAGACGCCCGAATGCTCGCCGCCCATGATGCCGCCGATGTCGTGCACCGCCACGTCGTCGGCGATGACGGTCATGCTGGCGTCGAGCGTGTAGGTCTTGCCGTTGAGCGCGACGACCTGTTCGCCGTCCTTGGCTTTCCGCGCGACGAGGCCGCCCGACAGCTTGGCGCGGTCATAGACGTGCAGCGGCCGGCCGAGGTCGATCATCAGGTAGTTGGTGATGTCGACGAGTGCGGAGATCGGCTTCTGGCCGATCGCGAGCAGGCTGCGACGCATCCAGTCGGGGGAGTCGCCGTTGGTCACGCCGGTGACGGTCTGCGCGAAGAAGGCGGGGCAGCCCGTGGCGTCCTCGGTGCGGACCGATGGCCCTGCCCCGTCGGTGACGATGGGATCGAAGATCAGCGGCGTGAGCGTGCCCATGCCGGCTGCGGCGAGGTCTCGCGCAATGCCGCGCACGCCCATGCAGTCCTGGCGGTTGGGGGTGATCGCGACGTCGATGACGGGATCGGTGAGCCCGGCATAATCCGGGTACGGCGTGCCGATCGGCGCGTCCTCGGGCAGCTCGATGATCCCGTCATGATCCTCGCCGAGTTCCAGCTCGCGCGTCGAGCACATCATGCCGTTCGATTCGACGCCGCGGATGCTCGCGAGCTTCAGCGTGACGTCGAGACCGGGGACGTAGGCGCCGGGCGCCCCGAACACGCCGACCAGCCCCGCGCGTGCATTGGGCGCGCCGCAGACGACCTGGAGCGGGCCGTCACCGGCGTCGACCGACAGGATCTGGAGCTTGTCAGCCTGCGGATGGCGTTCGGCGGTGAGGACCTTGGCGATCTTGAAGGCGGCAAGCTTCTCGCCGGGGTTCTCGACGCCTTCGACCTCGAGGCCGATCCGCGTCAGCGCGTCGACGATCTGGTCGAGCGTGGCGGTGGTGTCGAGATGCTGCTTGAGCCAGCTGAGCGTGAACTTCATGCGCCGACTCCTGCCGACAAAGTGGGGACGTCGAGGCTCGAGAAACCATAATGTTTCAGCCAGCGGATATCGCCGTCGAAGAATGGGCGGAGGTCGTCCATGCCGTATTTGAGCATCGCGAGCCGATCGATCCCGCAGCCGAACGCAAAGCCCTGCCACTCGTCGGGATCGAGCCCGCAGGCCTCGATCACCTTGCGGTGGACCATGCCGCTACCCAGAATCTCGAGCCAGCCGTCTGGCTCGGCGCCGCCGACGACGCGCTTGCCCTTCACGAGCGTGTAGCCGACGTCGATCTCGACCGAGGGTTCGGTGAACGGGAAATAGCTCGGGCGCATCCGCAGCACGATATCGTCGCGCTCGAAGAACGCCTTCACGAAGGTTTCGAGCGTCCACTTCAGATGGCCGAGCGTGATGCCCTTGTCGATCACGAGGCCCTCGACCTGGTGGAACATCGGCGTGTGCGTCGCGTCCGAATCCGAGCGGTAGGTGCGGCCCGGCGCGATGATGCGGATTGGCGGCTTCTGGCTCAGCATCGTGCGGATCTGGACGGGCGAGGTGTGCGTGCGGAGCAGCGAGAAGGTCGTCTTCTCGTCGGCGGTGCCCGCGGCCTTCGCGTCGATCCCCTGCTGGAGATAGAAGGTGTCGTGCATCGCGCGCGCCGGATGCGTCTCGGGGATGTTGAGCGCGGAGAAATTATGCCAGTCGGTCTCGATCTCGGGCCCGGTCGCGACCGCGAAGCCCAGGTCGGCGAAGATCTCGGCGAGTTCGTCCATGACCTGGCTGACCGGGTGGATCGTGCCGGGCATGGGCGCGTCGGCGGGCAGCGTCATGTCGAGCGTTTCGCTGGCGAGCCGGGCGTCGAGCGCGGCGCGTTCGAGCGTCGCCTTGCGATCTGCGATGCCGTTCGCGACCGCCTCGCGCAGCCCCTGGATCAGCGGCCCCTGCACGAGGCGCTCGTCGGGGGTCATCTTGCCAAGCGTCTTCAGCAGCGCGGTGATCGTACCCTGCTTGCCGAGCGCCTCGACCCGGCACGCCTCCAGCGCGTCGAGGCCGGATGCCGCGGCGATCGCCGCCAACATGTGTTCGCGCATCTGGTTCAGGTCTTGCGTCACGTCATACTCCCAGGACGGGTTCGGTCGGCAGATCGGGTAGGCGGGGCAGCCCCAGACCGATACCCAGATCGTCCCAATTTTCGTTGCGCGCTTCGATCAGCTCGATCTTCCACGCTCTTCGCCACTCCTTCAGCCGCTTCTCGCGAACGATCGCGGCCTCCATCGTGTCGAACATCTCGTAATAGGCGAGACGACTGATGCCGTACCGGCGAGTGAAGCCGGGGATCAACCCCTCGCGGTGCTGAACCAGCCGCGCGAGCAGATTTGAGGTGACGCCAACGTAGAGCGTGCCGTGGCGGCGGGAGGCGAGGATGTATACGCAGGGCTGAAAGGTTTCGCGCATTTCTGGTGCTCCCCTTTGATCACCCTCCCCCGGATCTTTTATATCCGTCATCCCGGCGGACGCCGGGACCCATGGTTGCGGGCCGGGTGATGGTAGCACGTTATCGCCGGGTCCGCCGTAATCGTGGGGCCCGGCGTTCGCCGGGATGACGGGAGGGGGGATGACGGGCTGGCGAACCCAAAACGCGAAAAAGGGCGCCGGTGGTTTCCCACCGGCGCCCTTTTCAAACCCAACCTCAGTCGCGGATTACGCGGCCTGGGGAAGTGCTGCCTTCGCCTGTGCGACGATCGCGCTGAAGGCTGCGCCCTCGTGCATGGCGATGTCGGCCAGGACCTTCCGGTCGAGTTCGATACCCGCCAGCTTCACGCCGTGCATGAACTGCGAATAGGTCAGACCCTCGGCGCGGACGCCGGCGTTGATACGCTGGATCCACAGGCCACGGAAGGTGCGCTTCTTAACCTTGCGGTCGCGGTAAGCGTACTGTCCGGCCTTTTCGACGGCCTGACGGGCGATGCGGATGGTGTTCTTGCGACGGCCATAATAGCCCTTCGCCTGAACCAAAATACGCTTGTGCTTGGCGCGGGTGGTAACACCCCGTTTTACGCGTGCCATTGTCTAATTCCTTCTCAGCTCAACGCAGGCCGTAAGGCGCCCAGGCCTTCACTGCTGCGGTATCGGCCTTGGACAGCAGCTTGGTGCCGCGGTTCTGACGGATGTACTTGCCGTTGTGATGCGCCAGACGGTGACGCTTGCCGGCGACGCCGTGCTTGAGCAGGCCGGTGGCGGTGAGCTTGAAGCGCTTCTTGACGCCGCTCTTGGTCTTCAGCTTGGGCATTTTTATCCTTTCGGTTACGAAGGGAAACGCTGAAATCGCCGCGGCAGCCCACACTGGCCGGGCGATTCGTCGAACGCGCATCCCTTCGAGGAAGCGGGGCCGATACCCGCATCGGTCCGAAATCTCAAGTCGCATTCCCGGATTAATGCGGCATCCGACCATAGTGGAACCGCTACGCCCGCCATGCGATAGGCTTATCATGGACGCCAGCCCGACGCAGCCGATCGACGCCCCCCCGCCCGCCGCGGCGCAGAAGAGGCGCAAACGGCGGATCCTGCGCAACATTCTGATCGGGATCGTCGCGGTGATCGCCGCGATCTGGCTGGTACTCTACATCACCAAGGGTCGCTTCCTGAAGCATCCGTTCGAGCGGATCGTCGGGTCGATGACCAACCGGACGGTGACGGTCGGCGGCGATTTCCAGCTCTATTTCGCGCCGTTCCGAATCAAATTCTATGCCGAGCGCTTCACGCTCTCCAACCCCGACTGGGCGAGCCGGCCCAATTTATTCCAGGCGGACAAGCTCGACACGCGGATAGCGCCGCTGTCGCTGATCTTCGGCAAGCGGCGGCTCTACTGGCTCGATCTCGTCAATGGCGCGGTCGATCTCGAATGGAATGCCGCGCATACCGCCAACAGCTGGACGTTCAGCGACAAGAAGGGCGGCGAGCCGCTCGAATTCCCGCGGATCGACGTGGCGACGGTGACGGGGACGAGCGTGCGCTATCTCGACCCGCGGATGCGCGTGCTCGCCAATCTCGATGTCGCCGACATCCGCTCGGTCGATGCGACGATCGGCCGCGCGGTCGGCCTCAAGGGCACCGGCCAGCTGCGCGAGACGCCGTTCACGGTGACCGCGCAGCTGCTGTCGCCCGACGCGACTGCCAATCGGGGACAGAACAAGCTGGTCGCGCGGATGCGCGCGACGGGCAACGTGATCGACGTCGCCGGCACGCTGCCGAGCATCGCGGACGTCGAGAACGTGCCGCTCGCGGTGACCGCGCGCGGCGCAAACCTGTCGACGCTACTCGGCGTGATCGACGTCGCGATCCCGAACACACGCACCTATCGGCTGCGCGGGCAGCTCGTGAAACAGGGCGAGGAATATCATTTCACGCGGATCACCGGCGTGGCGGGGAAGACCGATCTGGCGGGCAAGCTGACGATTACCAATGGCGAGCGCATCCACCTCGATTCGGTGCTGGCGACGAAGAGCCTCGATATCGTCGATGCCGCGCCGTTCATCGGCTACAATCCCGACATCGTTGAGAGCCGCGGCGCGGTGGCGGCTGCCGCCGCGACCGGCGCGGGCGCGCAACGCCTGTTGCCCGATGGGAATTTCCCGGTCGAGACGATGCAGATCTTCGATGCCGACCTGAAATGGACGATCGGCGTGGTCCGGTCGAAGAACATCCCGATCTCGAACGTCGACCTGACGCTCGACCTCGAGCGCGGGCGGCTGGCGCTGTCGCCGCTGACGTTTGCGATGGCGCGCGGCAATGTCGCCTCCGACGCGGTCTTCGACACGCGTTCGCGGCCGAGCGCGGTGTCGTACGACATCCGCCTCGCACCGACCCCGATGGGGCGGTTGCTTAAGGGCTATGGGCTTGCCGAGGCGGGGACGACCGGGACGATCAAGGGGCGGATCAAACTCGACGGGCGCGGCGATTCGATCCATGATTCGCTGGCGTCGTCACGCGGCCGGATCGCGTTCGTGATGCCGTCGGGCGCACTGTCGGTGCGCAACGTCCAGCTCGCCGAGCTCGACATCGGCACGTTCGCGCAGCGCATGTTCCAGGGCAAGCTCGACGAGCCGGTCCAGGTCAATTGCGGCCTGATCGGCTTCACCGTGCGCGGCGGTGTGGCGGCAGCGGACCCGATCCTGATCGACACGAAGAAGAACGTGATCGTCGGCCGCGGCGGGTTCAGCTTCCGCAACGAGGCGGTCGACCTCGCCTTCCGCGCCGATTCGAAGAAGTTCAGCCTGTTCGCAGGCCAGTCGCCGGTCGGGTTCGGCGGCGTGTTCGCGGCACCGAAGATGAGCGTGGTCTCGAAGGACCTGCTCGCCCGCGTCGGCACCGGGCTGGGCCTCGCGCTGGTGGCGACGCCGGTCGCGGGTGTGCTTGCGTTCGTGGATGTCGGCGATGCGAAGGCCACCGCGTGCGGCCCGGTGCTGGCCGGCGCGACCGCAAAGGCGCAGCGGACGACCGAGGGCGAGACCCGCGACGATGTCGGCCGCGGGACGACTGCCAAGGGCGAGGACGGCAAGGCGTCCGAGGCGGAGAAGAAGGGGCAGAAGAAGAAGTTTCTCGGGATCTTCTAACGGCGCGGCGGCTTTGGTCGCGGCCACGCCGCGCGCCTTACCTTACTGGCCCCCGTCATCCCGGCGAAAGCCGGGGCCCATGGTTTCAGCCAGTGCGGTTAGCGACCGTGCCGTGTCCATGGGTCCCGGCTTTCGCCGGGATGACGGATATGGGACTAGGTGCGAGGCGTAACGCCCGCCTTCCCGCCAAGACGGTCTCAGTGGTCGTGATCGCCATGGTCATGCGCATCACCCGTGATCCGGTGCATCGCCTCGAGCACGTCGTCCAGCCGCGCCGGATCGCCGATCGCGAGCACATGGCCTTCGCTGTCGGCGGTCAGCGGGTCGCCGTTCCAGTCGCACATCATCCCGCCGGCGCCTTCGACGACCGGGACCAGCGCGGCGAAGTCGTAGAGCTGGAGACCCGATTCGCAGACGACGTCGAGATGCCCGCTCGCGAGCAGCCCGTAATTATAGCAGTCGCCGCCATAGACCGGCCCCTGGCGCGGATTGCCGCCCGAGATCGCCGCGACGAGCGCTAGGTAATGCGGGACGTCAGCCTCGCCGAACAGATGCGGGCTGGTCGTCGCGATCGTCGATCCCGCCAGCTCGCGACAGACCCGGGTGCGCACCGGCACGCCGTTCAGCGTCGTCGGACGCCCCGCGACGCCGACCCAGCGTTCGCGCTGGACCGGCTGGTCGATGATCCCGAGCACCGGCCAGCCATCCTCGACCAGCGCGATCAGCGTGCCGAAGATCGCGCGGCCGACGGTGAAGCTGCGCGTGCCGTCGATCGGGTCGAGCACCCATTTGCGGTTGGTGACGCCGGTCTTCTCGCCAAACTCCTCGCCGACGATACCGTCGCCCGAGCGTTCGGCGTCGAGCAGCCGGCGCATCGCCGATTCGGCCTCGCGGTCGGCGCGGGTGACGGGGGACTGGTCGTCCTTGATCTCGACGCCGTGCTCGTGGCGGAAATAGGGTCGGATGACGTGGCCCGCGGCATCCGCGAGGCGGTGCGCGAGGTCGATATCGGCTTGGGTCACTGGCATCTGCCCTGCCTATCGATACGGTACGGCGCGAGCAATGGACGGATGCCGCGAGCGGGCGTACGTCACTGCGATCATACCGGAGTATAGCCCCATGCGCCTTGTCCCGACCCTTGCCGCCCTCCTCCTCGCCACCCCCGCAGTCGCGGCGCTCGCGCCCGGTGCGAAGGCGCCCGACTTCACCACGCGCGGCGCGATCGCCGGCAAGGTGTTCACGGTCCACCTCGCCGAACAGCTGAAGAAGGGCCCTGTCGTCCTCTACTTCTTCCCCGCGGCCTATACCGGCGGCTGCAATGCCGAGGCGCATGCCTTTGCCGAAGCGGTCCCCGCGTTCAAGAAGGCCGGCGCGACGGTGATCGGCATGTCGGCGGACAACGTCGAGACGCTGAGCAAATTCTCGGCGGAGAAATGCGCGGGCAAGTTCGCGGTCGCAAGTGCAGGGCCGAAGGTCGTCGCGGGCTATGACGTCGCGCTCGGCAAGCAAGTGATGGGACGCAATGTCACGAAGCGCACCAGTTACGTGATCGGCCGCGACGGCCGGGTCGCCTTTGTTCACGACGACATGAACCCGGCCGAGCATGTTAGTTCGACGCTGGCCGCAGTCGAGACGCTTAACCGCCGATAGGCTTGCAAATCGTCACGCGTTGCTAACCTTTGTCGTTCTATTCCGGGGGCGAAACGGGGGCAAATGACATGCGGGACGCGCAGGGCGCACAACAGGTGAGCACGGAGGACCTGTTCGACCAGATCGGCCGATTCCTCCGTAAGCACCGGTTGCGTCCGGATCCGTCGCATTATGCGTTCGCGCATGCCGTGCTGTCGGCACCCGACGGCCCGCTCGCGGCGCAGGTTGCGCAATTGACCGAGGGCGGCGTCCGGCTGCTGCGCAGGGATATCGAGGCGCTTGGCGGACAGGTCACCGAGCCCTCTGCGGTGGTCGATCACGACGGCCCGTGCGATCCCGCGCAACGCGAAGGGCAGGCGGACCGGCTGGTCGCCGAGACGCAGGAGTATGTCGACGGGTTCGCGACGATCATGCACAGCATCCACGCCGAGACCCGCGGCTTCGGCCATGACCTGGCGGAAAGCGCGGCAGCGATCACGACCTCGCCGGGACTAGCCGAGATCGACGAGATCACGCGGATCACCACCGCGATGATCGGCCGGATCCGTGAGTCGGAGGTGCGGCTGGCCAAGGCGAAGCACGAGACCGACGTCCTGCGCGCCAAGCTGATCGAAGCGCGCGACAGCGCACGACGCGACACGCTGACCGGCCTGCCCAACCGACGCGCGTTCGACGAGGCGTTCGGCGCACGCGACGCGGACAAGGGCCCCTATTGCCTGGCGGTATGCGACGTCGACCGGTTCAAGCGAGTCAACGACGCGTTCGGCCACGGCGTCGGCGACCGGGTGCTGACCGCGATCGGCCAGATGATCGCGGCGGGGTGCGAGGGGCATCTCGTCGTGCGGCACGGCGGCGAGGAGTTTGCGGTGCTGTTGTGCGGCGTCAGCCTGAGCGACGCCGCGCGCCTTCTCGATTCGGTCCGCGCAATCGTCGCCGCCAAACGCTTCCGCAACCGCGAGACCGATTCGCCGCTCGGCCAGATCACCTTCTCTGCAGGCGTAACCGCGATCCACGCGGACGAAGCCGCCGAGAGCGCGTTCGCCCGCGCCGACCGGCTCCTCTACACTGCCAAGGGCGACGGGCGCGACCGGATCTGCGCCGCCTGATCCTCGCGGCGGTCCGCGGCACCGATCCTTGGCGCCGTTCACCGGATAAGTGTGGCGCAAAATCCCAACTGCTGCGTGCCTGCAGCGAAAAACTGCGCTAATTCAGCCGGATACGGAACTGGCACGGGGTGTGCAAAGCAGGGGATATCGGCAGCCGGATGTTCCGGACGCCGCCATCACCGAAGGGAAGCCACCATGTCCTCGATCCATTTCGAATCCGCCAAGCGCATCCTCCTCTCGTTCGCCGGGGCGCTGGTCTTCGCCGGCATCGCGATCAGCGCAGCGACGCCGATCATCCCGATCGCGTGATCTGGCCTGACTGCGGAGACTGCATCATGCTTCGTCATCTCCATCGCGCCCAATCGCGGCCCGATCGGGCGCGGGACCCCGGCCTGCTCGTCTGCATCGTCGCCTTCTCGACCACCGTCCTGCTGATCGCGACCCACGCCGCAGCGTTCGCCTGACCGGCAGCGTGGCGGATCCCTGCCCGCCAGGCGCGGATCGCGGTCAGGCCGGCATGGCCGATGAAGCAGGGCCGACGGGCGCGGCCTCCTCGCGCGAATAGGTCCCGATCAGCAACCCCGCCGCGAGCACATGTCCCGACATCGCCTCGACCAGCGCGGTGCGGCCCGGTGACACGCCTGGATCGCCCAGCGCCGCATCGAGCGCGAAAAGCTGGAAGGCATAACGATGTTCGCCATGCCCGGTCGGCGGATCGGGCGGCAGCCAGCCTTCGCGTAGATAGGAATTGCGCCCGACATCGCCGTCGGGCGTCCCTGCGCCGTCGGCCGTGATCGCGCCCTCGGCCAGTCGCAGCCGATCGGCAGCGATATGCCAGACAATCGCGTGAACCAGCGGTTGCGGCGTCGGCGCATCCGCATCCTCGACGATCAGCGCGAGTGCGGCGGTGCCCGCAGGCGGCGCGCTCCAGAGGAGCGGCGGCGACACCCCGTCACCATCGGCGGTGAACCGGGGCGGCAACCGCCCCTCATGCGCAAAGGCGGGGCTGGTCAGGTCGAGCGTCGCGAACCCCGTGCCGGCCTGCGCGCCCGACCCGAGACCGGACCGGGCGATCACCAACGCGTCGGCACCAGCGCGCAATCCTTTAAGTGCGTGGCCGAGCCAGGCAGGCATGTGTTCAAGCATCGTTACCCTCCGAAGGACAGGCGCCAGGGCGCAGGACCGGTGCGCCATCGGCATACCAGCGGCTCTGATCGCGCATCGTGCCGGCATCGTGATAACAGGCCTGCGCTGTCCCACCCGCCGGATCGATCGCGACCATCCAGTTGTGATCGCCGCAGTTATGCGCCTCGCACCCCCAGGAGGCGATGCGCCTGCCCCGTTGGAAGATCGGCGTCTGCGGCCCCGAACGCCCACGGATCAGCAACCGCAGCCGGGCATCGTCGACCACCGCGAGCAACCCGCCGGCCACCTCGGTGCGATCGAAGAAATCGACGCCATCGACCGCGTCATGCGGATATTTGCCGACATAGGCGGTGAGCGGCGTGGTCTGCGCCTGCCCCGCCACGGGGGTCGGCGTCCGCGTGGCAGGCGGCGTGAAATTGGTGACCGCAGCGGTCTGCTGGGAATCGTCGCCCGCACTGCAGCCTGACACGGCCATGGCAAGCATTGCTATCCCAGCGCGCAGCGACAGGGTGATTGGCGCAGCCCCGGATCCGATATGCATCGCAGCCCCCTCATGCTCTTTTCATCCCAACGCGCCGACCGGGCCGAGGTTGCCCGCGATGCCCGCACTGCCGGGGCGATCTGGCGATCCGAATCTACGGGTATGCGCGAGTGCAAGCGTGTATCGTCGCCGTCCCGGGGCGCTCCGCCCCGCCGGAAGGGCAGCATCATGGCCAAGAGCCAGAAGAAATCGAACAAGGAAGTCCGCAAGCCGAAGGCCGAGAAGGAGCCCAAGGCGAACGCGTCGAACCCGACGACCAAGGGCAAGCCCGTCGAGATGACGACGCTCAAGTGATCCGGCACGAAACAGGACGATGACGATGGCGGACGACGATTACGTCTATGACGAGGCCAGCGGCGAATGGGTCGCCGCCGACGCCGCATCCACGACCCGCGCGGCGGACGACGACACGGTCGTGGTCCGCGACTCGGTCGGCAACGTGCTGGCGGACGGCGACCAGGTGACGCTGATCAAGGACCTGACCGTCAAGGGCGCGGGCCAGACGCTCAAGCGCGGCACGCTGATCAAGGCGATCCGCCTGACCGGTGACGCGCAGGAGATCGACTGTCGCTACGAGGGGATCAAGGGTCTGGTGCTGCGCGCGGAGTTCGTGCGCAAGCGGTAACGGACGTACCCCCTGATCCTCCCCCCGCCAGGGGGAGGAGTTCGGGGTGTGGCGGATCAGACGTCTGCGGGAAGGTAGATCTCGCTGCCCTTCTCGCGGAACCTCTCGCTCATTTCCGCCATGCCCTTTTCCGCGTCGGCATGCGCGCCCTTGGCAAAGATCGCGCGGTTGGCGTCGGTCTGATTGACATCGGCTGCGAGGAACGTGTCGGCGGGGCCGTTCTGTTTGGCGGCGAAGTCCCTCACCTCCTGCGTGATCTTCATCGAGCAGAATTTGGGACCGCACATCGAACAGAAATGCGCGGTCTTGGCGCCTTCTGCGGGAAGCGTCTGGTCGTGATATTGCTCGGCCGTATCGGGGTCGAGGCTCAGGTTGAACTGATCGCGCCAGCGGAATTCGAAGCGCGCGCGGCTCAACGCATCGTCGCGCATCTGCGCGGCGGGATGCCCCTTCGCCAGATCGGCGGCGTGTGCGGCGAGCTTGTAGGTGACGACGCCGACCTTCACGTCGTCGCGGTCAGGAAGGCCGAGATGCTCCTTGGGCGTCACGTAGCAAAGCATTGCGGTGCCGTACCAGCCGATCTGCGCCGCGCCGATCCCGCTGGTGATATGGTCATAACCCGGCGCGATGTCGGTGGTGAGCGGCCCCAAGGTATAGAAGGGCGCCTCGCCGCAGACCTCGAGCTGCTTTTCCATGTTTTCCTTGATCTTGTGCATCGGCACATGGCCGGGGCCCTCGATCATCACCTGGACGTCGCTCTTCCATGCGCGGTGGGTCAGTTCGCCGAGCGTGTAGAGCTCGCTGAACTGCGCCTCGTCGTTCGCGTCGGCGATGCTGCCGGGGCGCAGCCCGTCGCCGAGCGAATAGGCGATGTCATACGCCTTCATGATCTCGGTGATCTCGTCGAAGCGCTCGTAGAGGAAGCTCTCCTTGTGGTGGCTGAGGCACCATTTCGCCATGATCGAGCCGCCGCGCGAGACGATGCCGGTGACCCGCTTGGCGGTCATCGGGATATAGGCGAGGCGCACGCCAGCGTGGATCGTGAAGTAATCGACGCCCTGCTCCGCCTGTTCGATCAGCGTGTCGCGGAAGATCTCCCACGTCAGCTCCTCGGCGACGCCGCCGACCTTTTCGAGCGCCTGGTAGATCGGCACGGTGCCGATCGGCACGGGGCTGTTGCGCAGGATCCATTCACGCGTGTCGTGGATGTTGCGGCCGGTGCTCAGGTCCATCACCGTGTCGGCGCCCCAGCGGATCGACCAGACGAGCTTGTCGACCTCGGCGGCGACGTTCGACGCGACCGCGGAGTTGCCGATATTGGCGTTGATCTTGACCAGGAAGTTGCGGCCGATCGCCATCGGCTCGGATTCGGGGTGATTGACGTTGTTGGGGATGATCGCGCGGCCGCGCGCGACCTCGTCGCGGACGAATTCGGGGGTGACGAAGTCGGGGATCGACGCACCGAAGCTCTCGCCGTCGCGCTTATACTCTTTCAGCATCGCGCGGCCGAGATTCTCGCGGGTCGCGACATATTCCATCTCGGGCGTGATGATGCCGCGGCGGGCATAGTGCATCTGGCTGACATTGGCGCCGGCCCTGGCGCGCAACGGGCGTGCAATGCTGCCGGGGAATTGCGGGACGCCGCCCGAGCGGTCGGGGCCGAGCTGGCCATTGTCCTCGGGCCGGATCTCCCGCGCGTCGTAGCTCTCGACATCGCCGCGCGCCTCGATCCACTGGCGGCGGAGTTGCGGCAGGCCGGCGTTCATGTCGATCGTCGCCCTGGGGTCGGTGTACGGACCGCTGGTGTCGTAGACGCGCAAGGGCTGCTCGGAACAGCTCGGGTCGAGCACGATCTCGCGCATCGCGACGCGGACGTCGGGGCTGGAGGGCACCGCGACATGGATCTTGCGCGAGCCGCGGATCGGGCCGGTGGTGACGCCGATGTCGGCGGTCGGGATGCGGGGATCGTAATCGGCCATGCGCTTGCTCCTAAAGGTCTCGGAGCAAGGCATGCGGTTCTGTGGCGACCGCTCCCTCCCTCCGCCGGTATCAACCGGATCAGGTTCAGCGGGTCGAAGGCTCCTGCCTTCCTCTCAAGCGCGGATCGGCGCTCCCCCGGGGTAGGGCGAGCATAGGCGCAACGGACGGGGGCGCAAACGGAAAAACCCCGCACGGCCGGGCCGCACGGGGTTTCGGATCGATCGGCGGGTTGCGATCAGAAGGTGTAGGTCAGGCCCACCGCGCCGAGCCACTGGTCGGCATCGCCGACGTCCGCGACGATCGGGCTGTCCTTGTACTTGCCGAGCATGCGGCCGTAGAGCACCCCTGCGCCGACGCCGAAGCCGCGGCGCAGATCGCCCGACAGGCTCTGCAAAGCAAACGCGGAGACGTTGACCCGGCGGAAGCCGCTGTCGTTGATGTCATAGGTGCGCAGACCGCTGTTGATCGTGCCGATCGGCGTGACCGCGGCATAGGTCCGGCCAAAGCCCTTGCCTGCATAATCCGCCGACAGGCCGAAGGCGACCAGGGTGCGGACCGACAGCGGCGTGGTGTAGTTGACCTGCGGGGTGATGACATAGCTGTCGTGCGTGCCCGACACGTCGTGGATATAGGCGACACGCGCGGTCAGCGTGTCGTAATCGCTGGTGATGACGCCGGTCTTGCCGATGCCGACGAAGCCGCCGACTTCATAGGCCGTGTCGATCTTGCCGAGCGCGCGGACCTGCCGGTTGTCGACCCGGCCCGTGCGATCGGTGCGGACGGCGGCGATAACGCCGACTTCGTAGTTGATCCCGACCGACCCGGTATTGGGGATCAGGTTCACGTAGAGCTGCGTACCGCGCGTGAAGAAGTCATGCCCGCGGATCGTGCCGATCGCGACCGCGCCGGGGGTGAAGCTGTTGCTGTCCGCACCCTCGTAATCGGGAAGCGACGCGACGCCGAGCCCCAGCGTGATGCGGTTGTTGTCGGCGGGATCGGTGATTGGCGGGGTCGGATTGGGATCCGTCTGCGCAAGTGCCGGCGTGGCGAGGGCGACGGCCGCGGTTGCGGCAGTCAGAACGAGTGAGAATGCGCGCAAGGACGGGCTCCGGACAAAAAGGTTCCACCGCGCAACGCGGGGCAACCCCATTCGGTCCGTTGCAATCCGTCAGAAGATGTAACGCATCCTGACCTGTTGCATTTCGGCATCACCGGCGAGCATGAACCGTGCCGCGGAAAAGCGCGGCGGTCCGAAGCGTACCGCCGCGTTGTTCGAGAAGCCATAGCCCTCGCGCGGGATGCCCGCGATCGTGTCGAGCTTGGAGTTGCTGTTCTCGTCATGGATGATCGCCAGCGCATAGCCGCGCTGCGGCAGGCCCGGAAAGCTCGTCGTCCGGACCGCGGCGGGCAGGGTCCGGGTCAGCGCCTTGGCATCGTCGACACAGGCGGGGAAATTATCGGGGTCGGCGGTCAGACAGATACGGATCAAGCCCTTGGCCGAGCGAAGATTGTCGACCTCGACGTCAAGCCGCGTGACCGGGCTCGCCGCCGCCAGAACGGCCCAGAGCGCCGCCGCGGCCAGCACGCGCGGCAGCCTTGGCATGCGATCTGCGGACATCGCCGAGCTCCCGGTCGGTGCCGCAGAGCCGATCCCAGAACCGGAAAATGAGCTCATAATTGCACCTGTATCGTTCATGATGTGGCTGATGGTGGCTGGCCGTGATCAGCCATGTCCCCAATGCTCCCCTCCACATGAACCGGGGAAAAACCTCCCGGCCCATCGGATTGGCCCCCTCCATAACGGTCATGACCGTCAGAGCCAAACCGAGCGCACCGCCAGGGTCGGAATCGCAATGACCCGTAGCGGAATTATCACAGCGCCGGGACCGGATCGAACGCCGTTGCCATTCAGACCCTCGGTCGACCACGCCCGGCCGGTGCTCCACCTGTTTGCACTGACTCTAGTCTATCGCCCCCGCAAAATGATCGAAACCGGCGGCATCCGGGTACGCGGCTGCAAAGCACGACGGCCTGTGCGCCTGCAAACCTAACGCCGCCCCATTCTATGTCGGAACACCGGACCCTCATCATATCTTTATCGATTTTTCAGAATTCAGCGCCACGAATTCATCTATCGAACTTTATTTGACGCCTCCCAATGTGATATTTTTTTTCAGGTCAACAGATTTGAGACCCTGATAGCAGAACATTGCTCCATTACGACGATATCGCCTGTTTGAAAGTCCGACGCCATGTCAGAGACAGGCCATCTCGATACTATAAATTTGGGAGATGAGGATATGGCAACCATCAACATCATGATTGCTGTGGATGTGGAAACAGCTCAGTCGACGGCCAGTGGCCAGACCATCACCCAAGGTCTGTATATGATCGACACGACGGGCTATGAAGGCACGCCCGAGGGTGGCAACGAGTTGTCGACGCCATGCAATGCCGGTGACACGTTGGTGTGGACCGTCTATCCCATCAATCCCGCCGACAATATCGCGATCACCGGGTTTACCGGTCAATGCACGCAGAACCCGCCGAATAGTGTATTCCAGAATCTCGAACACCAGACGACGCCCGCGGGCGTCGTCTATTGGACCTGTGTGATCAACAACGGCACAGCAACGGGGTCCTACCAATACAGCGTGGTCTTCTCGATGTCGAACAAGACCTACAGCTATGACCCGTTCGTCAACGTCACGGCGAACTGATCGCCAGCGCGTAAACATGGCCATGAGCGCTCTCGGCTGATCCGGAAAAGAGCGCGCGGCGCACACGGTGCCGGGCAGCAGCGACCACTTGCGGCTGCCCGGTACCGCAAAAACCCGCGCAGTTCCTCGGCCAGCATCGCTCGACCTGTCCGCCGAGCGTCCGGAACCGAGGTCAGGCGCGCCGGTCGAGGATCAGGATCGGCGCGTCACGATAACGACCCTCGATGCGCAGGCGGTAGCCGAGGCGCTCGGCGAGGCGGAGCGAGGGCGCGTTGCCGGGGTCGATGATGCAGGTCGTGGCGGCGATGCGCGGGTCGGCCCAGGCCAGGACCGCCGCCATCGCCTCCGACGCATAACCCTGTCCCTGCGCGTCGCCGGTCAGGGTCCAGCCCATTTCGGGGCCGATCGCACCGGGACCGTCGATCGGCGGCAGGATCGCGCGCCGCGCTTCGATCAGCCCCATCTCGCCGATCAGCCGGCCGGTCACAGTCTCGCGCACGATCCAGCTGCCATAGCCGAACGCCGTCCACTGCCCGATCGACCGGAGCAACCGGATCCACACCTCCTCGCGACTGCGTGGCGTGCCGCCGATCATCGCATAGACGCGGGCGTCGGCCCACATCGCGGCGCAGTCGTCGAGATCGGCAAGGACATGGCCGGTCAGCGTCAGGCGCGACGTGGCCAGCGTCGGGGCCTGGGGGTGGCGGGGGCCGGGATCGCCGGCGTGCGGTGCTGGCGAAGCGTCGGTCGGGTGTGAGGGGGGCATGGCGGCTCCGGATCTGGCATGGACATAGTGGCGGAGATGGCGGCGGCGCGCCATGCCCGACCTGACGTCCCCCGTCCCTTCGCGTCCGTCACGTGGTGGCAGCGGAAGGCGATGACGTGCGGGGGATCGCCCCGGTGGCGGGAGAGGCCGCCGGGCCGGCAATGCAGGTTGTCTTCGCGTGCGATTGGGCGGGAAAGGCTGTTTTCGCAGGCGCCGGTTTGCGCTAGTCGGAGCCATGGCATCGACGATCTCCTGCGACGTCGCGATCGTTGGCGCGGGCCTGGCCGGCGGGATGATCGCGCTGGCGCTCAAAGCGAAGCATCCGGCGCTCGACGTGCGGCTGGTCGATGCCGCCCCGACGGTCGGCGGCAACCACCTCTGGTCGTTCTTCGACAGCGACGTGGCGGCGGCGGACCGCTGGATCGTCGCGCCGCTCGTGGTGCATGGCTGGCAGGGCTATGACGTGCGCTTTCCAGGGCATGCGCGGACCATCGACGCGCGTTACAATTCGATCGAGAGCGTCCAGCTCGACCGCGAGGTACGCCGCGTCCTGCCGCCGCACGCGCTGATGCTCGACCGCAAGGTGAGCGGCGCGAGCGCGACCGCGGTGGTGCTGAGCGACGGCGACCGGATCGAGGCGACCGGGGTGATCGACGCGCGCGGGCCGGGCGACCTCACGCTGCTCGATCTGGCGTGGCAGAAATTTCTCGGACGCGAGCTGCTGCTCGACGCGATGCACAAGGCACCGCGGCCGATGGTCATGGATGCGGGCGTCGAACAGCTCGACGGCTATCGCTTCGTCTATTGCCTGCCATTCAAGGCGCGGCGGATGTTCGTCGAGGACACCTATTACAGCGACACGCCCGATCTCGATCTGCCCGTGCTGCGCGACCGGATCGACGCCTATGTCGCCGAGCGCGGCTGGTCGGTGAAGCGGATCGAGCGCGAGGAATCGGGCGTGCTGCCGGTGGCGATGGGCGGCGATTTCGAGGCCTATTGGCGCTCGACCGGCGCGCGCGTCGCCAAGGCGGGGATGCGCGCGGGGATGTTCCACCCGACCACCGGCTATTCGCTGCCCGATGCGGTGCGGACCGCGTCGATGATTGCGGCGCTGGGGGATTTCTCGGGCGCACGGCTGCATGACGCGACCTATGCGATGGCGCAGGCGACGTGGAAGAGCCGCGGTTTCTACCGGATGCTCGACACGATGCTGTTCCGTGCGGCGGAGCCCGAGGAACGCTACCGGATCCTCGAGCGCTTCTATCGCCTCTCCCCTTCGCTGATAGGCCGTTTCTATGCCGGACGTTCGACCATGACCGACAAGGCGCGGATCCTGACCGGCAAGCCCCCCGTCCCCATCGTGCGCGCCGTCCGCGCCATCGCAGGCAGTATGAGATCATGAAGACAGCTATCGTCATCGGCGCAGGGTTTGGCGGGCTGGCGCTCGCGATCCGGCTGCAATCCGCAGGCGTCCAGACGACCATCGTCGAGAGCCGCGACAAGCCGGGCGGGCGTGGTTATTACTGGGAGCGCGACGGCTTCACCTTCGATGCCGGCCCGACCGTCATCACCGATCCCGAGTGCCTGCGCGAGCTATGGGCGCTGAGCGGGCACGACATGAGCGCGGACGTGACGCTCGATCCGGTGCTGCCCTTCTACCGGCTGAACTGGGCGGACGGGACGAATTTCGATTATACCAACGACGATACGCAGATGCGGGCGGAGATCGAGAAGCTGCACCCGGGCGACTGGGCGGGCTATGAAAAGTTCCTCGCCTATTCCGCCGGCGTGTTTCACGAAGGCTATGAGAAGCTCGGCCATGTCGCGTTTCTCGACTTCGGGTCGATGATTAAGGCGGCGCCGGCACTGGCGAAATACCAGGCCTGGCGCTCGGTCTATTCGATCGTGTCGAGCTTCGTGAAGTCCGAGAAGCTGCGCGAGGCGCTCTCGTTCCACACGCTCCTCGTCGGCGGCAATCCGATGACGACGAGCGCGATCTATGCGCTGATCCACAAGCTCGAGCGCGATGGCGGCGTATGGTTCGCGCGGGGCGGCACCAACCGGCTGGTCGCGGCGCTGGTGACCCAGTTCGAACGGCTGGGCGGCGTGCTGCGGCTCGACGACCCGGTGACGTCGATCGAGACGCTGGGCGACCGCGCGACCGGGGTCACGACGGCGAGCGGCTGGTCGGGCCAGGCGGATGCGGTGGCGGCGAACAGCGACATCATGCACACCTATCGCGACCTGCTGGCGACGTCGCGCAGCGGACAGCGGACCAAGGCGTCGCTCGAACGCAAGAAGTACAGCCCGTCGCTGTTCGTCGTGCATTTCGGGATCAAGGGCACGTGGCCGGGTATTCCGCACCACATGATCCTGTTCGGCCCGCGCTATAAGGGGCTGCTGTCGGACATTTACGATCACGGCGTGCTGGCGGAAGATTTCTCGCTCTATCTTCACCACCCGACCGTCACCGATCCCAGCCTGGCGCCGGAGGGGCATTCGACCTTCTACGCGCTCGCGCCGGTGCCGCATCTCGGCAAGTTCCCGGTCGACTGGGACGAGATCGGCCCGATCCTGGAGAAGCGGATCCTCGACGAGATCGGCCGGCGGTTGATCCCGGACATCCACGACCGGATCGTGACCAAGTTCAGCTATGCGCCGAAGGATTTCGCGCAGGATCTGAACGCGCATCTGGGCTCGGCCTTCTCGCTCGAGCCGGTGCTGACGCAGAGCGCCTATTTCCGCGTGCACAACCGCGACGATCATATCCCGAACCTGTACTTCGTTGGTGCGGGGACTCACCCGGGGGCGGGGATTCCGGGCGTCGTCGGGAGTGCGAAGGCGACGGCGCGGCTGATGCTTGAGGGCGAGCAGTAAGGGTTTGTTCGCGCGGAGACGCGGAGGCGCGGGGATGGTGCGTCCAGCCTATCGGTCGGAAGACCTCTCGGCTGTACGTCATCATGGTATAAAGTCGCTCCGCGACCCTTGCTGCAACTTCGCGCCTCCGCGTCTCCGCGCGAACCCATTCTTTTCTTGCGGCACCACGCGCGCTTCCCCTAGCGAGGCCACATGAAAAGACTTGCTGTGTATTGCGGGTCGGCGACGCCGGCTGATCCCCTGTATATCGAAGGCGCACGCGCGCTGGGGCGGACCTTTGCCGAGCGCGGAATCGGCCTTGTCTATGGCGGTGGCCGCACCGGCCTGATGGGCGCGATCGCCGACGGTGCGCTCGCGGGTGGCGGCGAGGTGATCGGCGTGATCCCGCAGGCGCTGGTCGATGCCGAAGTCGCGCATCGCGGGCTGACCGAGCTCCACGTCGTGCAGGGGATGCACCAGCGCAAGCAGATGTTCACCGACCTGTCGGACGGGTTCGTGACGATCCCCGGCGGTACGGGCACGATGGACGAGCTGTGGGAGGCGCTGAGTTGGGCGCAGCTCGGCTATCATGCGGAACCCGTCGGGCTGCTCAACACCGCGGGCTATTACGACCATCTGATCGCGTTCTGGGACAAGATGGGCGAGGTCGGCTTCCTGCGACCGCAGCACCGTGATCTGCTGATCGTCGCGGATACGCTCGACCTGCTGCTCGACCGGATGGCGGAGCATGTGCCGACACAGCCGATCGTCCGGATGAACGCGTCGGATCTGTGAGCGTCTTCGCATCTGACTTGAACCTGCACCACCCCGGCGAATTGGGGGACATCAGTTGGTGAGCGTTGCGCGTCGTTACTCCGGCCTTTCCGATTGGGCCCCGGCCATCGCCGGGGTGTTAGTAAAGGTGGCGGCATGACCTCCCCCTCCCCCACCCGCGAAGCGATCGTCGCGACGGCGAAGGAGTCGATCGCGCGCGGCTCGAAGAGTTTCGCAGCCGCCAGCCTGTTGTTCGACAAGCCGACGCGCGAGCGTGCGTGGCTGCTCTACGCCTGGTGCCGACGGTGCGACGATATCGCCGACGGGCAGGATCACGGGCACGGCATGACCGTGGTCGACGATGCCCCGGCACGGCTCGTCACGCTGTCCGCGATGACCGAGCAGGCGCTGGCGGGCGAGGTCGTCGGCGAACCCGCATTCGACGCGCTGCGGATCGTCGCGGCCGAGACGCGGATGCCCAAACGGTACGCGCGCGATCTGGTCGAGGGCTTCGCGCTCGATGCGCGCGAGTGGCGACCGCGCTCCGAAAACGACCTGTACAAATATTGCTACCATGTCGCGGGCGTCGTCGGCTGCATGATGGCGATCGCGATGGGCGTCGATCCCGACGACGAGGACACACTCGACCGCGCCTGTGACCTGGGGATGGCATTCCAGCTTGCCAACATCATGCGCGATGTCGAGGAGGATGACCGGGTCGGGCGCTGCTACCTGCCCGAAGACTGGCTCGTCGAGATGGACTTTCCGCCCGGCCAGCACATGAAGCCGCCATTCCGCGCGCGCCTCGCGGTGCTCACGAAACGGATGGCGGACCGCGCGGCGGCGTTCGAGGCGAGCGCACGGGAGGGCACGCCCGCGCTATCGTTCCGATCGGCCTGGGCCGTGCTGTCCGCGGCCGGTATCTATGGCGCCATCGGGCGGACCGTCGCAGCGCGTGGCGAGCATGCCTGGGATCACCGCGTTACGACGTCGGGGGCGCAGAAGCTGGGGTTTATCGCGAAAGCCGCGCGGGAGGCGGCGGCGCGGGAGCGGTTGTATCCGCGTACGCCGCGCGATCCGAGGCTGTGGACACGACCGCGATAGCTTAGTCTTTCACCCCTCATCCGTTCGCCTTGAGCGAAGTCGAAGGGCCTCCGTTCGGGACCTGTGCTTCGACTTCGCTCAGCACGAACGGGGAAGAGAGAGCGAAGGTGACGAACTCAAACTCGCTCGAACCAACATATCAGCCCCGGGTCTTGGCCTTGCCTGTCACGGCGATCTGCGCGCCCGCGGTGCGGCAGTTGGCACCGATCATTGGATAGGGGACGTCGGTGTTCTGCGCGAGCTGATCGGGAAGCGCCGCGCGGCACTGCGCCATCGTTTCGTACCGCGCTGGCACGACCCGTGCCTCGGTGCAGTTCATATTGCCGTCACTGCAACCCATGATGGCCATGACGTAGAACAGCGGTTCCATTTCATTCTCCAGTGGATCGCCGTGCCCGGCGTTGGACACGGTATGAAAAGCGACGAAGTGGCAGGATTGTTCCGCCAACCGCTTTCGCCGGGGCTTGACCACGCCTACATCACCACCAGCAATGCCCCCTGATACCTACACCTCCACCCGCGCGGACCAGCCGTTGCTGCCGACGCTGCGCCGCTTTCTGCCATTCCTGTGGCCGGCGGGGCAGCCAAAGCTGAAGGCGCGGATCGTCGTCGCGATGCTGCTCGTGATCGCATCGAAGCTGGTGCAGGTCTTCGGTGCCGCGTTCACGCTGAAATATGCGGTCGATGCGATGGCGGGGAACGACCGCGGCGCGCTGACGCTCGTCGTGCTGCTGGTGATCGGATACGCCGCATCGCGGTTCGGCACGACGCTGTTCGACAATCTGCGCAACGCGGTGTTCGAGCGGGTCGGACAGGACGCGTCGCGGCGGCTGGCGGCGCAGGTGTTTCGCCATCTCCATGCGCTGAGCCTCGATTTCCATTTGTCGCGCCGAACTGGCGCAGTGACCAAGGTGGTCGAGCGCGGGACCAAGAGTATCGATACGATGCTCTATTTCCTGCTCTTTAACATTGCGCCGACGCTGTTCGAACTCGTGCTGGTGCTGGGCCTGTTCTGGACCAAGTTCGGCTGGCCGCTGGTCGTCGCGACGGTCGTGATGGTGGTCGGCTATATCGCGTTCACGCGGATGGTCACCGACTGGCGCAATGCGCTGCGCGCACGCATGAACGACCTGGATACCGGTGCCGTCGCGCATGCGGTGGATTCGCTGCTGAACTTCGAGACGGTCAAGTATTTCGGCGCGGAGGAGCGCGAGGCGAAGCGCTATGACAGTGCGATCACCGCCTATTCCGAAGCCGCGGTGAAGAGCGAGAATTCGCTCGCATGGCTGAACCTCGGCCAGGCGCTGATCACCAATCTGATGCTCGCGGGCGGCATGGGCTTCGTCGTGTGGCGGTGGAGCCGGGGCGAGGCGTCGGCGGGCGACGTGGTCTTCGTTTCCACGCTGCTGGCGCAGCTATTCCGGCCGCTCGACCTGCTCGGCATGGTGTATCGCACGATCCGCCAGGGCGCGCTCGACATGGCGGCGATGTTCGACCTGATCGACACGCCCGCTTCCGTCGTCGACGTGGCCGACGCCCCCGTGCTGGCGGTCAGCGCGGGTCATGTCCGGTTCGAGAATGTCTCGTTCGGTTATGATGCGGGCCGGCCGATCCTGCGCGATCTCGAGCTCGACGTGCCCGCGGGATCGACGCTCGCGGTGGTCGGGCCGTCGGGCGCGGGCAAGTCGACGCTCGCGCGGCTGCTCTACCGCTTCTACGACCTGACGGGCGGGCGGATCACCGTCGACGGACAGGACATTGCGCAGGTCCGCCAGGCATCGCTGCGCGCGGCGATTGGGATCGTCCCGCAGGACACGGTGCTGTTCAACGACACGATCGGCTACAACATCGCCTATGGCCGTGAGGGGGCGGAGATACCCGAGGTCGAGACGGCGGCGAAGGGCGCGGCGATCGCGGGCTTTATCGAGCGCCAGCCGCTTGGCTATGCGACGCGCGTCGGCGAGCGTGGTCTGAAGCTGTCGGGCGGCGAGAAGCAGCGCGTGGCGATCGCACGCACGCTGCTGAAGAACCCGCCGATCCTGATCCTCGACGAGGCGACGTCCGCGCTCGACAGCCGCACCGAGGCGGAGATCCTCGACACGCTCGAGGCGATCGAGCGCGGTCGCACGACGATCGTGATCGCGCACCGGCTGTCGACCGTGGTCCATGCGGACCAGATCGTCGTGCTGGAGGCGGGGCGGATCGTCGAGAAGGGCACACATGCCGAGTTGCTGCGGCGCGAGGGCGTGTATGCGGAAATGTGGAACCGGCAGGCGCAGGAGCGTGCGGGTGATGACGCGGGGGCGCTCGCGGCGGAATAGCGTCGTCCCACCGTCTTCCACCCCGGCGAAGGCCGGGGCCCAGTTGGCAGACGTCGATAACGAAGGACGTCGCTCCGTTACTGCACCCTCTCCAACTGGACCCCGGCCTTCGCCGGGGTGGTGTATTGTGCGAGCCTAGCCAGTTACCCGCACGTGAGCCGTACCTGCTTCTGCGGCCTGTCGAACACGATCGTGGAGCAGTGATCGAGCACGTCCGCGCCGAGCGTCAGGCGGTCGTGTTTGGGGTCGCACTTGCCCTTGGCGGTGACGACGATCTCGTCGGGGTCGGGTGGTGCGGCGTCGGCTTCGGGAATCGACACGGCACTGCCGACGTCGCTGGCGCGGACGCCGAGCGTCGACAGCATCAGCGGGCCGACCGGGAGCGCGGTGGCGAGCATCATCGTGCGCACCGGCCGGACGATGCCGAAAGCGATTTCGACGGGCTCCAATGTACCGACGAGCGTGCCGCGCTGCGCCTCGGCGATCAGCGACGCGGCGTTGGCGGTGACCGTGGTGCGCGGGTGATAGGGATCGAAGCGGACGCGCACTGGCTGGCCGCCGATCATGATCTGCGCGAATTCGCCCGACAGCCGTCCGAACAGGCCGCCGCCATCGACCATCGGCAGTGCGACCGTCCGTTCGCTCGCGCGCGGCGCGTGGAGGGCGATACGCACGACGGGTTCGGGGAGCGACCCCGGCCCGATGCTGCCATCGCCGACGGTCGCATAGACACGCCCGATCCAGCGACCGTCGGCAGACCCTTTTTTGGGACTGGGAAAGCCGACCCGGCGTTTCACGCGGGTGGCGTCGAACGTCATCGGCCGCACGGTCGTGGCCTGCATCGCGCCCTTTCCGCCCACCGAATAGCCGATTTCCATCATGCCGCCTTTCAACCTAAGCCGGTCGGCGGCGGCGGTGGTCATGAGGACCAGCCCGGGCGCGCCAGGATCGACGCGGAGCGTGACCGGCCTGCCGTCGATCGTCGCGGCGATCATGCCACCGACCGGCACGTCTCGCACCGCCACAGGCTTGTCCGCAGCGAAGCCCGCGCTGCCGATCGGGACGAGCCCGACCAAGACGAGCGCCGTGGCACCGCTCCGCAAACCAAAGCCTTTCATGCCACCTCCACCAATCGATCGCGAGGGGTGTTGCACATCGCTCGACGACCGCAACCGCATTCGCCACGAGTATGAATGTATGCCTCCCCGGCGGAGGCCGGGGTCCAGTTGGGAGACGTTGCTGACAAAGGACGTCCCGTCGTTACGACCACCTTTCCAACTGGGCCCCGGCCTCCGCCGGGGAGGTGCATGCTATCTGGTCGGGATGACAGACCCTGGTGCACCGGCGCGATAAGGCCCGCGCTATCCTCGACATCGCAGCGGGGATCGCTACCTAGACGGCGATGGCACTCGACCCCCTTCCCGATCTCCAGCGCATCTTCGGCTTTCCTGATTTTCGTGGCGTGCAGCGCGATGTCGTCGACCGCGTGCTCGCGGGGCAGCGGACTCTGGCGGTGATGCCGACCGGTGCAGGCAAGTCGCTGTGCTACCAGTTGCCGGCAACGATGCTCGAGGGGACGTGCGTGGTCGTGTCGCCGCTGATCGCGCTGATGCACGACCAGCTGCGTGCCGCGACCGCGGTCGGGATCAAGGCGGCGACGCTGACCTCGGTCGATACAAATCGCGAGGAGACGATCGCGCGGTTCCGGGCGGGCGATCTCGACCTGCTCTACGTCGCGCCCGAGCGGGCCTCGAACGAGAGTTTCCGCAATCTGCTGTCGCAGGCGAAGCTCTCGCTGTTCGCGATCGACGAGGCGCATTGCGTGAGCGAATGGGGACATGACTTCCGGCCCGACTATCGGTTGCTCCGGCCGCTGCTTGACAGCTTTCCCGATGTGCCGCGGCTCGCGCTGACCGCGACGGCGGATGCGCACACGCGCGCGGATATCCTCGAACAGCTGGGGATTTCGCGCGAGGGGCTGATCGTGTCGGGGTTCGACCGGCCGAACATCCGCTATGCGATTTCGACGCGCGACAACGTCAACCGGCAGATCGCCGACATCCTCGAGAAGATCCCGGGGCCGGGGATCGTCTATGCGCAGACGCGCGCGGCAACCGAGAAGCTCGCCGAGGCGCTGGGGCGCAGCGGGCGGCCGACGCGCGCTTATCATGCCGGGCTCGATCCGCAGGTCCGTGCGAAGAACCAGGCGGATTTCGTCGCGAGCGAGGACATGGTGATCTGTGCCACGGTCGCGTTCGGGATGGGGATCGACAAGCCCGACGTGCGCTTCGTCGCGCATGCCGGGCTGCCGAAATCGATCGAGGCCTATTATCAGGAGACGGGGCGCGCGGGGCGCGACGGCGATCCGGCGATCGCGCATCTGTTCTGGGGTGCGGAGGATTTCGCGCGCGCGCGCCAGCGGATCGGCGAGGTCGAGCCCGAGCGGCAGGCGGGCGAGCGCCAGCGGCTGACCGCGATGGGTGGGCTGGTCGAGACCGCAGGGTGCAGGCGCCGCATCCTGCTCAAGCATTTCGGTGAGGAGCGGCTGGAGGATTGCGGCAATTGCGACAATTGCCTCGGCAATGTCGACGCGGTGGACGCGACCGAGACCGCGCGGAAATTCCTGTCGGCGGTGTTCCGGACCGGGCAGATGTTCGGCGTCGGCTATATCGAGGGCATCCTGACCGGCGTGTCGTCGGAGCGCAGCCTGATGAACGGGCATGAGGCGTTGTCGGTGTACGGGATCGTCGAGGGCGACGAGGTGGCGTTGCTGAAACCGGTCTCGCGCGCGCTGATGTTGAAGGATGCGCTGCGCACCAATCCACACGGCGGGCTCGAATTCGGGCCTGCGGCCAAGGCGATCCTGAAAGGCGAGGCGGCGCTGTCGGTGATCGTGCCGCCCAAGCGCGAGCGGCGGCGCAAGGCGGCACCGGGGGCCGTGCCGAACCCGGTCGACGATCCGCTGTTCGAGGCGCTGCGCGTATGCCGCCGCGATCTGGCGAAGGACGCGGGCGTTCCACCCTATGTGATCTTCCACGATTCGGTGCTGCGTGACATGGCGGCGCAGCGGCCCGCGTCGCGCGCGGCGCTCGCGGTGCTATCGGGCATTGGCGCGCGCAAGCTCGACGCCTATGGGGATGCCTTTCTGGCAGTTATCCGCGAGTCCGCATGATCCGGCACATCAACGAAAGCATTTCGGTCGCGCCGCAGATCGCGGTCGAACAGGTCGCGGACATTGCCGCGGCGGGGTTCAAGACGATCGTCAACAACCGCCCCGACGACGAGGATGCGGGACAGCCTTCGGGCGACGCGATCCGTGCGGCGGCCGAGGCAGCCGGCCTGAACTATGTCGCGATCCCGGTGACGCATGCGGGCTTTTCGCATCCACAGATCGACGCGATGACCCAGGCGCTGACCGAGGCCAAAGGCCCCGTCCTCGCCTATTGCCGGTCGGGCACGCGGAGCTGCAATCTGTGGGCGCTGGCCGCGGCTAAGGCGGGGCGCAATCCCAACCTGCTGCTCGCGCAGGCCGAGGACGCGGGCTATGACCTGCGCGGGATCCGCCCGATGCTGGACGCGCTCGCAGGGCCGCGATGATCCCGATCGCGCTCGGCCCCGCGGTGATCGGGGCTGCGGTCGCGGCATTGGTGGCGTCGGTCGGCGGTATCGGCTGGGCAACGGCCCGGAAACGGCGCGTGATACGGATCGAGACCGCCGAGGAGGCCGCCGAGGCGGCGCAGGCGCAACTGCCGGGCTTTGCCGTGTCAGGGGCCGTCGTCGGCGCCGATGGGCGCGGTGCGCTCGCCGTCGCGGACGATGGCCGTGTCGCCGCGGTCAAGCGTGTCGGCAAGCGGATCGCGGTGCGCGAGGTCACCTGGCGGACGGTGCGCGCGACGCAGGAGGGAATCCTCGTCGAGACCGGCGACCGGACGCTCGGCGCGGTGATGCTCTCGCGGGTCGACGTGCTCGATATCCGGCGGCTGGCTCCCAGGAACATCGGCGTCTAGCGGCCACCCTGCCGGCACCGCGATCGACACGCAAAAAAAGACCCGGTGCGTTGTGCGCACCGGGCCAGGTTGTCCGCAGGAGGAACATCGTGGGTGCGGGCTCGGGCGGCCCGCTACCGAACAGGGTCAGTTATAGGCACGCTCGCCATGCTCGCCGATGTCGAGACCCTCGACCTCGACTTCGGGCGAGACGCGCAGGCCGGTGACCGCCTTGGCGATCAGGATCGCGATCACGGTGCCAACCGAGGCCCAGATGATCGTGACGAGAACCGCCTGGATCTGCACCAGCAGCTTGGCGCCGATCGCATAGTCGGCGGCACCCGGGCCACCGAGCGACGGCGCATAGACCACCGCAGTGCCGATCGCGCCGACCATGCCGCCGATGCCGTGGATGCCGAACGCGTCGAGCGAGTCGTCATAGCCGAGCAGCGGCTTGATCTTCGACACCGCCATGAAGCAGATCAGCGAGGCGATCGCGCCCAGCACGATCGCGCCGAACGGGCCGGAATTGCCCGCTGCCGGCGTCACCGCGACCAGCCCTGCGACGATGCCCGAGCAGAAGCCGAGCGCCGACCCCTTGTGACCCGACAGCCGCTCGGCAAGCATCCAGAACAACGCGGCCGACGCAGTCGCGACGAAGGTGTTGATCATCGCCAGTGCAGCCGACCCGTTCGCCTCGAGCGCGGAGCCGGCGTTGAAGCCGAACCAGCCCACCCAGAGCAGCCCGGTGCCGATCCCGGTCATCACCAGCGAATGCGGCGCCATCGGCTCCTTGGGATAGCCGATCCGCTTGCCGAGCATCAGTGCGGCGACCAGCGCGGAGACGCCTGCGTTGATGTGGACGACGGTCCCGCCCGCGAAATCGAGCGCGCCGGCCTTGAAGAAATAGCCCGATGCGGCCCAGACCATGTGCGCGATCGGGAAATAGACGATCGTCAGCCAGACCAGGCCGAACACCATCACCGCGGAGAATTTCATCCGCTCGACGACCGAGCCCAGCACCAGTGCGATCGTGATCGCGGCGAAGGTCATCTGGAAACAGACAAAGACATATTCGGGAATTTCGACGCCCGCGGTGAAGGTCGCCGCCTGCGAGGCCGGGGTGATCCCCTTGAGGAACGCCTTGTCGAGACTGCCGATGAAATTGCTGAGCAGCGGATTGGTCACGTCGGGACCGAAGGCCAGCGTATAGCCCCACATCACCCAGATGAGCATCGCGAGCGCTGCGACCGCGCCGATCTGCGTCATCGTCGAGAGCATGTTCTTCGACCGGGTGAGACCGCCGTAGAACAGCGCGAGACCCGGCAGGATCATCATCAGGACGAGGATCGTCGAGGTCATCATCCAGGCGGTATCGCCCTTGTTGACGGTGGCGACGACGGGCGCGGCCGCGGGTGCGACGACCGTCTGCGCAAAGGCGGGCGCGGCGGCGACTAGCGCGGCACCGAACCCCAGAACCGCCGCGGCGGCTGTCTTCATGTCATGCTTCATCGTGTCCCCCTCCCCTCAGAGCGCCGAGTCGTCGGTTTCGCCGGTGCGGATGCGCACCGCCTGGCTGACGTCGACCACAAAGATCTTGCCATCGCCGATCGCGCCGGTGTTGGCGGATGCCTGGATCGCCTCGACCACGCGATCCACCAGGCTCGTCGCGCACACGACCTCGACCTTGATCTTGGGCACCATGTTGGTCGTGTATTCGGCACCGCGATAAATCTCGGTCTGACCCTTTTGCCGGCCGAACCCCTTGACCTCGGTGACCGTCATGCCCGCCACGCCGAGCGTGGTGAGCGCTTCGCGCACCTCGTCGAGCTTGAACGGCTTGATGATGGCAATGACGAGTTTCATCGCGCCCCTTCCCCTTGTTACGTCGAACACAACGCAACGACCGTGCCAGTTTACCGGCAGGGTGCGGGACGGGGCGGGGACGGCGTGCCAGGCGCGCCGGGCCGTTAGAAACTGTGCAGCGCGCGACGATTGCCTTAAAAACGGGCAGCGCGCCGTCGGGCAGTTTTCCGGTCAGCGGTCGGGAATGATCGCGCGCGCCTCGGCGAAATCGTCGGCATCGACCATCACGCGGACCGGGATCAGCAGATCGCTGCCGTCGCCGATCGCCATGTCGCCGTCGAACACGATCGCGGCAATGCCCTCGCTTTCGAGCCGACCGGCGATGATCAGCGCCTCGTTGCGGCTGTAGCGGCCAAGCTCGGCGAGACTCATCGGGCTGCACCGGTCGCGGCGGGTGCGATGGTCGGCACGCGCGTCGGCAGGCCGTCGATGCTGCGCGGATGTTCGGCCCATTCGGCGAGCCGTTCGGCATCGCTCTGCCCGGCATGATATTTGGACAGTGTCTGGCGTTCGCGATCGAGCGTCATGACGGGCACGCCCCAACCGCAGCTCGTCTGCACCTGATCGACCGCGATCTCGAAGATCTGCCGCGTACCCGGCAACGGCGTGAACTGCGCATAGAGCGCGTCCCAGCGATCGTCCTGCGGCAGCACCGCGGTGCCGTGCCCATAGATGCGGAAGATGAGCGCGGGGCGGTCGAACGCGCAGAACATGATCGTGATGCGTCCGTCGGCAGTGAGATGCGCATTGGTCTCGTTCCCCGAGCCACCGACGTCGAGATAGGCGACGGTGCCAGCGTCGAGCACGCGGAAGCTGTCCATGCCCTTCGGGCTGAGGTTGATCCGCGCACCCTCGGCCGCGGTCGCGACGAAGAACACGGGCTGGCGTTCGACGAACGCGCGGTGCGCGTCGGTAAGGGCGGGGAAGAAGTCCATGGCAACACCCTATCAGGACCACCGCTCAGACGCGAACGGTGAACCGCTTTTCCAAGCCACTGAAAACGCAATTTGCGAATCGGTCGCAACGCTATTGCAAATCAGTCGCGACAACAGTAGCGAGTCGGAAAGGGGTTTTTCATGTCCGATCGTCGCTTCGCCCGCCTGCTGCTAGCCGGCACCATTCTCACGGCCGCGCTGTCCGCAACACCGGCCTGGGCCGGGTCCGCCCCGGATGACACGACCCCCAACGCGTCTGTGGCAGCCGCAACAAGCACCGACGAGTCTGACGCGTCCGACGCGTCCGACGCGTCCGACGCGTCCGAGCCGCAGGATCACGGCGTGATCGTCGTGACCGGCGAGAAGGCAACGACGATCGCGTCGTCGGGGACGAAGAGCGCAACGCCGATCGTCGAGACGCCGCAGTCGATCAGCGTGATCAGCGCCGCCGACATTGCCGGGCTGGGGCTGCAGAACCTCAATCAGGCGCTGCGCTTCGTCGCGGGCGTGACACCCGAGACGCGCGGTGCATCCGCCGAGGTATACGACCAGTTCAAGCTGCGCGGGTTCGACGCACCGGTCTATCTCGACGGCCTGCGCCAGTTCGGCAGCGCGACCGGCTATGCGGTGCCGCAGGTCGACGTGTCGCGGCTCGATCGGGTCGAGATTATCAAGGGCCCGGCGTCGGTGCTCTATGGCCAGTCGAGCCCGGGCGGTCTGGTCGCGGAGGTCAGCAAGCTGCCGCTCGACCGCGCCCTCTATGGCGCGGTCAGCGGCACCTATGGCAGCTATGACCTGTACCGCGTCGACGCCGATATCGGCGGGCGCGCGGGGAACGACGTGCTGTGGCGCATCTATGGCAGCGCGAACGGCGCCGACGACCAGCAGACCCAGGGTCAGGGCAAGCGCGAACGCCAGACGATCTCCGCCGCGGTGACCGCCGGCGCGGGCAGCAGCACCAGCTTCACGCTGCTCGGCGCCTATTCGCACGATCCGTTCAATGGCAATTACGGGGTGTTCCCGACGCTCGGGACGCTGATCGACAACCCGGCAGGCAAGATCTCGACCAAATTCTATGGTGGCGAGCCCGGGGACTTCTTCCGTCGCGAACAGGCCGCGCTGACCTATATCTTCAATCACGATTTCGGTAGCGGCTGGGCGCTGCGCTCGTCGGGGCGCTATCAATATGTGAAGAGCCGGATGGGGCTGGTCTATACCAGTGGACCCGCGGTCGATCCGCTCGCGGTAGCGCCGACGCTGTATGCCCGGTCCTCCTATTCGACGCGGGAGCAGCTCAACAACTGGACGTTCGACAATCAGCTGACGGGCAAGGTCGTCACTGGCCCCGTCACGCACAACCTGTTGTTCGGGGTCGACCGTCAGGTCGCGCATTCGGCGGGGCTCTCGGCCTTTGGCGGCGGGACGCCGATCGACGTTTTCAACCCGGTCTATGGCACGATGCCCACGCCGCAGACGCCAGCCGATGTCCAAGGGTCCTTTGGCATCGGCTCGGCCAATGTCCGCCAGCGCCAGCAGGGGATCTATGCGCAGGACCAGATCGCGGTCGGCGGGCTGCGCGTGACGCTAAGCGGCCGCCAGGACTGGGCCCGCCAGGCGCGCGACGGCCAGGCGCAGAAGGACGAGAAGTTCACCTGGCGCGCGGGCGCGCTGTACCTGCTGCCGTTCGGGCTTGCGCCCTATGCGAGCTACTCGACCTCGTTCCAGCCGGAGAATGCGCTTCTTAGCGACGGCAGCCCCGCGAAGCCGTCGCTCGGCAAGCAGATCGAGGCGGGGGCGAAATATCAGCCGACCGGCACGTCGATCCTCGTCACCGCGGCCTGGTTCCGGATCGAGCAGACCAATGTCGTCGTGTCCAATCCCGATTTCACCGCGGAGCAGATCGGCAAGGTGCGGTCGCAGGGTATCGAGGTCGAGGCGAGCGCGCCGCTGCCCTACGGGTTCAATGCCAAGCTCGCGTATAGCCGCCAGCGCGTGAAGAAGGTCGAGGACGTCGTTGCCGCCAATATCGGCCTGCCGCTCGCGACGGTCGGGCGCGGCGGGATCTCGGCGAACCTTGAATGGGCGCCGACCGAGGGGCCGGCATCGGGCTTCGCGATCGGCGGCGCGGTGCGGCACGTCGACAAGACCTATGCCGATTTCTATTCGGACGGCGTCGCGCGCTATTCACCCGCCTATACGGTGTTCGACGCGCTGCTGCGCTACGATCTGGGCAAGCTCAGCCCGCGGCTCGCCAATGTCGATCTCGGCGTCAACGCGACCAACCTGTTCGACAAGAAGTATCTGACGAGCTGCTTCGCCAACTATGCCTGGTGCTGGTACGGCAACCGCCGCACCGTGCAGGCAACGATCGGGTATCGCTGGTAACGGGCCGCTCGACCCTGCGCAGGCGGTTTATACGCAGGTCGATGGCACATCTTGGCGTGTCGGCCGTTCAGCGGTCCGAGCGCATTCGTTCCGGATGCCGTCCAGCATAGGAGTTTAGCATGAACACGACGACCTTGAAGGGTGAAGGCCAGGATCTGCTCGGTTCGGTGAAGCAGGCAGCAGGCAATGCAACGGGCGACAGCTCGCTCCAGGCCGGCGGCGTCGCCGATCAGATTGCAGGCACTGCGAACAAGGCGATCGGCACCGCGACCGACACTGTCGCCCCGCTCGCCGACAAGGCGCGTGCGTTTGCCAAGGATCGTCCGTTCGCCACCGCGGCGCTGGTCGGTGTCGTCGGCATCGCGCTGCTCAACACGCTGCGCGGCAAGTGATCAACCGGGGCCGCGTCCACGCGGCCCCGCTGGTCGGAGGATCCCGGCGGTGTCGACACGGGGCGAATGCCCTGTGAGACGACCCGCCGACCTCTGGATCGGCACCAATCGCGGCGGGCTGCACCCCCTGCGACACGGCGATGGCTGGTCGACCGGCATGCCTTATCCTGACGCGATAAACGTGTCCTTCGGCGTCCATTCGCTGCGCCATGACCTCCATTATCTCGTCGACGAGCGCGATGACGGCGCGATCGGCGTGTATCGCGCGACCGCCGACGGCTGGCGACAGATCGCCCGCGTGGCGGTCGATGGGAACGCGCCTTGTCATCTCGCGCTGAGCCACGACCAGAGCCTGCTCGCCGTCGCCAATTATGCGAGCGGGAGCGTGTCGATCCTGGACCTCGATTCCAACGGCCTGCCGATCGCGCCAGCGCACATCTTTGCCCATAGCGGATCTGGTCCGAACCGCGAGCGTCAGGCGAGCCCGCACGCACATTGGGTCGGGTTCGATGCCGATGATCGCTGGCTCTATGCAACCGATCTGGGGACCGACGAGATCCGCGCCTTCGCGGTGGCGCCGGCGCCGGGCGGCAACCGTGTACGGGCGGCCGGCACAGCCTTTCACGCGCCAGCGGGGTCGGGGCCACGCCATCTGTTGCTGCATCCGCATGTGCGGCGCGTGGCGTATCTTGCCAACGAACTTGCGAACACGCTGACCGTGCTGGTCGGCGGCGAGGGTCGGTTCTCGGCGGCGAGGACCGTGTCGACGCTGCCCGAGGAGTATGAGGGTCCGAGCATCGTCGCGCATCTGGCGATCAACGCGGCGGGGGACCAGCTCTATGTCTCCAACCGCGGGCATGACAGCATCGCGGTCTTCGCGCTCGACGCGAAAGGCGACCCGCGGCTGATCCAGCATGCACCGGCCGGGGCGGCGTATCCACGTCATTGCGTGCTGTTGGAGGACGAGGGCCTGATGGTGATCGCGAACGAGAAGGACGAATGCGTGACGCTGCTGCCGATCGACGCGGACGGGCTGCTCGGGCCGCATGTCGCCCGGGTCGCGGTTCCGGGGGCGGCGTTCGTCCTGCCCCTCTAGGCTGCGCGTCTGCGCTCAGCGATAGGCGAGCGTCCAGCCGGGCGGCAGATAGTCGGTCGACATGTAATAATAGAAGAGGCAGCTGCCATCGGCGCGGTAGGTGCCGCCCTTGACGAGGCCGAGTGCGACCTGCCCTTCGAAAACCGGCGCGCCGCTGTCACCCGACTTGCATGTCGGCCCCTCGACCGCGACCCAGGTCGGCAGGCACGCGCCGCCGCACAGATCGCCCGCGGGGGCAAAATCGACCATCGCGACCGGCGCACAGCTATAGCCGGTACGCTCGCCGCGGTGACAGACGAAGTCGCCCGCGCGCGTGCTGGTCCGGTTGCGCCACGTCGCGACGGTGCGGAGCCGGGTCTTGGCGGTATCGGCGAAGAAGGCGGGCAGCCGTGGCGCAGTCGCCGGCAGCGCGGGCGCCCGATTGATCTGGACGTCCTGATACCCCCAGCCCCATTGGCCGACATAGGGCAGCGCGATCGCCCGCCGCTCCGTGCCCGCCGGCGGCCGCCCGACATAATCGAGCGTGTCGGGACAATGCGCGGCGGTGGCGATCGCATCCGCGACGCCATCGGTGACGACGAATCCCGTCGTGCAGATATAGCGCCGGCCGTCGACCGTCCCGACCACCCGCCCCCCGCCCGCGACGTCCGGCATCACGGTCACCGCGTCGACAGGCGGGATCGTCGCCACTGGGATCCCGGGCACTGTGGCGCCCGGCGTGGCCGTTACGCTCGTCTGAAGCGCCATCGGCAGCATCGGGCGATCGCTGGCTTCGATCCGCACGGGAACGCCGGTCATATCGGCGAACTTCGCGGTAAGTGCGCCATCCCGGTCGAGCGCAAGGTCCGCGGTCGCGACCATCACGACGAGTGTACCCGTTCGCTGATCCGCTCCGATGCCGGGGGGATGCGGAAGCGCAGCGCGGATCGCCGCCTGGAAGGTGCGGATCTGGCCGAGGATCCGGTCGAGCGTGGCCGCCGCGCCGGTCCGGAACACCAGCGGGACGCTCATCCCCCCCGCCTCGACGACGCGGTCCGCGACCGGGTCGGTGCCGGTCAGCAGCACCACGATCCGGTAGGCCGGGTCATGCTCGACCGCGATGCCCGCGAGTCGATCCGCGAATTCGCGGCGCAGCGCATCGGTGACAGGAATCGTCGCCGCCTGCGCCCGCATCCGGTGGAGCGCGACATCGAGCGGCACGCCGAACCGCCGCGCATATTCCGCCGCGTCCTGCATCGCCGCATCGACGGGGAGCTGAAGTTGCAGGGCATCGACCGGGACCGGGACCGGCGTCGACACCGACGCGATCGGTGATGGCACGGACGGTGCGACACTGGTCTGTGCCGCACCAGCCGGCGTCGCGAACCCCAACCCCGCTACCAGCGCTCCGACCAGCCCCGCCTGCATCCATCTCACTGTCATGATCGGCAAACGTCCAGTTTTAGGGGCCAGCACCGGGTCGCGGGCCGTGTGCCACGACCGCCCCTGACCCCGACCCCGCCTAGCGCACCGGCGCGGTGTCGCGCGAGACGGATTTTAACGCGCGTCGCGCGCACGCCCCCGCGGGATCGCCGCCATTGTGCCCTAGGTTCGGCGGTGCAGCACTGCGCTGCGATTACAAAGGAATGCCACAGTGACTCTTGCTTTACCCGCCCGACATTTCTCGCCGGCCCCCAGGCCCGCAACCGCGACCACAGCCGGGATCGCGGCCCCCGCCCCAACCCCGCCGCTGTTCGCGCTCGACCAGCTCGAGGTGACGTTCGACCCGCAGGCCGACACGCTGTGGACCTATATGCGGCCAAGGACGCGGCCGAGCTTCAACCCTGCGCTGCTCGCGGACTTTGGTCAGTGGCAGGCCGATATCCACAGCGCCCACACCTCCGGGGCGATGCCGATTCGCTATCTCGTGCTCGGCTCGCGATTCCCCGGCGTCTTCTCGCTCGGCGGCGATCTCGACCTGTTCGCACAGCATATCCGTGCCGGTCACCGCGAGGCGCTGGTCCAATATGGCCGCGCCTGCGTGCAGATCCTGCACCGCAACCTGCGCGGCCTCGATCTGCCGATCGTGACGATCGGTCTGGTCGAGGGCGATGCGCTGGGCGGCGGGTTCGAGGCGCTGCTGTCGTTCAACGTCGTCGTCGCCGAACGCGGCGCGAGCTTCGGGCTTCCCGAGACCGTGTTCGGGCTGTTCCCCGGCATGGGGGCGCACTGCTTCCTGTCGCGGCGTCTCGGCGCGGCGCGGGCCGAGCAGATGATCCTCAGCGGGCGCAACTACAGCGCGGAGGAGCTCTATGATCTGGGTATCGTCCACGCGCTCGCCGACCCCGGCCAGGGACGCCGGGTGGTCGAGGATTATATTCGGCAAAACCGGCGTCGCCACAGCGGGCATTGCGCGATCTACGAGGCGTCGCGCGCGGTCAATCCGCTGACGCTCGATGAGCTCGAGGCGGTGGTTGACCTGTGGGCGGACGCCGCGCTGCGCCTCAGCGAAGGGGATCTCAAGCTGATGCGGCGGCTCGTCGCGGCGCAGACTCGTCTGCTCGACAAGCCGAAAGGCTGACGGACATCGCCCCCGGCCCTCAGGACAGCGCACGCATCCTGGGGGTTTCGTCGGCAAGCAGGTTCGCCACCTGGCTTGCCGACATCGGGCGCGCGAGCAGGAAACCCTGCACCGCGGTGCAGCGGGTGCGACGCAGCTGCGTGAGTTGGGTCTGCGTCTCGATACCCTCGGCGACGGTCTGCATGCCGAGCGTCGCGGCGAGATCGACCACCGTCTGGATGATCGCCATCGACGCGGGATTGTCGTCGAGCGCGGTGATGAACGACCGGTCGATCTTGAGCGTCTGGAACGGAAATTTGGTGAGATAGCCGAGCGACGAATAGCCGGTGCCGAAATCGTCGAGCGTGGTGCCGACCGCCATCCGGTTGATCGCCGACAGCGCCGCCAGCGATGCGTCGATATCGTCGAGCAACACCGATTCGGTCACTTCGAGATCGAGCCGCCCCGGCGCGAGCCCAGTAGCGTCGAGCGCGTCCTTCAGCACCTTGGCGAGCCCGGGCGACAGGAGCTGGATCGGCGACAGGTTGACCGCGACGCGCACCGTGTCCGGCCAGTCGCGCGCGTGACGGCAGGCCTCGCGCAGCACCCAGGCGCCGATCTCGACGATCAGCCCGCTCTGCTCGGCGATCGGGATGAATTCGGCTGGCGACACGCTGCCGTGGCACGGGCTGTCCCAGCGCAGCAGCGTCTCGCACGACAGGATGCGATGCGTCGCCAGATCGAAGATCGGCTGGAAGGCGAGCCACAGCTCGCCGCGCGCGATCGCGCCGTGCAGGTCGCTGGTCAGCGCGCGGGTCCGTTCGATCTTCTCGTCCATCACCGGCTCGTAGAAGCAGAAGGCGCCCCGGCCGCTTTCCTTGGCGCGGTAGAGCGCGAGATCGGCGTGTTTGAGCAGCGTGTCAGCGTCGCCCCCGTCGATCGGTGCGATCGCCACGCCGAGCGAGGCGCCGACCGTCAGCCGACGCCCGGCATAGGCCACGGGCTGTGCGACGAGGTCGAGGATATGATCGGCGATCGTGCGGGCATCGTCGCGCGCGCTGATCGCGCAGACGACCGCGAACTCATCGCCGCCCAGCCGCGCGACGATCGCGTCGCCGGCCACCCCGATGGTGCCCCCATCGGTGACGAACGCGGTCTGGAGCCGCTGCGCAACCTCGGTCAGCAGCACGTTGCCCGCCAGGTGACCGAGCGAATCGTTGATCTCCTTGAACCGGTCGAGATCGATCCAGTGGATCGACAGGAGCTCACCGGTCGATTCCAGTCGGTGCAGCCGCCGCTCGAACCATTCGCGAAACGCGGTGCGGTTGGCGACCCCGGTGAGGTCGTCGCGTCGCGCGAATGCGGCGTGATGCTCGGCGAGCGCGGTCTTTTCACTCGCGGCGATGGTCGCGCCGAGGATGGCCTCATAGGTCTGCAGCGTGATGTCGATCATCGCCAGCACGAACAGGATGATGACGACCGCGAGCATTGCGTTGAGCGGCTCGCCCGACAGGAAGAGCCCCGCCGCGAGCGGCAGCGACGCGAGGCAGAGCTGTGCGAGCGCGATCGTGGGCCGGCCCGCATTGCGTCCGGCAATCCCCGCCGCATAGCCGATCGCCGTCGTCACCGAGAGGAGATGAAGCACGCCGTCCGCGGTCCGGGTCAGCGTCAGCAACCCGAACATGCCGAGCAGCGCGGAAAAGGCGAAGGCGCCGATGCGGTAGTAAAACTCCCATTGTCCTGCCCGCGGGCGCTCGGCGGCACCCCGATCGACGGCAAATACGTCAGCATCCTGCTGATCGGGCACGCGCTGGACGATGCCGATGATCCGCAGTGCGGCGACCAGCCCAATCAGCACCGCGAAGCCGGCAAGCCAGCGATCGCCACTGGTGACGGCCACGACCGTGGCGATACCCGTGCTCGTCAGCGCACCGATCACCAGCGACTTGGGTGAGGCATAGAGCGAGGTGACCAGAGTCGCCCGGACGTCCGCGGCGACCGCGTGATCCGAGTGGCGAAGCTGCCTCAACCGGGTAATGAAATGCGTCATGGCACCTTCGAACAGACTGTAACCGTAGGGTAAAGCGGTTAAGCAAACGCTACGATCCCGCGCGCGGGCGGTTCGCCGCAATGGGGTTCAGCTTCGACCGGGTGTCCGCTAGCAGGGATAATGATCCCAATCGCACCGCGTTCCGATACGCCCGGCCTGCTGGCCGCCCTCGCGCTGTGCGCCATGCTCGCCGGCTGCGGCACAACGCGCTACCGCCCGGTCAGCGACTATCCGGTCAAGATCGGCCGCCCCTACAGCGTACGCGGCACGACCTACCGCCCCGCCGATCTGCCAGCCTATGACGCGGTCGGCATGGCGAGCTGGTATGGCCGGGAATCGGGCAACCAGACCGCGAACGGCGAACGGTTTCGTGTGAAGGGCATTTCTGCCGCGCATACCGTCCTGCCGCTGCCAAGCTATGTCGAGGTCACTGCGCTCGACACCGGCCGGACGATCCTGCTGCGGATCAACGACCGCGGGCCGTTCACGCCCTCGCGGCTGATCGACCTGTCACGCGGCGCCGCCCGGCTGCTCGGGATCGAGCGCCTCGGCCGGGCCGCGGTCCGCGTCCGCCGCGTCGAGCCCGACGCCAAGGACCGGGCGCGGCTGCGGGCCGGCAAGCCCGCATCGGCGAGACCCGATACCTCGCCCGACGAACTCGCCGCACTGCGCGCGCGGCTGACGGATCAGTCCTTCCAGGCCCAGTAGAGCTGTGCCGGGGGCACGTTCCACCATTCCATGTCGTGATCGATCGATTCGAAATGCGGGGTGAGGAAATCCTTCACCTTCGGGCTGAACTGATAGACCAGGAACGCGCCGCCGCTGCGCAGCACCGAATGCGTGCCGGCGGCGATCGCCGGACCGACGCCGGGGGGCAGCGTCGAAAATGGCAGGCCCGAAAGGACATAGTCGGCCGACTCGAAGCCGTGATCGGCGACGATCTTTTCGACATCGGCCGCCGATCCGAGCACCGCCGAAAACCGCGGATCGGTAATCGTGTGGCGCAGATAGCGGATGAAATCGGGGTTGGTGTCGATCACGATCAGCGTCGCGTCGGGCGCCATGCGGTCGAGAATCGGGCGGCAGAAAGTGCCGACGCCGGGTCCATATTCGACGAACACCTTGGTGTTGTCCCAGTCGACCCGGCCGAGCATCTTGCGGATCAGCTTGTCCGAGGACGGCACGATCGAGCCGACCATGACAGGGTGTTTCAGGAATTCGGTGAAGAACATCTGCCACGGGGAGGGCACGCCGGCGGGGCGGGTGCGCGCGCGCCGGGCGGCTGTGGTCGGACTGGGCATCGTGTTCCTTACGATCAGGGATCCCGCGCGCACGCGAGGCTTTGAGCCCCCCGTCGCACGGATTCCAAACGTGTTTCAAGGCCTGCGGGTTGCATCACGCGACGAACCGCGCCGAACGCGACCAGTGCCCGGTGCCGCAACCCGCGCTTGCCAACCCCCGGGCTTGGCTTAAGCATTGGGTATGCACGACGATCGGACGGGCCAGACGGCGGTCATTTTCATGTCGAACCGTAACGGCACCGACCCCGCCGGCTATGCCGCGGCGGCCGCCGCGATGGAGGCGCTCGCCGCGACGCAGCCCGGCTATCGCGGGATCGACAGCGTGCGCAACGAAACCGGGCTGGGGATCACGATCAGCTATTGGGCGGACGACGCCGCGGCGATCGCGTGGCGCGACGATCCCGACCATGCCGCGATTCGCGAGCGCGGGCGGGCGCTCTGGTATGACCGCTACCGCGTCACCGTCGCACGGGTCGAGCGCGACTATGACTGGGCGCGGCCATGACCGGCACCGGTCGCGAGGATGCGCGGATCGATCGTCGCTTCGCGCTGATGTTCCTCGTCATGCTGACGATCGCGGCGGGCAATACCGCGCTGCAATCGGTGCTGCCCGCGCTCGGCCGGTCGCTGGGCGTCGCCGACAGCGCGGTGGCGGGCGCGTTTTCGGTGTCCGCGCTGCTGTGGGTGATCGCCGCGCCGTTCTGGGCGAACCGGTCCGACCGGCATGGCCGCCGCGCGATGATACTGCTCGGCATCGGCGGGTTCAGCGTGTCGCTGACATTGTGCGGGCTGTTCCTGATGGCGGGGATCAATCACTGGATCGGCGGGACCGCGGCGTTCGGCTGCTTCATCGCCGGGCGGCTGATCTATGGCGCATTCGGTGCCGCCGCGCCGCCCGCGGTGCAGGCGCTGGTCGCGGGCGAGACGACGCGCGCGGAGCGGACCCGCGCGCTGACCCTGCTCGCTTCCGCCTTCGGGCTCGGCACGATCCTGGGGCCGGCGATCGCGCCCTATCTGATCCTCGGGTCGGTCGGCGGACTCGAGGTAGGGCTGGCGGGCCCCGCCTTCCTGTTCGCGCTGTTCGGCGTGGCGGTGTGGATCACGGTGCGGCGGATGCTGCCCGACGACCGGATCGTCGCGCCGCATGACGACACGCACGGCGCGAGTTCGGCCTATCCGTCGATCGGCGGGGCGCCGAGCGGGGCGTCGGTCACCGCCGCGACCCAGTCGCATGTCGAACAGGTCGGCTATACCGACCCGCGCATCCGCGCCTGGATGATCGCCGGGCTGGTGATGGGGCATGCGCAGGCGATGACCGGGCAGGCGATCGGGTTCCTGGTGATCGACCGGCTCAACCTTGCGCCCGCACTCGCGCTCGAGCCCACGGGGATCGTGCTGATGATGGGCGCGGGTGCGGCGCTGCTCGCGCAATGGGGAATCATTCCGCGACTCAACCTGACCCCGCGCCAGCTCGTGCTGACCGGGCTGGTGCTGGCGGCGGCGGGCACCGCGCTGACGGGGATCGCGACCTCGCTCTACACGATCGCGACCGCCTATGCGCTGGCGAGCCTCGGCTTCGGCTTCACGCGGCCGGGCTTTACCGCTGGCGCTTCGCTCGCGGTCGGCGCGAACGCGCAAGGGTCGGTCGCGGGCAAGGTGACCAGCATCAACGGCGCGAGCTTCGTGCTCGGCCCGTCGATCGGGGTCGGGCTGTACGAGGCGCAGCACTCGCTGCCCTATCTGGTCGCGGGCGCGGCGTGCGTGGTGTTGATCGGCTATGCCTGGGCGACGCTGAATGAGGCGAAGGACGCGTTGGGCGGCTGACCGAGATTCATCAGGCCGCGATTCCGCTACTTCGCCGACATTCCGATGCAGTACAGAAGCAGCGGAACCCCGATCAAGAGGATCATCAGTAACAAGTTCATCTGGATCAGTCGGTTGAGCCATTTCGGCTGCCCGGCGGAGTCCCGATCGGCCTCTTCCTTTGAATAGTCTTCGACGATTTCCATATCGAATTGCTTCGAAAAGAAATGCCTGGGACGCATCCGCAACGAGGCTTTCGGAGACAGGGCGTCTTCATCGACGTCGCGGCGCGCTGGCGAGTGATCGCCAGATTCAGAGGCTGGGCCTGACATTGCGTGGTTTCCGTATATTCGAGATCATGGGCGTGCAGCGCACGTCCCAAAGGTCAGATCGAATAAAGCCCGAACTCCAGCGGCCTATAGCCGCGAGCTCGGGCTAACCCCGTGCGGCGAGTTGGCCGGCGTGGTCGAGGAAACGCTTATGTGTCGCGGATGCGTACATGAAAGTTACATTGGACCCGTGCCCGGTAATGTCAACACATGGCACAAGATCAGGGCCATTCGGCCAGTCGACTATAGACCGCCGAATGGAACCATGCTGGCGGTAGCCCCTCTCCCGCCAAGGAGAGGGGCGATGATCACGCCGCGCCTTTACTGGGGAAGGCGAAGCCGATCGGCTGGATGGCGGTCGCGTCCTGTTTCAGGCGGGCGGCCATCTGCTCATACTCACGCTCGGTCTCGGGCGTGACGCTGGCGCGCGATTCCTTCAGCGCGTTGTCGAAATCGGCCATCGTCACGTCGGTCGAATCGATCGAGCGACGCAACGCGACAAGGCCTGCGCGGCGGACGACGTCCTCCAGATCCGCACCCGAGAACCAGTCGGTGCGGTCCGCGAGACGATCAAGATCGACGTCGGACGCGAGCGGCATCTTCTGCGTCTGGATGCCGAGGATCCGCCGGCGCCCCGCTTTGTCGGGCACGCCGACATAGACGAGCTCGTCGAACCGCCCCGGGCGAAGCAGCGCCGGGTCGATCAGGTTCGGCCGGTTGGTCGCGCCGATCACGACGACCGACTGGAGCTCCTCCAGACCGTCCATCTCGGCGAGGATCGTGTTCACCACACGCTCGGTCACCTGCGGTTCACCCGCGCCGCTGCCGCGGGCGGGCACCAGCGAATCAAGCTCGTCGATGAAGATTACGCAGGGTGCGACCTGGCGCGCGCGCTGGAACAGCCGGGTGATCTGCTGCTCGCTCTCACCATACCATTTGCTGAGCAGGTCGGACGATTTGGTGGCGATGAAATTCGCCTCCGCCTCGCGCGCGACCGCCTTGGCGAGCAGCGTCTTGCCGGTACCGGGCGGGCCGTAGAGCAGGAAGCCCTTGGCCGGGCGGATGCCGAGCCGGCGGAACGCGTCGGGGTTCTTGAGCGGAAGCTCGACGCCTTCCTTCAGCCGCATCTGCGCATCGTCGAGCCCGCCGACATCGGCCCAGCGCACGGTCGGCGCCTGGACCATGACCTCGCGCATCGCCGAGGGCTGGACGCGCTTGAGCGCGCCGAGGAAATCCTCGCGCGTGACCGACAGGTCGTCGAGCACCTCGGGCGGGATCGTGCGCTCCTCAAGGTTGAGCTTGGGCATGATCCGCCGCACCGCCTCGATCGCCGCCTCACGCGCCAGCGCTGCGAGATCGGCACCGACAAAGCCGTACGTCGTGCGCGCCAACTCGTCGAGATCGACCCGGTCGCCCAAAGGCATGCCGCGCGCATGGATGCCGAGAATCTCGCGGCGGCCGCGCTCGTCGGGAACGCCGACGACGATCTCGCGGTCGAACCGGCCGGGACGCCGCAGCGCCTCGTCAATCGCCTCAGGACGATTGGTCGCGGCGATCACGACGAGATTGGCGCGTGCCTCCAGCCCGTCCATCAGCGTCAGCAGCTGCGCGACGAGACGCTTTTCCGCCTCGCCCGACACCTGCCCGCGCTTGGGTGCGATCGAATCGATCTCGTCGATGAAGACGATCGACGGTGCGGCCTTGGCGGCTTCCTCGAACACCTGGCGCAGCTTGCCTTCCGATTCGCCATAGGCCGACCCCATGATCTCGGGGCCGTTGATCAGGAAGAACTGTGCGTCGGATTCATTGGCGACCGCGCGCGCGAGCCGCGTCTTGCCGGTGCCGGGGGGGCCGTGCAGCAACACCCCCTTGGGGGGATCGACGCCGAGACGCTGGAAGAGTTCGGGGTAGCGCAACGGCAGCTCGACCATCTCGCGCAACTGGTCGATCGTCTGTGCCATGCCGCCGATATCGTCATAGGTGACGTCGGCGCGGCGTGCGTCCTGCGGCTCCTCATATTCGGGGCGCAGCTCGATCTCGGTATTTTCGTCGATATGGACGACGCCCTTGGGGCTGGCGGCGATCACCGCGAGGCGGATCTCCTGCAGTGCATAAGCGGGCGCATTCATGAACTGCTGGACGCCCGCGGGCATGTTGCCGACCCGCTGATGCCCCGCGGTCGCGACGATGTCGCCCTGGCAGATCGGCCGGCCGAGGAATGTGCGCTTCAACGCGTTGGTCGAGCCCTGAAGCCGCAGATTTTGCTGTGCGGGCGCGAAGACGACGCGCGTCGCGGGCTTCGATTCGGCTTTGCGCACCTCGACGAAATCGCCCGAGCCCACACCCGCATTCGCGCGCTGGAGCCCGTCGATGCGCAGGATGTCGAGCCCCTCGTCCTCCGGATACGGCCCGACGGCACGCGCGGGCGTGTTCTGCTTGCCGAGGATCTCGATCACGTCGCCCTCGCCGATGCCGAGCGTCGCCATCAGCGCGCGCGGCAGATGCGCCAGGCCGCGGCCGCTGTCCTCGGGACGCGCGTTCGCCACCTGGATTTTCCGCGTCGGGGTTTCGCTATCGGGCATCTCGACTCCTTCAAACTCGAAGCGTGTCAGATGGGGGGCCGCCGCCGGGCTTGCGAGGACTTGAAAAGACAAAAAAAAGGGCCGGCCAATGAAGGCCAGCCCATGAAAGTTTTTAGGAGAGGATGCCTGAAAGGCGAGGTCTTTTTGCGTCGAGGCGGTTCATGTTGCAAGTGCGAATGGATCCGCTACGATTGCGCTAACTGCAATCGTAGGCTTCAATGCGGCCAATGATGCGGATCACATGCATCGAGTCGGATAAGGGAGTCGGGGAGGAATCATGCGGAGGCTGCCGCCACTCGGGGCTATCGAGGCGTTCGTCCAGGTCGCGCGGCTGGGCTCGATCAAGGCCGCCGCGGAGGACCTCGCGCTGTCCGCGCCCGCGCTCAGCCGGCGCGTGCAGAGCCTCGAACGGTTCATCGCCAAGCCGCTGTTCGCACGCCGGCATCAGGCGATGGTGCTGAACGCCGACGGCGAACGCCTGCTCGCGCAGATCGCGCCGGTGCTCGATTCGCTGTCGGATGCGGTCGAGTCGATGACCAGCACGACCGAGGTGCTGCGGCTGCGGCTGGGCATCCTGCCGCTCTATGCGTCGCAGAAGCTGTTCCCGCGGCTCGGTGAACTGCGCGCGTCGCATCCTGAACTGCATCTCGACATCGATACCGCGGCGCATCTGGTATCGCGGCTGGGTGACGGGCTGGACGCGGTGATCGCGCTGTCGCGCGAGATCGATCCGGCCTTCTATGCGCGGCGGCTCGATCGCAATTCGGTCTATGTTATCGGTGCGCGCACCCTGCTCGACCGCGCCGATCCGATCACCCGACCCGAACAGCTCTCGACGCTGACCGCGCTGGTCCACCGCGACATGACGGATACGTTCACCGCGTGGCGGACGGCGGCTGGGCTCGACGATATCGAGCCGCTGGCGATCGATCATTTTGATTCGGGGGCGCTGATGCTCGAAGCGGCGGCGCAGGGGCTGGGCGTCGCGTTCATGCATGCCAGCCATTTCGAGGATGCGAACGATCCGCGGCTCGTGCGGCTGTTCGAAATCGAGGTGGAGAGCCCGTACAGCTATTGGTTCGTCTGCCGCCCGCGCGCGCTGCAGGCCAAGCCGGTCAAGCTGTTCCATGACTGGCTGATCAAGACGCTAGCGGAAGTTTAGCGAGGCACAGCCTCCGCTCGGATACCGGATGTACGGTTGAGAGAGGGTCAGGGCAGCAACCGCGACGCGCTTCTGACTTGAAGCGCGTCGCGGCCAAGCCGCGCCGTCGGACGGAGCGTTGCTCCGCCGGCCGGCTTCGACTGTCTCCGACGCAGCTTCGCTGCGCCGGTGCAGTCTTCAGCTCAGGCTGCGCGTGCCTTCACGATCTTGCCGGGTGCGCGCGGCGGCTCGCCCTTGGGGAGCGCGTCGATCAGCTCCATGCCGTTGGTGACTTCACCCCAGACGGTGTACTGCTTGTCGAGGAAGCGCGCGTCGTCGAACACGATGAAGAACTGCGAGTTCGCCGTGTCGGGCTGGTTGGTACGCGCCATCGAGCACACGCCGCGGACATGCGGCTCGGCCGAGAATTCGGCCTTGAGGTTTGGCTTGTCCGAGCCCGACATGCCGGTACCGGTGGGATCGCCGCCCTGCGCCATGAAGCCCGGGATCACGCGGTGGAACACGACGCCGTCATAGAAGCCATCATTGGCCAGCTCGACGATGCGCTCGACGTGCTTCGGAGCCAGATCGGGGCGCAGCTTGATCGTCACGTCACCGCCGTCGAGGGTCAGCGTCAGCGTTTCGGGGGTATCGGCCATTGGGTCTTCTCCTGAATTGATGCGCGGCAGATAGGGATCCACCCCGCGACTGGCAAATGCATGCGCGGCGCGTTAGGGCCCAAGCGCACGCTTTTAAGGGAGGCAGCCATGAGCGAACTCGAGCTTCCCGAGGTCGAAACCGAGACCCAGCCCGAAACCCAGCTCGATCGCGACGACCGGCTGCGGCCCGAATTCGTCCGCGCCGTGCTCGACGCGGTCGAGGACGGCGACAATGCGGCAGCGCGCGCGCTGGTCGAGCCGCTGCACCCCGCCGACATCGCCGATCTGTTCGAGCTGACGCCGCAGGAGGATCGCGCGGCGCTGGCGCGCGCGGTCACCGATCTGCTCGACGGCGACGTGTTCGCCGAGATGAACGATTATGTCCGCGAGGATCTGATCGATGCGCTCGAGCCGCACCAGGTCGCCGACCTCGCCTCCGAACTCGATACCGATGACGCGGTCGCGATCATCGAGGACATGGACGAGGACGAGCAGCGCGCGGTGCTGCGCGCGCTCGATCCCGATGATCGCGCCGCGATCGAGGAGGCGCTGAGCTACCCCGAGGAATCCGCGGGCCGCCTGATGCAGCGCGAGCTGATCGCGGTGCCCGAGCACTGGACCGTCGGCGACGCGATCGATTATCTGCGTGGTCACGAGGAGCTGACGACCGATTTCTGGGAAATCTTCGTTGTCGACCCCGCGCACAAGCCGATCGGCACGTGCCAGCTGTCGTGGATGCTGCGCACGCCGCGCGGGATCGCGATGGCCGATGTGATGAAGCGCGAACAGACGCTGATCCCGGTCGACATGGACCAGGAAGAGGTGGCGCTCCGCTTCCAGAAATATGCGCTGATCTCCGCCGCGGTGGTCGATCATGGCGGCCGGCTGGTCGGCATGATCACCGTCGACGACATCGTCCACATCATTTCCGAAGAGGCGGGCGAGGATACGCTGCGTCTGGCGGGTGCAGGCGACGGCGACATCAACGAGCCGATCCGGCTGACGGTCCGGACGCGCTTCACCTGGCTGGTGGTCAATCTCGGCACCGCGATGGTCGCATCGTCGGTCGTCGGGCTGTTCCAGGGGACGATCGCGAGCTTCGCGTTGCTCGCGGTGCTGATGCCGATCGTATCGGGGATGGGCGGCAATGCCGGGACGCAGACGCTCGCGGTCGTGGTCCGCGCGCTCGCGACCAACCAGCTGACGAGTTCGAATACCAAGCGGATGATCGTCCGCGAATTCCGGATCGCCACGGCCAATGGCATCATGCTGGGCACGCTGATCGGTCTGGGCACCTATGTAATCTTCCGCAACACCGACCTGTCGGTCGTGATCGCCGCGGCGATGCTGACAAACAACATCACCGCGGGGCTTTCCGGCGTGCTGGTGCCGATCACGCTCGACAAGTTCCGGATCGATCCCGCGGTCTCGTCGGCGGTATTCGTGACCACGATGACCGACACGATGGGGTTCTTCTCGTTCCTCGGTCTTGCCAGCCTGTGGGGGCTGCACGGTTGATGCTCCGGTTGACTGGCGCGGATTAGCGCCCATTTCCAGACGGATGCCGCTTCACCTCACCAAAGTCGCGTTCGGCGCGGACAGCGTCGACCATCTGGCGGAGCGCCTGCGGCTGCGCGGTGAGGAGGGCCCCGTGTTCCTGACCACCCGCTACCTGCCCAAGCGACACGAGGAGGTAGCGGGGCCGGTCGGCGAAGGCGGCTCGATGTACTGGATCCTGAAGCACCAGCTGATCGCGCGGTCGCCGATCCTGGGCTTTGGCGAGGCGGAGGGCGGACGCGTCGCGATCCATATCGACCCCAAACTGGTGCTGGTTCAGGCCCGGCCAAAGCGCGCACATCAGGGGTGGCGGTATCTCGAGGGCGCCGATGCGCCGCCCGATCTCGGCGGCGACGCGACCGGGCTCGACATCATGCCGCCCGCGCTGATGACCAAGCTCGCCGAACTCGCGCTGATCTAGCCTGCGCGCTTAGCGGCCACAGATCACCGGGCCGGTGGCGGCGGCGCGGACCGTGCAGGCGGCGGTGCCCGCGACCGTGACCGAGCCCGCACCGCCGTTCGTCACCTGCGCGGTGCGGCGCGCCGAGGCGCGGGTTTCGCCGACGCCGTCCTGCATGACGACGAGATCATCGACGGCAAGTGCGGTCGCGTCGATCAGCCCCGGACCACTGACGGTCAGACGTGCGCGCGCGCTGCGCCCTGCGAGCGTCATCCGCCCGGTGCCGATGACGGTGGCGTTCAACTGGTCCGCCTGCACATCGTTCACCGCAACGCTGCCCGCACCGCTGACCGCGAGGTCCAGCCGCATCCCCTTCATGCGATCGATCGTCAGCCGCCCCCCCGCCACGACACTGGCAAAGGCGAGACGCGGGGTGGACAGCGTCACGATTACCGGGCGCGGCGCCCCTGTCTCAGGGCGCTCGCCCCAGCGGCTCGTGCTCCGCCGGACCGACAGCGTCGCGCCGTCGACTCGGATCTCGACCGCCTCGGTCGCATGCGGATCCCCCGAGACCTTTGCGCCGGGCGATCCCGTGACGAGGCGCACGTCGAACGGACCGTCGATCCGGACCCGCTCGAAGCTGCCCACCGACACGCTACGATCGGCCGCGGCCGCGGCGACGGGACAGGCAAACAGGAGCGGCAGGGCAAGAAAACGGATCATCGCCCGATCGTTGCCGCTTCGACGCACCGACGCAAGCCGCGCGCGCAGCGGGTCACGGTGCGCAGCGGACCGAGCCGGAGCCCATCTTGGACACGGTGCACCGTGCCGCGCTGCCCAAATCGACATCGCCCGACCCCATCATGTCGACGGTGGCAGGGCCATCGACGACCGCGCGGACGCTGCCCGAGCCGGCGATCTCGACCCGCGCGGAGCGGGCCTTGAGCCCGGCTGCGTCGACATCCCCCGAGCCCGCGATCGAGACTGCGAGCGCCCGCGCGGATCCTGCCGCCGAGACGCTGCCCGAGCCCGCGATCGAGACGGCGAGATCATCGACCTTCACCGCCGCGACCCCCAGGCTGCCGGACCCTGCGACATTGGCTGCGAATCGCGTTCCCTCGACCCGGTCGATGGTCATGTCGCCCGATCCCGATATCGCCGCCGCCGCCAGCCGTGGCAGCGTGACGAAGACCTTGACCTTGTCCGATCGGCCCCAGCCAAAATCCATATTCTTGCGCCGCCCGATCTCGAGCGTGTCGCCTTCCCGCTCGATCTTCAGCCGGTCGAGCAGCTCGACCGGTCCCTGGGCGCGCACCGAAAAGCCCGTGCCTACGCGCACATCGACGTCACTCGCACCGCGCAGGTCGATCGTGCTGAAATCGCTGACCATATAGGTACGGGTCGTGCCGGTGCCGCTCGGCGATGCCCCCGCCCCGTCATCGTCCCCCGACCAGCTGAACGAGCAGGCGGCAAGCGGCATCATCAGACCGAGCGCGAGATACTTCATGGCATCATCCTGTGTATTGCCCAAACAATACACCCGATCGGCGAGAGGCGGAAGCGGAATCCGTGGTGGTCATCGGCCGGCGGACCATAAACGCAAAAGGGCGGCCCCGCGGGACCGCCCTTGCGTCATCGAACGGAGCGCCAGCGGTCAGGCGGGCAGCTTGTCCTTGTTGTAGATCGCGGCAGCGGCGCGGAGGATGTCGAGGATCTTCTCCTGCGCCTTGGGCTCGTCAATCTCTTCCATCGCGGCGAGTTCGCGGGCGAGACGGCTGGTCGCACCTTCGAAGATCTGACGCTCGGAATAGCTCTGCTCGGGCTGGTCGTCGGCGCGGAACAGGTCGCGGACCACTTCGGCAATCGACACGAGGTCGCCCGAATTGATCTTCGCTTCATATTCCTGCGCGCGGCGCGACCACATGGTGCGCTTGACCTTGGGCTTGCCCTTGAGCGTGTCCATCGCCTCGCGCATGGTCTTGTCCGAGGACAATTTGCGCATGCCGACGCTTTCGGCCTTGTTGGTCGGAACGCGGAGCGTCATGCGCTCCTTCTCGAAACGGAGGACGTAAAGTTCGAGCGTCATGCCGGCGATTTCCGAGCGTTGCAGCTCGATCACACGGCCGACTCCGTGCTTTGGGTAAACGACGAAATCACCGACGTCGAAGGACAGTGCCTTGGCAGCCATTGGGGGCCTTTCCGGATCAATGCCTCCACGCGGTGCCACAGCGACGCGTTCGCCGGATTGCACCGTGGAGGAATAGGGTTCGAACATACTCCAGGCGGACGACTTGACATATCGCGCCCGTCACGGACCCAATTACCATCTTTGCAACAAAATTACCAGCCGATCGTGACAGCCCTCGTGCCCCAATCCGCCATAAAGACACGAATTTCGCGCGATTTTCAGTCGCCGGCGCCGGGTTCGGGCGAGAAATACTTGTCGAACTTGCCCTCAACGCCCTTCATCGCGTCCGCGTCGGGGGGCGTCTGGTTGTCGTTGCGGGTGACGTTGGGCCACTGCGCGGAGAAGGTCGTGTTGAGTTCGAGCCACTGCTCCAGCCCGCTTTCGGTGTCGGGCAGGATCGCCTCGGCGGGGCATTCGGGTTCGCACACGCCGCAGTCGATGCACTCGCTGGGATTGATCACCAGCATGTTCTCGCCCTCGTAGAAGCAATCGACCGGGCACACTTCCACGCAATCCATGTACTTGCAGCGGATGCAGGCATCGGTGACGACGTAGGTCATTGCAGAACTCCTGGGCCGGATTCCTTCCCGGCGACGAACGGCCTGCGACTATGCGCGCAGGCCCGTCGCGTCAATCATAGCAAGCCTTCTGCGAGACGTTATCAGGCTTTGCCGCTGGCTAATCCCTCCCCGCCAGGGGGAGGATTCGGTTGGTCGAGGGCGGGGGTCTGGCCGGCGATCAGGTCTTGATAGCACGCCTGCGCTTCGGGGGCGGGACCGCGGCGTGTCGGCAGTGCCTCGATGCGGATCACGCGGACGCGGTCGTTGGCGGCGAAGGTGAGGACGTTGCCGATCCGGACGGGACAGTGTGCGCGATCGATCGCGCGGCCGTCGATTCGCAGATGCCCCTTCTCGGCGATCGCCTGGGCCGCGCTGCGCGTCTTGGCGAGCCGGACGAACCACAGGAACCGATCGATCCGCATCGCGCCTTCAACCATGGCGGACCAGTGCGGCGAGCCCGGCAAACGCGTTCTGCCGCGACGGGTCGATCGGCGTTACAGGGACCGCGCGCGCGGGCGGGCGGCCGCGCCAGACCCAACGCGGCGTGTCGCCCGCCAGCGCCTTGAAGCCGAGCTCGGCCATCAGCCGCTCGATCGACGCAGGCTCGAGCCCGATCGAGGTCGCGAGCGCCGGGTCGGGCGCGAACGGTGCGCGGCCGGTACGCGAGTCATGCGCGGCGCGGGCGATACGCTCGATCAGGTCGACGCGCACCGCCTGAAGCCCCAGCGGGCGGAACCCGGCCTCGAGCGTCGCGCCGTCGCTGCCGCGCGCGAGCACGGTCGCCCCGTCGCGCGGCGCGGTGATCACCGTCCCGCGGACGCCAGCGAGGATACGGCGCCAGCGCGCCGGCTCGGGCTTGAGCAGGCGGATGTCGAACAGGTCGAGCGCGCCGATCATGATGCCGATCTTGCGCAACCGCTTGCGCTCGTCGGGATCGACCGCCTCGAGCGCGAGCCGCATCGGCAGGCGGGGGAGGATCCCACCCGCTTCCTCGATCGCGCTGGCGACCGCGCGCAGCGCCGGGGTCGCGTCCGCGTCGCGGCTGAGCGCGGCAAGATCGACGAGCACCGCGAGCCGCCGCTTTAGCATCCCCGCAAGCCAGCGCGACAGGCGCGTCTCGATCCGCTCGCGCGCCGTCTTGTCGAGACAGTCGAGTGCACGATCGAGGATCAGTTTCGGTCGGGCGAAGGACGGGCCGGCGCCGAGACGGGCGACCGGATGCCCCGCCCAGACGATCTGCGCCGACTCGTCGAGCGCGATGTCCGCATCCGGCGCATCGACGAGCGACTGGCCGCGGCGCGTGCGTTCGCCCGCAAGTCGCTTTTCGGCGGCGGCGAGCAGCAGGCGCTTGTCGCTGGCGCGCGCGTCGGCAGCGACGGTGAAGCGGAAGCCGTCGAGCCGGCCGATCGGGTGATCCTCGACCATCACCTCGCCCTCCGGACCGATCACGACGGGAAGCGACGCGGCGTCCGCGCCGATCTGACGCATCAGCGCGGTCGTGCGCTTGTCGACGAAGCGCTGCGTCAGACTGGCATGGAGCGCGTCGGACAGACGCTCCTCGAGCGCGGCGGTGCGCGCGGCCCAGTGCGCGGGCTCAGCGAGCCAGTCGGCCCGCTGCGCGATATAGGCCCAGATCCGCGTCGCCGCGATCCGGCCCGCGATGACCGGCACGTCGCCCGCGACGGTGTCGAGCCGCGCGATCTCGTCGGCGAACCATTGGTGCGGGATATGCCCCCGCCCCTCGCTGAGATGCCCGAACACGCGCGAGACGAAGCGCGCATGCGGGTCGAGCCCGACCTTGCGGAAATCGGGGATGCCACACGCCGCCCAGAGCCGCGCGACCATCTTCGGATGCCGCGTGCGCTCGCGCACCCAGCCCTCCTCGGCGAGCCGCTTGAGCACGCCGAGGTCGAGCGCCTGGGGTGCGGCGCGCAGGACGCCCGCGGGCGGGCGCGCCTCGAGGCTCGCGACGAGCGCGTCGATGCTCGCGAAATCGGGTTCGCCCTGGCGCCAGTAGAGGTTTTCGAGTCGGGGAAAGCGGTGTTCCTCGATCGCGAGCACCTCTTCGGGCAGGAACGCGCCCGGCCCGTCATCGGACAGCGCACCGAACGTGCCGTCGCGCTGATGCCGGCCCGCACGGCCGGCGATCTGGGCCATCTCGGCGACGGTCAGGCGACGCTGGCGCTTGCCGTCGAACTTGTTGAGGCTGGCGAAGGCGACATGCGCGACGTCCATGTTGAGCCCCATGCCGATCGCGTCGGTGGCGACGAGATAATCGACCTCGCCCGCCTGGAACATCGCGACCTGCGCATTGCGGGTCCGGGGTGACAGCGCGCCCATCACCACCGCGGCGCCACCGCGCAGCCGGCGGAGCATCTCGGCGACGGCATAGACCTCCTCCGCCGAGAAGGCGACGATCGCGGAGCGCTTGGGCAGGCGGCTGATCTTCTTGGCGCCCGCATAGGTGAGCGTCGAAAAGCGCGGGCGGTTGACGATCTCCGCCCCGGGCACGAGCGCCTTGATCATCGGCCGCAGCGCCTCCGACCCGAGGATCATCGTCTCCTCGCGTCCGCGGGCACGCAGCAGCCGGTCGGTGAACACATGGCCGCGCTCCGGGTCAGCGCCCAGTTGCGCCTCGTCCAGTCCGACAAAGGCGACGTCGCGGTCGGGCATCGATTCGGCGGTGCAGAGCAGCCAGCGCGCATCGGGCGGCATGATCTTTTCCTCGCCGGTGACCAGCGCGACGCGATTCGCGCCCTTGATCGCGACGACGCGGTCATAGACCTCGCGCGCCAGCAGCCGCAGCGGGAAGCCGATCATGCCGCTGGAATGCGCACACATCCGCTCGATCGCGAGGTGCGTCTTGCCTGTGTTGGTCGGCCCCAGGACCGCGGTCACGCCGCCGGACACATCGTCACTCATAGCCCAGAACATCGGGCGTAAGGTCGCGCGGCGCAATGACCGGCAGGACAAGTTCGCCGTATTCCGCGCACGGGCTTCCGTCCGCCCCCGCCGCACCACGCCTCGTCGTCGTGCGTGGCTGGCACGCGGCGGGTTAATTTGACTTTAGGACCCTTGCTGCACAGGACTCCGACCCGCGCCGGGGGGAACGGCGAGCCTGGCCGGGAACGTGCGCCAGGAATTTGGGCCACGAGGTGCGCGACGTGTATCTAGGGACGGAGCAGGAACTGAGGCTGGCCGGCGGCATCGACGCCCGGGGTTTCGGGCGCGCCGCCACCACCGGTTCCGACGCAATTCCCCGGGGCGTCACGCGGTTGCACGACGCCGCAGCACGGATCGACTGGGTGCCCGATCTGGGCAGCGCGATCGGCAGCGCCGTCTGGTGGCGCGGCCTCGCGACCTGCACCGCGCTGTGCGCCGCGACCGTCATGCTCGCCCCCGGCTTTCGCCCGCTGACCGGCGGCGTCGCGGCACCGCTGGCCGGTTCGGCACGCGAGCAGGCGCGGGCACTGGCGATCGCGCCGCTTGGCCAGGGCGCGGATACGGGGCGGCGGATGGCGGCGAACGACCTCGTCGTACCGCTCGCGCAGGCACCCGAACGGCCGAGCGTCGACCTTGCCGCGACACTGGGTCAGGGCGATGCGTTCGACCGGGTGCTGATCCGCGCGGGCGTCAGCCGGCGTGACGCCAGTGCTGCATCGGCGCTGATCGCGCAGACGGTCGATCCCGGCGCGATCCCGGCGGGCACGCGGATCGCGCTGACGCTGGGCCGGCGCGCGGATCGCACGGTCGCGCGTCCGCTCGACTCGCTCGCGGTGCGCGCGCGGTTCGACCTGGACGTATCGCTGCACCGCACCGCGGCGGGTCTGGCGATGACGCGCACGGCGATCGCGGTCGACCGCACCCCGCTGCGGATCCAGGGACTCGCCGGATCGAGCCTCTACCGGTCGATGCGCGCCGCCGGCGTGCCCGCCAAGGCGGTCGAGACCTATATCAAGGCGATCGCGACACGGCTGTCGATCGGGCGCGACGTCAGCGCGACGGACCGTTTCGACCTGATCGTTGCCCGCGAACGCGCCGCGACCGGCGAAACGCGGATCGGCGCGCTGCTGTTCGCCGGGATCAACCAGGGACGGCGCACGCTGCAACTCGTCCGCTTCGCACCGGCCGCTGCGACCGACAACCAGTCGGATCTCGACACTGCAGAGGGCGAAGACGCCGGCCGCGGCGGCTGGTTCGATGCCAATGGCCAGACCGAACGCCGCGCCGTGTCGGGCATGCCGGTGATCGGCCGCATCACGTCCGGTTTCGGCCTGCGCGTGCATCCGCTGCTCGGTTTCACGCGGATGCACAAGGGACTCGACATCGGGGCGCCGCGGGGCGCGCCGATCCATGCGATGACCGACGGGGTGGTCAGCTTCGCGGGCCGGACCGGCGGCTATGGCAATTTCGTCAAGCTCGTCCACGGCGGCGGTCTGGCGAGCGGCTATGGCCATTTGAGCCGGATCGCGGTCGCATCGGGCACGCGCGTACGCCAGGGCCAGGTCATCGGCTATGTCGGCTCGACCGGTATGTCGACGGGGCCGCATCTCCACTGGGAGGTGTGGAAGAACGGCGGCGCTATCAATCCGCGATCGGTATCGCTGGCGAGCGCGGCACAGCTGTCCGGCCAGGCACTGCGCGCGTTCAAGGCGCGGGTCACCCGCCTGCTCGCGGTCCGCACCGGCACCTAGGGACGCGCGTCGCGCCGTACGAATCTGCATCCGCCGCCGAGTCCCCGCAGATGCCCGTGTCGACCGCGTGCACTATTGATCGATCATCTTTCCGAATTCTCACAGACTAACGCGCTGTCGGCCCCAATCACGGACGCAGATCCCATACTAAAGTGCGGTTCGTAGTTCTACGATATTACAGGACCGTCATGCACCATGCTAGGCGGGATGCACCATCGCTTTACCGGATATGTGACGATCATGCAGACAGGGCTCTCCTCGACCGCGACCGGACGGCTCATTTCGATCCAGGGCTATGTTCCGGGACGCGCGGTGCGCCGCGAGCAGGACTGGGCCCTGCGCGGTGCCAGCCGGCCGCAACCGCGCCCGACACCAGTTACCGCGATCCGGCCCGCCCGCGCGACGCCCATGCCGGCCTTGCGGACAGTGCTGTATCTGAGCAAGATCAAGCCCGATATCGCGATGGATCAGCGCGCGCTGATGGAGATCGTCAACGAGTCCAGCGCGCGGAACGCACAGGCCGGCATCACCGGCGCGCTGATCATCACCGATCTGCACTTCGTTCAGCTGGTCGAGGGACCGGATCCGGCGATCTCCAATCTGCTCGCGCGGCTGAGCGCCGACCGGCGCCATAGCGACGTGACGATCATCACGGACATGATCGGCCTCGACCGGGGGTTCCGGCGCTTTTCACTGGCCTATTCGGGTCCCGACACGTTCGTCGACCAGCAGCTCATCCCGATGCTCGCCACCCCGAACGGGCCCGGCAAGTCGGAGATCGCATGCCGCCTGATCAACCGGCTGCGGCTGATGGCGGACAATGAGATCCACGAAACCGACTACGCCGCCTAGGCGCCGCCGCGAGTAGCACCCGCCACGACGACCTACAGCCGGCTTACTTGCCCTGCGCGCGCCATTTCAGGATCGTCCGGTCGATGATCTGCTCCTCGCCGCCGACATCGCGCCACAGCGCCGAGAAGAGCGGATCGCTCGAGGCGGGGCGGCGCGTGTCCTCGAGATCGTCGAACGCGACGCGGATCGGGATTGTCACGCCCTCCCCGCAGATAATGGCCTCGCGATTGCGCAGCGCAGGGATGGATTCGAGAAAGCCGCGTGCGCCCTCGGGCATGGCCGCGCGGACAAAGGCCTGATCGCGTTCGTTGTTGAGCCGCATCGCGACGATCGTCCCGCACTGCGACAGGACGCCTTCCGCCAGATCGGACGGGCGCTGCGTGATCAACCCGAGCGAAACGCCGTATTTGCGGCCCTCCTTGGCGATCCGTCCGAGGATCCGCCCGACCGAGCTCTCCGCCTGACGGTCGTTCGGGATGTAGCGATGCGCCTCCTCGCAGACGAGCAGGATCGGTCGTTGCGGCTCGTTGCGCGACCAGATCGCGAAGTCGAACGTCATCCGTGCGAGCATCGCGACGACGACGGCGGTGATGTCCGACGGCACGCCCGACACGTCGATGATCGAGATCGGTCGGCCGTCGCCCGGCAGGCGGAAGATGCGCTGAAGAAAAGCGGCCATCGTGTCCGCGACGAGCATCCCCGAGAACATGAAGCCATAGCGCGGATCGGCCTTGATCTCGTCGATCTTGCCCTTGAGCCGCAGATAGGGGCTGGTGTCGCCGGCGCGGTCCATCTTGCCCATTTCGAGGCTGATGATCCCGGTCAGGTCGCTGAGCAGATAGGGGATCGGCGCGTCAACCGTGAGCTTGGCGATCGTCTGGCCGAGCCGGCTCTTGGCGCGGGCGGCGAGCAGGCATTTGGCGAGGATGTCCGCATCGAACTGGCGCTGTTCCCCGGTGCTGGTCAGGAAGACCTCGCAATGCTCTTCGAAATTCATCAGCCAATAGGGCATTTGCAGGTTCGACACGTCGTGGATCGCGCCGTTCGTGCCAAAGGCCGCGGCATATTCGCCGTGCGGGTCGATCATCACGATATGCCCCTGCGGCGCGAGGTCGCAGATCCGGTGCAGGATCAGCGCGGCAGCGGTCGACTTGCCCGTGCCGGTCGAGCCGACGAGCGCGAAATGCTTGCCCAGCATCGCATCGACATACAGCGCGGCGGGAACGTCGGCGGTCGGATAGACGGTACCAATCGCGATATTCGCGCGGTCCTCGGCGGCATAGACCTCGCGCAGGTCGCGCGTCGTGACCGCGAACACCTCGCAGCCCGGCATGGGATAGCGCGTCACGCCGCGGCGGAATCTGTACAACGCGCCGGTCGCCCGGTCCTCATCCCCCTCGCCAAGGAAATCGATCTCGCCCGCGATGACGCTGCCCATCGCCGCCTCGAGCGCGAGCGAGCGGACATTGGCGATGATCCATGACGTGCCGACCCGGATCTTGACCTGGCTGCCGACCTGGCCGGCGGCGGCGAGCACCGCATCGGGGTGCGCGAGCAGCGGCGCGATCGCGGCCCGGTCGAGCAGGACCCGGCTGCTGGCACCGGCAATCGCGGATATGACGCCGATCGGAGCGTCGGCCTGTCCCCCCGGTGGTGCGTCCGGCCCCGCGCCGTCCGCGATCGCCGCGGCGGCAATCGCCCGCTGGAACAGATGGGCGGCGGGCATGTCGGTCATAGGCGGTCGGTCCTCGATCCTCCGGCTTTTGCCAGATGTCCGCATCCATGCCGCGCACGGGTAAAGAATGCGTGAGCGTCCGCGCGCCTGCGGGCCTCAGACCCGGCGCGCGATCCAGCCGGCCGCCCAGCCGAGAAAGATCGAGAGAAAGACCGCGGCCAGGCCATAGGCGATCGCCGACCGGTCGGCCGCGCGCGCGACGAAGCGTTCGAACCCCGATTTGCGGATGTCGATGTCACGCACCGCCGCGGCCAGCACGCGGCCGTCGCGGATCAAGAAGGTTTCCGCGGTGAAGCGGCCGACCGGTACGCGCGCGGGCACCGAAACCCGCGCGCGGTACAGCACGTCATCGGTGATCTCGACCGCGCCCGGCGCCTCGTAATACAGCCCGGCACGCCGTTTCAGGTCGACCAGGCCGCGCTGGAACCGGTCCTGCGTCGGAATCGGCGCGCTCGAGGCGGGCGACAATTGCAGGCTGTCGAGGCCGAGTTCGTAGATCGCCCGGGTGCGGTCGTCGACCAGCCGCCCGATCGGCTTGGATGAGGCGATCGCATAGAAACTGGGCGCGGACCGATAGCGCAGCCGCGACGTGTTGACCCAGATGCCGGCGACCTTCTCCTTCTCGCGCATCACGATCGACTGGGTCGGCCCCTTGACGACGACGACGATGTCGGTGGGACTCTCGCCGCTCGGCAGGCGCCCGCCGGGATAGAGGATCGCGCCGAACAGCAGCAGTTCGGCCCCGGTGAAGCTGTAGGCGATCTCGATATTGCGCTGCGACACGTCGGGGACGAGCACGGGCTTGGCCTGTGCCATCAGCAGCGGCGCAAGCAGGAGAAGCGGCGCGCCCGGCTTCACGACAGCGTGACCGAGAAAATCTCCTCGGGCCGCCACACCAGCCCGAGCACGATCCGTGCGCCGACGAGCAGGACCATCACGGCGAGCCCGAGGCGGAGATATTCGGGGCGGAATTTGGTCGCGAACCGCGCACCGATCTGCGCGCCGACGACCGAGCCGATCAGCAACAACCCGGCCAGCACGATGTCGACCGCCTTGGTCGTCGTCGCATGCACCATCGTCGCCACCGCGGTGACGAACAGCGTCTGGAACAGCGAGGTCCCGACCACGACCGACGTCGCCATGCCGAGCAGGTAGATCATCGCCGGTACCAGGATGAACCCGCCGCCGATCCCCAGCAACATGGTCAGGATCCCGGTCGAAAAGCCGAGCAGCAGCGGCGCGAGCGGCGAGATATAGAGGCCCGAGGCGTAGAAGCGCGTGCGCAGCGGCAGCGCGGCGACCAGCGGATGATGGCGTCGCTTGCGGGGCTTGGCGGGGCGGCCGGTCCGCGCGCGGCGGATCGTCCCGATCGATTCGCTCGCCATCATGCCGCCGATCGAGCCGAGCATCACGACATAGACGATCGCGATCACGGTATCGATCTGGCCGCTCTGCTGGAGCAGCCGGAACAGCCAGGCGCCGAAGAACGCGCCCAATATGCCGCCTGCGACGAGGACGCCGCCCATCTTCACGTCGACGCCGTTGCGGCGGAAATGCGCGAACACACCCGACACGCTCGCCCCGGTGACCTGGCTTGCGGACGAGGCGGCGGCAACGGTCGGCGGGATGCCATAGACGATCAGCAGCGGCGTCGTCAGAAAGCCGCCGCCGACCCCGAACATCCCCGACAGGAGCCCGACACCGCCGCCGAGCAGGATGATGACGAGCGCATTGACCGACAGGTTTGCGATGGGAAGATACAGGTCCACGCGCGTCGTTATACGCAAACCGGCCGCGGGGGCTAGCGGCCGGCTAGAAGTCGCTACCGACCGAGAGTGCGGGACCCGAGCCGGGGCGGGCGGTGCCGGCGATACGCTGGCGCCAGTCGAGCGCGAGACGGACCGATCGTCGGCCGAGCGGCACTGCTAGGCCAAGCGACGGACCGAGATCGCCCCGTGCCGCGCCCCGCTGCGCGCTCACCCATGCGCCGACCCCCGCGTCGAGGCGGAGCCTGCCGCGTTCCGCGACGCCGTGCGTCAGGCGCGCAGCGGCATCGACGAACCCTTCGACGCCGTCGCGCACGATCGCCCCTGCCTGACCATAGGTCTCGATCCGCGCGCCCGGTGCGATCTCGGCGGGGCCGTAGCCTGCGATCACGCCGACCGTCGGGCCGCCGCGGCCCCCGTCGAGGACGAAGCGCTGTTCGGCGATCAGACGGACGGGCCCGCGGGTCGGCCGCCATTCGATGCCGAGGGCCGCCTCACGTCCGCGTCCCTCGAGCGGCGCTGCCAGCCGCGCGGTCAGCCCGAGCCGCCGCGATGGGTCGATTCCGTAGACGGCCCGCACCCCCGCCTGCGATGCGCCCAATTGCCCCCCGGACACGGTACCCGACGCGCCACCGCGGGCGAGCAGCCAGCTGCTGACGCTCAGCCGCGCGTGCGCAGTTGCGCGGGTCGCACCGATCGCGGCCGGACCGAGCGGCGGGAGCATCGCGATCCGGCCCTGCCGGTCGAGCGCAAGGTCGGGCTGGACGTCCATAGTGAATTCGACGTCACGATCTGCGGCGTGCCTCGCGCGAACGTCAGCGGGGCGAGCACGCGCGTTCAGGATGACCGCGGCGAGCACCGGCGCGGCGCGGGCATGACCGGGCGACGCGCGGGGACCGTGCCCGATGGTATCGTCGGGCGGTTGCGGCGAGACACGCCGGTCGGGGCGGCGGGCGGCGGCAAGAGCGGCATTGGCATTGGCGGCGGCGCGATGATGGTCGATGGCAGCGATACCGACGGCGCGGGCGGTGAGCGAAGATTGTCGATCGTGCCGCGTCCCCGCCGCGACAGTGGGACGCTGCTGGCTGCCAGATCCGCCGGGCGTCAGCACCCCCGCGGCATAGGGTGACAGCACCAGGATCCGCATCACGACCCATGCGCCGAGCGCGGCGGCGAGAAAACGGAGCGGCCGCCCGCCCTTCACCCGTGGCGCAGCGTGCGCGTCCCGCTCACCCTCCCGATGATCGGAGATCGGGAAATTCATGCCGGGTCTTGTCCCAGACCAGCGCCGCGCCGCGGAGCATCGCAATATAGCGGACCACGGCGCGCGGCGCGGCGATGAGGCTGATGACATTGCCGACGACGAAGCGGGGCAGCGACCAGAATGCCTCGGCCAAGCCGTAGATGCGCGCGGTAAAGGCCATCCGCATGCCGAGCCGCCACACGAGAAGCCCGATATTCGCCCCCGCCAGCCAGACGACCGGCATCGCTGGCCAGCCCTGCGCGGCCGGGACCATCGCATGAACCAGGAACGTCAGCACCCAGGCGGTCAGCCCGACATAGGCGGCGGCCAGCACGACCATGCTGAGCGGCGCCCGCCGATCGCGCATCCGCATCCAGTGATCGGCCAGCGCCTGCGGACGGGCCCAGCCGGTCCGGTCCCAGCCGGCCAGCGCGATCCCGGTCATCCAGCGCGCCTTTTGCCGGACGGCGGCGTCGAAGGTCGCCGGGAAGAACGCCCGCACCGCGATCAGCGCGCCCGCATCGTCGACGATGCGGGCTAACCGTCCGGCCCCGCCGAGCTGGGCGATCCGCAGCCCGAGCTCATAATCCTCCGTCAGGCTGGACGCGTCGAACGGATCGCCGTCGCGGGTCGCCGCCACGGTTTCGAGGATCGCGGTGGACATCGCACACCCCGTCCCCGCGAGCGGCATCCCCGCACCGAGCGCGGTACGGATGACCAGCTGCTTCATATGCGCTTCGGCGAACTCATCGGCATAATGCCCCGACACGAGCCGCGAGCCGCGCTTGACGAGCGGCAGGACGGGCAATTGCACGACGGCATAATGATCGATCAGCGAATCGAACACGCGCAGTTCGAGCGGGTGCACGACGTCTTCCGCATCGTGCAGCACGACCGCCTTGGTCCGCCGCCCGTCGCGATCGTCGGCGCGGCGCAGCGCATGCCAGAGCGTGTTGAGGCAGTCCGCCTTTGTCGTCGGTCCGTCGCGCTGGCCGATGACCAGGCGGATCCGTGGATCGCATGCCGCCACGCGCGCCGCGGCGTCGATCGTCGCGCGGTCGTTCGGATAAAGTCCGACGAAGATGCGGTAATCGTCATGGTCGAACCGCGCCACCGCCGCCGACAGCATCGCGCCGATCACCGCCACCTCGTCCCAGGCCGGCACGAACACCGCGAGCCGGCCGGGCTCCGACGGCGTGGGCAGCGCGTCCATGCCCGGCAAGGTCGACGGTCCGCGCCAGATTTTCCAGACAAAGAATGCGATGTCGACCAGGAGGTCATCGATGCCGCCGATCAGCAAGCCGACCGCAGCAAATGCTACCGCCTCGCGCACGATGATATCGATGATTCCCAACGACTCGCTCATCGGCCCTCTCCCCGGGCAAGACTATCCGCTGTCCCCGCCGTAACGGACCAAACATGATCCGTTTCGGACAGGTGTCGGCCGACCGATCGTCAGAATATTGGAATGACTTGGCTCGTCCGCTGACCGAAGCTGAAAATTGCACCGAATGAACATCGCCTGCCACGCTGCCCGGTCCGCGACTCAGCGTCTGTTCGCCAAGGCGGGGACAGCCCCTCATCACCGACGAGACCCACGTACAAGCCGTTACTGGCGCTTTTCGGCACGGCGAGGTTGCCAATTCGTTCCGCATCGCGCACGGTCGGCAACGTGCTTGCCTACCCCGCCCTTCACGCCAGCCATGGCGGCATCTGGGTCGCGCAGGGCGGCGAGACGCGCGGGATCGGGCGTGGCGAAGCCATCCGGATCGCTGCGGACACCCCCGTCATCCTGCTTAACGCCGCGCTGATCGGCCAGCGTCTGGGCTATGCCGATCTGTCGGGGCTCGACCTGCTCGAACTCTACGCGTTCCTGCGCCCGGCGCAGTTCGCGGTGCCGACGCCAAAGGGCATCGCGCGCGTCACCGGTCTCGACCTGCCGACTGAGGATGCGGAGGTCGCGCCGTTCCTGTTGCGCGCCGCCGAGGCGATGCTGGCGCTGACCGACGCGGCCGACTGGCCCGAGCGGGAGGGGGCCTGGACCGCGGCGCAGTCGCTCTACCGGTTGCGCTGGCCCTGGGCGCCGGTGGTCGCCGAACGGCTGGCCAAGCCGGCGGTCAACGAACGCTGGCTGTTTTCGAAACTGCCCGAATGGGAGGAGCAGGCCCCGCGCCCCGCGCCGCGGACGATCGCGATCGAGCCGGGCGATGCCGAGGCGCGACTCGACGACCTGACCGGGCATGGCGCGGAGGAACGACCGGGGCAGCGCGCCTATGCCGCCGCGGCGACGGCCGCGTTCGCGCCGCGAGCGATGCGCGATTCGCCCAATCTGGTCCTGGCGGAGGCGGGGACCGGGATCGGCAAGACGCTCGGCTATCTCGCCCCCGCCTCGATCTGGGCGGAAAAGGCGGGCGGCGCGGTCTGGATCTCGACCTACACCAAGGCGCTGCAGCGCCAGCTGGGACGCGAGACCGAACGGCTCTTTCCCGATCCCGCGACCCGCCGGACCAAGGTCGTCACGCGCAAGGGCCGTGAGAATTATCTCTGCCTGCTCAACCTCGAGGACGCCTTGCAGGGCGGGTTTGCGGAACGGGCGGCGGTGCTCGCGCAGCTCGTCGCGCGCTGGGCCGCGTATAGCGCGGACGGCGACATGGTCGGCGGCGACCTGCCCGGCTGGCTGCCGACGCTGTTCCGGCGCAACGGATCGACCGCATTGACCGACCGGCGCGGCGAATGCGTCTATGCCGGCTGCCCGCATTACCGCAAATGCTTCATCGAACGCGCGGCGCGCGCCTCGACCGATGCCGACATCGTCATTGCCAACCATGCGCTGGTGATGGTCAACGCGGCGCGCGGACGCGAACTCGCGACGCGACCGACGCGTTATGTGTTCGACGAGGGGCATCACATCTTCGACGCCGCCGATTCGATGTTCGCGACCGCGCTGACCGGCGGCGAGACGATCGAGCTGCGCCGCTGGATCATCGGTCCCGAGGGCAGCAGCCGGGGGCGGCGGCGCGGACTGGCCGCACGCCTGTCCGATCTCGCAAGCTATGACGAGGCCGGCAATCGCGCGATCGGCGAGGCGGTGGCCGCAGCCGGCGCGCTGGCGAGCGAAGGCTGGCTGCAGCGGATCGGCGAGGGGGCGCCGTTCGGGCCGATCGAGGAGTTGCTCGCCGCGGTACGCGGGCTGACCTATGCGCGCGCCGAACAGCCGGGCGATGCGGGCTATGGGCTGGAGACCGAACTGGCCGAACCCGATCCGACGCTGATCGAGGCCGCCGCGCCCGCCGCCGCCGCGCTCGACGCGCTGGTGCGCCCGCTGGTCACACTCGGCCGGCGGCTCGAGGCGGTGCTGAGCGAGGCGCCCGACTGGCTCGACGGACCGGCGCGCGCGCGCGTCGAGGGCGCGATCGCGTCGATCGGATGGCGCGCCGAGACGGTGGCGGCCTGGCTTTCGCTGCTGGCGCGCGTCGGCGGGCCGGCGGATGCCGATTTCGTCGACTGGCTCGCGGTCGACCGGGTCGAAGGACGCGAATTCGATATCGGGCTGCACCGCCGCTGGCTCGACCCGACCCGCCCGTTTGCGGAGGTCGTACTTAAACCCGCGCATGGCGCGCTGGTGACGTCGGCGACGCTGACCGGGGGCGGCAGCGCGGAGGAAGGCTGGCAGATCGCCGAGGCGCGCAGCGGCGCCCCGCATCTCACCCGCCCTGCCGCGCGATTCGCCGCGCTCAGCCCGTTCGACTATGCGACGCAGGCCGAGGTGCTGATCGTCACCGACGTCAAGCGCGGTGATGTGGGCGCGCTGGCCAACGCCTATGCCCGGCTGATCGTCGCCTCGCGCGGCGGGACGCTCGGGCTGTTCACCGCGATCCGCCGGTTGCGCGGCGTGCATGGCCGGATCGCCGACCGGCTGGCGCGCGAGGGGCTGCCACTGCTCGCGCAGCATGTCGATCCGATCGATACCGGCACATTGGTCGATATCTTCCGTGACGACCCGGGCGCGTCGCTGCTCGGCACCGATGCACTGCGCGACGGGGTCGACGTGCCGGGCGAATCGCTGCGGCTGGTGGTGATGGAGGGCGTGCCCTGGCCCAAGCCGACCGTGCTGCATGCCGCACGACGGCTTGCGGGTGGTGGCGCCGTGTATGATGACCGGCTGATCCGCGCGCGGCTGGCGCAGGCGTTCGGGCGGCTGATCCGGCGTGCGGACGATTCGGGCGCGTTCGTCATGCTGTCCGCGGCGATGCCGTCGCGGCTGCTCAGCGCGTTCCCGCCGGGTGTACCGGTGACACGCGTGACGCTCGATGAAGCGGTGACCCGAGTCGCGGCACGGCTTTCCTCGCGCGCCGCCTTGAGGCATGAGGCGGGCGAACCGGCCCGAGGACCCTTATCATGACGCCCGAGCCATGAAGACGCTGACGCTGCTGCGCCATGCCAAGTCGGGCTGGGACGACACGGTCTCGCGCGATTTCGACCGGCCGCTGAACGCCAAGGGCCGCCGCGCCGCGACGATCATCGGGCGGCAGATGCGCACGCTGTCGCTCGCGTTCGATCATGTCGTCGCCTCGCCCGCGGTCCGTGTCGTCGAGACGCTCGACGAGATCGTCGCGGGCTATGGACGCACGCTGGCGCCCGACTGGGACCGGCGGCTGTATCTGGCGTCGGCGGGGACGATTCTCGACCTCGTCCGCGACCTGCCGCGCGGCGTCGATCGCGCGCTGGTGATCGGGCATAATCCGGGGCTTGAGGATCTCGTCCTGCTGCTGACCCCAGACGTGACCCACCCGTTCCGCGACGCGGTCGAGGACAAATATCCGACCGCAAGTCTCGCCGAGCTGCAGTTCGACATCGACGACTGGGACGATCTGACGAGCGGATCGGCGCGGTTCACCCGCTTCGTGCGGCCACGCGATCTCGATCCGACGCTGGGGCCCGACGCGGACTGACGCGTCGGGCCGGACTCGTCAGCCCTTGCCCTCGAGCTTGGCCTTCAGCCCCGAAAACGCGTTGACCGGCTGATATTCATCCTCGCTGATCACCCCGGCGGCGCGCAGTGCGGCCGCGGCATTGGGGCCGCGGGGAAAGGGATCGAGCGCGAGCGCGAGCGTCTCGGCCGCCGCTTCCCCCAGATCGACCGCACCGCCATCGATCGGCACGGTGTCGAGCGCATCGTCCGACAATTCGATCTCGCCGTCGACCGCGCCGAAATCATCAACGAAGCGCAGCGCGACGGGTTCGTCGATCGTCGCGGTGAGCGGTTCGTCGGTCACCGAACAGGCCTGCACGACCTTTGCCGTCACATGTCCCTTGGCGACGATCCCACTCGTATCGCGTCGGATCGTGAAGTGCGCCTCGAGCAAGTCGACGGACAGGATCGCAAACCGTGCGGCAAGCTTGCGGCGTTCCTCGGGCGTTGCGGCGAAGGTCACGCTGCGATCGCGCTCGCCAATCGTGTCGAGTCGCTCGGGGCGGCTGAATTCGGGGGTCATGGCAGCTCTCCGGCGAGTAAGGTTGATAGCGGGACACCGGCGAGTGCGGCGTGGAAGTCGGTGAGTGCCGTGCGGACATGCGCGAGCGCGGGGGGCGCGGGCGGATCACCGCGATAGAGGTTGCGGACCAGCGGTCCGTCGAGATCACCGGCCGCGAGCCCGTCGCGATAGGCACCAAGCCGCCCGCCGAGCATGCTCATCATCCGGCCGATATGCTTACCGACGATGATGTCGCCGATCCCGAGCTCACGAAGCTGCCCGTCCATGTCGTCGACGAAGCGTTCCGCGAGTCGCGCGGCGGGCTCACCACCCGATGGCTCCGATTCCATCCGCAGCATGACGAGCGCGAGCACCGCGGCGATCATGTCGAAGCGGCCGTCGACCGTGTCGGGCACCTGCCCGTCGCGATACCAGTGCTCCGCGCGCGCGCGCTGCACGACCGCGGTATAAAGTGGCAGCGCCTCGTCGTGCTTCTCGCCCAATAGCCTGCCGAACCAGCCCAAATCCTGTCGCCTTCCCGTCGCCAATGCGCGGCGGCTTGTTTGCCTGCGCAACCTCGCATATCGAGGCGATCCGCGGCCGATGCAATCGTGCTGCCGCCAGTATCGCGTGACCCCGCCCCGGGAGAGTATATGAGCGTCCTTTCATTCCGCCTGACACGCCGTACGGCCAGCGTCGCGGCGCTCGCGCTCGTCGGCCTGACGAGCGCAGGCTGCACGCAGCTTCGCTCGCATCAGGGCTATGTGGTCGATGTCGACCTCGTCAACTCGGTCCAGCCTGGCGTCGACAACCGTCAGTCGGTGCTCCAGACGCTCGGCAAGCCGACGCTCGCGGGACAGTTCGACCAGGGCGACTGGTATTATCTGGCGCGCGACAGCCGCAACCTGGCGTTCCGCAACCCGCGCCCGAACGCGCAGATCACGCTGCAGATCAGCTTCGACCAGCAGGGCACCGTCACCGCGATCCGTCGCGGCGGGCTCGATCAGGTCGCGTCGATCAGCCCCGATGGCAAGACGACGCCGACGCTGGGTCGCCAGCGCGGCTTCTTCCAGGATCTGTTCGGCAATATCGGCTCGGTCGGTGCCCCCGGCACGGGCGGCGGCGGTGGCGCCAATACGGGTACGGGCCGCACGCGGCCCTAACGCTACCGGGCGGTCGCGGACTTTGCAGACTCGTGCCTTCGCGCTAGGGCGCGGGGCATGACCGACGAGCTCCGCACCGCCGCCCTGGAATCCAAAGCCTGGCCGTATGAGGAGGCACGCAAACTCCTCAAGCGCTATCCGCAGGGCAAGCAGGACGCGCCGATCCTGTTCGAGACCGGCTATGGCCCGTCGGGGCTGCCGCATATCGGCACGTTCAACGAGGTGCTGCGCACGACGATGGTGCGCAACGCCTTCCACGCACTGAGCGATACGCCGACGCGGCTGATCGCGTTTTCGGACGACATGGACGGGCTGCGCAAGGTGCCCGACAACGTCCCCAATGGCGACATGCTGCGCGAGCATCTCGGCAAGCCGCTGACGCAGATCCCCGATCCGTTCGGGACGCATTCGAGCTTCGCCGCGCACAACAACGCGATTCTGCGCGAATTTCTCGATCGCTACGGCTTCGATTACGAGTTCGCGTCGTCGACTGACTATTACACGAGCGGTCGCTTCGACGAGGCGCTGAAGGGTGTGTTGCGGCATTTCCAGGGCATCCAGGACGTGATGCTGCCGACGCTCCGCGCCGAGCGCCGCGCGACCTATTCACCGGTGCTGCCGATCTCGCCGACCAGCGGCATCGTGCTGCAGGTGCCGATCGAGGTGATCGATGCCGAGGCCGGGTTGATCGCGTTCGAGGACGAGGGGCAGCGGATCGAGCAGTCGGTGCTCGGCGGCAAGGCCAAGCTGCAGTGGAAGGTCGACTGGGCGATGCGCTGGGTCGCGCTCGGCGTCGATTACGAGATGGCGGGCAAGGACCTGATCGATTCGGTCACGCAGTCGTCGAAGATCGCGCGCGTGCTCGGCGGCCGCCCGCCCGAGGGCTTCAACTACGAGATGTTCCTCGACGAGAATGGCGAGAAGATCTCGAAGTCCAAGGGCAATGGCCTCAGCCTCGACCAGTGGCTGACCTATGGCCCGCAGGAATCGCTGGCGTTCTACGCCTATCGCGAGCCGAAAAAGGCCAAGTCGCTGCACATGGGCGTGATCCCGCGCGCGGTGGACGAATATTGGCAGTTCCGCGGCAATTATGCCGGCCAGGACCTGAAGCAGAAGCTCGGCAACCCCGTGCATCACATCCATGACGGCAAGCTGCCCGAGGGCGAGCTGCCGGTGACGTTCGGGCTGCTGCTCAACCTCGTCGGCGTGATGGGCGATGCGAGCAAGGCGCAGGTCTGGGGCTATCTGGCGAACTATGTCCCCGATGCGTCGGCGGAGAGCTATCCCGAGCTCGACAAGCTGATCGACCATGCGCTGGCGTACGGCCGCGATTTCGTCGCGCCGACGCTCAAGCGGCGTGCACCCGAAGGCGTCGAGATCGCGGCGCTCGAGCGGCTCGATGCCGAACTCGCCGCGCTGCCCGCCGATGGGAGCGCTGAGGATGTGCAGAACATCGTCTACGAGATCGGCAAGACCGGCGGGTTCGAGACCCTGCGCGACTGGTTCAAGGCGCTGTACGAGACGCTGCTCGGGTCCGAACAGGGGCCGCGGATGGGCAGTTTCATCGCGCTGTACGGGATCGACAATTCGCGCAAGCTGATCGCGGAGGCGCTCGCCCGCCCCGCTGCCTGACACTCCTTACGAGGGTATACCCGATGCGCCTGTTCTTCGACGACCGGCAGCGGGCGCATGCGCCGACGCAGGAGCTGCACAATGGCGGCTTCACGACCTATGCGGAGATGCCCGCGCGGGTCGATGCGATCCTAGCGGCGCTGGGGCCGGTCGAGACACCGGCGGACCGCGGCGAGGCAGCGATCCTCGCGGTGCATTCGCCGGCCTATGTCACGTTCCTGAAGGACGCGGCGCGGCTGTGGCGCGAGGCGGGGCGAACGGGCGATGCGATTCCCTATGCGTTTCCGATCCGCGCGCGGCGGCCGCTCGACCTGACGCGGATCGATGCGCTGATCGGGGCGCACAGCTTCGACGCGACGACGCCGATCACCCCCGACAGCTGGGCCGCCTCCTATGGCAGCGCGCAGTCCGCGCTTGCCGCGACGCAGGCGGTGCTGGCGGGCGACCGCGCGGCGTTCGCGCTGTGCCGGCCGCCCGGTCATCATGCGGGTGCGGATTATTGCGGCGGCTATTGCCATCTCAACACCGCGGCGATCGCAGCGCAGGCGGCACGTGATGCGGGCGTCGCGCGCGTCGCGATCCTCGACATCGACTATCATCACGGCAACGGCACGCAGGACATCTTCTACGACCGCGGCGATGTGTTCTACGCCTCGGTCCATGCCGATCCGCGGACCGACTATCCGTTCTTCTGGGGGCATGCGGACGAGACGGGGGACGGCGACGGTCGCGGTGCGACGCTGAACCTGCCTTTGCCCCACGGCACGACGATCGACGCGTTTCGCACGGCGCAGACGACCGCGCTCGACGCGATCGCGGCGTTCGATCCCGGGCTGCTCGTCGTCAGCTTCGGCGCGGATACGTGGGCGGGGGATCCGATCTCGCACTTCGCGCTGACCACGCCCGATTATGCGGTGCTGGCGCGCGATATCGCGGCGCGCGGCTGGCCGACCGCGATCGTGATGGAGGGCGGCTATGCGGTCGATGCGCTCGGCCACAATGTCGACAGCTTCCTGCGGGGATTCTGACATTTCGCAAACGGGTATTGCGGCGGGGACGCCGGCCTATCGCGGGCTGACGCTGGCGATGCTGTTCGCGGGGTTCTCGACCTTCTCGCTGCTTTATTCGGTGCAGCCCTTGCTGCCGTCGTTCGCCGCGCAGTTCGCCCTGAGCGCGGAGGCGGCGTCGCTTGCGGTCTCGCTGGCGACGGGGCCGCTCGCGATCGGAATCCTGTTCGCAGGCCTGGTGTCCGACCGGCTCGGGCGGCGACCGCTGATGATCGCGGCGATGTTCGCGGCGGGTGCGCTGACGCTCGCGACCGCGCTGGTGCCGGGGTGGAGCGGGTTGCTCGTGTTGCGCTTCCTGACCGGGCTCGCGCTCGCTGGGGTGCCGGCGGTGGCGATGGCCTATGTCGCCGAGGAGGTCGATTCGGCGTCGGTAGGCGGTGCGATGGGGCTGTATATCGCGGGCAGCGCGATCGGCGGGATGGGCGGGCGGCTGGTCGCGAGCCTGGTCGCCGATTTCGGCGGCTGGCGGTTCGCGATCGCCGCGGTCGGCATCGCCGGCCTTGCGATGGCCGAGGGGTTTCGCCGGCTTGCTCCGCCGTCGCGCAACTTCCGCCCCAGCGCGGGCCGACCGGCGGCCTTGGCCCGCGATGCGCGTGCGCTGTTCGCCGACCAAGCGATGCCGCTGCTGTATCTCGAGGCGTTCCTGCTGATGGGGGTGTTCGTCACCGTCTATAATTATGCGGGATTCCGGCTGATGGGGCCGCCCTACGGGCTCAGCCAGTCGGCGGTGGGGGCGGTGTTCCTGCTCTATGTGCTGGGGTCGATCAGCTCGGCGCGGTTCGGGACGCTCGCCGGGCGGCTGGGGCGGCGGACGATCTTCTGGGTGCCGGTGGTGGTGCTGATCGCGGGTGTCGCGCTGACCGCGATGCAGCCGCTGGCACTGGTGATCGCCGGCATCGCGGTGGTGACGAGCGGCTTTTTCGGCGCGCATTCGATCGCGAGCGCGTGGGTCGGGCGGCGGGCACAGAGCGTCGCGGGCGGTGGCGCGCGCGGGCAGGCGGCTGCGTTCTATCTGTTCTTCTATTATATGGGGTCGAGCGTGCTGGGCTCGGCGGGCGGGTTCGCGTGGACGCATGCCGGCTGGCCCGGGGTGACGGGCTTTTGCCTGGTCGTCGGCGGTGCGGCGCTGGCGATCGGGCTGAGGCTGCGCGCGGTGCCACCATTGCGGGTCGAGCCGGTGACGGCACCGCGGATGCCGGTGCCCTGAACCTCAGCGCGAGGCGATATCGATCGCGTCGCCCGGCGGCAGCGCGGACAGCGACCGCGCGACCGCGTCGGTGGCATCCATGACGCGGAGCATGTTGCCGCCGGCGAGCCTGGCCATGTCGGCATCGCTCCAGCCGCGCCGTGCGAGTTCGGCGAACAGCAGCGGATAGCCGTCGACGCCGGTCATCCCCTCCGGCCCGGTCCCGTTGATCCCGTCATAATCGCCACCGAGGCCAACATGATCGCGGCCAGCCACCCGCCCGATATGCTCGACATGATCCGCAACGGTCGCGGCGGTGACACGCGGTTCGGGATGGTCCCGGTCCCAGGCGACCAGCGGCGCAGGCGAACGCGCGCCGTAGACGTTGGCGGGCACGCCTGCAGTCTTGGCGAAGGCGGTCCGGTCGGCATCCCAGGCCCGCCACGCGGTCGAGACGAAGGCCGGATAGAAATTGACCATGACGATCCCGCCATTCGCGCCGATCGCAGCGAGCAGGTCGTCGGGAATGTCGCGCGGCGCGTCGGTCAGCGCGCGGGCGCTGGAATGCGAGGCCATCACCGGCGCCCTGGCGGCGGCGAGGACCGCGCGCATCGTCGCGTCGGAGACGTGGCTGACATCGACAATCATCCCGATCCGGTTCATCTCGGCGACGACCGCGTGGCCGAAATCGGTGAGCCCGTTCGCGCGCGGCGCATCGGTCGAACTGTCCGCCCAGTTCAGGCTCCTGCCGTGCGTCAGCGTCATGTAACCGACGCCAAGCGCGCGGTACTGGCGCAGCACGGAGAGGCGCCCGTCGATCTGGTGCCCGCCCTCGACCCCGATCAGCGACGCGATCCGCCCCGCCTTCTCGATCCGACGGATATCGGCGGCGCTGGTCGCGCGTTCGAGCGCGGCAGGGTTGGCGGCGATGAACCGGCGGACGATGTCGATCTGTTCGAGCGTCATCTCGACGGCGCGCGGGCCGGTCGTGTCCGCGGGGATCCATACCGACCAGAATTGCGCGCCGACGCGGCCCTTGCGCAGGCGGGGAATGTCCGTCTGGAGCGGGCGTGTGTCCGCAGCGAGATCGAGCGATTCGACCTTCGCGCCGTGCACGTCGCGGATTTCCCAGGCGAGGTCGTTATGGCCGTCGATGACCGGGGTCTTCTTGAGCACCCGGTCGACACGCGCGGCTATGCGGGGGTCGGGGGCGACGGGCGCCGCGCTTGCCTGCGCGGCGATCAGGAGCAGGGCCGTGATCATGCCGCACCATCGTGCCCGCCGCATCGCACAGCGGCAAGAGGATCAGTCGTCGTCCTCGGGGGGGCCGAGTTCGTTGACCCATTCCTGATTGTGGACGACGGTCGAGCGGACCGGGCGCCCCGCGGCGTCGAGCCAGGGGCGATAGCGAAAGCGCAGCTCGATCAGCCGGCAGGTGGTCGCGTCGAGCACCGCATTGCCGCTCGAACGCGTGATGCTGCACCCGGTGACGCGGCCGGTTGTCTCGACGGTGTAGCGGACACCGACCACGCCGCCCGCGCCGATGATCGCCTCCGCATTGGGGAAGTCCCTGTTCCGGAACCGCCCCTTCAACAGCCGCGGCGGGCTCTCGTCACCGCCATCGCCGTCGCCGTCGCCATAACGGCCGCTGCCGGTACCGTCGCCCTCACCGCCCGCGCTGGTGCCGGGGCCCGGGACCGGGGCGGCGCCGGTCGTCGCTGCACTGCCGACGCCGGGCTTGAGCGCAGCGACGATCGGCGGCGGGATGACGGGCGGGACGATCGGGATCGGGGCGACGAGCTCGGTCGCCTTTGACCGGAGATTGGCGGGTGATGCGGCGCCTTCGGGCCGGTGGCTCTTCGCCGGGCGGGGTACGACTTTTTCCAGCGGCGGGGGCGGGGGCGGCGGGCCGACCGCGAAGGTCTTGAGCGCGTCGGGGATCGCGGACGGGAGGCTGACGCCGAGGCCGAGGATCAGCGCATAGCCCAATGCTGCACACAGGGCAGCGGCGCCGGCGGCGGACAGGATCCGGTCGCGCGGATGGGGTTGGACGCCGTACATGACTGATATCTGGGGAGGATGGCGCGGGGCGGCAAGCGTTCGGGCCGCGGCGCTGTCCGGGGGTTTGGTGGGTGGGGGAGGAGGACGGGCAATATGGGTCCGTCTATCCTCCCCTCCGTCAGGCTATGCCTGCCACCTCCCCCTCGCGGGGGAGGAGGGGCGGCGTCAGAGCTTTTCGGTCAGTTCGGGCACGATCTTGAACAGGTCGCCGACCAGGCCGATGTCCGCGACCTGGAAGATCGGCGCGTCCTCGTCCTTGTTGATCGCGATGATCGTCTTCGAATCCTTCATGCCCGCGAGGTGCTGGATCGCGCCCGAGATGCCGACTGCGACATAGACTTCGGGGGCGACAATCTTGCCCGTCTGGCCGACCTGATAGTCGTTCGGGGCATAGCCCGCATCGACCGCGGCGCGGCTTGCACCGACGCCCGCGCCGAGCTTGTCCGCGAGCGGATCGATCAGCGCGTGGAACTGATCGCTTGAGGCCAGCGCACGGCCGCCCGAAACGATGACCTTCGCGCTGGTCAGTTCGGGACGCTCGTTCTTCGCGATCTCCGCGCCGGCAAAGGTCGACAGACCCTTGTCGCCGGTCGAGGCGACCGCCTCGATCTCGCCCGAGCCGCCCTCGGTCGCGGCCTTTTCGAATGCGGTGCCGCGGACGGTGATGACCTTCTTCGCGTCCGACGACTGGACGGTAGCAATCGCGTTGCCCGCATAGATAGGCCGCGTGAACGTGTCGTCGCTCTCGACCGAGAGGATGTCGCTGATCTGCATGACGTCGAGCAGCGCGGCAACGCGCGGCGCGATATTCTTGCCGTGCGTGGTCGACGGCGCGACGAACGCGTCGTGATGGCCCATCAGCTCGACGATCAGCGGCGCGACGTTTTCGGCGAGCGCGTGCGCGAACGCCGCGTCATCGGCAACGTGCACCTTGCCGACGCCGGCGATCTTGGCAGCCGCAACGGCGACGGCGTCGACCCCCTGCCCTGCGACCAGCAGATGGACTTCGCCGAGCTTGCTCGCGGCAGTGACCGCGGAAAGCGTGGCGTCCTTGACGACCTGACCGTCATGTTCGACCCAAACGAGCGTCTTCACTTTGCGACTCCCATCGTCTTGAGTTTGCCGACGAGCTCATCGACGTCAGCGACCTTGATCCCCGCCGAGCGCTTGGCGGGCTCGACGACCTTCAGCGTGGTCAGCCGCGGCGTCACATCGACACCGAAGTCGGCCGGCGCCTTGGTCGCCATCGGCTTCGACTTGGCCTTCATGATGTTCGGCAGCGACGCATAGCGCGGCTCGTTGAGGCGAAGATCGGTGGTGATGATCGCGGGCAGCTTGAGCGTGTCCGTCTCCGCACCGCCATCGACTTCGCGCGTCACATGGACCGAGCCGTCGGCGATCTCGACCTTCGACGCGAACGTGCCCTGGCCCCAGTTGAGAAGCCCGGCGAGCATCTGCCCGGTCTGGTTGTTGTCGTCGTCGATCGCCTGCTTGCCGAGGATGACGAGGTCGGGCTGTTCTTCCTCGACGATCTTGGCGAGGATCTTGGCGACGCCCAATGGCTCGACCTTGGTCTCGCTGAGGACGAGGATCGCGCGGTCGGCACCCATGGCGAGCGCGGTGCGCAGCGTTTCCTGCGACTTCTGCTCGCCGATCGAGACAACGACGATCTCGGTCACGCCCTTGTCCTTCAGGCGGATCGCTTCCTCGACCGCGATCTCGTCGAACGGGTTCATGCTCATCTTGACGTTCGCCAGATCGACGCCCGTTCCGTCCGCCTTCACGCGAGGCTTCACGTTGTAGTCAAGCACACGCTTGACCGGCACCAGCACCTTCATCAGGATTCCTTCCAAGGTGAATATGTTCGTTTCGCCCGCCGGTTACCGGCTGCGTTGGTGCGACAGATGGCGGTTTCGCGTCGTTTTCGCAAGTGCGGTACGGAAACATCGGATACCGTAGCGTCACGACGACCGCCCCGTCGGACCGGCTGCGATACCAACGAAAAAGGGCCCGGACGTTTCCGTCCGAGCCCCGTTTTTCGCGAAGTCAGTATGCGAGGCCGACAGCGGTTACGCCGCGACCTTCTGCACCTCTGCGACGATCTTCTTGGCGGCGTCGCCAAGGTCGTTCGCCGGGACGATCGCCAGGCCGGAGTTCGCAAGGATCTCCTTGCCCTTCTCGACATTCGTACCCTCGAGGCGGACGACGAGCGGGACCGACAGGTTCACTTCCTTCGCCGCCGCGACGATGCCGTCGGCGATGATGTCGCACTTCATGATGCCGCCGAAGATGTTGACCAGGATGCCCTTCACGTTCGGATCCGCGAGGATGATCTTGAACGCCGCGGTCACCTTCTCCTTGTTGGCGCCACCGCCGACGTCGAGGAAGTTGGCCGGGAACATGCCGTTGAGCTTGATGATGTCCATCGTCGCCATGGCGAGGCCTGCGCCGTTGACCATGCAGCCGATGTCGCCGTCGAGCTTGATATAGGCGAGGTCGTACTTCGACGCCTCGAGCTCGGCGGGATCTTCCTCGGTCTCGTCGCGCAGCTGCAGCAGGTCCTTGTGGCGGAACAGCGCGTTGCCGTCGAACGCGACCTTAGCGTCGAGCACCATCAGCTTGCCGTCGTTGGTGACCGCGAGCGGGTTGATCTCGATTTGCTCGGCATCGGTGCCCATGAACGCGTCATACAGCTTCGACGCGGTGCTTGCGGCCTGCTTGGCGAGATCGCCGGTCAGCTGGAGTGCAGCGGCAACGGCGCGGCCGTGATGCGGCATGAAGCCGGTCGCCTGGTCGATGTCGATTGACTGGATCTTCTCGGGCGTGTCGTGCGCGACCGCTTCGATGTCCATGCCGCCTTCGGTCGAGGCCACCATCATCACCCGGCCGGTGGTGCGGTTGAGCGTCAGCGCGAGGTAGAATTCCTTGTCGATGTCGACGCCGTCGGTGACGTACAGGCGATTGACCTGCTTGCCCGCGTCACCCGTCTGAATGGTGACGAGCGTGTTGCCGAGCATGTCGGTCGCGGCCGCGCGAACCTCGTCCTCGGTCTTGGCGAGGCGGACGCCGCCCTTGGCGTCGGGGCCGAGCTCGACGAACTTGCCCTTGCCGCGGCCGCCGGCGTGGATCTGCGCCTTGACGACGTAGAGCGGCCCGGGGAGCTTCTTCGAGGCCTCGACGGCTTCCTCGACGGTCAGCGCCGCGAAACCGGCGGGGACGGGGACGCCGAACTTGGCCAGCAGTTCCTTGGCCTGGTATTCATGGATGTTCATCGGGAAGGCTCCACGCAATTTTTGGGAAACTCGGGAATTGCCAGCGCGTAAAGCACAGGGCGCGCCGCAAATCCACCCTTAAGGCATTTGCACTTGCGTCTCGTTCGCAATAGAGCGAGGGGATCGCTGATTTTTGGCCATTTTGTGGATGCGCGCCGCGGCGGATCGAAACGCCTGCCGGATCACAAACATTTGCGGAAAAGTAACCCTTTTCGTGCCAGAGTTGAACCATGACAGACCCCGCCTACGACTCGCCTGAGACTCGGACCGGTGAAGAGCCCGGTGGAGAGTTGCGCCGGGCGTTGCGCAAATCCGTCAGGATGCGTGCGCATCTGCGCGACCGCGGCCAGACGCGGTTCGAGATCGAAGTGACCGACCTGTCGCTGTCGGGGTTCCGGGCCGAGACGAGCTTTACGCTCTGGCCGGGGACGGTCGTGTGGCTGACCTTGCCCGGCCTCGCCGCGCTCGAGGCGGTGGTCGCGTGGCGCGACAAGTTCAAATATGGCTGCGCCTTCGCCAAGCCGCTACACCCTGCGGTGTTCGATCACATCGTGGCGCTGTCGCAGCGGTAACCCGGCGACCGCACCACGATCCGACAGCGACGCGCCTCAGTCGAACAGGCTCGAGACGCTAGTTTCATCCGCGATCCGCTTGATCGCCTCGCCGAGCAGCGGTGCGATCTGAAGGTGGCGGATCTTGCCATGCGCGCCCTTGATCACGTCGTGATTGCCGATCGAATCGGTGATGACGAGCTCGCGCAGTTCGGAGCCCTCGACCCGCGCGACCGCGCCGCCCGACAGCACGCCGTGCGTGACATAGGCGACGACGCCCTCGGCGCCCGCCTCCATCAGCGCGGCCGCCGCATTGCACAGCGTACCCGCCGAATCGACGATGTCGTCGACGAGGATGCAGAAGCGGCCCTCGACCTCGCCGATGATGTTCATCACCTCCGATTCGCCTGCGCGCTCGCGACGCTTGTCGACGATCGCGAGCGGCGCGTTGTTGAGCCGCTTGGCGAGCACACGCGCACGCACGACGCCGCCGACGTCGGGGGAGACGACCATCAGGTTCTTGCCCTTGAACCGCGCAAGGATATCCGCGGACATGACCGGCGCCGCATAGAGATTGTCGGTCGGGATATCGAAAAAGCCCTGGATCTGCCCGGCATGGAGATCGACCGAAAGGACGCGGTTGGCGCCCGCGACGGTGATGAGGTTGGCGACGAGCTTGGCCGAGATCGGCGTGCGCGGGCCGGGTTTCCGGTCCTGGCGGGCATAGCCCATATAGGGGATGACCGCGGTGATGCGGCGTGCCGACGCGCGCTTCAACGCGTCGATCATGATGAGCAATTCCATGAGGTTGTCGTTCGCCGGATAGCCGGTCGACTGGATCACGAACACGTCCTCGCCGCGGACATTCTCGTTGATCTCGACGAACACTTCCTCGTCAGCGAAGCGTCGGACGCTGACATCGGTCAGCGGGATTTCGAGATAGGCGGCGATCTCCTGCGCCAGAGGCAGGTTCGAATTGCCGGTCATCAATTTCATCAAAATCGCTCCACGCCCTGTCGCACGCCCCTTAGTCCCGGTGTTTCAATGGGGAAAGGGCCGAAGGGGTTTGCCGGGGCGCGCGCCGCTTCGTACAGCGCAGGGCATGACCGTCATAACCCGTTTCGCCCCCTCGCCCACCGGCCGGCTGCACGTCGGCAACATCCGTACCGCGCTCCACAACTGGATGTTCGCGCGCGCGCAGGGCGGACGCTTCCTGCTGCGGATCGACGACACCGATGCGGCGCGCAGCGAGGAGCGGTTCGTCGACGCAATCCGTAGCGATCTCGACTGGCTGGGGATGACGCCCGATGGCGAGGAACGCCAGTCGGCGCGGTTCGCGCTGTACGAAACGCGGTTCGCGGCGCTGGTCGAGAGCGGGCATATCTATCCGGCGTATGAGAGTGCGCAGGAGCTCGACCTGAAGCGCAAGATCCAGGCGGGACGCGGGTTGCCGCCGATCTATGATCGCGCGGCACTCTCGCTCACCGAGGCGCAGCGTGCGGCGTTCGAGCGCGACGGGGTGGCGCCGCACTGGCGATTCAAGCTCGATCACGACACGCCGATCGCGTGGACCGACCTGATCCGCGGCGAGCAGCATTTCGAGGCGCGGACGATGAGCGACCCGGTGATCCGGCGCGCGGACGGGTCGTGGCTGTACATGCTGCCGTCGGCGATCGACGATGCCGATATGGGCGTGACTCATGTCGTGCGCGGCGAGGATCATGTGTCGAACACCGCGCTTCAGCTGCAGATGTTCGCAGCACTCGGCGCGCCCGCACCGCAGTTTGCGCACGAGGCGCTGCTGACCGGCGCGGAAGGGAAATTGTCCAAGCGGCTGGGCTCGCTCGGCGCGGATCATTTCCGGGACGTCGGGATCGAGCCGCAGGCGGTGCGCGCGCTGCTCGCGCGGATCGGGACGAGCGATCCGGTCGAGCCGATCACCGACGCTGCGCCGCTGATCGCGACGTTCGACTTCGCCCGGTTCGGCCGCGCGCCGGCGCGGTTCGACGAGGGGGAGCTGGCGCAAGTAAATGCGCGGATCCTGCATGCGCTGCCCTTTGCCGACGTCGCCGACCGCCTGCCCGAGGGGATGGGCGAGACCGCATGGGAGGCGGTACGTCCGAACCTGGTGACGCTCGCCGATGCCGCCGACTGGTGGCGGGTGATCGAGGGGCCGGTCGCGGTCGAACCCCTCGGCGGAGACGAGGATGCGGCGTATCTCGACCAGGCGCTGGTCGCTGCCGCGGCGATCGACTGGGCAAGTGACCCCTGGCACGCCCTGACGAGCCAACTGAAGGCGGAGACCGGGCGCAAGGGCAAGGCGCTGTTCCTGCCGCTGCGCCGCGCGCTGACCGGGCGCGATCACGGGCCCGACATGGTCGCGCTGCTGCCGCTAATCGGGCGTGAGCGGGCGCTGGCGCGACTGGCGGCCGCGCGCGCCAGCTGAGGCTTGGCCGGGCGGGCTGAAACCTCGCCGACCGTTGCTGATCCGACCACGTGCAAAACGGCTCCAATCGCGCTTGCGCGGCGTATGTAATGATGTACCATTTCATTCGGCGGTATCGATCGCGCCGCCATCCTCGAGGAGATGCGAAGGAGACGGACGGATGTACGCGGACAGAATGAGCCGGACGGGCGGATTGAATCCCGGAAGCCTGGGCGTCGCTCTGGCGATCAACGGCGTGGTGATCGGGGCGTTGTTTTTTGCGGCGCCGGAACTGGTGCCGTTCACGCCGCCCGACCCGCCACTCACAATCTATATCCCGCACACCCCGCCGCCGCCCACGCCGGTGCCGCCCGCCGATCCGCTGGTCCGCCAGCAGCCGCGCCCCGCGCCGCGGCCCGATGCACCGATCCGGCAGGTGCCGACGCCGGCCACCGAGGGGTTCGAGGTGTTGCCAGACCCCCTGCCCTTCACCCCGCCGATCGACGTCGTCGGCACGGGCACAGGCAGCGTGGCGGTCGATCCGCCCAAGCCGTCGCCCCTGTTCGTCCAGCCGGGCATCGACCCGCGCTATGCTGCGGATTTCCAGCCGGGTTATCCGTCCGAGGAACGCCGGGCCGGGCGCGAGGGGCGAGTCGTCCTGCGCGTGCTGATCGGCGCGGACGGGCGCGTGAAACAGGTCGAGCGGGTCACCGCCACCAGCGATGCCTTTTATCGCGCGACGCTGGACCGGGCGCTGACGAAGTGGCGGTTCAGGCCGGCGACGCGCGACGGGGTCGCGGTCGAGGCGTGGAAGACGATGAACCTGTCGTTCGTGCTGGAAAACTGAGCCGCGGGCGACGACCCTCCGCAAGGATGGGCCTGCAGGTCGGCCCCCCGGGTCGTCGCCCAAGGTACTGGCCTTGGGGGGCCTGCATGCCTATCTTTGCGCGATGGGCTCTTTCAGTCGTTTCTCGCCGGTCCGCGCCTATCGCGACCTCCGCCTGTTCCTCCGGGGCCGGCAGCCGTACGAGCTTGGCTTTCTCGCGCTAGCGATGCTCGTCACGGGCTTCCTGATCTACGCCTTCTCGAAGGACAGCTATGCCGAGCGCGAGTATCGGCCGAACATCGTCTATGTCGAGCAATGGCCCGCGGATCGCACCGATGCGCAGATCGTCGCCCAGCAGAAGATCGACGCGCCGATCAAGGCCGCGCGTCTGGCTGAGCAGAAGAAGCGCGAGGAGGAAACCCGCGCGTCGTTCAAGCGGATGGACGACAAGCTGAAGGCGCTGGGGATCTGACCATCGAATCCGGCCGGTTTGTCGGGGCAGCGCTGGCGCTGGCCGCGCGGGGACGTGGGCGGACGGCACCCAACCCTTGTGTCGGCTGCGTGATCGTCGCGGACGGACGTGTCGTCGGGCGCGGCTGGACGCAAGCAGGCGGTCGGCCGCATGCCGAGGCGATGGCACTGGCGCAGGCGGGCGTGAAGGCGCGGGGAGCCACGGCCTATGTGACGCTCGAGCCCTGTGCGCATGAATCACCGCGCGGGCCGGCGTGCAGCGATCTGCTGATCGCGGCCGGCGTGGCGCGGGTCGTCGCGGCGCTGGAAGATCCCGATCCCCGGACGGCGGGGCGTGGGTTCGCGCGGTTGCGCGACGCCGGGATCCGCGTCGAGACGGGTGTGCGCGCCGCCGAGGCGCGACGGTCGATGGCGGGGTTCCTCATGCGACTCGCCCGCGGCCGGCCGCATGTCACGCTGAAGCTCGCGACCTCGCTCGACGGCTGTATCGCGATGGCGGACGGGTCGAGCCGCTGGATCACCGGGCCACAGGCGCGCGCGCATGCGCATCTCGAACGGAGCCGGCACGATTCTATACTGGTCGGGCGCGGGACGTTGGAGGCAGATGCGCCGCGACTCGACGTGCGACTGGCCGGGCTCGAATCGCGGGCACCGCTCCGCGTGCTGCTGTCGCGGACGGCGCCTGATGCGGACGCGGGGTGGCACGTCATCGCCGATCCGCAGGATATTGCGGCCCTGCCCGGCGACCATCTGCTGGTCGAGGGCGGCGCGGCCGTAGCGTCGACGTTCCTTGCCGCGGACCTGGTCGATCGGCTGCTGCTGTACCGCGCGCCGATCCTGATCGGCGGCGGCCGGCATTCCATTGGCGATATTGGTCTCGGCGATCTTTCCAGCGCGCATGGGCGCTGGTCGATCGTCGAGTCACGGCAACTTGGCAGCGACCGAGTCGAGGTCTACGAGCGCGAGCGAAACGAGGGATAATGTTTACCGGAATCGTCACCGACATCGGCAAAATCACCAGCGTGGCGCAGCAGGGCGACACGCGCGTGGTCATCGCGACCACCTATGATCCCGCCACGATCGACCTGGGCGCGTCGATCGCGTGTTCGGGTGTCTGCCTGACCGTGGTCGACAAGTCCGCGGGCGGCGACGGACCGCACTGGTTCGCGGTCGACGTCTCGGGCGAGACGATCAGCCGCACCGCGCGCGATCAGTGGACGCAAGGTCGCCCGCTGAACCTCGAACGCGCGATGAAGCTCGGCGAGGAACTGGGCGGGCATATCGTCACCGGCCATGTCGACGGGCTCGGCACGGTGGTGTCGGTGGTCGAGGAAGGCGGCTCGCACCGCGTCACCGTCCGCGCCGGCGCGGACATCGCGCCGTTCATCGCCGCCAAGGGATCGGTCACGATCGACGGCGTGTCGCTGACCGTCAACACCGTCCGCGACGTCGACGGCCCTGATGGGCAGAAGGCGGTCGAGTTCGGGCTGAACATCATCCCGCATACCTGGGGCGTCACCACGCTCGGGACGATCGAGACCGACCGGACGGTCAATATCGAGATCGACGTCCTTGCCCGCTATCTCCAACGGATGGAGCATTACCGTGTCAATGCCAGCTGAACGCAGCGCCGAACTCGGGCGCCTGAAGCATGGATATCTGTCGAGCCCCGAAGAGATCATCGACGAGGCGCGCAACGGCCGGATGTTCATCCTGGTCGATGACGAGGACCGCGAGAACGAGGGCGACCTGGTCATCCCCGCGCAGATGGCGACGCCCGAGAAGATCAACTTCATGGCGAAGTTCGGTCGCGGCCTGATCTGTCTCGCGCTGACCAAGACGCGGACCGAAGAGCTCGGACTCGAGTTGATGAGCCGCAACAACGGCACGCGGCACGAGACCGCGTTCACTGTGTCGATCGAGGCGCTCGAAGGCGTGACGACGGGCATCTCGGCGGCGGATCGCGCGCGGACGATCGCGGTGGCGATCGATGCGACCAAGCAGAAGGCGGACATCGTCACCCCCGGCCATGTCTTCCCGCTGGTCGCACGCGACGGCGGCGTGCTGATCCGCGCCGGCCATACCGAGGCGGCGGTCGACGTCGCGCGGCTGGCCGGATTGAACCCCTCGGGCGTGATCTGCGAGATCATGAACGAGGACGGGACGATGGCGCGGATGGACGACCTCGTCACCTTCGCGCAGTTCCACAATATCAAGATCGGCACGATCCGCGACCTAATCGCCTATCGCCGCCGCTACGACCATCTGGTCGAGAAGCGCGCCGAGGCCAGGTTCACGTCCGAATGGGGCGGCGACTGGACCGCGCTGACCTTCTGGAACAAGGCGACGGGCACCGAGCAGGTCGCGCTGGTCAAAGGCCGGATCGACCCGGCAAAGCCGACGCTCGTCCGGATGCATGCGCTGTCGCCGTTCGCCGACATCTTCGGCGAATCGGGCGATCGCGGCCGGATCCTCGCCCGGTCGATGCAGATGATCGCCGACGAGGGCGCGGGCGTGATCGTCGTCATCAACCGGCCGCGCGGCAACGCGTTCACCTCCGCCGTGCTGAAGAAGGCGGGCGCGGAGATCACCCCGGACATGGAGGAGCTGCGCGACTACGGCGTCGGCGCGATGATCCTGACCGAGCTCGGCGTCCATGACATGGTGCTGATCACCAACACCCACCACACGCTGGTCGGGCTCGACGGCTATGGCCTGTCGATTGTCGGCGAACGCCCGATCGCTCCCCTCGACACCGAAAAGGCTCCCAACTGATGGCGCATATCCTGATCGTCGAAGCGCGGTTCTACGACCATCTGAATGACCTGCTGATCGAAGGCGCGCGCGCGGCGATCGAGGCGGCGGGGCACAGCCATGAGACGATCACCGTCCCCGGCGCGCTCGAGGTCCCCGGCGCGATCGCGCTGGCGGCCGAAAGCGAGACCTATGACGGCTATGTCGCGCTGGGCGTCGTGATCCGCGGCGAAACCTATCATTTCGAGATCGTCGCGGGCGAGAGCGCGCGCGGGATCATGGCGCTGACGATGGACGGCCTGCCGATCGGCAACGGCATCCTGACCACCGAGAACGAGGCGCAGGCGCTCACCCGCGCCCGCCCGACCGAGGGCGACAAGGGCGGCGGCGCGGCGAAAGCAGCGCTGGCGATGCTGGCGCTGAAGGACCGCTTCGTCGCGTAGGATGCGTGGGCGTTCGGACGTCCGCCCTCATCTACCCACGATCGCCCTGATCATTCCTCGGGAGTGTCGCGCAGGGCGGCCTCGACCTCTTCGGCAGTAATTCCGAACGCGGCGGCCAGCGCGGCGATCGACGCGCCGCGGGCGGCGAGCGTGCGGATGCGGGCGGGGTCGACGATCGTCGTATAGCCGCGCGTATCGCGTTCGGTCTTCGTCTCCTCGCCGCTGCGCGCACGCGCGCCCGAGCGGCGGCGCTTGGCGATCTTGAGCGCTTCCTCGTCATTGGCGGGCGGTGCGTCGAGGCGCGCGCGGATCCGCTGCGCTTCCTCGACCCGGCGGGCTTCGCGCGCACGTTCCCGGTCCTGCGAGAGCGCATCGCGTTGCGCGGCGCGCGCTTCGGCGCGTTGATCGGTCGCGGCGAGGCGGTCCTGGGCACGCTGTTCCCGCTCGCGGGCACGCTCTTCGGCGCGGCGGGCCGCGCGATCCGCGGTGCCGGGCAGCAACGGGCCCGGACCGCGGTCGTTCAGCGGCCAGGCCGATGCGGGGCTGGATTTGGGGGGCGATTTCGGCGGGCCCCAGCCGTCGGTCATGTCATGTCCTGTCGTCACCGGTGCGCCGCGCACGACGCGAAAGCCGCGCTGCTATGCGATGGCGTCACCGGTGACAATCAGGCGGTCGGCTTAGGCGGGCACGGTTTCCAGCGCCGGATAGTCGATATAGCCCTCGGGGCCCTGGCTGTACCAGGTCTTCGGGTTATCCTGCGCCAGCGGTGCGCCGGTGCGCAGGCGCTCGGGCAGGTCGGGGTTCGCGATGAACGTCCGCCCGAAGCTGATCGCATCGGCATCGCCCTTGTCGAGCTCGGCCTGCGCCTTTTCCAGCGTGTCGTAATCCGAGTTCACGACAAGCACGCCCTTGAAGACCTTGCGGATCGCCGGGCTGAGCTTCGGCACGTCGGTCTTGCCGAAGGTGCCATCGGGGCCGGGCTCGCGTAGTTCGAGGAAGGCGATGCCGAGATCGGACAGCGCCTTGGCAGCGGCGGTGAACAGCGGCTCGGGATTGCTATCGTCGACGCCCTGTGAATCACCGTTGGGCGAGAGACGGACGCTGGTACGATCCGCGCCGGCGACCGAGATCACGCGCTCGGTGACTTCACGAAGCAGGCGAATGCGGTTCTCGATGCTGCCACCATAGTCATCGGTGCGGCTGTTCGCGTTGTCGCGCAGGAACTGGTCGATCAGATAGCCGTTCGCGGCGTGGATCTGGACACCGTCGAACCCGGCCTCGAGCGCGTTCTTCGTCGCGAGCTCATAGTCGTTCAGCAGCCGCGGGATCTCGTTCAGCTCGAGCGGACGCGCGACCTCGAAATCCTTCTTGCCCTCGAACGTGTGCGCCTGGCCTTCGGTCTTGGTGGCGGACGACGAGACGGGCTGGCCGCCGATCACCGAGGAATGAACCTGGCGGCCCATGTGCCAGAGCTGCGCGATGATGCGGCCGCCGGCGGCGTGCACGGCTGCGGTGACGGGCTTCCACGCCTCGACCTGCGCCTGTGTCCACAGGCCCGGCGCGAACGGCCAGCCCAGGCCTTCGCGGCTGATGCCGGTGGCTTCCGAGATGATCAGGCCGGCGCTGGCGCGCTGCGTGTAATAGTCGACCATGAGGTCGGACGGGACGGCATCCTTGTCCGAACGCCCGCGGGTGAGCGGCGCCATGAGGATGCGGTTGGGCGCTTCGACGGCGCCGAGCGTGATGGGATCGAAAAGGCTTGGCATGGGGGCTCCTTAATGCCTGACGGGGGCAAGATAGGACGCTACAGCGCGGCATGCATCGCCCCGCCCCGCAAAGAATATCTAGCGTGCCCGAAACGCCGACGGCGACGACGACCGGCGCCCCCGGCACGCTCGCGTTCGGCGCGCTGTTGATCGCCAATGTCGCGCTCGCATTCGGGCCGTGGTTCGTCCGCGCGACCGAAGTCGGACCGGTGGCGGCAGGGTTCTGGCGGCTGACGCTGGCGGTGCCGTTTCTCGTCCTGCTCGCAGCGCAGCAGGGCGCGCGACCGACGCGGCTCGGGCGCGGCGTCTGGATCGGGCTGATCGCGGGCGGCGTGTGCTTCGCCGCGGATCTCGGCAGCTGGCATCTCGGCATCCTGCGCACCACGCTCGCCAATGCGACGCTGTTCGGCAATGCGGCGACGCTGATGTTCCCGATCTACGGGTTCCTCGTCGCGCGGACCTGGCCGACGCGGACGCAGGGCTGGGCGTTGATGCTCGCCGCGGCAGGCGCGGCGCTGCTGCTCGGGCGCTCCTATCAGCTCGATACGAAGAATCTGGCGGGTGACCTGCTCTGCATCCTCGCGGGGCTGCTCTACACGGTGTATTTCATCCTGATGGCGCGCGCGCGGACGACGCTTGCCCCCTTGTCCGCACTGGTGCTGTCGACCCTGGCGGGCATCGTGCCGCTGCTGGTGTTCGCGCTGGCGATGGGCGAGCGGATCGTACCGGCGCAGTGGGGGCCGCTGATCGGGCTCGCGCTGTGCAGCCAGGTGCTGGGGCAGGGGTTGATGATCTATGCGCTCGGGCGGTTTTCGCCGCTGGTGATCGGCATCGCGCTGCTGATCCAGCCGGTCGTCGCGGGAACGGTCGGCTGGCTGGTCTATGGCGAGCGGCTCGGCCTGCCCGATCTGGTCGGCGTGGTGATGGTCGCGATCGCGCTGGTGCTGGTCCGCCGGACCCCGGCCGATCGCCCCCCTATTGAAGAGGCGCTCGACACGCCTGATCTTGGACGGCAGGAGACGGTATGACCCAAGACCTCACGCTCGACGAAATCCGTTCGCTGCTCGCCCCCGGCATCGCCGCCAATGCGGCATTCGACGGGTGGAGCGACGCGGCGCGCGACATGGCGGCGGACGCGGCGGGCATCGACCGCGACGTCGCCGCGCTCGCCTTCGAACATGGGCCGGTCGACATGATCGACGCCTGGTTCGCCGATATTGACGTCGCGATGCTCGAAAGCGTGCCACCCGAACGGTTGTCGGCGATGAAGATCCGCGCCCGGATCGCCGCGCTGGTCGAGGCCCGGTTGCAGGCGACCGCCGCCGACCGCGAATCGCTGCGCCGCGCGCTGGCGATCCTCGCCCTGCCGCAGAATCTGACAAAGGCGGGTCGGCTCGGCTGGCGGACGGTCGACACGATCTGGCGCGCCGCGGGCGACGTCGCGACCGATTATAATCATTATACCAAGCGGACGATCCTGCTCGGCGTCTATGCCGCGACCGTCACCGTCTTCCTCGACGACGACAGCGAGGGGTTTGCCGAGACGCGGGCGTTTCTCAGCCGGCGGATCGACGGCATCATGCGGTTCGAAACCGCAAAGTCGGGCTTTCTCAAGCGGACAGAGCATGGCTTCAGCCTGTCGCGGTTCGTCGGGCGGTTGCGCTATCCGGTGGCGTGAGCCGGTCGCGGCGCGCCGTCACGCGGCGATGGAATGCACGCAATCTGCGTCAAGTGCGCGTGCCGGGGCTTCCCTTGGCGATCCGTTACTGATAATCAGTCGCATCATGGACACTCGCCCCGATCGTTCCGTCAGTCTCGAAACGCTGCCCCGCAAGCAGCATGGCATCGTCGCTGCGATCGACTGGGCCAGACTGGCAGGCCCGGAGGCACGCCGGTTGCGCGAACTCGGCTTTGACGAGGGTGTCGATGTCGAGGTTCTTCACCGCGCGACGCTGGGCCAGGGTCCGATTGCCTGCCGGATCGGCCGGATGACCGTCGCATTGCGGCGTGCGGTCGCAGGTGCGATTCGCGTATCACCCACGCCAGCCGCCGCAGAATAATCAGCCTGACATTATGAACGCAGCACCGCTGGTCGCGCTGGTCGGCAATCCCAATGCCGGCAAGAGCGCGCTGTTCAATGCGCTGACGGGTGCGCGGCAGAAGGTCGGCAATTATCCAGGCGTGACGGTCGAGCGCAAGGCCGGACGGCTGACGCTCGACGACGGCCGCCCGGTCGAGCTGGTCGACCTTCCCGGCGCCTACAGCCTCGAGCCCTCCTCCCCCGACGAGCGCGTCACGCGCGACGTCGTCACCGGCACGCAGGACGGCGAACGCCTGCCCGATGCGCTGGTCGTGGTCGTCGATGCCGCCAATCTCGACAATCACCTGCGCTTCACGCTCCAGTTGATCGCGCTTGGCCTGCCCGTCGTAGTAGCGCTCAACATGGTCGACCTTGCCGAACGCGACGGGTTGAAACTCGACGCGGCGGTGCTTTCGCGCGAACTCGGCGTACCGGTGATCCCGACCGTCGCGGTCCGCAAACGCGGGCTCGACGCGCTGCGTGCGATCCTGACGCAGACTGTCGTCAACGGTCCGATCCGGCTGCGCAAGTCGGACGGCAGCGTGCAGGACGACATCGTCACGCTGCAACGGCGCGCGCGCGACATCGCGACGGCCGCCACGCTGTCCGAGACGCCGGTACGGCGCTGGACGCACATGCTCGACGGGGTCGCGCTGCATCCCATCGCCGGGCCGGTGCTACTGCTGGCGATCATGTTCCTGATGTTCCAGGCGGTCTTCAGCTGGGCGCAGCCGTTCATGGACCTGATCGACGGCGGCTTCACGGCGCTGCAGGCGTTCATCACGTCGGAGCTTCCCGATTCGCTGCTCCGGTCGCTGCTGGTCGACGGGGTGATCAAGGGCGTCGGCGCTGTGATCGTGTTCCTGCCGCAGATCCTGATCCTGTTCCTGTTCATCCTCGTGCTCGAGGCGAGCGGTTATATGGTCCGCGCGGCGTTCCTGATGGACCGCGTGATGGCGAGCGTCGGGCTGTCGGGGCGCGCGTTCATCCCGCTGCTGTCGAGCTTTGCCTGCGCGATCCCCGGCATCATGGCGACGCGGACGATCGACGACGAGAAGGACCGGCTGACGACGATCCTGATCGCGCCGCTGATGACCTGTTCGGCGCGGTTGCCGGTCTACACGCTGATCATCGGCGCCTTCATTCCCAACACGCAGGTGCTGCCGTTCGTCGGCCTTCAGGGTCTGGTGATGCTCGGGCTATACGTGATGGGGATCGTCGGTGCGTTCGTCGCCGCGCTGGTGCTGCGCCGGACGGTCACCAAGGGCGTGTCGTCGGGCTTCATGATGGAGATGCCGAAATATCAGTGGCCGCAGTGGCGCGACGTCGGCATCGGCCTGTGGAGCCGCGCGCAGATCTTCCTGAAGCGCGCGGGTGGCATCATCCTGATCTCCACCGTCATCCTCTGGGTGATGCTGAGCTTCCCCAAGCCGCCCGAGGGCAGCAAGGTATCGCCGGTCGATTATTCGGCGGCGGGACGGATCGCCAATGGCATCGCCCCGGTGTTCGCGCCGATCGGCTTCAACCGCGACATCGTGCTCGCGCTGATCCCGGCGATGGCCGCGCGCGAGGTTGCCGTCGCGGCGATCGGCACGGTCTATGCGATCGACGATCCCGACAGCAACCAGGGCGGCAAGGCGATGGTCGAGAATCTGCGTGGCCGCTGGAGCCTGCCGACCGCGCTCGCCTTCCTGATGTGGTTCGTGTTCGCGCCGCAGTGCATCTCGACGATCGCCGTCACGCGTCGCGAGACGAACGGGTGGAAATGGCCGGCGTTCATGGTTGGCTATTTGTTCGCCGCCGCCTACATCATGGCCGGAATCACATATTGGCTGGCGGTGTTCGCCGGCCTCTGAGGGGCATCATGGCAGGCAGCGTCAACAAGGTCATCATCGTCGGCAATCTCGGCCGCGATCCCGAAAGCAAGCAGTTCCAGAACGGCGGCAAGGTCGTCAATCTGCGCATCGCGACGTCCGAGTCCTGGAAGGACAAGATGTCGGGCGAGCGCAAGGAAAAGACCGAATGGCATTCGGTCGCCATCTTCAACGAAGGCCTCGCCAACGTCGCGGAGAAGTATCTGCGCAAGGGCTCGAAGGTCTATATCGAGGGCGCGCTCCAGACCCGCAAATGGCAGGACGCGCAGGGCCAGGACAAGTATTCGACCGAGATCGTGCTGCAGGGCTTCAACAGCGTGCTGACGATGCTCGACGGCCCGAATGGCGGCCAGGGCGGCGGCGCAGGCGGTGGCGGTGGTAGCCGCGGCGGCGGCGACGACTGGGCCGGCGGCGGCAACGACTTTGGCGGCGGCTCGTCGGGCGGCGGCGGCGGTTACGGCGGCGGCGGCGGTGGCCGCTCGGCGCCGTCGGGTGGCGGAAGTGGCGGCGGCGCACGCGGCGGCAGCTTTGGCCAGACCGGCGGGTTCTCGGACGATCTTGACGACGACGTGCCGTTCTAAGCATCGTGACGCCACCCGTTTCGACTCCAGTAGCGCCGAGCGTGTACGACGAGGCGGCGCGATCACGCGTCATCTCGTCCTACGATGTCGCGGGCGCGCGCATGCAGGGTGAGCTGGACGACATCGTGTCGTTCGCAGCCCGGTTGTGCGATGCGCCGATCGCGCTGCTGAGCCTGGTCGAGGAGGAATATCAGCGGTTCCTCTCACGCAGCGGCACCGATCTCGACCAGACGCCGCGGAGCCAGTCCTTCTGTGCGCATGCGATGCACCATCACGACGTGATGGAAGTGCCCGACGCGCAGGCCGATCCGCGGTTCGTGGACAACGCGCTCGTCACCGGTGCTCCGCATGTCCGCTTCTACGCGGGGGCGCCTCTGGTATCGAGCGAAGGCGTGCCGCTCGGCGCGCTGTGCGTGCTGGCGACGACGTCGCGGGCGGGGCTTACGCCGTTCCAGCGTGACGGGCTGACGCTGCTGGCCAAGGCGGCGATGGGGCGGCTCGACGATCGCCGGACCGCGCGCGAACAGGCCTTTGCCGAGGCGCGGGCGCGGCGTACGCTCGAGGCGAGCGATCTGCGGTTCCGGACGCTGGCCGACACGATGCCGCAGATGGTCTGGTCGACGCTGCCCGACGGCTTCCATGATTATTACAATGCGCGCTGGTACGAGTTTACCGGCACGACGCCCGGCACGACCGATGGCGAGGGCTGGAACGACGTGTTCCATCCCGAGGACCAGGACCGCGCCTGGACGATCTGGCGCCATTCGCTCGCGAGCGGCGAGCCCTATACGATCGAATATCGGTTGCGGCACCGGGACGGCACCTATCGCTGGGTGCTCGGCCGCGCGCTGCCCGTGCGCGACGACCAGGGCGCGATCACGCGCTGGTTCGGGACCTGCACCGACATCCACGAGCAGAAGCTCGCCTATGAAGAGCGCGAGGTGATCAGCCAGGAGCTGAGCCACCGGATCAAGAACATCTTCGCCGTCATCGCCGGACTCATCGCCTTTTCCGCGCGCGGCAAACCCGAATTTGCCGGGATCGCGACCGATCTGCGCCACCGCATCACGGCACTGGGCCGTGCACACGACTTCGTCCGCCCGCACAGCACCCAGTCGCGTCCGGAAGCCCCGCAGGACAGTCTGAAGGGCCTGCTGGGCGATCTGTTCGAACCCTATCGCGAGGATGGGACGGATCGTCTGATCGTGATCGGCGACGATGTGCGGATCGACGATCGTTCCGCGACCCCGCTCGCCCTGCTGTTCCACGAGCTTGCGACGAACGCGACGAAATACGGCGCGCTGTCGACTGTCGATGGGCATGTTGCGCTGACGATCGGGCATGACGAAGATGGCGCCACAGGCATGGTGCGCCTGATCTGGCGCGAGCAGGGTGGTCCGCCGATCGCACACCCGACGAGCCATAAGGGTTTCGGCAGTCAGCTGATCGAAATGAGTGCGGTTCGCCAGTTGGGCGGCACGGTGCGGCGCGACTGGCGTCCCGAGGGGCTGTGCGTCGAGATCGGGGTCCCCCTCCCCTCCTTCTGCCGCTGACCGCGCGGTCTCCCCGTCAGTTCCCGCGCCGTCGGATCTGGATCAGTTCGCTACCGCCGCGTAGCGCCTGACCCGTGGTCGCCAGTTCGGCGGCGGCGAGGATCGCGGCATCGTTGAACGGCTTGCGGATATAGCCGAGGCAATCGGCATCGCCGATCTGGCTGGGATTGGCGGTGACGAAGACGACCTTCACGCCGTGATCGCGCGCAATCGTCTCCGCAATCGACGGACCGGTCGGACCGTCGCGCAGATTGACGTCGACAAAGGCGAAATCGCATCCGGCCGCGGCGATGAGCGCGGTTTCGCGGTCCGCCGCGATCGCCACGACGTGATATCCCGCGTCGATCAGGATCCTTTCGAGATCCAGCGCGACGAAGATTTCATCTTCAACGATCATGGCGGTCTTGGTCATTGTCGTGGCAACCGTTGGCCGGGCTATCCGTTCCTTCGGTTTATTGATTTGAATCAAGAACGTGTAGCGAATTGAAACAAATAACCTGTGTTACCGGGGGAGCGCCCGGGTCATGCCCCCGGTTCGCCCCGCAACAGGAATACGGCGTGCTCGGCGAGCAGGTTGGCGGCCGCCGACGTCGTCTGCTTGTCGCCCGACAGGAACCAGGCGCCCTCGACGATCACGCCGCGCTGCCGGAGGAACGCACGGAAGTCGTCGATCGTGACGTGATGGATGTTGGGGGTGTCGTACCAGCTTTCGGGCAATTGCCGCGTGACCGGCATCCGCCCGCCCCACAGCAGCGACAGCCGCACACGCCAATGCGCGAAGTTGGGAAAGCTGACAAAGGCGCGCCGACCGATCCGCAGCAGATGGTCGAGCACCAGATCGGGCGCGCGCGCGGTCTGCAATGTCTGGCTGAGGATCGCATAGTCGAAGCTGGCATCGGGATAGCCCTGCAGGTCGACATCGGCGTCGCCCTGGATCACCGACAGGCCGCGGCCTACCGCGGCCGCAACGTTGCCCGGATCGATCTCCAGCCCGCGCGCATCGACCGCGCGCTCGTCCCGGAGCGCCGCCATCAGCGCGCCGTCGCCGCATCCGACGTCGAGCACGCGCGACCCACGGGCCACGTGATGCGCGATGATCCCCAGGTCGGCGCGCAGGGTCTCCTGCGGCGTCGGGGTGCTCATGCCCCTGCCCTCAGAAATCCGTCGACGACGCGGTTGAGCTCGGGCGCCTCGAGCAAGAAGGCGTCATGGCCGTACGGGCTGCTGAGCTCGACGAAGCTGACCGGTGCGCCTGCGGCATTGAGCGCCTGGACGATGCTGCGCGATTCCGCGGTCGGATAGAGCCAGTCGGTGTCGAAGCTGACGAGGCAGAAGCGCGCCCTGGTCGCGCGGAAGGCGTTGGCGAGCAGCCCGCCATGCTCCTCCGCGAGATCGAAATAGTCCATCGCGCGGGTGATATAGAGATAGGAATTGGCGTCGAACCGGTCGGTGAAGGCGAGCCCCTGATGCCGCAGATAGCTCTCGACCTGGAAATCGGCATCGAAGCCGAACGACTTGGCATCGCGCGCCTGCAGGCGTCGGCCGAACTTCTCGGTCAGCCCGGCTTCCGACAAATAGGTGATGTGCGCCGCCATCCGCGCGACCGCGAGCCCCGCGGTCGGCGCGGACTCGTCGTGATAATCGCCGCCGCGCCAGTTCGGATCGGCCATCACCGCCTGGCGGCCGACCTCGTGAAAGGCGATGTTCTGCGCGGTGTGGCGCGCGGTCGATGCGATCACGACACAGGCGCGGACCCGGTCGGGAAAGGTCGCGGGCCAGCTCAGCGCCTGCATCCCGCCCATCGACCCGCCGACCACCGCCTGCAGCACGTCGATGCCGAGATGGTCGAGCAGCATCGCCTGCGCACGGACCATGTCGCGGATCGTGATGACCGGAAACCCCATCGCCCAGGCGCGCCCGGTCGCGGGGTTGATCGTCGCAGGCCCCGACGAGCCCATGCAACTGCCGAGCACATTGGCGCAGACGATGAAATGCCGCGCGGGATCGATCGGCCGCCCCTCGCCGACCATGCGCGTCCACCAGCCGGGCTTGCCGGTCCGGGGATGCGTCGAGGCGACATGCTGATCACCGGTCAGCGCATGACAGATCAGGACCGCATTCGAGGCGTCGGCATTCAGCGTGCCATAGGTTTCATAGGCAATGTCGACCGGCGACAGCAGCACGCCGCCATCGAGCCGCAAGGGTCCCGGCAAGGTCACGCGACGCGCCAGGCCGAAGCGCGCGTCGGTCGTCCGGTCGGGATCAATCGTGTCGAGCATGACGCGTCCGCTACCACAACCATTTGCCACTGCGCCACACCGACCGCTATGCCCCGCGGCCATGACAAACATCATGCCCGCACCCACGCCGAAGCCCTGGATCCTGGGGATCGCGCCGTACACGCCCGGTCGCTCGACGACCGATGATGGCCGCACGGTGATCAAGCTGTCGTCGAACGAGAACCCGCTCGGGACGAGCCCCGCGGCAAAGGCCGCGTTCGACGGCGCGGATCACACGCTCGAACGCTATCCCGACGCCAGCGCGACCGCACTGCGCGAGGCGCTGGCGGCGCATTACGACCTGGATCCGGCGCGCGTAATCTATGGCACCGGATCGGACGAGATCCTGCATCTGGTCGCGGGCGCCTATGCAGGCCCCGGCGACGAGATCATCCATGTCCGCTACGGCTTTGCGGTGTACGAGATCGCGACGCGGCGCGTCGGCGCGGAGCCGGTCGTCGTCGACGACCGCGACTATGCGACCGATGTCGACGCGATCCTCGCCGCGGTCACCGAACGCACCCGCGTCGTGTTCGTCGCCAACCCGAACAACCCGACCGGCACCTTCACGCCGCGCGCGGAGATCGCCCGGCTGCACGCCGGTCTGCCGCGTTCGGTGCTGCTGGTGCTCGACCAGGCCTATGCCGAATATCTCAGCCCCGAGGAGGATGATGCGGGCCTCGCGCTGGCGATGACCGAGGCGAACGTGCTCGTCACGCGGACCTTCTCGAAGATTCACGGCCTTGCCGCCGAGCGGATCGGCTGGGGCTATGCCTGCGCGCCGATCATCGATGCGATGCACCGCATCCGTGCGCCCTTCAACGTCACGACGGCGGGACAGGCGGCGGCCGTCGCGGCGCTGGCGGATACCGGCTTCGTCGATGCGACTCGCGCGCACAACGACCGCTGGCGCGGCTGGTTCGTCGAGCAGGTCGCGCAGATGGGCAATGCAGGGCTTCGCTGTGTACCCTCCAAGGCGAATTTCGTGCTCGTCCTGTTCGAAGGTCAGCTGACCGCCGACGCGGCCTATCACGGGCTGATGGAGGCGGGGTATATCGTCCGCTGGCTGCCCGGACAGGGCCTTCCCAACGCGTTGCGCATCACGATCGGCACCGAGGATGAGACGCGCGGTGTGATCGCGGCGTTGCGCGCGCTGGTCGAGCGGGGCTGATGTTGCCGTTCGCACGCGTCACGATCCTGGGACTGGGGCTGATCGGATCGTCGATCGCGCGCGGCGTGCTGCAGGCGATGCCGACGGTGCGGCTCACCGGCTATGACGCCGATCCCGCGGTGCGTGCGACCGCGGACCGGCTCGAGCTGTGCCACGACATCGCCGACACCGCGGGCAGTGCGGTGATCGACGCCGATCTGGTGATCCTGTGCGTCCCCGTCGGCGCGATGGCGGCGGTCGCGGCGGAGTTTGCCGCGGACCTGCCCGCCGAGGCGATCGTCAGCGATGTCGGCAGCAGCAAGACCGAGGTCGCGCGCGTGCTGGCGGAGGCGCTGCCGGGCGCGACAGTAATCCCTGCGCATCCGGTCGCAGGGACCGAGCGCAGCGGGCCCGAAGCTGGGTTCGCGACGCTGTTCAACCATCGCTGGTGCATCGTCACGCCCCCCGAGGGCGCCGATCCGGCAGCGGTCGAGCGGATTGCCGATTTCTGGCGGCGACTGGGCGCGCAGATCGAGTTCATGGCCCCCGATCATCACGACCGGGTGCTCGCGATCACCAGCCATCTGCCCCATCTGATCGCCTACACGATCGTCGGCACCGCAAGCGACCTCGAAGAGGTCACCCAGTCCGAGGTGATCAAATATTCGGCGGGCGGCTTTCGCGATTTCACGCGTATCGCCGCGTCGGATCCAACGATGTGGCGCGACGTGTTCCTGACCAACCGCGAGGCGGTGCTCGACATGCTGCAGCGTTTTTCGGAGGATCTCAGTGCGCTGCAACGCGCGATCCGCTGGGGCAAGGGCGACGAGCTTTTCGACCTGTTCACGCGCACCCGCGCGGTGCGCCGGTCGATCGTCGAACAGGGTCAGGACGACGACGCCGCCGATTTCGGCCGCGCGCACGACTGACCCCGTTTGAGCGGCACCAGCGGCGTCAGCCGTCGAGCGCGTTCATCGCCGCATGGACGCGCGCCTCGGCCTCCTCGCGCTTGAGACCGGCCGGGACGACCTCGCCGAAGCGGAAGGTGATGACGCCCGCGCGCTTGGGCCCCTTGCGCGGCCAGACGGTGCCGCTGTCGCAGGCGATCGGGACCGTCGGCATGCCGAGCGCGCGGTACAGCCCGGCAAAACCCGGCTTGAGCGGGGGATGCTCGCCCGGCGCGACCCGGGTGCCTTCGGGGAAGATCAGGACCGAGCGCCCGGTCGCCTTGGCCGCGATCGCCTCGCGCATCATGTTGCGCAGCGCCTTGGCCGACGCGTCGCGGTCGACGACGATCGCACCATAGCGCCGCGCCGCCCATCCCCAGGCGGGGATGTCCGCCAGTTCGCGCTTCAGGACGATCGCCGGCCCGTCGAGCAGCGCCTGGAGCTCGAGCGTCTCGAACATCGCCTGGTGCTTGCACGCGTAGAAGGCCGCGCCGGCGGGTCGCGTCCCCTCGATCCGGATCTGGATGCCGAGGATCCAACGCGTCGCCCAGCGGTGGAACCGCGTCCACACCGTCGAATGGACGATCACCGCGCGCGACCCGAACAGCGCGCTGATCGGCACGGTCAGCACGATCGGCGCCGAGATACTGTAAAAGACGATCATGAAGACGATCGTTCGTAACCAGGCGATCATGCGCCAAATCCTATCCACAATGCGATCCGTCGCAGGATCAACTTGTTGTATTCGTTGACCAGCGTCCCGAGCCGCGGCGTGCCGGGGACGCCGTCGCCGAGCACCAGCACCCGCGGCCCGAGCACCGCGGCAAGCTCCATCTTGGCGCGCGGGACATGCCAGTCCGAGGTGACGAGGCGCACGGTACGATAGTCGTGCGTCTTGACCCAGCGCGCGGTTTCCTCGGCATTCGACCGCGTATCCACCGCATCCGCGCCGAGATCGACGCAACAGGCGAAGACGCTGGGCGAGGTGCGATATTCGAGCGCGAGGTCGATCGGGCGGACGCCGGGCGCGACTCCGGTCACGAGCATCCGCTTGGCCTGGCGGTCGCGCAGCAGCGCCAGACCGCGATCGATCCGCCCTGCCCCGCCGGTCGGCACGACGATCGCATCGGTGGTCGAGCCATTGAGCGGCGGCGGCAGGAGCAGCATGAACGCGGCGAACCCGAGCGCCCAGACGAGCACACCGACACCCAGAAGGCGGACGATCACAGGGTCGTCCTCATCGCGCGCACGATCGTCGCGCGCGCGGCGACCATCGCCAGCACGATGAACCCGATCGGCATCGCGCCCAGCGTGGCCCAGTCGGTCGAGGATAACCGCCCCCCGTCGAGCAGTTCGGAGCCCAGCCCCTGCAACCGGGTCATGATCAGCAAAATGACGGCGATCGCGACGCCGGCACCGGCCACGCCGCCGATCGCGGCGTCGATCGCCACCCGACGCTGGAAGAGACGCGCGACCTGCAGATCGGTCGACCCCAGCATGTGCATGACCTCGATCGTCGCGCGGTGCGTTTCAAGTCCTGCGCGCGCCGCCAGCACGACGACTGCGGCGGTCGCGCCGGCCATCAGCAGGACGATGCCGAGCGCGAGCAGCGTCAGCGAGCGCATCACCCCGCTGACGGGTGACATCCAGGTTTCGTGCCGGTCGACGCGCGCGGTCGGCGCAACGCCGCGAACCGCGCGCGCGACCGCTGCGACCGCGGCATCGTCCTGGCCGCCCAGATCGACGTCGATCATCGCCGGCACGGGCAGCCCCGGATCGGCGCCGTCGCTGCCGAGCCAGGGTCGCAACAGCCGCGTCAGCTCGGCGCGATCGACCGCGGCGACGCGGGTCACCTCCGGCAGCGTCCGCAGCGTCGCGAGGACGCGGGCGGCACTGGCATCACGCCGAACCGGGTCGCCGTCGATGATCTGGACCGTCAGCCGTCCCGCCAGCTGACGATCGAGCGCGCGCGCGGCACCCGCGGTCCCCAGCCCGAGCGCGGCGGCGAGCATGGTAAGGAACAACATGATCGCCATGACCCAGGTCATGGCACGGACGCCGCCAGCCTCGTCGAGCACGCGACGTTCGGATGCGCGGCTCATGGCTCGGCCCGGGGCGATGGGGGGTACTGCAACGACCCGGTCGGATCGAGCAACCGGCCGTGATCGAGCCGCATCATCTGCGCGGTCGGAATCCGGTTGAGAAGGTGCAGATCATGCGTCGCGACCACCACCGTCGTGCCGAGCTTGTTGAGCGATTCGAACAGATGCAGCAGCCGCTCGGCCATGTCGGGATCGACATTGCCGGTCGGCTCGTCCGCGACCAGCATCTCGGGCCGGGCGATCACCGCGCGGGCGATCGCGACGCGTTGCTGCTCACCACCCGACAGCGTCGCCGGTCGCGCCTCGGCGCGTTCGGTCAGGCCGACCCAGGCGAGCATCTCCTCGACGGGTTGGCGCAGGTCCGCCTCGGGCATCCCCGCGACGCGCAGCGGCAGAGCGATATTGTCCCAGGTCGACAGATGCGGGACGAGCCGGAAATCCTGGAACACCACGCCGATGCGGCGGCGAAACCCCGGCATCCGGTCACGCGGGAGCAGCACGGCATCCTCGCCGAACAGCCGGATCACCCCGCGGCTCGGCCGCTGCGCGAGATAGAGCAGTCGTAGCAACGACGTCTTGCCCGCGCCGCTTGCGCCGGTCAGAAAGTAGAAGGCGCCGCTGCGCAGCGTGAACGAGATGTCGGACAGCGTTTCCGCGCCGGTGTCGTAGCGCAAGCCAACATTTTCGAACTGCACGATATTCGCCATGAAATTGGTCGCGCCCGCCCGAGTTCGCCTGTGCCGTCAGCCTCGCTTTCGCATGAAAGCGCGCGCGGCTTCAAGCTGGCGGCCATCTGCAGCGTGTCAGACAGCATCCGGGCGCATGATGCTTGCCACGAGCGGGGGCCACGTGCTTAGTTTGACGGCGAACGGCCCCGTCCCGCGGCCCGCAGTGAATCGTGCCCGATGATCCTCCAATGCCCCGAGTGCAGCACACGCTATCTGGTCCCCGACAGCGCGATCGGCACCGAAGGTCGGACCGTGCGCTGTGCCAATTGCCGCCACAGCTGGTTCCAGGCCGCGACGGACGTCACGGCGCCCGACGCGCCGGCCCCTGCGGAGGCAATGCCCGCGGCCCCGCTCGGCTTCGCGCCCGCGCCGCCGTTCGGCGCAGCGTTTGACGCCGAGCCCGCCGCGCCCCCGGTCTGGCCCAATCCGGCGTGGCCCAATCCGTCCTCGCCCACCCCGTCCGGCGTTCCGATGTCTTCGCCGCCTTCGGCTGCGCAGACCGCCGACGACCTGCCGCCGCCGATCATCCGACCCTTTGCGCCATTGGTCGCCGCGCCGGCTCCCCCTTCTTCTGCCGCGCCGGATGTCGAAGATGCGCAGGCCGTACTGCCGGCGGCTGCGACGATCGTGTCTGCCACGACCACCGACAGCGCCGCTCCGCCCTCCTATGCGGGCAGCCGGAGCGACGCCGATTCCTATGATGCATTCGCACATGCCCCGCCGTTCCGCGCACGGCGCAACACCACCCGGTTGTGGACGATCGGTGCGGTGGCGGCCGGGCTTCTGATGCTGCTGGGCGTCGCTGCGATCCTCTATGTCGGCGCGCCCGGCCTTGCGACGCAGCTTGGACTCGTGACGGGCGCGGACGAGACGCCGCTGCGGCTGCGCGACAATCCGATCGAGCGCCGCGAACTGGACAACGGATCCGAGCTGTTCGCGGTCAGCGGGCAGGTTATCAACCCCTCCGATTCGACGCAGCGTGTGCCCGACATCCGCGCCGAGCTGCGCGATGCGCAGGGCCGGATTGTGTATAGCTGGACGATCACCCCGCAAAAGCGGACGCTGACACCCGGCGCCGCGATCGATTTCAACTCCGCCAAGCTCGACGTGCCGTCGAATTCGAAACGGCTCGAACTGAGCTTTGTGGGCGAAGACGCCTCCTGATCCGGTCCCCCCGCCCCGACGCGGTGGCGGCATAGGGCCCTGCGGCATGATTTTCTCGCAGCGGCGCGCATTCGATGGCGAAAGGGCGTTGCGGGATCGCAAAAGCCTTGCTAGTGGCACCGGCCTACCAGCTAGCCGGCTTGTCCGGTCAGTGTTTCACGTGCGGCCGTGGCGGAACTGGTAGACGCGCAACGTTGAGGTCGTTGTGGGCGAAAGCCCGTGGAAGTTCGAGTCTTCTCGGCCGCACCACTTTCCTCGTTTCTACCGACCCGGATCAGAACCACCCCCATGGGGGACATGACGGTCCGTCCTGCGGGATCCTGTCAAAGCGGAGCACGGCGATGGCCGATTCGATCGACGACCAGATCATCGAAACGCCCGATGGCCCGATGACGTTCGCGCAGTGGAAGAAGAAGCACCCCGTGCAGCTCCCGTCGCGCCGCACCAAGGGCAAGAAGCTTCCCAACAAGGTGAAGTTGACGACCGACGAGGTTTAGTCGCCGGTCGTCGTTGCCAGGCCCCTGGGAGGGGGGATGGGGACCTGACAATCGGGGTTTGACTCCAGCACCCGGGACAAAGTCACGAGCGATAGCGGCGCAACGAAGCGAAGCCCGAATCGGTTGCCACGCCGCCAGCAGATTGCCGCAAAAATCGCGAGTCCGCCGGGATCGACGACGAGCTGGGCCGCCTGCCCCTGTGAAAAATGCCCGCAGAGTGACGCCGCGACCTCGAGTTTCGCGCCGCCGGTCGAGATGTCGACCAGCCTTGCAGCATACCAATACCCCTCGACATTCAGCCTGACTGGTGCCGAAACCACGAATCGTGGCGATCGGGCGATCATCCCGGCGGCGTCGCGCGTCGCGAAGACGGGGTCGATCACATGCGGCTCGTCGAAATCGACCCCTGCGTGAAACCCGTCGACCCAGCGGACGGTGGCGCGGAGCAACGGCATGCCCCGCACCTTGATCTCGAGCGTCTCACCAAGCGCTGGCAGCGTGGTGAAGCGCGCCTTCAGACCGACGGTCGAAATGTCATGGACGAGACAGATCGAGCCGCGGTCGGCATGCATGACCCGGCCGATCAGCAGGACGGTCGCATGGCGTCGACCGGCACGCCGGTCGCGGTCCGCGGGCCGGCGCAGATCTGCTCCGCTCCCGCCGTCACCGCCGGTTGCGTCTTCCTCGTCAGGCCCGGAGAGCACGCGCCGTCTCCCCGCCGCCATGCGATCGGGAGGCGCGACGCGCGATCAGCACGCACCGCCCTGTCGGTGCGCGATAGCGCCATCTGGTGCCTGAGCCTGGTCTGCCTTGCCGCACATTTGATATCCCCGAACGGTGTCGGCGAACCGTGCTAGGCGCGGCTTAACTAATTACTACAAAACCGAAATTACTGTAATACCGTGCTGAATGCCGGTCAGCGTCGGGCAATCGCGGTGAGGTAGCCGGCGACCGCGTCATAGCCGGCTGCGCTCAGCGAGATTTCGATGCGACGCCGATCGGTCGGGTCGTTGACGCGGTCGATCAGCTTCAGCTTGTGGAGATGCTCGATCCAGCGTTGCGACGTGGTGACCGGTGCATCCGCCATCGCGACCAGCGCCTTGACGTTGGTCGGCCGGTGATCGCGGTGCGAAACGAACAGCGCGACGAGCATGTCCCAGGCCGGCTCGTGGAACAATTCGCCCGGCAGGAAGCGACGGCGCAGTTTACGATGCGCCAGAATCTCCTTGGCCCGGGCGACGAGCATTTCCTCGCTGATCGGGCTCGTCGCATCCTCGGCCCGCTGGTCGACGACCCGCGATGCCCGCGCCGTGAACTCCTCGCTGACGGCGGCCAGCCTCGATCCCAGATCCTTGATCAAGTCGGCAACGGATTCGTCTTTCACCACATGCTCCCGGTCGCCCACAGGGTCTTAAGCCCATAATGACCCAAATATGGCGGCACGCCGGCATAATGGTCAACATCATTCAGCTATCTGTTTTACCGCTCTATTCTTTTAGGTACACGCGATAGTCTCGGAACTTTCTTAAGATATGCAAAACGGGTTGAAATCTGTTCAGTTTGGTTGTGATTGGTGGCTTGCCCCGTGTGAGTTTTTGGCTGCAACAGGTAGAATTTTGTACCAATGTGAAACCAATATAAGGTTTGATCGCTTTTGCCCGCATCCGGCATGATCCTCCGGCTCGGATGCCCTCCTCGGAGATACGCGATGAATGCTGCACGCACCTATGAGCTTCTGCAGGAAGCCTGTCGCGCGCTCGAAGAGGCGGGCGATCATGCGATTGCGGCCTATGTCGGTGTCAGCATGGCGATGGTCGAGGAGAAGTACCTGGTCGGGCACGACCATCTCGACCCGATCGATCAGGACTGAAGCCAGCGCGGTTCCGCATGCCAAGGGCTTGTTATAGCGGCATGTCGGGCCGATGTCCGGACGTCACGCGTTGGCCGTATCAACCGTGCGAAAGGATGTCGTGCCCGCTTTCCTGCCTGCCTATCTGAACGCGATCGGGACTGCGGTCCCCGGCCATGACATTCACGAGGCGTTTATCCGCTGGGCACGCGACCGGGTCGATGCCCGTTCGGCCAGGCTGTTCGATCGTATGGCGGGGCGATCGGGTATCGCGCACCGCTGGTCGGTCCTGCCCCCGACAAAGGCCATCGCGGTCGCGGACGGCGTCGACAGCGGCGACACGCAGCGGCTGCATGCCGGGTCTCCGGTCGACCCGGGCGGCTTTTACGCGATCGATCCGCATCCCGGCACCGCGGAGCGGATGGCCATCTATGCCGACGCCGCACCCGGTCTTGCCCTCGAGGCCATCGCCGCGCTTCAGGAAACGATCGCGCTCGGCACGATAACGCATCTGGTGGTGGCGAGCTGCACCGGGTTCGTCGCGCCCGGCATCGACCAGATCATCGCCCGCAGGCTCGCGCTGCCCGCGACGGTCGAGCGGCTGCTGATCGGGTTCATGGGATGCTATGCCGCGGTCGTCGCGCTCCGCAGCGCGCGGCATATCGTCCGTTCCGAACCCGGGGCGCGCGTGCTGGTCGTCACCGTCGAACTGTCCACGCTGCACCTGCAGGCGGTGTCCGAGATCGAGCCGCTGCTGGCGATGCTCCAGTTCGGCGACGGTGCCGCCGCGGCGCTGGTGACCAGCGATCCGAGCGGATTCGAACTCGAAGCACCGTTCGCCACCGCATTGCCCGACAGCGAGGCGCTGATCCGCTGGGACATCACCGACCAGGGCTTTGCGATGCACCTGTCTGGAGAAGTACCGGGGCGGATCGCGCAGGCGCTCGCCGATCCCGCCTTCCGTGCCGCAGCGAGCGGCGGACGCCCCGCCGATACGGTCGACGGATGGGCGGTCCATGCCGGCGGGCGATCGATCCTCGATGCGGTCGAGCATGCCCTGGCGCTCCCGGCGGATGCGCTCGACGCGTCGCGTGCGGTGCTGTCGGCGAACGGCAACATGTCGTCGGCGACGCTGATGTTCGTGCTGCAGCGGTTGCTCGCCGGGCCGGACATCGCACGCGGCGTCGCGCTGGCGTTCGGCCCGGGTCTCGCAGCCGAGGGTATCGGCTTCCGAAGCGCACCGCGATGTTGACGACGCGGGCGCAAGCCGAGGAACTGATGGACGCCGACGACCTGTCGCCGGAAACCTATGCCGCGGTGGTCGCCGATCTTGCGAAGGTGAATGTCGTGACGATGGCGGCGCGTCCGACGCTTGCCTTTCTGAAGCGCGTCATCGCGGGCCGGACGCGGCTGAGGCTGCTCGATGTCGGGTTCGGCGATGGCGACATGCTGAGGATGATCGAGCGCTGGGCTCGCCGGCGAGGCGTGGACACCGAACTGGTCGGGGTAGACCTCAACCCACGCAGCGAACAGGCCGCGCGCATGCATACGGACGCGGGATCGACGATCCGCTATATCACGGGGGATTACGCCGATCTTGCCGGTCAGAGGGGCGCCGAACCCCGCTGGGACGCGATCGTCAGCAGCCTGGTCGCGCACCATATGAGCCATGCCGAACTGGTCGCATTCCTTCGGTTCATGGACACGCATGCGCGGTGCTGGCTGATCAACGATCTGCATCGCCACGGGTTTGCGCATCGCGGATTTCCGATTCTCGCACGGCTCGCGCGCTGGCATCCGATCGTGCGTCACGACGGGACGCTGTCGATCGCGCGGTCGTACCGGCCCGATGAATGGCCCGCGATCCTCGACGAGGCGGGGATCCGCGGTGCGCGCGTGTTCCGGGCGTTCCCGTTCCGGCTGTGCGTCGAACGGCTGCGGTGACCGCGACGCGCGCGCTGATCGTCGGCGGCGGGCCGGCAGGGGCGGCGGTCGCGATCGAGCTTGCACGCGCGGGCCTGCCGCATCTGTTGATCGAGCGTAGCCGCGAGACGGGCGACGCCTTGTGCGGCGGTTTCCTCAGCTGGCGGACGCTCGACACGCTGGCGCGACTAGGAATCGATCCGGATCAGCTCAACCCGGCGCGAACGACGACCGTCCGGATCTTTGCCGGTAGCCGCGTCGCGCATGCCGCGCTGCCAAGGCCTGCACTATCGGTGTCGCGACGGCGGCTCGACACCGTTCTGCTCGCCGCCGCGGTGGCGCAGGGCGCAGCGGTCGAACGCGGGGTGACCGTCCGGGCGATCGAAGACGGCCAGGTGCGGACCGCCGATGGCGCGGTGATCGCCGCACCCGCGCTGTTCCTGGCCAATGGCAAGTCGGATGTCCGCGGGACCGCACGGCCGGCAAGCGCACGCGGCGCCGATCCGACGCTGGGGATACGCGTCCGCATCATGCCCCCGCCGGCGATGGCCCGCGCGCTGGCGGGGCAGATCGACCTGTATCTCTTCGACCGGGGCTATGCCGGGCTTGCGATGCAGGAGGATGGCAGCGCGAACCTTTGCATGGCGGTACATCGCTCGCGGTTGCAGGAGGCGGAAACGCCGGCGGATCTGCTCGCAGAGCTTGGCCGCGCAATGCCTGTGCTTGGCGAATGGGTCGCCGCGATCGCGCCGGATGCGACGATCGATGCGATCGCCAACGTCCCCTATGGCTGGCGCCAGACGACGGGGCAGGCGGGGCAGTACAGGCTGGGCGATCAGGCGGGGGTGATCCCGTCGCTGGCCGGCGAGGGCATGGGCATCGCGCTGGCCAGCGGACTCGCCGCCGCGCGCGCCTATCGCACCGACGGGGCAGGGGGCGCAGCGGAATGGCAGCAGCAGCTGGCGCGCACGCTCGCGCGGCCGATCGGGGTGGCGGGCGCGGTGCGCCGGGTGGCCGAAAGCCGCGGTGTAGCCCGGCTTATCCCCTTCGCGCATCCCGTACTGATCCGGATGCTCGCGCAGGCGACCCGGATCGGCGCGTGACGCGCGGTCGCGCGGCGATGAATACTGTCGACGAAACGCCGGGCGGAGTGCGCGTACCAAGGCTGCACACGCGAACCGCTTGTCGGCGCCGCGGTTAAGGCGTATTTCGTCGACCCTTCATGGCTCGCGCGCGTCCCGCTTCCCGCCCCTCTCGGCCTCGCTCCTCATGGCGCCGCCGGTTTGTCCTCCTCCTGAAGGTTCTCGCCGGTATTGCCATCCTCGCGCTCGGCGCGCTGGTGATCGCGATCTATATCGCCCGCGCGCAGCTGCCGAGCTTCGAAAGCCTCAAATCCTCGCCCAACGGCCAGATGATCCGGGTACATGCTGCCGATGGCAGCGTGATCGTGTCGATGGGGCCGAGTTTCGGCGAATGGCTTTCCTATGGCCAGATCCCCGCGGTGATGCGAGACGCGACCGTCGCGGTCGAGGATCGTCGGTTCCGATCGCATCTCGGCGTCGATCCGGTCGGGATCGCACGCTCGGTCAAGGTGCGGTTCGATCGCGGGCGCTGGACGCAGGGCGGGTCGACGATCACGCAGCAGTTGGCGCGTAACGTCTTCCTGAACAACCAGAAGAAGTTCGGGCGCAAGTTCCGCGAATGGATCCTGGCCTTCGCGCTCGAGCGCAAGTTCAGCAAGGATCAGATCCTCGAACTCTACCTCAACAAGGTCTATTATGGCGGCGGCGCCTACGGAATCGACGCCGCGTCGCGCAAGTTCTTCGGCCACGGGGCGGACCGCCTGTCGCTGGCCGAAGCGGCGGTGATCGCCGGGCTCGTCAAGGCACCATCCAACTATTCGCCGACCGCCGATGCCGAGGCGGCGATGGGCCGTGCGGGCGTCGTGCTGAAGACGATGGCGGAAACCGGCGTCATCAGCGCGGGCGAGGCGGCCGATGCGGATGTACAGGGTCTCAAACTGGCACCCGAGCCGAAGCAGAACAGCGTCCGCTACTTCACCGACTGGGCCTTGCCGCAGCTCGACACGCTGATCGACGAAACCGAGGCGCCGCTCGAGGTGTGGACGACGCTCGACCTGTCGATGCAGCGCGATGCCGATGCCGCGATCCGGGCGAATGCCCCCGCGGGTGCACAAGGCGCGCTGGTGTCGCTCGACCGCGATGGCGCGGTTAAGGCGATGGTCGGCGGCAAGGACTATGTCTCGTCGATCTACAACCGCGCGACGCAGGCGGTCCGCCAGCCGGGTTCGGCGTTCAAGCTTTTCGTGTATCTTGCCGCGCTCGAAGCCGGGCACAAGCCGGAGGATTCGATCGTCGACGAACCCGTGACGATCGACGGATGGAGCCCGCGCAACGATTCGCGGCGCAATTCCGGCGCCGTCAGCCTGCGTACGGCCTTTGCCTATTCGCTCAACACCGTCGCGGCCAAGCTGGGGCAGGAGGTCGGCTTCACGACCGTCGCGGACATGGCGCGGCGGTTCGGGATCACGACGACGGTCAACACGCATCCCTCGATGGTGCTGGGCACGTCGGAGGTCCGCGTGATCGACATGACGCGCGCCTTTGCCAGCGTCGCGAGCAAGGGCGTCGCGGTGACCCCCTATGGCATCACTCGCGTGACCGCGAACGGCCAGACGATCTACACGCATGAGGTCGATCGCAGCCACGTCCTTGTCGCCCCCTATGTCGCCGCCGAGATGACCGACCTGTTGCAGACCGCGGTCAACACCGGCACCGGGCGCGCCGCGCAGATCGGCCGCCCGGTGGCGGGGAAGACGGGCACGACGAGTTCGTCGAAGGATGGCTGGTTCCTCGGCTTCTCGAGCGGCATCACCACCGGCGTGTGGATGGGCCGCGACGATGCCAAGCCGATCTCCGGACTGCACGGCGGTACGGCACCGGCGCGCGCCTGGGCCGCGTTCATGAAGCCCGCCACGGCCAATCGCCCGATCGAGCAGTTCGAGACGCAGGTGACCCTGCCCGAATGGCAGCTCGAACCCGATGAGGAGAGCTATTTCGGCCAGCCCGACAACGGCCAGATGATGGTCGACGAGAATGGCAATCCGATCGAGCCTGGCGGTGTTCCAGATATGCCAAGCGATGCCCCGGCGGGTGAGCCGATACCGCGCCCCGATGCGGACCCGTCCGACCAGGCCCCGCCGGTGCCGCAGCAGCAGTTGAACCAGGACTGGATCGACAGGGTGACGGGCCGGGACGCACCACGCCGCGATCCCGCCGCGCCGCAGCCCCGCGCGCCCCAGCGGGACTGGTCACGCGAGAGTTCGCGCGATCGCTTTCAGGACGATCGACCGACCCAGTGAAGCGCCGCGCCATGCGTGCGTAGCCAGACGCGCGCAGGGGTGGGGTCCTCACCATAGAGATCGGCGACGAGCGCGTGGAAGGCGGGCGCGTGGTTCATGTGGACGCGGTGGGCGACCTCATGTGCCACCGTTGCCCGCCGTACGAAGCCGGGGGCGAGGATCAGCCGCCAGCTGTAGCGGATCACCCCGCTCGACGCGCAGCTGCCCCAGCGGCCCCTGGCATCGCCGATCGCGACCTGCGTGACGCTCACCCCCGCCTTGGCGGCATATTCGGCGGTTTCCTGGTCAAGCAGGTCCAGCGCGGTACGCTTGAGCCATGCCTCGACACGGCGCGCAATCGTCTCGACGGGACCGGACAATGACAGGATCGCGCCGTCGCGGACCACCGTGCGGCGGCTGCCCGGGGTCCACGCGATCGTCACCGGCTCATCGGCGACCATCACAACCGCATCGGGAACGAAGGGCTGCGGCCGCGGCAGCCGCGCGCGCTGTTCGGCGATCCAGTCTGCTTTCTCCTCCGCCCAGGCCAGCGCCTGCTTCAGCGCCGCCCGCTTGGGCAGGACGAGCCGGGCGCGGCCGCTGGCGGGATCGATCGACAACCGTGCCCGGCGTGCGCGCGGATGCCGGATGATCTCGAGACCGTCGATCACCGCGTCAGAGTTCGCGGTCGATCACGTGATATTCGAGCTCGCCGGCCTCGTCCTCGCTGATCGTCCAGCCGCGGACCGACTGTTTGGCGCGGTGGACCGCCTCGCGGTCGCCGCAGACGAGATAATGCCACTCGGGAAGCTGCTCGCCCGCCGCGCGCAGGCGATAGGCGCAGGTCGAGGGCAGCCAGTCGATGTCGCGGACGTTCGACGTCGTGAGGCGCACGCATTCGGCGACATAGGCGTGGCGGTGGCGATAGTCCGAACACTGCCCGCTGCGCCGGTCGAGCAGCCGGCACGACACATTGGTCGCGACGAGCTCGCCGGTATCCTCGTCCTCGAGCTTGTGGATGCAGCATTTGCCGCAACCGTCGCACAGGGCTTCCCACTGGCCGCGGTCGAGCTTCTCGATCGGCGTGTCTTCCCAGAATCTGGCGCTCATCGGGCCCAGCGCTTGATGTCGTCGGCCAAGGCCTGTGGTCCCTTATCCTGTGGCAGCAGCGCGAGAGGCTTGCCGTCCGGATCCATCAGATAGGCCTGACGCGAGTGATTTACGAGGTAACCGCCACCGGGCGCGGCATCCCCCTTGGCTGAGAAGATCGCGAATTCCTTCTTTACGGTCTCGATCGCCGCGGGACTGCCGGTGAGCCCGACGATGCGCGGATGAAAGGCGGTGACGAACTGCTTGACGACCGCAGGGGTGTCGCGCGTCGGATCGACGGTCACGAAGATCGGCACGATCCGCGCCGCAAGCGCCGGATCGCTGGCCTCGAGCAGCTTCATCGCGCCGCCGATCGTCTGCATGTCGGTCGGACAGACGTCGGGACAGAAGGTGTAGCCGAAATACATGATCCGGTATTGGCCCGCGAACCGCCGGTCGCTGACCTGTTGGCCGTCCTGATCGACGAGCGTGAACGGCCCGCCGATCCGCGCGCCGGCAAGCGGCGGCGTCGCGGGCGCCGCGCTCGTATCGGGCGCAGAGGGGCTGCACGCCGCGAGTGCGAGGGCGGCGAGAAGGGCGGGGCGTCGATTGGTCATGATACAGCCAGCCTTGATCTGTTAGCCCGTGCGGCGCAAGCGTCGCACATCACCCGCGTCCCGAGGATCGATCGATGTCGTATATCCGCCAGTGCCCCGCCCTGACGACGGGCGCCAAGACCATGGGCGCCCTGTTGATGGGAGCCGTGATCGCGCTTCCCGTTGCCACCCTGATCGCCCCGCATGTCGCACACGCGCAGAACCAGTCGGAAGGCTATAAATTCCTGAACGCGGTGCGCGAGTCGAAGAACAACGAGGTTCTCGAAATGCTCGGACGTCCGGGCAGCAGCATCGTCAACGCACGCGACGTCTCGACGGGTGAGGGCGCGTTGCACATCGTCATCAAACGTGCCGACGAGACCTATCTGCGGTTCCTGCTGCAAAAGGGCGCCGACGCCAATCTGCGCGACGGCAAGGGCAACACGCCGCTGCTCCTCGCGGTGACGCTCGGCCAGACCGACATGATCCCGATCCTGACCGCTGCCGGCGCCAATCCGAATCTCGCCAATTCGGCAGGAGAGACTCCATTGATCCGCGCCGTTCAGCGCCGCGACATCGCCATGATCCGCGTGCTGCTCAACGAAAATGCCGATCCCGATCAGGCGGATATCATCGCCGGCATGTCGGCGCGCGATTATGCCAAGCAGGATGGTCGCAACGTCGTGGTGACCAAGCTGCTGGCCGATGCGCCGAAGAAGACCCGCAAGGCAGTTTCGGGGCCGAAATTCTGACGATCCCGTCGCCGGGCGGCTGATCCTGCCGCGTATCGGGAGGATCAGCCGCCAGCCGGATCAGAAGGCGAGACCGGCGGCGTCGGGATCGACCTGTGCGATCAGACGGCGTGCGGCGCGTCTGGCGAAGGCCAAAGTGCAGCGCTTGCGGACATGCGCGGGCAGGGGGGTCGTATGCGCCTCACGGACGATCGCGGCGTCATAGCGGTCAGCGACGATGATCCCGGTACGTTCGGGCAGAAACGCCGCCCCCTGCAGCGGCCGCATGTCGAACCCGGCCGGCACCGCCCAGAAATAGCGATCGCAATGCCCGAGATACTCAGGCCATTTGCCATCACCGACCAGGTCCGCGCGCGACACCTTGATCTCGACGACGACGATCTGCCCGCGGGCATCGATCGCCATCAGATCGGCGCGACGCCCCCCGTCGAGGGGAACCTCCGCCATCGCGGTCAGGTCGTGGCGCAACAACATCCGGATCACGCCGCGTGCCACATCGGCGGCACATAAGGGCGATCCGGGTTCGTCGATGCAGGAGTCCGGGGGGCTGTCGAGCATGCGCCAGAAATAGAACAATCCGCGAACGACGCAAGCGCGTTCACGGATTGTTTATAGCTTTGGCGATGCAGGTAGGATTCTGATCACGATCCGAACCCTGTCCGGATCGACTGTCGATCAGCGATAGAAGACGTGGTTGCCGATCGAAGCGACCTTGATCACGCGGCCCGCGGGGCGGCGATCGGCGGTATTGAAATACAGTGCCTTCTCGGCCGGGCTGTTCCACGCATCGGCCAGTGCGACCTTCGCGACGGCGATGGCGGTGCGGTACGACGTGCCCTTGTTGATCGCGGGGATCTGGCCGCCGCGAACAAAGCTGAACTGGCCGCGCTGCTTGACGACGTCGCAGACGTCGGCGGGGAAGCGGCCCGACTTGGCGCGGTTGATGATGACTTCGGCGACGGCGAGCTGACCGGTGAGCGGCTCGCCCTTGGATTCAAAATAGATGGCGCCGGCAAGGCACTGGAGCGCTTCGTCGGCGGCGGCGCTATCCTGCGCGGCAACGGCCTGGGCAAGCGTTTCGAATTCTTCGTCTTCGATTTCGGCCGACGTCGGGACGGCGGTCTGTGCAGCGGGCTCGACGGCGGTGACAGGCGTCACGGCGGGAACGGTCTGCGGAACATTCTGAGAGGAGAGGGCGTTTAGATTTGCGAGTGCGGTAAGGCTGGCGGTCGAGCGATCGACGCCGGTCGCCTGGCTGGGCGCGCTGTTGCCGAACAGGCCGGCGAGAGAGAAGGTCATGACCGCAATCGTTGCGGCCCGCTGCAAAATCGTCATTCAAACTTATTCAGATGCGGTTGGACCACGGAACCAATCGTACGAGCCGATCGTCCAGGCATCCCCCCGACTGCGTAACTGATCCGGATCGCACCCGTCCCAGCACAACGCCAATCAATGTTGAATATCCCCTCTATCGGGGGGACTTTGGAGTCAATCGGCCAGGATCGTTTCAGCGGCGAACCGTTCCGCCGCTGCGACATCCACCTCGATCACCCAGAGATCCGGGTCGCTCGACCGCCGTCGACGCCAATAGCCGTCGAGGTCTTCGGGCGGAGTCGAGTCGATCAGTGCCGTTCGCCCATCGGCGCCGATCCCGCGCTCGAGTAGGCGGGGCAGGGCGCCCCGATCGATGGCGACCACGAGGATTGCGCCGCCCTGTGCGTCCCCTTTGGCGAGCACCGCACCAAAACCGCCCGCGTCGTTGACCCGTCGGAGCAGCGCGCTGACGAGGACGCCGCTGGGAAGGCGGTCGCTCATCGCAGGACCATCACGGCAGCGGACGCGGCGAGACGCGGTATCCGGGAAGCCCGGCCAAGGCGATCCGCGAGCGCATGAACGTACCCGTCCCCCGCGCCGCCTCCTCCCCCTCGGCGTCGATCAGCCGGGCATCGGCGACGAACACGCGGCGCTTCCCGCTGATCCAGCGGCCTTCGGCGATGACCGGCCCCGCCTTTAACGGGCGGGTCAGCAACAGGTTGAACGCGGTCGTCAGGAGAAAGCGATCGGTGACGAGGCTGTTTGCGGCATAGAAGGCGGCATCGTCGAGCATCTTGAAATAGCTCGTCCCATGCGCGGCACCGCCGGCATGATAATGACGTTCGTCGATCGTGAACCGGATCCGCGCAACACCGGCCTCCGGTATCTCGAGCGTCGATTCGAAGAAGCGGTTGATCGGCGCACAGGCGTAGAGCGATTCGAGCGCACGAAAATGCGCCTCGGCGCCGGCGGAGGCCAGTTCAGGCGGCATCACGGACCGCATCGGCGGTGAACAGCGCATAGAGCGCATCGGTCGAGCCTGCACCGCGCAGCTTGTCGAGGAACAGCTTGTCGCGCAGCCGACGCGATATCCGGGCAAGCGCCTTCAGGTGAACCGCACCCGCGTCGGTCGGCGACAGCAACATGAAGACGAGATCGACGGGCAGATCGTCGACGGCCTGAAAATCGATCGGCTGCGCCAGTCGCGCGAACACCGCCGTGACCTGTGTCAGTCCGTCGAGCTTGGCATGCGGGATCGCGACACCACCGCCAAATCCCGTCGAGCCCAGCTTTTCGCGGGCAATCAGACGGTCCGCGATAGTTTTTGCGTCGCCTTCGACAATGTCGGCAGCAAGCGTGGCGACATGGTGAAGCACGGCCTTTTTGTTTGCCGCGACCATGCCGGTCAGGACCGCGTCCGGACGCAGCATATCACTGAAGTCATTCATGCTGTTCATGTCTCAAAGCGCCCCCGCACGCCCCGCCTTAACGGTTTGCACGGGGGCGTAAAGCGCAGCGTCACAACAGCTGTTGCGGCTCGCGCGCTCTATTATGGTGCGGCGGATGCGGAGCGTTGCGGTTCGACCCAGCCGATCGTGCCGTCACCGCGGCGATAGACCATGTTATGCGCGCCAGTACCCGCATTCATGAACAATAGTGCGGCTGTATTGCGAAGATCCAGCATCATCACCGCGTCGGATACGCTGGCCTCGGGGATGTCGACGCGCGTCTCGGCAATGATCAGGGGCGCATCGGGGGCATCGTCCTCGGTGACCTGCTCCTGAAACAGCGTATAGCTTGCATTGTCATAGCCGTTGCTCTCCGCGATCGCCACGGCTTCACCGGCATGACGATCCTTCAGGCGACGCATATAGCGGCGAAGCTGGGTTTCGATCTTGGCCGCGGCGCTGTCGAACGCGGCACGGGCGTCATAGGCATCGGCGTGGCCCTTGAGCACCAGCCCCTTCATGACATGCGCGACGATATCGCATTTGAAGCCGGCATCATGCGGCCCCTTGCCGAACGTGACCTCGGCGGAAATGGCGCGCGAGAAATACTTGTCGGCGATACCCTGGAGTCGGTCTTCCACATGGCTGTTGAGCGCATCGCCAGTGGCGACCTGATGACCAGAAATCCGGATATCCATTATCGTCTCCTTCTCATCGGACGGTCCTATTGGCTCCGTCCGCCCGGCGTCATCCGGACGCCACGGCCCCCCAAATCGGATCCTTGATCCCCTTCATAAACGCGGCATGGGCCGCAAGGTCTCCCTCGCTGACCGTGAAAACACGTGGTTGCCGAACGACACGAGGCGCCGGTGCGACGACCGGAGTCGCAGCGGTGACGGTCCGCTCGCTGAGCAGGCCAAGACCGATCTGGCGACCACCCAACAGCTCGACATAGACCTGCGCCAGAAGCTGCGCGTCGAGCAGCGCGCCGTGGAGAACGCGGTGACTCCGATCGATCCCGAACCGCGAACACAGCGCATCAAGCGAATGCTTCGCGCCCGGATGACGGCTGCGGGCGATCTGCAGCGTATCGATCATCCGGTTCAGGTGAATGATCGGCCGTCCGCATTTGACGAGTTCGCCGTTGAGAAACGAGAAATCGAAGCTCGCATTATGTGCGATCATCGGCGCATCGCCGACGAAATCGAGCAGGTCCGCCACGCCCTCGCCGAACCGCGGCTTGTCGGCGAGAAACGCCTGGCTCAGCCCGTGGACGTTGAACGCCTCGACCGGCATGTCGCGTTCGGGATGGTAATAGGCGTGGAAGGTACGCCCGGTCTCGACCCGGTTGACCATCTCGACACAGCCGATCTCGACCATGCGATCGCCACCGGAAAAGCTGAGGCCGGTGGTTTCGGTATCGAAGACGATCTCACGCATCCGGCTGTTATCGGCGCTCACGTCCCGTCACGCAAGCGATCACCGCACGAACCTGCGCGCGGGTTTTGTCGAAACTCGTGTCGGTGCGAATGACATGATCGGCACGCGCGCGTTTCTCGGAATCGGGTGTCTGGCGGGCGAGGATCGCGGCGAAACGCTCGGCGGTCATGCCGGGGCGGGCGAGCACGCGGGCACGCTGGACATCGGCGGCGGCGGTCACGACGACGATGCAGTCGACGCGCGCGTCACCGCCGGTTTCGAACAACAGCGGCACGTCGAACACGACCAGTGCGCCGGCATGAGAATCGAGAAACGCCTGACGCTCCTCACCGACCGCGGGATGCACGATCGCCTCGAGACGGCGGATCGCGGCGTCGTCGCCGAACACCGCCGCGCCCAATCTTGCGCGGTCGACGGCACCGTCATGGACAGTGCCGGGAAACGCGGCGCCGATCGGGTCGACGAGTCGGCCGCCGATACTCTGCAGCTTGTGGACCGTCGCATCGGCGTCGAAGACGGGGACGCCTTCCTCCGCGAACATCGCGGCGACCGCGGATTTGCCCATGCCGATCGATCCGGTAAGCCCGACGATCATGCGGTGAGCAGCGCGCGCAAGGCCTCGTCGCGGTCCCGCGGAGGTTCCACGTGGAACAAAATCTCGAACGCGACCGCCGCCTGGCCGATGAGCATTTCGAGCCCGTCGACGGTTTCGAGATCGCGCGCGCGGGCGGCCTTGAGCAGTCCGGTCTCGAGCGGCGAATAGACGATGTCATAGACGAGCGAGTCGGGATCGAGCGCGCCGAGATCGAGGTCGAGGGGCGGCTGACCGGCCATGCCGAGGATGCTCGCATTGACCAGCAGCCGCGAAGGCGGGACCGCCGGGCCGATCGGCAGCGCCTGTCCCTTGAGCTTGAATGTCGACAGCAACGCCGCCGCCTTCAGAGGATTGCGGTTGAGGATCGTTACCGGGCCGACGCCCATGCGCGACAGCGCGAACAGGATCGCGCGCGCCGCGCCGCCTGCACCGATCACGGTGACGGGCTGGCCGGCGATATCGAGATCATCGATCGGCGCCCAGAACCCCGCAGCATCGGTATTCGTACCGATGCAGTCGCCGGTGGAGTTGCGGAAGACGGTATTGATCGCGCCGATCGAACCCCGGACGTCGCCGGGGTCGGACACGTGGTCGAGCGCCGCCAGCTTGTGCGGCATGGTGATATTGCACCCCCGCCAGGCGGGATCGCTCTTCCGCTCGGCGAAATAGGCGGGAAGCTCTTCCGCGGTGACGTGCTTGTGCCGGTACTCGGCGTCGATCCCGAGCGCGTCGAGCCAGAAGCCGTGGATCAGCGGCGATTTCGATTGGGCGATCGGATCGCCGATCACTTCAGCATAGGGGCGAGGGGTCATTCAGAGCTCCATAAGATCCCGGGCTGGCTGGCCGGCGTTCGACGCCGCCACCGCGCATCGATCGCGTGTAATCGATACCGCCGGGATTGCCAGACGAACGCCGATGCCCGTCAGCGGCCCACGTGCTAGGCGGGGAGTGCACCGCGTGTGCGGAGAAAATCGAGCACGTTCAGCAGCGGCATGCCGAGAACGGTGAACTGGCTGCCGTCGATCTTCGTGAAGAGCTGCGCGCCCGGACCCTCGATCCGGTAACAGCCGACGCACCCCGCGATCGCCGGCCACTCGGCTTCGAGATAGGTTTCGATGAAGGCGTCGGACAGCGGCCGGACATGCATCCGCGCACGCTCGACATGGCGCCACACCGGTCGGCCATTCTCCGCGATGACCGCCGCGCTCCACAGGTCATGATGCGTGCCCGACATCCGTCGCAGATGCGCGGCCGCGTCATCGCGATCGACCGGTTTGTCGAGGATCGTGCCGTCCTCCAGCGCGACGAGCGAGTCGCTGCCAAGGACGAGATGCCCCGGCATCCGCGCCGAGACCTTCGTCGCCTTGAGCTCGGCAAGCGCGTCGGCAAGATCTCGGGGTGACAGCGCGACCAGGGCTGCCTTGGCTGCATCCTCATCGACACCTGCAAAGGTCGCATCGAACGCGACGCCCGCCGCGGTGAGCATCGCGCGACGCGACGCACTCTGCGACGCGAGAATCAGCAGGCTCATGCCTCGGGTCGGCGCTGGTTGCACAGCGCGATGATCGCCGCCGCGGTTTCCTCGATCGACCGCCGTGTCACGTCGATCACCGGCCAGCCATTGTCCGCGAACATCCGCCGCGCAAAGGCGAGTTCGCGCATCACGGCCTCTTCCTCGACATAGGAGGTGTCCGGTGCCTGATGCAGCGACAGCAGACGGTTGCGTCGCACCTGAATCAGCCGGTCGGCGCTGGTCGTCAGCCCCACGATCAGCGGCTTTCGCAAGGCGTAGAGGATCTTCGGCGGCGGGCTTTCGACGACGATCGGGATATTGGCAGTCTTGTAGCCGCGATTGGCGAGGTAGATCGAGGTCGGCGTCTTCGACGAGCGCGAGACGCCGGCGAGGACGATGTCAGCCTCCTCCCATTCTTCCCACGCGATCCCGTCGTCATGCGCGATCGTCCACTGGATCGCGTCGACGCGCGCGAAATAGGCGGCGTCGAGGACGTGCTGGCGACCCGGCCGCGCCTTGGCCTGCTGACCCAGCAGTCCCGACAGCGCATCGTTGACCGGATCGAGCGGCGCGACCGCGGGGAGACCAAGCGCAAGGCAGCGTTGTTCGAGGATCCGCCGCGTCGCGGGGTTCACCAGGGTGAAGATCACGAGCCCGGGATTCTGCGCGACCTCCTGAAGGATGCGCTCGAGATGTGCCTCGGTGCGGACCATCGGCCAGAAATGGCGGACGGTCTCGACATCGTCATATTGCGCGAGCGCGGCCTTGGCGATGTTCTCCAGCGTCTCGCCCGTCGAGTCCGACAGCAGGTGAAGATGGAGCCGTATCATAGGTCGCATAGCCCTGCCGCGAGGGGCCATCGGAATGAATCTGTGGATAACATGCGGATAAGGGCTAGCGTAACTCACGCCTCCCGCCAAGCGGGCCGGTCGCTGTGGATAAGTCACCCTTTATCCACAGGGCCGCGCACAGCCCGAAAAGTTATCCACAGGCTGTGGGTTGCGGGAACGGTTGAATCGAATCAGCGCGTTTGTACGGGTGTGCAGAGGTCAAGCTGTTGGCATTTCCGGGATCACCGCATAAGTCCCGTGATCAACCGCCCAACCACTGCAACAACCTCTTTCTTGAATCTTCTTATAGTAGAAGAAGGGTGCTCCGCTGACCGATCCGACCCCCAATGTGCCGACCTTCAAGCCGCTTCTGGCGACGTTGCGCGGCGACCGTCAGGCGACCCCGCCGCTGTGGCTGATGCGCCAGGCCGGGCGCTATCTTCCCGAATATCGCGCGCTCAGAGCGGAAAAGGGCGGGTTCCTCGCGCTCGCGACCGATCCCAAAGCCGCGGCGGAGGTGACGCTGCAGCCGATCCGCCGGTTCGGCTTCGACGGCTCGATCCTGTTCTCGGACATCCTGATGATTCCCTGGGCGCTGGGGCAGGATCTGAGCTTCGGGGTGGGCGAGGGGCCGCGGCTCGAACCCGCGCTGGTCGATCATGCGCTCGATCGCCTGCAGTCGGTGCCGGAGCGGCTGGAGCCGGTCTACGAGACCGTCACGCGGGTTGCCGAGGCCTTGCCGCCCGAGACGACGTTCCTGGGCTTTGCGGGGTCTCCCTGGACGGTTGCGACCTATATGGTGGCGGGCAAGGGCAGCAAGGATCAGGGCGAGACCCGGCGTTTCGCCTATCGCGATCCGACAGCCTTCGGCGCGATCATCGATGCGATCGCGGACAACACCGTCGAGTATCTCGTCCGCCAGATCGAGGCGGGGGTCGATGCGGTTCAGCTGTTCGACAGCTGGTCGGGATCGCTGTCGCCCGCGCAGTTCGAACGCTGGGTGATCGCGCCGACCGCGCGGATCATCGACGAACTCCATGCGCGCTGCCCCGGCGTGCCGGTGATCGGCTTTCCGAAGGGGGCAGGGGGCAAGCTCCCCGCCTATGCGCGCGAGACGGGTGCGGATGCAATCGGGCTCGACGAGACGGTCGATCCGGTCTGGGCACACGCGTCACTGCCCGCCGACCTGCCGGTGCAGGGCAATCTCGATCCGCTCGCGCTGATCGCGGGCGGTGCGGATCTCGATGCCGCGATCGACCGGATCCTCGGGGCGTTCGGTGATCGTCCGCACGTCTTCAATCTGGGGCATGGTATCCTGCCCGACACGCCAATCACGCATGTCGAGCAACTGATCGCCCGCGTCAGGAGCACGACATGAGCGGTTTTCTCGGGGCGGCCTATGACTGGGTGAAGGCCGCGCACCTGATCTTCGTGATCTTCTGGATGGCGGGGCTGTTCATGCTGCCGCGCTATCTCGTCTATCATCAGGAAGCGCTGGCCGCGGGCAATGCAGCCGAGGCGGCGAGCTGGATCGAGCGCGAGGGCAAGATCCGCAAGATCATCCTGACGCCGGCGATGATCGTCGTCTGGGTGCTGGGACTCGCGCTCGCGCTCAACCTCGGGCTGGCGGACGGCGCGCCGGGGCTGGGGTGGCTGCATCTCAAGCTGCTGCTGGTGTTCCTGCTGACGGGCTATCATGGCTGGACGGTCGGCTATGCGAAGAAGCTCGCGGCGGGGAAGCCGACGCTGACGGGCAAGCAGTTGCGGATGCTCAATGAGATTCCTGCGCTGGCGGTGACGCTCATCGTCGTGCTGGTGATCGTCAAGCCGTTCTGACTCCCCACGTCATCCTGGACTTGATCCAGGATCCAGAGCGGCGGAGGACACCGTTTGTGGCTCTGGATCCTGGGTCGAGCCCAGGATGACGGTGAGGGCGGTCGCCCCGTCTCTGCTTGACTAACCGTCCCCCCAATTCTACCTCGATTCCCAGCACGGCCTCCTGGCGTCCTGCCCGGTCGTGTGGTCCTGCCTGTTCGGCTCGCCCAGTTCCGCTTTCCAGCGCACCCGCAGACCGAACCTGTTCCCGTTGATCGCTATCCGGAAATCCCCATGCATCTCAAAGACCTGAAGAAGAAGAAACCCGCCGAGCTGGTCCAGCTGGCCGAGGAACTGGGGGTCGAGAGCGCCTCGACGCTGCGCAAGCAGGACCTGTTGTTCGCGATCCTGAAGGTGCAGGCGGACAATGGCGACCAGATCATGGGGCTCGGCACGATCGAAGTGCTGCCCGATGGTTTCGGCTTCCTGCGCTCGCCCGAGTCCAACTATCTCGCAGGGCCCGACGACATCTACATCTCGCCGAACCAGGTGCGGAAGTTCGGCCTGCGCACCGGTGACACGGTAGAGGGCGAGATTCGCGGGCCGAAGGATGGCGAACGCTATTTCTCGCTGGTGAAGCTGACGGCGGTCAATTTCGACGATCCCGACGTCGTGCGCCACCGCGTCAATTTCGACAATCTCACGCCTCTCTATCCCGAGAGCAAGCTGACGCTCGATCCCGCCGACCCGACCGTCAAGGACAAGTCGGCGCGGGTGATCGACATCGTTTCGCCGCAGGGCAAGGGCCAGCGCACGCTGATCGTCGCGCCGCCGCGCGTCGGCAAGACGGTCATGTTGCAGAACATGGCCAAGGCGATCACCGACAATCACCCCGAGGTGTTCCTGATCGTCCTGCTGATCGACGAGCGCCCCGAGGAAGTCACCGACATGCAGCGCAGCGTGAAGGGCGAGGTCGTCAGCTCGACGTTCGACGAACCCGCGCAGCGCCACGTGCAGGTCGCGGAGATGGTCATCGAAAAGGCCAAGCGCCTGGTCGAGCACAAGAAGGACGTGGTGATCCTGCTCGACTCGATCACGCGTCTGGGTCGTGCCTACAACACCGTCGTGCCGTCGTCGGGCAAGGTCCTGACCGGTGGTGTCGATGCGAACGCGCTGCAGCGTCCGAAGCGCTTCTTCGGTGCCGCGCGCAACATCGAGGAGGGCGGCTCGCTCTCGATCATCGCGACCGCGCTGATCGACACGGGCAGCCGCATGGACGAGGTGATCTTCGAGGAGTTCAAGGGCACCGGCAACTCGGAAATCGTGCTCGATCGCAAGGTCGCGGACAAGCGCATCTTCCCGGCGCTCGACGTCGGCAAGTCGGGTACCCGCAAGGAAGAGCTGCTGGTCGACAAGGCCAAGCTCTCCAAGATGTGGGTGCTGCGTCGTATCCTCATGCAGATGGGCACGATCGACGCGATGGAGTTCCTGCTCGACAAGATGAAGGATTCGAAGACCAACGAGAATTTCTTCGACAGCATGAATCAATAACCGAGGGCGGCCTGCGCCACGCTGGCGCAGGACTCGCAGCGGTTCGACCGGCGGGGCAGCGCCCCGACCGACGACATGGGCTTCGCCCATGTCCGGCCAAGAAGACCGACCCAAAATGCGGCACGCGAGAGCAATGGCTTTCGTGTGCCGCTTTGCTATGAAACCCATTGAAATCCGCCATCTCCGCACGTCGGTGGTGGCCCGTCACCGGGAGCTGACATCTTGAGTATCATCGCCATGCTGGCCACCGCCGCATCGGGAGTAACCGGACCCGGTTCACCGCTGGAAATCTGGCAGCACATCGTCGCCGACTTCTCCAATCTCGGCGACCCGAAGGCGCTGGCCGCGTTCGGATCGGTCCTGATGATCGACCTCGTCCTTGCCGGCGACAATGCGATCGTCGTCGGCGCGCTCGCAGCGGGGCTTCCTGCTGACCAGCGCAAGAAGGTCATCCTGATCGGCATCGGCGCCGCGCTCGTTCTGCGCATCTTCTTCGCGCTGATCGTGACGTGGCTGATGGGGATCGTCGGGCTGATCTTTGCGGGCGGCCTGCTGCTGCTGTGGGTCAGCTGGAAGTTCTGGCGTGAAATCCGCGAGGGTGCGGAAAACGCCGGCTCCGAGGAAATCGAGGGTGACGAACGCTCGGGGATCAAGTCGTCCAAGGGCTTTGCCAGCGCCGCTTGGGCGGTCGCGGTCGCCGACGTGTCGATGAGCCTCGACAATGTGCTCGCGGTCGCGGGCGCAGCGCGCGAGCATCCGGGGATCCTTGTGATCGGCCTGTTGCTGTCGGTCGCGATGATGGGCCTGGCAGCGAACTTCATCGCGCGGATCATCAACCGCTATCGCTGGATCGCCTATATCGGCCTGGCGGTGATCCTCGTGGTTGCGGTGAAGATGATCTACGAGGGCTGGACCGGTACCGGCGAAACGCTCGGGATCGTCTCGCTGCTCGGCTGATCGGGGCAGCGTCCGGATAAGGAAAAGGCCTCGCCGGGATCGTCCGGCGAGGCCTTTTTCTTGGGCGAGGTGTGCGCGATCGGAGGAATCAGCGGCGGATGATCTTGCCGTTGAACATCCCGGGAATGTCGACCTCGGCACCCTTGGCAAGGTAGATCTTCCCGGTCACCATTCCTGAGACGCGCAGCTGGCAATTCGATCCCACGCGGACCTTTCCAGTGACCATCCCGCTGATGTCGGTATTCTCGATGATGTCGAGTGGGCCGGTCATCATGCGCGAAATCGTCTTCACCTCAGATGCTCGGCAAAGAATGCCGCGGTGCGTTCGTCTGCCAGCTTGGCCGACACATCCGACCGGCGCTCGCCGAACTCGGTCGCAAAGCCGTGATCCTCGCCCGCATAATCGTAGATCGTGACCTTGGGATGATCGTCGAGCCCGGCGTGCATCGCTGCCTGCGCGTCCTTGTCGACGAAATGATCCTCCTCGGGGACGTGGAGCAGCACGGGGTTTGCGATCGCGTGCTTCTCGCCGAGCAGCCCGTCGATCCCGACGCCGTAATAGCCGACGCTCGCATCGATGTCGGTGCGCGCCGCTGTCATGAAGGCGAGGCGGCCACCGAGGCAATAGCCGACCGCGCCTACCTTGGCGCCGTCACCAAGTTCGCTGCGCGCGGCGCGGATCGTCGCCTCGATATCGGCGATACCCTTGTCCTGGTCGAACTGGCCCATGAGTTCGAGCGCGCGATCGAATTCGGGCTTCACGTCCGGGTCGAGCTCGATGCCCGGCTCCAGCCGCCAGAACAGGTCCGGGGCGATCGCGAGATAGCCGGCCTCGGCGAGCGTGTCGCACTTGCGGCGGATGCCGGCATTCACGCCGAAGATTTCCTGGATCACGACGATCGCGGCCTTTGGCGTGCCGGCGGGGACCGCGCGATAGGCGGTGAAGCTGCCGTCGCCCGCGAGCGTCGGGATGGTGGTGGTATTCGTCATAGCAATCCTCCTTGCGGCCGTTCGAGATCGAGCAGCCGGGATTTTGTGATCGGGCCTTGGCCTGCGGAATACGCACCAAGCCCACCCCCGGCTCCGAGAATTCGGTGGCAGGGGACGACGATCGGAAACGGATTGCGCGCACAGGCCTGGCCGATCGCACGCGGGCTCGACCCGATCGCCTGTGCGAGATCGCCATAGCTGGCGGTCCGGCCGTACGGGACCGCAACGATCGCTTGGCGCAGCGCGTCACCGCGGGGCGTCTGCGATGGTGCGAGCGGAAGGTCGAAGACGGTGAGACGGCCGGCAAAATACGCGTCCAGCTGGCGGAGCGCTTCGCGGATCGCCGGGTTCATGGTCGCCTCGACGATACCGTCCCGGTCGATCGCGATCGCATCGATCCGGTCGGTGCTGCCGGTCACGCGGATCAGCCCGATAGGCGTTGCGATCGAGGCGGCATCCCGCGCATACATTGCCACGCTATGCCGCGCCCCGTCGTGCGGCTCAAGCGCCACCGAAAGGGCCGTCCATGAAGATGAACATCGAAATCGAATGCACGCCCGAAGAGGCCCGCCGCGCGGTCGGGCTGCCCGACCTGACGCCGATCCATGACCGCTATGTCGCGATGATGATCGAGGCGATGCCCGGGCTCGGCGACGGGGCGATGCAGCCCGAGATGATCGAGACGATGATGCGCGGGTGGCAGCCGATGGGCGAGGCGGGAATGGCGTTCTGGAAACGGATGTTCGACGGCGCGACGCAGACGGGCAAAACGGGCGGTTGAGTAACAGAATGACGACGATCTTTGCGGTGTCGAGCGGGCGCCCGCCCGCGGCGATCGCGGTGGTGCGGATATCGGGCCCCGAGGCGTTTGCGGCAGCGGTCGCGCTCGGCGGGCCGCTTCCCGCCGCGCGGCATGCCAGTTTGCGTGCTCTGCGTGATGCCAGCGGGACGATGCTCGATCGCGCATTGGTGATCGTCTTTCCAGGCCCGACCACCGCGACGGGCGAGGATCTGGTCGAGCTCCATTGTCATGGGGGGCGGGCGGTCATCGCTGCGGTCGAACGCACGCTTGCGGCGATGACCGGGTTACGACTAGCCGAACCGGGCGAATTTACCCGCCGCGCGCTTGGTAACGGACGGATCGACCTGACCCAGGCCGAAGGGCTTGCGGATCTGCTCGAGGCCGAAACCGAGGCGCAGCGTGTTGCCGCGATCACCGCGACCGAGGGGCGCGTGAGCCAGGCAGTGCGCGGCTGGATGGACGCGGTCGCGATGCTGTCCGCACGGATCGAGGCGATGCTCGACTTTGCCGACGAGGATGACGTGACCAGCGATGCGGCGGCCTTCGACGCGGTGTGCGCTGACATCGCAGCGCTGGCGGCTGAGATCGAGACGGTGGTGGCGAGCCCCCCGGTCGAGCGACTGAAAGACGGCCTTCGCGTCGTGATCGGCGGCCCGCCCAACAGCGGCAAGTCGACCTTGCTCAATCTGATGGGGGAGCGCGATGCCGCGATCGTATCGCCGATCTCGGGGACGACGCGTGACCGCATCGATGTCCCGGTCCTGCGGAACGGGGTCGCCTATGTCCTGACCGATACCGCGGGTCTGATCGATACGCTTGATCCGATCGAGGCGATCGGCGTCGCCCGGGCGGAGACGGCGATGGCGACGGCGGACCTGCTGCTGTGGCTTGCCGACACCGTTCCGCCACGCGAGGATGCGATCTGGGTTCACGCCCGAGCCGATCTGCCGGGGCGGGACGGGGGCGTCCCGCCCGGTCGGGTGATCGCCTTCTCGCAAAGCGATCAGGCTTCGCTCGATCGACTCTGGGCTGTCGTCCATGATCGCGCGGCCGCTCTGCTACCGCGTACTGACGATCTGGCGCTCAAGGCGGATCAGCGCCTTCGCTGCAAGCGGGCTGCGGCGACGCTTCGCGTCGCGGGCAACGACCCTTTGATCGTTGCGGAGCATCTTCGCGAAGCCCGCACCGGGCTTGCTGCGGTGCTGGGTCTAGACGCGACCGGAGAGATGCTCGACGCACTGTTCGGCCGGTTCTGCATCGGCAAGTGATGTTCCACGTGGAACAACTTTGACGCGATCGTTGCGTCGCTCTACGGCGATGGCATGTTCGATGTAGTGGTGGTTGGCGGTGGCCATGCCGGGACCGAGGCCGCAGCCGCGGCAGCGCGGAGGGGCGCGCGTACCGCGCTGGTGTCGTTCGACGCGCGGCAGATCGGCGCGATGTCGTGCAACCCGGCGATAGGCGGGCTGGGCAAGGGCCATATGGTCCGCGAGGTCGATGCCTTTGACGGGCTGATCGGACGCGCTGCCGATGCCGCGGCGATCCATCATAGGATGCTCAACCGAAGCAAGGGATCCGCGGTTCAGGGGCCGAGGATCCAGGCGGACCGCAGGCTCTATGCGGCGGCGATCCAGGCACAGCTGGCGGCGACGCCAAACTTGTCGATCATCGCCGGCGAGGTCAGCGCGCTGCATCTGGAGGGTGATCGCGTCGCGGGTGTCGTGCTCGCCGACGGCGCCGTCATCGCAGCGCGCGCGGTGGTCCTCGCGACCGGGACGTTCCTGGGCGGGCGGATCTTCCGTGGCGACGACCGCGAGGAAGGGGGCCGGATCGGCGAGCGTGCGGCGAAGCCACTGGCGGACCAGCTCCGCGCGCGCGCGCTGCCCATGGCGCGGCTGAAGACCGGAACCCCGCCACGGCTCGACGGACGGACGATCAATTGGGGGGCGCTTGCCGAGCAGCCCTCCGATCCCGAGCCGTGGACGATGTCGCCGATGACGACCGGCCGTATCCTGCCGCAGGTCGCCTGTGCGATTACGCGGACGACGGACGAGACGCATGCGATCATCCGCGCCGCGTTCCACCGATCGCCGCTGTTCACCGGCGCGATCGAAGCGGCGGGGCCGCGCTACTGTCCATCGATCGAGGACAAGGTTTCCCGCTTCGGTGACCGCGACGGCCATCAGCTGTTCCTCGAACCCGAGGGGCTCGACGACGCGACGATATATCCCAATGGTCTGTCGACGTCCTTGCCGGTCGAGGTCCAGGCAGCGATGCTCGCGAGCATTCCCGGGCTCGAGCGTGTCGTGATGACGATGCCGGGCTATGCCGTCGAATATGATTATATCGATCCGCGCGCGCTCGATACGCGATTGGCGCTTCCCGCGATCGACGGCGTGTTCTGCGCCGGCCAGCTCAATGGGACCACGGGCTATGAAGAGGCGGCGGGGCAGGGGCTGGTCGCCGGGCTCAACGCGGCGGCGCATGCCTGTGATCTGGCACCGGTGACCCTCGACCGCGCGTCGAGCTATCTCGGCGTGATGATCGACGACCTTGTCCTGCAGGGCGTTACCGAGCCGTACCGGATGCTGACCGCGCGGGCCGAATTCCGGCTGTCGCTCCGCGCGGACAATGCCGAGACACGGCTTGGCGGGATTGCAGAGGCGGCGGGATGCCTCGGCACCGCGCGGCTCGCCCATCAGCGCGCGCGGGGCGAAGACCGGGCCCGGTTCCGATCCGCACTGAACGGCGAACGGACCGCGACGGAGATCGCGGATCAAGGCGTGGTGGTCGGCCGCGATGGCGCGCGGCGGACGGCGTTCGACTGGTTGCGCTTCGAGGGCGTGAAGCTTGCGCATGTCGCGCCTGATGCGGCGACCGGGATCCCGGCGGCAGTGGTCGACGAGGTCGTCGAGGACGCGCGCTACGCCCCCTATATCGAACGACAGGCCCAGGAGGTCGCGCGGTTGCGGGCGGACGAGGCGATCCTGTTACCCCAGGATCTTGCTTATGATCGGGTCCCTGGTCTGTCGAACGAGATGATCGACCGATTGAGTGCGGCACGACCGCTGTCCTTGGCCGCTGCGGCACGCATCCGGGGCATCACGCCCGCGGCGCTGTCTGCGGTGCTTCTCCATACGAAACGAGTGCCGGCATGACCGAAGACGAAGCACGGACCTGGGTCCTCGAGCGGTTTGGCCCCGTCGCGACCGAGCGGGTTGTGGCGTTCGTCGCGATGGTCGTGGAGGAAGCCGCGCATCAGAATCTGATCGCACCTTCGACGATCCCGACAATCTGGGAGCGGCATGTCGTCGACTCGCTGCAGCTTGTCGCGCTCGCAGGTCCCGAGATGCATGCGATGCGCTGGCTCGACATCGGGACCGGTGGCGGATTTCCCGGCATGGTCGTTGCGCTGGTCCGCGAAGGGCCGGTCGATCTCGTCGAACCACGCCGGCGTCGCGCGGACTTTCTCGAGCTCTGCGTCGCCAGGCTGGGGCTTGGCGATCAGGTCCGTGTGTATCCGACCAAGGTCGAGTCCGTCACCGCAGCAGCGCGGATCATTTCGGCACGCGCCGTCGCCTCGCTCGAAAACCTTTTGCGTGGCGCGGCGCACTGCGCCACAACAGAGACGCGGTGGCTGTTGCCTCGGGGGCGTCTCGACGAGGCAGAGATCACCGCGCTTCAGAAGCCTTGGCACTTTATGTTCCACGTGGAACAAAGCGTCACGAACCCGGAGTCGTCTATCGTGGTTCTGGATCGAGTCCGCGCGCGATGATCACCATCGCGGTCGCCAATCAGAAGGGTGGGGTGGGCAAGACCACCAGTGCCATCAATCTCGCGACCGCATTGGCGGCGACGGGAATGCGGGTGCTGCTGGTCGATATCGACCCGCAGGGCAACGCCTCGACCGGCCTTGGCATCGGCCATGCGCAACGCGTCAAATCTAGCTATGACGTCCTCATCGGCGAGGCGACGATCGACCAGGCCGTGGTGCACAGCCGCGTGCCCCGGCTCGACGTGATCCCCGCGACGGTCGATCTGTCGGGGGCGGAGATCGAGCTCGTCGAATTCGATGCTCGGACGCATCGGCTCGATCGTGCGATGCAGGACTCGACCGGGCATTGGGATATCGCGCTGATCGATTGTCCGCCGTCGCTCGGGTTGCTGACGATCAATGCGATGGTCGCAGCGGACGCGCTGCTCGTGCCGCTCCAGTGCGAATTCTTCGCGCTCGAGGGCCTGTCGCAGTTGCTCAGCACGGTCGAACGTATCCGTCAGCGGTTCAACCCGGGCCTGTCGATCCTTGGCGTTGCGCTGACAATGTATGATCGCCGCAACCGGCTGACCGATCAGGTCTCGGCGGATGTCCGCGCGGTGCTGGGCAAGGTCGTGTTCGAAACGGTCATCCCGCGCAACGTACGGCTGTCGGAAGCGCCCAGTCACGGACTTCCGGCGCTGATCTACGACCATCGCTGCAGCGGATCGCAGGCGTATATTGCGCTCGCCCGCGAGATGATCGGCCGGCTTCCGGTATCGGCACGAGCAGCCGCGTGAGGGTATTGGCATGAGTGAAGGTACCAAGCGCGGCCGGCCGGGGCTCGGCCGCGGGCTGAACGCGCTGCTCGGCGAGATGGCCCGCGAGGCGCCGGTCAGCGCGAGCGGTGATGCGCCGATCAATAGCGGCGTGCGCATGCTGCCGGTCAGTTCGCTGTCGCCGCATCCGGACCAGCCCCGTCGACATTTCGACGAAGCGATGCTGAGCGAACTTGCCGCCTCGATCGCTGCACGCGGCTTGATCCAGCCGATCATCGTTCGGCCGCACGGCCATGATTATCAGATCGTCGCGGGCGAGCGCCGTTGGCGCGCGGCGCAACGGGCGCGACTCCACGAGGTCCCGGTGGTCGTCCGCGACTTCGACGATGCCGAGACGCTCGAAATTGCGCTGATCGAGAACATCCAGCGCGAGGATCTCAACGCGATCGAGGAGGCGCAGGCCTATCAGCGGCTGGCGGGCGAATATGGCCATACGCAGGAGGTGCTGGCCAAGATCGTCCATAAGTCGCGCAGCCATGTCGCCAACCTGTTGCGGCTGCTCGAACTGCCTGCGCAGGTTCAGTCGCAGGTGGTCGAAGGATCGCTGTCGATGGGGCATGCGCGCGCGCTGCTCGGTTCGCCCGATGTCGAGACACTCGCCGACCAGGTGATTGCCCGCGGCCTATCGGTGCGCGAGACCGAAAAGCTGGCACGTGATGCCAAGCCGGGCCGGACACGGACGGGCGGTGGCGCGGCGACTGCAGCGAACGAGGCGCGGATCCCCGATGCGGATATCGCAGCGCTCGAGCGGCAGCTGGCCGATCTGCTGGGTCTACAGGTGCGCGTTGCGCATAGTGAGACCGGCGGCACGCTGACGCTGAGTTATTCGACGCTCGATCAGCTCGACATGGTGTGCCAGCGGCTGACGGGCGGGGCGATCTGAACGTCTGGGGGGAAGCGTTGCGCGTACTCCCGTCCGGTACGTTCGCCTGACGGGGAGAATTCAGCGGGCTTAGTTTCTGCGTGCGATTGCCTGGGCAAGGGCGACGATGGCGGCATCCGCGACGACCCCGCCGGGATTGCCCGGGGCCATGATCGCGCGTTCGGCGGCGCGGACTCGGGCGATGGCCGTAGCAAGCATCACTGGCGACCAGCGGCGGAGCGACTTGGCGGTCTGTGCCTCGTCGCGGAAGAAGACGCGGTGGCGCTTCATCACCGTATCGACCGCTTCGCCGCGATCGATCTCGCCGCGCATCTCGGCAAGCGCGATCAGCCTGCGGACGAGCTGCCGCAGCCACGGGATCGGCGAGGTACCGGCTTCTTCCAGCCGCGCGAGTTCGGTCCCGAGATCGGCGACACGCCCCTCGATCGCCGCGTCGATCGCCTGACCCATCTCCGCCTCGCCGAGGTCCGCGCCGATCGCATCGAGCGCGGCGTGGTCGAGATCATGCGGTCGTTCGGCGCTTGCGTCGAGATACAGCGCGAGCTTGTCGATCTCGCGCGCGATGACCGCCCGGTCGCCACCGGTGGTCTCGACGAGGCGACGCGCGACGCCGGGGGCAGGGCGCAGGCCCTGTTCGCCCGCCATCGTGCTGGCGAGCCGCTCCGCATCGGCGGCGGTCGGCGCGTAGCAGGCGAACGCCATCGCACGCGGCGATTCGAGTGCGAGCTTGACGATCTTGGCACTCGTCTTGACGCTGGGCGCGATCGCGACGACCGGGTTGCCCGCGCGATCGGCGTTCAACAGCGTGGCGAACGCATCGAGGCTCTCCTCGCCCGCCGACGCGACGCGGACGTGACGCGCGGTGGCGAAGAGCGACATGGCGGCCGCCTCGTCGGCGAGCCGCGAAGGATCGGATCTGAGCTGTGCGCCGTCCAGATCGACGCGCTCCGCATCGGGCCCCATCGCCTTGGCGAGGGTGCGGGCGAGGTCGCTTGCGCCGGCCTCGTCAGGGCCGTGGAGAAGATAGAGACGGATATCGGGGCCGGGCCTGGCCAATGCCGCGCGGATCTGGTTGGCGCTGGCCTTCACGGGGCCGGCGTGGGGGCCGGCGGGGTCCGCTGCGCATAGAGCGCGATCCGCGCGACGATCTGATCCGCGACGATGCCCGACAGACGTTCGAGCGCGGTATTCTCGGCTGCGATCGTCGCATATTCGGACCGGACGACATCGATGCCCGCGTCCGATCCCGCCGTCGCGTCGAGCAGGACGGTACCGTCGCCGATCCGGACGAGCTGATAGCGCGCGCGCAGGATCCGGCGTTCGCGCGACACGCTGTCGTCGCGCCGCACGCCGAGGCCGTTGATCTGGTCCTCGAGCCGGATGTCGATCCGATACAGCGGCGCCCCGCCGTTCGACGGCAACCGGTCGCGAAGCGCGGTCGCCATCAGCCACCCGGACTTGCCCTCGATCGGCGTGATCTCGACCTGGCCGAGCGTGCCGGCAACCGCGCCGCTGCTGCCGCCCGAATAGAGAGGATGTAGCCCGCAACCCGCCAGGCTGGTCGAGAGCAGCAGGGCTCCGGCAAGAAGCGCGTACCGCGTCATGCGACGATGTTCACGAGGCGGTCGGGCACGACGATCACTTTCCGGGGCGGCTTGCCCTCGAGCAGGCGGACGATCTTGTCGGAGGCCAGCGCGGCCGCCTCGACTTCATCCTTCGGCGCGCCCTTGGGGAAGACGAGCGTATCACGCAGCTTGCCATTGACCTGCACCGCGATGGTCACCTCGTCATCGACCAGCAGCGCCGGATCGACCGCAGGCCACACAGCGTCGGCGATCAGGCCGTCGTTACCGGCGGTCGCCCAGGCTTCCTCGGCGACGTGCGGGACCATCGGGCTTACGAGCAGCAGCAAGGTGCGGATGGCCTGTTCGCGGTCGGCGGACGGCGATGCCTTCTCGATTGCGCTGCACAGGCTGTAGAGCCGCGCGACCGCCTTGTTGAACTGCAAGCCATTGATATCGCTCTCGATACCCACCGTGGTGCGATGGCACAGCTTGCGCAGGGCGATGTCGTCGCCCTCGGCCTTGGCGGCACCGTCGGCTTCGATCAGGCGCCAGAGACGCTGGACGAACCGCCACGCGCCTTCGATACCCGATTCACTCCAGGGAAGGTCGCGCTCGGGCGGCGAGTCGGAGAGCACGAACCAGCGCACCGCGTCGGCGCCATACTGGTCGACGATCGGCTCGGGATCGACGGTGTTCTTCTTCGACTTCGACATCTTCTCGACACGACCGACGGTGATCGCGTCACCCGTCGCGATCTCGATGCCGTCGCGCACGTCGTCGGGGCCGAGCCAGCGGCCGTCCGCGGACTTGTACGTCTCGTGCGTAACCATGCCCTGCGTGAACAGCCCGGCGAACGGCTCGGCGATGTCGAGCATGCCGATATGCTTCAGCGCGCGCGTCCAGAAGCGGGCGTAGAGCAGATGTAGGATCGCATGCTCGACGCCGCCAATATACTGGTTGACCGGCAGCCACTTCTCCGCGCCCGTCCGGTCGAACGGCTTGGCGTCCGGCTGGCTGGCGAAGCGGATGAAATACCACGATGAATCGACAAACGTGTCGAGCGTATCGGTTTCGCGTCGCGCATTCCCGCCACAGCTAGGGCAGGGGACATGCTTCCAGGTTGGATGGCGATCGAGTGGGTTGCCGGGGATGTCGAAGCTGACGTCCTCGGGCAGCACGATCGGCAACTGGTCCTTGGGCACCGGCACCGCGCCGCACGCGTCGCAGTGGATGATCGGGATCGGCGTGCCCCAGTAACGCTGGCGGCTGACGCCCCAGTCGCGCAGGCGGAACACGGTCGTGCCCTTGCCCCAGCCTTCGCCCTCGGCGCGCTCGATCACGGTCCGCTTGGCGTCCTCGATGTCCATCCCGTCGAGGAAGTGCGAGTTCACGAGATTGCCCGCACCCGTCCAGGCGGTGTCGCCGACGAACACGGGGGCCTCATCATCGCCTTCGGAGACGACGCGCTTGACGGGCAGATCGTATTTGCGCGCGAAATCCAGATCGCGCTGGTCGTGCGCGGGCACGCCGAACACAGCGCCGGTGCCATATTCCATCAGCACGAAGTTCGCGATGTAGACGGGGAGTTCCCACGTCTTGTCGAGCGGATGCGTCGCGCGGATCCCGGTGTCGAAGCCCAGCTTCTCCTGCGTGTCGAGTTCGGCCGCGGTGGTGCCGCCACGCTTGCACAGTTCGATGAACGCAGCCGCATCGGGGTTCGTCTCGGCGATCGCGCGCGCGATCGGATGATCCGCGGCGACTGCGACGAAGCTCGACCCGAACATCGTGTCGGGACGAGTCGTGAACACCTCGACCGAGTCGATGCCGGTCGCATTGCCCGCCAGCGCGAACTTGAACTGCAGGCCCTGGCTGCGGCCGATCCAGTTCTCCTGCATAAGCTTGACCTTGTCGGGCCAATGCTCGAGCGCGCCGAGGCCGTCGACCAGCTCGTCGGCGAAGTCGGTAATCTTCAGGAACCACTGCGACAGCTTGCGCCGCTCGACCAGCGCGCCCGAGCGCCAGCCGCGCCCGTCGATCACCTGCTCGTTGGCGAGCACGGTCATGTCGACCGGATCCCAGTTGACCGCCGATTCCTTGCGGTAGACCAAGCCTGCCGCGAACAGGTCGAGGAACAGCGCCTGCTCATGGCCGTAATAGTCAGGCTCGCACGTCGCCAGTTCGCGCGTCCAGTCGAGCGCGAAGCCCAGGCGCTTCAGCTGCGCCTTCATCGTCGCGATATTGGCGCGCGTCCAGTTGCCCGGATGCACGCCCTTTTCCATCGCCGCGTTCTCGGCGGGCATGCCGAACGCGTCCCAGCCCATCGGATGGAGCACTTCCATGCCCTTCATCCGACGGAAGCGCGCGAGCACGTCCCCCATCGTGTAGTTCCGGACATGCCCCATGTGGATGCGCCCCGACGGATAGGGAAACATCTCGAGCACGTACGAGCGCGGCTTGGTCGAAGAATCGTCGGCGGCGAACGTGTTGCGTTCGTCCCAGACCTTCTGCCACGCCGCGTCCGCCTTCAACGCATTGAAACGCGACGCCATGATGTCGTCCTCAGCCCGCGATCGAGGCGCGACGCAGGTCGCGAGCCTTGGTCAGGATGATATCCTCGAGCTTCTGCGTGGTCGCAGCCTGGACGGGCGCGGACACCCACTGGCCGTTGCGGTTGATCTCACGCAGTGCCGCGACGCGCACGGCATCGGCACGCAGGTCCTGGTCGAGGATCGATACCGTTACCTTCATCCGCTCGGCCGGGGTCTGCGGGTTGACGTACCAGTCGGTGACGATGACGCCGCCATTGGAGTCGGTCTGGAGCAGCGGCATGAAGCTCAGCGTGTCGAGCGTCGCGCGCCAGAGATAGCTGTTGACGCCGATCGTGGTGATCTTCGACGCGGCCAGATCGGCCTTGGGACGGGCGCTGCCGCCGCCGCACGCAACCAGCGGCAGAGCGGCGAGAACCACGAGGGCGGTACGCGGGCGGAACATCGGCATCATCCTGGCAATAGATCGTCGTCAGCCTCTACAGGGCGGGCCTGCTACCCGCAAGGATCGGGTGGGCGTCTGCAATTCGTCCGGCAACCACGGCGTTCGACCTGTTCTGTGTGTCTGATGCAACACCTTTGGATAATCATTAGGTGCGGATAGCTGACGGGGATCGATCTGTGTTAGCTGCCGTTCAGCGAAGGAATCGTAACAAGATTCGTCTATAAAAGATTCGCAGGGAGTTGTTGTTTTGGTCGCCAAGCGCGTGATGGTCGGGATGTTCGCCGGAGTGGCTGCTGCCGCTGCGGTCTTCGTCGCGCCCGCGTTCGGCGCCTCCGAACAGCAGGTCCGCATCGCCAAGCGCCCGGCGCTGTCGGTGCGCGGCACGGGCGGCTTCACCCCATCGGCGGCGGACCCCCGGCTTGCGGCGCTGTTCGCGCGCGGCGGCTTCGATGCCGGCAGCTTCCGCTTCACCCCGGCCGAAACGCGTCGCGACAATCGTGCCGTCACCGTCGCCGTCCGCGCGCAGACCAACCGTGGTATCGATACCACGCGTCTCGCGACCAGCACCGCGCCGACCGTCGGATTGGCGCCGATCGCGTATAATCTGGGCATGTCGGTCGGCTGGAAGCGGTTTGCGGTGTCGGGCGATCTGGCACGCGTGGATCTGGCCGGGATGCCGGGCAGCCGGAGCTCCGCCGATGTGGCGGTCAGCTATGCGGGCAAGCGGTTCACGGGCAGCGTCAAGGCTGCGGCGGATCGTCCGCTCGCCAATACGCCGCGTCTCGTCGAGGATGCGCCGAGCTATTCGGTCGATCTCGGCGGATCCTATTCGCTCACGCGGAACATCGATGTGACCGCCGGCGTCCGCTATCGATCGGATCGTGAGCGGTTCGTTCGGCTCGAGGACGATCGTCGCGACAGCCAGGCCGTCTATCTCGGGACCGCCTTCCGCTTCTGATCCGGGCGCAGCCTGACCGGCGATAAGCCGTGAACCGCCCCCATCACGTCCACGCATCGATCGCGGCCCAGCCGTGAAAGCCCAGCATCCTGAGTCGCCGCCACCGTGCGGCCGTCATGCCGCCTAGTGCGATGATCGGCAGTCCGAGTCCGCGTGCAACCCGCAGAGCAGCCGCGGGACCGATCGCTGGCGCCCCCGGATGCGACCGCGTCGGATAGATCGGCGACACGAACAGCGCGTCGGCACCGGCTCGCGCGCCGAGCATCGCCTCGCGCCGATCATGCGCGGGCCAAGTTCGCAGGCTCCCACCGCGGCCGGCGCCATGCACGCCATCGATCCCGGCAAATCCGGGTCGCGCGACCACCACCAGCCGTCGCGCCTGCGCGATGCGGCGGATGCGCAGCGCCAGCGCCCGACGCTGCGCCGGGGGCGTCTGGTAATGGCGGATCACGACCCCCGATCCAGGCGGAATACGCTGCAACGCACGCCATAGCGCATCGCCCATCCGCTCGTCGGTCATCAGCCAGAGGCGCGGGACGGGGTTTCGGTGCGGCATCTTGCTGCCTATAGCGCCCCGCATGACAGACACGAACGGCATGACCGACGAAACCGACCGCGCGCAGCGCCTGGCCGAGATCCGCGCGCGGATCGCCAAGGCCGCCGAGATCGCCGGTCGCAAGCCCGAGGACATCGCCTTGATCGCGGTGTCGAAGACGCATCCGGCGGCGGCGATCGAACCCCTGCTCGAACAGGGTCAGCGGATATTCGGCGAGAATCGCGTCCAAGAAGCGGCGGACAAATGGCCATCGCTCAAGGCGCGATACCCCGACGTCGTCCTGCACCTGATCGGGCAGTTGCAGTCGAACAAGGCGGCGGATGCCGTCGCGTTGTTCGACTGCATCCATGTCGTCGATCGTCCGTCGCTGGTCACGGCGCTCGGCAAGGCGATGCGCGAGAGCGGGCGGCGCCCCGACTGCTATCTCCAGGTGAATATCGGTGATGAGCCGCAAAAGGGCGGCTGTGCGATCGCCGACTTGCCCGCGCTGCTCGACGCGGCCCGCGCGGCCGACCTCCCGGTTGCGGGGCTGATGTGCCTGCCTCCCGCCGACGTCGAGCCTGCGCCCTATTTCGCGCTGATGGCAAAGCTTGCGCGCGATTGCGGGCTGTCGGGGCTGAGCATGGGCATGTCCGATGATTTCGAGACCGCGGTGACGATCGGCGCGACGCATGTCCGGATCGGCAGCGCGCTGTTCGGCGCGCGGGGGCATCGCGCATGACCGGCGCCGTCCGGTTCGACGCGCTGCTGTTCGATTTCGATGGCGTGCTGATCGACAGCGAGGCGCTCGGCAACCGTCATATCGCCGAATGGCTGACCGCGGCGGGGCATCCGATCACCGCCGAGGAGTCGATGGCGAACTTCATGGGGCTTGCCGGGCCGCAATTCGTCGACGCGATCGAGCGCTGGATCGATCGGCCGCTGCCCGAGGCGTTCTACGCGGCGCGCAAGGCGGAGGATGACCGCATGATGGCCGCGGGTATCGAAGCGATCGCAGGTGCGGTCGCCTTCGTCCGCGCCTTGCCGGCCGATCTGCCCAAGGCGATCGTCTCGTCGAGCCCGACCCGCTGGATCGCGCGGCACCTCGACCATATCGGCCTGCGCGACGCGTTCGGCGATCATCTCTACAGCGGCCGCGAGCATGTCACGAACGGCAAGCCTGCGCCTGATCTCTATCTCTACGGTGCCGAACGGCTCGGCGTCGACATCGGCCGGACCGCGATCCTCGAGGATTCGCCGGTCGGCGCGACCGGCGCGGTGGCCTCGGGCGGCTATGTCATCGGACTGTCGGCTGGGTCGCATTGCGGGCCGGACCACGGCGCGCGGCTGAACGCGATCGGCGTCGATGCGCTGGCCGACGATTTCGACGCGGTGGCACGCGTCCTGCGAGAGGGGGCCTAGGCCCGCCGCCTGCGCAGGATCGCGCCGACGCCCGCGACCAGGTCATAGGGGATCGCCGCAGCCTCGCGTGCGCGCATCTTGATCTGGTAGCGGCGGCTGCCGCCATGCGGGACGTGAATCGCGCTGGCGGGCATGCCCAGCATCGCAAACAACATGCGGATGCGGGGCTGGTGATAGCCGTCGGTGCAGATCATGCACTGGGCATAATGCCCCGCGCGGGCGAACCGGGTCGCTGCGATCACGCTCTGCAGCGTATCGAGACTGGCTTCGTCGAGATGGATCCGCGACCGATCGACCGTTTCCGCCAGCCGGTCGGCCATCACCGACGCCTCCGACGGACCATGACGGCCGATCGCGCCCGAACAGAACAGGTCCGCCTCGGTATAGCGTGCCGCCGCCGCTGCCGCGAACGCGATCCGTCGCTCGAGCGTCGGGCTCGGGCTGCCGTCCGCACGCACCGCGGCGCCGAACACGACGATCAGCCGCCGCGAGGGAGGGATATCGATCAAAGCTGATGTCCGGTGCGGTCGCGCTTGGTCGCGAGATAGCGGGCATTGTGCGGATTGGCGGGCAGCGCATGGGGGACGCGCTCCACGACCGTCACACCGGTCGCCTCCAGCCCGGCGACCTTGGCCGGATTGTTGGTGAGCAACCGGACCCGGTTCTGGCCGAGCAGGCTCAGCATCCGCGCGGCAACGCCGAAATCGCGTGCATCGATCGCGAAGCCCAGCCGGGTATTGGCGTCGACCGTGTCGAACCCCTGATCCTGCAGCGCATAGGCGCGCAGCTTGTTGACCAGGCCGATGCCGCGCCCCTCCTGACGCAGATAGAGCAATATGCCCCAGCCGCTGTGCTGGATCGCGTGAATCGCGGCATGGAGCTGCGGCCCGCAGTCGCATTTGAGGCTGCCGAGCACGTCACCGGTCAGGCATTCACTGTGCAGCCGGACGAGCGGGGCATCGCCGTTCGGCTGCCCGATCAGGAGGGCGATGTGTTCGTCGGCGCTTTCCGGCGAACGGAAGGCGACGATCTCGGCATCCTCCGCGCCCTCGACCGGCAGCCGCGCCCGCGTCGCGATGACCAGCCGGGTCGCATCCTCATGCGCGTCGATATCGGCGGCGGTCGCGGTCGCCTCGGGCGCCCCGCTCCCGAGGAAAAAGGCGGGCAACAGCCCGGCGATCCGTGCGAGCCGCAACGCCGCTGCCGCGGCGTCGGGATGCGGGACGGGCAGGGTGCGGAACGGACCCTTGAGCGGCGTCGCGAGGTCGAACTGCGGATCGGCAAGCGCGGTCGCGGCGGGAAAGTCGATCCAGGGTGCGCGATCGACCAGGACGGGGGCAGTCGGGTCGGCCGCCTCGAGCTGATTGGCGAGCTTCAGCGTCACCGCCCGTCCCGACGAGATCAGCACCCCGCCGGTCGCCGGCGGATCGAATGCCGCGAGCCGGTCCGCGTCCGCCGTCTCGACCGCGAGCAACGTCAGTCCGTCGATCGCGATCGGCCAGCCGCGGCGCAGGGCATCGACCGCGCGGGCCGCGGCGCGCGGATTGGGGCGATCGCTCAAAAGGCGAACTCGGTCAGGATCGGGATATGGTCGGAGGGCTTGAGCCAGCTGCGGCACGGCTCGAAGACGTGATGCGCGATGGCGGCGTTCGCGGCCGCGCCCGTCGCCCACATGTGATCGAGCCGCCGCCCGCGATCGGACGTCGCCCAGTCCTTCGCGCGGTAGCTCCACCAGGTGAACAGCCGCGCAGGGGCGGGATGGAAGCGGCGGCCGAGATCGACCCAGTTTCCCGCCGCCTGGAGCCGGGCGAGCGCCTCGACCTCGACGGGCGTATGGCTGACGACATCGAGCAGCTGCTTGTGGCTCCAGACGTCCGCCTCGAGCGGCGCGATGTTGAAATCGCCGACCAGGATCGTCGGTCCGCTGAGCGTTTCCGACCAGCGCGTCATCCGCTCCAGAAAATCGAGCTTCTGGCCGAATTTCGGATTGGCGTCGCGGTCGGGGACGTCGCCGCCAGCGGGAATGTACACATTCTCCAGCCGCACGCCGTTTTCCAGGCGCACGCCGACGTGGCGGGCTTCGCTGTTCGCCTGCCAGTCGAACCGGTCGTCGGCGACGATCGGCACCTTGCTCAGGATCGCGACGCCGTGATGCATGCGCTGGCCGTGGAGCACGATATGCTCATAGCCGAGCGCGCGGAACGTTTCGAAGGGGAAGTCGTCGTCGACGACCTTGGTTTCCTGGAGGCACAGGATGTCGGGCGCGGCTTCCTTCAGAAACTGCTCGACGATGGCGATCCGGAAGCGGACCGAGTTGATGTTCCAGGAGACGATTTTCACGCGTGCGATGTAGCGCCGCGTGGGGGTGGCGACAAGGATCGCGCGGCGGCGTTCCGATCAACGAAAAGACCCCCGCTCCGGGGGCGTGGAGCGAGGGCCGACTCAGCGTTCGTCACGCAGGCAGACAATGGGGACACCATCCGGGCAACAGGGGGAAAAATCCCGAATGCCCCACATCCGCGACTCAGCCCCTAGCGCCAGGAACCTGTCGCCGGGATGAATGAAACGACAATGCCGTTCATTTTCAGGGGGTGGCCAGGCTCACCGCGTCCGGCGCGGGTCGTTCCACCGGAAGGTGTTGTCGCTGACCGGTCCGCCGAATTTCTGCTTGGACAGGCGGATGGTGGTCCGGTTGTTCTGGCTGTCGAGCGCGACCCAGCCCTGCAGCATCAGCCCGCCGGGGGCGGCGGCATCGCGTGCGAAGACCAAGGTGATGCGGCCATATTCGGGATGCTTGGGGTCGTTCGCCTCGACCGAGACGACGCGGTTGTCATAGCCGGGGACCAGCTTGGCATAGCGCGTGATGTCGCGGCTCGGGTCGAGCAGCACGCCGAGCGGCGAGTTCTTGATCGGCCAGCGCTGCACCTGCTTTACCGAATAGTCGATGAAGGTCAGCGCGCCGCCCTCGGCCACGATCAGGATCGGCACGCCCTTCTCATACTGAAACCGCAGCTTGCCCGGCTTCTTGAGCGTCAGCACGCCGGTCAGCACCTTGCCGTTGCGATCCGCCTGCGAAAAGTCCGCGGTCATCGTCGTGACCGATTGCAGGTGCTTCTGGACGGCAGCGAGATCACCGGTCGCCTGTGCGGCGATCGGCGACGGCACGGCGGCGACCGAGAGGGCGGCGATCGTCGCGATCACCGCGGGGCGGGTGTTGAACATCGAAATCTCCTTGGACGCCGGGCAATGCCGGGCCCGGCTTGAACGGGTTGTGAACTGGGATGCGTGAGGATTGGGCCATCACCGCCAGAGCCTGCGTCATCCTGGGCTCGACCCAGGATCCAGAGCCGCATAGGCCGGGTCTTGTGGCTCTGGATCCCAGCCTTCGCTGGGATGACGGGCAGGGTGTGCTGGACGCCCCCCCCTCAAGCCCTCAGATCGCATGCCCTTCTGTATCGCGCAGGACCTCGCGGCGTCCGACATGATCGGGCCGACCGACGATGCCGTCCTTTTCCATCCGCTCGATCAACCGTGCGGCCGAGTTGTAGCCGATCCGCAACTGCCGCTGCAGCCACGAGGTCGAGGCCTTTTGCGATTCGCAGACCAGCTGGATGGCGTTGCGATATTGCTGGTCCTCCGCCGAATCCTCGCCGGTCGGCGAGCCTTCGAGCGTGAAGCCGTCCTCGGGCTCCTCGGTGACCGACGAGATGTAGTCGGGCAGGCCCTGCGACCGCCAGTGATCCGCCACCAGCCGGACCTCGTCATCGCTGACGAACGGGCCGTGGACGCGGACGATGCCCTTGCCGCCGGGCATGTAGAGCATGTCGCCCTTGCCGAGCAGCTGTTCGGCACCCTGTTCGCCGAGGATGGTGCGAGAATCGATCTTCGACGTGACGTGGAAGCTGATGCGCGTCGGCAAATTCGCCTTGATGACGCCGGTGATGACGTCGACCGACGGCCGTTGCGTCGCCATGATCAGGTGGATGCCCGCCGCGCGTGCCTTCTGCGCGAGCCGCTGGATGAGGAATTCAACCTCCTTGCCCGCAGTCATCATCAGATCGGCAAGCTCGTCGACGATCACCACGATCTGCGGCAGCACGTCATATTCGAGCTTCTCCTCCTCGTACATCGGCGCGCCGGTGTCGGGATGATAGCCGGTCTGCACCTTCCGACCCAGCGGTTGCCCCTTGGCCTTGGCACCACGCACCTTGTCGTTGAAGCCGGCGAGGCTGCGCACGCCGACGGAGGACATCTGGCGATAGCGATCCTCCATCGTCTCGACCGCCCATTTCAGCGCGCGCACCGCCTTGGCGGGATCGGTCACGACCGGCGACAGCAGATGCGGGATGTCGTCATACATGCTCAGTTCGAGCATCTTCGGATCGATCATGATCATCCGGCACTGGTTCGGCGTCAGCTTGTACAGCAGCGACAGGATCATGCTGTTGAGCCCGACCGACTTGCCCGACCCCGTCGTACCCGCGACCAGCAGATGCGGCATCGGCGCGAGGTCGGCGATCACCGAATCGCCCGCGATGTTCTTGCCCAGAATGATCGGCAGCTGCGCGGCCTGATCCTCGAACGTCTGGCTGCCGACGAGCTCGTGGAGGGACACCGCCTCGCGCCGCGCATTGGGCAGTTCGATGCCGATCACATTGCGTCCCGGGATCACTGCGACGCGTGCGGAGATCGCCGACATGTTGCGCGCGATGTCGTCGGCCAGCGCGATCACGCGGCTCGCCTTGATGCCGGGCGCGGGCTCGAGCTCGTACATCGTCACGACCGGGCCCGGCCGCACCTCGATGATCGATCCCTTGACGTGGAAATCGTCGAGCACGTTCTCCAGCAGCCGCGCGTTGCGTTCGAGCCCGGCCTTGTCGACGACATTGCCCTGGCTCGGCGGCGACGGCGTCAGCAGGTCGACGCTCGGCAGCGTGTAGTTGTCGCGCAGGTCGAGCTGGCGTTCCTTGGGTTTCGCCTGCGACGGCGCGTTCTGGCGGTCGGCGATGACGGGCGCGGGGCGTGGATCGGGTTCGGCGATCGCGCGCGGCTCGACGGGCTTGCGCGTCAGCGTCAGCGGCTCGTCCTCGTCGTCAGGCCCACCGACATAGCCGTCGGCCCCGTCATCATAGCCGAGCGCCGGGATCCGGTTGCGCCGGAAGCGCCACTTGCGCTCGCCCAAATCGATCTCGATGCTCTTGCCCCAGACGATCGCCCCCGCGATCGCGGCGACCAGTCCGACGGCGCGCGCCGACCAGAGTTCGGCGACCGGCTGGCCCAGGAATCCAAGACCCCAATGCACCGCATTGGCGACCGACAGGCCGATGATGCCACCCCAGCCTGCAGGAAGTGCGAGCACCGAAGCGTCGGATACGAAGGCGAGCGCGCTGGCCATCAGCGCGACGCCGAGCGCCGCGCCGCGCAGCATCCGTGCCCAGCGTCCGACCGGCAGGTCGCGCCACAGCCGCATCGCAAGGATCGGCCCGACCGGCAGCAGCAGCGCGACGGCGGGCCCGAACAGCGACAGCGCGATATCGGCGAACCACGCGCCCGGCGGCCCGATCAGGTTGGCGGGATAGCCGCCCGACGCGGTGTTCAGCGCCGGATCGCTGGCATGATAGCTGGCCAACGCCAGCGCCATCAGCAACGTCGCGACGAACAGCGCGATCGCGGCGATCAGCGCGCCGCTGCGCACCGCCCCCGCCTTTACCGTCTCACGCCATAAGGCTGGCTGCGCGCGGCTGGCCATGACCTCAAATCCTTCAATGTGCGAAAATCCGACTTTTCATCGCGCCGGGCGGGTCCGACGTCAAGGCGAGCACGCGACAACACGGGTTAAAGCGACCCCGGATCGTCGTTGGCAGCGGCGGGCGGGCGGGATAGAGCGGCATCATGGACACAGATGTACTCATCCTCGGTGGCGGGCTGGTCGGTGCGACGCTCGCCGTGGCGCTCGACGTGCACGGCATCTCGACGATCGTGATCGATCCGGCGGACCCCGCGGTCACGCTGGCGCCGGGCTTCGATGGCCGGGCTTCGGCGGTGGCGAGCGCGAGCCACCGGATGCTCGATGCGATCGGCGTCGGCGCGACGCTGGCGGGGCAGGGCTGCGCGATCCGCCAGATCCGCGTCAGCGACGGGCTGGAACCGGGCAAGCTCGATTTCGTCCCCGCCGCGGACGACGGCGCGCTGGGCACGATGTACGAGAACAAGCTGCTCCGTCACACGCTGTTCGATGCCGCGAGCGCGGCGGCGCATGTCGACCTGCGGATGATGACGCGCGCGACCGATCTCGACCGCAGCGCTGCGGGGGTGACCGCGACGCTCGATTCGGGCGCGGTGGTCCGCGCGCCGCTGGTCGTCGTCGCCGAGGGGCGCAAGTCGCCGACGCGCGAGGCAGCCGGGATCACGATGGCGCACTGGTCCTATGATCACACCGCGATCATCGCCGCCTTTCATCACGAACGCTCGCATGAGGATGTCGCCTACGAGATCTTCTACGCCAGCGGCCCGTTCGCGCTGCTGCCGCTGCCCGACGATGCGGAGGGGCATCGCTCGGCGATCGTGTGGACGGTCGACACGAAGAACGCCGCGGGGATGCTCAAGATGGGCGACCGCGCCTTCCTCGCCGAGGCGAGCAAGCGCATGGGCGGATTTCTCGGCGAGCTGTCGACGCTGACGCCGCGCTCCTCCTATCCGCTCGGCTTTCAGCACGCCGCCCGGATCACCGACACGCGGCTCGCGCTGGTCGGCGATGCGGCGCACGGCATCCACCCGATCGCCGGACAGGGGCTCAATCTCGGCTTTCGCGACGTGGCGACGCTCGCCGAGGTTCTGGTCGAGGGCAAGCGCCTCGGCCTCGATCTCGGCGACGCGGCGCTGCTCGCGCGTTACCAGCGCTGGCGCGGGCTCGACACGTTCATGACCGCGGCCGCGACCGACACGCTGACCCGGTTGTTCGGCATGCCCGGCAAGACCGCGAGTGCGGTGCGCCGCTTCGGCATCAGCGCGGTCAACGCGCTACCGCCGCTCAAGGATCGCTTCATGGCAGAGGCGCGCGGCGAGAGCGGCGACCTGCCCAAGCTGCTTCAGGGCCTGACGATCTGACCATCACCCGCCCGCGCGATCTGGCGATCGTGCGGGCGGGACAGCAGCATGACGGCGAGTGCGGCGCCGACCAGGCACATGAGCATGTCCCACTGCGTATCCCAGGGGTCGCCCTGCGTCCCGAGAAACGCGTCTGCGCCCTCGCCGAGCGAAACCGCCGCACCGAATTCGATCAGTTCGTACAGCGCGCTGATGGCGAGGCAATAGGCAAGCACGGTGATGGTCACCAGCCGTGGCGAGGCGATATGCCGACCCCGGATCAACAGCTCGCGCAGCACGATCGCGGGGACGAACCCCTGGATCAGGTGACCGAACCGATCATAGGGATTGCGCGCGAGATGCAGCCAGTCCTGCACCATGAAACCGGCCGGGACGCGGGCATAGCTATAGGCGCCACCCAGCATCAGCACGAAGCCGTGAAACGCGAGCAGGGATAGCGCCAGAGGGGTGAAGGCGAACCGGTGGCGCAGCGCCACGAGGATCGGAAAGGCGATCAGGACGGGCGCCACCTCCATCCACCAGGTGGCGCGGTCGAAGGGAGACCATCCCGATGCCGCAAGCCCGATGCTCCAGCCCGCCCCCAGCATGACGAGGCGGCGGTCGAGTTTCGACATCAGGCGGTTGCGACACCATCGATTGGCCGCGCCTCTTCGACAAGCATCACCGGCACGCCGTCGCGCACCGGATAGGCGAGCCGGGCGGCATCAGAGATCAGCTCCTGCGCGGTCTCGTCATAGCGCAAGGGTGTGCGCGACACCGGACAGACGAGGCGTTCGAGGAGCCAGGGATCGAGCCCGCTCATTGCAGCGTCACCTGTTCGTCGCCGTCATGTCGCCCGAAGAACTGCATCAGCTGGATGATCAGTTCGGCGCGCGTTTCGATATCAGGGGCCTCGAGCAGCGCCTGCTTGGCGGCGGAATCAAACGGGGCGATCTGCGCGATGCCGTTGACCAGGCTCTCATCGTCGAGCCGCGCGACCGCGTCCCAGTCGACCGCATAGCCCTGCACGTCGGCGAAGCGGCGGGATTCGAGTTCGAGCGACGAGCGCCGGCCGAGCGACAGCGTGTCGTCCTCGATCACCGGCAGCAATTCGGCCTCGACTTGGCGGAAGGGCGTGGTGACATCGAGTTCGCGGACGATGCGGAACATTGCGACGCCCTCCAGCACGACATTGTACCGCCCGTCCTCCAGCGCCTCGACTTCGGCGATCTTGCCGACGCAGCCCAGTGCGTAGAGCTCTCCATCATCACCGCGCGGCTGGATCATGCCGATCCGCCGATCGCGCGCCATCGCATCGCTGATCATCGCCCGATAGCGCGGCTCGAACAGGTGCAGCGGCAACTGCATGCCCGGGAAGAGCAGCGCGCCGGGCAGGGGGAAGATGGAGAGCCGGGTCGTCATCCGAACAGGATCGCAGACAGGCGCCGCCGCTGTCCAGAGACCCAGGGATCCTCGAGGCCCACCACCTCGAACAATTTAAGCAGCTGCGTCCGCGCGGCGCTCTCGTTCCAGTCGCGATCCGCGGCGATGATGGCGAGGAAGCTGTCCGCGGCGGCATCGCGGTCGTTCGCCGCCATCTGGCCGTTTGCGAGTGCGAAGCGCGCGGCCAAATCGTCTGGTGCTGCCTCGACCGCGGCGATCAGTGGCGACAGGTCGGCGACCGGGGGTGCGGACTGGGCCAGCGCCAGCGCGGCCTGCGCGCGGTGGATCGCCGGATCCTTGGCGATCGCGGGGTCTAGGTTCGCAAGCCAGTCGGCCGCCTCATCGAGCTGCCCGGTCAGGACGAGCGCGCGGACGAAGCCGGCATGGACCGCGGGGTGCTCGGGCGCCATGTCGGCGATCTGGCGGAAGATCCCCAGCGCACGCTCCCCATCACCATCGGCAAGAACCTCCTCACCCATCGCGATCAGCGGTTCGATGTCGGGGGCGTCGGTATTGGCCTCCGCTTCGATCGGCAGCTGCTTGAGCAACTGATCGAGGATCACGCGCAGCTGTGAATCGGTGCGCGCGCTGGTCATGTCGGCGACCAGCTGCCCCTGGTACATCGCATAGACGGTCGGGATCGACTTGATCTGGAATTGCGCGGCAATGAACTGGTTCTTGTCGGTATCGACCTTCGCCAGCACGACACCCTTGTCCGCATAATCAGCGGCGACCTTTTCGAGCGTCGGCCCGAGCGCCTTGCACGGCCCGCACCATTCCGCCCAGAAGTCGATGATCACGAGTTTCGTCATCGACGGTTCGACGACATCGCGACGGAACGCCTCGACGGCGTCCTTCTCGGCAGGCGACATTCCAAGCGTGGCCAACATACACTCCCGTATTGAACTGTGCGCTATCTGGGGCGGCGGCGCGGTGATTGCCACCATCTTACCGACACTCTCAATGGAAGTCGCGTGACTTGGGCAGGACACGCACGTCGCGGGGATGCTGGGCGCGCGAGGGTTGCGACAGAGATGACCGTGAATCCGGACTGCGCGTCGGGACGGAACGGACTACTTCGTCCGCGCGGCACAATGGCGCGTCGAGCGCATGGTCCTCGGACAGGAACCGTAGCATCGCGCTGCGATCCTGGACGCGCGATGCGATCAGATGCGTGACACCTTCCTCACTGCGCTGGATCACCCCTTCGAGAACCATCAGCCGCGAGGCCATCACTGCGCGGCGGTTCGCCTCGAAATCGCGCGCCCAGATCAGCCCGTTGGTGACGCCGGTCTCGTCCTCGATCGTCACGAAAATCGCATTGCCCTTGCCCGGGCGCTGGCGGACGAGGACGATGCCTGCAACTCTGGCGCGCCGGCCGTCCCTGGTGGCACAGGCCTGGGCGCTCGACAGGATCCCCTCGGCGGCGAAGCGATCGCGCAGGAACGCCATCGGATGCGCCTTCAGCGACAGGCCGGTCGTCTGGTAATCGGCGGCGACCTGTTCGGACAGGGGCATCGCGGGAAGCTGTGCATCGGGTTCGACGCCCAGCTCGGGCACGTCGGCGGCGGCGAACAGCGCGAGCTGTTTGGGCGGGGTGCGGCGGACGTCCCACAGCGCCTCGCGACGGTCCTTGGCGAGCGAGCGGAACGCATCCGCATCGGCGAGCAGGTTCATCGCGCGCTGCGGTAGGTCGGCGCGGCGGGCAAGGTCCTCGATCCCGGTGAAGCGCGCGCGCGTGCGCGCCGCGACGAGATTGTGCGCCCATTCCGCGCGGAACCCGTCGACCTGCCGAAAGCCGAGGCGCAACGATTCCTGCCCGGCCGTGGTGCCGGCTTCGAGGCCATTGTCCCACAGGCTCGCATTCACTTCGACGGGCAGCACGGTCACCCCGTGTTCGACCGCGTCGCGCACCAATTGTGCCGGGGCGTAGAATCCCATGGGCTGCGAATTGAGCAGCGCGCAGGTGAACACGGCGGGGTGGAAGCATTTGATCCACGACGAGACATAGACCAGCCGCGCGAAGGACAGCGCATGGCTTTCGGGAAAGCCGTAGGATCCGAACCCCTCGATCTGTTTGAAACAGCGTTCGGCGAACTCCGCCTCATAGCCACGGCGGACCATCCCGCCGATCAGCTTGGCCTGGAAATTATCCATGCCGCCGACCTTTCGAAACGTTGCCATCGACTTGCGCAACTGGTTCGCCTCGCCCGGCGTGAACCCCGCCGCGACGATCGCCAGCTTCATCGCCTGTTCCTGGAACAGCGGCACGCCATAGGTGAAGCGAAGCAGCTGCTGGAGTTCGTCGGGCGGGCCGAAACGCGGGTGGGGCGAGGGGAAGTCGACCTTCTCCTTGCCGCTGCGGCGGCGGAGATAGGGATGGACCATGTCGCCCTCGATCGGTCCGGGGCGGACGATCGCGACCTGTACTACCAGATCATAGAGTTTGCGCGGACGCAGGCGCGGCAACATGTTGATCTGCGCGCGGCTTTCGACCTGGAACACGCCGATGCTGTCGCCCCTGCACAGCATGTCATAGACACGGTCGTCCTCGGCGACGGCGATCGTGTCGAGCAGGTGATCGCCGTGGCCATGCTCGCGCATCAGGTCGAAGCTCTTGCGGATGCAGGTCAGCATGCCGAGCGCAAGGATATCGACCTTCATCAGCCCCAGCGCGTCGATATCGTCCTTGTCCCATTCGATGAAGGTGCGGTCCGCCATCGCACCGTTGTGGATCGGCACCATTTCGTCGAGCCGTCCCTGCGTCAGCACGAACCCGCCGACATGCTGTGACAGATGCCGCGGAAATTCGAGCAGCCTGTCGACCATCTCGCGAAGCCGCGCGATCTCCGGATTGTCGGGATCGAACCCGGTTTCGGTGAAGCGGCGTTCGTCGAACCGGCTCGAAAAACTACCCCAGACCGTGCTCGTCAGTTTCTGCGTCACGTCTTCGGTCAGGCCCAACGCCTTGCCGACCTCGCGCACCGTGCTCTTGGGGCGATAATGGATGACCGTCGCGGCGATCGCCGCGCGGTCGCGGCCATAGCGGCGATAGATATATTGCATCACCTCCTCGCGCCGTTCATGCTCGAAATCGACGTCGATATCCGGGGGCTCGTCGCGTTCGCTGGACACGAAGCGCGAGAAGAGCAGGTCGTATTTCATCGGATCGACCGAGGTGACGCCGAGAAGATAGCAGACCACCGAATTGGCCGCCGAGCCGCGGCCCTGACACAGGATCGGCGGGTCGCAGCTGCGCGCAAACCGGACGATGTCGGAGACGGTCAGGAAGTAATAGGCGTAGTTCTTCTCGCGGATCAGCGTGAACTCCTCATGGAGCAGCGCCAGCATCCTGTCGGGTACGCGGTCGTCATAGCGTTCGAGCGCGGTCTGCCAGACGAGATGTTCGAGCCAGTCCTGCGCCTCCCATCCCGGCGGGACAGGCTCATGCGGATATTCGTAGCGCAGATCGTCGAGCGAGAACGCGATCCGCGCCATCAGGCGGGCGCTTTGCCCGACCGCATCGGGACGATCGCGGAACAGCCGCGCCATCTCGTCTGTGTCCTTCAGATGGCGTTCGCCATTGGCGGCGAGCAGGCGACCGGCCTTGTGGATGCTGGTCCCTTCGCGGATGCAGGTGACGATGTCGTGCAGGTCGCGGTCGTCGGGATAGGCATAGAGCGCATCGGTGGTTGCGAGCACCGGTATGCCCGCCGCGTCGGCGAGCCCCGCCAGCCGTGCCAGCCGCCGCCGATCGCGTCCGCCGCGCGGCATCGTCACGCCGAGCCAGACACAGTCCGCCCCCAGCCGCTTCACCGCGTGGAGGACGCTCGACAGGTCGCGGTCGCGGCGTTCGGGCAGCATGTCACCGTCGGGCAGCGGCGATACGGCCGTTGCGCCTCGTGCGCTGCTCTCGGGCATCACCACCAGCATCATGTCGGCATGATGCGCGATCAGGTCGCCGAGCCCTAAGATGCAGCCGCCTTTTTCGGCGCGTCGGTTGCCGACCGTCAGCAAGCGGGTCAGTCGCCCCCAGCCACGCCGGGTCGAGGGATAGGCGACGATGTCGGGGGTCCCGTCCTCGAACACCAGCCGCGCCCCGACGATCAGCCGGAAGTCGATCGGCGGCAGCATCATCCCCAGCAGTCCGTCTTTGGCCTTCTTCAGCGCCTGGTGCGCGCGGACCACGCCGGCGACGGTGTTGCGGTCGGCGATGCCGACGCCGCCAAGGCCCAGCTCGACCGCGCGACCGACCATGGTTCCGGCATCGCTCGCGCCGTCGAGGAACGAGAAATTGGTCGCCGCGACGAGTTCGGCAAAGGCGGAATCGGCTAAGGCGGTCATGGCGCGGTCATGCGAAGACGCCGTGGAGATACCAGCGCGGAGTCTCGACCTCCGAATACAGGCCGTGCCGGAAGATCCAGAAGCGCCGGCCGCGGCGATCCTCGACCCGGTAATAATCGCGCGTCGGAATGTCCTGACGCCGCCACCATTCGCCTGCGATGCGTTCGGGGCCTTCGCTGTGCGCGACGTCGTGGACGGTGCGGCGCCAGCGGAACCGGTGCGGCGGACCGTCCGGGACCTCGGCCATCATCGATTCGATCGGGTGCGGCGGATCGAACAGATAGATCGGGCGCAGCGGCGGTTCGCCCGATTCAGGGGCGGCCCAGGGTGCCGGGCGCGCACTGACCGCGGCGGCGTCCGCCGCCGGCAGCATCAGTTCGGCCTGTTCGGGAATATGGCTGTCACGCGCCGCGAACCGCCTTACCCGTGCCCGACCGAGCCGCGTGCCGAGCTGGTCGACGAGTTGCGCCACGTTACGGTTCTGGCCGTCCCGGTCCTGACCGTCTCCCTTCTGCCCGCCCTCCAGTTTCAGCTGCGTCGCATCCAGCCGTTCTGCGAGTGCGATATCGAGGCGGATCAGATCATAGCCGAAGCCGGGGTCGAGCGGATCGGCGAGACTGTCGATCCGCTCGCGGAACAGCTGCATCAGCACGGCGACGTCGCGCGTCGGCTGGCCCGTCTCGATCCGCAACCGCTGGACAAGCCCGTCGGCGCGAAACAGCCTCGCCTCCCACCGCCTGCCACCCTCATGGCGTTCGGCGAGCTGGATCCCGGCCTCGGTCGCAAGCTCGGACAGGATCTCGAGCGCATAGTCGGTGCGCGCGATCGGCTCGGCAAAGCGGCGTTCGACGCCGATCCTCGCAACCGTCTGCCGCGGCACGATCGGCCCTTTCACCGATCCGTCGAGCCTGCGGATCATCATCGCGGCGTCTTCGCCGAATCGCGCCGCGATCACGCTGAGCGGGCGTGCCATCACGTCGCCCACGGTCTTCAACCCGGCGCGCGACAAGGCGGCCGTCGCATCGTCGTCAAGGCCGAGTGCCGCGACCGGCAGGCGCTTCACCGCGCGGCGTTCGTCGGGGGCAGGGGCCCCTGCGAACCGCGCGAGCGCCCTCGCGGTATCCGGCGTGTCGCCAAAGGCATGTCGTACCAGCAGGCCGCGGCGGGCCAGCCGTTCCTCGAGATCGGCGGCAAGCCGGCGCTCTCCCTCGAATTCATGGACGCAGCCCGCGATGTCGAGGATCAACCCGTCCGGGGCATCGAGCGCGACCGACGGGGTATAGCGCTGACATCCGTCCGCCAGCCGTTCGAGCCATTCGTGATCGGCATGCGGATCATGCTGATAGGTTTCCAGTCCAGGCACGCGCGCCCGCGCATCGGCAAGCGTCAGCCCTGGTTCGAGCCCGGCGCGAAGCGCTTCGCGGTCGAGCGACTTGAGCCGTACCCCGCCCGCAACCGTCTCGACGAACGCGATCGGTGCCTCAGCCCGTCCGACGAACAGATGGGGGCGCATCGTCCGCAGCCGCTCGATCGGCAACCATGGGAATACCAGCGCCATATAGCGGCGCGGTATCGATGCCGGTTTCGGTGTCGGGTTGGGGGAGGGCTTGTTCGAAGTCATACGCGTCACGATTCCACTCCACGCGCCAGCGCAGGCCGGCCTGGCCTCCGCGTCGACGCAGCAATTCGATATCGAAGGCCGGCTTGCCCGGTGCGTCCGCGTCCAGCGGTTGCGACCGGCACGATGTCACCTGCCAGCGCGTCGCGGCGGCGCTGGGCACGGGGGCCGCATCGATCCTGAGACTGAGGATGGTCACGCCCGAGGTTTCGGCGGCCAGCATCAGCCGACGCGTCGCCGTCAGGTCGATGCTCGCCGCCCGACCCCAGGATTCGATGACCAGCGTTCCCAGCCCCTGGCATCGTGCGGCATCCGCGGCGGTGCGCAACAGGCTGGCCTCGTCATCAACCAGCGCGAGCACCAGCGACGAGACGTCGAGCCCCATTTCCACCAGACCGTTTGCGTGGAGTCGCCCGCCCTGGCGCTCGCTCGCCTCGGTGCGCAGCCACAATAGCGGCACCGCTCGTGCGGCTAGAGTCGTGGCGACCGCGAAACCCGCGGCGCTTGCCGAATCGTCGACCGACGCGAAGATCTCGTGCAGCTGCGCCTTGGCCATCCCCTCGGTCATCCAGGCCTCGACCGCCCGGCCATCGCGCTGCGATGGCAGGCCGGTCGTCGCGATCCGCTTGAGGCGGGCGATCAGGGCGGTCGAGTCGTTCACAATTGTTCTTGTAATGTTCTATTGGGGGAGTCGCCAAGGACATTCTTCGCGATGATCGCTGCAAATTTTGCAAAGAAGGCGCTTGCCGGATCCGAAACCCCGGGCTAATAGCGCGCCTCACCCCGCCACCGTGTCGTTACTGACCGGCGGCACAGGCGCCAGAGCGGGCGTAGCTCAGGGGTAGAGCACAACCTTGCCAAGGTTGGGGTCGAGGGTTCGAATCCCTTCGCCCGCTCCAGTCGCTGCCTCGAACGGCAGCGGCTTTCGCCGATCGGTGATTCCAAACCTACACGTTAAACTCCCAGATGGCGTCACGCCATACGTACGGGATGCTTGATCTATGTATGCCCGACAACGACGATTTGTTGAGGCGGACCTGACCGATAGCGGCGCCGCGTTGCTATAAATTGGTCATCTACCGCTATATTCGGAGCCGTCCGTGTCCGTTGACCAAGTTTCGTCGCGTCTCGCCTTCATGGAAATGGGAGCCGATCAACAGGCAACCGTCGCCGCCGTCCGGCCCTTGATCGAATCCCTGATCGGCGGCGCGCTCGACAAATTCTACGACCGGGTCCGCAATCAGCCCGAAACCTCGCCCTTCTTCCGCGATGCCGGCCACATGACTTCTGCCAAGTCGGCCCAGGCCAAGCACTGGATGAACATCGCGCGAGGCCAGTTCGACGCGAGCTTCTATGACAGCGTACGGCGGATCGGGACCGTTCACGCGCGGATCGGGCTCGAGCCGCGATGGTATGTCGGCGCCTATGCGCTCGTTCTCGAAAATCTGCTTGCGGGGATCGGCCGCCACTACAGCCCTTGGCGGCGGCTGGTGAAGGGGCTCCGCACGCCGAGCGCGACCGATGCCGGCATCGCGATCGTCAAGGCGGCGCTGCTCGACATGGAATTGTCGCTGTCGGTGTATTTCGAGGAAGCCCAGGTCGAACGCAACGCGGCGATCACGACCATGGGCAAGGCGCTGAACGCGCTTGCCGCCGGGGATCTGTCGACGACGCTGACGGGGCTCCCGGCCAGCTTCGCGCCGCTCGAGGACAGCTATAACGACGCGCTCAACCAGTTGCGCACGCTGATCGGCGCCGTGTCCGAAAGCGCCACCGCGATCCGCACCGGATCCAATGAGATCGCGCAGGCATCGGAGGATCTTGCCCGCCGGACCGAGAGCAATGCCGCGTCGCTCGAGGAGACCGCCGCGTCGGTGACTCAGATGGATGGCCGGCTACGCGCCTCCGTGACCGCGGCCGGCCAGACGGTCGAACGCGCCGATCAGGCGATCGCGACGGTCGGGGGCGGTCGCACGGTGGCGGATCTGGCGGTACAGGCGATGGGCCGCGTATCGGACAGCGCCAAGGGCATCGACAGCGTGATCGAGGGGCTGGACAAGATCGCCTTCCAAACACGCGTCCTGGCGATGAACGCCGCGGTCGAGGCGGGAAGGGCCGGCGATGCGGGTCGCGGATTCGCGGTCGTGGCCGATCTGGTATCCGCGCTCGCGATGCGTGCGGAGGAAGAGGCCAAGCGCGCGCGCGACCAGCTGACGGTGACGCAGACCGATATCGTCACCGCGGTTGATGCGGTGACGAAGGTCGATGGCGCGCTCGCGGCGATATCGGACGACGTGGCGCAGGTTCACGCCCTGCTCGCCACCATGGCGCGGGACAATCAGGCACAGTCGGTTGCGATCACCGAGATTTCCGCGACGATCGGGACGATGGACCAGACGACGCAGCAAAATGCCGCGATGGTGGAGGAAACGTCGGCAGCGGCGCGCAACCTTGCCGCCGAGGTGGGCACGCTGGCCGATCAGGCCCGACGGTTCCGCACCAGCGATTCCCGCGCTGCCAAGCCGCCGGTCGCACCTGCGAAACGGGATTATGGCCAGCCCGAAAGCTATACGTCGCCGGTCAAGCCGTTGCCGCCAGCCGCAATCACGGCGATGGTTCGCCACGAGGACGACTGGAACTCCTTCTGACGCCCTGACAAGTCCTAGGCGACAGGCCTCGGCCGGTCGACCTGGCGGGGTGTCAGGGGGCGGGTACGGCGACCGGCGCCTCGGTCTGCGTCGATGTCGCGACCGGTGGCAGCACCGGGGTGGTGACCACGATCGGGCTGGGCTGGGGCTGGCCCGCCTGGCCCATCAGCGCCGTGTTCTCGAGGATATCTAGCGCCTTGCGCGCGACGATGTAGCGGCGGGCGGCGTCCATCCAGTTGCTCGCCTGCGTCGCGCCGGGCAGGCGCTCGACCTCGGCGCGGGCCGCCTCGACCTGGCCGGCCTCGAGCAGCCGACGCGCCCGTGCAAGACGATCTGCTGGCATGGGCGAGGCCATGCTTTCCTCGCGCAGGACGATCAGGTTGCTGAATTCACGCCGCACGGTCTGCAACCAGCTGTCATTGGTGGTCCCGTTGGTGCTGGTGATCTGCGGCGCGATCGTATCGAGCCCCTGGCGCAGATCCTCGATCGTGACCGGCTGGTGGGCGGCCTGGATCACCGCGGCCGTGGCACGCGGCTGGGCGCGCCCGAAGCGCAGCCGCAGCTGCTCCTCGATATAGCCCAGTCCGACCCCACGATCGATCGCCCGACGCGCAGCGAACGCGACCATCAGGCCTTCCGCGCGGGTCGCCTGACCCCCGGCTGCCATCGCGTCGCTCGACACGGCCGCGGTCCGGGCCTCGAGCGCGGTGAGCTGGCCCGCCAGCGTCGCCTCGCGCGTCGCCAGCATTGCGGTGTCGACCCGCGGCTGTTCGCCATTGGCGTTGAGCGGTTGCGCGGGGGTGAAATCGGGATTGCCCGATGCCGCCGTGGCCGTGGTCGATCCAGCGGCCGTCAGACCGGTGCGCTGACCAAACCATGGCATCGTTTTCAGCGCATAGCCCATCGCCACCGATCCGGCGATAAAAGCCAGTCCGATCACTATGATGATAACACCCAGGCGGGGGCCGCGTGCCCGGGGACGCTCGATCGGCACGTGGTCGCTCATGACGCGCTTATCCCCGCGACGCGCGTCAGGGTCAATCGCGCGCTTTGCGGCGATCGTGACAAGCGCATCGTCGGTGGGAGTCTCCGCCACCACCACCGCGGCCCAGCCGCTGCCCGCCGCGTCGGCCGCGGTGCGGCTGATCGCCGCGATCGTGACGCGCGACCGGTCGACGCCGGCCTGTGCGACATGCTCGCCGAACGCACGCGCGGCGCGGGGCGAATGGATCAGCACGAGCAGCTCTTCGTGCCGAGGCAACACGCTATCGCCGATCCCCAGCGCCTCACTCGCATAGACGGTGCACACGACGACGCCCGGGCCGGTCGGCCTGCGGTCGCGGCCCGCCGGGTGGAAGAGGCGGTCGAACCCGGATGCCCGCGCTGCGTCGATCGCGGCATCGACGTTGCTGGTGCCGGTCACCGCGACACTGAAGCCTGCGCGCCGGGCGGCGGCGGCGGTGGCGTCGCCGACCGCAATCACCGGCAGCGTCTTGAGCGTGTCGGGCAGGGCGCCATGGCGAATCGCGTTCGCGCTGGTCAGCAGAACGGCATCGAACCCGCCGAGGTCGGGCGGCGTCCAGGCGACGGGCACGACCGTGAACACCGGCATCGCCAGGGGCTCGAGCCCCAGTCCGCGAAGCTTGGCGCATGTGTCGGCATTGCCCGGTTCCGGGCGCAGCACGACGATGCGGGTCATGCGGCGAACAGGCGCCGGACGCTGGCGGGGGCGCGGGTCAGCAGATCGAGCGCGAGCGCGGTACCGAGATCTTCGTCGATCCCGCCTTCGATCGCGCCGGCGACGTCGCACGACCCATCCTCGGCGATCAGTTCGCCGCGCAGCGTCAGCGTCTCGCCGGCGAGCGAGGCGAGCGCCGCGACCGGCGAATGGCAATCCGCCCCCAACCGCGCGAGCAGCGCGCGTTCGGTCCGGACGCACAGACTGGTATCGGCGTGATCGATCGCCGCGACGATCGCATGGGCCGGCTTGCCGACCAAGGTCTCGATCCCGACCGCGCCCTGCGCCGGCGCGGGCAGCATGATGTCGGTCGGGATGGCATGACCGATCGCCGTCCGCCCGAGACGATCGAGCCCGGCGGCGGCAAGCAGCGTCGCGTCCATGTCGCCGGCCGCGACCCGCGCGAGCCGCGTATCGACGTTCCCGCGGATTAGGACGATGTCGAGATCGGGGCGCGATCGCAGCATCTGCGCGCGTCGCCGCGGCGAGCTGGTGCCGACGACAGCACCCTGGCGCAAATCGGCAAGCGTTTCCGCGCCGATCAGCCGGTCGCGCACGTCCGCGCGTGGCAGCATCGCGGCGATCTGCAGGGTCTGCGGGCGGATCGTCTCGACATCCTTCATCGAATGCACGGCGCAATCGATCTCACCGTCGTGCAGTGCGCGATCGAGTTCTTTCGTCCACAGCGCCTTGCCGCCGATCTCGGCGAGCGCGCGATCCTGCACACGGTCGCCCGTGGTACGGATCACGACCGTCTCGATCCGATCCGGGGACCAGCCATGCGCGGCGCACAAGGCGTCGCGCACCATGCCTGCCTGCGCGAGGGCGAGGGGCGAGCCGCGTGTGCCGAGCCGAAAACTAGTCATGACGCCTGCATGCAGAAACGCGGCGCGTTCGACAAGCGTGAGGACAAGCCTTGTCCGGCGCGATAGGGATATGGGATGATCATTCTGGGTATCGAATCCTCCTGCGACGAAACCGCCGCCGCGCTCGTCACCGCCGATCGACAGGTGCTGGCGCACCGGTTGCTCGGGCAGGAGGCGGCGCATGCGCCGTTCGGCGGGGTCGTGCCGGAGATCGCGGCACGCGCGCATGTCGAGGCGCTCGAGCCGCTGATCGTCGCGGCGCTGGCCGATGCGGGGCTCAAGCTGGCCGATGTCGATGCGATCGCCGCGACCGCGGGCCCAGGGCTGATCGGCGGGGTCATGGTCGGGCTCGTCACCGGCAAGGCGCTCGCGCACGCCGCGGGCAAGCCGTTGATCGCGGTCAACCATCTGGAAGGCCATGCGCTGTCGCCGCGGCTGTCCGATCCCGATCTCGCCTTCCCCTATCTCCTGCTGCTCGTGTCGGGCGGGCATTGCCAGTTGTTGCTGGTCGAAGGGGTCGGCGCCTATCGCCGACTCGCGACGACGATCGACGATGCGGCCGGTGAGGCGTTCGACAAGACTGCGAAGATCCTCGGCCTCGGCTTCCCGGGAGGCCCCGCGGTCGAGCGGGCCGCCGCGCTGGGTAATCCAAAGGCCGTGCCGCTGCCGCGCCCGCTCAAGGGTTCGGCCGAACCGCATTTCTCCTTTGCCGGTCTCAAGAGCGCGGTCGCGCGGGTCGTCGGGGACTATCCGCCGGAGGATATCGCCGCGTCGTTCCAGGCCGCGGTGGTCGATTGCCTGATCGACCGCACGACCAGGGCGCTGAACGGTCTGACGGTCACACCCACCGCGCTCGTCGTTGCGGGCGGGGTCGCCGCGAACGGCGCGGTCCGCGGCGCGCTGCAGACGCTTGCCGCGACCCGCGGCCTGCGGTTTGTCGCGCCGCCGCTCTGGCTGTGCACGGACAATGCAGCGATGATCGCCTGGGCCGGGGCGGAGCGGTTCGCCGCCGGACTGACCGACCCGCTCGATACCGCGGCCCGCCCGCGCTGGCCGCTCGATCCCGCCGCCGAGGCGGTGCGCGGCGCAGGGGTGAAGGCATGAGGATCGGCGTCATCGGTGGCGGCGCCTGGGGCACCGCGCTGGCACAGGTCGCCGCGCATGAAGGTCGCGACGTCATCCTGTGGGCGCGCGAGCCGGCCGTTGTCGACTCGATCAACGCGACCCATGCGAACGCGCTGTTCCTTGCCGGCGTCGCGCTGTCGCCGACGATCCGCGCGACCGGCGACCTTGGCGCGCTGGCGGACATGGACGCGATCCTCGTCGTCACGCCGGCGCAGCATGTTGGCAGCGTGCTCGCCGCCGCGCCGATCGGCGGCATTCCGCTGGTGCTATGCGCCAAGGGGATCGAGGCGGGGAGCAAGCGGCTGGTCGGCGAGGTCGCGCGTGCGGTGCATCCCGACGCGCCGATCGCGGTGCTGTCGGGGCCGACCTTCGCGCATGAGGTGGCGGCGGGGCTGCCCACCGCGGTGACGCTCGCCTGCGAGGACGAGGCGCTTGGCGAAGCGCTCGCGACCCGGCTCGCCGCGCGGCATTTCCGGACCTATGCGTCGACCGACGTCGCGGGGGCGGAAATTGGCGGGGCGGTGAAGAACGTGCTCGCGATCGGCTGCGGCGTGGTCGAGGGCGCCGGGCTCGGCCAGAATGCGCGTGCGGCGCTGATCGCGCGCGGTTTTGCCGAGATGACGCGGTTCGGGCTCGCGCGCGGCGCCCGTGCGGAGACGCTCGCCGGGCTGTCGGGGCTTGGCGATCTCGTGCTTACCTGTTCCTCGACGAGTTCGCGCAATTTCTCGCTTGGCGTCGGTCTCGGGCGCGGCGAGGCCGCCGCCGCGTTGCTGGCTGATCGCCGCACGGTCGCGGAAGGCGCATTCACCGCCCCCGTGCTGCGCGAGGCCGCGCGCGATGCGGGCGTCGACATGCCGATCACCGAGGCCGTGTGCCGCCTGCTCGAAGGCGCCCCGGTCCGCGACGTGATCGGCGACCTGCTCGCGCGGCCGCTCAAGGACGAGGCGGGCTGACAGGAGGCGATTGCTTCATCCGCCCCCCGGCGGGGAGGATCGGTTTAGCGCAGCACGCGCGCCGCGAGCCCCGAGCAATCCGCATCGCGCGCAGTCGGGCCCTGTTTTCCCGTGATCGCGCGGCCGATCGCCTTGAAGATGTTGCCGACCGACTTCACCTCGGGCGGAATCGTTACCGCCGGCCGCTCGATCGTGCCGGTCATATAGGCCGAGCCCGGCACGCGCAGCAGCGCATGCTGTTTCGGCGTGCCCGTCAGCCGGATGTTCAGCGTCTCGCCTGGAAACACCACGCTTCCCTGACCGCGCAACAGGCTGGCGGTCGTGTCGACGATCATCGGATCGATCCGACCATGGCCGCGCGTCACGTCGAGTTTCAGCACGACGCAGCGCAGCCCCGCGCGCTCGCCATCCTTCGCCAGCAGCGCGCGCGCCGCATCGAATCCCAAAGCCGCCGCGATCCCCTGCGGCAATTGCCCGTCACGCGCGACGAACCCGATCGTGCCGTTCGCATTGCCGACCGCCGCGCGGATCGTCGTGCCCGGCCCCCTCAGTCGTGCGCGCGCGCTGACATTGCCGCTGAACTCGCCGCCGCCGCCCGCGAGATCCTGCACGCTGCTGCCACGCAGCCGCAGGTTGATATCGACCATCGGCACCTTGCGGTCGCCGCGCTGGTCGACCGTCAGCTTCCCCTCGACCCGACCATGCGGCAATCGCGCGTCGAGGTCGCTGAGCGTCAGCAGCTGGTGGTCGATCGCCAGCACGCCCCTGGCGGACAGGATCGGCGACGCGCCCTTGGCGCTCACGATCCGCTTGATCCGGAACGCCATGCGCGCATCGGTGGTGTCGATCTTGCCGATATCGATCCGCGTGTTGGGCACGAGCCGCGGGCCGATTGCGCGTTCGAGCGCGGCCCCCTTCGCCTTCCCCTCGTCCGACGCCAGATCACCAAAATCAAACTGTCGCGACACGATCGCGCCGTCGACCTTGCTCCGGCCATCCTGCTTGTCGACGCTGACATGCCCGGTGAAATCGGACCGCCCGACCACGCCCTTCAGCTGCGTGACGGTCCATTTCGGCTGATCGTGGCGGACATGCGCGGAGAACGACACCGGCTGCGTGCGGAACAGCCCCGCCTCGATCACCGCGTCGATCAGCTTGAGGTCGGTCGCGCGCGCGGTGACGTCGAGCTCCATCGCGTCGGTGTCGAGCGGGTGGTCCATCCGGCCCTTCGCGGTGATCGAGAGCGCGTCGCCGTCGATCGACGCGGTGAACGGCCAGGGCTTGCCCTGGAACCGCTCGACCGAAGGCCCCGCCACGGCGATCCGCACCGCCGCACCGCGGATCGTGCCGTTGCCGGCCGCGCGGATGCCGTGCACCGGATCGGAGGCGAAGCGTGCGGTGACGAACCGGTCCTGCTTGTCGTCGCGATAGGCGATCACGCTGTCGCTGATCGTCAGTCCGTCAAGGTCGGTGGAGCTCCCGCCGCCCTTCGGCTTGCCCGGGCGTTCCCAGTTGGTGCGGCCGTTCCTGTCGCGGACCAGCACGAGCTGCAGTCCGCGCGCCTTCACGTCGCGCGGCCCGAACGCACCTTTCAGCAACGCGAGCCCGGAAAACGTCGCCTCGGCCTCGCGCAACCGGACGAAATCGCCCGTTCCCGCCCATTCCGCCTGCGGAATACGGACGTCGGTGATCCGGATTGTCGGGCTGAACCCGAACGTGTCGACGCGCTCGATCCCGCCGATCGTCACCGGCCGGCCGAACCGCGCGGTAAGCTGCCGCTGGATCACCCCCTTGAGAGACCCCCAAGGGAAGGCTGCGAGCCCGATCAACCCCAGCACCACCACGCCAGCGACGACGATGCCGGCAATTCTCACCCAGCGTTTTGCGAAGAATCCCCTCATCCTACCGCGACGCGCCGCCGTGAAATACGTTCCGCCTGCGTCAGGACCGCTGCCGCAGATTTACCGACACAACCTCTGTCATTCCCGCGCAGGCGGGAATCCATAGGGGCGAAGCGTGCGGCCTCACCGCCGACAACCGGGAATATGGATCCCCGCCTGCGCGGGGATGACGGATGTGGAGCAGCGCTGGATCAGGCCTCGAAACGACGAAGCGATCAGAAGTCGATCGCCATGCCCTTCAGTTCCCAGTCGCCATAGCGCGTCGGGTCGCGCGGTTCGGGGTCCTTGTCCGGCACGATCGGCTCGGGCTGTGGCACCGGTGTATCCTTCGACAGATAGGCGGGTGGCTTCACATGGTCGGGGCGCTGGCCCATCATGGCTCTCCGGATTGCGTGTTGGCGTCGTAACCGCCACATGGGGCGCGCCGTGCGACTTGCCAATGCAGCGCGCGGCACCTGAACGCGAAGGACCTTCTTATGCCCGACTACACCCACGCCCCCGAGCCGCTTGGCGTCCCCACCCGCCGCGCCGCGCTGCGCCTGCTCGATGCGGTTCTCCGCCGCGGCGAGTCGCTCGAATCCGCGCTGCCCGCCGCGACCCGCGCGATCCACGGACCCGATCGCGGGCTTGCGCATGCGATCGCCGCCGAGACGCTGCGCCGGCTCCCCGATCTCGACGCGATGATCGATTCGGTCACGAAGACCAATCTGCCCGACGATGCGAAGGCGCGGATGGCGCTGCGGATCGCACTCGTCCAGGTGCTGATCCTGGGCACGCCGTCGCACGCCGCGATCTCGACCGTGCTGCCGCTGGTCGATGGCGGTCCGCGCAAGCTCGTCCACGGCGTGTTCGGGACGCTGTTCCGCGCCAACATGCTGCTACCCGAGGTGCCCACGCTGCCCGCTCCGGTCGAGCTGCGCTGGGAAGCCGCATGGGGCGAGGAGATGGTCGACGATGCCGGCCGTGCGATCGCGGCGCCGCCGCCGCTCGACCTGACGATCGCAGACCCCGCCGAAACCGAAGGCTGGCGCGAAAAGCTTGGCGGCGAGAGCTTCATGCCCGGGCATCTGCGGCTCGGCGATCACGCCTCGGTCCCCGACATGGAGGGCTTTGGCGACGGCGCCTGGTGGGTGCAGGACATCGCCGCCTCGCTTCCCGCGCGCTTGCTGGGCAAGGGGCAGGGCCATGTCCTCGATCTGTGCGCGGCGCCCGGCGGCAAGACGCTGCAGCTCGCGTCCGCGGGCTGGACCGTCACCTCGGTCGACAATTCGCAGAGCCGGATCAAACGTCTGCGCGAGAATCTCTATCGCACGCATCTGAAGGCCGAGGTGGTGAACGCCGACCTTCTCGAATGGGCGCCCGCCGAGCCCGCCGACGCGATCCTGATCGACGCGCCGTGCAGCGCGACCGGCATCTTCCGTCGCCACCCCGACGTGCTCCACCGCGTCCGCCCCTCGATCATCGCCGAGACCGCGGCGTTGCAGGCGCGGATCTTCGCGCGCGCGGCCGACTGGGTGAAGCCCGGCGGTACGCTCGTCTACGCGACCTGCTCGCTCGAACCGTCGGAGGGCGAGGCGCAGCTCGACGCGTTCCTCGCCGCGCGCAGCGACTATTCGATCGTGCCGGTCGACCAGGCCGAGCTCCCCGCCGGAATCACGCCGACCGACACCGGTACCGTCCGCACGCTGCCGGGCATGCTCGCCGAACAAGGCGGTTGCGACGGCTTCTTCATCACCCGTCTGAAGCGCGCCTGATCATTCCTCCCCCGCTTTGGGGGAGGATTGAAGGCCTTCGCACCACGTGAATCCCCCGCTAGGACAAATGCATGCAACCCGTCCGCATCGCCCCCTCGATCCTGTCCGCCGACTTCGCCAAACTGGGTGAGGAGGTCCGCGCCATCGATGCGGCCGGCGCCGACTGGATCCATATCGACGTCATGGACGGGCATTTCGTGCCCAACATCTCGTTCGGCCCCGCGGTCATGAAGTCGGTGCGCGGCGTCACCGCCAAGCCGTTCGACGTCCATCTGATGATCGCCCCCGTCGATGCGTATCTCGATGCGTTCGCGGAGGCCGGCGCGGACTGCATCACCGTGCATTACGAGGCCAGCCCGCACATCCACCGCTCGCTCCAGCACATCAAGTCGCTCGGCAAGCGCGCGGGCGTTGTGATCTGTCCCGGCACGCCGGCGAAGATGCTCGATTACCTGCTCGACATGGTCGACCTCGTGCTCGTGATGAGCGTCAATCCCGGGTTTGGCGGGCAGAGCTTCATCCCCAGCCAGCTCAAGAAGATCACCGCGATCCGGACGATGATCGAGAAGAGCGGTCGCATGATCGATCTCGAGGTCGATGGCGGTGTCGACGCCGAATGGGCGAAGCGCTGTATCGATGCGGGTGCGGACGCGCTGGTCGCGGGGACGTCGGTGTTTCGCGGGGGGCCGGCACAGTATGCCGCCAACATCGCGGCATTGAGGGGCGGTTGACCGACCAGCCCGATTCCGTGACTGATCCCGCACTCGACGGAATCGACGAAGGTCGTCGCCTGATCCGGCTCGGCGGCGACAACGGGCTGTCGCTCGCCGACCGGCTGGCGGAGCGCTTTCACCGCCTGACCTGGCGTACGCCGCTCCATGCCTTGCGGCTCAAGGGGCGCTATCCGCTCAAGCTGATCGCAGTCCCCGAGGATCCGGTGCTCGGTGACATCCCGCGGGGCACGATGCTGCTCGAGGGCCTGCTGTCGTTCCGCGGCGAGGCGCGCGATATCGAGACGCTCGATCTGGCAAAGCCGCTGCCCGGTCCCTTTGCCGACTATTTCCACAGCTTTGCCTGGCTGCGCGACCTGTCGACTGTCGCAACCCGCGCGCGCGGGGCACCGATCGCCGAATATCTGATGGGGCTGTGGCTGACCGCCTATGCCGACACGCCGGGCGGGATCGCGTGGCGGCCGGACCTCTGGGGCAGGCGGATCCTATTCTGGACCGCGCATGCGCCGCTGATCCTGTCGTCGTCTGACCTCGTTTACCGCTCGAAGGTGCTGAACGCGCTCGCGCGGGGCGCGCTGCACCTTGATCGAAGCGCGGACAAGGTGCCCGCGGGCGCACCGCGGATCGCGGCATGGTGCGGCGTCGTCGCCGCCGGGCTGCTGATCCCGGGCGGTGACCCACGCCGCGCGTTCGGTGAGGCCGGGCTGCTGCGCGCGCTCGGCACGGGGTTGTTCGACGATGGCGGTTCGGTCTCGCGCAGCCCGGCGATGCTGCTCGACTCGATCCAGCTTCTGACGCTGCTTCAGGACAGTTACCTGGCGCGCAATCTGGCCTTGCCCGAACCCGTCGCGACGACGCTCACCAGGATGGTCGCGGCGCTGCTCGGCGTGACGCATGGCGATCTTGGGCTGTCGAGCTGGCAGGGCGGGGGCCCCGCAAGCGAGACGCAGGTCGCCGCGGTGATCGAGGCGAGCGGCGTCCGGACCCGGCCGCTCCGACAGGCGCGCGACTGGGGCTATCAGCGGCTGGCGGCGGCCTCCTCGGTGCTGATCGTCGACGCCGCGCCGCCACCCGTCGCACGCCTGGTCGAAGGCGGGTGCGCTTCGACGCTCGCGTTCGAATTCTCCGATGGCCCGGCGCGGCTTGTCGTCAATTGCGGCGGCGCACGGGCAGGGATCGCGCAACTGCCGCCGGCAATGGTCGAAGGTCTGCGGTCGACCGCCGCGCATTCGACGCTGACGATCGCCGACAGCAACTCGACCGCGATCCACGCCGACGGAACGCTCGGCCGCGGCGTTGCCGAAGTCGAGCTGAGCCGGCAAGAATCGGAGGCAGCGAGCCGGATCGAAGCGAGCCATGACGGCTATGTCCGGCGCTGGGGCTTTGTGCACCGCCGGCAGCTGATGCTGACCGGCGACGGCCGTGAATTGCGGGGCGAAGACGCGCTGTTGCCCAAGGGCAGCAAGCGGCGCCTGGGCCTTTCGCTGTTCGCGATCCGCTTCCATCTGGGCGCGGGGGTACAGGTGTCGCCGACCGCGGACGGTCTGGGCGCAATCCTCCGCCTGCCGGGCGGCGCGATCTGGCAGTTCCGCTGCCGCGGCGGCGCGCTGGTGGTCGAGGACAGCGTCTGGATCGACGCGGACGGCCGCCCGGTCGCGACGCAGCAACTGATGATCACCGGCGAGGCCGCGGCCGGCGGCGCGAGCGTTAGCTGGGCACTGAAAAAGGCCTGACACTTTCTCCGGCCAGATCACGACCCAATGGTCTTTTCATTTCCAGACACTGCCACCTCCCCGGCGAAGGCCGGGGTCCAGTTGCGAGACGGTGCTGACAGGGGACAGCGCGTCGTTACGACGGCCTTTCCAACTGGACCCCGGCCTTCGCCGGGGAGGTGCTTCCTTTCGCGATGACTGGTCGAGACGCCACCTTCGAAGATCGCCGCGTTCCCGCACGCCCCCTGTTCCCCAACGTCAACCGACGCTAAGGCCCGCCGCACGGCGAAACCCGGATCACGAAAGACCTGTCATGACCAGCATCCCGATAAAGCGCGCACTCCTGTCCGTCTCCGACAAGACCGGGATCGTCGATCTCGGCACCGCGCTTGCGAGCCACGGTGTGGAACTGGTGTCGACCGGCGGTACCGCCACCGCGCTGCGGGCGGCAGGCCTCACGGTGCGCGACGTGTCGGAGCTGACCGGCTTTCCCGAGATGATGGATGGCCGCGTGAAGACGCTGCACCCGATGGTGCACGGTGGCCTCCTCGCGGTGCGTGACGATGCGGGGCATGCCGCGTCGATGGAGGAGCACCAGATCGGCGCGATCGACCTCGTGATCGTCAATCTCTACCCGTTCGAGGCGACCGTCGCGAAGGGCGCGGACCGCGACACCGTGATCGAGAATATCGACATTGGCGGCCCCAGCATGGTGCGCTCGGCGGCCAAGAACCACGCCTATGTCGCGATCGTCACCGATCCCTCGGACTATGCGCTGGTCGCGGGCGGCAGCACGACGCTCGATGACCGCAAGCGCCTCGCCGCCAAGGCGTTCGCGACCACGGCCGCCTATGACTCGGCGATCGCGACCTGGTTCGGCACGGTCGATCAGGGCGAGCAGTTTCCGGCCACGTTGCCGATCACGCTCAAGCGCGGCGATGCGCTCCGCTACGGCGAGAACCCGCACCAGTCGGCGGCCTTCTACACCGCGACCGACGGCGTCCGCGGCATCGGTCAGGCGCGTCAGGTGCAGGGCAAGGCGCTGAGCTACAACAATCTCAACGACGCGGACGCTGCGCTCGAGCTCGTCGCCGAGTTCCGTGACGCCGCCCCCTCGGTCGTCATCGTCAAGCATGCCAATCCGTGCGGCGTCGCGACCGCCGCGACGCTCGAGGAGGCCTATGCCGCGGCGTTCGCCTGCGACACGGTGTCGGCATTCGGCGGGATCATCGCGGTCAACCGCCGCCTCGATGTCGAGACCGCGCGCGCGATCACCGGCATCTTCACCGAAGTCGTCGTCGCACCCGATGCGGACGAGGAGGCGATCGCGCTGTTCGCCGCGAAGAAGAACCTGCGTCTGCTTCTGACCGGCGACCTGCCCGATGCGGCCCGCACGGGGCTCACCGCCAAGTCGATCGCGGGCGGCTGGCTCGTCCAGGGTCGCGACAACGGCACGCCCGGCGAATTGCAGGTCGTGACCAAGCGCCAGCCCACGCCGCAGGAACTCGCCGACTGCCGCTTCGCGTGGACCGTCGCCAAGCACACCAAGTCGAACGCGATCGTCTATGCCAAGGACGGCAGCACCGCGGGCATCGGTGCGGGGCAGATGAATCGCCTCGAATCCGCGCGCATCGCCGCGTGGAAGGCCAAGGATGCGGCGGACAAGGCGGGCTGGGCGACGCCGCGGACGATCGGCTCGGCGGTTGCCTCCGACGCGTTCTTCCCGTTTGCCGACGGGCTGCTCGCGGCGGTCGAGGCAGGCGCGACCGCGGTGATCCAGCCGGGCGGGTCGATCCGCGACGCCGACGTGATTGCGGCGGCGGACGAGGCAGGGCTGGCGATGGTGTTCACCGGGATGCGCCACTTCCGGCATTGATCGCTGGCGGCCCCCCGGCTTTGGGGGGCCGGATCAGCGGACCGGCGACCCGCTCCGCGGCAGCGTCGCTTCGCTGGGCTTGGGGGTCTTGGCGAACAGGGCGCGGTCGGCTGGCCCGAACGCCCATTTCCACAGGATGAAGAGATAGGTCGCGGCGATCGCCGGCTCGCCGACCGCGAGTTCGACCCATTCGAGCCGCTTGGGCAGCGCGGTAAAGCCCGCGCCCACGACGATCGCGGCAAGCGCCGCCCAAACCAGCGGCCAGCGCCACGGCGAGACGCTCGCGCCGAGCAGGCTTCCGAGCAGCCGCGATTTGATCACCGACGTCAGCGCGACCGAGATCATGAGCGCGATCGCGGGCCCCGCAGCCTGATAATTGACCGGATAGCCAAGGCGGCGGATCGCGAAGATCAGCGTGAAGCTGAGGCCGATCTGGAAGGCGAGCATCACCGCCGAGATCATCAGATTGCGGTGCCGCGCGATATAGACGAGCGCGGATTCGCTGACCGCGCCGCTCGAGGCGAGGAATTCGGCGGTCAGCAGGAAGGCGAGCGCGGCGGTGCCAGCGACGAATTGCGGCCCGACCACGCCCATCACGGCCTCGCCGGGGATCGAGCCCATCAGCGCGAGCCCGCCCTGTGCCGCCATGATCCAGAACGCGACCTGGCGGACCTGGTTGGCGATCGCCGCGCGGTCGTTGATCGCAAGACTCTGCGTGATGACGGGGCCGAGGATCGGGTCGAAGCTCGTCTTGAGCTTCTGCGGCAGGCTCGCGACCTGTTGCGCCATATAATAGATGCCGACGACCTTGGGCTCGAACATCACGCCGAGGATGAAGCGGTCGACGTTGCGGCTGCCCCATTCGAGGATGTCCGCGCCCGCCAGCGGCACATTGGCGCGCGCGAGCGCGTAGAGCGGGCGCAGATGCGGCGACCAGCCGCGCGGCAGCCCGTAGCTTCGCACGAACGGCACGAGGCTGGCGATCAGCGCCGCGGTCATCGACGCGACATAGCTCAGCACGAGCCCGTCGCGGATCGTGAAATAGGAGAAGGCCCAGGCGGCGATCGAGATCGTCCACGGCTCGACCACCGCGCGCGCGGTGACCGCGGCCTTGACGTTCAGCCGATAGGCGAGCGCCGCCAGGCTGACGTCGGACCAGGCGACCGCGACGATGATCAGCGGCAGGAACCGGTCGAGCCCGGTGATCGCCGTATTGGGATACATGATCTCGGGGAAGGTGAAGAGCACCGCGCTCGCGATCAGCGACGCGACGAACGCCACCGCCATCGCATCCCACACGACATAGGCGTGCGGCCGCTCGGTGCTGCTCAGCGCCTGCGCGAGACCGCGCTTGAGACCGAGCGTCGCCAGCAGCGCGGCGAGTTCGACCACCACGACCGCGATCGCGAAGCGGCCGACCAGGTCCGGGCCGTAGATGCGGCCCGCGATGAACAGGAACGGGATGCGCGCGGCGAGGCGCAGGACGAAGCCCGCAATGTTGGTCCGACCGCCCTTGGCGAGCGTGTCGATATCCTTGGTCGATTCGGTCACGGGCGACCGCCGCTGGTGCGCCGCGCCGCGGCAAAGCCGCGTCGTTGGCCGGAGCAAGCGCTCCGCCGGCCGCGCTTGTGCGAGTCAGCCGGGCGCGGCCGGCTGCCGCCCTGCGCGATCAATGCGCTGCGCCCCAGCTCAGGCCGGTGCCGATCTCGATCCCCAGCGGCACGTCGAGCGTCACCGCCGGCTCGGCCGCGGTCGCCATGACGCGTTCGATCACGGGCTTGGCCGCCTCGACATCGCCTTCGGGCAGTTCGAACACGAGTTCGTCGTGGACCTGAAGCAGCATGCGCACATTCGGCAACCCGGCCTCGAGCAGTGCCGGGCCCATGCGGACCATCGCGCGCTTGATGATGTCCGCGCTCGTCCCCTGAATCGGCGCGTTGATCGCTGCGCGCTCGGCGCCCTGGCGTTCGTGCTGGATCTTCGAGCGGATCCGCGGGAAATGCGTCTTGCGGCCGAACAGCGTCGTCGTGAACCCGGTCGCGCGGACGCTTTCGGTGGTGTCGACGATGTAGCTCGAGATGCCGGGGAAGCGATCGAAATAGCGGTCGATCATCGCCTGCGCCTCGTCCGCGGACACGTCGAGCCGGCCGGCGAGCCCCCAGCGCGAAATGCCGTAGAGGATCGCGAAGTTGATCGTCTTGGCGCGACCGCGCGTGTCGCGGTTGACCTCGCCGAACAGCTCCTGCGCGGTCAGGCTGTGGATGTCGTCGCCGTTCGCGAACGCCTGCTTCAGCGCGGGGACGTTGGCCATGTGCGCGGCCAGCCGCAGCTCGATCTGCGAGTAATCGGCGGCGAGGATCACGTTGCCGGGCTCCGCCACGAACGCGTCACGGATCTGGCGGCCGATCTCGGTGCGGATCGGGATGTTCTGCAGGTTGGGATCGGTCGACGACAGCCGCCCGGTCTGCGCGCCGGTCAGCGAGTAGGACGTGTGGACGCGGCCCGTCGCCGGGTTGATCTGCGCCTGCAACGCATCGGTATAGGTGGATTTAAGCTTCGAGAGCTGGCGCCAGTCGAGGACCTTGCGCGCAATCACCGCGCCGGGTGAATCCTTGTCCGCGGCGATCCGCTCGAGTTCGGTGACGTCGGTCGAATAGACCCCGGACTTGCCCTTGCGGCCGCCCTTGATGCCCATCTTCTCGAACAGCACGTCGCCGAGCTGCTTGGGGCTGCCGATCGTGAACGGCGCGCCGGCGAGCGTGTGAATCTCGGTCTCGAGGCTCGCCATCTGTGCGGCGAACTCGGTCGACAGCTTCGACAGTTTCGCCGCGTCGACCTTGATCCCGTGCATCTCCATCTGCGCGATGACGGGGACGAGCGGGCGGTCGACCATCTCGTAGACGCGCGTCGAACCCTCGGCGGGCAGGCGGCGCTTGAACCGGCGCCACAGGCGGAGCGTCACGTCGGCGTCCTCGGCGGCATAGTGGGTCGCGGCCTTGAGGTCGATTTCGTTGAAGCTGCGCTGCGACTTGCCGGTGCCGACCACGTCCTTGAACGCGATGCAGGTGTGCGAAAGGTGCGTCGCGGCAAGCTCGTCCATGCCGTGGCCGTGAAGCCCGGCGTCGAGGTCGAAGCTCATCAGGATCGTGTCGTCGAACGGCGCGATCGTCACGCCCCCGGTGGCGGCATAGGCGCGGGCCAGCACGATCATGTCGTATTTCAGATTATGGCCGATCTTGAGGATGCTCGGATCCTCCAGCAGCGGCTTCATCTTCGCCAGCACGATCGCGCGGTCGATCTGGACCGGGTTTTCCGCGAGCAGATCGGTGCCGCCATGCGCGATGGGCACGTAGCAGGCGAGGTTCGGATGCAGCGCGAGGCTGATCCCGACCAGATCGGCGCGCGTCGCGTCGATCCCGGTCGTCTCGGTGTCGATCGCGATCCAGCCCTGATGCTTGGCCAGCGTGATCCAGCGGTCGAGCGCCGCCTCGTCGACGACGGTCTCGTAATCGTCATGCTTGCATGGCTCGTCCGCGTCCATGTCCGCGACGACGGTCGACTCGGCGACCGGTGCTTCGGCGACGGCGGACAATTTGGCGATCAGCGACTTGAAGCCGTGATGATCAAGGAACGCGCGCAAGGGGGCGTCGGGGATACCCTTGAGCTCGAGATCCTCGAGCGGCTCGGGCAGCGCGACGTCGCATCGGAGCGTGACCAGCACCTTCGACAGCCGCGCCATCTCGGCATGCTCGATCAGATTGTCGCGCAGCTTGCCCTTCTTCATGCCCTCGGCGGCGGCGAGCACCGATTCGAGATCGCCATGTTCGAGGATCAGCTTAGCAGCGGTCTTCGGGCCGACGCCGGGAACGCCCGGCACATTGTCGACGCTGTCGCCCATCAGCGCGAGCACGTCGCCGAGCTGCGATGGCGTGACGCCGTGGAATTTCTCCGCGACATGCTCCGCACCCAGCCGGCGGTTGTTCATCGTGTCGTACATGTCGAGCCCGGGCTCGATCAGCTGCATCAGGTCCTTGTCCGACGAGACGATCGTGACCGACCAGCCCTGCGCCAGCGCAGCCTTCGAATAACAGGCGATGATGTCGTCCGCCTCGAGCCCCTCGGTCTCGATGCACGGCAGCGAGAAGGCGCGCGTTGCGTCGCGGATCATCGGGAACTGGGGGACGAGATCCTCGGGCGGGGGTGGACGCTGTGCCTTGTACTTGTCGTAGAGATCGTTGCGGAACGTCTTCGACGACTTGTCGAGGATGACCGCCATGTGGGTGGGGCCATCCGCGGCATGGACCTCGTCCGCGAGCTTCCACAGCATCGTGGTATAGCCGTACACCGCGCCGACCGGCTCGCCATGCTTGTTGGTAAGCGGCGGCAGCCGGTGATAGGCGCGGAAGATATAGCCGGAGCCGTCGACGAGATAGAGATGGGGCATCGCGCGCGGTCTAGCGGATGCGCGCGCGCGGACCAATGGGCGAAGCGTGGTTGTTGGGTATCAGGTGTGAGGAAAATCTCAGACCGACGGGCGGGCGCCACCGGCATGCGCGGCGACCGCCGCGGCGACCGCCTGGATCAGCATCTGGCGTTCGCGGATCGGCCGCAGCGTGTCGCCGATCATCACCGCGATCGCATAGCGCTTGCCGTCGGGCGCCGTCAGGAGCCCGACATCGTTGAAGCCGGCGTTGCGGGGACCGAGATCCTGGCCGGTGCCGGTCTTGTGCGCGATCCGCCACCCCGCGGGCAGCGCGGCGCGCAGCCGGGCGCGGCCGGTGACCGACGCGCCCATCGTGTCGAGCAGGACCTGCGTCGAGCTGGCGCTGAGCAATTCGCCCCGCGCGAGCCGGGCCAGCGCGTCCGCGATCGCGATCGGCGCGGCGCCATCGGGCGGATTGGCGACATAGGCGTCGAGTGCGGCGGCGCGGATCTGCGGATCGAGCCGTGCGCGGGCGACCGCAAACGCGTTGCCGAGCGCATAGGCGGGTTGCCAGACGAGCCCCGCCGTCCCGCTTTGCAACAGCCGCTCGCCCGGACCGAAGCGGATCTCGCCGAGCTGTTTGCGCAGGATCATGCCGCGCACCGCGCGCGGGCCGCCGACATAGCTCAGCAGCCGGTCGTTCGCGGTATTGTCGCTATGCGTCAGCGCACGTCTGAGCAATTCCCCGACGGTGGTGTGATAGCCGTCGCCGGTCACGAGCATCGCGATCGGCTGATGGAACAGCGTCAGATCCTCCGCGCGGACGACGACCGGATCCTCGAGCTTCGCCTTGCCCTGGTCGCGCAGGTCGAGCAGCGTGATCGCGACCCAGAGCTTGCTGACCGATTGCTGCGGCAGGCGCTGGCGTCCGCCGGCCTCGACCGTCCAGCCCTCGTCCACCGCGCGGATCGCGATCCCCGCCTTGCCCGCGAAATCATGGTGCAAGGCGTCGATCGCGGTGACGAGCGGAGCGGGCGCGGCACGGGTGGCGCGTGCGGTGGGTAATGGGACCGGGATCGATACGCTGGTGGTCCCATCGCCCTGCGGCGCGGCGCCGGTCGCACCGGGGCGTGACGTCGAGCCACAGCCGGTCAGCGCGAGCGCGATGCCGCCGGTCACGAAAAGACGCGCGAACCTGCCAATTGCCATGGGTGTCGGATATCCTGCGATAGCGCTACGATCCTGATACGGTCCGGACTGCCGCGATACGCCCCGCGCGACTGGCTGCGACGAACTGCACGTCCGATGCGCCGGGACGCGGAACGTCAGGGCGTCAGGACCGTATCGACAGCCTCCGGCAGCATCTGCGGATAATCGAGCGTGTAGTGCAGGCCACGGCTTTCGTGACGGTGCAGCGCCGAGCGGACGATCAGTTCGGCGGTCTGAAGCAGGTTGCGCAGTTCGATCAGGTCGGGCGTGACGCGGAAATGCTGGTAATATTCGGCGACCTCCTCGTTCAGCATCGCGATCCGGTGCTGTGCGCGTTCGAGCCTTTTGGTGGTGCGGACGATGCCGACATAATTCCACATGAAGCGGCGGATCTCGGTCCAGGTCTGCTTGATCACCACCTCCTCGTCCGAATCGGTGACGCGGCTTTCGTCCCAGGGACGGATCGGCGGCGGCGGGGGCAGGCTGTCCCAATCGGCGGCGATGCTGTCCGCCGCGGCCTCGCCGAACACGAAGCATTCGAGCAGCGAGTTGGACGCCAGCCGGTTCGCGCCGTGCAACCCCGATTCGGTGCACTCGCCCGCCGCATAGAGCCCGGGAAGGTCGGTCTTGCCATGCTCGTCGACGACGATCCCGCCACAGGTGTAATGCTGGGCTGGGACGACGGGGATCGGCTGCGTCGTCATGTCGATACCGACGGTCAGCAGCTTTTCGTGGATGTTCGGAAAATGATGCCGGATGAAGTCGGCGGGCATGTGGCTGATGTCGAGATGAACGTAATCGAGCCCGTAGCGCTTGATCTCGGCGTCGATCGCGCGCGCGACGATATCGCGCGGCGCCAGCTCCATCCGGACGGGATCATAATAGGTCATGAAACGCTTGCCGGTGGTCGGGTTGATCAACCGTCCGCCTTCGCCGCGTACCGCCTCGGTGATCAGGAAATTCTTGACCTCCAGATTGTAGAGGCAGGTCGGGTGGAACTGCATCATCTCCATGTTCGACACGCGCGCGCCCGCGCGCCAAGCCATCGCGATGCCGTCGCCCGTCGCGCCGCGTGGCGCGGTCGAGAACAGGTAGGTGCGGCCCGCGCCCCCGGTCGCGAGGATCGTCGCGCGCGCCGTGTAGAGCGCGACGCGTCCGGTGCCGCGGTCGACCGCATAGACGCCCCAGACCCGGCCCGCGCCCGAATAGCGGATCTCGTGCCGCCCGGTGGCAAGGTCGATCGCGACCTGATCGGGGACCAGCGTGATGTTGGGGTGCGCTTCGGCGGCTCTCTGCAGCGCCTCCTGCACCGCCCAGCCGGTCGCGTCGGCGACATGGACGATCCGGCGATGACTGTGGCCGCCCTCGCGCGTCAGGTGCAGCGCGTTCCCCTCGGTCTCGAACGGCACGCCGAGATGGGTGAGCCGTTCGATCGCGGCGGGGGCGCCCTCGACCACCATCTCGACGATCCCGCGATCGTTCAGCCCGGCGCCGGCGACCATCGTATCCTCGACATGATTCTCGAACGTGTCGCCGGGTTCGAGTACCGCGGCGATCCCGCCCTGTGCCCAGGCGGTCGACCCTTCGTTGAGCGCCCCCTTGGCGAGCACGGTGACGGTGAAACGGTCGGCGAGGGTGAGCGCGGCGGTCAGCCCGGCCGCGCCGGAACCGATGATGAGAATGTCGCTGGTCATGCGGCTCGGGATCCGGGGCAGGGGACAGGGTGATGTGGGGTCCTGCTGTTGCACGAAAGTGAGACCACAGGACAGTGGGTGTTCGGATCGATTTCCCGACTTACACTTGGCCGCCCTTCTTCGTCTCCGGCATCGCGATCATGTAGAGCAGGAACCCGGCCCCCGCGATCGCCGCGAGGGTGAGGAAGTTCGCGCTGTAGCCTGCCCAGACGATGATCGATCCCGCCAGCGTCGCCGACAGCGCTGCGCCGAGCCCCTGCGTCGTCGCGACCGCACCCTGGCTGACGTTGAACCGGCCGCTGCCTTCGGTCAGGTCGGCGATCACGACGGGGAACAGGGCACCGAAAATACCCGCGCCGACGCCGTCCAGTGCCTGCACGCCGACCAGCCAATAGGGGTCGTCGGACAGCGTGTAGAGCGCCCCGCGCGCGGCGAGGAACCCGAAGGCGACGAGGAACAGCGGCTTGGTGCCGAGCCGTTCGGCATGACGGCCGACGAAGATCGCGACGGGCACCATCACGAGCTGTGCCGCGACGATGCACGCGGCGGTCAGCGACGTCGCCTGATCCTTGCCGACGGTGCGCGCGAGCAGCTGGCTGACCGAGGTCAGCATCGCGGCGTTCGCCAGATGGAAGAGGAACGCGATCACCGCAAAGGTCATGAGCGGCCGGTTCTCGATCAGCGTCTTCCAGCCGCTCGGCTCGTCGCAGTCCGCATCAGGCTCGCAGTCGAGGCCACGCGCGACGGCATTGTCGATATCGTCGTTGTGGAGCCGCGTCGCGGTGACGATGCTGGCGACGGTCAGCGCGCCCATCAGCCAGAAGACCACGACCGGCCCGAACGTCCAGGCGAGCACGCCCGCGAGCCCGGCGGACACCGCATTGCCGGCATGGTTGAACGCCTCGTTACGGCCGACCCGCTTGGCGAACATCTTTGGCCCGACCAGACCGAGCGTGATCGCTGAAATCGCGGGGGCGAAGATCGCGCCGGCGACGGCGGCGACCGACTGGGTGATGGTCACCACGGTGAAGCCCGTGACGAACGGCAGCGACATGCTGGCCAACGTCACCAGCAACGCTGCCACCATGACGATCCGCGGCTTGTTGCGGCTCTTGTCGATCAGGCTGCCGGCGGGCGTCTGCGCGATCAGGCCGACGATCCCGGCGATCGTCAGGACCAGCCCGACCGTCGCCTCGTTCCAGCCATGCGTGGGGCCGCGGACCGCGACCAGATAGATGGCGAGATAGGGCCCGAGCCCGTCGCGCACGTCGGCAAGGAAGAAGTTGAGCGCGTCGAGCGTGCGTCCCGCCGGCGCATGACGGTGGGGAGCTTTGCCGCCGGGGGGGTGGCGGGAGGGTAGGGAAGCGGAGAGGGTCGCCATGGTCGGTCCTTGGTCCTGGAAAAGAGGGGGCGGCAGAGAGGAACTTCGAGGGTCAGCCGATCAGCAGGCGCGTGCCGAGCGCGGCGGCGAGCGCGGGAATCATCGTCACCGCGCCGACCTTCAGGAAGCGCAGGAACCCGACATCGAGGCCTTCGCGGCGGATCGCCTGGAGCCACAGGATCGTCGCGAGCGACCCGGTGATCGACAGATTGGGACCGAGATCGACGCCGATGAGCAACGCGTCGACGACGACGCGCGGCGGCTGCGCCTGCGCGACCGCGGTGCTCGCGATCAGCCCGGCGGGAAGATTGTTGACCAGGTTCGACCCGAAGGCGAGCATCGTCCCCGCGGTCATCGCCGCGCGTGCAGGATCGGCGGCCTCTGCGCGCAACCACGCCGCGACATGGCCGATGACGCCGCTATGATCGAGCGCCTCGACCAGCACGAACAGCCCGGCGACGAGCGGCAGCACGCTCCACGACACGTCGCGGACGACCATGAGGGGTGACATGCGGACCAGCAGGCAGATGGCGATCGTCGTCGCGACCCCGGCGATGCAGGTCGGCAACCCGAGTTGCACGTCGAACGCCGAGGCCAGCAACAACACGACCGCGGTGACGACGATCCCCGCCAGCGCCGCCTTGCCGCCGATGGTCAGCGGCGTGCGCGCAATCTCCGTCTCGCATTGCCCGACGAGTCGTGCACGCTCGGTCCAGCGGAGCGCGCCATAGGTCACGACGATCGCCGCGACCGATGGCAGCGCGAACGACGCGAACCACTGGCCGAGCGGGGGCATCGTGCCGCCATAGAGCACGAGGTTCGCCGGATTGGAGATGGGCAGCACGAAGCTTGCCGCGTTGGCGATCAGCGCGCAGGCGAACAGCAGCGGCAGCGGATCCGCCTTCGCCTTGCGCGCAGCGGCATAGACGGCGGGCGTGAGCACCACCGCGGTGGCGTCGTTCGACAGGAAGGTCGTGGTGACGATCCCGGTGACATAGACGAGCGCGAACAGGCGGACGGGCGACCCCCGCGCGCCGCGCGCGGCGGTCGCGGCGATCCAGTCGAACAGGCCCTGCTGGCGCGCGGTCTCGCTGAGCAGCATCATGCCGATCAGGAAGAGATAGACGTCCATGCCCTTGCCGACCGCGGTCAGCCCGGCAGCGATCGGCAACAGACCCAGCGCGAGCAGCGCGACCGCGCCGGCGACCGCCCAGACCGCTTCGGGCAGGCGGAACGGGCGCGCGATCACCCCGGCCGTTGCCGCACCGCAGATTGCCCAGGTCAGACCAATCCCGGCGGTCACGCGCAGAGTCCGTCGCTGCTTCCAATGCGGCACCGATCCGGCGCGACACAGCAGCTATAATCGCCATAACGACCAGCATAGCCGGCCATCACCCTGGTCCTCGTCATGGTCTTTTCAGACTAGGCGGTGTGATCGGGAAGTGTTGTTGCCCTAATGATTGTATTACGCATCGATCCGGCCCCTGACATGACTTGCGGACAACTGGTGTCAGGCGCGACAACACAGCAGCAGGGGCAAAGGGCCCCGCTGCGATCGTGACAAATCGTTCATGTGGCAATCGGACCCGGATTGACGGGTTTATTGCCTGTTCCCAGCGGCTTGATTGCAGCGGCTGGGCGGCGAGCGGCGGCAAGGCCGGGGCCCGTCCGTCAGGACGTGGCCCCGGCGTCGCGGGTCGATCAGAGGAAGCGGTTGATCAGGTTTTCGAGGCGTTCCTGCTGGCCCGAAACGGGCTTCGGATCAATGTCGCGCTCGACCGCAAGATCGGCGATACCGGCCAGATCGAGCCCGCCGATCGTGCTGCCGAAGTCACCGTCCCAGCCGGCATAGCGCTTGGCCTTGATCGCATCGACCCGACCATCCTCGATGATCGCGGCAGCGGCGAGTAGGCCCTTCGCGACGACGTCGATGCCGCCGACATGGCCGTAGAACAGGTCGGCCGCGTCCATGCTCTGGCGCCGGACCTTGGCGTCGAAGTTGAAGCCGCCGGTGGTGAAGCCGCCGCCGCGCAGGATCTCGACCATCGCCAGCGTCAGTTCCTCGACCGAATTGGGGAACTGGTCGGTATCCCAGCCATTCTGAGGATCGCCGCGATTAGCGTCGATCGACCCGAAGATGCCGAGCGCGTTGGCGGTCGCGATCTCGTGTTCGAAGGTATGCCCCGACAGCGTGGCGTGGTTCGCCTCGATGTTGACGCGCACCTCGTTCTCGAGCCCGTAGCGCTTGAGGAACCCGTACACCGTCGCGGTGTCGAAGTCGTACTGATGCTTGGTCGGCTCGTGCGGCTTGGGTTCGATCAGGATCGTGCCGGTGAAGCCGATCTTGTGCTTGTGCTCGACGACGAGGCTCAGGAAGCGGCCGAAATTGTCGAGTTCGCGCTTCATGTCGGTGTTGAGCAGCGTCTCATAGCCTTCGCGACCGCCCCACAGCACGTAGTTCTGGCCGCCGAGACGATGCGTCGCCTCGAGCGCGTCGCGGACCTGCAGCGCGGCAAAGGCATAGACTTCGGGATCGGGGTTGGTCGACGCGCCCGCGGCATAGCGCGGATGGCTGAACGCATTGGCGGTGCCCCAGAGCAGCTTGCGGCCCGACGCGGCCTGGAGCTGTTCGAGATGGTCGACGGCTTCGGCGAAGAAGCGGCGATGCTCGGTCACGTTGGCGGCATCCGCCATGACGTCGACGTCGTGGAAGCAGTAATAGGGCACGTCGAGCTTCTTGAAGAAATCGAACGCGACCTCGCGCTTGTGCGCCGCGGCGGCCGAATCGTTGGCGCCGGCATGCCAGGGGCGGTTGAACGTGCCCCCGCCGAACACGTCCGACCCCGGCCAGCAGAAGGTGTGCCAGAAGCACGCGGCGAAGCGCAGATGCTCCTCCATCGTCTTGCCGAGCACGACCTTGGACTTGTCGTAATAGCGATAGGCCAGCTCGTTGCTGCTGTCGGGGCCCTCATATTTGATCTGGGGGATATCGGCGAAGAAGTCGGACATCGGGGGTTCCTATGACTTGGGGGTGATACGGGGATAGGCCTGGCGGAACGCCGCCTTTTTCTCGGCGAGCGCGGCGACGAGTGCGGGGTCGGGGGCGATGCGGTGCGACACGGGCGGTGCGACGCAGACGGTCGCGGGATCGCCGCCATCGACACCGAGTTGCGCGAGCCGCGCGGCGCCGAGCGCGGGGCCGACCTCGCCGCCCTGAAGATAGACGAGTTCGACCTCCATCGCCGCGGCGAGCACCGCGCCCCAGTAGCGCGAGCGCGCGCCGCCGCCGATGACCGCGAGGCGTTCGACCGTCGTCCCCGCCGCGCGCAGCACGTCGAGCCCGTCGGCGAGTGCGAAGGCGACGCCCTCGAGCACCGCCTGCGACAGCCGGCCGGCATCGGTGTCATTGTCGAGCCGGAGAAACGCGCCGCGGACCTCGGCATCATTGTGCGGGGTGCGCTCGCCCGACAGATAGGGGAGGAAGATCTCGGGGCCGCTGGCGGGACCGGCGGCTTCGGCCCGCGCGAACAGGTCGGCCGGGCCGGTCGCGCCGGTGATCCGCGCGACCCAGTCGATGCACGACGCGGCCGACAGATGGACCGACATCTGGTGCCACATGCCCGGCAGCGCATGGCAGAAGGCATGGACCGCGCTATCGGCGTTGGGACGGAACTCCTTCGTCGCGACGAAGATCACGCCCGAGGTGCCGAGCGAGAGCAATGCGTCGCCGTCCGCGACCACGCCGACGCCGACCGCACCCGCGGCATTGTCGCCGCCCCCCGCCGCGACGGGGACCGGCGGTATGCCCCAGAGTTCGGCGACCTCGGCGGTGAGCGTGCCGGTGATCTCGGAGCCTTCGTACAGCCGTGGCATCTGCGCCTGCGTCAGTCCGCACGCGGCCAGCAGCGCGTCGCTCCAGCTCCGCGCGGCGACGTCGAGCCACAGGGTCCCTGCGCTGTCCGACAGGTCGGATGCCTTGTCGCCGGTCATCAGCAGGCGGACATAGTCCTTGGGCAGCAGCACGGTCGCGATCTTCGCGAAGATCTCGGGCTCATGCTCGCGCACCCAGAGCAGCTTGGGCGCGGTGAAGCCCGGCATCGCGATGTTGCCCGCGATTGCGCGCAGGTCGGGCACCGCACGCTCCATCGCTTCGCACTCGGCAAAGCTGCGGCCGTCGTTCCACAGGATCGCGGGGCGTAAAGGGCGGTCGTCGGCGTCGAGCAGGGTCGCGCCGTGCATCTGCCCGGCAAGCCCGACGCCGCGGACCGAGCGGCGGACGGCCGGGTCGATCGCCTGGACCGCCGCGGTGGTCGCGTGCCACCATGCATCGGGATCCTGTTCGGACCAGAGCGGATGCGGCCGCTGGACGCTCAGCGCGGCGACGCCCTGGCCGACCACGCTGCCGGCCTCGTCGAGCACCACGGCCTTCACGCCCGACGTGCCGATGTCGATTCCCAGGAACATCAGTTGACGAACGGATCGATGGTGGGGATCGAGCCGTCGGCGGCGAACTTCAGCTCGGTCACCTTGACGTTGCGCAGGTGGTTCTTGTTGCTCAGCTGCGTGTCAGCATAGAACAGCCACCATTTCTTGTTCCACTCGATGATCGAATGGTGGCTCGTCCAGCCCTGTACCGGCTTCAGGATATGCCCCTTGTACGTGAACGGCCCGTACGGGTTGTCGCCGGTCGCATAGTTCAGGAAGTGCGTGTCGCCGGTCGAGTAGGTGTAGTAATATTTGCCGCCGCGCTGGAAGACCCAGGACGCCTCGAAGAAGCGCCGCTCATGATCGCCGCCGAGCACGGGCTTGCCGGCCTCGTCGAGGATCTGGACGTCGCGCGGCGTCTCGGCAAAGCTCTTCATGTCGGGGTTCAACCGCGCGATCTTGCCCGACAGCGCGGGCTGGTCGTCCTGGCCGAGATCGGTGTCGGAGCCGTTGGGGTCGAACTTGCCGTCCTTCCAGCGCTGCAGCTGGCCGCCCCAGATGCCGCCGAAATACATGTAGCTGGCGCCGTTCGCGTCGGTGAACACCGCGGGATCCATCGAGAAGCTGCCCGCGATCGGCTTGGGGTCCGCCTTGAACGGGCCGACCGGGCTCTTCGACGTCGCGACGCCGATGCGGAAGGTGCCGAGCCCGTTCTTGTCGAGCTGTTTGTCGCGCACCGGGAAATACAGATAATAGGTGCCGTTCTTATAGGCCGCGTCGGGCGCCCACATCTGCTGCGACGCCCAGGGCACGTCCTTCACGTCGAGCGCGACGGGGTTCACCTTCACCGGCCCGCCGATCCGGTCCATCGACAGCACGCGGTAATCGCGCATCGCATATTGGTTGCCCAGATCGTCGTCGGCAGTCGTCACGTCGATGTCGTGGCTCGGATAGACGTAGATCTTGCCGTTGAAGACATGCGCTGACGGGTCGGCGGTGTAGATGCTGGTGACCAGCGGCTGCGACAGATAGCGCTTGCCCTCGGGGCTGCGCGGTTCGCCCTGCGGCTTGGCGGCGGACTGCGCCGTCGCGGTCCCGCCCGTGAAGAGCGCGGGTGCGAGACCCGCCAGCACGGGAATGACCAGAGCGGAGACGGCCAGCAACGGGACCGCGCGCGCACGGCGGGCGGGCATGGGGAAACGGAGGCGCATGACCTTAATGATCCTTCCTAAGAGCTGGTCTTCTACGAGACCTGTCCTCCGCCGGGGCGGGAGATAGCGCTATCATATCCCTCCCGTGCGCCGGAGCAAGAGGGTTCCGCATCATCGCGCACGAAAAATACCCCATGAAAAGAACGGCAGGCGTCTCGCAACGGGGCGAGTCGTCCATCGTGACCCGACGACGATGACCAACTCGGGATCGGATCGCGTGGGGCTTTGCCGCGTCAAGGGGGTGCGCTAACGGTTGGTACATGAACACTTCCTCGATCGGCCGCGTCAAGACGTCGCGGCGCACCGGCGGCGCGCCGACCATCAGCGACGTCGCGCGACTCGCCGGGGTCTCGCCGATGACCGTATCGCGCGTGATCAACGGCACGAGCAATGTGCGCGCCGCGACGCGCGATGCGGTGACTCACGCGATCGCGACGCTGAACTATGCGCCCAACCCGGCCGCGCGCAGCCTGGCCGGGGCGGGGCAGGTCCGCATCGGCCTGCTCTACAGCAACCCGAGCGCGGGCTTTCTCAGCGAGTTCCTGCTCGGCAGCCTCGACCAGGCGGCGCGCAGCGACGTGCAGATCATCATCGAGAAATGCGACCTGGGCGAGCACGAGATCGCGGTGACGCGTCACCTGATCGAGGGCGGAATCGACGGCATCATCCTGCCGCCGCCGTTGTGCGAGGCGGATGCGGTGCTCGACCTGCTGGCGGCGGCACAGGTCCCGACCGTGTCGCTGGCGAGCGGGCTGCCCGTGCCCGACATGCTCGCGATCCGCATCGACGACCGCGAGGCGGCGCTGACGATGACTCGGCACATCATCGCGCTGGGCCATCGCCGGATCGGCTTCATCACCGGCAACCCAAATTTGTCGTCGAGCGCGCGTCGGCTCGAAGGCTATGCGGCGGCGCTGGACGAGGCCGGGATCGCGCGCGACGAGTCGCTGATCGCGCACGGGCTGTTCACCTACCGATCAGGGCTCGATGCCGCCGAGACGCTGCTGGGCCTCGCCGAGCAGCCATCGGCGATCTTCTCGTCGAACGACGACATGGCCGCCGCGACGGTCGCGGTCGCGCATCGGCGCGGGCTCGACGTGCCGGGCGACCTGACGGTGTGCGGGTTCGACGACACGACGCTGTCGACCGCGATCTGGCCCGAATTGACGACGATTCATCAGCCGATCGCGGACATGGCGCGATCGGCGGTCGAAATGCTCGCCTCGACCATTCGCCGGTCGCAGGCGATCGATCCGCAGGACCGGCACAAGACGTTCGATTTCACGCTGATCCGGCGGCAGTCCGACTCGGCACCGCGGCGCAGGCCCAAGGTCTCCGTCGACTGATCCGTCGCCTGCCCCTGATCAATGATAGCGATATCATAGATCAGGGGCAGGAGTCGATCAGGCGCGGGTGCGCTGCTTCACTGCGTGATCGGCGGCGCGCGCGGTCAGCGCCATGAAGGTGAGCGACGGATTGACGCAGGAGGCCGAAGCCATCTGCGCGCCATCGGTGACGTAGAGGTTGGTGGCCTCGTGCGCGCGGCTCCATGCGTCGAGCACCGAGGTGCGCGGATCGCGCCCCATGCGCGCGCCGCCCATTTCGTGGATCGCGTCCCCGGGAACGTGCTCCTGTTCCGAACTCTTGACGTTGGTCAGCCCGGCACCGCGAAGCATCGCCTCGCCCTGCGCCCGCGCATCCGCCATCATCTTGAGTTCGTTGTCGTGGAAGCGCACGTCGAACCGGAGCAGCGGCACGCCGAACCGGTCGACCTTCGACGCATGCAGCGACACATGGTTGTCGGCATAAGGCAGGCATTCGCCGAACGCGCCCATGCTGAAGTGCCACGGCGCATAGTTGCGCATCCCGTGTTTCATCGACGCGCCGAACCCGACGGGTGCCGCGGGCGTGCGATAGGCGCCGCCCTGATAGCCATAGCCGCGTTTGAAGCCGACGCCGTCGTCGCCGCCGATGTTACGGAAACGCGGGATATAGACGCCCCCCGGGCGGCGGCCATATTCGATGAACTCCTGCATCCCGCCGATCTCGCCGTCGACCCCGACGCGGAAGATATGGTCCATCACATAGCGCCCGAGCGTGCCGCTCGTGTCGAAATGGCTGCGATCGCTGCCCGCCGGACGCGAATTGAGCAGGATCTGCGTCGATGCCATTGCCGAGGCGCAGAGGAAGACGAGGTCCGCCTGTACCGACTGTGCCTGGCCGGTCTTGGTATCGATGTAGCGGACGCCGGTCACGCGCTTGGCCTTGGGATCATAATCAAGGCTGGTGACGACCGCGTCCGACTGCAGCGTCAATCGGCCGGTCGCGCGCGCCGCGGGCAGCGTCACCGCCTGGGTCGAGAAATAGGCGCCGAACGAACAGCCATTGCTGCACTGGTTACGGAACTGGCATTTGGTCCGGTTCTGCTCGGGCTTGTCCTCGGTCATGTTGGACAGGCGCGTGTTGATCAGCTTGCGACCGGGGAAGCGGCTCTCCAGATTCTGCTTCAGCCACTTTTCCGCGACGTTCATCGGTATCGGTGGCTGGAATTCGCTATCCGGCAGATAGGGCAGATTCTCGCGCGAGCCGGACACGCCGATATATTTCTCGACATAGCTGTACCAGGGCGCGACGTCGCCATAGCGGATCGGCCAGTCGCCATCGATTCCGTCGCGCTTGTTCGCCTCGAAATCCTCCTCACTCCACCGGAAGCACCAGCGCCCCCAGATCAGCGACTTGCCGCCGACCGCCGCGGGCCGGATCCAGTAGAATTTGCTGCCCTCGTCATAGGCATAGGGGTTCAGCCGGTCGTCATTGTAGAAGGCGCGGTTGCTGGGTGCGACATAGCCGTGCTTGGCGATGAAATAATCGCTTTTGACGAGCGCCGGGGGCATGATGTTGCGCGCGGGCACCTCGTAGGCGGGCTTGCCGTCATAGGCATAGCCTTCGCCGTGCTCGACCATCACGCCGCGGTCGAGCATCAGGACGCGCAGGCCCTTTTCGGTGAGTTCCTTCGCAGCGAACCCGCCGCTCACGCCCGATCCTATGACGATCGCGTCGAACCTGTTGGTTGCGGCCATGGTCTTGGTCTCCTGTCTCGATCAGAAGCGCAGTGCGCGCAGCGTCCGGAAGCTGGTGGTGATGTCGGGCAGATAGGGCGCGGGCGCCTGGTCGTTCTCGACGTAGAAATGCTGCACGCCGGCACTCGACTTGCGCTTGAACAAAGCGGCAAAGTCGAGCGTGCCCTGGCCGACCGCGGTCATGCTGCGATCGGGCCGCATGTCCTTGACGTGATAGGCGTAGAGGCGGTTGGACAGCCGGTCGATCAGCGCCGCGGGATCCTCGCCCGCATGCGCCGCCCAGTAGATATCGAGCTCGAGCTTGACGAGCGCGGGATCGGTTTCCTTGAGCAGGCGATCATACAGGCTGACCCCGCCCGGCCGGATCGTGAATTCGAAATCATGGTTGTGATAGGCAAAGCCGAACCCCGCCGACTTCAGCTGCGTCGCGAAGCGGTTGAAATTAGGCAGCGCGGCGTTCCAGCCCTGTTCGTTGCGATGCTCGTCGGTCATGTACGGCAGTACGACGGTCTTCGCGCCGAGCGTCCTCGCCATCGCCACCGACGGTTCGAACCGCTGAAGCAGCGCGTCATAGCCGATATGCACCGAGGGTGCGGTCAGGCCGAGCCGGTCCATGGTCTTGCGCAGCAGCGCGTGATCCATCGTCTCGTACCCGCCGCCGCCGAATTCGACCTCGCGGTAGCCGATCCGCGCGACCGCCTCGAGCGTGGCGACGGGGTCCTTCGCGAACAGCTCGCGCACGGTATAGAGCTGCAGGCCGATCGCCTTGAGCTGTGCGGCGTAGGCGGGCGAGATCGCGCGATCGGCCAGCGCGAGCGCCGCCACCGCACCGGTGCCCGTAAGCAGGGTTCTACGGCTGAGGATCATGAGGAATACACCTTGTTGACCTGGGAATAGGGGAAGGCACCGTTATATTCGCCGGGGACCGGCAGATATTCGCGTTCCTGCGTGATGCCGATTTCGGACGTGTAGTAACCGGTAATGACGAGCTGCCGGAACGCGGTGAAGAACGCGCCGCCCGACGGCAGGCCGTCGTTCATCGCCAGGGTGAGCAGCGCGTCGTGTTGTGCCGCGGTCGCCCGGGCGCCGGCGACCTTGTAATCCTGCAGACAGCGCGCCTCGATCGCGTCGAGCCCGGCGATGATCGGCGCGCGGTCCTCGGGCCGGGCCCAGTCGGCCAGCAGCTTTTCGATAAAGGCAGGGACGTCCGCCGCGATCGCGCCGGGGGTATCGGTGGTCGGCAGGACGCGCTCGCTGAGCGCGGTCATCAGTGCACGTTGTGCAGGCGTGAAGACCGGCGCGCTCGGTGGCCCTTCGCTGATCGGCGGGATACCGGCCGCCGGCTGCTGTGCGAGCCCGGCCGCGCGCGCGATCGGGGCATAGAGCGCTGCGCCGAACATGCCGGCGACACCGGCCAGCGCGGTTCTGCGATCGATCATTTACCGTCCTTTCCAAGGTCCTGCGCGATTGCCGCATCGGCCAGCGGGCGGATCCAGATGTTGCGGAACGCCACGGGGGAATCATGGTCCTGCAGCTGGATCGGTGCCGCATCGGGATGCGCGGTATAGCGTGCGACATGGCGCCAGTTGGTCGTGCCGAGCATCGCCTGGTGGTTCTGGACGAGCACGCCGTTGAGCAAAGCGGTCACGTAAGCCGGCCGAACCAGACTGCCGTCGGCGGCAAAGCGCGGCCGCTCGAACACGATGTCGTAGGTCTGCCATTCGCCCGGTTTGCGCGCCGGGTTCACCAGCGGCGGCTTCCAGCCATAGACCCCGCCCACCGTGCCATCGGCATAGGTCGGGTTCCGATAGCCGTCGAGGATCTGCAGCTCGTAGCGCTGCATGAACCAGATGCCGCTGTTGCCGCGGTCCTGCGAGCTCTTGGTCGGCGGATTGGGCGAGCGGAATTCGAGATGCATCTGCACGTCGCCGAAGCTCTGTTTCGAGACGAGATTGTTCTCGCCGCCGCTTTTTGCGCGCGACGGGATTATCAGCACACCGTTCTCGATCGGCCAGGCGATGCGATCGGGCTTCCACGCGTCGAGTGAACGGCCGTCGAACAGCACGATCGCGTCGGCGGGCGGACCACCGGGGGCGGCGGCCGGCGCGACGGCGATGGGCGCAGGGCGGTCGGCGTCGTGGACACGCCATTGGCCGCCGGGCAGCATCGGCGTGTCCGTGAAGCCCGGCTTGTCCTGCGCGGCAACGGACCCCGTTGTCGCCAGCGCCATCACCGCGACGACCCCCGCTATCACATAGCTCGTCATGCTCTTCCCCCTCATGCCGCGTCGATCGCGCGATAGGCGGCGATCAGGCGATCCTCGCCTGCGCGTCCCGCCACCGAATTGCCGTGTTCCATGCCGATTACCCCCGCATAGCGCCGGCCGCGCAGCCAGCGGACGATCGCGGCATAGTTGATCTCGCCCGTCATCGGCTCGTTGCGGCCGGGATTGTCGCCGAACTGGAGATAGCCGATCTCGCTCCAGCAGGCGTCGAGCGTGGGGATCAGATTCCCCGACTGGATCTGCTCATGGTAGAGGTCGGCCAGGATCTTGACCGCAGGGCTATTCGCGCCGCGGGCGACCGCATAGCCCTGCGCGATCGTCTGCATATAGACGCCGGGATGGTTGGTGCGCGTGTTGAGCGGCTCCATCACCATCGCGACGCCGTGCGGTGCGACGATATCGCCGGCGCGGCGCATGACGTCGATCACGCGCGCCGTCTGGATCTCGACGGGCAGTTTCGGGTCCATGAAGCCGGTGACGACGGTCATCCGGGTCGCGTTCAGCCGCTTGGCGACCGCGATCGACGCGCGGATATCGGTCAGGAACCCTTCGCGATCCGCGTCGTCATTCGCGCCGAGCAAGGGGCGCGACTTCGCCCATTTGGGCATGCTCGCGACGAAGACGCCCATCGTCATGCCACGCTGCGACAGCGCCTTTGCCATCCGCTCCTGGTCGGCGACGGGACGGGCCGCGGCCTCATTGTCTTCCCAGGCGGTGAAGCCCTGGTCGGCGGCGAAGGCGATCTGCTCGATCAACCCGCCGCGGCTCGCAAAGCTGCCCTCATGCGGCGCATAGCCGAGCGAGAAGCGGGCGGCGGTCGTGCCGCGGCGCTGCGCGGCGATCCCCGCGGGGAGCAGCGACGCCGCGGCGCCGGCAGCGATCAGCGTGCGGCGGGAGAGCGTCATCGCCGGATCCGTCTCATTTCGCGCCCGCCGCCTTCAAATAGGCGATGATCGCGGCGCGTTTCGCGGGATCCGGGGTCGCGATCGGCATGCGCGACCCTGGGACCTTCTTCGACGGCGAGGCGAGATATTCGCTCAGCGTCGCGTCGTCCCAGCGCAGCTTCGACGCCTTCAGCGCAGGCGAATAATTGAACCCCGGCGACGCGGCGGCGGCACGGCCGACCACGCCGTGAAGGTTGGGGCCAATACCGTTGCGGCCGCCCTTGTCGACCGTATGGCAGGCCCGGCAGGCGGCAAAGGCCGGGGGCGCCGCGGCAGGCGTCGTCTGGGCGCTGGTCGGCGCGCAGACGGCGATGAGGGCCGCCGCGCCGATGCTGGCGGCGCCAAGCCCGATGAAGAATTTCATTCCGTCTCTCCAGGATAGAGCGGCGACCATTTGCGGTCCGATGCCGCGTTGGCGATCACCGCCTCGATAAACCGCATCGTCCGAAGCCCGTCGACGACGCCGGGGAACCAGCGTCCGCCCTCGCCGCGCACGGTTGCCGCAAAGGCGCGGTACAGATTGGCGAACGCCTCGATATAGCCTTCGGGATGGCCCGACGGGGTCCGCGTCAGCGCGGCGACGCCGGGCTGCAACGCGGGGCCGCCGGTGCGGACGATCTCGGCGGGGCGGTCGAGCCAGCGCATGACGAGCGTGTTCGGCTCCATTTGCGCCCATTCGAGCCCGCCACGCTCGCCATAGATTCGCAGCGTGAGCGCATTTTCCTCGCCGGCGGCGACCTGGCTCGCCTTCAGCATGCCGCGCGCCCCGCCCTCGAACCGCAGCATCGCGCTGACATCGTCGTCGAGCCGGCGGCCCGGCACATGCGTCGTCAGATCCGCCGAGACCGCCTCGACCCGCAGCGCGCAGACATGTTCGGCGAGGTGGAAGGCATGCGTGCCGATATCGCCGAGACAGCCGCCCAGCCCGGCGCGGGCCGGGTCGGTCCGCCATTCGGCCTGGCGGTTGCCGTCACCATCGATCGGCAGGCTGAGCCAGCCCTGCAGATATTCGACCTGGACGAGGCGGATCGCGCCGAGATCGCCGCGTGCGACGCGGGCGCGCGCCTCGTCGATCATCGGATAGCCGCTATAGGTGAAGGCGAGCGCGAAATGCCGGCCGCTTGCCTTGGCGGCGGCGGCGATCGCCTCCGATTCGGCGACGCTCATCGCCATCGGCTTTTCGCACAGCACGTCGAAGCCCGCGTCGAGCGCGGCGATCGCCATCGGCGCGTGGAGATGGTTGGGCGTGACGACCGCGACCGCCTGCGCGCGGATGTCCGCGGGCAGCGCACGTTCGCCGGCGATCATCGCCTCGAACGACGCATAGACGCGTGCCGGGGCGAGCCCGAGCTGTGTGCCGGTACGCGTGTTGCGGCCGGTATCGGTGCTGAACGCGCCTGCGACGAGGTCCCAGTCGCCGTCGAGCGCGGCGGCCATCCGGTGGACCGCGCCTATGAACGCGCCCTCGCCGCCGCCGACCATCGCAAGCCGCAGCCGGGTCATGCGCGGTCCTCGGCCAGCCCCAGGATCGCGCGGATCGATGCGCGATCGATCCCGCTGGCGGCGAAATCGTCGAACGGGCGCTCGGTCAGGCGGATGATGTGGTCGCGGATGAACGGTGCGCCCTCGCGCGCGCCGTCCTCGGCCCGCTTGAGCGCGCACTCCCATTCAAGCACCGCCCAGCCGGCAAAGCCATATTGCGCCATCTTGCTGAAGATCGCCGAGAAATCGACCTGCCCGTCGCCGAGCGAACGGAACCGCCCGGCGCGGTCGACCCAGCTTTCATACCCGCCATAGACACCCGATCGGCCGGTCGGGTTGAACTCGGCGTCCTTGACGTGGAAGCAGGATATCCGGTCGTGATAACGGTCGATGAAGTCGAGATAGTCGAGCTGTTGCAGCACGAAATGCGACGGGTCGAACAGGAGGCGCGCGCGCGGATGGTTGTCGACCGCGGCAAGGAAGCGTTCCCAGGACGCGCCGTCATGGAGGTCCTCGCCCGGATGCACCTCGAACGCGCAGTCGACGCCGGCCTCCGCGAACACGTCGAGGATCGGGGTCCAGCGGCGCGCGAGCTCGGCGAACGCCTCCTCGATCAGCCCGGCCGGGCGTTGCGGCCAAGGATAGACATAGGGCCAGGCAAGCGCGCCCGAAAAGGTCGCATGCGCGGACAGGCCGAGATTGGCGCTCGCACGCGCGGCCAGCTTGACCTGTTCGACCGCCCATTGCTGGCGCTCGGCGGGCTTGCCGTGCAGCTCGGGCGGGGCGAACCCGTCGAACAGCGCATCATATGCAGGGTGGACCGCGACGAGCTGGCCCTGGAGATGCGTCGACAGCTCGGTGATCGCGATGCCATGCGCGGCGAGCCGGCCGCTAAGATCTTCGCAATAGGTCTTGCTCTCGGCAGCCAGCGACAGGTCGATCAGCTGCGACGTGCAGGGGATCTGCACGCCGACATAGCCAAGTCCGGCAGCCCATTGCGCGAGTCCGTCGAGCGTGTCGAACGGCGGCTCGGAACCGAGAAACTGGGCGAGAAAGATGGCTGGTCCGCGCAGTCCGGTCATGCTGCAATCTCCCGTCGGGTATCGTCGCGAAACAGGATCTGGAACAGCAGCGCGATCACGGCGGCGGCAATCGCGGGATACCACCACATTTGCTGCCAGTCGGCGATGGTCGGCGCGGCGGGCAGCTGCGCATAGAGCATCGCGCCGATCTGCGACCCGAGCAGCATGCCGACGCCATAGGTGAACAGCGTCAGCATCCCCTGCGCCTGTGCGTTCACCCCCTTGGGCGTCGCGATCGTGCCGGTGTAGATCGCGCCCGCGACGAAGAAGAAGTCATAGCAGACGCCGTGCAGCGCGACGCCGAGATAGACCGCCCAGAGGCTCGATCCGCCGTCGCCGATCGCGAACAGCGCGTAGCGCGCCGCCCAGGCGATCATCCCGACCAGTAGCAACGGCTTCACGCCGAACCGGCGGTAGAGCCACGGCATCGAGAACATGAAGACTAGTTCGGACATCTGCCCGATCGCGAGCGTGCCGCCGACATTGGTGATGCCGGTCGCGCCGACATAGGGCGAGGCATAGGCATAATACATGGCGAGCGGGATCGAGATCAGCGTCGCGCAGGTCATGAAGATCAGGAACGACCGCTGGCGGAGCAGACCGAAGGCCTCGACGCACAGGACCTGGCGCAGCACGCTTTCGTCACGCGGCGCGTCGGAGGCGACATTGGGCAGCGTGAAGCTGTAGAGCCCGAGTGCGATCGAGACGACCGCTGCGACGCGGAAGATCTGCGGGCTCGCGGACAGGCCCGCCCAGCCGATGATCAGCCCCGCGGTGATCCAGCCGAGCGTTCCGAACGCGCGCACGAACGGGAAATTGTCGGTCCGATCGCCAAAGCTCTTGAGTGCGATCGTGTTGGCGAGGCCCACGGTCGGCATGTAGAGGATCATGTAGCCGAGCAGCAGCCAGACGAAGCTGGCGCCGCGTTCGGGCGTCACGAATGACGGCAGCACGAACAGGATTGCGCCGCCGACGAGATGGAGGATGACCATCAGCATCTTCGGACTGACATAGCGCGCCGCCGCCATGCCGAGCAGGAACGAGCCGACGATCGAGGCGATCGGACCGACCGAAAAGGCATTGCCGATCAGGTTGCCGATCCCGACGGTCTGCATCGCCAGCCCGAGCGTGACGTTCCACGCGCCCCAGACGAAAAACTGCATGAACATCAGCGCACTGAGGCGCGCGGTGAGCAAGCCGCCCGTCGCGGTGTCGACACCGCGCAAGGGGGCCGTTCCCAGATCGTCCGCTACCGCCATTCGCCACCTCTCAACCGCAGTTTTGCTGCTTGTCTGACATAAGGCTAGGTCGGCGAAGCATCGATGTAAAGGATTACATCGGTTATCGGTCGACAGCGGCAGCGCCCGGATCCATGACCCGGCGATGCCGACGATCATCGAAGTGGCCGCGATGGCTGGCGTCTCTACCGCAACGGTGTCGCGCGTGCTCAGCCGACCGGACCAAGTGTCCGAAAAGACCCGGCTGCGCGTGCTCGCGATCGTCCGGTCGTCGGGCTACGCGCCCAATGTCGCTGCGCGCAGCCTGCGCACGCTGCGCGCCGCCAAGATCCTGCTGACGGTCCCCGACATCTCGAACCCGTTCTTCGCCAGCGTCATCCGCGGCGCGGAGGAGGCCGCGCGCGACGCGGGCTATTCGGTCGTTGTCGGCGACACGCGGCATGATTCCGCGGTCGAGGATCAATATGCCGACATGCTGTCGCGTCGCGAGGTCGACGGGCTGATCTTCCTCGGCCACCGCCTGCCCGACAGCCTGGCGTCGCTGCTCGCGCGGGAGGGGGGCGCCGCACCGATCGTCAATGGCTGTGAATATAGTGCGGATCTCGGCGTCCCCAGCGTCCATATCGACAATGCGGCGGCGAGCGCGGAGGCGATCGCGCATCTCGCCGATCTCGGCCACCGGGCGATCGGCGTCGTCACCGGCCCCGAGATCAGTCCGATCAGCCGCGACCGTCTGAGGGGTGCGCTGCGTGCGGCCGAACGGCACGGCCTGCGCGACGCGCTGCACGTCGAGATCGGCGATTATTCCGCGGGTTCGGGCTTCGTGGCGACGCGCGCGCTGCTCGCCGCCGGGGTGACGGCGATCTTCTGCTTCAGCGACGAGATGGCGCTGGGGGCGCTGAGTGCGATCGGCGAGGCCGGATTGTCCTGTCCGGGCGACGTGTCGGTCATGGGGTTCGACGATCTTCCGCTCGCACGCTATTTCCAGCCCGCGCTGACCACCATCGCGCAACCCAAGGGGATGATCGGCCGGCGCACCGTCGAACTGCTCGTCGACATACTGCGCGGCGTCGAATGCCCGACACGCCACATGACGCTGGCGCACGCGCTCGTGGTGCGTGGCAGCACAGCCGGGCCGCGCACCGACCGCTAAGGCGGACACGCGGCACCGTCCGACGGGCCGCCCGCATCGTCCCGGGCGCCGCGGTTCGACGCGCGCGAGCCTGATATCGTCGACCGGGCCGCGGCGCGGGCGGACCGTTGCGCCCGCCCGCGCCTCCGTTCAACCTCTACCGGATCGGTGCCGATCGCTGGGTCGTATGGGGTCTGCGCGGCACGATCAGCTTCATCGGCGGCACCGTTCGCGACATGTACGGGGTGGCATTGCCCGCCGGCCCGGTCAAGATCGGGTCCGAGCCGCTGATCGTCAGCGGCGCCACCGGCTATACGATCACCGCGTCGCAGCTCGTCGCCGACACGATGCTGCAATATGGCAGCGGATCCTGGAGCTACTGGCGTCGCGACAAGGCGAATGTCGATACCCGGCTCGGCGTGTTTGACACCGATTTCGCGAGCCATTTCGGCGATCGCTGGTCCAAGCCGCTCCGCATCAATAATACCACCGCCGCACCGGCAGGCGATGGCGCGAACCCGATCCGCGCGGTGATCCGCTATACCGCGCCGCGCGCGATGCTGGTCGAACTGTCCGCCTGTTTCAGCAAGGCGAATACGGGCGACGGCGTCGATTACCGGATCACCCGCAATGGCGTCACGGTCGCCTCGGGGATCGTCGTCGACACCGCCACGGTCAACGGGGTCAAGTTCGGCCTCGAAATCGGCGACAAGGTCGATCTCGTATTCGGCCCCAACCAAACCTATGGCAGCGACTCGTTCTTCTACCGCGCCACGCTGAGCAACCGTGGCCAGGGCACGACGGTGGTCTGCCCCACGGCGTAAGCCGAACCGGCCCCGGCGCTGCGCCCGAGCCGCGCGCGCTCAGGCGTTGGCGGCGCGGGTGAGGCTGAGGAACACGTCCTCGAGATCGGGTTCCTTGGTCGAGACGTCGACAATGCCGAAGCCGCCCGACTGGACCGCGGCGAGGACTTCGCCGGCGTTCACGCGGTCCTTGGCATAGGTGATTTCGAGCGTGCGCGTGCCCTTGAGCGCGATCTTCTGGAAGCAGGCGTTCGCCGGGACCATGCCGACATCGCGGTCGACGGTGACGGCGACGATCTTTTCCTGCGCCTTGCCGACGAGTTCGCGGGTCGGTTCGTTGGCGATCAGGCGGCCGTTGTTGATGATCGCGATCCGGTCGCAGAGCTCTTCGGCTTCCTCGAGATAATGCGTCGTCAGGATCACCGTGACGCCGGCGGCATTGAGGCTGCGGACATAGGTCCAGAGCTGCTGGCGCAGTTCGATGTCGACGCCCGCGGTCGGCTCGTCGAGGACGAGGACGGGGGGCGAATGGACCATCGCCTTGGCCACCATCAGACGCCGCTTCATGCCGCCCGACAGCGTGCGGGCATAGGCATGCGCCTTGTCCTCCAGATGCACCGCGCGGAGCAGCTCCATCGTCCGGCGCTTCGCCTTGGGCACGCCGTACAGCCCGGCCTGGATCTCGAGCGTCTCGAACGGCGAGAAGAACGGGTCGAACAGGATCTCCTGGTTGACGATCCCGATCGACGCCTTGGCGTTGCGCGGGTGGCCGTCAATGTCGAAGCCCCAGATCGCGGCGCTGCCATCGGTCTTGTTGACAAGTCCCGCCAGGATATTGATCAGCGTCGACTTGCCCGCGCCATTGGGGCCGAGCAGCCCGAAGATCTGGCCGCGCGGGACGTCGAACGTCACCCCGTCGAGCGCGCGCTTGGGTGCCGCCATGCCCACGGGGGCGTAGGTCTTGCAGAGATTGGTGATGGCGATCGCGGCTTCGGTCATGGCTGCGGCATAGCGGGACGGGAAGGGCGGGTCATCCCCTCGGGGGTCGCAAAGAAGATTTGTTCGCGCGGAGGCGCGGAGGCGCAAAGATGTCGTATCCAGCCTGTCGGTCGGGAGACCCACTCCCTGTTCCGCCATTCCTGATGTGAAGGTCGCTTCGCGACAAGCGCAACACCTCCGCGCCTCCGCGCCTCCGCGTGAACAAATCCTTCCTTCCTATCACCACCGAAGAACCAATTGCCCGCCCCGCCCGCGCTTGCTATCGCGCCCGCATGCATCCGCCGCTCGAAACCACCCGCGTCACCCACGCCCGCGTCGCCTGCGACGGCGCCACCGACATTCCCGGCGGTGCAGCGCTCGGCCATCCGCGCGTGTGGCTGCAGATCGACGAGACCGGCTATGTCGATTGCGGCTATTGCGATCGGCGCTTTATCTTGGTCGGCGGGGCCGCCGATGGCGCGGACCAGTCGACATTGCGTGACCATGGGGATGGCGCAGGGCGCTAAGCCGCTTATATCTATCGGATGACGATAGCTGCAGACCCCCGCTCGTTCCTCTACCGCGACACGCTCGACCCCGAGCAGGCGCAGGCGCTGACCGCCAAGGCGCTCGCCAAGGCCGATGACGGCGAACTCTATCTCCAGTACCGCAAGGCGGAGGCGTTCGGCTTCGACGACGGCCGGCTCAAGACCGCCTCCTATGACACCAGCTCGGGCTTCGGCCTGCGCGCGGTGTCGGGCGAGATGACCGCGTTCGCGCATTCGAACGAGATGACCCCCGCCGCGATCCGCCGCGCCGCCGAAACGATGGCGCTGATCGAGCCGGGCGTCGCCGCCAAGGCCGGCCCCCCCCAGGGCACCAACCGCCACCGCTACACCGCCGCCGACCCGCTCGACCTCGTGCCGTTCGCGGACAAGGTGAACCTGTGCCAGACGATCGACGCCGCCGCGCGAGCACGCGATCCGCGCGTGGCGCAGGTGTCGGTCAGCCTGTCGGGGACATGGTCGGTCGTCGAGATCGTCCGCGCTGATGGCTTCATCGCGACCGACGTGCGGCCGCTGGTGCGGCTGAACGTGTCGATCGTCGCCGAGCAGAATGGTCGTCGCGAAACGGGCAGCTACGGTATCGGCGGCCGTTATCTCTATACCGACCTCTTCCAGCCCGAGACGTACAACCGCGCGATCGACGAGGCGCTGTCGCAGGCGCTGGTCAATCTCGAGTCGATCGCGGCGCCCGCCGGCGAGATGACCGTGCTGCTCGGCAATGGCTGGCCCGGCATCCTGCTGCACGAAGCGATCGGCCACGGGCTCGAGGGCGATTTCAACCGCAAGGGCACGTCGGCCTTTTCGGGGCGGATTGGCGAGCGCGTCGCGGCCGAGGGCGTGACTGTGGTCGACGACGGATCGCTCCAGGATCGCCGCGGCTCGCTGACGATCGACGACGAGGGCACGCCGACGCGCGAAACCGTGCTGATCGAGGACGGGATCCTCAAGGGCTATATGCAGGACCGGCTCAACGCACGGCTGATGGGCGTCGAGGCGACCGGCAATGGCCGCCGCGAAAGCTATGCGCACGCGCCGATGCCGCGGATGACCAACACCTTCATGAAGGCGGGCAACGACGATCCCGCCGAGCTGCTGAGCCGCGTCAAGAAGGGCATTTTCGCCAAGGCGTTCGGCGGCGGGCAGGTCGACATCGTGTCGGGCAAGTTCGTGTTCAGCTGCACCGAGGCGTATCTGGTCGAGGACGGCAAGCTGGGCGCGCCGATCAAGGGCGCGACGCTGATCGGCGACGGCCCCAGCTCGCTGACCAAGGTGCGCGGGATCGGCAACGACTTCGCGCTCGACGAGGGCATCGGCATGTGCGGCAAGGGCGGGCAGTCGGTGCCGGCGGGTGTCGGCCAGCCGACGCTGCTGGTTGACGGGCTGACGGTCGGCGGCACGGCGGCGCAGTAACGGGCGCCGCCGTTCAGCGGCGTCCTAGTCCTCGATCCCGAAGTTCAATCCGCGCGAGACATTGGGGTCGACGACCGCGACCAGGAAATAGGCGCCGAACTGCTTCACGCGCTGCAGCCAGCCGGTCTTTGTCTTGTACAGCGCTGGCGTGATCTCGGTCGAAGCGGCGATTTCGGCGTCGACATAGCGGCGGACATGCGCGGCGAAACCGGGATCCTCGATCCGGATCATCAGCTCCATGTTGATGAACAAGCTGCGCATGTCGAAATTGGCGGAGCCGATATGGACCGCGTCGTCGATGACATACAGTTTGGTGTGCAGCTTGGTCGGCTGATATTCGAAGACGTGCACGCCCTTGCGCAACAGTCCGGCATAGGTGAACCGCGCGGCGGCGATCGTCGCGTTGTTGTCCGATTTCGCGGCGGTGACGATGCGTACGCGGTCGGTGCGACGGCCCGCACGATCCAGCCTCCGCAACATCGTCGGGCTCGGCGTGAAATAGCCGGCGATGATGTCGATCCGTGTCGCCCTGCGCATGTCGTCGCGGACCGCCCGCGCCCAGGGTGACAGCCGCCGCGTCGGTCCGCCGATCAGCCAGCGTGTCGGCCCCTGCGTCTCGCTATAGCGGCGCAGCGCGTGGTTTAGTTTGCGCAGCTTGCCCCTGGGCTGGTGGATCCAGCTGCTCAACGCATCGAAATAGCCCGTCAGCCGCCCCGCGGCCGGGCCTTCGATCAGCAGGCCGAGATCGCGCCAGGCATTGTCGGCAATCGTGCCGAAATAGTCATCCTCGACGTTGAAGCCGCCGACGATGATCCGCGCGTCGTCCTGTTCGCCGTCCGCCAGCGCAAGCTTCTGGTGATTGCGCAGCAGATATCGCCGGCCGAATCGCGCGGAGAACCGGCACACCGCGATTCCCGCGGCTTCGAGCGGGTCGAAGAAATCGGCGCTCGCCGCATCGTCGCTGCCAAAGCCGTCGACGATCAGCGCGACCGTCACGCCGCGTTTCGCCGCCGCGATCATCGCCGCGTTCACGCGCTGGCCGGCATCGTCGTCGGCATAGATATAATAGAGGATCCGGAGCGACTGCCGCGCGCCGTCGATCAGCCCGATCAGTGCCGTCAGGCGTTCGGGTCCCGCCTCGAGCAGGGTCAGCTGGTTGCCATCGACGGTGAAGACCGACTCCGCCGCCTGCGGGGTCGTGATGCGATCGAGCTCGGGGGCGGGCATGGTCATGGCCCGGGGTAGTGGACATAGCATCGGGCCGATGCAACCTTGCGGCGGGGCGACACGGGGCAGCGCCGGACACCCAACCGGCAAAATCTTGACTTTGTGGCGCGGTGTGGGTAGGCGCCTGTGTTCTCCCTATCGGTGTTTGTTGCGAAGGAAGCGTCATGGCGCGCGTTACCGTCGAAGATTGTGTCGACAAGATCCCCAACCGGTTCGACCTGGTGCTGTTCGCAGCGCAGCGTGCGCGGCAGATCTCGGGCGGCGCCGAACTGACGCTCGACCGCGATCGCGACAAGAACCCGGTGGTCGCGCTGCGCGAGATCGCCGACGAGAACGTCAAGCCGGCGCATCTCAAGGAATCGGTCATCCAGGGCCTGCAGAAGGTCCGCGTCGACGATGACGACGAGGTCGATGCCGTCGGCAGCCTCGCGGCATCGGCCGAGGCGCTGCGGCTCACCGCCGCCGCCCCGCCGCGCAACCAGAATCTGGGTGCCGATTACGAGGGTTGATCGCACGGACGTGGTGCGGCGCGAGCCGTGTTGTGATCCGACCCTGATCGGTTTCCGGCTAACGATGCTACGGCATCGCTTTGCTGGTGTGATTGAAAGGCTCGTGGACCTGAAGGTCCGCGGGCCTTTTCTCTGCGGGTGTCGTTGGGGGTGAGGCGGGGGGGTAACGGGGGCGGTTCGCATTCGCCGTCCCGGTGGCTACCGGTCGCAACCCTCATACCGGTCGCCACCCCGACACCGGTCGCCACCCCGACACCGGTCGCCATCCCACACCGTGCGTCACCCCCACACCGTTCAACACCCGCACACCGTTCGCCACCCCCCTACCGTTCGCCCTGAGCGTAGTCGAAGGGCATGGGACTCAAGGTGCTTCGACTACGGTCAGCACGAACGGGGGGAGGGAGGCGGCGGGCTACCGGGCTTAGTCTGAAGGGTTCAACGCAAGCGCGCGTCCGGCCATGCCGCGGCCATCATGCCTAAAACCACCCCTCCGCTGCAAAGCCGCGTCGTCAGCCGTCGAGGGGCGTCAGCGGCATTATCAATCGGTGGATCAGCGCTCCCGATCGACCGATCGCCCCTTGAACCCCTGCGCCACCACGAACCACTCGACCGAGCCCTTGCGGCTCGCCGGCGGCTTGGCATGCTTCACGCTGGTGAAGTTGCGCTTCATCTCGGCGACCAGCGCGGAATCAGCGCCGCCCGCGAACACCTTCGAGACGAAAGTCCCGCCCTTCGCCAACACGTCACAGGCGAAATCGAGTGCCGCCTCGACCAGCGCCATCGTCCTGAGCGCATCGGTCTGTGGATGGCCGACGGTGTTCGCTGCCATGTCCGACAGCACCAGGTCGGGCGCGCCGCCGAGCGCGTCGATCAGCATGGCGGGCGCCGCGTCGTCCATGAAATCCATCTGGAAGATCGTCACGCCGTCGATCGGATCGACCGGCAACAGGTCGATCCCGACCACCGCCGCCTTGGGCAGGCGCCGCTTGATCACCTGTGCCCAGCCACCCGGCGCGATGCCGAGGTCGATGACGCGCTTCGACCCCTTGATGACCTCGAACCGTTCGTCGAGCTCGGTCAGCTTGTACGCCGCGCGGCTGCGATAGCCCTCCGCCTTGGCGCGCTTGACGTACGGGTCATTCAGCTGGCGCTCGAGCCAGCGCGTCGACTGCGCGGTCCGCTTGCGCGCGGTGAGGACGCGGGTATGCCCGCCCGAGCCGCCGCGGCTCATGGCCTGGGGCTCCCCATCAGGCGGCGCAATATGCCCTCGCGAATGCCGCGGTCGGCGATGCCGAGCCGTTCGGCGGGCCAGATGTCCATGATCGTCTCCAATATCGCGCAGCCCGCGACCACCAGGTCGGCGCGCTCGTTTCCGATGCAGGCGAGCTTCGCCCGCTCCTCGATCGCCATGTGCGACAGGTCCGCGCTGATCCGCCGCATCGCGCTGGCGGGCACGATCAGCCCGTCGACTTCCGACCGGTCGTAATGGCTGAGCCCCAGATGTACGCTGCCGAGCGTTGTCACGGTGCCGCTGGTGCCGAGCAGCCGGGGCCGCTCGACATTGACCGGCAGCCGCGCGGCGAACGGGGCGATGCTGTCCGCGACGACCTGGCGCATTCGTGCATAGGCCGCGCGTCGGCCCGCCTCGCCCTTGCCGCCGCCCGCATGTTCGGTCAGCGACACGACACCCCAGGGCGCGGAATGCCAGTCGAGCACGGTCGGGATCGGCGTCGACGTATCGACCAGCACGAGTTCGGTCGAACCGCCGCCGATGTCGAAGATCAGCGCGGGGTCGTTGCCGGGTTCGATCAGCGCATGGCAGCCGAGCACGGCCAGCCGCGCCTCTTCCTCCGCGGTGATGATGTCGAGATGGATGCCCGTCTCGGCAAGCGCGCGGGCGATGAAGGCGGGGCCGTTGCGCGCCTGGCGGCAGGCTTCGGTCGCGACCGACCGCGCGAGCGTGACGTTGCGGCGTTTCAGCTTGTCCGAACACACGCGCAGCGCGGCGATCGTGCGTTCGATCGCGGCGTCGCTCAGCTGCCCGGTGGACGCGAGCCCCTCGCCGAGCCGGACGATTCGCGAGAACGCGTCGATCACCGCGAACCCGCCTGCCTGTGGTCGCGCGATCAGCAATCTGCAATTGTTGGTGCCGAGATCCAGCGCGGCAAACGCTTGCGCATCGGCCCACCGCCCTCGACCGGGCCGGGTCGCCGCCGGACGGGCAGGACCAGCCTGCCGGGACGGCATTCGGGCGGAAACATCCCCCATCGCCGTAAAACTCACTATCTATATCTGCCGCCGCAGGAAAATACCCGCCCGGTGCTTGCCAACGAATGTAGCGCAGCGCGGCGATTACGCAAGCGACGTGGCGGATCCGCGAAATCTCGGCGTTGACACGGCGCAAACCTCCGCTTAGATCGCGCCCTCGCTGATGCCCCGTCGTCTAATGGTAAGACTGCGGTTTCTGATACCGCCTATTGAGGTTCGAATCCTCACGGGGCATCCAGCGCTTCTGTGGAACAGCAGTATAGCTGCGGTTCGTGCGCACCACCATGCGGCGCGAATATCATGGCTTAAAGGGCTGGTCTTATCCCATTTCTGCGCTCTACCCAGGAGACAGGAATGCCCAAGATTTCTCCATCAAACGTATCTCAAAGCGTTCGTCCGCATGACCCGGCGACCTGGCCTCAGCGGACCGAAGTAGACGGCGCAATCGTACCGGCAGTGTCGCTCGAACTCGACGGTGCTAGGGTTCGCCTCGTGAGAGAACTCCGGTGCGACGGCGTTCCTGTACTGAGCATGTCCGCATGGAGCGAGCTATACACACTCCTCTTCCGCGAGGGATGCATACGAGGCGCTGAGCCATCAGCAGGACAGCTTCACTTACTGGAGCGTCGGGGCAACCGCAATCGGCACGGCATGGCTGACGTCGATCGTCTCGGCCGTGGTCTCGGAATACGCGATCGAACGTGGGCACGCCCAGGCCAACGCAGATCGCGAAGCGGAAGAAGCTGGCCTGCTGGCCGAGCAGGAATTAGCCGCCACGGCCGAGGTCGCGGCCCACTACCGAATGCGGAAGAAGCGCTTCGCGGTAATCCTCGAATACGGAACCGCTGACGGCAGATTTTGGTCGATCGCCTTCGACGAGGCATGGGAACGCGATCGCTTCTGGGATTGGTTCAGCTGGCAGACCGAGCGTTTCCAAGAATTCGCTGACCACATGAAGGACGGCGACCGACTCGATCTCGAACGCAAGCTGCTCAAGGAAATGATCGTGACCGAGCAGGCGGTCAAGAAGCAGGGGCCCGGCGCCGGCGGACGGCGCCCCCTCCGATTCTGGAGGGGAGAAGTCTGATGGCGACGAAAGCCGACCACGGGAATATGCCCACCGACGCGTTCATAACGGATTCGCTCGAGCATAGCCAATTAGCATGTTGCAAAATTGCATCAGAATAAAGGTATTTTGCAACCTACTTTTGCGACATCAGGACGCGAGAGAACACGAGCGCTGAGGGCTTTGCTGCGAAACTTAGCACTTCCGCGACACCGCAATGTCTGCCTCCGCCCGAAGCCGGGCGCCGGGCCGGGCGCCGGCAAACGAGAGGGGGCTTTTCAGAACTGGAAGCTTGTCAATGCCGATCCGCTGATCAAGCTCAGCTGCTCGAGCCGTACCCGCTTATCGATGGACGTGGCGGTCAGGTACTCGCATAGTGTCAGGCAGACCTGTAACAATGGCAAGCAGACTTCGAGAGAAAGTGTATGATTATCAACCGTTTGCTGTCCGGTGTCTGCGTGCTCGCGTTGGCCGGGTGCGGCGGTGGCGGTGGCGGCGGTGGGACATCCACAGCGCCGATCGTTAGCGTCCCATCGCCAACGCCGACGTCTTCGCCCACGCCAACCCCTTCACCCACGCCAACCCCCTCCGTCGTCGTACAGACGTTCGTACAGGCAGGTCTGACTGCGGGCGGCACTGGCAACACGCTCGATACGCAGAACGCGACGGCGTTCAGCGTTGCGATTGGCGATCCTGATGCGCCGGGCGCCAACGCATTCGGCGACATCAACTTCGACGGAGATGAGACCATCGTCGTCCGACACACCGGCCCGGTAATTCCATACAACGAGACCTTCGCATTCGACAGCTATCGCGGTGCCGGCAGCAATAGTTTCTACACCGGGTCGAGCGCCGAGCGGTTCCTGCCCACACGAGGCTATCAGAGCCGGATCGGCCAGGCGTCGTCCGCCTTCCTCATCATGCCGCTGCTTGAGGAGGTTCGGAAGACTGCGGCTACGGCGGCGAGGACGGACAACGTCACTGAAAGCGTCCGACTTCTGGACGTGCGCGTCGCCGCCAGCGGCAACCCACCTCAGAGCCGCGCGCTGCAACTCGTCGGTGATCGCACCATGTCGAACACCGTCCCGACGGCAGGCACTCGGACGTTTGTCGGCGAGTCTTTCGGGGTGCGGTATTTTTCAAATGCTAACGTGCAGGACTATGTCGGCGACTCCGTCCTGACCGTCGATTACAGTGGGCGGACACTCACAGGTCAGATCACGATCGCTCAATATCTTGGTTCTACCCCCGTTCGACCCACGCTGACGGTCGAGATCGTTGGAGAGATCGCGGCGGATGGCACGCTTACCGGCAAGGTCACGGTCCGCGGTACCGGTGTTTTCGAAGCAGGGTACCTGACCGGCGCACTCTACGGACCAACGGGTGACGAGATCGGCCTAGTGCTGATCTCATCAGGGGAGTCCGGATCGGTGCTCGGCGGTGTTGTGGCGGGTCAGGAGTAAGACCCTATCCTGCTTCAGCGGTGTAGGACTGTAAGACGACGTACGACAGTAGCGGACTGTACCTTCCGCCCAAGAGCTGCCGCTCGCCTTCCCACCAGTTCAGCCATCCCGCTGTCGCAAAACCGGCGACATACGCGACGTCCGAAACTCAGCTTAGTTGCAACAGTGCTACATTCTCTCCTAGCCCGGCTGTTTATGCGGTGGAGTGTTATACAAGCTAGTACTTTTCCTCATCGCGGTGCGTTAACTCGCCGGTGAGACAAATGCCCGGCTTTCTAAGTCGGGCATTTTTTTGTTATTAATAACCTGTAGAATTATTTGCTGTCGTTAAAGCAGGTTGTTGCCTCGGAGATGATCCGCGACACCCTTTCGCAGCTCACGCGGGCAAAAGTTGACGGATCGGGACCATCGCCAACACAAGCGTCGAAGAGGAGCCGCCCGGACACCCACAAGGGCGGCCGGGCAAGTCCTGTGCCTCACCAGCGGATACTGATCCCGCCTGTGTAGGCGTTGCTGTGGGCATTCGCGGCATCGCCATAGCGATAACTAGCCCGCAGGCTGATGTTCGCCGACATATCGATGTCGAACCCAGCCGCGCCGCGGAACGCTGTGTCACCCGCATTCACCGCGCGAACGGTAAAGCTACGGGCATACAGCGACGGCGTAATCGTCGAAGAAGCGTCCGCCAGCTCCTTCAGTACAAATGCCGACGCATAAGGGCGGATCAGAGAGCCTCCGAGGTTGAACGCCGTCGCTAGGCGGCCACCGGCACGCAGCTGGAATGCCTGGCGCCGGTCCTGCCCTGCCGTGAGCAGCGCGACTTCGTTCCCGCGTTCGTTAAGCGAACGGCGTTCCAGCAGATCATAAGCGATACCGATCGCTGGTGTGATGCTGGTGGCACCAAGGCCAAGCCGCGCACCGATTTCCAAATCCGCACCTGCCGAGAAGCCTCGCGGCACTGCGGTAAGTTGGGCGCTGTTGTCAGCGAACTGGACGCTGCGGGTTACCTTGTAACGGTCGAGGCCACTGCCAACGACGGCATTGGCATACATACCTTCATGCGCCCACTGAGCGTAGCCGAGCAGTTGGTAGCTGTTGGCGACCGCGCTTCCAAGGTAGTCGGCGGAAACGCTCGACCGGCTGTAGGAAACGCCGCCACCGATCACCGCGTCATCGGAGATGCTCTTGTCCATCCCAAGCGTCATCGTGGTGCTTGTGCCCTGATACCCTTGGCCAAAGCGGTCCTGACCAACATGCTGGGTGATACCGGACACGGTGCCCCAGAGCCCGCCGTTGGCTTGACGCTCCTCCGCCCGGACTGTTGATGCGGTGGCGCGGTCGAGGAGGTGATCCGAAACGCTGGTCCGAACAAGTCGGCTGCTCTGGACAACTGTATCCATTGCGTCGGCATAAACCTCGCCGGAAGCCTGACCAAGTGTGCGGCCAAGTTGCTCGGGCGTAAGTGTCATCAGGCCATTGGCAAAAGCGGCGCTGCCGCTAGTATCGCGCAGGCCTGCTACGGGTCGGAAGTTGTCCACCGCCCCACCAACACTTGCCGCATTACCCATAAAGCTATCGTCGAAAAGCTTGGCATAACTCGCGGCGGTCACCGTCAGCACAACCGCGTTGGGCATATAAAGGACGTCAAACCGGCTGTTCGGCGCCAACCCGATGCTGGGCTGTGTCAGCCCCTCATATGAACCGATAACTCCGCCTGCCGCTTCGACCACAGCAAAGCTTTCACCAATTGTGGGCGTAAAGCTGTTGTTGGCATTGCCGGTAATACCACGAAGGGTTGGAGCGATCGTGCCCGCAGCCGTGTAGATGCTGCCTGCACCCGTTAACACCACCGTGTCGAAATGGCCCGCGCCAATGCCTGGCGTTGCGCCGTCGACGTCAACCGCGAAGGCGCTGCCGGCAAATTGCGTGACGCTGCCGTTGATGACCAGCCTGCCTGGAGAGTTGCCTGGTGCAAGCGTGCCACGGACCTCCATGTTGCCGAGCACCGTACCTGAACCGCCTACGGTTCCCGCAGGGTCGACCCAGACATTGCCTGCAAACGTGTTGTTGAAGCTTAGGGTACCCTGCTGAACGCAGGCGCCAATCGCGTTGGATCCATCTGCAACCATATTAAGGCGTCCGCTGCCCTGCTTCATCAGGCATTGATCACCATCGACCACACCCAGCAACGTTACGGTGTTGCTGCCTGTGTCCAGCACTGCGTTGGTCCCAGTGACGTGGATGCGTTGAGTAAGATCCATCGTCGAGCCGGCGGAGAATCGGCTGTCCTGTCGGAGGAAGATGTCGCCGCCCGCAGCTCCAACTGCCGACTGCTGGGTCGCCAACACGCTACCGCCCAGGACGTCGATCACCACCTGGCTGTTCGAGCCGGTGAGAGTCAGCATACCTGTGCCGGTCTTCTGGACGATGCCTGCTCCCAGGATGTCTCCTGCCATGGTGATGTTGTACGCACCGGTATCGAAAGCCGCCAACTTGGTGTTGTTCACCTGCAGAGTGTGGTCGATGGTCATGTCGGCTAGCGTACGCAGCGTAGTATTGTCTTGTATGGTAACGGTACTGCCTGCCGCGCCGAGCGCCTTGTCGGACGTGAAGGCTAAGGTACCGCCTCTCACGTTGATCCCGTTCTGCGTGTTAGTACCGGTGAGCGTAAGGGTGCCCGTTCCCAGCTTATTGAGAGTACCATCGCCCGAGACGATACCGCTCAACGTCACGTCATGGTTCATGGTATCGATCACGCTCGACGCATCGTTCAGGCGCACGGCATTGCCAGCAATCAAGTCGCTGCCTGTCTGCAGCATTCCAGCGCCAATCGAGACGGTACCGTTGCCCAGATTAGTGGCTTGCGTCACGTGGACCGCGCCCTGATTGATCATCAAGCCGCCCGTCATCGTGTTCGCGCCACTGAGCGTAAGTGTGCCGGTTCCCGTTTTAATTAGCCCGCCCTGGCCCGAGATTGTGCCAGAATATACCGTCGCCTCGTCATTGAGGGTCGTGAGCGCCCCGCCGGTGAGGCGGATTGCGCCCGCCCCCTCAATGGTACCAACTCGTTCGTTCGACAGAAGCTCGAAGGTGCCATCGTTACGGATCGCGGACATATCCGATAACGCAGCGCCTCCGCTCACGATCAGCGTGGCGCCATCTGCGACCACGGTACGCCCGCCAAAGCTGTTGGCGCCGGTAAACACCTGGGTGCCACCTGCGACGGTCACCCCGCCCGTGCCGCTCAGCGTGCCGTCGAAGCGATCCGCTGCATTGCTCAGCACCAGATCGTTGCCGCCCAGCATCACCGTGCCCGTGCCATCCAGCGTCTGGATGGTCGCCGGGCCGGTATGACCGGCAATGTCGAAGATGCCATTGGCGGTCACCCCGCTCGAGGCAGCAAGGCTGCCGTCGCCGGCAAGACCGAGTGCGGCGCCATCTGTGACCACGGTACGCCCGCCAAAGCTGTTGGCGCCGGTAAACACCTGGGTGCCACCTGCGACGGTCACATCGCCCGTGCCGCTCAGCGTACCGTCGAAGCGATCCGCTGCATTGCTCAGCACCAGATCGTTGCCGCCCAGCATCACCGTGCCCGTGCCATCCAGCGTCTGGATGGTCGCCGGGCCGGTATGACCGGCAATGTCGAAGATGCCGTTGGCGGTCACCCCGCTCGAGGCAGCAAGGCTGCCGTCGCCGGCAAGGGCCAACGTTCCTTCGGAGATAACCGTCTGACCGGTGTAAGTGTTGCCGCCGCTGAGCGCGAGGGTACCCGTGCCTGTTTTTGTCAGTTCACCGGTGCCGCTAATAATGCCCGACGCAGTAACGGCATAACCATCTGTGCTGATCGTCCCTCCCCCTGTGTTCAGGGTCAGATCGGTAGCCAGCGTGCTTGTGCCGCTGGCATGCAGTGTGCCTCCATCAAAGACGGGCAGCACGCGCCCTGCACTTAGTTCATCAGTCGTCGCAGTAGTTGTGATCGACGTGGCTACGGGAACAGGCGGTGGGCTCGCATCGACGGCAGCACGAATGTTTGTACCGAAAATATAGCTGTAGTTCAGCGTCGCGCTTTCGCCTACGGCTAGGCGACCGATGTTAAAGCCCAAACCAATGACATTGTCGCCATTTCCTATGTTGGTGCCCGCCAGATACGAGGCTGTATCCGTTGTCCAGGATGTCACTGCAGAATTATGGGTAATCAGGGAATTTGTATAAAGTCCGATGACATACTTGGAAGCGAGCGCTTCGGCATAGACCAGATCACTCGCAGGGATGCCCTCTGCGCCACGGAAGTTATTTGTAGAAGAGTAATCACCCGGCGCAGCAACTGCGTCAGGATCGATCTGACGTGAAAATGCGAGATCCGATATTTCATTTAATGCTGTGATGGTAGTTTTAATGCTAAGCTGCTGGTCGCTATCATTAAAAAAATAATCATTAATTACCTTAAAATCGCTGCCGTATGTGCCTGTCCATACCGCACGATTTGCGTATGTGGCGCCATCGTACGCCACGCCGCTGTAACTGATGAGTGATCCCTTAGGTGATGAATAAAGGGAAGAATTGTTATTTACGAAGCTAAAGCCGGTAGTGGTGTTGCCCGTGATAGAAAACCCCTCGAACGGGGTACCGGGTGTAAGGTAATCGTAGTTTGGGTTGAATGTACCGGACCCGGTGCCGTCGTATAAGATCCCTGGACGCGTATTGCCGCCAACGCCCAAGGTTCCTGCATCGTTCAAGCCAATCTTGATGAAAAGACCGTCTAGAATAATTGGATCTGCTAGAGCGTAGGTCGGCGCAAGCGCCAGCCCGGCTGCAACAAACGCAGCCGGTGTTTTCACGTTTAGCCTTGCAACGCGTCCAGCAAGTGCGGAAGACAGCAAGCTCGCTTTTATAGAAGCTAGGCGCGACCGCGCGCTCTGAAACTGACCGTTCGCCATTGAGTGAAATAAATGCATTGAAGTCCCCCCTAGGATCAAGGGCTTCGTATTCCCAGCAGGTAAAGTTCTTGTTAATACCACAACAGCCCATAACTGGTTCATCGGCCACTTCACTTATATCGGCAGACGACATCCAGCCTAAATGTGCCTTACCCTCGATCATAGGTTGGGGTGGGCCCCTTAAATGACCTGACAGGGCCTATTTTTAAATAAGAGTGGGGCATGACTGACGGAACGACCGGACGTTACAATGATGACGTTCGGCTGCCAACCGGCAGGCAGTCCAATATCCCTTCCATCCCAGCTGCGACGTTTAAAGTGTCATTTTGTTCTCGGACTGAACCGGCCCGTTGTTGCTTCCGCTATTCTCTTCCTTGCATCGCCGAGATCCCGTCCAAGGCTTGGCCACCGTTGTGTGATCAGAACAGGCAATCCAACCGCGTGGATCAGGGCCGACAGTCCAGCTGCCCCGCGTGTCAGAATCCGCGGTTGAAGCGCACCGCCAAACCGTAATCGGTCGGAATATTCGCAAAATTGCCGGGGTCGCGGCGCAGAAACAGATTGGTTTCAAGTCCGCCACCAAACGCCGGCAGGCCGTACCGGGTCTCGATATCAAGCTCGCGGCCACTTGGCGTGAGGTTCAGGCGCTGCGTGGTCCAGCCGGTTACCTGGCTGGTCGCATAGTCATAGGCGGTCGGCAGCGCGATATTGATCCCGCCCCTTGTGACCCGCAGAGGCTGGGCGATGCGCAGGCCGATACTGTCGGCACCGAATAGGCCCGCCTTGCCGATATCGGCTGCGAAGGCTCGGGAATGGAGCATGCCGCCGCCGTTGAGACCGCCGCGGATATGCGTGCTGGACCAGCCTTGGCGAAACGAGCCGCCGATCGACCAGCCATCGCCGCCGTCGAACCGCGCCTTGGCATCGGCAAACCAGCTCGCTGCACGCGCAGCACCTAGCCCGGCATCGAGTCTCGCACCTAGAAACGTATTCTGCTCGCTCATCCGGGTAGCCGAGACATACGTCGACACCGCGCCGAATTGCCGATCGACACCGATCGCGACGCGCTCATAGCCCGACCGCCGCCAGCCGGTACGCGCAAATCCATCTGCCTCGCGGCGCGACAGCACATCGCCGGTTTCAATCCCCGCAGTTACGCCGAACCCGCCAAACCGCTGCCGCACCGCGCTCGACGCCCGCGCGCTGCTGTCGAAGCCGAGGCCCGACATGGTGGCAACGAGAAATGCCGGTTCATACTGGTCCGTCAGCTGCGCAGTTATTGCACTCGATCCCTGCGCAACGCCGAGCCCGAACGACAGCGTCTCGCCAAGCCGTTGCGTCATCGTTGCGGCAATCGCGCGCGATTGCCCGGCGTCGAACCCGCTATTCGGACCAGCGTTTGGATAAACGTCGGCCCTGGTCAGGATCGACCGCCTATTATCATTGTCTGTGCTACCTGATCCGAAACCACGTGACTTCGGCACCAACGTCATCGACGCGGTCATGCCGCCACGCGCCACGGCAACCGCCCGGGTCCTTGATTGAAGCATGCCGCCCAACGTTGGCGACGGTGCACTGCGGCCGATCGTCGAAGCAAGATCGGTCGCGAAGGCACGGGCGTAGCCGTCGAGGACGACCGCACCCAGCGCCCCCTGCGCGGCATCGCCCATCGGTGCCGACAGCATGCCGTTGGTGACGAACGAGATCGCAGATCTCGACCCCGCGACCGACGTCGTCCCGAGCGGCTGGAATGCGCGCGTCAGGTCGAGCACGCCATTGCCATAGATCGCGTCGACTCCTGCGGGGCCGGCATCGCGCGCACTCTTGAACAGTATGTCGACGATCTGCGCGCCACTAAGATTGGGGAACGCCTGTGCGAGCAAAGCGACGGCGCCGGAGATTTGCGGGGCGGCGAACGACGTTCCCGACCAGAGGAAATTAGCCCCGTTATTGTCCGGTGCGGGGACCCGCTCGCCGACTGCGGTGAGAAAATGTGCAGCGCCCGTGCCAGCCTTGTCACTGAACGTGGACAGCGTGTCGCCTGCACCGACCGAACCCGCGATGATCACCATGTTGCGGGCGATGCTGTCATTGGCGACATCGGTGAAGGGGTCGGGATTGTCGGTGCCGTCGTTGCCTGCCGCGATCACCACGATGATCCCGGCCAGCGTCGCCCGGCCGACTGCATCCTTCAGGCTTTGCGGCATCGCCGATCCGCCAAGCGAGATATTGATGACCTTCGCACCTGCTGTCCGCGCGGTATCGACCCCGCGGGTGATCGCATCGGTGAAGAACTTGCAGCCCGATTCGGCGTCGTCCGTGGTGCCACCGACGCAGGTGCCGGGGCGATCCGCGCGCAACCCGATCAGCGTTGAGTCGAACGCGACGCCGTGCGTGCCGGTGCCGTTGCGCCTTCCGGCGAGGGTGAAGGCAACGGCGGTGCCGTGCCCTCCCTCGTCGTCGATCGATGTGTTGCCGGCGACCCCGGTCGAGGCGGTGGAGATACGGCTACCGAACTCGTCGCTTTGCAGGTCGATACCGCTGTCGATGACGCCGACGCCGATGCCCAGGCCTGTCGCACCTCGATTATAGGCTGTGAGCGCGTTCATCGACACCGCACCCACTGTCGCACGATATTCGCTTGTGTCGTAATTCGTCGCTGTCGGTGCGGGTGCGGGTGCGGGTGCCGGTGTCGGCGTTGGTGTAGGAACAGGCGCTGGCGTGGTTGGCGGGACGGATGCGTTGGGCGGAGTCGGTATCGAATTGATGCCGCCGCCGCTGCTGCCGCATGCACTGAGAAACAACCCGCAGCTCAATGCTGCGGATCGCAGGAGCCCCGCCTTCGTGCCGCGCATGACATCCGCCCTGTTTATCACTTGCAGTTTACTGGAATGCAAAGGGTTGCCCGATGGTTAAACTCAGGAATTTGTCGCAAATTTTTACCAGAGCAGCCGAGCTGGATCATCAGGCTTCACACGGCGGTCAATTTCTGATTCACAATCCGTGCGGGCGCAGGAGTTTCGTATCGATAGGCCGAGCTTGATCGCGTGATTTGCGAGACCGTGTCGTTGCTGTTGTTAAAGGGGGCCATGGCGCCGACGAGCGGCCGAACGGTTCGGAGTCGGCGCGGTGCGCTTTCCCAATCAACCATCCCGATCGGGAAAGGCAGCAGCGCCGCGCAAGGTCGGCTGTCGCAGTCCGCCTTCCCATAACCGGACCGTCCGCTTTCTTCCCATTATCGCCATTCGGCGGTCAGAGCTGTCGAAAACTCCGTATCAGCCGGGAATGAAGCTGTTACCCTCTCTATCGAAATATTCAATCCAAACTGGTTCTGCTTGAACTATGGTCCGCGCCAACGTGTTAGTCGCGTGTCTCTCAAAGGTAATGGTATAGGCTCTTGCGGGTAAACGGTCCCCCGTCTATTACTGCTTGTACCTATATTTTCCCTTTATCTATATCGGTATGATAACTTACTTATTAGGAATGGTGGAGTAATATGGTAATAGTCTAAGATAGCATGTCAATATTATTATTTCATAAATTGATCTTATAATCTTACCTGAGAGAACAAGCTCATCGTAAAGGTTTCCATTACCGTCCCCTAACAGAAGCCCCTTCGCCGTGAGGGATTTAAGCTACTGCGACATCACGGCCCCGGATCAATATGTGCCGGGATATGCATGGTCGCGATGTTCACAAGCATGAGCGCTGCCGTCGCCTCGGCTTTGAAACCAGGTAAACGTAATTTAACGTTACCCCCCATCGCGGTCAGCGGCACGAAGACATTGTCGCTCTCTGTGTATTCGTTGAGCCGGTAAACGGCGGGAGATTTACTGGTCAGGGCTGGCCGGTCCTGAACCCGATCGAGGGGATTTCCGGGCTCAACTCAACTCCTGCACAAAGCCGATAGGCATTCCTTGCTGCCCAAGCTGGTGGCGAGGCCCTGCTATGCAGGTGAAGCCGGATTCTGACAGGCAGCGGCATATAAATGGCTACATGTCGACACATCGACATGTAGCCATCCTCTGTTTTAGAATCGCAGCCGCACGCCCGTCGCGATGTTCTCGCGGTGGTCGTCCTGGCCGGTCTGCGCTTCGACCGTCGAGAACAACTCGACGCCGCTAGGCAGGCGGTATGCGACGCCGGCCGTTGCCGTACCGGTCACCCGTGCGCGCGGGGCGCCCAGCGCGGTCAGCGTCAGCGGTGCACCGGCATAGCCTGCGACTGCATCGGCCCGCTTCCCTTCGATCCGGGTGCGGGCGCCGAACCCGACATAGGGACGGAATGCGGCGTCGGACGCCTCGCTGCGCGCGAACGTCACGCCGGCATCGGCAAAGCCCGTGACATGGCGGTCGCGCGCCACGGTCAGGGCAAACGGCCCGCCGGCCTCGCTCACCCGGTCTCGGGTGGTGCGCAGATAGGTCACGCCGACCTTGGGGGTCAGCGTCCAGTCATTCGCCATGGCCAGCGCATAGCCGACCGACAGGTCGCTCGCCCAGCTGTGCAGGCCGTAGCGCCCGGTGGCGCTGCTCGCCCCCGGCAGCGCGCGCGTGGTGCGGGCATCGCCGCCATCATACAGGATCGACGCGCCGATCCGGACGTTGCCTGCCGTGTAGCGGCCGTGAACCCCTGCGACGACACCATCGGTGCTGGTCGCGGCGCCAAGGGCAGTGATCCGCTGGTGGCTGTCGAGATAGCCCGCAAACACGCCGACCGACCAGTCACGGTTGCCGATTCCGATCCCGCCGAGGAAGCCGTAACCGCTGCTGCGGGCCTTCGCGGTACCCGCGTCGCGATCGGCACCGAGCGTATGCCATTGCGCGATGCCTTGCGCGAAGGTGAAGAGGCCGACGTCCTCCCGGTCGGTGGTCGCAAAGCCCGGTCCGCGTGCGACATCGGTCAGGCTCAGCGTCTGGTCGACGCCCATCTGTGTCGCCGAGGCATAGGCTTCGGGCGTCAATTGCGCGAACGCCTGGCTGTTCGATGCGCCGCTCGCGGTCAGCAGCGCGGGCAAGGCGGCGAACAGCATACTGGTCGCCGGCTGCACCTGGATCGCGGCATTGGCATAATCGATACTGCGCGCGACCTGTGGGTTGAACGCGGGATCGCCGAGGAACTGCCCGAGCAGCTGGATCCGGTCGGCACGCTGCACGACAAAACCGAACAGCGACGCCGACTTGTCGATCGTCGTATAGCTACCGGCGATCCCGCCGCTTGCGACGATCAGGTCGTAGGACGTGCCCGGCCGGATCGCACCTTCCGCGACGATGCGGAGCGTCGACCCCGTCGCGATCGAAAGCCCACCGTTGATCACGAGCTTGTCGGCCACGGTCGGCGTGATCTCGAACAGCGACACCGATCCGCTCGCAAGCGAGACGTTGCCCGTCACCGTCATCGTACCCGGCGAAGCCCCTGGGCTGAGCGTGCCTGCGACCGCGATATTGCCGATCACCGACCCGGCCGACCCGAAGGTCGCGCCCGAGCGTACCACGATCTGCGCCGCGCGGATCGTCGATCCCGCCAGGCCGACAAGTCGACCACCCGACATGTCGACAGTATTCAGCGATGCATCGCCGGCGATCGTCGCATAGCCTGCGGTCATGCCGAACGCCTCGACATTCGCGATGGAGCCGAATGCGACCGGTGCCGCGGCGCTGCCGCCCGATACCAGGATCGCGTCCGTACCAGCCCCGCCGTCGACCGACCCTGCGAACCTGCCCGCAACCGTGAAGCGTTTATCGGCTGCCCCGAACACGACCGGAGCCGTGAGCGACGCCCCCGAGCCGATCGTCAGGTTGGTCACAGCATTGACGCGCTCATAGGTCTGAGCGCCCGTCAGCGTCAGCGTGCCACTGCCTTCGCCGTTCAGGATCTCGAAGTCGCGCAGCATGTCGGCGCCGAGCGTGCGGTCGCCCACCAGTTCGAGCGTCGCCGTGTCGGTCCCGGCTCCACCCGAGACGGTGCCGAGTAGCGTACCGCCTGCCGTCAGGCGGAAGCCGTCATTGCCCGCACCGAGATCGATCGTTCCGGCCAGCGTGCCGCCCGGTGCGACGGTGACGCTCTGCGCATCGTCGCCGAACGTCAGCGCGGTGCCGGCGGTCCCGAGCGTTCCCGTCACGGTCAGCGCACCACCTGCAAGCGCGATACGCTCGAAGCCGGTTGCCGTGCCCGCCAGGGTGACCGGTGCGTTCGCGGTGAAGCGCAACAGGTCGGAGCCTGCCCCGCCCATGTAGAGCCCGCCTGCACGCGTCGCGCCGAGCGCCAGTTCGTCGTTGCCGGCGCCAAGCGAGACCATGGCGACATCGCCGTCGACCGCCAGCGTCTCGGCCGCGTCTGAGCCCGTCACGGTGCCGACGACGAAGCCATCCAGCGCGAGGTTGAGACTGGTGCCGGCGAGTGCGATCGACTGGAAGCCCTGATCGAGTGTCAGGCCCAACGTGCCATTGCCCTCGACGCTCAAGCGCTCGAAGTTGCTGCGTTGGCCGATGCCGCTGCGGTTGCCGGCGAGCGTGACACCATACAGGTCGTCGCCCGCGCCGCCATCAACGCCGCCCGCGACGCTGCTGCCGGTGCCTTCGACGAAGCGGTCGTTGCCGGCGCCGAGCAAGACGGCGCCCTGGATCGTGTCGGTGTTGACGACGCGGTCGTCGCCCGCGCCTAGGTCGACGTTGCCGGCGATCGTTCCGGCATTGGTCACGCTTTCGGCCGCCTCTCCGCCGGTGATCGTCACCGTGCCTGCGCTGGTGAGGACCTGTCCGGCCGCGACCGTCACTTCGCCGCCCGACACGCCGATCGTGTCGAAGCGGAAAGTCCCCGAATAGGCGACATTGCCGCTGCCAACCTGTGTGAAGCGCTCGAAATTGACGAACTGGTTGCCATTGACCGCGCCACCCACGGTCGCATCGACGATGAGGCCGTCATTGCCCTCGCCCGCATCGACGGTGCCGACCAGCACCGCATCCGCGCGCTGGAGGAAGCTGTCGTCGCCCGCGCCGAGCGAGACGTTGCCCTCGATCCGGCCGCGATTCTCGATGCTGTCGTTGCCGTCGCCGAGATCGACCGACCCGAAGATCTCACCGGTGTTGACGATCCGGTCATCGGCGCCGGCCCAGCTCTGGATCGCACCGGCCAGGCTGGTGCCGTCAAGCGGGTAGCCGTTCGCCAGCACGCTGCCGGTGCCGCCCCGGATCATGCCACTGTTGGTCAGGTCGAGCGCGGTGCCCGATACCAGCAGCGCGACTGCGGACGTGCCGGTCGCCTGGATCGTCCCGCTGTTGGTGATCGTCCCGGTCACATTGGTCCCGGTATCCAACAGTAGGCCGGCCGCCGGAATGGTATAGGTGTAGCGCGTGCCGTCCCAATCCTGATAGGTCTGGGTCAGGCCGTTGCCGGTCGCCTCGATCGTTCCGGTATTGGCGATCGCGTAGGTCGAGCTCACCTTTGAGCCGAACCCGCCCTGCATGTACAGCCGCGCGGCAACGCCGCCTTCTCCGCTGGCGGTGACGGTACCGTCATTGGTCAGCGTGACCGCGCTCGGGCCGCCGAAATAGTAATCGCTGCCGGTCGAGATCACGAGCGCGTTGCCAGCGGCGGACGTGATCGTGCCGCTATTGGCGACCGCGATTGTGACGGGGGCGGTCTGGTCGAGAACCGTGGTGGCCGATATCGCGAGTCCGCCCGTGATTGTGCCGCTGTTGGTTGCGGTGAGGCCGTCGAGGCCATAGCCTTCCAGGCTTGCGGTGTAATAGTCGCCCGACGAGGCGATCGCGCCGCTGTTGTCGAAGGACAATGTTCCCGACGAAACGCCCTGGTAGACTGCGTTCGACAGAAGCGATTCTGCGCCGACCGTGCCGCTATTGGTGAAGGCGTAGACCGCGCCGCTCACGCCACCCGAGATCGTGCCCCGGTTGACGAACGCGGCCAGCCCGTTGGTCTGGGCCAGCCCGGCTGTGCTGATCGGAAGATAGGTCCACGCGGCGCCATCGATCGTCGCCTCGTTGACGATCGTGCCGTCGCCCCGAAGGTACAGGTCATTTGTGACAGGGTTCGCCGCGGTCAACGTCACGCGGGTGTCGGCGCCGAGCGCCTCGACGTAATCGGCTTCGAAATTGATCCCCGTCCGCTGGTCGAGCGCGATGCTGTCGCTGGCGTTGCGCGACCAGCCGAAGATGTCGAAGCCGGCGCCGCCATCGATCGTCCCGCTCACCCCGGTCGCAGCGCCGGTCTGAAGAAACATGTCGGTGCTCGACCCGAAGGTCACGTTGCCGGTGACCGTGCCGCCATCCGCGACGTAGACGGCGCTCGAATAGGCGTAGGGCGACGTCGCCGCGACATCGCCGATGATCGTGCCGCGGTTGACGATCGTCCCGCCGCTCGAGAGGTCGATCGCGGTCAGCCCGCTGATCGTCCCGGTCGTCTCGTTGGTTAGTACGCTGCCATAGCCCAGCATGACGGCGGTCGCCTTGCGGCTCTCGATCGTGCCGCTGTTGGTGATCTGCATGGGATTATAGTAATAATAATTGCTGCCCTGCACGGCGGTACCGTCGACCCGGATCGTGCCGCTGTTGGCCAGTGTGGTGAAGGCCGTCACGCCGACTGCGCCCGTACCGGTGCCGGAAATATCCGTGATCGTGCCCGAATTGACGATGTCGCGCGCACCGCTGATCGCCGTGCCGCCTCCGCTCAGGGTAATCGTGCCGCTGTTGGTAACACTGTTCCCGCCGCTGATCGCGACTGCCGGATAATAGCGGCCGGCCGCATTGGCGACGGTGATCATGCCGCTGTTGGTGACGTCGGCGGTGCCTGCGGCGATCGCCGCCAGCGTCGAATAGAAGTTGTTCTGCGTGGTCGTGGTCAGCGCCAGCGTGCCGGCGTTGGTGATCGTCAGCGCCTGTGCCGGCCCTGCCGTGCCCATGGTCAGCTGGTCGACCGTCAGGATCCCGGTATCGATCAGCGTGCGATCCGTCGCCGAGATCGTCCCGTTCAGCGTCACCGATCCGTTGCCGGTCAGCCCGATCGTGGTGGCAAACGGCGTCGCGGCGGTCAGCGTCAGCGCCGCGGCGTCGGTCAGTTCATAGGCGAGCCCCTCGAACCCGCCGGTCAGTGCCAGCGCCGCGCTGGCATCGGCATTGACCCGGTAGCGCAGCGTATCATAGCCGGCGCCCGCATCGACCCCGCCGACCGCCCCTGCCAGCGATCGCGTGCCTGTGCTCGCCAGGTCGACGACGAGCATATCGTCACCGCCACCCAGCCGGATCGCGCCGGTCACCGTGCCGCCCGCATCGACGAACACATCGTTGCTTGAATCGAAGCTGTAGGGTGAAACGAGGTTCACCGTACCGGCGATCTGGCCAGCGTTGACGATTGCGACGGACGATCCAGTACCGCTCACTGCCGCGGTCCCGCCCGTGATCGTGCCCGACGCGGCGTTGATCAGCGCGGTGCCGTATCCCAGCAAAACGCCAGTGGTGCCGCCTGTTATCGTGCCCGTGTTGACCAGTCGCCCGCCCGACAGCGAGAGGCCGGTGGTCGCGCCGATGATCGTCCCGTCGTTGGTCGATCCGCTGAAACCCCCGCCGGAAATCGTCGCGCCAATGCCCGCGGTCGAACGAATCGTCCCGCTATTGGCCAGCGTGCCATAGACGACCGCAGCGCCGGTCCCCGTTGCCGTTATCACGCCGCTGTTGGTCAGCGTCGTATAGGCCTGCACGCCCGAGCCGCCATTGGCGGTGATCATGCCCGAATTGGTCACCGTCGCGGGCGCGCCCACGGCAAACAGGCCGGTGCCGCTGAGCGATGCGGTGATTGATCCCTGGTTGGTGAAGTCGAGACCATAGGACGAGAATGCCGCGACCACGGCCTGCCCGTTGGTCACGAGCGCGGCCTGGTTGACGAGCACGCCCGTGCCACTGACCGATATACCGGTGCCGGACGTGAAGCCCGCGGCCAGCGTCGCGACCGCATGGTTGCTCAGGTCGAAGCCGAACAGCTCGAAATTGGTCGGCAGCACCGCACGGGTGAACACCGCATCGGCATCGACGCCGAACGCCAGCGTATCGCTCCCCGCTCCGCCGTCGACCGTTCCGGTAATCGAGGCAATCCGACCGGTCGCAGCGTCATAGCGCGCGCGGAGCGTGTCGTTGCCAGCGCCCAGCACCAGATCGCCATTGATCACGCCCTGGCGCGTATCGATCGTGCTGCTCGTTCCCGACCCGGCGGTCGAAACCACCGATCCGTTGATCGTGCCCGCATTAGTCAGCGACAGCGCACCGCCGGTACGGATCGCGGTCGTGCTGCCCCCGATCACCGCGCCTGTCGCGTTGCTGACGTAGAGATAGCTGCCGGTATCGCTCAGCGTCGCGGCCGATCCGCTCGACACGATCCGGCCGGTGTTGACGACGTTCATCCCGGACACCGTCGAGGCTAGCGCGGCATTGCCGCCTCCGTCGATCGTTCCGGCGTTCGTGACGTAGGAGACCGTGCCGGTGATACCGCCGATCGTCCCGGTCGCGCGGTTGGTGACCGAGAGCGAGCCAAAGCCCGTCTGGTTCGCAACCACCGCGGGGCCTGCGGTACCGCTAATCGTCCCGGCATTATCGATCGAGGCCGAGATATAGCCATTGGTGTTGCTGGCATCGCGCTGGATCAGGATCCCTTGCGCGCCCGTCACCGTGCCGCCCGCCGCGACCGTCACCATCGCACTGGCCGACGGATAGTTGGTCAGGGTAGAGCCGATGACGCAGTAATTTACCGACGCGCCCGCATAGGGATCCGTGCATATCGTCGTGAACGGCGTGCCGGTGGTTACGAACAGCCCGGCCTTGCCCGCCCCGCCGTCGACCAGACCATTGATGTCGAAGGACGCATTACTGGCCCGGCTGACGATCGCGGCAGTGCTACTGCCGGGGCGTACGGTCGCACCGCTTGCAATGACGATGCGACTATTGTTGGTTGCGACTGATAGCCCATCGGGATCAGTGCCTATGCAGGTCGTCGTACCATTGGCGACCGTGGGATCCGGCGCGCATTGTGCGAATGCTGGGCCTGCCACAAAAAACGTCGCCACGATTGCGCTTGTCTGTAACGCACACATACGCACGCGCCGCTTCCGCGACGTCATTTCTCCGACCTTCATGCATTCCCCCACCATCTAATTTTGGTACGCTAGCTTGGCCTCCTATATATGTCCATGGGCTATGAAGTGTTTTGACAATACACTATAAAATGTATTTACAATACAACACTGCTGTTAACCAAATAATAATAGGAACTTATGGTAAAATGTAAATACAAGGCTTAATTTCAGCAAGCATCAGTGAGTTAAGCCATATCCACTGCATTCAATATAGCACGACCATAACTCGTTTTTTTAAAGCGCTCGCCCGCCTCTCGAGCTTTATCAGCGGTTATAAAGCCTTGGTGAAATGCGATCTCTTCTAGGCAGGCGACCTGAATGCCTTGGCGATGTTGAATAGTACGCACGAACTCGCTCGCCTCGAGCAAGCTGTCGTGCGTGCCGGTGTCGAGCCAGGCATAGCCGCGGCCCATCTGTTCAACGAACAGGTCGCCCGCTTCCATGTAGATGCGGTTGAGATCGGTGATCTCGAGCTCGCCGCGCGGCGACGGTTTCAGGTCGCGGGCGAATTGCACGACTCGGTTGTCGTAGAAATACAGGCCCGTGACCGCATGGTGCGACTTGGGCTTTGCCGGCTTTTCCTCGAGGCTGACGGCCTTGCCGCCCTCGCCGAACTCGACGACGCCGTAGCGCTCGGGATCGTCGACGCGGTAGGAGAAGACCGTCGCGCCGCCCTTGCGCCCGACCGCGCTCGCCAGCAGATCAGTCAGATGCGCGCCGAAGAAGATGTTGTCGCCCAGCACGAGCGCGACATCGTCGTCACCGATGAAGTCCGCGCCGATCGTGAACGCCTGGGCGAGGCCCTCGGGCCTGGGTTGTTCGGCATAGGAGATGGCGAGGCCGAACGCGGACCCGTCCTCGAACAGGCGACGGTAATTGTCGATATATTCGGGGCTCGAGATGATCAGTATGTCGCGGATGCCCGCGAGCATCAGCACCGACAGCGGATAATAGATCATCGGCTTGTCGTAGACCGGCAGCAGCTGCTTGTTCACAGCGAGCGTTGCCGGATGGAGCCGCGTGCCCGATCCGCCGGCGAGAATGATGCCCTTCATTGAGAGATGTCCTTCTTGGGGACCCCGAGCAGTTCGTCGAGGATGTTGCCGAGCGCGGTCTGCCACGCGGGCGGATGGATGCCATAGTCGCGCGTGATCGCGTCATGGCTGAGCAGCGAGTTTGCCGGGCGCGTCGCAGGCGTCGGGTATTCGCTGGTCAAAATGCCATCGACCTCGGCGGTCGCCCCACCCCGCGCGGCGCTCTGCGCGAAGATTTCGCGCGCGAAGCCGGCCCAGGTGACCGCGCCGGCGTTGCTGAAATGATAGACGCCGGTGGGGGCAGCGGGATCCTCGACGAGGCGCATCGCGATCGTCGCGAGCGCAGCGGCGAGATCGGCCGCGGACGTCGGGCTGCCATGCTGGTCATTGACCACGCGCAGGGTCGGGTTGGTCGCGCCGACGCGCAGCATCGTCTTGACGAAATTGTTGCCGTGCGCGCTGACCACCCAGGCGGTCCGGACGATCGCGTGGCGCGCGCCCGAAGTCCGTACCGCGAGTTCGCCGCCAAGCTTTGATGCGCCATAGACACCGAGCGGCGCGACCGGATCGGTGACCTCCCACGCGCCCTCGCGCGCGCCGTCGAAGACGTAATCGGTCGAGACCTGGACGATCGGGATCGCCGCCTTCGCGCACGCCTCGGCAAACGCCGCGGGCGCCATCGCGTTGACCGCCCAGGCGGTGACGATGTCGCTCTCCGCCTTGTCGACCGCGGTATAGGCGCCGGCGGAGATCACCGCGGCCCAGGGCGTGCCGTCATGGTCGCCCGCGACCATCGCGGCGATCGCCGCGGTGTCGCGCAGATCGAGTTCGTCGATGTCGATCGCGGTAACGGCCCAGCCTTCGGGCCAGGCATAGCGCTTGAGCTCGGTGCCGAGCTGGCCGTTCCCGCCGGTGACGAGGATCCGCTTCAGACCGCCAGCTGCAGAAGCATCGCTCATACCGAAAGCCCGCGACGCTGGTCGGCCTTGTGCTCGGCGACGATCGCCTGCCACCAGTCCTGGTTGTCGAGATACCAGGCGACGGTCTTCTTGATGCCCGTCTCGAACGTCTCGGCGGGTTCCCAGCCGAGCTCGTCCTTGATCCGCGTCGCGTCGATCGCATAGCGCTTGTCGTGGCCGGGGCGGTCGGCGACATAGGTGATCTGCGTCGCATAGGACTGGCCATCGGCGCGCGGGCGGAGACGATCGAGGATCGTGCAGACGGTCTTCACGACCTCGAGATTCTGCTTCTCGTTGTTTCCGCCGACATTGTAGGTCCGGCCGGGCTCGCCCTTTTCGAACACCGCGTGCAGCGCGCGGACATGATCCTCGACATACAGCCAGTCGCGGACCTGGTCGCCCTTGCCGTAGACGGGCAGGTCTGCGCCCGCGAGCGCCTTGACGATCATCAGCGGGATCAGCTTTTCGGGGAAGTGATACGGCCCGTAATTGTTCGAGCAGTTAGTGATCAGCACGGGCAGGCCAAAGGTGTGGCCCCAGGCGCTGACGAGATGGTCCGACCCCGCCTTCGACGCCGAATAGGGCGAACGCGGATCATAGGGCGTTTCTTCGGTGAACAGGCCGGTCTCGCCGAGCGAGCCGTACACCTCGTCGGTCGAGATATGGTGGAAGCGGAACGCCGCCTTCGCCGCGTCGCCAAGCGACAACCAATAGGCGCGCGCCTCGCTCAGCATCGTGAAGGTGCCGACGACGTTGGTCTGGACGAACGCGCCGGGGCCGTCGATCGAGCGGTCGACATGGCTCTCGGCCGCGAGATGCGTGATCACGTCGGGCTTGAACCCAGCGATCGCCCCGCGGACCGCGTCCGCATCGCAGATGTCGCCTTGGACGAAGCGGTAGCGGTTCGAATCCGCGACGCGCTCGACCGTCGTCAGCGTGCCCGCATAGGTCAGCTTGTCGAAGTTGAGGACCTCATGATCGGTGTTTTCGATCAGGTGACGGACGAGGGCCGAACCGATGAAGCCGGCGCCGCCGGTGACAAAAATGCGCATGACTTGTCCTTTGATCAGTCGAGCGTGGAGAGAGGGGCCAGTGGCACCCCGTCGTAGATGAATGTCGAATGGAACTGAGCAAGCAGCGGTAGGATTGCGTCCTTGGCAGATAGCTCTGGGCTCACACCCGGTGGCATCGGCCAGTCGATACCGATCGCTGGATCATCCCAGCGGATGCCGCCATCGCAATCGGGCGCATATAGGTCAGAAACCTTATAACTGACCTCGCTATTATCCTCGAGCGTTAGGAAGCCGTGCGCAAAACCTACTGGGACGAACAACTGCCGGCCATTCTCGGCAGACAATTCGGCGCCTACCCATTGCCCGTAAGTGGGCGAGCTTGCGCGAACGTCGACCGCGACATCGTAGATACTACCGCGGACGCAACGTACCAACTTATCCTGGCTACGCGGCGGGGTCTGAAAGTGGAGCCCCCGCAGCGTGAAACGTGGCACCGAAAGCGAATGATTGTCTTGCACGAAGCGACATTCGATGCCGAGTTCGGCAAAGCGGGGTTCGCTATAGACCTCGGTAAACCACCCACGGGCGTCACCAAAGCGCTTCGAAGCAATCAGTTGGACAGGATTCAGGATGTTGTTGGTCATGCTGCGCGTCTACCGTGCGACTGACCCCGCGGCAACGGCACCTTTTCGCGCCCTCGGGCACGACCTGGCGGGAAAATTCGGCAGTATCTTGCGGATCGCTTAGGATTAGGCCTGACTGGTCATAGCGAGAAGATGACGGTGGCTGCGGGGGTGACGGCTGAGAAGAAGCAGCTTGGCATCAATCGTAGCGGGTGGCGAAGCGGCGCCAGTCCTTCAGACGACTTAACATGATTTCGATGCGGCTGCGACTCCAATAGCGATCCTTGTCGTATCTCGCGGGTTCGAGCCGTGAGTTTTGGATGCAGGGTTCGATGCTTTGGCTTGCAGAGCGTCCTTGAACCAATCGCGTGTTTCGCTAGTTGAACGGCGTCGTGTGCGTCCATAAGCACTGGCGCATCGCGCCCTCGCAGGCTATTGCAACTGATAAAGCGATGCGCTCGACACTTGCCGAGGCCTGCCGTGGCTCTTCGGAAAATACGGCCGCAAGCGCTCCATCTGCTCATCGGTCAGCCAGTACAGGTCACTCATCCCAGGGTTTCATGCCAAGGCTTGATTAGATGGCGTCTCCCAAATCAATGAATCCTGAACCCTAGGCACCTCTTAGCGGCCTTGTCTTCATCAGAGCCGCCGCGGCTCCGGGACCGGGGCTTTTTAAAACCCTACGGTACCAATTAACCGGCCGCGCTACTTTTAGTCTGACGGTGAGATACTCGGTAAGGCGGCACTACATCGCGTCCGGCCAGCTGACGTAGGGAAGCGTTGTGGAGAGCTTTAACGCTTTAATAAAAAGCTTGCGCGAAGGATTTTGAACAAAAGTTACTCCCAACGCTGATGTGGCGAAATGTATCATTGAGGCATGGCGGACAGACTACAGGCCTAAAGTATCGCGAGTTGGCATAGCTGCCTAGACGGATTAACATCCGCCAATTTTAAGAATTTCCCCGTAAGCGCATATGGACACCAAAGCTGATTTAGTGGTGGCATTAAACTAGAGAGAATGACACGGCGCCGTCATGCAGATCACTTAGCGTAGGATATCGGCGAGACAATAGTCTCGGTAGCAATATCATGGGGGGGGGGGGATCGACTTATCACATTCAGCGTGCGTAAGTTCACAGATTTTCTATAGGAGTCGAAGAACCATCCCCATTTATTAAAATAACGAATACCGCTACAAATAAGATAAGCGATAAGCATTTTATTGTTGCTAGTCTTAGAACGATACTGATGGGTTATTTCGACACCGGGAAAGAACACGCATCTCGAAATTTCGCTGATTCTTCTCGATAAATCCAAATCTTCAAAATAAAGGAAAAACCTTTCATCAAAACCATGGACGGATTCCAAAATCGACCGGCGCGCCAGCATGAAGCATCCAGATATGAACGGAATGTCTGCCTGTCGTTTGTAATCCCAATGTCTCAGTTCATAAATCTCATCGCGCCTTACTGCCCATTTCGACCAACCAAAAAATCGACGTCCTACAAGATCCAAGGGGGCGGGTAAAAGTCGGCAAAGATGCTGTAAAGAACCATTTGGATATACAACCCGAGGAGCAATTAAGCCAATGTCCGGGCATTTCTGAATATGGCTCAATAATACAACTAAGTCGTTTCCGTTAAATGATATATCAGTATTAGCAATAAGATGATAATCACTATGCCCAGTCGATCGACGAATAGCTAAGTTGTGAGCTTTTCCATATCCCAAATTTTTACCGGTAGATATACGAGTTATATTATTATTTGTATGATCTTGAGGGTTCAGATCTGGACTATTATCAATGATATAAAGATGTACTTTTAAGGGTATCGTGGCAACTTGTTCTTGCATACGCTGTACTTCTTCGGTGCTAGTATTGTAAAGCACGCAGCTAATCGTCAAATCGACCTTGCTCATGTCAAAACCTCATCAAATACGCTGAGGGTTTGTTGAGCAACCTTAGTCCACGACATCGTCGCGGCATTTTGCATACCGCGCTCTCGTAGCGACGAGCGTAAGTTGGGATTGACTAATAGTGAGATAATATGAGCAGCTAACTGCTCGGAATCTCTGGGGTCGTAAAACAGTGCTCCATCAGCACCCGCCGCTTCTAGCAGTGCAGGATGATTTGAGCTTATCAAAGGCGCCCCCATCGCTTGCGCCTCGACCGCAGGCATGCCGAATCCCTCATACAGAGAAGCATTCACAACAGCGAGCGCGTTGCAGTACAGCCCTGACAGCACCTCATCACTGACCTTTCCCAAGGCAACTACTGGAGACTCTGCTAGGCGGTTATCTGGATCACGGCCCACATGGACCATTCTCAGTTCATGCCCACGGCGATTGATAATCTTTAGTGCTCGTAGAATGGTCTCGACATTCTTGTTAGCGGTCAGATTTGCTACCATTAGAATATAAGGCTGTGCAACGGTTGGATCTGCTATTTCCAAGCTTGGAGACAGGCGGCTTGCAAGTTTGGTAACGCGGACTTTGCCCTTTGCGGGCGGCAATACTCGAACGAGATCACTCGCAGTTTGCGTAGACACGGCGATCAGTCTCTGACAACGGCGGACTGTTAATGGAATAAAAGTTTTCCAATAGCGGCGTTGCCAAGTATCTATAAGGCCAGGAATGACCGCGTAATACATATCGTGGATGCAAGCGACAAAGTATCGGCTTCCCCAAAAGGGTGAAACAAAACCCGGGCTAAATAATAGATCGATCCGCACTTCTCGAGTTATAAACGGAAGTCTAACCTGCTCCCAAAAGACTCGTGCAATTCTACCGCCGGGAATATCGTCTACGACATGTAGGAGGTGGTGGCACGAGGTCGGAAAATGAAAAACAGCGGACCGCTGTACAAATGCAGTTAGCGATATGTCGTCACGTTTGGCAACAAGGGCAGCCATCTCGTAAAAAGTCTGTACGGCATAATAACCCGGACCAGAAAGAGGGCTCTTGTCAATGAACAGCATATTAAAAGCAATCGATTTTACTCGCTTACCCTGAGTTTGTGGTAACACTACGGTCATTGTTCTCATTTCGTTAGGTCGACTGTATCTTTTGACACGAACTTGACGACGGCAACTACCCCTATCGAAGCGCATGCCATAACAACTGTGCCACTGAAATATCCAATGCCACGAACAAACAACTCAATAAAAAACGCCGTAAAAACGCTGAGACCGAAAGTGACACCTACTGGGCTTTGTGCTCGATTTCCTGCGATAAGACGAAGATGAATAATAGCCCAGAACAGCTTGAAAATATATATCCCAAGAAGCGCAATACCAAGAATGCCTAACTCGGCGCCGAACTTGACAGCCAGAAAGCTTCCATCGGACAAGTTTTGCTCACCACCGCCAACACGACGAATTATCTCCGTAGCTAGTACGTTTGTTGGTGCAAATCCAAGTTGTTGAATTGCAATACCCCAGCCGCGAGTGGTCTCAAGGGCCTCCTGGATGAGCTCTATTCCTTGAAGGTAAACCAAAGATGATAGGTTAGTGCTTGAATAGCCGATATCCAAACGCTCGACATAATAGGATAGATCAATAAACTGAGTGGCTACAAGAGCGGCTATAAGGAAGGCTATCAGCTCTGCGAGTCCGAGCGAGCACACTGCTGCAATGGCCAAACCAACAGCCAAAGAAAGACTCTGTAACAAGAGTACAATAACTGCCATAGTGCCAAGCCACACCCATCTGATGAGCCGTGGAGACCGTACTGTTGCGTCGATGAAGAACGGTAACGATGCAAGGGCGAAGTGGGAGGGTTCAGTAAAAGGCCAGACCGGTCGTTCTGATGATAAGAGTCCGACGGGTTGGAGTCTAAGCATCGACATTGCGACCATAACCAATAAGGCCACCCGAACGATTGCCAAACTGCGCGCGAGAACCCCATCCTCGGCATTCATAATGACGTAGAATACAATAGGAGCCGCTCCTGCCATGAGCGTCATTCCCGCAAGCGACGTTGTGGCGCGTTCTATATCGGCTGACCATTGCAATAGCGAAAGGCCGAGATGAATGGCGATCGCGCCAAGCACCATTAGGCCCATGAGCCAGCCTTTGATAAGCACTTGTGACGGAATACGCCCGAGTACCCCAAACAGGGCTAACCCGATTACGAGCACGCATCCAGCCATAACGCCTGGAGCATAGGAGGAGAACCCGAGGTGGAATCGCAGTGCTGAGGGCAAAAACAGCATGCATACGATGACCACTAGACAACGAGCCACCGCCAGCCCGTGCATCTCACCTGCCCGGTGTGGCACGACCGGCATTGCTATCGTCACAATATCCCTCTCAGGGCAAAAGCCCGCCTAATTGGCTGCACGTCTACTAACCACGCAGCGCCAAGATGCCAGCCTGTAATCCGAGCATCTTGGCTTTCGTTAGCGGCAAAGGATCGCGTCGTAGGGCCCAGCGCGCGCCTATCCTAAGAAGAGAGGTTGCCACGGTATAACCGCAGACGACTCGCCCAAAGTGCTTACGTGCGAAGCGGATTTGGTTTTTGTAGTACTGATGGTTAGAATATAGGGATCCAAATCCCCCCGATGATTGGCTGACTTTATGAACAACAACGGTGTGTGGATTCACCCATAACTTATAACCCTTTTTTCGAGCTCGCCAAACGTAGTCAGCATCCTCCCAATAGGCGAAATAATCAGCGTCCAGTTCTCCTACACTTTCTATCACCTCACGGTCAAAAAGCAGAAACGTTGTCGGAGCGTAGGAAGTCAGATAGCTTTGACTAGGTAAGGCATCAAAGGAGGAATGATGAACGCAGCGGACGCCAAATAGCGTAGAAAAACTGCCCATCTCGAACCAAGTCGCGCTGCGATTATCACCAAATACTAAAACCGGCGAAACTGCTCCAGGCGAAAGTCGCTGTTTGGCGCGTATAAGACCTGTCAAAATATTGGAATCGAAAACTATATCGTTATTACAAAGAATAATATACGGGTCAGCCCGGGCCATTGCCAGCCGTACGCCGATGTTGTTCCCCTCAGCAGCGCCTGTGTTGATCGGTGAGCGGACAACCGTAACCCTCGGGTCGCGTTCAATCAAAGCCAATTTCGCCGACGTTTTATCGACGCTGGCGTTGTCCACAACAATCAGCGCCCACTCCACGTCGACTTGCTTTGACAACGACTGCCAGAAATCGTCAAACACAGAAGCGGCATTGTATGTAACGGTAACGAGCGTCACACGTGGTAGCTCGTGAGAATCGGAGTAAGTCATGCCGATATAAACGCGTGGGAATTGAGATAGGCTAGCGCATCCTGCCGGCGCTCGAAACTGACAATTTGGACTTGTCCAACATCTACGACAGACTGCTTCCTCCCCGAGGATGACAGCTCGACGTGCACATCCGTCATTGCTGCGCACCACGACAATCCAGCAACATTACGCATAACGTCATGATCCAGCATAAAGGGTGCAGAAATGCCGCCGGTGCCTAGGATGCTGAGGGCAGCAAAGCTGCCCGACACGTGGCGGCACTCGCAAGCCCAAGCCATCCAACAATCTTTGGGAACAACTACCGGAGAAAGTAGACGCTTTCGCTCGCCCGAAGCGATGCCAATGCGTACAATCGCACCGGGGTGCCAAATTTCTTGCGTCAGTACACTGAAACCTTTTCCAGCTTCATGGTTACGTTCACGCCGCACTGGCATAGCAAATGACAAAGCCCGATTTGGCCCGAATTGATAGGAAGCGCTAACGCTTTCGACGACGCCTTTAGGTGAAAATCCACCAAAGCCGCGAGCATCGCGATGAACTAATGTAGACGACTTGTCGGCCTTGACAGAAGTCAGTCGATCTAGGGAGCAATCTTCTGTTTCAACTGTGGCGTTGACGAGTATTAGATCACCAAGCGGCGTATCTTCGAAGCGGACGAGGCTTGCGTCTTTGAAATAAGCATAAACGGGGATTTCCGAACGATCAATCGTTACGGACTTTCCAGTACCATTGGCCTCATTCCAACAAGAGCGCACGAGCATTCCCGGTACGCCATCGACACCATTCATTGTGTCAACGTAAAATACGTAACCTTCATTCAGCTCCATTATACAACGATCAAAAGTTATCTGTCCGGTTCCGGTCACACCGCTCTTCATTAGGAAGACGGCTTTACGAGCACCAGAAAAGTAACAATCGCGCGCTAGAACGTTGCCAGCGTGCATAGCTTCTCCAGGAACTAGCGTACCTATGGAATGGAGGTGATACTCGGCTCCTTCGAAGATACAATTTTCAAGCCACAAGCCTATCTGGCCGTAGGGACGGCTAATACACTTATACAAGCCGGAAAATCGCACATTACGAAAGCGTGTGCGACCGCTAAACTCGTCATGTAGCTGGCGCGGCATGTGCCCCGCTCGGAAGCCATCGCCCTGCCCGTTGCCAACAATCGAGAGGTCCGCGATCTCGACTGTGCTCCAAGAGCCAGAACGGTATGCCGCTTCGATTACTGGCCGATCTGGCGTGGCCGGCATGAGAACCGTCGCTCCCATTCCTTCTCCAGCCACGCGCACCGAACGGTCGGTTAGAATCAGCGAAATTCGATAAGTCCCCGCGGGGAAAAACAGCGTCCCGCCTCCCTCGGCAACTAATCTGTCATATGCATCTTGGACCTGCTGTGCTGACATAGCGGGCTTAATGCTTCCACCTGATGGCGTATGAAGCGCGTGCCCAATCAAAGGCCCGAACAGCGCTGCTCTGAGCGAAATTACGCCAGACTCTTCGGCGAAAATGAAGCGCGCCGCGCCAATGCGCCCGCCTGTTGCCTTCTCCGCCTGCGGCAGAAGCACGTCCATCTGCTTCTGCGCAGCTCGAATTAGATAAACTCCCGGAGTGATCAAAAGCGGTACGCCTCGTAACTTCTCCAGCAGAGATACCCCACGCTCATCCTCTAGTCCCGCGATGGTAGGACACTTACCTTTAGTTCTCTGCAGGTAAGCCGAGAGTCTACCCCCGCTGATTGCAAGTAAAAGTTCTTTTACCGGGTCGACATACGTGTCTCTGGACGATGTGTCGGCGGACGCACATCCCGGCTGAAGGGCTACTGCCGTTGTCAGGGCAAGCGCACCAATTACTGCGCGGCGAGCGATCCCGCTATCCAGACGGTCGTCGGTTTTTGCATCGCTCATTCTTAAGGCTCCTTGGGAAGCGGATGGCCGCGATCCAGGAGAGCACGGTTTAAGGTATCAACGTCATAAAGCCCCTTATTTCGGGTAAAAAGTGACTTCTTCATGAAAGGAAATCCGTATTCCATCATGTCCAGACCACTGTAGATAGTAGGATCACCACAACGAGCAGCGTCAGCATACCAAAAAGATCCTACCGACATATGCTTGGCTGCAATCCGCGCCAGACGAGTCTCCTGCAGATAAACCACAGACCGATAGTCGTCACAGACCAGATTTCGGGGCATTGCAGGACCCAAGTACGACACCAGCTTTGTGGTCACGTCCTTAATGTGAAAAGCGTAAGATTGAATATGATTTTCTACCAACGAAAACGCAGTGAAACCTGTTAAGTCCCAAGGTGGGTCTGACAGGAATGGCTCGAGTTGGATAAATGGCCCATAGACTGAGTCGTTTAAGACAAAAACATCTGCGTGGGGTGATCCGTTAGCGATGGCATCCAATCCAATCCGGTATGCCGAGAAATCATAACCGGGTAAACTTTTCCAAAATAATGCATCGCAGAGATCAAGAAGATCGCTAGGCATTCGATCTAAATTGGGCGTGGCGCATATTACGAGAATTGGTCGCCCAATGGCGCGGAGCTTTCTAAGCGTAAAACGATGAGCTTCGCTCAGCTGCGCATCTGGAAGATAAATAAAATAGCAGGTCCATCGCGGGGCGGGAAAAACTGGTTTAATTAGAGAGTAAGCAGGGCGTCGGCGTAGACCAGACACCAACGAGTGATATCGAATCGCCCAAACTCCCGCCGACGCGCGTGTCGGGCAAAAAGTCCAACAGCGCTCAAGTTCGGATGCGGGCATTTTCGTAAAAACTTGCGGCTTTTTGCCTCGCCAACGATTTAAGGTGGTAAGAATTCCCATATCCTAGCGCGAGCCATGGCCAGTTATAACCGTTTTGATTGTTCGTCCAATGATGAGCAAGTCCATCCAAAGCGAGAAGTTCTTGATATAATAAAAGTCATAATGCAGCTTGTCCCGAACGTCCTCAATCTCTGCGACGTGGCCTTGGGTTATTTGTGCCCAGCCAGTTAGTCCGGGAATGACAATATGACGATACCTATAAAACGGGATCTGGGTCTCGTACCAACGCGACAATACCTCGGCTTCGGGACGAGGACCGATCCAACTCATCTCGCCCTTGAGGATGTTTATAATCTGCGGTAATTCGTCAATCCGGCTATGCCGTAAAATCCGGCCCAAGGGCGTGACCCGCGCATCGCGCGCCTGTGTCATAGCAGCCCGTCGTTCGGAAGCGGGATCGGGTTCTGCGACCTGCATAGTTCTAAACTTGTAAACCATAAAGGGTTTGCCGCGAAATCCGACGCGTAGCTGTCTAAATAAAGCAGGTCCTGGTGACGTGATCTTTATAATTATACCGACTACGATGCATGGTATTAAGAGTATAACGCCAGCAATCGCAGCGACGATCCAATCGACCAAGCGCTTGATAATAAGAAAGGAGACATTTGGAATAAGCGATCCGAAGCTATTCTCTGAAAGATGCTCAAGCTGAACTTTACCAGTCAACGACTCAGTCAGGCTCTTGACATGATATACGGGTACACCAGCCAGTGCAAAGTCACTTAGCGCTCGCTCCCAATGATCTGGCAAATCAATCCGTAAATCTGCTGCGACGACATCAAAGAATCTTGTAGCAGCGCGAGTCCCTGCCGAACAATCTTCACCGGTAAGTTTGATCCAGCTGATATGCGGCATTTGCGGTAACTCATCGACGGCACCAAAAGGCAGGTAACCAATGCGCAGCCACTGATGCCGCTGTGCGATATGTCGCACAAAATAAAACCATATGATGCTGATGATAAATCCAGCAATCAGCTGAGATCGCGCATATTCAAATCTACCGATTGCTAAAAAAATTGAAACGGCTGCAAATGATACTGAGAACGTGGGTATCAGCAAGGTGCTTGCCTCTAAACCTGGAAAAAGACTTACGTTTCTCCACAGCCAGTTACCAATAATTACTGCCACCGCGCTCCAAAGCAATGTGAGATTAAGCTGGCGCATCCCTATGTATTCACTGGAAACAAAAATGCGTACGAGATAAGGAAGAACCGTCGCGAAGAACAGTCCGCCCAGAGCCTGATATCGCCAGCGCGATAACATACTTACGAGCGAATTAGGTCGAGCAAGACGAATATGTACGGGGCTGAATAGCATTTAAGCCACCATTGGTTTGTTAAGTTGCAAGCTTATGGCGGCACTCATATTATTCTAATATGACCAACTTGACCAAATCGGGAATACATGAATATCAGCCATGGTGTTCTAACACAGTCGCTACGGCGTCGTTGGTTGGGCGGTCTGACGATTCCTACCATTGCCACGATCCTGCAAAGATGAACCGCTTGAACGGCCAATTGTTGCAAGCTTGCTCGTCGTAATTCGAGTGTTTAGCCGAGTGTTCCGGCGTGACAATATCCGGCCTTGGCGTCCTGGCGCTTTTGTAGAGTCGTCACCGTCCAATATGGCCGTTTGTTGGCCTATGCTGCTTGTAGCTAGTGGGTCCCGATAGCCTAACTCTTGCTCGACCCGGCTTTGACCTAGGGCTAGAAACATGACAATCACCACGCCTGCCATCATGCTCATACACCTTTACTTATACGGCTAATAGCAACGTGGTCGATTGCACCAACTACTCCTTGCGGGTCGTCAGTTGCTGTTAGTATTAGCTCGAGCCATTGGGCTTCGCAGCCCTTAACCGTGAAGTTGACTTGTGCTCGTCTTGCCGCCGTATTTATAATTGGCAGAGGAAGCACTGCCAGAACGCTAGAGTTGTCGGCGCAACGAAGCCTCCACATTGGCGCGTTATCATTCCCGACATTGTTCTCAGCTACAATCGTAGAAAGCTTGTAATTCCCCGGGGGCAGAAGTGTCATTTGGCGAGCTACAAGCCCACCAGTCCCGACCGGGGCATTGAACGCCATATGGTTGCCCTTGGCGTCGACAACGACTTCTGCCGACGCGCTGCCGCTTACGTCGAAGGACCAATCGAACGGCAATCCAATTCTGCGCTCATTTTTAAATCCGGGATCTCGCAACTTGTCACGGACCGCAGCCTGATCAACCGTCGAAAATACAGCCCAGGCGGACTGATAATCCTGCGTCTGCAGTAGACGTCCAGTAAGGGATTCTAGAGCTAATGGGGCAACTGGAAAGCCGGTTTTCTGCAAAGTTATGATGAGATTTGCCATGTTGCGTGGCGAAGGCGAGGTCGACGCCGCCTGCAGTAAATAAAAATTGGCCCACGGCGGACGTTTTGCAAGAAGTTGAGCGAGTGGAGTGATGAGCGCGTCGTCATTTGTTGCTGACGACAGTGGCTCGAAGAGGACGGCTGACGCTCGCTTTGAGGTCCGAAGTGCAATATCATAGTGACGTAGCGCAACGGTCACGTCACCGCGGTTGACCGCGTCCTCGATCAATATGAGCTGAGCCGTGAAATCACGCTTCGAAAGGCGCTCCGATTGCTGCACCAGAGCGCGCGCCTTTTCTGGATCGCCTTTAAAGCTACTGATCGCGCCCAATTGGCGGAGAGCCCCGCTTGAGATCGGCTCACGCGCGTATGCTTGACGCGCCAAAACAGACGCTTGGGACAGACGTCCGCGCTGTAGTGTATTTAATTCGCGGGTCGACACCGCCACCAACGCAGCGGCGTTGTCAGGCGCGATTCGCAGCTTGGCATCTGGCGACCCAATCATCGCCGCGCCGATGCCAACCCGGAAGATGGCATAACATAGCGTGCCCAGTACGATCGCCCAAGCGAAATACCGCGCTCTCGCGACCGCAGGGAGATTGGTAGGCATCAGCTACCTTGCACTCGTATCGCTGCGATCGCCATAGCTGTAACCGTAATCATAGTTCTGACTGTACTGAGCCTTTTTTGCCTCAAACTTTGTAACCACGATGCCGAGGGTCTGTGCATGTGCGGCGGTAAGTCGGCCAAGCGCAATTTTGACCATAGTAAATCTGATGCCGTGGCTTTCAACTGCATAGATGACGGAGTCGACCTGACTTGCGATGAGCGGCGCATCGGCCAAACCAACTACTGGCGGAGAGTCGATCACGACGTGATCATAGCGCTCGGACAGCCGATCCAGAAGGTTCTTGAAGCCATTTCCACTGAGCAATTCAGCTGCGTTAGGCGGCAGCGGTCCCGTCGTCATGACATCCATATTGAACATTCCGATGTGATTGATAGCGTCAAGTGCGGCGTTATCACCAGCCAGATAGTTGCTGAGGCCAACTTTATTCGGGAGATCGAGCAAACGATGCACTGAAGGCGACCGCATGTCGGCATCGATCAGGAGCACGCGCTTGTGAGACCGGGCAAGAAGCACCGCCAGGGAGAGTGAAGTGGTTGATTTGCCCTCTGCAGCCCGCGTGCTGGTGACCGCCATGGTCGGCGGAATACCCGCTCCTGTGGAGAAGCTTAGGTTTGTCGTGACTGCAAGATAGGCATCGACAAGTTCAGACTTTGGATCGCGAAGCATATCAATAGGTTCCGCGCCAATAAGCTTGGGGATGACACCAAGTAATGGCAAACCAATCAAACGCTCTGCCTCGGCCGGATCTGTAATCGTCTCATCACTCTGCTCGAGAATGTAAGCAATCGCAGCACCAATTATTGTTCCGACAATCACTGCCAAAAGCAAGTTCAACAAAAGTCGAGGACTAGATGGGCTTTTTGGTACTTCTGCCAAATCAACAATCGATATATTGTTGACCCCAATACCGCTTGCAACGCCAATCTCTTTATAACGAGACAGTAGGCCGTCATAAAGTGAGCGATTTGTATCAACCTCTCGCTGATATATGTTATATTGGATGCTGCGCCGCCGAAGGCTAAGTACGTCCTCCTTCAAGCCGTCCACTCGCTCGCGTAATGCGGATTCACGGCTAACAGCTGTACGCAGCGACGTCCCAAACGAGCTAGAAACTCTCTTTTCCTCACGCGTAATGGCGCGATCGATTGTGGCAAGCTGCGCGGAAATCTCCCGCGCAGCCGGGTAATCTGGCGTAAACTGGATCATCAGCTTCTGATAATTGGCAGCTAGTTCTGCTCGACGTTGGCGCAGAGCGTTGATAGCGCCATTAGTTAGCGCCTCCATGGTGGCGCCACCGGCGCGCGCGGCTTCCTCTGATTGGGATTGCGTCTGGATGCGTGCCGCAGTTGCTCGCGCTAGTTCCTGGTTTAGATCGGATAGATCCTGTGCAATCAATGGGCGACTTGCTCCCCCATTTTCGCCAGGTACGTCTAAGATCTTTACCCGTGACGCAAACGAAACGAGCGCACGCTCGGATGCTTCCAGCCGCGCGCGCAATTGACTCAGACGCTCTTCAAGAAAATGACGTGCGTAAGACGTCGCGTCATACCGCCGCTCCAGCGACAGCGCGATAAAATTAGATGACCAAGCGTTTACGACTTTGGCGGATAGCTCCGCGTTTGGGCTAGAGAAATTGATCTCCACCAAGCGCGAAGCTCGAGCCGGAACAACCTTAAGGTTTGCCAGCAGGATTGCACCCGCAGCGCGTTGCCGTTCTTGTCGTCCTTTTGCCGTGTACCGTCCGCTGCTACCAACGGTTGAGTCCGAGGGCTTGACCGAAAACATTTCAAAGAATGCTGGGTCATCGACAACACCGGTCTGTGCGGCAACCCGCTCGGCTAGCGCGCGGGACTTTAGCAACCCATACTGGGTCTGATAGAACTCCTGATCGCCCTCACTTGCCTCCTGCTGCACACCTTGGATGTTGACAATGCGATTGCTCTCTCGAGCAATTTCCAACGTGATGGTCGCCTTGTACATGGGCGTCATCAGGAAGGTGATGACAATCCCAAGTAATAGGCAGGTGACAATAGAACCGATAATGTACCGGCGCCAACGCATAGCGACGCGCAAATACTGCCGAAAAATTGACGGCCTTGGTTCGTTCGTGAGGGCATCATTGCGCCGCGTTACGGCTTCATAGGACGCATCCCCGCCGAACCCGATCGCTGCCGGAAGCTTGTTCATGATCGTCCGGTCCTAGTTCAGCAGCGCAATGATAGGGGCCGTAAGAAGCGGCGAAACGGCAAGGAAGCTGTTAAACCTACGTCGAGCCGGCGAGTCGCCAACGGTAATGACGTCATTGGCGAAGATCGCGGGATCGTCATAGGCGCCGCGCCGGATCGCTTCTAGGTTATAGAGACCGGCGATCTTCTGGCCGTTGACCGTCCGCAAGATCACTACATCGTCTACCTTTGCGTACTCGGTCATGCCCTTTGCCGAGGCCAGTGCCCGCATCAGGGTCATTTGATTAGTCACCGGATACAGCCCGGGTTCCGTAACTTGGCCATCAATTGTAACAACCTGACTCACCGAGCTTCGGATATTAACTGTGACGTGAGGGTCACGTAGATAGCGTCCGCGCAACGCATTCTGAATTAGGGCGGCCAACTCGTCTCGCGTCTTCCCATTCGCGTCGATTGAGCCGACGAGCGGTAGAGAAATGTGGCCACTGGCATCAACCTGCAGCTCACGGCTCATCTCATCGACGTTAAAAACGTCGATGAAAATCACGTCAAGCGGGCCGATAAAGGAGGGGCGATCTGGCGGTGTGAGATCCATTCGAGTTGGCTGCGGGAGTTCCGCCTCCCGGATTACGGTCAAGTTTGGCGTGCTCACTAGCTGCTCACGCCCCCCACAGGCCGCCAGCAAAAGAACGCCAACTACCACTAAGGCGTTAAAACGCATCAACAATTATCCTGAAATCGGCGGGCCTGATAGCGCATAGCGAATTTGAAAATCCGGTTACGCATCAGGCTAGGGAGTTCGCAGCGGCACTATCGTTATCCATCGCAGCCGGCTCGTAGAGCCATATAGTGAATAGCGCAAATAATGCCATCATAAAAGGCGTACGTAGCGGATAATCTACGACACTGGCAATAATCATCAGCAGGAGCAAAAATGATGCAAGACGGGCCATTCGTATCGATGTGGTGGTCGCGCTTGCTCGCCAGACGCGGATCGACTGCACGAGCAGCCACGCCAGCGCACCGGTCAGCAAGGCTATCCCGAGGCCCCCTCCTTCTATAACAATCTGCAGCAGGTCATCATGCGCCTGGTTGAAATAGGTCTGCTTCAAATCGCCGAGCTGTTCGAAGCGCCGAAACGCCGGATCAAAGCTGCCATAGCCCGCGCCAGCAGGAAAATATGTCGCTGTCATTTCAAGGACGCGCGGTAGCAGGCGAGTGCGAGTGTCGCCCGCCACGTCCATCGTCATTAGGCGTTGCACTCCTTCGGCTCGACTAAGTGTCAGGGCCAAACTCGTCATGCCGGCCAGCGCAACGCACCCTAGTGCAAGGATCAGTCTTCGCATTTTACGATGGCGTACCTGCTGCAGGAGGCGAGACGCTGGTTTCCACAAGATTGTGGTCGCCATCAAAACCGCTAACCCACCAAGTGCTAGGCCAGCCCGAGACCCGGTCGTTGGTATTAGTATCATCAATGTCGCCGCGCCGGCCGCGCCGATAGTCCAACGCAGACGTGTGTTGATGGACGACAGCCGATCTTCGACCACCCAGGTTGCTAAAAGCGGAATGCCCATGGCAAAAAGCAACGCTTGATGGTTTCGATTTGCGAAAACGCCACTTCCTCCTGCATCGGTTGAATGTAAAAAGGTAAACCAGCTCTGGCCAGTAATCAGCCTGAACAGCGCAACTAGCGCAGTAAAAGCTAGAATGCCTACGAGCAGGGAAAGCGTAGCCTGCCGACGGCGGCGGTTCAACTTGGCCGCTAACGCCACCACTGATAAGGGCACAAGCAAAGAAAGTAGTGCGTTCCAAGTTCTATCCGGTGACAGAGAAAGTGGGCGCCAGATATTCTCGACTCCAGCTATCCTCCCTTGCTGCGCATATAACTCTCGTCCCGGAAGATGCTCCCATACGGAGGGTGGAAGCGGGATGAGTTGGATAGCGATCGCTATACCGGCTGCCGCTAACGCTATTGCCGCCGGCCTAAGTGCGCGATCGAAGGGGATTGGACGAAAAAATACAGCGAAGGCAAGCCCTGCCAAGGCCAGCAGCCGCACAACGATCTGGATTGGCTCGTCGGCGCGGGATGAGCCGCCAGTGACGGCAAGCAAGCAAATGAATCCGCTGAATATCATCTGCTCGCTGTAAAAGGAGCGCATCCGATGAAAAAAAGGATTCATGAAGAAACCGGACATCCGAAAACGACAGTCCTGCTGCCGGCGTATAGCCCAGCACGGACGCGAAAAAATTAGCCTCCGATGCAATCCTGCGCTGACGGGCGCAGGCTTGATCATTGCCGCTGCGATTAGCCGGCTCAGGCGCCATTGGCAATGCGGAAGGCGAAGCTAGAGCACGTCTCGACCTGACTGACTCGCGAGGGATTCTCAAAGGGATTGCGATCTGGTTCAAAGGCCACCACCACGAAGGAGGTGGTGCATGGCGAAGTCGCTCTCGGTTGATCTTCGCAAGCGAGTAATCGCGGCGATCGAAGCGGGTGCATCGTGTCGTCAGGCTGCAATGAGGTTTGGCGTCAGCGCGTCGAGCGCGATCCGCTGGCATAGGCTCTCGAAGGGTAGAGGCGATGTCACGCCGCACATGCAAGGCGGCGACCGTCGGTCGCAACGCATCGAGGGGCATGCCGATGCGATCATGGGCGAGCTGGCGAAGGCACCGGACATCACGTTGGCGGACCTGCGCGGCACACTTGCGGGACAAGGTGTGGCGGTGAGCATCGCGGGCCTGTGGCGCTTCTTCGGGCGTCGGCGGATCACGCTTAAAAAAAGACTGGGCATGCGACCGAACAGGATCGCCCCGACGTCCTGATGCAACGTGAGGCATGGTTCGAGGATCAGCCCGACCTCGATCCGCACACGCTGGTGTTCATCGACGAGACCTCGGCTAACACGAAGATGGCGCGCCTGCATGGACGCGCGCCGCGGGGTGAGCGTCTGCGCGCGCCGATCCCGCACGGCCACTGGAAGACGACAACCTTCGTCGGCGCCCTGACAACGCTCGGCATGACGGCGCCGATGGTCCTCGACGGGCCGATGACTGGCGAATGGTTCCTGGCTTACACCCGGCAGGTGCTCGTACCCACGCTCCACCGGGGCGACATCGTCATCCTCGACAACCTGCCGGCCCACAAGGGTGACGACGTGCGCAAGGCAGTCGAGGGGGGCTGGCGCCACGCTCCTATTCCTTCCGCCGTATTCACCCGATTCTAATCCGATCGAGAACGCCTTTTCAAAGCTCAAGAGCCTGCTGCGAAAGGCCGCGGCCAGAACGGTCGACGACCTCTGGCGCGTCATCGGCGACTGCATGGACGCATTCACACCCGCAGAATGCCAAAACTACTTCGCGCACTGCGGATATGACGCCTTCTGATCGAAAATTGCTCTAGGCAACTGGTTCGTCCCGGGAACGGTCCTCTAAAGGTCCGTAATATCCCGTGATCCACGCGAGCGTTTGCGACAGGCCGTCGTGCCACGCAATCGTTGGATGCCAGTCCAGCATTGCGTGCGCACGTGAGCAATCAAGAACGTTTGCTGAGACCATTCCAGATTTCTGGGATAGATGATGTCGCTGTACCCGCCGGACTAAAAGCATCTCTGCCGCCGTTACGATATCATTCACTGAGCGGCCGGTGCCGGACCCAATGTTGAACGTACGTTCGAGTGAAAGCTTTGCAGTCGATGCGGCGACAATTGCCCGAACAAGATCGGAAATGTAAATGTAGTCGCGTACGGCGCTTCCATCGCCCCAAATATCTATCGGTTCGTTGAGCATCGCCCGGTATAATAGCTTGGCTACGACACCTTGCCCCCGATGAGGGTCCTGCCGAGGCCCGTACGGATTGGCCACTCTCAAGATAATATAATCCATGTCAACGAGCTGTTTTTGAAGTTGCAGGATCTTTTCTACACATAGCTTTGCCACGCCGTAGGCAGATAGTGGATTAGTTGGGTGCCGTTCATCTATTGGGAGATATTGTGCAGGGCCATAGACTGTGCCACCCGAAGAAACAAAAACTAATCGCTCTACCTGTTGTGCTATGCAAAGGTCAATGATTGTACCGTCAATAGCAATAGTTTCAAGGAGGGCGTTAGACACGTTGTAGTTTGACGCGGTGGGGTCTGCCGAGCCAAGAACATGGAATACAATATCAGTGCCCGCCAACGCCACACGCAAGGCTTCGACGTTTCTTGCGTCATATTCAAACCACACATCCGGCATTCTGGAGCTAGGAAAGCGTGGCCGTCGGCCAAATGCAGAAACATGTGCTCCGGCCAAGGCCAACTCGTCACATAGGTGACCACCTATGAATCCGCCCGCGCCAATAACGAGGCAACGTTTTCCAGCTAAGGACGATATCATGCTGACGTCGGCCCGGCAATCTTGTTCAAAGCATCCTCAAGGCGGTCGTTGAACCCTGAAAGTGAGAAGTTATTTTTAAAAGAGGCCTTAGCTGCCTTGTTAAAGTATCTGCCGCTATTTCTGGCAAGATAACCACGCTCAATAAGATCAGCCATTCCTTGAGCTGTCGTTTCCTTTCCAATGATGCAATCAGTCCCATCAGTAAGCCACTCTTTAGTACCAACGGTAGGTGCAAGAAGCAGTATCTTTCCTATACCAAGCGCATCTAGAGATACCAAAGGCAATGTATCATCTCTTGAGCTGACTAGAACTGCATCAACCTTATTCATCTTATCAATATATGCCTTACGATCTAGTTCTTGATGGTAAAAGACTATAGGGTCATTATTAGCCGCGTCCGAGATCAGATGGCCGAGGTTTTGATCTAGCGCTCTGCCGAAAAAAATTATCTCAATGCCTGAGCGAACATTTTCAGGAAGGAGTATAGTAGCGTCTAAAACGAGGTCTTGCCCTTTACGTTTCTCAATGGACCCAAATACACCAATCCGAAACGGCCCTCCCTGATGGCGAGGGTATTCCGGAAGAGGTGTCAGGCCATAAGGCACGACCTCCACATCAGGCCGCAACGATTTGACGAGATTGGCGCAGGGCGGGCTTCCGGCCCATACGCGCTGCGCTGCCTGCATAGATAAGGTTACCGCTGGATGTTCCAGGCGCTCTTCGATTAAAGATATCTCGTGAAGATACCACAAGGTGGGCAAGATTGGCGCAAGAAGGTGAACGGCATCAGCGGTATCTACCGTGTTGCAGATCGCTGCGTCGAATACCGGCGCCATCCGGCAAAGGTTCCTAGCCCAGGCGCCCGGCCTGGGGCTGACAATCACCGGTATGCCAGCCTGTCTAAAATCAGCCATCATTGGGCCACTTAGTGGCGACACCACCACAGGGTGGGCTCCAATTCTCTGCTGCAGCAACGCCATCTGGTACACTAACTGAGGCGCGCCGCTGCGACTGAGATCGTTGGTTACCAGCATCACCCTTCGGCGACATGATATCGCTTCGCCTCCCAGTCGACGGCAAGCGTGGTGCACCGCGTTACGCGAAAGAAAGTCCTGCACATATCGCTCGACCCGGCTTGGTAATTTTGGAAGGCAGCGAAGGTAGAGCCACTGGCGCCAGCTGCGGGTCAGATCCTGCACTGCACGTCCATTACCGTTGAGTGCCATTCCCTCATATCAACCATCCATCGCATGCCCTGCGCATAGGCGAACCCTCTTGGCTTGCCAATGCGAACTAGCCGCTATAGGCGCCCGGTTCCCGTAGCACGGCACATGGGATCGGGTAATCGAAACGATAACCGGCTCATCCCGTATTTCTCGCCAAGGTTTCAATGTCCGTTCGTAAGGCATTCGTTTGGGCAATTTCTGGGCAGCTTTTGTCCTTTTTTGCTACCTTAGGCACGACGGTGATCCTAACACGTTTACTTAATCCGCACGAGATTGGCATCTATGCAGTAAGCATGGCAATCGTTGGTATTCTGCAAGCCGTATCCTCGTTTGGTATTAGTGCGTACTTAGTAAGTGAGCAGGATCTAACAGACGAAAAACTGCATTCAGCTTTCACCGTAAATGCGATTGCCTCGTTAGTTCTTTGTGTAGTTATAGCTTTTTCGAGTTCTATATCGGAAGTCACAAAAGATGACCCTTTAATAGGGACCACACTCAAGATATTGTCTATAATTCCAGCCATATCGATCGTCGAATTCATTCCGTCGGTCATGCTGCAGCGAGATATGCGCTTCGCCTTGTTCTCGCGCATTGCAATCGCAAGAACCTTTCTGGGCTCAATAACTAGTATAGCAGCAGCCCTGTTAGGCGCAGGTGCGCTCAGCCCAGCGTACGGTGCTCTCGTATTTTCTGTCGTGGGCGCTATATTGTTTCTTTTGACAGCACAATCGCAACGGCGTGCTCGCGTATCGCTAAGGCAGTGGCGTGAAATTGTATCATTCGGGATAAAGTCGCTATCGATTGGGGGAGTCTCTCTCATATCCATGCGCTTATCAGAAATTATTCTTGGTCGAATGCTCGGATTATCGTCTCTTGGCATTTACACCCGCGCAAACTCGATATCGACTATTATATTCCAGAATCTATATGGCTCTGCTGCCCGTGTGTTCATGGCGCAAATGGCCGATGAGGAGCATCGAGGAAACGATCTTCGTACCGTTTATTTACGTGGACTCGATATCGTTCTTGGCCTGATGTGGCCTACGGTAATGGGAATCGCAGTTTTATCTGGCCCAGTCGTTCTCTTGTTATTTGGCCCGCTTTGGATAGCCGCGTCCCTGCCGCTGTCTATTCTAATGGTAGTACAGGCAATCGGGCTTTCGTTTGCCATGAGCTCAGAATTGTTTATCCTTCGGAACGAGATCGGACGGCAAGTTCCGTTAGAGTCTTTTCGATCGCTGATCGGTGTATGTGCTTTTACAGTGGGGTGCTTTTTTGGAATTGCTGGTGCTGCAGCGGGCCGCATCTTTGACTCCATTACAGGCGCATATTTGTTCATCCCTCACATGCGCCGCCTGTCAAATGCTAAGCCAGGTGAGTTAGGGAGCATATTTCAGCGTAACATGGTATTGACCACCGTTACGATTATGCCGAGCTCTTTGCTCATGGCGTGGCACGGATGGAATGCGTCGGTGCCGTTAGTACAAGTCGGAGTTAGCATTGTGGTCGCTGCGGTTCTTTGGCTTGTCGCTTTAAGGCATCAGCGGCACCCACTGTACGACGAAGCTCTACTGGTTCTGCGACGGTCGGGTATGTATCCGCGCCGTTATTATTAGCTGTACTAGAGGAAGTAAAAATGGGCATTGAGGTGCAGTCGGTGCGGCTGCTTATTTTAGCGCAGCAACATCTTGGGGTTGACTTCTCAAACACGCTGACGATCGGTCGTCAAGAAATAATGGCTTCGGCAGCTCAAGTTGAGCGGGTGTTCCGTTCTGCGGGTACGCCGGTATCAGGGAGCGTCGCTCGAGATCTGTCTGGAGAAGCTGGACGAATCAGCGACCCTTTATTTCGTCATCTCGGCGCCGTGGAGATTGACGCTATGGATGTGTCCGACTTTGAGGGAGCATCTGTCATCCACGACTTAAACACCGACTTGCCGGACGGTCTCGCCGAACAATTCTCAACGGTATTCGACGGCGGCACACTGGAACATGTTTTCAATGTGCCTACCGCTCTAGCGAGTTATATGCGCATGCCAAAGGTAGGTGGCCATTTAGTATTGGCATTACCAGCGAATAACGAAATGGGGCATGGATTCTATCAATTCAGTCCTGAATTATTTTTCCGTACGCTGAGTATAGCTAATGGGTATAATGTCGAAGCAATGTTTCTTGCTCCCCTGTTCAGTAATGCAAAATGGCTAGCAGTCAAAGACCCCGCCTTGGTGGGTGCTCGTGTCGGTTTTAACAGTAGTCAGTGTTACGAGTATCTGTTCATCGTAGCGAAAAAGATAAAATCGGTCCCGCTTTTTCAAACTACGCCTCAGCAGAGCGACTATTCTACAGAGTGGACTCGTGTTGCGGCAGGAGAGCAACGCTGGTCGCGGCCTGGGGTGCTATCTGCGAAGCAACGGATAACGCGGCTTGTCCGACCGTTTATTCCTAGATTGCTCCAGCAATGGCGCGCCGAGCGCGCTTTAGGTAAGCGTCCTCGCGAGCTGGAAAATTTCGTCCAATTTAATCCTGCGGCACCTGAAATGGCGACAGTTCGCGCTTTGTATACTACCGTGCCTGTAATCTCATCATAACATATGGGTAGTTCTGCGTTGGCTCTGCGCCAACCATTTCCAAACGGCCGTCGCGATAAATTCGCTGCCATTATCAGATCTGATATTGGCAGGCGGCCCGCATGCGATGAGCAGCTCGGCCAGAGCCCCTTGTCATGCCTAGTGCAAAATCCATGTCCGATAAGTGTAATTCTCGGACATAAGGGTAGCGTGGCGAAATCGAGCGTGGCACACGCTCTCGTATGGTCGCTTCCCGCACTCTTTGAGCTGTCCCCTTCTGAGGGGTCCATCGACTATGAAAGTCTGGATGAAGGAGGGGACGACGAATGCCTGCGGAAAAGCACAAGCCGGAAGAGATCATCGGAAAGCTGCGTGAAGTTGAAATCGTCCTGGGCCAAGGCGGGACGACCGCCGAGGCGTGTCGGCGGATCGCGGTCAACGAGCAAACCTACTACCGCTGGCGCAAGGAATATGGTAGTCTGAAGACGGACCAGGCTTGTCGGAAGAAGGATCTGGAGAAGGAGCAATTGCGGCTGCGGCGGGCGATCTCCGACCTGACACTGGACAGGCTGATCCTGCAGGAGGCGGCACGGGCAAACTTTTAAGCCCCGCGCGGCGCCGACGCTGCATTGACCAAGTGAAAGAGGTGCTGGACGTATCCGAGCGACGGGTGTGTCGCGTGCTCGGGCAGCATCGGTCGACGCAGCGCAAGGTGCCGTGCGGGGCCGACGACGAACAGGCGCTGGCTGAGAACATCATTGCGCTGGCCGGGCAGTATGGACGCTACGGTTATTGTCGGGTGACCGCACTGCTGAATGCCGCGGGGTGGTCGGTGATTCATAAGCGTGTCGAACGCATCTGGCGGCGTGAGGGGCTGAAGGTGCCACAGAAGCAACCCAAGCGTGGCCGGCTGTGGTTGAACGACGGCTCGTGCATTCGGCTGCGGCCAGAGTATCCGGGGCATGTCTGGGCGTACGACTTTGTTGAAGCGCGAACGCACGACGGGCGCAAGTTCCGGATCCTTACGATCATCGACGAGGCCAGCAGGGAGTGCCTGGCGCTGATCGTCGCACGTCAGTTGAATCACGACGACGTGCTGGCGGCGCTTGCCGAGCTGTTCATTACGCGGGGTCCGCCAGCGCATATCAGGTCGGACAATGGCAGCGAGTTCATCGCTACCGTGGTCCAGAAATGGCTCGGCCAGGTCGGCGTGAAGACGCTGTACATCGCGCCGGGCTTGCCATGGGAAAACGGCTATAACGAGAGCTTCAACGGTTCGCTTCGCGAGGAGCTACTCAACGGCGAGATCTTCTACAGTCTCGCCGGGGCAAGGGTGCTGATCGAGGCGTGGCGGCGTCACTATAACACCGTCCGACCGCACAGCAGTCTGGGCTATCGACCTCCGGCGTCAGCCGGGGCGACCCTGCCATTGCCAGCCTCCGGCTCCGCTTCGCTCCACCTACGCCCGGCAATGGCGGCGGAGGCGACAATGCATTAACTATCTACCCGGACCGCCCGGTGGGGGCTGCTCACGGCCAGCACGTCCGCCGATTACGCTGACATGAGAAAGCATGGACGGTAAGTCACTGGAAAATAGAGATCAACGCAGGCTTATGCGTCTGCGGCTTGTAGCAAAAAATTAGCGCTGAGGGGGAGAGCCGCAGCTAAACTGCCACTCCACAGCTTCACCCTTCGACGCCGAGACCGGACCTCCATGACAGAGGCATGCGGCGGCGTGCCGTCCTTTGGGAGCGGCCGGGTGCGGTTCTGCCGTATAGGTGCTGATCCCCCATTCGCGGGTTTGCAACATCGCTGCGGACTTAGCGGTTGACTGGCTTTGCGGTCTTGGGGCGTTCCGCGGCGGCCACGTCGGTGGTCGGGCGGCACAGGCGGGTCAGAGGCTGGCACGCGATGCCCGGGTTCGAGCAACGCTGCTTGCCATCGGTCGTCGTGCAGGCGCGGCATTCGCGGCGTGTATCGATGCATCCTTGCGGTGTTGCGAGCAGGAGCGCGAACATGAGAACCATCATCGTGTCCTTGCATCACGGGAAGCGTCAGCAGATTGCGGGCGCATGTTCTGTTTCGTCAAGTGACTGATTAGAGCTCCAAGCAGGCCAGTCTAGCTTGCGAAGCGACGATGTTGCCGGGCATTATCCGATAAAGCGAGCAGCAATCCGGTGGAGAGATCCGATGGCAGACGCGTCCAATTGGCTTCTTGATCATACCGGCATCGGTGTCACTGACATCGTTCGATCTGCTCGGTTCTACAAAGCAGCACTTCGCCCCCTCGGGGCTGAAGTCGTCATGCGAATCAACTCGACTATGGGGCCGGCGGACGATGGCGACGCCGACTTGGCAGGCGTTGCTTTCGGTACCGAATATCCCGCGTTCTGGCTCGACATCTTCCATCCAACCGACGTGAAGCAACACACCGCGTTCCGCGCTACATCCCGCAAAGCTGTCGAAGACTTTTACCGCCACGGGCTGGCTGCCGGAGGGGTGGATAACGGTGCTCCCGGTCTCCGTTCGGACGGCTACCCCGCGGGTTACTATGCAGCCTCCATGTATGATCCCGACGGAAACAATATCGAGGCTGTGTACCGTGACTCGGGGGAATCGACCTGAGGCGCTATACCCCGCCCCAATCAGGAACCCGCCCTGCGCCGATGGCGCTGACAACGGGCAGGTTTGTCCGGGCCGACACATAGTCCGAAACCCGGTGCAGCGGGCAGCATGGGTTTTCGTGTCCGGCGTCAGGTGCTCCTCATGGTCCCGATGCAGAGGAGAGTACACGCGTGATACCGAGTGAGTGTACCCGAGGGCGCAGGATTTCGCGCCGAAAGGTACGCGTTCCCTGCATGCCGATGACGCGCCGCTCCAGCTTTCGCGGCAAAGCGGTGCATCGTCGTGCGGGGCGTTCAGCTGGCTTCGGCGATCAGCTTTGCCGCGGCGGGGGTGTTCCATTCATAGCCGCCGAGCATCCGCCAGACCTCGCGCCCGTCCGAATCGTAGAGGATCGTGGTCGGCAGGTTCGCCTGATAGGCGATGCTGAGCGAGGCCTTGGCGTCGAGATAGGGTTTCAGCGTCGTGAACGCCTTTTGCGCGAAGAACGGCGTGACCTTCTCGGCGCCCTGAAGGTCCTGGCTGACCGCGACGACTTGGACCTTGTCCTTCATTGCGCCCGCGACCGCATCGAGTGTCGGCATCTCGGCGACGCAGGGCGCGCACCAGGTCGCCCACAGGTTGAGCAGCAGCGGCTTGCCCTTGAAGCTGGCGAGCGTGACGGACTTTCCATCGGGGGCGGTGAAGCTGGTCGTCGGCCCCGTCTCGCCCTTGTGGCTGCGGTCGATCTTGTCGACCGGGGCGGCGGGGGTGCCGGTCGCTTCGTCGGGCGCAGCGGCGACTTCGTCCGATGTCGCGGTGTTGCCAGCAGCGGGGCCGGCGGCGGGACCTGCCGCGTTTGCTTGCTCCGGAGCCGGCGATTTCCTATCGCAGCCCGCAATCAGCATTGCGCTACCCAGGAGACAGACGATCGACGCCCTTGAGAGCAGAGAAGGGGAGGACATGGACGGCTCCAATGCGATGTGGGGTGGACGCTTCGCCGAGGGTCCGGCCGCGGTTATGCGGGAGATAAACGCCTCGATCCCCTTCGACAAGCGACTGTGGAAGCAGGACATCGCCGGCTCCAAGGCGCATGTCGCGATGCTCGGCGCACGCGGTATCGTGTCGGCCGAGGACGCCGCGACGATCGCCGCGGGACTCGACCAGGTCGCGGCGCATTATGCCGCCAATGGCGTCGCCGAGGACCTCGGCCTCGAAGATATCCATATGCAGACCGAGGCGCGGCTCGCCGAGGCGATCGGTCCGGTCGCGGGGCGTCTGCACACCGCGCGGTCGCGCAACGACCAGGTCGCGACCGACTTCCGGCTCTGGGTCCGCGATGCGATCGACCAGGTGCTGGCGGCGCTCGGCGGGTTCCAGGCGGCGTTGCTCGTGCGGGCCGAGGAGCATGCCGCGAGCGTCATGCCGGGGTTCACGCATCTGCAATCCGCGCAGCCGGTGACGCTCGGCCATCACCTGATGGCGTATCACGCGATGATCGCGCGCGACGTCAGCCGGTTTGCGGATGCGCGCGTGCGGATGAACCGCTCGCCACTCGGCTCAGCGGCGCTGGCGGGGACGGGCTTCCCAATCGACCGCGCGATGACCGCGCGCGCGCTCGGGTTCGACGGGCCGATGACCAATTCTCTGGACGGGGTGAGCGACCGCGATTTCGCGCTCGATTACCTCGTCGCGGCCACGCAGTGCGCGTTGCATCTGTCGCGGCTGGCGGAGGAATTCGTGCTCTGGGCGTCGCAGCCCTTCGGCTTCGTCGCGCTTAGCGACCAATGGTCGACGGGCAGCTCGATCATGCCGCAGAAGCGCAATCCCGACGCCGCCGAGCTCGTGCGTGGCCATTCGGGGCGGATCATGGGGTGCATGACCGCGCTGATGGTAACGATGAAGGGGCTGCCGCTCGCCTATTCGAAGGACATGCAGGACGACAAGCCGCCCGTGTTCGAGGCGCACGACCTGCTCGCGCTGTCGATCGCGGCGATGACCGGGATGGTCAAGAGCGCGACGTTCCGGACCGAGCGGATGCGTGCGGTGGCCGAGGCGGGCTTTGCGACCGCGACGGACCTTGCCGACTGGCTGGTGCGCGAGGCGGGGCTGCCGTTCCGCGAGGCGCATCATGTGACCGGGCGTGCGGTGAAACGCGCGGAGGACCTCGGCATCGCGCTCGACGCGCTGTCGATCGAGGATCTGAAAGCAATCGACGCACGGATCGATGACCGGGTGTACGGCGTATTGTCGGTCGACGCGTCGGTCGCCAGCCGCACCAGCTTCGGCGGGACCGCGCCCGACAATGTACGCGCCGCGATCCGCGCCGCACGGGAGACGAGCGAATGACACGCCTGATCCTTCTCGCCGGCCTGACCCTGTCGGGCCTGTCGCTGACCGCCTGCGGGGCGGCCGACGGGCTCGAGCCCGGACCCGGCAAATCGCTGCCGGTCGCGCCTTACGGTGCGAAGACGACACCGACGCCGACCGCGCTGCTGACGCCGACGCCGCAGCAGCGACCCGAACGCAGTGATGAATTGCTTACCAGCTCGCGCGAGCGGCGGAGCGACGAATTCAACCTGCCGCCTTCCAACTGATCACAGGCCAGCATGGACCATTTCCACTATCGCGACGGCGTCCTTCATGTCGAGGACGTCGCGCTTCCCGCGATCGCCGAGGCGGTCGGGACGCCCGTCTATGTCTATTCGACCGCGACGTTCCGCCGTCACGCGCAGGTGTTTCGCGACGCGCTGAAAGGCGCGGGACGCGTGCGTCTGGCCTATGCGATCAAGGCCAATCCGAACGTCGCGGTGCTGCGCGTGCTGGCTGACGAGGGCTACGGTGCGGACGTGGTGTCGGCGGGCGAGATGGCGCGCGCGCTGGCGGCGGGCATCCCCGCGTCGGACATCGTGTTTTCGGGCGTCGGCAAGACCCGCGACGAACTGGCCCGCGCGCTCGACGCCGGGATCGGCCAGTTCAACCTCGAGCTCGAGGAGGAGGGCGAGGTGCTTGCCGCACTCGCTCGCGATCGCGGCATTCGTGCACCGGCGGTGCTGCGCGTGAACCCCGATGTCGATGCGGGCACGCACGCCAAGATCTCGACCGGGCGCAAGGAGAACAAGTTCGGCGTGCCGATCGACCAGGCGCCGGCGATGTTCGACCGGCTGGCAAGGCATGACGGGCTCGATCTGCGCGGGGTGGCGATCCATATCGGCAGCCAGCTCGCCGATCTCGCCCCGCTCGAGGCGGCCTATGCGCGGATCGGCAAACTCGTGGCCGAACTGCGCGCGGCGGGGCACGTCATCAGCCGGGTCGATCTGGGCGGTGGCCTCGGCGTACCGTACAAGCCCGACGACGTGCTGCCGAGCCCGGCCGACTATGGCGCGATGGTCGCGCGCGCAACCGCGGGCTGGGACGTCGAACTGATGTTCGAGCCGGGGCGCGTGATCGCGGGCAATGCGGGCGTGCTGCTGACCAAGGTCATCTGGGTGAAGCCGGGGGTCACCAACCCCTATGTGATCGTCGATGCGGCGATGAACGACCTCGCGCGCGTCGCGATGTACGACGCCTATCACGACTTTGTCGCGGTCGAGCCGGGCGGCGAGCGGATGACCGCGAACATCGCCGGGCCGGTGTGCGAGACCGGCGACACCTTCGCGATGGGGCGCGACATCGACGTCGTGAAGTCGGGCGATCTGGGCGTGTTCCGCACCGCAGGCGCGTACGGCGCGACGATGGCGTCGACCTATAACAGCCGCGCGCTGGTGCCCGAGGTGCTGGTCGACGGCGATCGGTTCGCGGTGGTCGCCGATCGGATCGAGCCCGAGACGATCCTGGCCGCCGAGCGCGTCCCCGAATGGCTCAAGCGGTGAGCCTGCACAGCCTGCCGCTATTCGTGCGGCTGGCGGGTCGCCCGGTCATCCTGCTGGGCGAGGGCGAGGCGGCAGACGCGAAACGCCGGCTGCTCGACCGCGCCGGCGCTCACGTCGTCACCGATGAGGCCGCCATGGCCGCGCTGGCGATCGTCGCGATCGACGACGAGGCGGAGGCGCTCGCGGCGGTCGCGCGGCTCAAGGCGCGCGGTGTGCTCGTCAACGCGGTCGACCGGTCCGAGCATTGCGACTTCACGTTGCCCGCGATCGTCGACCGCGAGCCGGTGCTGATCGCGATCGGCACGGGGGGCGCGTCGGCCGGGCTGGCGGCGGCACTGCGGCAGCGGCTCGAAGCGCTGGTGCCGGCGGATCTGGGCGGGCTGGCAAGCGCACTGCAGCGCGCACGCGGGGCGATGCGCGCGCGCTTCCCCGATGGCGGTGCCAGACGGCGTGCGCTGGCCGATGCGCTCGCGCCGGGGGGCGTGCTCGATCCGCTCGGACCGTCGCGCGACGTGGCCGGCTGGCTCGACGGGGGATCGGTGCAGGACGGGGCGATCGTGCGGATGACGCTTGCGTCGCGCGACCCCGATGATCTGACATTGCGACAGGCGCGGGCGCTCGCCAGCGCCGACCGGGTCTATCACCGCAGCGACGTGCCGCCGGCGATCCTCGATCGCGCGCGCGCGGATGCGGCGCGGATCCCGTGCGACACGCCGCCCGATGCGCAGGGTTCGGGGCTGGTCGTCGATGTGGCGATGCGCGCGTGAGCGGGTTCGGGTTCAAGGTCGCTGACGGAGTCGCGTCGCGGCTCGCGGTCGAGGCGGCGCCGGCCGCGAGCGGCGATCTGGTCTGGGTGCATCTGTCGACCACCGAGGACGAGGCGCAGGCTTGGCTTCGCAACGAGGCCGGGCTCGAATCCTATGTGATCGACGCACTGACCGCGACCGAGACGCGGCCGCGCTGCGAGGCGGTCGGCGAGGGGGCGTTCCTCAATCTGCGCGGGCGGACGAACGAGGAGATGGATTCGTCCGACCTGCTCGCGTCGCTGCGCATCTGGGTGGTCAAGGGACGCGTCTATTCGCTGACCCGCAAGCCGCTGGTCGCGATCCCGCTGGTTGAAAAAGAGGTCGAGGCGGGGCGGGTGCGCGATCCCGGCGACCTGATCACCGCGTTCGCGACCGCGATCACCACCGATCTCGACCCCGAGGTGGCGGCGCTCGGCGACGAGCTCGACGATTGCGAGGAGCGGCTGGACGCCAAGCATGTCTTCGCCCTGCGCCGCACCGTCAGTGAGGTCCGCGTGGCGGCGATCAGCTATCGCCGGTTCCTCAATCCGCAGCGCGCCGCGCTCGAGAAACTGGCCGCGTTGCCCGGCGACTGGCTGCGCGACGACGACCGGCTGCATCTGGCGGCGGCGGCGGACCGCGCGGCGCGGATGGCCGAGGAGCTCGAATCGATCCGCGAGCGATCCGCGCTGACGCACGAGGCGCTGACCGACCTGCGCGCAGAGCAGATCGACAATCGCTCGCTGATCATCTCGGTCGCGGCGATGGTGTTCCTGCCGCTGACGTTCCTGACCGGGCTGTATGGGATGAACGTGAAGGGGCTGCCCTTTGCCGAGGAGCCCTGGGCGTTCGATGCGATCGCGGGCGGCTGCCTGGTGATTGCGCTGGGTATCGTGATCTACTTCGTCCAGCGCCACTGGTTCGAACGGTAGCGGCTCAGGCCGCGCTGGCGGTGCGCCAGGCCTGCGCGATCTCGTCGAGCGTGTCCGCGGTGGTGCGGAAGATCGAGCCGTCCTGGCCGACCGAGGCGTCGACGATCGTCCGGCGCGCGCCTGCATAGAGCCGCGCGAGCGTTTCCGACACCGCGCCGCCGCGCTCGAAGTCGAGCCCCGCCTCGAGCGCGAACAGGATCGCGGTCGCGCGCGTCACGCGGTCGCTCTTGGTCGCATATTGACGGTTGTCGGAGGCCCAGGCGGCGGCACGCAGCGCCGCGACCAGTTCCTTGTAGAGCAGCTGGACGAGGCCCGGGCCATCGGTCGTGGTGCGACCGACCGCGTCGATCTGGCGATAGGTGGCGAACGGGTCGCGCGTGAGGGTGGTTGCGTACATCACGAGTCGCTCTTGTTCCAGGCGGCGATCTGGTTGGTGAGGAAGCTCTGGATCGACTTGTACGACGACACGCGCGAATTCATGCTCGAGAATTGCTGCGTCAGGCGGGTGGTCATGGCCGCGGACTGATCCGCGATCTTGGCCTCGGCATCGGCGATCGCGGACTGTGCCGCGGTGTAGCGCGTCTGCGAGGCGCCGAGCCCGATCGTCGTGTTGGTCGCGCTGGTCGTGATCGCGTTCAGCACCGCGCCAAGCCCCGTCTTGCCGTCCGCCGAGCCGTTCAGCATCGTCTCGATCGCGCTCGAATTGGTCAACATCGCGTTCGACAGCGCGGCGGCATCGACGCGCAACGTGCCGTCACGATTGGTCGCGACGCCGATCTGCGCGAGCGTCGTCGGGCTGCCGCCACCCGTGTCGCCCGACAGCGGCGCCAGCGTCAGCGCCTTGAGCGACGACAACAGCGTCTTCGCCGCCGGGTCCGCGCGCAGCACGCCGGTCACCGGGTCGGTCTGCTCGGTCAGCGTCGCCATGACCTGGTTATAGGTCTCGACGACGTCGGATACCGCCTGCGACAGCGCGCTGGTCGGCGTCGTGCTGCCCAGCGTGACCGGGCCGGTCGACACGGCGTTGAGCTGCAGTTTGACGCCCGTCACCAGGTTGTTGATCGTGTTGCTCGCGCGCTCGACCGCGATCCCGTCGACGGTCAGCTTGGCATTCTGAGCAGCCGCAGTGACGCTGGTGTTGGTCGCGCCGGGACCGACATTATAGGCGGCCAGCTTGCCGCTCGTGTCCGTCGTCGCGTTCAGCGTGAACGCCTGCGACGCGCCTGTCGCGCCCTTCATCGACAGATAGGCGCTGCCGTTCGAATCGGTCACGACCGAGGCTGTGATCCCTGCGCCCTTCGCGTTGATCGCCGCGGCGATCCCGTCGAGGCTGGCGTCGGTGACGTCGATCGTCACCGCGGTGCCGCCGCCCGCGGTGAAGCCGGTCATCTTGGTGCCCGCCGCGTCATAGGTGGCGGTGCCGAAATTGAGCGTGAAGCTGCCTGAGCCGATCACCGCGGTGCGATCGGCGACCGCGGCGGTGGTGCGGATGGTCTGCGCGGCGGCGAGCTGGTTGACCGAGATGGTCGACGACAGCCCCGAGACCTTCGCGCCCGCCAGCGCGCTGACCCCGAGCGCAGCGGTGTTGGAGCTGGTCGGCTGGCTGGTCAGCGTGCCGCCCTTCACCAGCGCGGCATAGGCGGTCGAGAAGCCCGAGATCGCGCTCTTGAGCGTTGCGAGCCCCGAGATCTGCGTGGTGATCGTCTTCGACTTGGCGGTCAGCTGCGCGGTCTTGGCCGCAAACTGCGCCTCGACCAGCGAGGGCACCAGGCTTGCGGTGTCGATCCCCGAGCCGGCATTGAGCGAGGTCAGCAGCGACTGCGCCGCGTTCTTCGTCACGCTCGCCGCGGTCGGCGTCGGCGTGGCCGCCGGGGTCGGCGTCGCGGTGCTGCTCGTCGTCGAAATTGCCATGCCGAAATCCTTGCGCGCTCGAATGGAATAACGACCGCGGCCGCCGGATCTTTAGGGAAGTTTCACGCCGTTCTCGTCGAACCGCGCATCGACCGGCACGGTGATCGCGGGCTGCGGCATCGGCGTGCCACCCGCCGCCGCGTTTAGCCCGAACACGAAGGCGAGAACGGTCGCGATCGCCATGTACAGGTCGTCGCGAACCTCCTGATTCTCCTTGCTCGTATAATAGACGGCACGCGCGAGCAGCGGGTATTCGAGCACGGGTACGCGGGTCTCCGCGGCGAGTTCGCGGATCGCCAGCGCGGTCGCGCCGCGGCCCTTGGCGACGACGACGGGCACCTGGTCCTTGCCGCGATCATAGCGCAGCGCGACCGCGAAATGCGTCGGGTTGGTCAGGATGACGTGCGCCTCGCCGACCGCCTTGCGCATGTTGCCGCTGGCCATCGCGCGCATCTTGGCGCGCTGCTGGCCCTTGGCCTCGGCATTGCCCTCATTGTCCTTGTGCTCGTCCTTCACCTCCTGTTTCGACATGCGCATCTTGCCGAGGCGGCGGATGATCTGGATCGGCACGTCGATCCCGGCGATCGCGACGAGCCCGAACGCCATCGCGATCAGGATCGACGAGAAGGTCCCGCCGAGCGTCGTCAGCGCCTGGTTGAGATCGGCGGACGAGGCGAGGCCCATCGTCGTGTGCGACGCCTGCCACAGCATCCAGCCGCCGATCGTGCCGAGCAATGCGACCTTGAGCAGCGACTTGCCGAGCTCGATCCAGCCGGTCGGGCCGAAGATCCGCTTGAGACCCGAGGCGGGGTTGATGCGCGTGAACTTGGGCGCGAGCAGCTTGCCGTTGAAGCCGAGCGAGCCAAGCCCCGCCTGGCTGAGCACCGCGGCGACCAGGCTGACCACGAACAGCGTGACCAGCGAGGGTGCAAGCTTCCACCCCGCTTCCTGGAGCGGGCGCCAGGGCGAGAAATCCTCGACATCGGCGCGGCCGAACTGGAAGCTCGACGCCATCACCGCCTTGCACGCGGCGATCAGCGAGGGGCCGGCATAGATCAGCCAGGCGACGCCCGCGAGCATGCTGAGCGCGGTGGCAAAGTCGCGCGAGCGGAGGATGTCGCCCTTCTCGACCGCATCCTTCTTGCGCTTGTCGGTCGGGGCTTCTGTCTTTTCGCCGAATTCGTCTGCCATCAGCCGAGCACCAGGCTCTGCGTGGCTTCGAGGCCTTCGCGGATGATCACGACCATATAGTCGCCCATCGCCGGGAAGCCGACCGCGAGCGCGACGACGCCGACCGCGAGGCTCGCAGGCAGGCCGACCGAGAACAGGTTGAGCGCGGGTGCGGCGCGGCTGATCATGCCGACGACGATGTTGAGGCACAGCAGCAGGAAGCCGACCGGCAGCGCGAGCAGCAGCCCGGCGAGAAACGCATAGCCGCCGAAGAACGCGATTCCCCGCAACCGGTCGACGCCGAGCCATGCGGCGCCGGGCGGCATCACGTCATAGCTTTTGACGAGCATCTCGACGAGCACGAGGTGGCCGTCCATCGACAGGAACAGCAAGGTCAGCATGATCGAGAAGAACTGGCCGAGCGCGGGGCTCGACTGGCCGTTCTGCGGATCGACCGACGAGGCGAAACCGAGGCCCATCGACCCGCCGATGATCTCGGCGGCGATCACCGGCGCGGCAAACGCGATCTGCAGCACGAAGCCGAGCGCGAGCCCGACCAGCGCTTCGGCCGCGACCGCGAGCACGGTCGCTGTCGCGAAGATCTGCGCGGGCGGCTGGATCGGGTGCGCGGCGAGCACGAGGAAACCGATCGCGCCCGACAGCGTGACGCGGACCGTGACGGGCACCGACACGTTGCCGAACACCGGCGCGGCGATGAACGTCGCGCCGATCCGCACCATCACGAAGACCAGCGCCCAGAGCTGCGGTTCGATCGAGAGGCCGAAGCCGAGCATCCGCCTATTTCACCAGATCGGGGATGCGTTCGAAGATGCTGACGGTGAAGTCGCTCAGCAGCCCGAGGATCAGGCTGCCGAAGATCATGATCGACACCGCGACGACGAGCAGCTTCGGCACGAATGACAGCGTCTGTTCGTTGATCGACGTCGCCGCCTGGATCATGCCGAGGATCAGCCCCGCCAGCAGCGCCGGGATCAGGATCGGCGCGCTGGCGAGCGCCAGCACCCACATCGTCTGATTGGCGATGGTCAGGAAATATTGCGCGTCCATGGCTTATAATGCTTCCGTTCGCCCTGAGCGAAGTCGAAGGGCCTGGGACTCATGTGCTTCGACTGCGCTCAGCACGAACGGGAGTGTGGGGGCGCTCACCGGGTCAGGTCGCGAAGGAGTTGGCGAGGCTGCCCATCGTCAGCGCCCAGCCGTCGACGAGCACGAACAGCAGCAGCTTGAACGGCATCGAGATGATCGTCGGTGACAGCATCGCCATGCCGAGCGACATCAGCACGGTCGCGACGACGAGATCGATGACGATGAACGGCAGGAAGATCAGGAAGCCGATCTGGAACGCGGTCTTGAGCTCCGAGGTGACGAACGCCGGGAGGAGCACCGAGAAGGGGATGTCGCGCGGCGACGCATAGGGGCCCGACTTCGCCATTTCGGCGAACATCGTGACGTCCTTGATCCGCGTCTGCTTGACCATGAACGCGTGGAGCGGGACGCCCGCAGTGGTGATCATCTGCGTGCCGGCGAGCTGGCCGGCGGCATAGGGCTGGATCGCGGTCGTGTTGATCTGGGTGATCGTCGGCGCCATGATGAAGAAGCTGAGGAACAGCGACAGGCCGAGCAGCACCTGGTTGGGCGGCGTCTGCTGCAGGCCGAGCGCCTGGCGCAGGATCGCGAGCACGATGATGATCCGCGTGAAGCTGGTCATCATCAGCAGGATGCCCGGCAGAACCGTTAGCAGCCCCATGATGATGAGGACCTGCAGCGACAGCGACAGCGAGCCGCTCTGCCCGCTATTGCCCGCTGCCTGGCCGCCGAGCTGGCCGAGCGCGCGGTCGACCGCGTCGCCGACCGCGGGGCTGGTAGGGGCGGGGACGGCCTGCGCGAAGGCCGGCATGGTGAGGAACAGGGCGACCAGCAGCGCGAGGCCGACCCACAGCCACGCAGCGCCACGCGACTGCGGCCTGGCCTCTACAGCGGTAATCAGCGCCGGGCCCGACCCCTTGCGCGTAACGATCAGGCTCATGCGTCGACCTTGTCGATCAGGTGCACGCCACCGCGACCGACCGAGACGAGCAGCCGCCGGCCCTCGAAATCGATCACCGCGAGGCGCAGGCCCGGCGAGATCATCATCGTTTCCTTGACGCCGATCAGCCGCGACGTGGGCTTGCCGGGCATGCGGCTCTCGAACTTGCGCCAAAGCAGCAGACAGCCGACCATCAGCCCGCAGACGAGCGGCAGGAGGATGACGAGTTTCAGGATATAGGACCAGAGCATCGGATCAGCCGCGCGCCGCAAGCGACTTGTCGGGGCTGACCAGCTCGGTCATCCGCACCCCGAACCGCTCCCCGACGGTGACGACCTCGCCACGACCGATCAGCGTGCCGTTGACGAACACGTCGAGCAGCTCGTTGGCCTGGCGATCGAGCTCGATCACGCTGCTCTCGCTCAGCGCGAGCAGTTCGCGCAGCGTCAGGCTGGTCGAGCCGATCTCGACGGTCAGCTTGACGTCGACGTCCTGCAGCAGCCTGAAATTGGCGGCCACGGCGGCGTCGACCGGAAAAGTACCGGCCATGTCGGTCATGCTGCGAATCCTTCGTCGATACGGGTAATGGAGGTGAGCTGGATGGCCGCGAAGCCGTTGGACGTGCCGACCGTGCCGCAGCCGAGCCGGTCGTTGCCGACCATCACGGGGACGTCGCCCGAGATCGTGATCGGGATCACGTCGCCGGGTTTCAGGTCCATCAGCATCTGCAGCGACACGACGGGTTCGGCGAGCACCGAGCGGATCGGGAAGCGGATGTTCATCGCCGCGCGCGTCAGCTCGTTGCGCCAGGCCGGATCGGGCTCGGCGGTCTTGCCGAGCACCTTGGTGGTGAGCGACGGGGCGTGCGGCTTAAGCGCGGTGACCGGATAGACGAGGTCGAGAAAGACCGGCTTGCCCGCCCCCGTCGCCAGCCCGAAGCGGGTGACGATCATCGCATCCTCGCCGTCGAGCTCGGCGATCATCGCCGGGTTCACCTCGACACGGGTCGGCTGGAACTCGAACCGTGCCATCGGCTCCCACGCGGTCTTGAGCGGGGTCGCGATCAGCTGGCCGATCCGCGCGATCATCGCTTCGCCCGCGGGCGAGAATTCGGCCGGCAGCACCGGTGGCACCGCGCCCGTCCCGCCGAAGAACAGGTCGAGCAGCTCGAGGATGAACCGCCCGTCCATCACGCACAGCGCCTGCGCGGCACCCGGCGTCATCACCATCGGCAGCCAGGCGATCAGCCCGTCGCCGCGCTCCGCCCGGTAGTCGGCAAAACGCTGGACGACGAGTGGCTCGGCCCAGCTGCGCACTTCCTGGCGCAGCATCGGTTCGAACACGCCGCGCAACGTCCGTGCGAACCGGGCGGACAGATGCTGCAGCGTGTGCAGGTCGCCGAAGGGATTGAGCTTGGCCGACCCCAGCATGCCCGAATGGGCCGCCTGGGGACGATCGCGCTCGCGCCGCTCGCGCATCGTCGTGTCTGGGGGGGCGTTAACCATGCCTCACTGAACGACGAAACTGGTAAAGTAAACGTTACCGATCCCCCCGAAACCTTCCTTCTGCTTGAGCGTCGCGTTGATCGCCTTGGCCAGTTCGCCCTGCAATTTGCGCTTGCCCTGCGCGGTAAACACCTCGTCTTCGGTCGCCTCGCCGAGCGCCATCAGGATCGCGGAGCGGACCGCGATCTCGTTTGTCTTGAGATGGTCGATGACGCTGTTGTCATAGGGCGTCGAGACGGCGACGCCGACCTGTATGAAATGCGCGCTGTCCTGGAGGTTGGCGGTAAATTCCTTCTCCAGCGCATAATAGGTCGACGCATAGCGGTCGCCGCCTTCGCCTGCAGGGGGCGCCATGCCGTGATTCTCGGGTGCGGCATCCTCGCCGCCGCCATGCCCGCCGCCTTCGCCGTCCCCTTCGGCCCCGGCGGACTTCTGCTCGCTTTTCGGAATGAGCTTGGGCTTGCCGTCATCGGCCGCGGCATGGCCGCCGCCGATCAGCCCCGCGCTCGAGGCATAGACACCGGCCCCCACGCCGCCGCCCACCAGGACGAGCAGCGCGACGCCGCCGATGATCATCTTGCCCATCTTCCCCTTCTTCTTGGGCACGGGGGCTTCGCTCTTGTCGCTCATCTACGCAGTCCTTCGGGTCAGGCGAGTCGGGTGTCGGTGGAATCGGTATCGGCGGCGGTCGCGGTTCCGGCGCGGGCGCGCGCAGGCGCCGAAGGCTGGTGCGGCGTCGCTGCGCGCTGCTGCTGCTGCTGCTGCTGGCCGCCTCCGGTATCGACGTTGCCCTGCGACAGCTTCAGCCCGCGGGCATCGGCGAGTTCGGCCAGCCGCGGCTGCGCGTCCTGCAACAGGCTGCGCGTGGCGGCCTGTTCGGCGGCGAAATGCACATGCAGCGTATCACCGTCCTTGCGGACCGAGACGTCGATCGTGCCGAGCGCATCGGGGATCAGGCGGATCCGCGTATCGGTCGCATTCGCCGCGTCGCGCAGGATATCGATCCGCTCGATCATCGCAGCTGGCCAGCGCTCCTGCCGCATGTCGAGCGGCGCTTGTGCGTCCACGGTCGGGGCGAGTGCGTGAACGGTGCCGGCGGCGGCGAGCGGGGCGAGCAGCGTCGTGTCGTCCCGTAGGCGGGGCTCGTCACGGCGCTGCGCCGCCGCCTGGATCGCGGCGCCGAAGACCTGCGCGGCGGAGGCAACGGTGCCGGGTTGCGGCTGTGTGGCGGCGGCGGGCGGCTGCTGCACGACGAGGGTCACGGGTGGTGCGCCGTCGCGTGACGACCATCGCGGTGGCGGTGTTTCAGTGCTGGCGGAGTCTGCGGCAACTGCGGGCGGTAGTGCCGGAGCCTGAGCCGGCGTACCCGGCGCTGGCGAGGGCATGACCGTGCCATTGAAAGCGGCGGGCGGCGGCAACGCTTCCCCTGCTGGCAGGCTGGGGGTGTCGGGAAGCGCGACCGGGCGGGTGCCCGACAGGATCGCGGCGGCGACCTGGAAATCGGAAGCCGCGGCAAATGCCGGGCGTGCGCCGGAAGGCGGCGGCGGGGCATTGCTGCTTGGCGTCTCATCGACGGCGGGCGTATCCGCCGTCGCTGGCGTGGCGATCCCGGACTGAAGGGCAGGAGGCTTCCTTCCGGCGTCGCGCGCAAACGCAGCGGCGGGTAGCGGCTCTGGCATCGTCGAGAGAGGGGGAGCCTGTCGCGCGCCGGGCTTGTTCGACCTGGCGAACGCGTCTCCCGCCAACGTTGCCGTGCCGATACCAGCTTCGGGCAGCGTTGCCTGCGGTGCGGCGGACGGCAGGGCTTGGGGGGCATCGGTCACGACCGGCACGGCGGTCGGATCTGCCCCGGGGATCGTCGCCTGTTCTGTCGGTGTGTCGTCGGTGGCGTCGGAATCGCGCGGACGTTTCGCCGTGGTCGGACGTTCGGCGCCGCGCAGGCCGATCCGGATGACGCGCTCCGGCGGCGGCGGAAGCCGGTTTTCGACCGGTGCCGGGTTCGGGCCTTCGATCGGCACGTCGCCGCCCCCTCCGACCAACGGCGACACAAGCGGCGATTTCACCGGCGTGAGCGCGGACGTGCCCAATGCGACGGGCGTCAGCGCGGCCGCCGCTGCGGCCGCCGGTACGTCGGCTTTAATGTCCGTTGTTGCCGCGACCGGCACCTGGACGAAGGCGACGCCCGGCGACCAGAACGGCAGTGTTTCGGCCTGGGCGGCGGCATCCGGCAAGGGCTTGCCGCCGATGACGGCCGGTTGCCGGGCGGTGATATCGGCCGGTGCGACGTCGGCCACCGGCCCGGTGTCGAGCAGCGCAGCCAGCGTGCCGCCGAAATCACCCGCGGACTCACCGCCCGCTACGCGTGGCGCGGCCCTAAGGGCGAGGCCAGGAGGGGAGGCAAGCGCGGGCAGGATCATGCAATCTCTCGAATAGGGCGGTGTCAGCCCGTACTCAGCAAGGATCGTGCCGGATTTTCCTGAAGGCCGGTGTCTCCTCGAGCGCGCGCAGCTCCCGGATGACCGCATCGGCCTGCGCACGCGCGATGAGTTTTTCGACCGCGCTCTGGTCGCGCTGTGCGGCGCGGGTCGCATCGGTGGCACGCGCGACCTGATATTCCGCCGACCGGACGCGCTCGACCGCGGCGTCGGCGGACTGTTGCAGGCGTTCGCGGTAATGCGCCGACGCCCCCAGCGAGACCGCGACCGCCGTCTGTTCCACGGGAGCGACGGCGGCGGCCAGGCCGGAAATCCGGGTGGACAGCGCCTGTTCGCTCGCGGCCTTGTCGTGCGCGCGGGCTTCGTCGGCGCGGGTCAGGCCGAGCTGCAACGTCCGGACACGGTGGATCCGTGCCAGCGTCTTGGCGCGGGCGTCAGCCACCGAAGACACCGACCAGCTCGGCAACGGCATCGCCCAGCGACACCTTCTCGTCCGAATCCTGGCGGATATACTCCATGATCGCGCCGTGGCAGGCGATCGCATTGTCGATCGCCGGGTCGGCACCCGCACGATAGGCGCCCATCAGCACGAGGTCGCGATTCTCCTCATAGGTCGCCAGATTGCGGCGCAGTACGCGCGCGGCCCTGACATGCGGCGCATCGGCGATGTCGGTCATCACGCGGCTGACCGAGGGGCCGATGTCGATCGCCGGATAGACGCCGCGCTCGGCCAGTTGGCGGCTCAGCACGATATGCCCGTCGAGGATCGAGCGCGCGGAATCCACGACGGGATCATTGCCGTCGTCGCCGTCCGCCAGCACGGTATAGATCGCGGTGATCGACCCGCCGGTATGGACGTCGACGCCAGCGCGCTCGATCAGGTTCGGCAGCATCGCGATGGCGGATGGCGGATAGCCCCGTGCGGAGGCGGGTTCGCCGAGCGCGAGGCCGATCTCGCGGCCGGCATGCGCGACGCGGGTCAGCGAATCCATGATCAGCAGGACCTTCTTGCCCTCGTCGCGAAACCCTTCGGCGATCGCGGTGGCGCGCAGCGCGCCGCGGATGCGGAGCACGGGCGAGTGGTTGGCGGGCACCGCGACCACGATCGAACGTGCGCGGGCGGCGCCGGCGACCTTGGTCTCGAGAAAGTCGGCGACCTCGCGGCTGCGCTCGCCGATCAATCCGATGACGATCACGTCGGCCTGCGCGGCGCGGACGATCATGCCGAGCAGCACCGACTTGCCGACGCCCGACCCCGCCATGATGCCGACGCGCTGACCCTGGCCGATCGTCAGCAGGCCGTTGATCGCGCGCACCCCCACGTCCATCGGCTGAAGCACGCGGCCACGGTCGAGTGGCGATTGGAGCTTGCCCGCGAGCGGCCAGCGGCCGGCCCCGCGGATCGGACCGAGGCCGTCGATCGGCTTGCCCGCGCCGTCGACGACGCGACCGAGCAGTGCGGCGCCGACCTCGGCCTCTCCCGGAGGACCGATCGGCTTGACGGGCGCGCGCGGCAGGAGCGCGGCGGGACCGCCGAGATTCATCATCAGCGTACGCCCGTTGCGGAAGCCGATCACCTCCGCCTCGACGCTCGCGCTGCCCTCACCGACCTTGCACACGGTGCCGACGGGCAGGGTCAGTCCGACCGCCTCCATCAGGAGGCCGTCGAACGAGGCGAGCCGGCCCGACACTCTGGGGGCCGCGACGAAATCGGCGTTGCCGAGCGTTTCGAGATAGTCGGCGGTGAAGCGGTTCAGCACTCAGGCGGCTTTCGCGGGCACCGCGACGCGGTCGATCGCGCTGGCGAGCTGGTCGAGCCACATGGCGGGGCCGTCCTCGACGATCGTCGACGCGCTTTCGAGCACGAAGCTGCCGCGGGCGACATTGGGGTCGCCCGCCGCGAAGATCGACTTTGGCAGCGTGCCCTCGATCAGTGCGACGTCGTCGGGATGCAGGCGCAGCAACGCGGCCTCGGCGGAATCGGCGAGCAGCTCGGTCGCGGATTCGATCCGTCCGGCGAGCAGGTCTGGCGAGATGCCGATCTCGCCGACCAGCTTGCCGACCAGCAGCAGGACGGTCTGACGAAGCTGCGTCGCGACCCGGTCGCGGTCGAGCCGGTCGGTGGCGAGCGCGGCGGCGAGCGAGGCGAGCAGCGCCTGGTCGCGCGCGGCATTCCCCTGTGCCACCGCGGCTGCGGCAGCGAGGCCCTCGGCATAGCCCGCGGCATGCGCGGCGGCGAGCGGATCGAGAAAACTCTCGGTCTCGCTGGCGGGATCGAGCGGATCCCAGCCCTCGGTCGGATTGCTGTCCTTGTCGGCGGGACTGAAATGCTTCGGCCCCGGAGTCGGCGCGCTCGTGGGCGGCGTGGGCGTGGCGCCCTGCGGCGCGAACCCGGTCGTCCGGCGCGGCGCGGCGGCGACACGATCGCGGATATCGGCAGCGGCAAAGCCCATCGGCGGCGCGAAGGCATGCGCCAGCAATTGCGCGGCGGTGTCGTGGCGCGCGGCGAAGCCCGCGACGAAACCGGATGCCCCGACAAACTTAGACATAATCGTCCTCGCCTCCGCCCATCATGATCGTGCCGTCCTTGGCGAGCCCGCGTGCGGTCGCGATCATCGCCTTCTGCGCCTCGAGCACCTCGGCGAGCCGCATCGGTCCGCGCGACTCCATCTCGTCGCGAATGCCGTCGGCGGCGCGCGCCGACATGCAGCCGAGGAAACGGTTGCGCACCGCCTCGTCGACGCCCTTCAGCGCCTTGGTGAGGATCTCGCCATCAACGTTGCGGATCAGCGTGCCCAGATTCTTGTCGTCGAGCTCGAGCAGATTGTCGAACACGAACATCGCCTCCTCGATCGCCTTGGCGACGTCGCGGTCGATCTTGAACAATTTGGGCATGACGCGCTGTTCGGTCGCCTTGCGCGCGCCAGACAGGATCTTGGCCGCCTCGCGGGTGCCGCCCAGCGTCACGCCCTGGCCGGTCGATCCGGCGCCGGTGCGATTGGCGAGCAACGTGCGCAGCGTGTCGACCGCCTCGGGCGTGATCGGCCCGAGCCGGGCGATGCGGTGGAGGATATCGGGCTGGACCGCATCGGGCATTAGTTCGAGCACCTGGCCGCCAACCGACGCGTCGAGATTGGCGATCAGCACCGCGGCGATCTGCGGGTGTTCCTTTTCGATCATCGCGGCGATCTCGCTCGCATCGAGCCAGTCGAGCAGTTCGAGTTCGCACGCCGCCTCGGCCGGGGTGATTCGCGCGAGCACGCTCTCGGCCTTTTCGCGGCCGAGCGCGCGGTTCATCACCGCCTCGATCTTGGGGCGGGGGTCGAAGCCGATCGTCGTGCGCTCGCGTGCGCGGTCGACGAAATCGTCGAGCACCGTCTCGACCTCCTGCTCGGAGACATCGGCGACCTTGAACATCGCCGCGCCAAGCTGACGGACCTCTTCCGGGTCGAGCTTCTGAAGGATCGCGGCGGCTTCGTCCTCGCCCACCAGCATCATCAGCACGGCGGCACGTTCCACGCCGGTATAGGTGCGCAAGCCCTCCATCAGCGTGCGTCCGCCTTGATCATGTCGCGCACGGCGAGCGCGGCGCGGGTCGGATTGTCGCGGGTGAAGCCGCGGACCGCGCCGACCCGCTCGTCATAGCCGCGTGAGCTTTCGAGCTGGTCGAGGCTGACCGGGGGGATGACGACCGGACCGGTCAGGGCCTCGGCATCCTCGCCCTCGGCGCCTTCGATCGTCTGGCCGAAGGCGGGCCGCGGCGTCGCGTCCTCGCGCTTCTTCATCAGCGCCTTGGCGATCGGGCGAACGCCGAGGAGCAGGACGAGCAGCGCGATGACGATCGCGGTGCCGTTGCGCGCGAGTACCGGCAGCCACGCATTGTCGTACCAGGCGGGGCCGGTATCGGCGGCGGCATCGGCGCCGGCGAACTTGCGGCTGATCACCGTCACATTGTCGTTGCGCGTCTGATCGAAGCCGACCGCGCTCTTCACCAGGTCGGTGATCTGGTTGATCTCCATCGCGGTGCGGCGCGTCTTGTCGGGATCGCGGAGCAGCACCGCGACCGACAGACGCTTGACGCTGCCCGGGGTGGCGCGGGTCACCGACACTTCGCGGCCCAGGTCATAGGCGCGCTGATACTGGTCGGACTGCTTCATCGCGTCGGGGGCGGGGCCACCGGCGACGGGCTGCGGCATGCCGGGATTGCCGGTCGCGGGCTGCGGTGCCTGGAGCGTGCTGGCCGCGGGCGGCGTGTTGCTGAGCGCGCCGGGGATGCCGCCCGGTGTCGCGGCGCCGTCCTTCTGGTTGCCGGTCCAGTTGCCCGTCTCGGCGCGCAGCACGCCCTGCTTGTCATAGCTTTCGCGCGTCGCCTGGGTCTCGTCGAGATTGACGTCGGCCTGGACCTCGGCGGTGAAGTTGCCGGCCCCCACCAGCGGGGTCAGCAGCTGGATCAGCTGGGTGCGGTATTTGTCCTCGACGCGACGCTGGATCTCGATCCGCTTGTCGCCCGCCGCACCGACGCCGTCGACGCCGCCGGGCTTGGTCAGCAGCGCGCCCATCTGGTCGACGATCGTCACCGAATCGGGTTTCATGCCGGGTACCGACGATGCGACGAGGTTGATGATCGAGGCGACCTGTGCGTCGCTCAGCGACCGGCCACCCTGCAGCTTCAGGATCACCGAGGCCGAGGGCGCGGCATTGTCGCGGACGAACACCGAGGCTTCGGGCGTCGCGAGATGCACGCGCGCCTCGGCGACCGCGTCGATCTCCTCGATCGACCGGGCGAGCTCGGATTCGCGCGCCTGGCGCAGACGTTCGCCTTCCACCGCGCGGCTGACGCCCATCGGCAGCTGGTCGAGGATCGCGTAACCACCGGGTGCCGCCTTGGGCAGGCCCTGGCCCGCGAGCAGCATCCGCGCGCGCGAATAATCCTCCTCGGCAACCGTCAGCGAGCCCGTCGAATCGTCGATCCGGCTCTTGATGTTCGCGGTCGTCAGCGCGGAGGTGACCGCGGCCTTGTCGGCGTCGGGCAGGTTGGTGAACAGCGTCTTCTGAGTCGGCGAGGACAGCGTCATCCACGCGAGCGCGGCGGCGGCGATCAGGCCGATCATCAGCACCATCGGCAGCGAGCGGCGTACCGCGGGCTGCGCGAAGGCGGACTTTATCTGTTTGAGCGGGTTAGCGAATTTCTCGGGGAGGCCATTGGCCGACGAAGCGGGGATGAGGGCAGTGCTCATATCATTACACCGGCATGCTCATGATGTCCTTGTAGGCGGACAGGAGTTTGTTGCGGACCTGCAGCGTCGCCTCGAACCCGACCGACGCCTGCTGGCGGGCGAGCATCACTTTGGCGATGTCAACGGTCTCGCCGCGCTCATAGCTTTCGCTGAGCTTGGCGGCCTGGGTCTGGCCCTCGTTCACGCTCTTCAGCGCGGTTTCCATCGTGTCGCCGAAGCTGACGGGTTTCGTCTCGGTCGGCGCGACGGTCGGGCCGGTCTGGCTGGCACGCGCGAGCGCCTGGTTGCGCTCGAGAATCTGCGAGCGCAGCGCCATGACGCGGTCGACGCTCATCGCGCCGCCGCCGATTCCGCTCACGCCGCTCATGCCGACATCACCCGGGCGAAGTCCTCACCCTGTTCGCGCGCCTTGGCGAGGCGGTAGCGCAGCGTGCGTTCCGAGATGCCGAGCCGACGCGCGGTCTCAATCCGGCTGCCGCCGCATGCTTTCAGCGTCTCGCGGATCGCGGCGAACTCGCTCATCTGGACGATGGTACCCAGAGTGTCGGTCGGCGTTTCGGCGGGCGTCTCGGCAACGGGCACGAGCGGTTCGGCGATGGGCGCGACGACCGGCGCGGGGCGCGGGGCGAAGGTCATCGTCACCGGGCGATCGAACAGGATGTGGCTCGCCTCGATCGTGTCGCCGCCGCAGAACAGCAGCGCGCGCTGGATCACGTTCTCGAGCTCGCGGACATTGCCCGGCCAGTCGTGCAGCATCAGCGCCTCGATCGCCGCGCGCGACGGCCAGGGAATGACGTTGCGGTTGCCGGCATGGCGCAGGATCATCGTCGCGGCGAGCGCAGGGATATCCTGCGGCCGCTCGGCGAGCGACTTGGTGGTCAGCGGGAACACCGCGAGCCGGTAATAGAGATCGGCGCGGAACCGGCCCGCGGCGACCTCGCCCTGCAGGTCGCGGTTGGCGCAGGCGATGACGCGGACGTCGATCGGCTGCGGCACGGTCGCGCCGAGCGGCACGACCTCGCGTTCCTGCAGCACGCGGAGCAGTTTCGCCTGCAGCGTCAGCGGCATCTCGGCGATCTCGTCGAGCAGGATCGTGCCGCCGTTCGCGGCGCGGAAAAAGCCCTCGCCGCCCGACGACGCGCCGGTGAACGCGCCCTTCTGGTGGCCGAACAGCATCGCCTCGAGCATCGATTCGGGGAGGGCGGCACAGTTGATCGCGATGAACGGGCCGGCCTTGCGCGGCGAGCCATTGTGGATCGCGCGGGCGAGCACTTCCTTGCCGGTACCGGTCGGGCCGTTGATCAGCACGGTGATGTCGGCGGCGGCGACGCGCTCGGCCAGTGCGAGCAGCGCGAGCGATTCGGGGTCGGCGGCGGTCGGCATGTCGGGCCCGCCGATCAGCGCGCGGGCAAAGCCGTTGCCGACCGCGGTATCGTCGGCGGCAAAGCCGATCCGCGCGGGCGCGCCGTTGCGCGACGGGGTGACGCTGCGGCCTTCCGAACCGATCACGACGGTGCGCGCGGGGTAGGCGACGGCCTCGCCCTCGGCGACGAGGAACAGGTCGTTCGCGCCCGGCTGTGCGGTGTCGAGCGATCCGATCCCGAAGCCCTGCGCACGCAGGGACGAGACGAGCGCATATTTGCGCGCCGTGACGGCAGCGGATGGAAAGATCGAGCGCATGAAGTCCCCCTGTGACGATTCGGGAATGCGGCCTTGAGGGTAAAGGCGCGGTTAAATCGTGCCGCGTCGCGGCAAACTATTTCCGGGCGCGTTCGCGCGCGCGTGTACGGGAGCGCGCCACGCCGGTGCGCGAGGGGCGGATTTTTTTTCCCTAAAGCCCGGCGCGGGGCGGCCGTTACCCATCCTGACGGCTCGGTCCTTCGCCACGGGGGCGGCGGGGTAGCCGGCATGAAGGAGTTTGATCATGACTGTTATCGGGACCAACGTAGCCTCGCTGCGCGCCGCCAACGCTTCGACCACCGCCAATTCGGCGCTGTCGACGGCGATGGAGCGTCTGTCGACCGGCAAGCGCATCAATTCGGCCAAGGACGACGCCGCTGGCATGGCGATTTCGACGTCAATGACCTCGCAGATCAAGGGCATGAACCAAGGCATCCGCAACGCTAATGACGGTATCGCCATGGCGCAGACCGCCGATGGCGCGCTCGCAGAAGTCACTAACATGGTCCAGCGCGTCCGCGAATTGGCAACCCAGGCTGCCTCGGGCACGTATAGTGCAGACGACCGTACAAACATGCAGATCGAAGTCGACAACCTGACCACGCAGGTCGGCAAAATCGTGACCGATACGAAGTTTAACGGTGTCGCATTGTTCGGTACGGCTGGCGCTGGCGCGACGACCAAGATCCAGACCGGAGCAAACGCGGCTGACACCGTCAACCTCGTCGTCGACGACCTGACGGACTTTGCAACGCTGACGGTCGACATCTCCGACGCGGACGGCACCAAGGCAAATGCGGCCCTGACTGTACTCGACGGTAATCTGAAGACGCTTAACTCGGTTCGCGCCGGCCTTGGTGCCGCGCAGAGCCAGTTGCAGTCGTCGGTGAACAATACGACGTCGAACGTGACCAACCTGTCGGACGCTCGCAGCCGTATCGAGGACGCTGACTTCTCGGCCGAGACGCAGGCGCTCGCCAAGGCACAGATCCTGAGCCAGGCGTCGACCGCGATGCTGAGCCAGGCGAACCAGAGCCAGCAGGGCGTTCTGAAGCTGCTTCAGTAATCCGATCCCGGCGCCGGCACCGCCCCCCTTATGGGTGTCGGCGCCAGTCGGATCGCCCCCCAGTAACGGGGCGCAATGGACCCCGGTGGCCTCATGGCCGCCGGGGTTTTGTGCGTTGGGATGGCGGCGGGTCGGCTCGCGCGAGGGTTGGCGTGCGCTATTTCGCAATGGCGATCGGAGAGGCGGCGCGCATCCGCGCGGCAGCGGAATGATTCGCGGGCAACACATCATCCGCAACGTTCATACGCTCTATCCTCCCCCGCCAGGGGGAGGATGATGGGTAGGTCAGACCTTGCGGGCGAGCGCGCGTTTCAGTTTCGCGTGGGCCGACGCCTTGATCTGGCAGACGCGGGCGGCGCCGATGTCGAAGACCGCGCCGATTTCCTCGAGGTTCATTTCCTCGACATAATAGAGCTGGATCACCTGCGCCTCGCGTTCGGGCAGCGCGGTGATCGCGGCGATCAGCGCGCCGCGCAGGTCGCTGTCGGCGAGCTGTTCGAACGCGTCGGGGGTGTCGTCGGCGAACCACGGCATGTCGTCGGCATAGACCTCGTCGATTGAATCGAACCGGATCGCGTCCGCGGTCACATAGTCGCTGCGCAGCTTGTCGATGCTGACGCCGATATGCTGGGCGATCATGGCGTCTCCGGGGGCCTTGCCCGTCTGGGCGGTGAGCGTGGAAATGGCGTCGGCATATTGCCGGCGGCGGCGCATCGCGCCGCGCGTCGTCGTTGCCTGGCGCCGCAGTTCATCGATCATCGCGCCGCGCAGGCGGGTCGCGACATAGGCCTTGAACGGCGTACCGCGCTCCTCGAACCCGGCCGCCGCCTCGACCAGCGCGACGAGCCCGACCTGCACCAGATCCTCGACCTCGACGATGCTGCTCATGCTGCCGTGCACGTGCCACGCGATCCGGCGGACCATCGCGAGATGCTGTTTGACGAGCTGGTCGGGGTCGCCGCCGGGGCGTTGCTGGGGGCGATAGGTGAGGGGCCCCGTCGGGATTTCACCGGCGCGCGCGGGGCGGGCCTTGTCGAACGCGGCTTTCATCGGTTCGGCGCTCATGCGGCCAGCGCCTGCTGCGGTGCGCCGATGACCGCGACGACCTCGACCGCCTTGTCCTCGGGCACTTCGAAGAACGACATGACCGGGGTGTCGGGCAGGCAGGTCCGGACCAGCTTGCGGATCGCGAGGCGGATCGCGGGTTGGACGACCAGCGCGAACGGCTTGGCCTCGGCGATCAGCGGCTGCGCGGCATTTTGCAGCGCCTCGACGATGCGGCGGCCGAGATCGGGTTCGATGACGTGGCGGCGCGACTGGTCGGCGCGCATCGCCTGGCCGAGCAGCCCTTCGAGATGCCCCTCGAGCGTCATCACGCGGAGCGGCTCGCGCATCCCGCACAGTTTCTGGATGATCAGCGCGCCGAGACGCGGGCGGATCAGTTCGATGATCTCCTCGGCATCCTGACTGCGCTGGGCAGCGACCGCGATTGCGGCGGCGATGCTGCGGAATTCCTTGAGTGGAATGTTCTCGGCGAGCAGGCCCTTGAGAACCTGGGTCAGCGTGGTGATCGGGATCGGCGCGAGCGCGGTGACGAGTTGCGCCGCGCGCTCCTTCAGCCCGTCGAGCAGCGCCTGGACCTCGTCGGGCCCAAGTAGCTCGGACGCGGTTTGGCCGAGCAGGTGGTTGAGATGCGTCGCGACCACGGTGCCGGGATCGACGACGAGATAGCCAGCCCCGGTCGCCGCATCCGCGTCCGCGGTCGAGATCCAGGTCGCGTCGAGCCCGAAAGTCGGATCCTTGGTGGTCTTGCCGATCAGCGAGCCGAACGCCTGGCCGGTGTCGAGCGCGAGCATGTCGTCGGGCGACACGGTGTCCTCCCCGACGACGACGCCGTTGACGATGATGCGGTAGACATAGGGGGCAAGGTTGATGTCGTCGCGGACGCGGACCTGCGGCACGACGAAGCCCAGTTCCTTTGACAGCTGGCGACGGACGCCGGTGATGCGGCCCATCAGCGGCGATCCGCGGCGGTCGTCGACCAGCGGCACGAGGCCGTAGCCGATGTCGAGATTGACCTGCATGCCGTCGGTGACCTCGTCCCAGCCGATCTTCGACTGGTCGATCGCCTCGACGGGGGCGATGACGACGGGGGCGGGGCGACGCTCGATCTGGCGCAGCTTCCAGGCTGCGAACCCGGCGATCGCGGCGGCGGGCAGGATCACCATGTGCGGCATGCCGGGCAGGACACCGAGCAGCGCGAGGATGACCGCGACCGGCGTCCAGGTGCGCGGGGATCCGAACTGGCCGCCGATCTGGCCGGCGAGATCCTTGTCCGAGGTGACGCGCGTGACGATCGACGCCGCGGCGATCGACAGCATCAGCGAGGGCAGCTGCGCGACGAGCGCGTCGCCGATCGCCAGCAGGATGTAGTTGTGCGCGGCGTCGGCGATCGACATGCCGTGGCTGACCGGCCCCAGGATCAGCCCGCCGATGATGTTGGCGGCGAGGATCAGCATTGCCGCGACCGCGTCGCCCTTCACGAACTTCGACGAGCCATCCATCGAGCCGTAGAAATCGGCCTCGGTCGACACCTCGATACGGCGTGCCTTTGCCTCGTCGGGGGTGATGAGGCCGGCGTTCAAGTCGGCGTCGATCGCCATCTGCTTGCCGGGCAGCGCGTCGAGCGTGAAGCGCGCGCTAACCTCGGAGACGCGACCGGCGCCCTTGGTGACGACGATCATGTTAATGATCATCAGGATCGCAAAGACGAAGATGCCGACGACGTAATCACCGCCGATCAGGAACGTGCCGAACGCCTCGATGACGTGACCCGCCGCGCTCTCGCCCTCATGGCCGTGAACGAGCACGATACGCGTCGAGGCGACGTTGAGGCCGAGGCGGAACAGCGTGGCAAACAGCAGCACGGTCGGGAAAGCGGAGAAGTCGAGCGGCTTCTGCGCGTTCAAGGCGACCATCAGCACGGCAAGGCTGATCGCGATGTTCGCGACGAAGAAGATGTCGAGCATGAATGCCGGGATCGGCACGACCATGACGAGCACGAGCATCAGGATCGCGAGCGGCAGGACCGACGCGCGGGCGTTGGAAAGCAGGCGGTTCATGGCTTAGCCACCCATCTTGGCGAGCATGAGATAGGCGAGCCGCGCGGTGTCGGGCGTCGGACGGAGCAGGCTCGCCGAATTCTGGCCCGCATTGAAGCCGGCGTTCCGGGTGCCGAACCGGCCCATCGTCGACGTCGCCCAGGCGAGCGCGTCCTCGGCGCTTTCATTGTTGCCGGTGACGACCGTGCTGCCGTCCATGTCGAGCGCCTGTGCGGCGAACTGGACCGAGCCGGTCGTGGCCGAACCGGTCGCACCCGCGGCGGCGGCGCCGAGCTTCGTCGAGAACCGCTCGTAGATTGCCGACAGCGAGCGCGGCGTACCGTTGGACTCGTAGAAGACGCCGCGATTGGCGCGCGCGGCGGAAGGGAACAGCGCGGCGCCGCTCGCGTCGGGATTGGCCTGCATCGTCGTCAGGAACTTCGACGCGCCGCCGAGCCCCAGGAAATGCGCCATGTACAGATCGGTGCCGGTCGCGGTGCGGCCGAGCTTGCCCTCGAGCGCGTCCTTGTTGTCCGACGCATGTTCGGCCGCCATCATCGAGGCGGCGGCGGGATCGTTGCGCAGCGCGAGAATCGCCTGGCGCGTGCCCGCATCCGCGACGCCGAGACGCCCGCCCGAGGACTGGCCGATGCTGTCGGCTGCCCAGCCCAGGCCGTGCTCCGCGCCGTGCTTCTTGACGACCGCGAGCCAGCTCTGTTCGATGAACTGGTACAGACCCGACGCGCTCGACGTGCCCGCCTTGGCATTGGCGTTAAGCCCGCTTTCGAGCTTCGCCTGGCCGAGCAGATAGTCGAAATCCACGCCCGTCTTGCTGCTCGCAAGCGCGATCGCGGACTGGATCCGGCCGGTAGTGATAGGATTGACGGTCATCCCGCGAGTAATGTCCCTGTTTCAGGACACTACACAGCAAGGGGCGTGCCAGATCTTGCCCGGCTGCGAGGATCAGGCGTAGGCCGCACCCATGCGCGGGCGATAGCCGGCAATGCCGCCCTCGCCGGTCAAGGTTTGCAGGCGGCGGCGGACATTTGCCGCCATCAGGTTGGTATAGATGCGGCAGGTCTCGTTGAGGCGGTTCGCCTCGTCCGCCAGCTCGCGCAGTTCGGGACCCGCGGGACCAGTGCCGAGCGTTGCGACCGCATTGATGCCGTCGAGCTTCTGCGAGGTCGCGCGTTCCAGCCCGGCCACGTCGTTGGACTTCAGTGCCGCGATCTCGGCATGCAGCGCGTCGATCACGCGCACCAGGGCGTCACGCCGGGTCATTCGGTGCCCATTCCAGTTTGAAGGCGAGGAGCCGGTCGGCGATCGTCGCGGGCAAAATCGGGAAGGTGCCGTTGGCGACCGCCTTCTTGACCGCGGCCACGCGCGCTTCGTTGATCGGGGCGGCGGCGGCCATCGTCCGCGCGAGCGCGATCGACGAGGTTGCCGAAGGTTCGGCCTCGACCGCACGGTCGGGCGCCTGCGCCAGGGGCTGGGCGGACGGCTGAACGGGCGTCGTCGCGGCGATGCGCGCGATGCTGCGCTCGCCTCCCGTCAACGGCTTCGAGCCGATCGATTCCACCATGTCTGCACCCTCTGGTTCTTGCTGACAGAGGGAGAAACGGCCGGTGCGCGAAAAGCTTTAACAAAATTAATTCGTCCAGCCGGGCAGGGTCGCGCGGCCGCTGGCGACCGCGATCGCCTGGACCGGCGTGCGGGTGTCGTCGACCTTGACCATGAAGCGTGCGCCGGGGGCGGCATCGGCCAGCGCGACGCCCTCGCGACTGATCGAAAAGCCGTCGGTGCCAGCCTCGATCACGATCGGATCGCCGCGGCGGATGACGGGGGCGGCCTTCACGACCGGGGCATAGGCCGCACGGGTCGTGACGGGCGTCGCGCCGGGGGCCGAGGCTGGGCGGATGACGGGGACGAAGATGCGCCAGGCGGGGCCGGCACAGGCGACGACCACCGCGTCATGCGCCTCGGTCCGCCACGACATCGCGACGGTCGGGCACGTCGCGAGCCGCAACCGCGAATCGACCGTCGTCCGCGCACCACCCTCGGCACCGATCGGCCGGCCGGTGAATGCCGAGACCGCGTGATCGAGCGCGGCGATATCCTGGAAGCCGGCGGACGGCGCACCGGCAGCGATCATCAACAGCGTGAGCATCATGAGGGGGTCCTTGGCGGTTCGCCGACAAAGGCTTGGGTGACGATGGCGGCGCGGCGGCCGGTGGTCGGCGAGGTCGCGAGCGTCACGCGGCCGGGGGCGACATGGGCGATCGCGGCCGCGACCGCGCGCGCACGGTCCGAGGCGAGGATCGCCGCGCTGCGCGTGACGGGGTCGACATCGCCGGGCGAGCCGTCGACCGATCCGGTGACGGTGATCTGGACGCGCGGGTCCCGCACCGCGTCACGCGCCCAGGCCGCCAGCGTATCGGGTGACGTCGGCAGCACAGCCGAACCGACCGCGAAGTCGAGCATGCCGGCCGCCGCAACGGGCAGGGCCGTGGGTTGGGCCACTGCACGTGGCGCGGAAGCGGTGAGCGATCTCGACCGTGCGGTGTCGGCCGGTACCGTCGCGGGTGAACCGAAGCCCTCGCGCAACCCCGCTGCCAGCGCCCGGGGCGCGAGCGGACGGTCGCTGGCGGTCTGCGTCGCCTGCAGGAGTACGAAGAAGCCGACCAGCAGCAAGGCGAGATCGGCCAGCGTGATCAGCCAGAGCGGACGCCCGGGCTGCGGCTCGGGATAGTCACCGACCGTCATGCGACGCTCATCAACGGTGCGCGTGGGGCCTCGCGCGCGGCGAGTGCGACCAGCGGCGCCTCGATCCGGGCGCGTTCGAACGCCTCGTTGCGGCCTTGCGCGCGCAGGCGGTTGGCGATCGGCATGAAGACGAGGTTGGCGAGCAGCGCGCCATAGAGCGTCGCGAGCAGCGCGATCGCCATCGCGCCGCCAATCGCGGTCGGATCGCTCATCGTCGCGAACATTTGGGCGAGCCCGATCAGCGTGCCGACCATGCCCATCGCGGGCGCCAGTTCGGCGGCGCCTGCCCAGACCTCGGCGGCGGCGACATGGCGTTCGATCCGCGCATGGCGGCGATGCCGGATCAGCAGCGCCACGTCGCTGGCGGTCGCGCCGTCGACGATCGCCGCGATGCTGGCGGCGATGTCTCGATCGGCGATGACCGTGCGGTCGAGCGCCATCGCGCCGTGGCGTTGGGCGATACGACCGAGCGCGACGATCTGCTGGAGCAGCGCATCGCCGTCGAGCCGGGCGCGGCCGAGCGTCTTCAGCGCCGCGATCGCGCGGACCAGATCGCGCAGCGGTGTCCGCAAGGCGACGCCGAGGATCGTGCCGCCGCCGACGATGGCGAGGGCAGCAGGGTCGAGCAGATGGGCGAGCGTGATCATGTCCCGCAAATCATTGCAAGGGCCGGGCCAGTTCGCGATCCCCCGGCGAGCAGGACTCGCGCGGGCCGGTGGTTTGCAGGCTGCGCGACGGGTCGGCACCACGCCTGCCGGCGCGCTTGCCGCCACCTCTGCCGGGGCGGCAAGGCGTTGCCGGCCAGGTTGCCGCGCGCTTGCCGCCGGGCGGCAAAGCGGCGTCATCCGGTCGGCGAGAGCGAACTGGCACGGCGATTGCTTCGGACGGCTTGCGCAATTCAGCGCGGGAGTTCGGTCCAGTGTCAGGGGATTCGCTGTTCGGCGTTCATGGTGCGGCCCTCGAGGTGCGATCGCAGCGCATGGGGGTGCTCGCGTCGAACATCGCCAATGCCTCGACCCCCGGCTTCAAGGCGCGCGACATCGACTTCAAGTCGGCGCTCGCGTCGCTCGAGACGGACGGTGCGGGCGGGATCGACGCGGCGACCAAATACCGTGTGCCGACGCAGACATCGATGGACGGCAACACCGTCGAGCTGAACCAGGAGCAGACCGCGTTCGCCGAGAATGCGGTGCAGTACCAGACCACGCTGTCGTTCCTGAACGGGCGGATCAGCCAGGTCACCCGCGCGCTGAAGGGGGACTAAGCGATGGCCAATACGCCGATGACGATTTTCCAGGTCGCGGGCCGCGCGATGTCCGCGCAGCTGTTGCGGATGAACACCACCGCGTCGAACCTCGCCAATGCGGGCGGCGTCGCCGGCTCCGCGGAGGCTGCGTACAAGACGATGAAGCCGGTGTTCCGCACCAGCTTCGACGCGGCGAGCGGCATGTCGACGGTCGATGTCGAGAAGGTCGTCACCGCCGGCGAGGCCCCCGCCAAGCGCTATGACCCGAACAATCCGATGGCCGACAAGGATGGCAACATCTTCGAGGCGGCGGTCGATGAAACGCGCGAGCTGGTCGACATGATGGAGACCGCGCGCAGCTACCAGAACAATGTCGAGGTGATGCAGACTGCGAAGTCGCTGATCATCGATACCCTCAAGCTAGGCCGCTGATCATGGCAAGTTCCTTCGACTCGACGCTTTCGAACCTCGGCATCACGCGCGCGACGACCGCCGCGACGACGACCACGGCATCCAATTCGACGACGCTCAACCAGTCGGATTTCCTGAAGCTGATGACCGCGCAGATGCAGAACCAGGACCCGTTCAACCCGGTCGACAACACCCAGATGGTCGCACAGATGGCGCAGTTCTCGAGCCTCGCCGGTATTTCCGAGATGAGCACGACGATGAAGTCGATCGCCGACAAACTGAACGTGACCAGCGCCAGCGATGCGATGGCCTATGTCGGCAAGACCGTGCTGACCGCGGGTGAGACCGCCTATGGGCGGACCAGCGGCGGACTGGCCGGCGGGATCGAGCTCGGCGCCGCGGCGAGCAACGTCAACGTCACGATCACCGATGCCAATGGCGGCGTGCTGAAGACCATGTCGCTCGGCAGCGCCGACAAGGGCACCGTGAACTACGACTGGGACGGCAAGACCGCGACCGGCGAGGATGCCGGGACGGGACCGTTCAAGGTCATCGTCAACGCCCAGAATAATGGCACGACCGTTGCATCACAGAACCTCGTCTGGGCGCCGGTTCAGTCGGTTTCGACGACGACCGGTGCCGCCATCCTCACGCTACCGGGCCTCGGTGAGGTCCCCGTCACCGCGGTTCGCCAGATCGGCTGATCGCCCGCTGCTTGCCAGAATTCCAGGAGTAACCCGATGTCCTTCTATACCTCGCTTTCCGGCCTCCAGGCCTCGCAGACCGAAATGTCGACGATCTCGCACAACCTCGCGAACGTCTCGACCAACGGTTTCAAGAAGAGCCGTACCGAATTCGCCGACGTGATCGCGTCGAGCGTGTCGCTGAACCCCGCGCAGCAGATCGGCTCGGGCACCGTGGTGCAGGGCAATCGGCAGCAGTTCAGCCAGGGCAACCTCATCCAGTCGGCCAACGCGCTCGATCTCGCCGTGTCGGGCGACGGCTTCTTCGTGGTGAAGCCCAGCACGACGTCGCTCAACGTCAACTATACGCGCAATGGCGGCTTCCTGGTCGATGCCGATCGCTATGTGGTCGATTCGAACGGCAGCCATCTTCAAGTCTATCCGGTCGACGGGTCGGGCAAGGTCGTCGCATCGGGGCTCGATTCCGCGGTCAGCCTTCAGCTTCCCGCGACCAGCGGCAAGGCGGTTCCGACCGCGAACGTGTCGATGTCGCTGAACCTCAGCGCCAATGCGGCGATCCCGTCGACGACGACGTTCGACCGGTTCGACCCGACCAGCTACAACCAGTCGGCGCAGACGACGATCTATGATGCGAGCGGCAATGCGCAGACGCTGACCAATTATTTCAAGCGCACGACGACGCCCGATGCCGCCAACGGCAATACGAGCAGCTGGGAAGTGTTCAGCTATGTTGGCGACAAGCCGATGACCACCAACGGTGCGGCAAGCGTCAAGCTGGACTTCGATACCACCGGCAAGCTGACCGCGCCGACCACTGCGGTCGCGTTCGACCCGTTCACCACCGCAGGCAGCAGCACGACGCAGCAGTTCGGCTTCACCTTCGGGCTCGACACCACGCAATTGGCATCGGCGTTCAACGTCGCCGCGCGCGCGCAGGACGGCAAGGCGGTCGGCCAGATCCAGGGCGTGACGATCGACGAGTCCGGCATCGTCAAGGCGAGCTTTTCGAACGGCGACACGCAGGCGCTCGGTCAGGTGATGCTCGCCAACTTCTCGAACCCCGAGGGTCTGCGCCAGCTCGGCAGCAGCTACTGGTCGGCGACGGGCATTTCGGGCGAGGCCAAGCTCGGCATCGCGGACGTCAACGGCTTCGGCAAGCTGATGTCGGGGACGATCGAGCGGTCGAACGTCGACATCACCGAGGAACTCGTCTCGCTGATCGCGGCACAGCGCAACTTCCAAGCGAACTCGAAGGCCTTGGATACCGCAAGCCAGATCTCGCAGACCATCTTCAACATCCGCAGCTGATCCAGGGCGCGGACGGAGAACCCTGAATGGACAAGCTGGTCTACACCGCGGCGACGGGACTGCGCGCGCACATGGCGGCGCAGTCGGCGATCGCCAACAACATGGCGAACGCGTCGACCACCGGATTCCGCGCCGACCGCGTGGTGTTCGACCGGATCGACCTGAAGGGTGGTGGCCAGCAGTTCGAGGCGCGCGCGCCGACGTCGGAGGAAGTGACCGACGCCGACCGCGCGCCGGGGGCGATCCAGACCACGGGCCGGCCGCTCGACGTCGCGGTCACCGGCGCGACCGCATGGCTCGCGGTCCAGGCGTCGGACGGCTCCGAAGCCTATACGCGGCGCGGCGACCTGGAGATCGCGCCATCGGGGGTGCTCCAGACCGGCGACGGTTTTCCGGTGATGGGATCGGGCGGGCCGATCACGATCCCGCCCTATGACACGCTCTCGATCGCGGGCGACGGGACGATCTCGATCGTGCCGCAGGGTGGCGACGCGAATGCGCCGCAGGTGATCGACAAGCTGAAGCTGGCGGACACCAAGGGGTCGGACACGGTCAAGGGGCTCGATAACCTGTTGCGCGTGCGCGGTGGCGGCGTGCTGCCCGAGGATCTCGATGCGAAGGTGCAGGGCGGGGCGATCGAGGGATCGAACGTCAACATGACGCAGGCGCTGGTCGACATGATCGAGAATCAGCGCAGCTACGAGGTCCAGGCCAACATGCTGAAGTCCGCCAAGGACATGGATGAAAGCGGTGCATCGCTGATGCGCCTGCCGAGCTAAGGAAGGATTAGGCCATGAGCAGTTCCGCCATGCATATCGCGCGTACCGGGCTCGATGCCCAGGATACGCGCATGCGGGTCATTTCAAACAACCTCGCCAACGTCAACACGACGGGGTTCAAGAAGGATCGCGCCGCGTTCGAGACGCTGGCGTACCAGGTCGTGACCGCGCCGGGCGCGCAGTCGACGTCCGAGACCAAATACGCGACCGGGCTCAACCTCGGCACCGGCGTCCGGATTCAGGGCACGGCGCGGATCGATACGCAGGGGTCGATGCAGACGACCGGCAACAGCCTCGACCTCGCGCTCGACGGCGACGGCTATTTCCAGGTGCAGATGCCCGGCGGCACGCTCGGCTACACCCGCGCGGGCAATTTCTCGCGCAGCCCCGAGGGGCTGATGGTGACGAGCGAAGGCTATCAGGTGATGCCCGGCATCACCGTGCCCGAGGGCACGACCAACATCACGATCGGCCAGGACGGTACCGTGTCGGCGACGATCCCCGGCCAGTCGGAAGCGCAGCAGATCGGCCAGATCCAGGTCGCGAGCTTCGCCAATGGTGCCGGGCTCCAGGCGACGGGCGACAATTACCTGGTCGAGACCGCCGCGTCGGGTGCCGCCAATCTGGGTGTCGCCGGGCAGGATGGCCGCGGTCGCGTGCGGCAGGGGATGCTCGAGGCGTCGAACGTCAACGTCGTCGAGGAGCTGGTCGACATGATCGAGACTCAGCGTGCGTATGAGGTCAATTCGAAGATGATCTCGGCAACCGACGACATGCTGAAATACGTCAACCAGAACATCTGATCGCAGGGCGCATCATGGCATTTCCGATCCCCACGCGCGCGTCGATCGCGCTCCTCGCGATTGTCGCCGGCACGCTCGCGCCGCTGTCGGCGCAGGCCAGGCTGTTCGGCAAGAAGGCGCCGCCCGAGGACTTCACAGTCGCACGGCCGCTGCCCGTGCCGGTGGCGTCGCCCGCGACCGGATCGATCTTCCAGGCGCAGGACGGCTATGCCGCGCTGTACGAGGGCTGGCGTGCGCGGAAAGTCGGCGATCCGCTGACGATCGTGCTGGTCGAGCGCACCGCGGCGTCGAAATCCTCGGGCTCGAAGCTCGACAGCAGCGGCTCGGCGAGCATCACTCCGCCGACGACGGGCGCTCTGAACCTGTTCAACCGCGCCGATGCGACGATCAGCGGCGGGCGCAACTTCAACGGCGCGGGCGCCGCCGACCAGGCGAACTCGCTGTCGGGCGAGGTCAGCGTGACGGTCGCCGAAGTCTATCCCAACGGCACGATGCTCGTGCAGGGGCAGAAGCGCGTGACCCTCAACCGCGGCGACGAGTTCCTGAAGATCAAGGGGCTGGTGCGCACCGCCGATGTCGACCGCGACAACCGCGTGCTGTCGACGCGGGTCGCCGATGCGCAGATCTCGTACACCGGCAAGGGCGACGTCGCCCGCGCTGGCCGCCAGGGGTGGCTCAGCCGCTTCTTCTCCGTCGTCAGCCCTTTCTGAGGCCGTGACCATGCGCTTCCTGCTCGCCCTTCTCGCCTCGCTCCTGATCGCAGCGCCGGCGTCCGCCGACCGGATCAAGGATCTGGGCGGGTTCCAGGGGATCCGGTCAAACCAGCTGACCGGCTACGGCATCGTCGTCGGGCTGTCCGGCACGGGCGACGACAATCTGGAATATACCGTCCAGTCGCTGAAAGCCGTCGCGTCGCGCTTCGGGCTGCAGCTGCCGCCCAACGCCAATCCGGGGATGAAGAACGCCGCGGTGGTGATGATCACCGCCGAACTGCCGCCCTTCGCCAAGCCCGGCCAGCGGCTCGACATCACCGTCGCGTCGATGGGCAAGGCCAAGAGCCTGCGCGGCGGCAGCCTGATCATGACGCCGCTGCTCGGCGCGGATAACCAGATCTATGCGATGGCGCAGGGCAATCTCGCGGTCGGCGGGCTTGGCGCGGAAGGTGCGGATGGGTCGAAGATCGTCGTCAACATCCCCTCGACCGGGCGCATCCCCGAGGGCGCAACGGTCGAGCGCGCGGTCGCGACCGGGTTCGACAGCGCGCCGATGCTGACCTTCAACCTTGCGCGCGCCGATTTTACCACCGCGCAGAACGTCGCGGGCGCGATCAATTCGAAGCTCGGCTTCGGCAGCGCGCAGGCGATCGACGCGGTCTCGGTCGCGGTCCGCGCGCCGGTCGGGGCGGACGTTCGTGCGACCCTGATGTCGACGATCGAGAATCTCGACGTCGTCTCCGCCGAGCCCTCGGCAAAAGTAATCGTAAATGCGCGCACCGGTACGGTCGTTATAAACTCCGCGGTGCGCGTGGGGCCTGCCGCGGTGACGCATGGGAAGCTGACGGTGCGGATCGACGAGAAGCCACAGGTGAGCCAGCCCGCGCCGTTCAGCCAGGGCCAGACCGTCGTAACGCCGAACAGCGCGGTCGCGGTCGAGGAGGAGCGTCGCCCAATGTTCCTGCTGAACCCCGGCCCCAAGCTTGCCGACATCGTCAAGGCGGTGAACGCGATCGGCGCGTCGCCCGCCGATCTCGTCGCCATCCTCGAGGCGTTGAAAGAGGCCGGCGCGCTCAAGGCCGAGTTGATCGTCCTGTGAGCCCGATCGCAGCCCCCGGCCCGATCGATGCGGGCGGCATCTCGACCGATACGAGCCGGCTCAAGTCGAACGACAATCTCGACAAGGCGGGCAAGAAGTTCGAGGCAGTTTTCACCGGCATGATGCTGAAGAGCATGCGCCAGGCGAAATTGAGCGATTCGCTGTTCGAATCCAAGGCACTCGACACCTTTACCGAGATGCAGGACGCCCGCGTCGCGCAGACGATGGCCGAGCACACGCCGCTCGGCATCGGCAAGGCGATGACCGATTTCCTCGCCAAATCGCAATCCGATCTTAACCCGGGCGCGGCAGAGCCGTCGCCATGAGCGACCTCCTGTCGATCGGCGCGTCGGGCGTGCGGGCGTACCAGACCGCGCTGAACACCGTGTCCGAGAACATCGCGAACACCGGCACCGCGGGTTATACCCGGCGGACGACGAATCTCGGCCAGGTGACCTCGATCGGCAGTGGCATCAATGCGAGCGTCGCGACGGGCAGCAACGGCGTCACCGTCACCGGCATCTCGCGCTCGGCCGACACGTTCCGTTCGCTCGCGGTCCGTAACGCCGGGTCGGATCTTGCCAGGACGGAGACCGCGGCGGCCTGGCTCGGGCGGATCGAGACGTCGCTGACCGACAACAAGCTCGGCGATCGTCTCACCAGCTTCTTTTCCGCCGCGCAGACCCTGTCGGCGGACCCGACCTCGGTCCCGGCCCGGTCGGTCATGCTCGAATCCGCGACCAGCGCGGCCGCGGCGTTCACCGCGACGGGCAAGGCGCTCGATACCGCGGCGGCCGATCTCGACACCGCGACGCGGCAGGCGACGCAGACGCTCAATTCGTTGGGCACCGCGCTCGCCAAGGTCAATGACGGCATCGCGCGCAGCCAGAAGGGGTCGACCAACGCCGCGCAGCTCGGCGACCAGCGCGACCAGTTGCTCGAGCAGATGAGCACGATCACCGATATCAGCACGGAGTTCGACGATCTCGGCCGCGCGACGGTGCGGCTGGGCGGGGCGAGCGGCCCGGTATTCGTGGCGGGCCCCGATGCGGGCAATGTCAGCTATCTGAAGAATGACGAGGGCGCGGTCGGGTTCGTCGTGCAGCGGACGGGCACGACATCGGCGGTGACGCCGTCGGGCGGCGCGCTGGCCGGCTATGCCGAGGGCGCGCAGAAGATCGTCGCGGCGCGCGACACGCTGAACGGCATCGCGACCGATTTCACCACGCAGGTCAATGCCATCCAGGCACAGGGGCGCGATCTCGACGGCAAGGCGGGCACGCCGTTGTTCAAGACCGGCGACACGCCGACCAGCATCACCGTCGCGCTGACCGATCCGCGCGGCATCGCCGCGGCGGGCGCGACCGGCGGCGCGCGCGATGCGTCGAACCTGGCCGCGCTGCTCGCGACGCGCGACCCGACGACGGGCAGCGAACAGCGGCTGACCAACATGATCACGAGCAACGCGGCGTCGCTGGAGCAGCGCAGGCTGGTCGGCGATGCGCAGGGTGCGATCCGCGACGGCGCGGTGAGCGCACGCGATTCGGGCAGCGGTGTCGATCTCGACAGTGAGGCGGTCGACCTGCTCCGCTTCCAGCAGGCCTATCAGGCGTCGAGCCGCGTCATCCAGACCGCGCGCGACATCCTCCAGACCATCCTCGAGATCCGGTAGGCCTTATGCAGATCGCGACCAGCCTGTTCTACGACCGCTCGGCCAAGGCGATGAATACGCTGTCGAAGCAGGCGGACGCGTTGCAGACGCAGATCTCGTCCGGCATCAAATTCACCGCGCCCTCGTCCGACAGCGCCGCCTATCAGCGGCTGGCGGGGCTCGCGCGCGATGCGGTCGACGACAAGGCCTATGCCGCGAACCTGACGACCGCCGCATCGGTGCTGAAACAGTCGGACACCACGCTCAGCGCGATCACCGCGCAGTTGCAGCGCGTGTCCGAACTCACGGTGCAGGCGCGCAACGGCACGCTGAGCGGCGATGCGCGCAAGGCGATCGGCGTCGAAATTGCGGGCATCGTCGATACGATCGCGAGTCTCGCGAACGTGAAGGACCTGCGCGGCCAGCCGATCTTCGGCGGCGCGGACGGCGGGCCCGCGGCGGTGAAGCAGCCCGATGGCAGCTATGCGCTGGCCGCGACCAGCGTCTCGCCGATCCCGGTCGGCGACGGCGCGAGCGTCCAGGCGAACGAATCGGCGTCGCGCGTGCTGCGCGCCGACGGCAAGGATACGCTGGCGGTATTGAGCGCGATCGCGACCGCGCTCCAGGCCGAAAGCTACGATCCCGCCGCGCTCGATACCGCGCTCGACGATCTGTCGGCGGCGTCGGAACAGGTGTCGTCGATCCAGGCGTCGCTCGGCGCGCGCGCGTCGCGGGTCGATCTGGAAACCGCCCGGCTGAAGGACGTCGCGGTCGACCGCGAGGATACCCGTCAGTCGATCGAGGGCACCGACATCACGACGGCGATCACCGAATTGCAGAAGACGATGACGATCCTGTCGGCGACTCAGGCGAGCTTCTCGAAGCTCAGCGCGCTGTCGCTGTTCGATTATCTTCGCTGAGCGCATTTATAGAGCGGATCGGGCGGGTCCGGTAACCGGATGGCTACGAAATCCGGTTAATCCTCCGGTGACAGGGCCGGCATTCCGGGCTTTGGGGGAATTTCCAGCACCATGTTTCCGATTATCGGCATCGTCGTTTTGCTCGTCATGGTGTTCGGCGGCTTCGCGTTCACCGGCGGCGCGCTCGGCCCCGTGCTCGAGGCGATCCCGCACGAGATGCTCATCATCGGCGGTGCCGCCGCCGGCGCGCTGATCATCGGCAATTCGGGCAAGGAGCTCAAAGGGCTCGGCGGCGGGCTGATGAAGGTGTTCAAGGGCCCGAAATACAAGAAGCAGGATTATCTCGACGTCATCTTCCTCGTCAGCAAGCTGATGAAGATGCTGCGCGTCGACGGGCCGATCGCGCTCGAGCCGCATGTCGAGGATCCCAATTCCTCCGCGGTCTTCGCCGAATACCCCAAGCTGCTGAAGGACCATGCGCTGATCAACCTGATCGCCGACACGCTGCGCCTCGTCGTGGTGTCAAGCGGTACACTCGACGTGCACGCGGTCGAGGAGGTGATGGACCAGTCGATCAAGACGCATCATCACGAGGAGGAAAGCGCGCACGGCACGCTGACCAGCCTCGCCGACGCGCTGCCCGCGCTCGGCATCGTCGCGGCAGTGCTCGGCGTGGTGAAGACGATGGGATCGATCGACAAGCCGCCGTCGGTGCTCGGCTCGATGATCGGGTCGGCGCTGGTTGGCACGTTCATGGGCGTGCTGCTGGCCTATGGCATGGTCGCGCCGCTCGCGAACCGGCTGAAGCAGGTGCTCGACGCCGATGCCTCGATCTACGGCGTGGTGAAGCAGATCATCATCGCCTCGCTCCACGGTCATCCGCAGCCGCTGGTGATCGAGGCGGCGCGCTCGGGGATCGCGCACCGCAACCAGCCGGGCTTCGCCGAAGTCTTTGACGGGCTGCGCGGGAAGTAGGATGGCACGCGCGCCGCACGGGGCGAACCAGCCGCCCAAGATCATCGTCAAGAAGGTCTATATCGAGGGCCATGGCGGCCATCATGGCGGTGCGTGGAAGGTCGCCTATGCCGATTTCGTGACTGCGATGATGGCGTTCTTCCTGCTGCTCTGGATCCTCGGCGCGACGACCGAGAAACAGCGCAAGGGCATTGCCGACTATTTCGCGCCGACGCTGATCGACACGCACACGCTGGGGATCGGCGGCGGTGCGCTGCTCGGTGGCGAATCGATCCTGTCGAAGAACAAGATCGGTCCGCAAGCGGGGCAGACCAGCCTGCCGCAGATCGCCATTCCGAACGCAGGGGCGGGCGGCGCGGACACCGGCACCGGGCCCAAGGGCAACAAGAAGGGGCTCGACGCGCTGAATGCGGAAGATCGCCGCAATTTCGACGCGATGCGCCGCAAGGTGCTCCGCCAGATCGAACAGTCGAAGAACCTGTCGCGTCTCGCGAGCCACATCCGCTTCGTGCCGACGCAGGACGGGATGCGCATCGACCTGATCGACGATGCCGATTATTCGATGTTCGCGCTGGGCACGACGGCGCTCGACGCCAGGGCAGGCGATCTGATCGGGATGATCGCGGGATCCATTGCAGGGTCGGCGAACCCGATCATGATCCGCGGGCACACCGACAGCGTGCCCTATGGCGATCCGCGCGCGATGAACAACTGGATGCTCTCGTCGGGGCGCGCCGAGGCGACACGACGGCGGCTGCTCGCCGGCGGCACGCCCGAGGCGCGCTTCGAACGGATCGAGGGTGTCGCGGACCGCGAGCCGCTGATCGTCAAGAACCCGAGCGATCCGCGCAACCGGCGCGTCGCGATCACGCTGCTCTACCGTCGGGGTCGTTTCGGCAGCTAGCCCGGCGCGACAACCCGGCCGGTGTCCGCCGGGGCGGTGAGGGGCGGCAACGGGGCGTGCGACCTGCCTAATGCGAAAAGGGGCCGGTGGCGAACCACCGGCCCCTGCAGGCGCTCAGATCGGTCGCCTTGCGTCGTCTATTCGGCGACAGCCTCGACCTTGCGCTTGCGCTGCGGCGCGGCAGCCGGGGCTTCGGTCTTGCGGGCGCCGGGCTTGCGACCGAGACCGATCTTCTTGGCCATGGCACGGCGGCTTTCCGAATAGGTCTCGGCGACCATTGGATAGTCCGGCTTCAGCCCGTAGCGTTCGCGATATTCGATCGGCGTCATGCCGTGCGTCGCCAGGTGACGGCGCAGTGTCTTGTACGGCTTGCCGTCGATCATCGAGATGATGTGATCTTTCGATGCCAGCGATTTCCGGACCGAGACTGCCGGGGTGTATTCGGCGACGGGCTCGACCACGGGCTCCTCCGTCGACGTGCCCAGCAATGCAGACACGGTGTCGTGCATCTTGCCGAGGAACGACGGAACCTCTTCCGCGGACGTGCGCGTATTGGGGTTTGTCAGCCACGCGATCGTCAGTTCGGTCGCCAATTCAACAGCGTTCAGCTCAATAATGTCTTCGGACATGATATGCTCCAGTCTTTGATCGACGCCTACGCCTATAGAGCCCTATAATCAACATCCGATTTGAACCTATTATGCCATTTGCTATTCATTTTCTTCCAAAAGCCGTGCGGCACGGTCTCAAGACGCAATTTCACCGGCGTGGATGCAGTCTCGAGGAAGATCGGGAAGTGGTCCGGGCAGACACTTACTATAGGGGATAATGTCCGATATCTTCATTAACTATGATGCAGATCAGGGCTGATTGATCCGTGGAATGAATATGGGACCGATACCATGGACCTGAATGCTACTGCGGAGGAAGGGCGGTTGACCCGAACCCGTCACTGTCTTTGACAGTCTTTCCGAAGTCTGGAGCGGCGTGTGGCTGAGGTCGGCCAGCTCAAGCCGGACGCGCGTGCCGCAGTGCATCGAACCCGGGCAGCAGGCCTGGCGCTGGAGCGCTGATCTGACGGGGGTGGACCGGGCTTCGGTTGCCGAGGTGGTCGGTAATTCGTGAGCTAAGATCTGATTGCTTGGGGCATTGCCGATCTGTCGCCCGACGGTCCGCCTAAGGCGCTGACCGTCGTCTCACCCGCCTGGCGAGATATGGTGCCCGGAAGAGGACTCGAACCTCCACGACCTTGCGATCGCCAGCACCTGAAGCTGGTGCGTCTACCAATTCCGCCATCCGGGCACGGGGTAGGAGGGCGCCTCTAGTGGAGGGTTGCGATGCTTGTCAACAACCCTCTTGCTGGGGCAAAGGGCGGGCAGGCATAAAGAATTGGACGGACGGGCGATGAACGACAGACTGGTGACGCTGATCGGAGGCGGAGGTTTCGTCGGCCGCTATGTCGCGCAGGCGCTGCTGGCGTCGGGTGCGCGGGTCCGGATCGCACAGCGCGATCCGCGACAGGCGTTTTTTCTCAAGCCGCTCGGCGGGCTCGGGCAGACGCAATTCGTCGGCGCCGACGTGACCAAGCCCGCGACGATCGCACAGGCGGTGCAGGGTGCGGACATCGTCGTGAACCTGGTCGGGGTGCTGGCGGGTGATTTCCACGGCGTCCAGACGCTCGGCGCGCGGACCGTGGCGGAGGCCGCCGCCAAGGCGGGGGTCGGCGCGCTGATCCATGTCTCGGCGATCGGTGCGGACGCCGCATCGGAGTCGGCCTATGGCAAGTCGAAGGGCGAGGGCGAGGCGGCGGTCCGCGCGGCCTTCCCCAACGCGACGATCCTGCGGCCGTCGATCATCTTCGGGCAGGAGGATCAGTTCGTGAACCGCTTCGCCGGGATGATCGCCAAGGCGCCGGTCGTGCCCGTGCTGCGCGCCGGTGCCAAGTTTCAGCCCGTGTTCGTCGGCAATGTCGCGGACGCGATCGTCGCCGCGGCCGCGGCTCCCGAGACGTTCGGCGGCAAGACGCTGGAGATTGGCGGACCGGACGTCATCACCATGGGCAACCTGATCCGCTGGATCGCCGCCGCGATCGGCCGCGAACCGTCGATCGTCGAATTGCCTGATTTTGCCGGGGCACTGATCGCCAAGGCCGGGTTCCTGCCAGGCGCGCCGATCACCCAGGATCAGTGGCGGATGCTGCAGAGCGACAATATCGTCACCGGAGTCGACGGGTTGAAGGCGATGGGGATCGAGGCGACGCCGATGTCGACGGTCGCGCCGGGGTGGCTCGTCCGTTTTCGCAAGGCCGGGCGGTTTGGTCGCCGCGCCGAGACTCGTGTCGAGACTGGGGTGGACACGCATTCGGCGACCCACGTGGTCTGATCCCGATGCGGGTCCAGCCGCCATCGACACTGATCGACCAGTCCTGATTCACCGCGCTGCGGGAGCTTTTGCGTGTCCGAACTTCTTACCGTCATCCTTCTCGGCATCGTCGAGGGGATCACCGAATTCCTGCCGGTCTCGTCGACAGGCCATCTCATCCTCGCGACGCGGCTGCTCGGCTATGATGCGGGGCGCTGGGAGGTGTTCAACGTCGTCATCCAGCTCGGCGCGATCCTTGCGATCGTGGTCCTGTACTGGCGGACCTTCTGGGCGGTGGGCATGGGCCTCATTCGCCGCGAGCCGAAATCCTGGCTGTTTCTGCGCAATCTGGTGGTCGCCTTCATCCCTGCCGCGGTGATCGGGCTGGCGCTGCACCATTATATCGAGGCGCTGCTCGGCAATGCCGAGGTGGTCGCGATCGCGCTGGTCGTTGGCGGCTTCGCCATTCTGGCGGTCGAGCGGTTCGCACCGCGCAGCGACATCAGCGGTGTCGCGGACATCCCGCTGCGCACCGTCGTCGGGATCGGCCTGCTCCAGTGCCTCGCGATGATCCCTGGCGTCAGCCGCTCGGGCGCAACGATTCTCGGGGCGCTGGCACTCGGCGTCGAGCGGCGCACCGCCGCCGAGTTCAGCTTCTTCCTCGCCATCCCCACGATGCTGGGGGCGAGCGGGCTCGAACTGATGAAGAACCATGCGGCGCTGACCAGCGGCGAGGGTGTCGGCCTGCTGTCGATCGCGATCGGCGCGCTCGTTTCGTTCGTCGTCGCGTTGCTGGTGGTCAAATGGTTCGTCGGGATCGTCACAAAGCACGGGTTTGTGCCGTTTGCCTGGTATCGCATCGCCGCGGGCTCCGCCGCGCTCGTATGGCTTCTGTCGAAATAGGTCCGGGTCGGGATATATTCTGTGAGATTTGTGAATATATTCGCCGTCCTGCCAAATTTGGCATAATTTATAGGTCAGTATAGCTGACTTAATGAGTGATTTTACCGTGACAAACCTCCGACGACGCAATAACGCGATTGTCGGAGGCATTCATGGCGAACGATTCGATGCTCAAATTCGTCGGGCGGGAGCAATCCTATCCCGACAAGCGTAATGCGGCGGAACGCGCGGACGATTTCCGCGAGATCGCCGCGCGCTATGCGGTCGAGCCCGCCGAAGAGCAGGCGGGGCGCTGTTCGCAATGCGGCGTGCCCTATTGCTCGGTCCATTGTCCGCTCCACAACCATATCCCCGACTGGCTGCGCCTGACCGCCGAGGGCCGGCTCCGCGAGGCGTATGAGCTGAGCAACGCGACCTCGACCATGCCCGAGATCTGCGGTCGCATCTGTCCGCAGGACCGGCTGTGCGAGGGTAATTGCGTCATCGAGTTCACGGGCCACGGCGCGGTCACGATCGGCTCGGTCGAGAAGTTCATCACTGACACCGCCTGGGAGAATGGCTGGGTCGAGCCGCTGGTCCCCGGCAAGTCGCGCGGCCAGTCGGTCGGCGTGATCGGGGCAGGGCCTGCCGGGCTGAGCGCCGCCGAATATCTGCGCGGCCACGGCTATGACGTGCATGTCTATGATCGCTACGACCGCGCGGGCGGTTTGCTCACCTATGGCATTCCCGGGTTCAAGCTCGAAAAGCCGATCGTCATGCGTCGGGTCGAGCGACTGAAGACCGCGGGGATCGTGTTTCATGAAGGCTTTGCGGTCGGTGACGATGCGAGCCTCGACGAGCTGCGCCAGCGCCACGACGCGATCCTGATCGCGACCGGGGTGTACAAGGCGCGCGCGATGGACCTCCCCGGTGGCGGCTCCAATGGCGTGGTCGCCGCGCTCGACTTTCTCGTCGCGTCGAACCGCAAGGGTTTCGGTGATGCGGTCCCCGCCTTCGACGACGGCAGCCTGAATGCCGAGGGCAAGGACGTCGTCGTGATCGGCGGCGGCGATACCGCAATGGACTGTGTCCGCACCGCGATCCGCCAGGGCGCCAAGTCGGTGAAGTGCCTCTATCGCCGCGACCGCGCGAACATGCCGGGGTCGCAGCGCGAAGTCGCCAATGCCGAGGAAGAGGGCGTCGAATTCGTCTGGCTGTCGGGCCCGCAGAGCTTCGACGGCGGCGAGGCTGTGTCGAGCGTCAAAGTGCGCAAGATGCGCCTCGGCGCGGCCGATGCGAGCGGTCGCCGCACGCCCGAACCTGATCCTGCCGGCGACTATTCGGTCGATGCCGACCTCGTCATCAAGGCGCTGGGCTTCGATGCCGAGGACCTGCCGACGCTGTTCGCGACGCCCGAACTGGGGGTGAGCCGCTGGGGCACCGTGCTGGTCGACGGCAAGACGCTGATGACCAGCCTCGACGGCGTGTTCGCGGCGGGCGACATCGTCCGCGGCGCAAGCCTGGTTGTGTGGGCGATCCGTGACGGGCGCGACGTGGCGGCGACGATGCACAAGTATCTCAAGGCGAAGGCGGCCAGCGCGAAGGTCGCGGCATGAGGCTCGGGTTTCTCGGGGCGGTTTTGCTGGCGGGTGCGGTAGTCCCGTCGGCGGCGCATGCGCAGGCAGCGCCTGTTGCCGCCGCGGCCCCTGATCCGGCCCGACTCGCAGCAGCGCGCGAATTGATCGACGTCTTGATGCCTCCCGAATCGCGCGCGCGGATGATCGAGGGCATGATCGCGCCGATGTTGGGCAATCTCCAGCAGGGCATGGCGCAGAGCCCGATGTTCAGCAGCGCAATGGCTAAAAATCCGCAGATGCAGGCGCAGTTTGCCGCCTTCATGAACCAGCAGCAGACTCGCACGCTGACGTTGATGCGCGACGGCATGCCGGGCATGTTCGATGCGATGGCGCGTGCCTATGCGCGCCGCTTCGACGTTGCCCAGTGTCGCGACATCAAGGCGTTCTTCGCGACGCCGAGCGGACGCCTGTACATGCAGCAGTCGCTGACGATCATGGCCGATCCTGACGTCGCCGCGTGGCAGCGGTCGATGATGGAATCCTCGATGCGCCACATGCAGGCCGATGTCGCCGAATTCGCCAAGCACGTTGCCACGCCCGAGCAAAAGAAGAAGTGACGATGACCGATTCCAGCACCGATCAGCGCCAATATCTCGCCGAACACGGCATGTACCGCCCCGAGTTCGAGGGTGATGCCTGCGGCGTCGGGCTCGTCGCCGCGACCGACGGCCGCGCCTCGCGGCGCGTCGTGCAGTCCGCGGTCGATGCGCTGAAGGCGGTGTGGCACCGCGGCGCGGTCGATGCGGACGGCAAGACCGGCGATGGCGCTGGGCTTCACATCGACCTTCCGCTCAAGTTCTTCGACGACGCGGTCGCCGCCTCGGGGCACAAGGTGCGGCCGAACCGGCTCGCGGTCGGCATGATCTTCCTGCCGCGCACCGATCTGGGGGCGCAGGAGGATTGCCGGACGATCGTCGAGAGCGCGATCATCGAGGCGGGCTATACCATCTATGGCTGGCGCCAAGTGCCCGTCGACGTGTCGGTGATCGGCCAGAAGGCGCAGGCGACGCGCCCTGAGATCGAGCAGATCATGATCGCCGGGCCGCTGCCCGACGAGCAGGACGCTGCCGAGTTCGAGAAGACACTGTACCTGGTCCGCAGGCGTATCGAGAAGCGCGTGATCGCGGCGCAGATCCAGGGCTTCTACATCTGTTCGCTGTCGTGCCGCTCGATCATCTACAAGGGGCTCTTCCTCGCCGAATCGCTGTCGGTCTTCTATCCTGATTTGTGCGACCAGCGGTTCGAGAGCCGCGTCGCGATCTTCCATCAGCGCTATTCGACCAACACCTTCCCGCAATGGTGGTTGGCGCAGCCGTTCCGGTGCCTTGCGCATAACGGCGAAATCAACACGATCCGCGGCAACAAGAACTGGATGCTCTCCCACGAGATCCGGATGGCGAGCCTCGCGTTCGGCGATAATTCGGAGGACATCAAGCCGGTGATCCCGGCAGGCGCGTCCGATACCGCCGCGCTCGATGCGGTGTTCGAGGCGATCTGCCGCTCGGGCCGCGACGCGCCGACCGCAAAGCTGATGCTGGTGCCCGAGGCCGCGAGCCCCGACATGCCGCCCGAGCACCGCGCGATGTACCAGTATCTGGCGTCGGTGATGGAGCCATGGGACGGCCCGGCCGCGCTGGCGATGACCGATGGCCGCTGGGCCGTCGCAGGCATGGACCGCAACGCGCTCAGGCCGCTGCGCTACACGTTGACCGTCGACGGGCTGCTGATCGTCGGATCGGAAAGCGGGATGGTTGTCGTCCCCGAATCGACGATCATCGCCAAGGGGCGGCTCGGGCCGGGCGAGATGATCGCGGTCGACCTCGACGAAGGACGGCTGTTGCAGGACCGCGCGGTCAAGGATCGCATCTCCGGCGAGGCCCACTATGCCGCGATGATCGGCGAGTTCCACACGCTGGCAGACCTGCCGTCGGTCGAGGACGCCGTGGTCCGCTATGATCGCGCCGAGCTGGCACGACGCCAGGTCGCGGCCGGGCAGACGATCGAGGACATGGAGCTGATCCTGTCGCCGATGGTCGAATCGGCCAAGGAAGCGATCGGATCGATGGGCGACGACACGCCGCTCGCGGTCATTTCGGACAAACCGCGGTTGATCAGCCAGTTCTTCCGTCAGAATTTCAGCCAGGTGACCAACCCGCCGATCGATCCTCTGCGCGAGCGGCACGTGATGTCGCTCAAGACGCGGTTCGGCAATCTCGCCAACATCCTCGACGTGCGCGACCAGCGCGAGCGCGTGCTGGTGCTCGATTCACCGGTGCTCACCGGTGAGCATTGGGCGCGGCTGAAGGCGCATTTCGGCGGCGCGGTCGCCGAGATCGACTGCACCTTCGACGCGGGCGGCGGCCCGGAGAAGCTGCGCGCGGCGATCCAGCGGATCCGCAACGAGGCCGAGCAGGCGGTCCGCCAGGGCAAGAGCGAACTGTTCCTGACCGACGAGGCGATCGGCGAGGACCGCGTCGGCATCGCCGGCGTGCTCGCGGTGGCGGCGGTGCACACGCATCTCGTCCGTCGCGGCCTGCGCTCCTATGCGTCGATCAACGTGCGCACCGCGGAATGCCTCGACACGCACTATTATGCCGTGCTGATCGGCGTCGGCGCGACCACCGTGAACGCGTATCTGGCCGAGGCCGCGATCGTCGATCGCCAGAGCCGCGGACTGTTCGGTGATCTCGATCTCGCCGAATGCCTCCGCCGCCACCGCGTCGCGGTCGAAGAGGGGCTGCTCAAGATCATGTCGAAGATGGGCATCGCGGTCATCTCGTCCTACCGTGGCGGGTATAATTTCGAGGCGGTCGGCCTCTCGCGCAGCCTGGTGAACGACCTGTTCCCCGGCATGCCCGCGAAGATCAGTGGCGAGGGCTATGCCTCGCTCCACGTCAACGCGACCGATCGCCACGATGCGGCGTTCGATCCGGCGGTCGCGACGCTGCCGATCGGCGGCTTCTATCGCCAGCGCCACACCGGCGAGACGCATGCCTATTCGGCGCAGCTGATGCACCTGCTCCAGACCGCGGTCGCGACCGACAGCTATACGAGCTACCTGCAATTCTCGCGCGGGGTGTCCGACCTGCCGCCGGTGTATCTGCGCGACCTTCTCCAGTTCAACTTCCCGGCCGAGGGCGTGCCCGTCGACCAGGTCGAGGCGATCACCGAGATCCGCAAGCGGTTCGTGACGCCGGGCATGTCGCTCGGCGCTCTCTCTCCCGAGGCGCACGAGACGCTGGCGATCGCGATGAACCGGATCGGCGCGAAGGCGGTGTCGGGCGAGGGTGGCGAGGACAAGTCGCGCTTCGTGCCGTACGCGAACGGCGACAATGCGAACTCGACGATCAAGCAGATCGCCTCCGGCCGGTTCGGCGTGACCGCGGAATATCTGAACGCGTGCGAGGAGATCGAGGTCAAGGTCGCGCAGGGCGCCAAGCCCGGCGAGGGCGGCCAGCTGCCCGGCTTCAAGGTGACCGAGTTTATCGCCAAGCTGCGTCATGCGACGCCCGGCGTGACGTTGATCTCGCCGCCGCCGCACCATGACATCTACTCGATCGAGGATCTGGCGCAGCTCATCTACGACCTGAAGCAGATCAATCCGCGCGCGCGGGTCTGTGTGAAGCTCGTCAGCTCGGCGGGCATCGGCACCGTGGCGGCGGGCGTCGCGAAGGCGCATGCCGACGTGATCCTGATCGCGGGGCATGTCGGCGGGACCGGCGCGTCGCCGCAGACGTCGATCAAATATGCGGGCACGCCGTGGGAAATGGGGCTGTCCGAGGTCAACCAGGTGCTGACGCTCAACGGCCTGCGCGGGCGCGTGCGGCTGCGCACCGATGGCGGGCTCAAGACCGGACGCGACATCGTGATCGCCGCGATCCTCGGCGCGGAAGAGTTCGGGATCGGCACGCTGTCGCTGGTGGCGATGGGCTGCATCATGGTCCGCCAGTGTCATTCGAACACCTGTCCGGTCGGTATCTGCACGCAGAACGACGCGCTCAGGCAGAAGTTCGTCGGCACGCCCGAGAAGGTCATCAACCTGATGACGTTCATCGCCGAGGAAGTGCGCGACATCCTCGCGCGGCTGGGCGTGAAGAGCCTCGACGACGTGATCGGCCGTACCGAGCTGTTGCGGCAGGTCAGCCGCGGTGCCGAGCATCTCGACGATCTCGATCTCAACCCGATCCTCGCCAAGGTCGACGCCTCGGATGCCGAGCGGCGTTTCTCGCTCTCGACCTTCCGCAACGAAGTGCCCGACAGCCTCGACGCGCAGATCATCAAGGATGCCGCGGCGGTGTTCTCGCGCGGCGAGAAGATGCAGCTGACCTATTCGGTGCGCAACACGCACCGCGCGGTGGGCACGCGGCTGTCGAGCGAGATCACGCGCAAGTTCGGCATGTCGACGCTCGCCGACGATCACGTCACGATCCGGTTGCGCGGCTCGGCCGGCCAGTCGCTCGGCGCGTTCCTCTGCAAGGGGATCACGCTCGAGGTGTTCGGCGATTCGAACGACTATGTCGGCAAGGGACTGTCGGGGGGGACGATCATCGTCCGGCCCGCGGTGAGCTCGCCGCTCGCCAGCCAGGACAACACGATCATCGGCAACACCGTGCTCTATGGCGCGACCAGCGGCCGGCTGTTCGCGGCGGGGCAGGCAGGCGAGCGGTTCGCGGTCCGCAACTCGGGTGCGACCGTTGTCGTCGAGGGCTGCGGCGCGAACGGCTGCGAATACATGACCAACGGAATCGCGGTCGTGCTCGGCGCGGTGGGGGCGAACTTCGGCGCTGGGATGACCGGCGGGATGGCGTTCGTCTACGATCCCGAGGTCCTGTTCGCAAAGCGTGCCAACCCTGAGAACATCACCTGGGACCGGGTGAAATCGCTCCACTGGGCGGACGTCCTGCTCGACCTCGTCCGCGACCATGCGGATACGACCGACAGCAAATGGTCGAAGGGCCTGCTCGAGGACTGGGACCGGGTGGCACCGCATTTCTGGCAGATCGTGCCGAAGGAAATGCTGACGCGGCTGCCGCATCCGCTGGATGACAGCGCGGAGCTGGTCGCGGCTGAATAGCTCTGCCGCTTATTCCACCCCGGCGAAGGCCGGGGCCCAGTTGGAAAGGTTGCAGTAACGGAGCGCGGTGCCTCGTTACCTACGGCCCCCAATTGGGCCCCGGCCTTCGCCGGGGAGGGGGAAAGAAGGGGGTTCACGCGGAGACGCGGAGACGCGGAGCTTGAATCCCCTCTTCGCTTCTTGATCGCGAACGGTGATGAAGGAGCTTCGCTCACAGCGAGCGCGACACCTCCGCGCCTCCGCGTCTCCGCGCGAACCCAATCTTCTTACGCGCCGGCAAACCCGCGCTAGTGACACACCCGCCCGATGCCGCCTAAACGGACGCTATGTGGCAGCTTTATCAATTCCCCTTATGTCCCTTCTCGCGAAAGGTGCGCTTGCTGCTGGGCGAGAAGGGCATCGGCTACGAGCTCGTCCGCGAATCGCCCTGGGAGCGGCGTGACGAGTTCATGGACATGAACCCCGCGGGTCAGACGCCGGTGATGGTCGATGCGTCGCGCGGCGTCGCGCCGCTGATCGATTCGATGGCGATCTGCGAATTTTTCGAGGAAACCGTCGAGAAGTCGGCGATGATCAACGGCACCGCGACCAACCGCGCGGAGATCCGCCGGCTGGTGACGTGGTTCGACACGCATTTCTATCGCGACGTGACCGGCCCCTTGCTCCACGAGCGGATGGTCAAGCGCCTCGCGCACCGCGCCGCACCCGATGCCAAGGGCCTGCGCGAGGCGATGAAGGCAGCGGTGGGGCATCTGGACTACACCGATTACCTGCTCGATCACCGCAACTGGCTGGGCGGCGCGACGATGAGCCTGGTCGATCTGGCCGCCGCGGCGCAGATCTCGGTCACGGATTATCTCGGCGGGATCGACTGGAAGGGGCACGACCAGACGGCACGCTGGTATCGCGGGTTCAAGAGCCGGCCGAGCTTTCGTCCCTTGCTGAGCGAACGCATGGAATTGATCGCGCCGCCCGCGCATTACGACAATGTGGACTTCTGACGATGGCCGAGCCCGGAATCGCGTTCGACGACTTTGCTAGGGTCGATATCCGGGTCGGGACGATCATCGCGGTCGAGCCCTTTCCCGAGGCCCGCAAGCCTGCGTTCAAGCTGACGATCGATTTCGGTGACACGATCGGAACCAAGCGATCCTCGGCCCAGATCACCGACCATTATTCGCCGGAGACGCTCGTCGGCCGCCAGGTCGCCGCGGTGGTCAATTTCCCGCCGCGGCAGATCGGGCCGATGATGTCCGAGGTGCTGACGCTGGGCTTTCCCGATTCAGACGGCAAGGTCGTGCTGATCGCACCGTCCGAGCCCGTTCCGAACGGCGGCCGCCTCTTCTGACGCGCCGCCGTCCGGGCCGAATACGGCCCGGAGCCTAGCCCTCGAGGCTTTTCGAGCTCTGCTCGACCATGTCGCGCGACAAGCCGGGCGTGTGCAGGATCCGCTCGAGTTCCGCACGCATCAGCCCGGCGCGTTTGGCGTCGAACCGGCGCCAGCGACCGAGCGGCGGCAGGAGCTTTGCCGCCGTCTGCGGATTGAGCCGGTCGAGCGCAATTAGATGATCCGCGAGGAAGCGATAGCCGCTGCCGTCGATCGCATGGAAGGCACGCTGGTTTGCCGCGAACGCGCCGATGAGAGCGCGCGCGCGGTTCGGATTGGTCAGCGTGAAGTCGGGATGGCGGGCGAGCGCCGCGACGACCGTGCCGGTATCGTCGCGTGACGACTGGGCCTGGGTCTGAAACCACTTGTCGAGCACCAGCGGATTGCTGCTGTAGCGCGCGTAGAAGCGGTCGAGCGCCGTGTCGCGCTGTGCCGCCGTCGAGCTGACGAGCGCGGTCAGCGCGCCCTGGCGGTCGGTCATGTTGTCCGCCCCCTCGAACTGCGCGAGTGCCAGTTCGGCAGCGTCGGGTGCGTCGCTCGCCATGATATAGGCGAGCGCGACCGAGCGCAGCCGGCGCAGGCCCTTGCCCTCCGGCGTATAGGCAAAGGGTGCCGAACCGGCGCGCGCATGCGCCTGACGCCACTGGCGTTCGAGCTGCGTGCCGAGATCGCGACGCAGGCCGTCGCGCGCGCGGAAGATGGCGTCGGGATCGACGATCCGCGTCTGGTCGCCGATAAAGCTCTCGGAGGGCAGCATCACCGCTTCAGCGATGAAGGCGGGGTCGAGATCGGGATCCTCCAGCGTCCGGGCGACCGCAGCGATGACACCGTCATGCTCCGCCCGACCCGTGCTCGCGCTGGCCACGAGCGTCTCGAGCATCAGCTGCTGCATCGCCTCGTACCGCGCAAAGGGATCGTCGTCATGCGCGCTGAGAAAGGCGAGATCCGCGGCGCTACGATCGCTTTCGACCACGACCGGCGCGGAAAAGCCGCGGTTGATCGACAGGACCGGGCGTTCGTCGATCCCCTCGAACCGGATCGTCTCGCCCGGCCCGTCGAGCAGGACGAGCCGTTCGTCGATCAGGGCGGTGCCCGTGTCGGCGCCGAACAGCTTGATCGCGAGCGGCAGGACCATCGGCGCCTTGTCCGGCTGGCCCGGCGTGGCGGGCACATGCTGCGCCAGCGTCAGCGTCGCGCGCCGCGCCGCGGGATCATGCGACAGGCTTGCCGAGAGACGCGGAGTGCCTGCCTGCGAATACCAGAGGCGGAACTGCGTCAGATCGATCCCGCTCGCCTCCTCCATGCTGGCGACGAAATCCTCGCAGGTCGCGGCGGTGCCGTCGAAGCGGTCGAAATACAGATCGGTCCCCGCCCGGAAGTTCTTCGGCCCAAGGATCGCCGCCATCATGCGGATCAGCTCGGCGCCCTTGTTGTAGATGGTCGCGGTGTAGAAGTTCGAGATCTCCTGGTAGGATTCTGGGCGGACGGGATGCGCGAGCGGTCCTGAATCCTCGGGAAACTGGGACGCGCGCAGGCCGCGGACGTCCTCGATCCGCTTGACCGCGCGGCTGCCCTGGTCGGCGGAGAAGCCCTGGTCGCGATAGACCGTGAAGCCCTCCTTCAGTGACAGCTGGAACCAGTCGCGGCAGGTGATCCGGTTGCCCGACCAGTTATGGAAATATTCGTGCGCGACGACCGCGGCGATCGCGTCATAGTCATAATCGGTCGCGGTATCGGGGTCGGCCAGGATGTAGCGCGAGTTGAAGATGTTGAGCCCCTTGTTCTCCATCGCGCCGAAATTGAAGTCGTCGACCGCGACGATGTTGAACACGTCGAGATCATATTCGCGGCCATAGGTCGCCTCGTCCCAGGCCATGGAGAGCGCCAGCGCCTCAAGCGCATGATCGGTCTTGGCAAGTTCGGCCTTGCGCACCCAGATGCCGAGCGACACCTCGCGCCCCGACATCGTCGTGAAACTGCCCGAATTGACCGCGAGATCCCCGGCGACGATCGCGAACAGATAGGAGGGCTTGGGGAAGGGGTCGTTCCATTCCGCCCAGTGGCGGCCATCGGCGAGATCGCCCTGTGCGACGGGGTCGCCGTTCGCCAGCAGCACGGGGAAGCGCGCCTTGTCGGCGGTCATCCGCACCGAATAGCGGCTGAGCACGTCGGGGCGGTCGGGGAAATAGGTGATGCGGCGAAACCCCTCCGCCTCGCACTGCGTGCACAGATTGCCGCCCGAGGCATAGAGCCCCATCAACTGGGTGTTGCGGTCGGGGGCGATCTCGACCTCGGTCTCGACGACATGCGCGTCACCCGACAGGGGGATCACCAGCTGCTCGCCCTCGAAATGCCAGTCGTTGACCGCGACGCCGTCGACCATGATCGACAGCGGTCGCTGGCCTGCCCCATCGAGCTTCAGCGGATCGCGGTGGTCACCGTTGCGGGTTACGGAGAGCGTGGCGATGACGCGTGTCGCGGACGGATCGAGCGTGAACTCCAGCCGTGTCGTCGGCACCAGCCAGGCCGGCGCCGTATAATCGACCCGTCGAATGGCGACCGGGGCAGCGATGTCGGGCTGGGCGAGGCTGTGTTGGATGTCGAGCATAGACGTCGAATATAGGGGCCGTCGCGGGCTCCGCCAGCCAAAGCTTGCCGGGCTGTGCTTGCGTGTCGCGGCCGGCGTGCTACCCGGCTGCAACACGTTCGTCTTGCGAGGATTTCGGCATGTATCGGTTCATCGGCGCGCTCTCGGTGCTCGCCCTCTCCACGGCGACGCTGGCGCAGACGTCGGCTCCGCAACCGAAAGCCGCCGCGCCGACACCGGCCGCCGCATCGGGGGCCACCGCGGCGGCAAAGCCCGATCCGGCGATCCTCAATGCACGGCTCGCAGCAACGCTGCCGGCGGATCAGGCGGCGATGAAGGCGCACGTCCTGTTTCTCGCCTCCGATGCGATGAAGGGGCGCGAGGCGGGCAGCCCCGAGTTCGACATCGCCGCGCAATATGTCGCGGCGCAATTCTATGCCGCCGGTCTGCGGCCGGGCGGTGACGATGCCGGCTATCTGCAGCGCGTACCGCTGGTCAGCTACAAGGCCGCGGACAAGGGCAGCTTCACCTGGACGCCGCAGTCGGGAGCCGCGCAGCCGCTGGTGTTCGCGGCAGACTATGTACCCGCTGCGAACGGTGCCAAGGCCGATACCGCGGTGTCGGCGCCGATCGTGTTCGTCGGCTATGGCATCGACGCCCCGCAATACGGCCAGAACGACTATGCCGGCGTCGACGTGCGCGGCAAGATCGTCGCCTATTTCGGCGGTGCGCCGGCGCGGTTCAGCGGCGAGGAACGTGCCTTTTTCGGATCCGGCGGCACCAAGGCCCGGACTGCCGAAAGCAAGGGGGCGGTCGGCGTGATCACGCTCGAAAGCCCGCGGACCGCCAAGGCCCGCCCGTTCGCGCGATCGGCGCAATTCTACGACACCGCCCGGATGACCTGGGCCAACCCCGACGGCACCGGCAAGGTCGACGCGCCCGGCGCGCCGTCGCTCGGCACGCTGAGTGTTGCGGGCGCAACCAAGCTGTTCGGCGCGTCATGGAAGGCGATTGCCAAGCAGGCGCGGTCGGACAATGCGAAGTTCAAGTCCGCGCCGCTTGCAGGCACGCTGACGGTTGCGACCAAGACGAGCTTCGCGCCGGCGGTAAGCAGCAATGTCGTCGGCGTCATTCCCGGCACCGATCCGGTGCTCGGCAAGGAGGTCGTCGTGCTGTCCGCGCATCTCGATCATATCGGCATCACCCGGCCCGCGAACGGCGCGAAGGACGGCGATGCGCTCAACAACGGCGCGCTCGACAATGCGATCGGCATCGCCAGCCTGATCGAGGAAGCCAAGCGCTTCACGACCAGCGGCAAGGGCTCGAAGCGCACGCTGATCTTCCTCGCGGTCACGGGCGAGGAAAAGGGGCTGGTCGGCAGCGATTATTTCACCAACCATCCGACCGTGCCGCTCGCCAATATCGTCGCGGACGTGAACCTCGACATGCCGATCCTGACCTACAAGTTCGAGGACATGGTGGTGTTCGGCGCGGAGCGATCGACGCTCGGCCCGATTGTCCAAAAGGCAGTCGCGGCGATCGGTGTCGGCCTGTCGCCCGATCCGATGCCCGAAGAGGGAATCTTCGTCCGCTCGGATCATTTCCGCTTCGTCCAGAAGGGGATCCCGGCGGTGTTCCTGTGGCCGGGGCAGAAGGGGCCGGGCAAGGCCGCGGTCGCCTATTTCATGGCGAACAATTATCACAAGCCGTCTGACGATCTGTCGCAGCCGATCCTGTGGGATCAGGGCGTGCGGTTCGTCGATGCGAACTACCGGATCGCCCGCGAGATCGCCGATGGCGCGGAGCGGCCGGTCTGGAATGCGGGCGATTATTTCGGCACGCTCTACAAGGGCCCGATGGGCCGGGCAGCGGCCGCGAAATGAGCCGGCTGCTCGTCTTCGGCCTCGGCTATACCGCGTCGCGGATCGCACGCCGCCTGGCCGGGGACGGGTGGCATGTCGTCGGCACGTCGCGCGACGGTCGCGGCGACACGATCCGGTTCGACGACGCCGCCGCGGTCATGACGGAGATCGCCGCGGCGACGCATATCCTGTCCTCGGTCCCGCCCGAGCATGACGCCGACCCCGTGCTGGCGCGCTACGGATCGGCGCTGCTGCGGACGCGCGCCTGGCTCGGCTATCTGTCGTCGACCGGCGTGTACGGCGATGCCGGTGGTGCCTGGGTCGACGAGACCGCGCCGATCGGCGGCGGACGTCGGAGCGCGCGCGCGGCGGCGGATGCCGACTGGCTCGCGATTGGTGCACGGACGTTTCGGCTGCCCGGCATCTATGGCCCCGGCCGGTCGCCGCTCGACCGCGTGCGTGAGGGCAAGGCGCACCGGATCGACCAGCCGGGACAGGTGTTCAGTCGCGCGCATGTCGACGATATCGGCGCGGGCGTGATCGCGGCGTTCGATGCGCCGGCGGGCGCCTATAATCTGGCGGATGACGTTCCCGCGTCGCAGAACGACGTCGTCGCCTTTGCCGCGGCGCTGCTCGGCCTGCCCGCGCCGCCGTTCGTGACGATCGAGCAGTTGTCGGCCATGGGGCGCGGCTTCTATGCCGAGAACCGGCGGGTCGCGAACGGCAAGGCGAAGCGCGTCCTGCGCTGGACGCCGACCTGGCCGGATTACCGGGCGGGTCTGCGGGCGCTGAGTGCGATGACGAGCCCGGCACCTGCGAGCACCGCACCGGCCACCGCCAGCGTCGACCAGTGATAATGCTCGAAGATCGTCGATAAGATCATCGCGATGACCGGCACGATCACCCCCGAATAGGCCGCCTTGGCAGGCCCGATCGCGCGGATGACGTTGAAGTAGAGCGGGAAGGCGAGCGCCGAGGCGAAGATGCCGAGATAGAGGATCCCGGCGATATAGCCCAGCCGCAGCTCGAACACCGGTGGCCCGGTCGTGATCCAGGCGAAGGTCGCGTCGAGCGTCGCACCGATCAGCATCGCGATCGCCAGCATCGGGGCCATCGGATAACGTTTGGCAAACGCGCTGCCCTGCATGACATTGGCGATCGACGCGGCCAGGACGCCGCCCAGCGTCAGGGCGATGCCGATGGTCGCGGACTGCGGACCATGCGGATCGACCCGCGCCTCGTTGACGAACAGCAATGCGACGCCCGCCATGGCGACGGCGCACCCGAGCATCAATTGTCGCCCGAGCTTCTGCCCCAGGAAGATGCGGCCGAACACCGCGTTGGGGACGAGCAGCAACGCGAACACCACCGCGACCAGCCCCGACGTCACATAATGCTCGGCGCGGTAGACGAAGTTGAAATTGAACGCGAACAGCGCGGTACCGATGACCGCGGCAAAGGCGTAGCCGCGGGCGTCGAGCACGAGGCTTTCGCGCTTTACCCGCGCATAGATCGCCATTGCGATGCCGGCGATGAGGAAGCGGTAGCTGATCGACCAGCTCGGCGGCACCACCGCGATCTGGTCGCGGATGACGAGCCAGGTCGACCCCCAGATCAGCGTGACGATCCCGAACGGGACGAGCACCGCCGCACGCGTCGACTGGATCGGGGGTTGCGGCGAACCGGACGGCCCGGTCATAACGCCCGGATCGCGTCCGCGAGCTGGTCGACCGGACCGACCGGCGTGTCCCATGCGGTCACCAGCCGGATCTCGCCTGCTGCCCAGTCGTAGAAGTCGAACCCCTGCGCGCGGAGCGCGGCGGCCTCGTCGGGGGTCGCGCGGAGAAAGACCTCGTTGGCCTCGACCGGATGGACGAGGCGGTCGCCCGCCGCCGCGGCCAGTCGCGTGGCAGCCTGGTTCGCGGCCCTGCCATTGGCGAGCCAGAGGTCGTCCTCGAGCATCGCGAGGATCTGTGCGGCCAGATACCGCCCCTTTGACAGGAGCAGGCCCGCGCGCTTGCGGCGATACTGGGTGACGGCGGCGAGCTCGGGCTTGAAGAACACCAGCGCCTCCGCGCTCATCGCGCCGTTCTTGACGAACCCGAAACTGAGCGCGTCGACGCCTGCGCGCCACGTCATGTCGGCGGGCGAGCATCCCGCATGGACCATCGCGTTTGCAAAGCGCGCGCCGTCCATGTGGAAGCCGAGCCCGCGCTCCTTTGCGAGCGCGCCGATCTCGGCGACTTCGTGGGGGCGGTAAACCTGGCCATATTCTGTGGCGTTGGTGATCGAGATCGCATGCGGCTGGACGCGGTGGACGTCGTCGGGGATCGCGTCGAGGACGGTGCGGATCGTCGCGGGCGTCAGCTTCGCGCCGTCCCCATCGGCGAGGAACAGCTTGGCACCGTGCGTGTAGAATTCGGGCGCGCCGCCCTCGTCATTCTGGATGTGCGCGTCGCGGTGGCAGACGATGCCGCCATGCGGCGGACACAGCGCGGCGAGCGCGAGGCAGTTGGCGGCGGTGCCGGTGGGCACCCACAGCACCGCCACCTCGGTTTCGAACAGCGCCGACAGGCGGCCGTCGAGCTGCTGGCTCCATTGATCGCCCGCATAGGCGGTGTCGAGCGTGTCGGCGGCGGCGATCGCGGCCATGACCTGTGGGTGGATCCTGGCGGCGTTGTCGGAGAAAAAGCGCATCGTCAGGACATGCTGCGATGCGGTGATGGCGTCAACGGGCGCTTCGCCTTGGTCGCCGCCTTCTACGTCGTCATCCCGGGTCCTGCCTTTCGTCAGGATGATGACGGGGGATCGAACTACTGCCCCTCGTCAAATCCCGGCTCCTCCTCGGGCGGCCGGCGATCGTCGCGTGGTGGCCCATCCTCCGGTCGATCGCGGCGTGCGGGGCCGACCGAGATCGTCCCGTCCTCGCCCATCTTCAGGTTGAAGCCGAGCCCCTCGATCTCGCCGCCGAGCGGCAGGACGCTGTTGTCCCCGTCTTCGGGGGGCAGTGCATCGGGGTCGATTTCCTCGACCGGCGGCGCGGGGGCGGCGACGGGGGCGATGCCCAGCGCGGACTGCATGAAGTCGCGCCAGATCCGCGCAGGGATGCCGCCGCCAGACAGGCCGGGATTCGAGCTGTTGTCGTCGTTGCCGACCCATACGCCGACCACCAGGTCGCGCGCGAAGCCGACGAACAGCGCATCCTTGTTGTCGGACGTCGTCCCGGTCTTGCCGAACGCATCGACCGTCAGGTTGGCGCTCCGCCCGGTTCCGTTGCGGATCGAGGCGGCGAGCAGGTCGAGCATCTCGTCATGGATCTTCGGCGGCAGGGCGGTCGAACCCCCGGTCAGCGACTGATACCAGCCCTTTTCCCGAACATCGGCGAGCCCGCGCGGCTGCACTGGATAGGTCTCGCGCGCGATCGCGGCATAGGCGGCGGTCAGTTCGAGCAGCGACACGGTCGAGGTGCCGAGGCCGATCGTCGCCTCGTTCGGAATGGGCGTGGAAATTCCCAGGTCGCGCGCCGCCTTGATCACCGCCCGGACGCCGACTTCTTGCGTCAGCCGGGCGGCGGCAACGTTGGACGAGCGGGCAAATGCCTGGCGCAGCGTGATCGTCCCCTGATAGCGTCCGTCGCTGTTCTTGGGCGTCCAGTCGCCGATCGTCACCGGGCGGTCCTCGATCGTCGAATCGGGTGTCATCCCCGCGCGCATTGCGGCGAGATAGACGAACAGCTTGAACGTCGATCCGGGCTGGCGACGCGCCTGAGTCGCACGGTTGAACGGGCTCTTGCGGTAATCCTTGCCGCCGACCATCGCGACGACGCGCCCGTCGGGACGCATCGCCACCAGCGCGACCTGCGCCTCGCGCAGCCCGGCGCGCGCGACGGTGCGTTCGGCGGCGCGTTGCAGCCGCGGATCGAGCGTGGTCCGGACGGTGGTTTCCGTCTTCACCTCGCCCGCCTGGTCGCGCGCCTCGGGCAGGATCCAGTCGGCGAAATAGGTGCCGTTGGGGAGTTGCTTCGGGCGGTTCGCCAGCACGCGTTGCGGGCGGACCGCATCGCCCTCCGCTTCGGTGAGGAAACCCGCGGCGACCATCGCGCCGACGACGACGGCTTCACGCTTGCGCGCACCCTCGAGGTTGGAGGTCGGGGCGAGCCGCGACGGCGCCTTGACCAGGCCGGCGAGCATCGCTGCCTGGCCGACGTTCAGCGCCGCGGGTGTCCGGCCGAAATAATGCTTGGCAGCCGCGCTGATCCCATAGGTGTTGTCGCCGAAATACACGTTCGACAGATAGCGCGAGAGGATCTCGTCCTTCGACAGCCATGCCTCAAGCCAGACGGCGATCATCGCCTCGCGGATCTTGCGCGTCGCGGTGCGATCCGAATCGAGGAACGCGTTCTTCGCAAGCTGTTGCGTGATCGTGCTGCCGCCCTGACGCACCCCGCCCGACCCGAGATTCGCCCAGGCCGCGCGCGCGATCCCGCGCGGGTCGATACCCCAGTGCGAATAGAAGCGGCGGTCCTCGATCGCGAGGAACGCCTCGCGCACGTGCGGCGGCAGCGTCGCCGCGTCGACCGGTTTGCCGATGATCGCGCCGCGCCGTGCGATCGGCGTGCCGTCATCGGCGGTGAGCGTGATCGAGGGCGGGGTCGGCGGCTGCAGTGATTTCGACAGGGGCGCGGTGATCGCCAGCCAGATGATCGCGATCACCAGCAGGATGATGCCGATACCGGTGCCGCGCACGATCCACCGGCCGATCCCGCCCCGCCTGCGCCGCGGTGTCGCGGGCTGCGGGTAGCCATCGTCCTGGCGGGGATCGTAATTGCCGTCCGGATCCTCGCCCAGTCGCTCGCGCTCATATTTCTCGCGCAGGCGTTCGCGCTCGGTGATCAACCGCTCGCGTTCATAGGCATAGGGCTCGCGTTCGCCGGACATGCCGGAGCCGGATCGGGCGGGGTCGAAGGGATCGGGGCGCATCGGATCGTTCCAGCGGTCGGGCATCTGGTGTGTTATCGTTCTATGACAGTTCGGACAAGCCTATGCGCACGCTTAACGTGTACGCGCGCTGAGCGACAGCATTGGCCTGTTGTCATCACCGGGCGAAACGAGGAAGAGCTAATGATGATGTTCGAACAGGGTGACACCGTGGCAGCTACCGACTCTCTATCGCCCTCCCTGCCGCTTGTCGTCGGCATTGGCGGGACGATCGGCGGCGTGTCGTCGACCGAGCGCGCATTGCGGATCGCGCTCGATTCGGTCGAGCGACACGGATACCGGACACAGATGTTCGGCGGCGCGGACATGGCCCGGCTGCCGCTTTACGATCCCAAGGCGACCGAGCGGACCGAGGACGAGCGTGCCTTTGTCGCGGCGGTGCGCGCGGCCTCGGCAGTGATCATCGCCAGTCCGGGCTATCATGGCAGCATCTCGGGCGTGGTGAAGAACGCGCTCGACCTGCTCGAGGAAACCGCGCGCGATCCCGAACGGCCCTATCTGGCGGACATGCCGGTCGGGCTGATCGCGACCGCCTATGGCTGGCAGGCGACGGGCAGCACGATCGCGGCGCTTCGCTCGATCGTCCACGCACTGCGCGGCTGGCCGACGCCATTCGCAGCGGCGATCAACACACAAGTGACGAAATTCGATGCCGAGGGCGGGGCGAGCGATCCCGCGGTGCTTGAGCAGCTTCGTCTGGTCGGCCGGCAGGTCGCGCGGTTCGCACCTTTGTCCGAACCGGCAAACTGACCGCGCGTCGCACCGCCGCGTCACCCGGGTCTGGCCCTAGATGACGCGGCGGCCGTGACGGGCCGGTGTTACCGCAGCCCACCGCCGAGCGCACGATACAGCTCGACCGCATTGGTGTCGCGAACCAGCCGGGTCGCCAGCAGGCTCTGCTGCGCGGTGTAGAGCGACCGCTGTGAATCGAGCGTGTTTAGGAACGGATCGATCCCCGCGCGGAAGCGCAGTTGCGACAGGTTGAACGCGCCCGCCGCATTGTCGCGCAGCGACGTCTGCGCCTCGAGCTGGCCGTTGATCGTGCCGCGCCGGGCGAGCGCATCGGCAACCTCACGGAAGCCGGTCTGGACGCTCTTCTCATAGGTAGCGAGCATCGCGTCGCGCGAGGCCTTGGCGTAGTCCAGATTACCCTTGTTGCGACCGAAGTCGAAGATCGGCTGCGTGATCGACGGCGCGACCGACCAGGATTCGCTGCCCTTGCCGAACAGGTTCGACAGGCCGAGGCTCAACGTGCCGAGCGACGCGGTCAGCGAGATATTGGGGAAGAACGCCGCGCGGGCCGCACCAATATTGGCGTTCGCCGCAATCAACTGATGCTCGGCAGCCGCGACGTCGGGGCGCCGCAGCAGGACTTCGGAGGACAGGTTGGCGGGCAGATTTTCCAGCGTCGGCGTCTTCTCCGGCATCCGGGCCGGCAGCAGGTCGGCACTCAGCGTGGTGCCTGCGAGCAGGTTCAGCGCATTCTGGTCCTGCGCGATGAGCGTCGTCGCATCGGCGATGTCGGAGCGCGCCTGGTCATAGGTCGTCCGCGCCTGGCGCACTTCGAGTTCGGACGCGATGCCGATGCGGAACCGATCCTGCGTCAGCTTGAGCGTTTCGCCGAAGGCCCGTTCGGTGTCCTGCGCGATCTTCAGCCGATCCTGGTCCGCTGCCATCGTCAGCCAGGCGGTCGCGGTTTCCGCGATCAGCGACACCTGCGCGGCGTTGCGGTTTTCCTCCGCGGCGAAATAGGCCTGTTGCTGCGCCTGGGTCAGATTGCGGACCCGGCCGAACAGATCGATTTCCCAGGCCGAGACGCCGAGATTGGCCGAATAGATGTCGAACCGGCCGCCGCCGGCGACCGCCCCGGCACCGGTGCCGCCGCCCCCGGTGCCGCCTCCAGTACCGCCGCCCGTGGTGCCGCCCGTACCGCCACCGACGGCGCCGAAGGGGGACTTCTGATAGGTTGCGCTGCCCGTCGCACCCAGCGTCGGGAACAGGTCGGCGCGCTGGACGCGATATTGCGCCCGCGCCTGCGCGACATTGGCAACCGCGATCCGGACGTCGCGGTTGTTGTCGAGCGCGGTGCGAATGACGCGGCGCAGGCGGTCGTCGGTAAAGAACGCCTCCCATGCGGTGTCCGCGGGCACGATCGCACCCGCCGCATCGGTCGCCGCATAAGCCGGTCCGGTCGGCGTGGACGGGGCCACCGGAAGCTCGGGCCGGACATATTTCGGGGCCAGGTTGCAGCCGGCGAGCGTGAGCCCGGCGGCGAACGTCAGAGCGATTTTGCGCGAGAACATCGGATCAGGCCTCCTGCGGCCGCTGGTCGTGGGGCGTGGTGTCACCGTCACGGGTGTCGTCACGTGTGTCATCACGGCGGCGGTCTCCGTCCTGCTGGCCGGGCTTGTCCTGCTTGAAGACGCGCTTCACGAGCAGGAAGAACAGCGGCACGAAGAAGATCGCGAGCACGGTCGCGGACAGCATGCCGCCCACCACCGCCCAACCGATCGCATTCTGGCCGCCGGCGCCCGCACCGCTCGACAGCGCGAGCGGCAGCACGCCGAAGATGAACGCGAACGAGGTCATCAGGATCGGGCGAAGACGCAGCTTGGCCGCCTCGACCGCGGCATCCGCCGCGTTCATCCCGTCACCCATCTTCTCCTCGGCGAACTCGACGATCAGGATCGCGTTCTTCGCCGCCACGCCGATCGTCGTAATCAGCCCGACCTGGAGATAGATGTCGTTGTTCAGCCCCGCGACCATCGCCGCGAGCACCGCACCGAGCACGCCGAGCGGCACGACGAGGAGCACGGCGATCGGGATCGACCAGCTCTCGTACAGTGCGGCAAGGCACAGGAACACGATCAGCAGCGACAGCGCATAGACATAGGTCGACTGCCCGCCCGAAAGCTGTTCCTCATAGCTGAGGCCGGTCCACTCATAGCCGATGCCGGGGGGCAGCTTGGCCGCCATTTCCTCCATCGCCTTGATCGCGGTGCCGCTGCTGACGCCGGGTGCGGGCGACCCCATGATCTCGAACGAGGCGACGCCGTTATAGCGTTCGAGACGTGCGGGGCCGTAGGTCCAGTCGGTCGTCGAGAAGGACGACATCGGCGTCATCGCGTTGGTCGCGCCGCGGACGAAGAAGTTGCCAAGGTCGGCGGGCGACTTGCGGAACGGTGCATCGGCCTGGACGAACACCTTCTTCACGCGACCGCGGTCGATGAAGTCGTTGATGTACGATCCGCCAAACGCGGTGCTGACGGTGGTGTTGATATCCGCCTGGCTCAGCCCGAGCGCGCCCGCCTGAGCCTGGTCGACGTTCAATTTGAGCTGTGGCGCATCCTCCAGGCCGTTCGGACGGACCTGCATCAGGCGCTTGTCCTGGCTGGCCATGCCGAGCAGCATGTTGCGGGCCTCGAGCAGCTTGTCGTGGCCAACGCCGGCATTGTCCTTCAGCATGAAGTCGAAGCCGTTGGCGTTGCCGAGTTCCTGCACGGCGGGGGGCACGAAGCCGATCACCATGCCGGCGCGGATCCCGGCAAGCGCCTGGTTGGCGCGCTGGGCGACCGCGGCGACGGTGTTCGCGTCGCCTTCGCGATCCTCCCACGGCTTGAGCTGGATGAAGGCGAGTCCGACATTCTGGCCCTGGCCGACAAAGCCGAAGCCGCTGATCGTGAAGATGCCCGCAATGTTGGCCTTCTCGTCGACCAGGAAGTGATCGCGCAGCTTGTCCATCGTCCGCGCGGTCTCTTCCATCGTCGTGCCCGTGGGCATCGACACCTGCGCGAACATCAGGCCCTGATCCTCTTCGGGCAGGAAGCCCGAGGGCAGTCGCAGGAAGACGAACAGCATCGCGCCGACGATGACCGCATAGACGATCATCGTCCGCACCCAGCCCTTTTCGACGCGGCGCAGGCCCTTACCATATCTGTCGACGCCGCGATCGAAGGTCCGGTTGAACCAGCCGAAAAAGCCCTTCTTGTCGCCGTGATCCTGCTTGGACGGCTTCAGGATGGTGGCGCAGAGTGCGGGCGTCAGGATCAGCGCGACCAGCACCGAGAGCACCATCGACGAGACGATCGTGATCGAAAACTGGCGGAAGATCACGCCGGTCGAGCCGCTGAAGAACGCCATCGGCAGGAACACCGCGGACAGTACGAGACCGATGCCGACCAGCGCGCCGCTGATCTCGTCCATCGATTTCTTGGCGGCTTCCTTGGGGCTCAGCCCCTCTTCCTGGATCAGGCGTTCGACATTCTCGACGACGACGATCGCGTCATCGACGAGCAGACCGATCGCCAGCACCATGCCGAACAGCGTCAGCGTGTTGATCGTGAAGCCCGCGACCTGAAGCACGGCGAGCGAGCCGAGCAGCACGACCGGCACCGCGATCGTCGGGATGAGCGTGGCGCGGAAGTTCTGGAGGAAGAGGAACATCACGAGGAAGACGAGGATGATCGCCTCGATCAGCGTGTGGACCACCTGTTCGACCGACAGCCGCACGAACGTCGAATTGTCGACCGGATAGGCGATCTTGACGTCGGCCGGGAACTGCTTGGCGATCTTCTCGACCTCGGCCTTCACCAGCGTGACGGTGTCGAGCGCGTTGGCGCCCGGCGCCAGCTTCACGCCGAAGCCTGCTGCCTGCTTGCCGTTGTAGCGCGCCTGGAAGCTGTAGTTTTCCGAGCCCATTTCGACCCGGGCGACATCGGCAAGGCGCACGGTGGCGCCGCCGGTGGCCGAGCGGATGATGATCTGGCGGAACTGTTCCGGAGTCTGCAGACGCGACTGCGCAGTGACGGTCGCGTTCAGGGCCTGGCCCTTGACCGCGGGAAGGCTGCCGACCTGACCGGCGGAAACCTGTGCGTTCTGCGCGGTCAATGCCGAGGTGATGTCGGTAACGGTGACGCCGAGGTTCGACATCTTGAACGGATCGACCCAGATCCGCATCGAATATTGCGCGCCGAACACCTGCGTGTCGCCGACGCCCTTGATCCGGCTGAGCGGATCCTGAAGCTTGGATGCGATCAGATCGCCGAGATCGACCTGATCATGGCTGCCGTCCTGCGAATAGGCGGCGATCACGAGCAGGAAGTTGGCGGTCGCCTTGGTCACGCGAAGCCCGGCCTGCTGCACTTCCTGCGGCAGGAGCGGGGTCGCCTGTTGCAGCTTGTTCTGCACCTGGACCTGCGCGATGTCCGCGTCGGTGCCCTGCTCGAAGGTCAGCGTGATCGCGAGATTGCCCGCGCCGTCGCTGGTCGAGGCGAAGTAGCGAAGGTTGTCGATCCCCTTCATCTGCTGCTCGATGATCTGCGTTGTCGTGTTCTCGAGCGTCTGCGCGTCGGCACCCGGATAGGAGGTCGCGACCGTCACCTTGGGCGCGGCGATCTCGGGGAACTGCGCGATCGGCAGCGACCGGATCGCCAGGACGCCGGCCAGCATCAGGATGATCGCGATGACCCATGCGAAGATGGGTCGATCGATGAAATAGCGTGACATGAGGCGTTACTTCCCGGCCTGCGTGGACGCGGCACCACCAGCTGCGGCATTCCCGGCGGCGTCCTTGCCGCCGGCCTTGCCGACCTGCTGCGGAGCGGCGGGCTTGACGGTCGTGCCGGGGCGCAGGTTGAGCAGCCCCTCGACGATCAGCTTGTCGCCGGGCTTCAGCCCGCTGGTGACGATCCACTTGTCGCCGATCACGCGGTCGGTGACGACATTGCGCTGCTCGACCTTGTTCTGTGCGGTGACGACCATCGCGGTCGCCTTGCCGCGCGGATCGCGCGTGATGCCTTCCTGCGGGGCCATGATCGCCTGGCTGCGGATACCCTCGACCAGCTTGGCGCGGACATACATGCCCGGCAGCAGCAGCCCGTTGGGATTGGGGAAGCTGGCGCGCAGCGTGACCGCGCCCGTCGCGGGGTCGACGGTGACTTCGGCGAACTGCAGACGACCCTCGATCGGATAGGTCTGGCCATTGGGCAGGATCAGCTGGACGCGTGCGGTACCGTCGCCACGCGTCACGCCGCCCGAGGCCATCGCCGCCTTCAGGTCGAGCAGCTGCGCCGCCGACTGGGTGACGTCGACATAGACGGTGTCGGTCCGCTGGATCGTCGCGAGCGCGTCGGTCTGCCCGGTCTGGACGAGCGCGCCGGCGGTGAAGATCGACCGGCCGATACGACCCGAGATCGGCGCCTTGATGCGGGTGAAATTGAGGTTCACGCGCGCGGCTTCGACTGCTGCACGCTGCGCTGCAACATTGGCACGCGCCTGTTGTGCGGACGCGGTGGCGTTGTCCGCCTCCTGCTTGCTGACCGCGTTCAGTGCGACGAGCTGGCCGTAACGCTGCGCCTGGAGTCGGGTCGCATTGATCTGCGACTGCGCGGCGCCAAGCTGGCCCTGCGCGGTGCCGAGCGCGGCGCGATAGGGGGCGTCCTCGATCTCGTACAGGACCTGGCCCGAACGGACCATCGCGCCCTCGGTGAACAGGCGACGGCGGATGACGCCCGACACCTGCGGCCGCACTTCCGACGTCTCCACCGCGGCAATCCGCCCCGGCAGCTCGGTGGTGAGCGTCACCGCCTCCTGCGCGACCGTCACGACGCCGACCGTGGGCGTCGGCGGGGGCGGGGGGGCTTCTTCCTTGCTGCACGCCGCCATCAGCGCCAGCGCGGCCAGGGCCACCGATCCCTTGAGATTCAATCGCTGCATGTTGAGCATCCCGACGTCCGTGCAGAAGAGTTCACCGGAATGAACGTTCATTCCGCTTGCGCCGCCGCTATGGACGTGCAAACGCCGGGTCAAGTTAAAACGTCGTCCGGAGTGGAATTTTGAGTGCAGTGCAACATGAGAAGTCGGCGCGTTCGCACATCGTTGATGCGGCCCGGCATCTTTATGCGACGCAGGGATTCCATCAGACGTCGATGGCCGAACTGGCCACCGCTGCAGACGTCAGCGTCGGCCAGATCTATCGCCTGTTCACCGGCAAGAACGCGCTGATCCAGGCGCTGATCCTCGAGGATGCCGAGGCCAAACTCTCAGACCTGCGCAAGCTGACCGACGACGTTTCGACGGGGCGGCTGTCGATCGAGCGCGGATTTGTCGAGCTCGCGCGGCGGTCGCTCGCCAAGGGGGATGAGGCGCTGTCGTTTGATATCATGGCAGAAGCGCATCGCAACGGCGAGGTCGCGGACACGATCGGTTCGCTGTGCGCGGGGTTTCGCGCGGTGGTGCGCGATCTCGCCTGCGTCGCCAATCCCGCGTTGTCGGCGGATGCGCTCGACGGCGCGGAGGAGCTGGTGCTGGCGTGCATGTTCGGGCTGGGGCACCGGACTTTGTCCTGTCCGCGGCTGTCCGAGACCGAGACCGCAGAGGTCACCGGCCGCATGATCCTTGCGGCGCTCCACGCGCTCTGAGACACGACACGGTGTCCTGACGACGGGGCAGGCGGCCCCGTTTGGCGGGCGGGCGGCGGCGCGGGGCATTACCGATTGTTGCACTGCGGCGCGCGAAGTCGGATAAGCGGTTTATGACCGAAACGACACGACGCGAGATCATGATGGCCCTTGCGGCCACGGGCCTGTGGCCGGCGGCGGCACTGGCACAGACGGGGTCGGGCACCCCCCGCAAGCGCGGCGCCGCGGCGTCGTCCACCCCCGCGCTGGGCAAGCCCGAGTCGTTTTCCTGGGAGGTGCTGCAACAGCGCGCCGCCGCGTTGGCGCGTGCGCCTTACCGCGCGCCGGCCAAGGTCGCGGCGGCCGAGGCGATCGATTACGACGCGGTAGGGTCGATCAGCTACAAGCCCGAACGGACGCTGGCGGGCGGCATCCGCCTGTTCCCACTCGGCCGTTATGCGCCGACCCCTGTCGCGATCCATGTCGTCGAACGCGGGCAGGCGCGCGCGGTCGATTTCGCCGCGGATCTCTTCAAGACCGAATCCGGGCATCACGCCGCACTCGGCATCGCCGGCTTTCGCGCGGTGTCGAGCGACGGCAAGAGCGACTGGATGGCGTTCATCGGCGCCTCCTATTTCCGTACCGCCGGTTCGCAGGACCAATATGGCCTGTCCGCGCGCGGTATCGCGATCGACACGGGAATCGACGGCAAGGAGGAATTTCCCGCCTTCACCGCCTTCTGGATCGAGGCGACGGGCGCGCAGAGCTACACCGTCTATGCCCTTCTCGACGGGCCCAGCGTGACCGGTGCGTACCGCTTCGTGTGCCGCTACACCGACGGGACCGATGGCGGCGTCGTGCAGGATGTCTCGTCGACGATCACGCTGCGCAAGGACGTCGCGCGGCTCGGCATCGCGCCGGCGACGAGCATGTTCTGGTATGGCGAGGGCAACCGCGCCGCGGCGATCGACTGGCGCCCCGAAATCCATGATTCGGACGGGCTGGCGATGGCGACCGGTGCCGGCGAGCGGATCTGGCGTCCGCTCGCCAATCCCGCGACCCCCACGCTCGACAGCTTCCAGGACGACAATCCGCGCGGCTTCGGCCTGATCCAGCGTGACCGGGCGTTCGATCATTATCAGGACGACGGCGCCTTCTACGATCGCCGCGCGAACCTGTGGATCGAACCGCAGGGCGACTGGGGCAAGGGCGCGGTGACGCTGTACGCCTTCCCGACCGCGAGCGAGACGGTCGACAATGTCGCCGCCTTCTGGGTGCCCGCCGCGCCGGCGACCGCGGGGAAGACGATGCAGTTCGACTATCGGCTGACCTGGTCGTCGCGCGATCCGTCGGTCGCGCAGCCCGCGCATGCGGTCGAGAACTGGCGGGGCTCGGCCGGCCGGCCGGGCGCGGAGCCAACGCCGGGCGCGCGGAAGGTCGTGGTCGATTTCGTCGGTGCGACGCTCGCCGGTCTCGACCGCTCGAGCGGGGTGACGGTGCAGGCCGATGTCAGCCGTGGCCGGGTCCTCGCCAGCGCCGCCTATCCGGTCGTCGGCCAGCCGAACCGCTGGCGCGTCACGCTCGATGTCGCGCCCGAACGCGGCGTCCTGGCCGATGTCCGGCTGTTCCTGAAGCGCGGCGGGCAGTCGCTCAGCGAAACCGTGCTGACTCAGGTAGGTTGAGCCATGTCCGTGGACAGTTCGGGCCGCCCCGGTCATCCCGCACTTCCGGCACGGTTGCCCGCCGAGGTCCCGATCGACATGCCGCTGCAGAATTTCCGGGCGCGCGGCACCGGCGGCGGGCCGACACCCGACCCGCTGGCCGGACCGTCGAACGGCTCGGACACGCTGACCTCGCCCGAGGGCATGTCGTCGCGGCGACTGCTCCTGTTCCTGCTGACCATGCTGCTCGCCACCACCGCCTCGGCGGCGGTCCAGGATTCGCTGCTCGGCGACGGCATCGACCTGTGGGACGTCGCGCTGCTCGTGCTGTTCTTCCCGCTGTTCGCGTGGATCGCGTTCGGGTTCCTCAACGCGCTGATCGGGTTCGTTCTGCTGATGACGCGGATGCATCCGGGCTTCGTGCCGGTCCCGCAGAACCGTCAGCCGCTGACCGGGCAGACCGCGGTGCTGATCCCGGTCCATAACGAGGATGTCGACGCGGTGTTCGGCCGGATCGCACGGATGATGCATGCGATCGAGGCTGCGGGCGAGGCGGGGAGCTTCGCCTTTTTCGTGCTGAGCGATTCGGGCGAAGAGTCGGGCGCGCAGGAGGTCGCGGCCTGGGAGGTGCTCGCCCCCGGATCGCGTGTCCCGCTCTATTATCGCCGCCGGACCGACAATGTCGCGCGCAAGCCGGGCAATGTCGCCGACTGGGTCCGGCGCTTCGGCGGCGGCTATGATCACATGCTGGTGCTCGACGCAGACAGCCTGATGAGCGGCGACGCGATGATCGGCATGGCGCAGGTGATGGAGCGCCGCCCCTCGGTCGGCCTGTTGCAGACGGTGCCGACGATCCGCGGCGCGACCACGCTGTTCCAGCGCTGGATGCAGTTCAACAGCCGGTTGTACGGTCCGATCTCGACCGCCGGTCTGGTCTGGTGGTCGGGGTCGGAGGCGAGCTTCTGGGGGCATAATGCGATCATCCGCACCCGGGCCTTTGCCGAAAGCTGCGGCCTGCCCGTGCTGCCCGGCGGCCCGCCGTTCGGCGGCGCGATCATGAGCCACGACATGGTCGAGGCCGCCTTGCTGCGGCGGCGCGGCTGGGCGGTGCACCTGATCATGATCGACGACAGCTATGAGGAATTTCCCCCGACGCTGATCGACATGGCGGTGCGCGACCGGCGCTGGGCGCAGGGCAATATCCAGCATCTGAAGCTGCTGGGGTCGGACGGGTTCCATCCGGTCAACCGGCTGCAGCTCGCGATCGGGGCGTCGGCGTACATGACGTCGCCCGCCTGGCTGGTCCTGATCCTGACGACCATCGCGCAGGCCTTTGCCGGCGAAAGCAAGCTGGTCGAGGCGACGACCTCGGCGCGCGTGCTGGCGCTGACGGTCATCCTGCTATTCGGTCCCAAATTGCTCGGGATCATCTGGGCGGTGTCCGACCGGAGCCGGCGCACGGCGTTCGGGGGCGCGCGGGCGATCATCCTGTCGGCCATTGCCGAGATCCCGCTGTCGATGCTGTCCGCGCCGGTCATCATGCTGACGCAGACGATGGACCTGATCAGCATCTTCCGCGGCCAGCCCTCGGGCTGGAGCCCGCAGAACCGGGATCGCGACGGGCTGTCGATCGCGGATGTCGTGCCGCGCTATCGCTGGCATCTGGCGGCGGGGGTCGCCCTGCTCCTGATCTCGCCCGCCGTTCCGATCACTGCGCTGTGGCTGGCGCCGGTGACGCTCGGGCTGTTGCTGTCGCCGTGGCTCGCCAAATGGAGCGCGAGCAACGCGGCGGGAAGCCGCGCTGACGCGCGCGGCCTGTTCCAGGTGCCCGCCAGCGGCATCGACCAGCTACCCGCGACCGAGGCGTTGGCGCTCCGCGCGATCGCGCACTGACGCGCGACGCGCGGCGCAGGTGCCGCTACCGCACGGCTTCGGCGGAGGCGGAAACGGCTGGGGCGGATGCGGCGACGATCAGCGTCGGGGCCTCCGCGACAAACCGGTCGAGCACGCCGTCGGCGACCCGGATCGCACCGTCGAACCGCGTCGCACCGGGAATGGTCTGGACGGCCGCGGCCTGTGCGGCGAGACGGCGCGCTTCGGCGAAATAGCCGGGGGCGGCCGCGCCGTCGCGGTTTGCGGCGTCGAGTCCGGCGGCGGTCATCTGCAACGCGCGGCCCCAGAGCTGCATCGCATCGAGCCAAGGGCGTGCCTGGTCCGCAAAGCCCGGATCGATCGTGCCCGAGCGGATCGTGTCGGGCGCAGCCGCCAGCGTGTCGGCGGCGCTGGCCAGATCGGCGAGCGCGAGGCCGCGGGCCGCCGCGTCGCCCTCCGCCAGCGCGAGGCGCACGGCGTCGAGCTGCGCCTTGAGCCTGGGCGCCTGGGGCTGCCAGGGTTGGCTGCCGAAGGTCGGGGCCAGATGCTGCGTATCGAAGAAGCTCAGCAGCGCCGCGGTCGCGCGCGCATCGCCGCCTGCCAGCTCGCGCGCGGCGAACTGCCACGTGCGGTCCGCGTCATAGTCCTTGTCGTTCCAGCCGAACGCAGCAACGCCAGTCACCGCGACGCGGCTTGGCGCCTCCTGGTTCATCGGGTTTGACAGAATCCCCGTCAGTTCGCCCGCCAGCCCCGCCTCGCGCCGCGCATAGGGCGCGAGCAGCAGCCGCCCGGTGGTCTGCGCATAATCGTTGACCGGATAATTGTCCCACAGCAGCGTCTTGCGCCCGAAGGCCTTGGTCGCGGTCTTCGCATCGGCGATCGAGATCGCGGGGGGGACGACATCGGTGCCGGTCCACTGCACGACGACGCGGGGGTCGAGATATTTGCGCAGCGCCGCCTTGTACGGCGTTTCCTTCGCGTCGTAATATTCGGTCGGCACCATGATCAGCGGGCGCGACGACGGATCCTTCGCGAGCAGATCCGCCTGAACCGCGTTCAGCAGGCGCGATTGCGCGATGCCTGCGGCTTCGGCGCCCGATGGTCCGAAACTGGCCTTGTCCCGCTCACAATTCCATTTGGTATATTCGATGTCGTCGAGCGCGACATAGAAGCTGTGGACGCCGATCGATCGCAGCGCGGCGAACTTGTGTTCGAGCGCCTGAGCATCGGCGGGGTCTGAGAAGCACACTGACGGGCCCGGCGAGACCGCATAGACGAAATCGACATGATTGCGCCGTGCGGTCGCGACCAGCGTGCCGAGCGCGGACAAAGTTGCCGCGGGATAGGCCTCGCGCCAGCGGTCGCGCGCATAGGGATCGTCCTTGGGGCTGTAGACATAAGTGTTCGCCTTGACCGTGGCGAGGAAGTCGAGATGCTTCGTCCGGTCCGCCATCGTCCAGGGCTTGCCGTAAAAGCCCTCGATCGTGCCGCGCATCGGCATCGCGGGATGATCCTGGATCACCAGCGCGGGGAGGACCGGGCGTGCCGCGAGCTGTCGGAAGGTCTGGACGGCATGGAACAGTCCGTCCGCGTCTTGGCCCGCCAGCGTGATGATGCCGCTGTTGCCCGCCGCGAGCGTGGCGATCGTATAGCCTTCGGGATGTGTATCGCGGACGGTACCGGTGCTGGCAAGCGCGTCGCGGACGATCGCGGTGTCGCCGGTGCCGAGCAGGATGTGCGGGCGATCGGGGGCGGCGGGCAGCCGCCGTGCGGTCGTGATCGTCGTGACTCCGGCGGCGCGCAGGATCTCGCGGACCAGCGTGACGCTGTCACCGTCGGTGCCGGTGGGGGCGACGAGCACCACCGATCGGCCGAGCGTTATCGTGCCGGTTCGCAGCGCGACCGACGTCGGCGCGGGGAAGATGGCGGGCATCGTCACCGGCTGCGCGGCACCCTGCGCAGAGACCGTGGTCGCCAAGCCCGTCGCGATCAGGGCCGCGTACGTCCCCGTTATGGCCATGCGTCGCGTCATAACAGCTCTCCGGTATTTCATTGGTATTATGAGAGCGGTTTAGGCACAGGACGGCGTCACGGCAAGGCGTCGCTGCCATGGCGGCCATTGCCGACAGACTTTGGTCAGGATGGGGTGGCCGACCTTAAGGCCCGCTATCGCGGGGCCGGCGGGACGTCGGGTCCACGCGGCGGTCGGATGAAAAAAGCTGGTGCTGCCGGTGAGGATTGAACTCACGACCTCAGCCTTACCAAGGATGCGCTCTACCACTGAGCTACGGCAGCACTCGTCGACATCGCTGTCGGCGGAGTGGGGCTAAGAGACGAGGGCGGGACGATTGTCAAGGCGTCGCGCGACGATGTAGGGCGTTATTATGCAATCGAACGATGAAAAAGCGGCGGAAAAAGCGGCCCGCATGGCCGCCGCGCTGCGCGAGAATCTGCGCCGTCGCAAGGCGCAGGCGCGTGCCGCGGCGGCCGGGCCCGCCGCGGCCCCACCTACGGATGAGCCGCCTGTGGACTGAGGCGGTCAGCCGATCGGCGCGCATTTTTCCTGGAGCCAGGCAAGGTCGTCGCCGGTCATTTCGGGCGAGAGCGTGTCCAGCACCTGCGCGTGATAGGCGTTGAGCCACGCGAGCTCGGGCTGGGTGAGCAGCGACGGCTCGATCAGCGTGCGCTCGATCGGGCAGAAGGTCAGCGTCTCGAAGCCGAGCATCGCGCGGTCCGCGCCGGGAATCGTGCGCGGTTCGATCAGCAGCAGGTTCTCGATCCGGATGCCGTATTCGCCCGCCTTGTAATAGCCGGGCTCGTTCGAGAGCATCATGCCGGCACGCAGCGGCTCCATTGCCGCGCCGCCGGGATAGTTGGGCGAAGCGATCCGTTGCGGCCCTTCATGCACCGCCAGATAGGCGCCGATGCCGTGACCGGTGCCGTGCGCGAAATCGAGCCCCGCCTCCCAGAGCGGACGGCGGGCGAAGGCGTCGATCTGACCGCCGAGCGTGCCGTCGGGGAAGACCGCGGTCGCGATCGCGATATGGCCCTTGAGCACGCGGGTGAAGCGGTCGCGGATCTCCTTGCCCTGTTCGGGCGCCAGCGCGCCGATCGGCATGACGCGCGTCACGTCGGTGGTGCCGTCGGCATATTGCCCGCCCGAATCGACCAGATAGAGCTGGCCGGGCTCGAGCGGGACGTTCGACTCCTCGGTGCAGTGGTAGTGCGGGCTGGCGCCGTGCGCGCCGGTCGCCGAGATCGTGTCGAACGAGGTGTCCTTCAGAAGCCCGGTCGCCTCGCGGAAGGCGAGCAGCTTGGCGGTCGCGGACAATTCGGTCTGGCTGCCGTCGGCGCAGTCGGTCTCGACCCAGCGCAGGAAGCGCGCGAGCGCGGCGCCGTCGCGGACCGAGGCGGCGCGGTGGCCGGCGATCTCGACCGGGTTCTTGAGCGCCTTGGCGAGCACGACGGGATCGCGCAGCGCGAGCACCTTGGCCCCGCCCGCGGTCAGTGCGTCGGAAATCGCGGCGACGGCGCGTTCGGGATCCGCGGCAACGCGCTTGCCTGCGAAGTCGCGCAGCGCGGGCTGGAACGCGGCGCGGTCATGGACGCGGACCGCGTTGCCGAGATGCTGGCGGACGGTGTCGTCGAGCTTTTCGGGTGCGACGAACAGGTCGGTGGTGCCGTCCGCGCCGACGATCGCATAGCTGAGCGCGACGGGGGTGTGGCTGACGTCGTCGCCGCGGATGTTGAGCGTCCAGGCGATCGAATCGAGCGCGGAGAGAACGACCGCGTCGGCGCGCTGTTCGGCGAGCCAGTCGGCGACCCGCGCGCGTTTTTCGGCGGACGAGGCGCCGGCGAAATCGTCGGGCTGGATGGTGATCCTGGCGGGCGAGGGCGCGGGGCGGTCGGTCCAGATCGCGTCGATCGGGTTGGCGTCGACCGCGACGAGCTCAGCCCCGCGATCGGCGACGATCGCGCTGGCTTCGGCGACCCAGGCGCTGGTGTGCAGCCACGCGTCATAGCCGATCCGCGCGCCCTCGGCGACGTGCGTGCCGAGCCAGGCGGCGACACTGGTCTGCGGCACGGGGGCGTATTCCCAGTGATCGCCGTCGACCTGTTCGCGGACCTGGAGCGTGTAGCGGCCATCGGTGAAGATCGCGGCGCGGTCGGCGAGCACCGCGGCGCTGCCCGCCGAGCCCTGGAAGCCGGTCAGCCAGCCGAGCCGCTGCGCATAGCCGCCGACATATTCGCTCATATGCTCGTCGGTCAGCGGCACGACGAAGCCGTCGAGGCCGGCGGCGGCGAGATGGGCGCGCAGGGCGGCGAGTCGGGTCGGGCTGGATCGGGTCATCGGGGCTTTCGTCGATCTGAATGTTGTGAATGTTGAGACGCTGGCAGCAAAATATGCGGCTTTGTCAGGGGCAGCGTGCCGGTCGGGTGCCGCGCGGGCGGGGCGTGTGCGGGCGATTGGGGCCGGGACAGGGCATGGCGCGTGTTGTGACAGAAACGCGGCGTGTAGGACAGCGGGGTTTGCTTGCGGGGGTGGGGAGGGCGCGCAGCCTCGCCACTCCGGTCCGTCATCCTGACGAAAGTCAGGACCCAGAGCCACGAGTGTTCAGGTCTGCAATCCTGGGTCCTGACTTTCGTCAGGATGACGGGGGGAACGATGACGGGGGAGCGGGCGTGGTGCGTTGGCTTCCGGTCGTCGGGGCGGTAACAGGGGGGATGACCATGAATTCCCCTGCCATCTCTTCGCCCGAGACCTCATCCGTGCCGCCGCGTGCCGAGCAGCGGCCGCACAGCTTCACCGCGCATGGCGTGACGATCGAGGATCCCTATGCGTGGCTGAAGGATCCCAACTATCCCGAGGTCGATGACGCGGACGTGCTGGCGTATCTCGCCGCCGAGAACGCCTATTTTGAGGCGCAGATGGCGCCGCACAAGGCGCTGACCGACACTTTGTACGAAGAGATGAAGGCACGCATCAAGGAGGACGAATCTTCGGTCCCGCAAAAGGACGGCGACTGGCTTTACTGGACCGCCTACGAGACTGGCGGCCAGTACAAGAAATGGTGGCGCAAGCCCGTTGCGGGCGGTCCCGACGAGCTGCTGCTCGACGAGCCGGCGCTGGCCGAGGGGCATGAATATTTCCGGCTCGGCGCGTTCTCGGTCAGCAATGACGGGCGCTATCTCGCCTATGCGATCGACGACAATGGCAGCGAGCGGTTCGAGGTCCGGGTCAAGGACCTGAACACCGGCGAGCATCTGCCCGACGTCATCCCCGGCATGCTGAGCGAGATCGTGTGGACCGCGGACGATGCGGGCTTCCTCTACGGTCTGGCGAACGAGCAGTGGCGGACCGACAATGCGCGGTTCCACCGGCTGGGCACGCCGATCAGCGACGACGTCGTGCTGTTCCACGAGGAGGACGAGGGCTTCCGCGTCGGCGTCGGCGAGACGAGTTCGCGCAAGTGGATCGTGATCGCGACGAGCGACCATGTGACGAGCGAGATCTACCTGCTGCCCGCGCACGAGCCGCTGGCGGTACCGATCCTGGTGTCCGCGCGGAAGGTTGGCCGCGAATATGACGTCGACGAGCATGACGGGACGCTGTTCATCCACACCAACGACGTCGATCCCAACTTCCGCCTGTGCACCGCGCTGGTCGAGGAGCCGGGCGCGTGGAGCGAGCTGATCCCGGCCAGCCCGACCTTCTACATGACCGGGGTGGAGTGCTATCAGGACTTCTTCGTGGTCGACGGGCGCGAGGACGGGCTCGATCAGATCGCGATCCACCGCTACGAGACGCCGACCGAGGGGAAGCGGATCGAGTTTCCCGAGGCGAGCTATGTCGCCGGGCTCGGCGATAATCCCGAATATGACATGACCGTGCTGCGGCTCGGCTATGAGTCGATGGTCACGCCGGGGACGGTGTATGATTATGACGTCGACACCGGTGAGCGGACGATGCTCAAGGTGCAGGAGATTCCGAGCGGTTACTACGCGGCGAAATACGCGACCGAGCGGCTGAAGATCACCGCGCGCGACGGCACCGAGATTCCGGTGTCGATCGTCTATCCGGCCGGGTTCGTGCGCGACGGGTCGGCGCCTGTGTTCCTCTATGCCTATGGCGCTTACGGCTATGCGATCCCGCCGGGCTTCTCGACCGGGCGGATGAGCCTGCTCGACCGCGGCTTTGCCTATGCGATCGCGCATATCCGCGGCGGCGATGACCTCGGCCAGCAATGGTATCTCGACGGCAAGCTGGAGAAGCGCGAGAACACGTTCAACGATTTCGTCGACGTGGCCAAGGCGCTGGTCGACGCGAAGTGGACGTCGGCGGGGCGGATCGCGATCGCGGGGCGGTCTGCGGGCGGCGAGCTGATGGGGGCGGTGGTCAATTCCGACCCCGAGCTCTGGGGCCCGGTGATCGCCGACGTGCCGTTCGTCGACGTGCTCAACACGATGCTCGACGCCGAATTGCCACTGACGCCGGGGGAATGGCCCGAATGGGGCAATCCGATCGAGGATCCGGCGGCGTTCGCGCTGATCCGGTCCTATTCGCCGTACGACAACGTCAAGGCGCAGGCCTATCCGCCGATGTTCATCAGCGGCGGGCTGAACGATCCGCGCGTGACCTATTGGGAGCCCGCGAAATGGGCGGCCAAGCTGCGGCTGATGAAGACCGACGACAATGTGCTGTTGCTCAAGACCAACATGGGTGCGGGGCATGGCGGCAAGTCGGGCCGGTTCGAGTCGCTGCGCGAGGCGGCGGAGGAGCATGCGTTCGTGCTGTGGCAGCTTGGCGTGGCTGGGTGATTCTTGGTTCGCGCGAAGGCGCGATGCCTGTCCTGAGCTTCGCCGAAGGGGCGCGAAGATTTAGAGTTTTCGCGCGGAGACGCGGAGGACGCAGAGAGAAGATGCACACCATTCTCAGCGTCCTCTGCGCCTCTGCGCGAACCACCTATCTTTGCGCCTTCGCGCCTTCGCGTGAACAATGGTCGCTTGCAGCGTGACGATCGAGGCGTTGGTGGCGCGCTATGGCGTCGTGGCGATCTTTCTCGGGGCGGGGGTCGAGGGGGAGGCGGCGGTCGTGACGGGTGGGGTGCTCGCGCATCAGGGGCTGGTGTCGCTGGCGGGTGCGATGGCGGCGGCGGTGATCGGGTCGTTCGTCGCGGACCAGCTGTTCTTTGCGGGCGGGCGGTATTTCCGCGAATCGCGCCCCGTTGCGGCGATCCGGCGGCGCTCGGCCTATGCCCGCGCGATCGACCTGCTCGAACGCTATCCGCGGCGGTTCATCTTTGCCTATCGCTTCGTCTACGGAATCCGCACGGTCAGCCCGATCGCGATCGGGACGAGCCGGATTTCGCAGCGCCTGTTCCTCGCGGTGAACCTCGCCGCGGCGATCGTGTGGGGCTGTGTGTTCAGCGCGATCGGCTATGCGTTCGGCAACGTCATCGAGGCGATGCTGGGGCGGATCGGCACCGGGCGGCTGATCCTTTTCGGCGCGGTGGCGCTGCTGGCGGTCGGCGGCGGCTGGTTCGCGTGGCGGAAATGGCGGGAGCGCAGCGCATGACCTTCACGATGACGATCACCGCGGCCGAGGCGGATATCGACGAGCTGGGCCATGTGAACAATGCGGTCTGGGTCCAGTGGATCCAGCGGATCGCGACCGCGCATTGGGAGGCGGTCGCGCCCGCCGAGCACAAGGCCGCCTATGTCTGGGTCGTGACGCGGCACGAGATCGACTATCGCGGCAGCGTGGTCGCGGGCGAGACGGTGACCGGCGAGACCTGGGTCGAGGGCGGGCCGAAGGGCGCGCGGTTCGACCGGCATGTGCGGTTCGTCGGCGACGACGGGCGCGTGAAGCTGGACGCGGTGACGACCTGGGCGCTGCTCGACCGGGCGAGCGGGCGGTTGTTGCGGGTGCGGCCGGAGATTGCGGCGCCGTTTTTTGGTGCGGCGGGCTGAGGGTTCTGGGTGGGGGGTTTGGGGTGAGGGTCTTGGCCTCACTGGCCCTCACCCTTCCCGCGGCAAGGGCCGCGGGCCCCTTCCCTCTCCCCCGAGGGGAGAGGGAGTTAGCCTGAGTTTCTCAGGCCGGTGGCGATCGCGTTAATCGAGAGGAGGATGCCTTCACCGATGCGCGCATCCTCTTCGCCCGCGCGGCGGCGTTTGATCAGTTCGATCTGGAGCAGGTTGAGCGGCTCGATATAGGGCAGGCGGAGGCGAATCGAGGCTTCGAGCGCGGGGTGTTTCTCGAGCAGGCGCGACTGGCCGGTCGCGTCGAGCAGCCCGTCATGCGTCTGCTGCCAGCCGTCGCGGATCCGGCCGAAGACGGTGTCGCGCAGCGCCGGATCCTCGACCAGCCCGGCATAGCGTGCGGCGATCGCCATGTCCGACTTGGCCAGCACCATCTCCAGATTGGCGAGCGCGGAGGCGAAGAGCGGCCAGCCCTGCGCCATGTCGCGCAGCAGCGCCTTGTCCTCGAACCCGGCGAGCGCCTGGCCGACGCCGTACCAGCCGGGGAGCATGACGCGCGCCTGCGCCCAGCTGAACACCCAGGGGATGGCGCGCAGATCCTCGATCCGGTCGGACTTGGTGCGGCTGGCGGGACGGCTGCCGATCTTGAGCCCGGCGATCTCGGCGATCGGCGTCATCTGGCGGAAAAACGTCCGGAAGCCGCGCTCGTCGCCGCCGACCGTGCCGTAGACGAGGTCACGATAGCTGTGGAACGCGGTGTCGCCGAGCCAGTCCATCGCGGCACAGAAGCGTGTGGTGTCGGCGTTCGACAGGCGTTCGGGTTCGAGGCTGGCGAGCAGGGTCGCCGAGGCGATCGCCTCGAGATTGGTCATCGCGGCGTCGCGCGTGCCGTATTTGGCGGCGATCACCTCGCCCTGTTCGGTGATGCGGATGCGGCCCTGCACGGTGCCGCCGGGCTGTGCGCGGATCGCCGCAAAGGCCGAGCCGCCGCCGCGCCCGACCGCGCCGCCGCGGCCGTGGAACAGCTGCATGCCGACGCCCGCCTGCTCGAACACGGGCCTGAGCGCGGTCGACGCCTTGGACAATTGCCAGGTGGAGGTGAGGTAGCCGCCATCCTTGTTGCTGTCCGAATAGCCGATCATCACCTCCTGATGACCGCGCGCCTTGGCGATCGTCGCGATCTCGGGCAGCGCGAACCAGGCGGTCATGACCGCGGGCGCGGCCTCGAGATCGCCGATCGTCTCGAACAGCGGGACTGCCATGATCGCGGCGCTGGGCGTGTCGCCGGGGCGGTAGAGCCCGACCTCCTTGAGCAGCAGATTCACCTCGAGCAGGTCGCTGACCGACTGTGCCATCGAGACGATGTAGTTGGTGATGCAGGCGGGGCCATAGGCGGCATGCGCGTCGGCGGCGGCCTGGAGGATCGCGAGCTCGCCCGCGGTCTCGTCGCTATAGGCGGCGAAGCGGGTGGTGAGCGGGCGCGCATTGGCGAGTTCGCGGCGGAGCAGCGCGACGCGCGCGTCCTCGTCGAGCGCGAGATAGTCCGGCTCGACGCCCGATACCTTGAGCAGTTCGGCGACGACGCGTTCATGGACCGCGCTGTTCTGGCGCAGGTCGAGCGTGGCGAGGTGGAAGCCGAACGTCTCGACCGCGCGGATCAGCCGGCCGAGCGCGCCGCCGGTCTTGAGCGCGGTGCCGAGCCCGTGGGCGAGCGTGACGAGATCGGCGCGCAGATCGGCGGGGCTGGCATAGGGGGCGCCGGTGAGGCGGCCGGGACGCGGCGCGGCCTTGCCGGTCAGTTTCTGCTGCGTCGCGGCGAGGCGCGCATAGATCCCCGACAAGGCGCGGCGATAGGGTTCGTCGGCGCGGCTGGTGGCGTCGTCGCCGCTTGCCGCAGCCAGCGCCTCGACCGCGGGGTCGGCGACGGCGTGCTCGGTCGAGATCGAGAGCTCGGCGCCGAGCGCGTGGACCGCCTGGCAATAATAGCCGAGCACCGCCTCGCTCGCGCGGGCGAGCGCGGTCTTGAGCGAATCGGCGGTGACATAGGGGTTGCCGTCGCGGTCGCCGCCGATCCAGCTGCCGGGCTTGAGGAAGCTCGGCGTGCGTTCGCCGAGCGCGCGGTCCCAGCGCTGATAGAGTGCGGGCAAGGCGGGGAGGAAGACGTCGCGCAGATAGCTGAGCGCGGTATCGACCTCGTCGGTGACGTAGAGCCGGTCGCGGCGCAGGACGCGCGTCTGCCACAGCAGCGCGATCTGGCGCAGGATCGCGTCGTCGACCCGGTCGCCATCGGGGGTGGTGTCGCGACCCGCATCGCGCAGCGCGAGCAGCTCGGCGATCCGGTTGCGGTGGTCGATCATGCTCTTGCGCCGCACCTCGGTCGGGTGGGCGGTGAGCACGGGGACGATCAGCGCATGGTCGAGCAGCGCGCGGACCTGCGTCCGGTCGATCCCCTCGGCTTCGAGCTGCGCGATCGCGGAGGCGAGGTCGGCGCCGTGTTCGGCCGCGATCCCCTGCCGGTCCTCGGCCAGATTGGCGAGCATCGAGAACAGCATGAAGCCGCGGACGAAATCGAGCGTCTCGTCGAGGCTGAGCTTTTCGAGGCTGAGATCGACCGCGGCATGATCGTCGGTCCGGCCCTCGGCAAGGCCGCGGTGACGCTCGACCGAGGCCTTGCGGATCGTCTCGGTCGCCTCGAACAGACGCGGCCCGCCATAGCTGCGGATGACGTCGCCGAGCAGCGTGCCGAGGAAACGGATGTCGGAATTGTTCGCGATTGCGGGAAGACTGGCCATGCGCCTTGCTGCGCTGCGACAGGGATCAGGTCAACCGCCGAACCCGCAATCGGCGTTGAAATCCGCGCCTGAAGGCGTGCGGTCAGGACATAAAATTACTGACGATCATCGCCCCTCGCGCTTGCGGGCTTCGGCGCGCTCTTCGGAGGTGACGGTGCCGTCGTGGTTCAGGTCCATCCGGTCGAACCATCGCAGCGTGCCTTCGCTCCACTCGACTTCGGTGATCACGCCGTCCTTGTTGCGGTCGAACGCCTTGATCCGTGCATTGGGGGAGGGCAGCTCGTCCTTGGTGATGCGATCATCGGCGTTGCGGTCGAGCGTGCGGAAGCGCCGTTCCATGCTGGCGCCGAAATCGAGCCGCGAGGTGACCGAGGGGGGGACGAAGCCGACTGCGCCGGCATCCGCCTCGGCGCGCTGCGCATCCTTGTCGCCGCACCCTGCGACGATCAGTCCCGCCGCGATCACACCCATCATCACCCGCATCGACCCGTCTCCCGCACAATGCTGCGCGGCCGGACGGTCACGCTTCGAGTTCAATGTCCCAGTAGAGCCAATCATGCCAGGTTTCGTGCAAATAATTCGGCGGGAAGCTGCGGCCATGTTCGTGCAGATGCCAGTTGGTCGGGCGGATCGGCTCGAGATGGAGCGGCATCGCGGCCTGGCGCGGGGTGCGCCCGCCCTTTTTGAGGTTGCACGGCGCACAGGCGGTGACGACATTTTCCCAGGTGGTCCGCCCGCCTTGCGCGCGGGGAATGACATGGTCGAAGGTGAGATCGCGCAGCTTGCCGCAATATTGGCAGGTGAACTTGTCGCGCAGGAACAGGTTGAAACGGGTGAAGGCGGGAAATTGCGACGGTTTGACGAATTGCTTGAGCGCGATCACCGAGGGGAGCTTGAGCGCGAAGCTCGCGCTGCGCACCTCGCGTTCGTAATTGGCGACGATATCGACGCGATCGAGGAAGACGGCCTTCACGGCGGTCTGCCAGGGCCAGACGCTGAGCGGATAATAGGAGAGCGGCGTGTAATCGGCGTTGAGCACGAGCGCCGGACATCCATCCGGGTGGCGTATCAGGTCGGGGTGAAACACGGCTCCTCCCACAAAAGTCCCGGACGCGCTTTCGCGCACCGGCATGACAGGGTCATGACAGCACGGCGCGGGACATGGGGTCAAGTCCAGTGAACAGCGCGGAATTCGTCACGACGCGGTTCGCGCCCAGTCCGACCGGGCGGCTGCACCTCGGCCATGCGCTGTCGGCGATCCGCGCGCACGACTTTGCGCGGGCGCGGGGCGGGCGGTTCCTGCTGCGGATCGAGGATATCGACATGGGCCGCAGCCGGCCCGAGCATGTCGCGGGAATCGTGGAGGATCTGCGCTGGCTGGGGCTGGACTGGGACGATCTGTCCTACCAGTCGGCGCGGCTCGCATCCTATCAGGCGGCGCTCGATGGATTGAACGCGCGCGGGCTGCTCTATCCGTGTTTCTGTACGCGGGCGGAGATCGCGGCGAGCCTGTCGGCGCCGCATGAGGGCGAGGGCGCGGTCTATCCGGGGACGTGCCGGAAGCTGGCGCCCGCCGAGGTCGCGGCGCGGATGGGCGAGGCGCATTGCTGGCGGCTCGACATGGCGGCGGCGCTCAACGTGACGGGACCGCTCGAATGGGTGGATGCGCGCGCGGGGAGGGTGCGGGCCGATCCGGCGGCGCAGGGCGACGTGGTGCTCGCGCGCAAGGATGCGCCCGCCAGCTATCATCTCGCGGTGACGCTCGACGATGCGGCGCAGGGCGTCACCGACGTGGTGCGCGGCGACGACCTGTTCGCGGCGACCGACGTGCACCGGCTGTTGCAGGCGCTGCTGGGGCTGCCGACGCCGCGTTATCATCATCATCCGCTGATGCTGGGGGCGGACGGTGCGCGGCTCGCCAAGCGCACCGGCGCGCCCTCGCTCGCGGCGATGCGCGAACGGGGGGAGGACGGGCTCGCGGTTGCGGCGGGGGTGCGGGCGATGCTGGCGGAGGATGCTCACCGGGATGCTCCCCACGTGCCGTCATCCTGACGAAAGTCAGGATCCAGGGTTACCGGGGGGCGGCGTGTTTGGCTCTGGGCCCTGACTTTCGTCAGGGTGACGGGGTGGGTGGGTGAGCGGGGGTGACGGGGTGAGCGGGATTGACGGGGTGGGCGGGGTGACCCGGCCCCGTCGCGCCGGACGGATCAATAGAGGCCGGGGACTTCGCGTTGCGGGGTGGTGGGGTGGTCGGGGATCAGCAGCGCGCGCGTGGGGAGGTCGGTCGTCGGCGTGGGCGTGCTGGTACGGGCCGACGCGGTCGCCGCGGTCGCGGTGACCGGCAGGCAGCTGCGGCCGGCGAGGAAGTCGATCGCCTGGCGCGTCGAGGCTTCGCGCGGGTCGCCGAGCGGATAGCGGATATCGTCCTCCGCCCGGCAGCTCGCCTCGACCGTGCCGGCGAGCCCGTCATAATAGGCGCCCTGGCGTGCGGCGTTCTGCGTCGACAGCGCGACCACGCGGAGACGGTCGTCGCAGGCGGCGCGGTCGAGCCCGATCTGGCCGACGGGCTTGCCATAGGTGTTCGTACCGATCAGCCCGGCAGCGCTGTGCAGATAGGGGATCATCGCGTTGATCACGAGTTCGCTCGCCGAGGCGGTCCCGCCCGTGCCGATGAACGCGACGCGCGTCGGCGCGATCGATTCGGGCTGCGGCGCGAAGAAGCGCGTCGTGTTGTTGGCGGATTTTTCGGTGCGGAACGTGGTGTAGCTCGACACTTCGGAGGTCGCGCGGTTGCGGCCGAGCAGGTCGGTCATCAGCTCCGCGATCGAGATCAGCCCGCCGCCATTATAGCGCAGGTCGATGACGATATCGGTGACGTTCTGCGCGCGGAAGCTGGCAAAGGCGGCGCGCAGCGCGGGGTCGGCGGTCGAGATGAACGTCCGGAGGTTGATATAGCCATAGTTGCGCCCGCCATCGGCGATGACCTTCGCGCCGTAGCGGCTCGAGACCGGGAGCAGCGCGAAATCGGTCTTGGTCAGCGTGATGTCGCGCGTGCCCTGCGCGTCGCGGATCTGCAGCACGCGGCTGGTGCCGACCGTGTCGGGCCCGAGCGCGGTCGAGACGCCCGCGCTGCCCTCTGCGGCGAAGATCGCGCTGACGGTCCGCAGCGTGTTGGCGTTGGTCCCGATCGCGACGATTTCCGCACCGCGATCGACCTGCGCCGCCAGCGCGGCGCCGCCTTCGAAGGATTCGATGACATAGGCACGGCGCCCGCTGCCATCGATGCCGAGACGGAAGCCGAAGCCGGCATTGGACCCCGCCTCATAATAGGCGTCCTCCTCCTTGATCGACGTCAGATAGGTGAAATAGCGGTCACGGCGCTGACCGCGCGCGGTCGCGGTGAGCGCGTCGATATAGGCGTCGACGGTCGTATAGGGTGTCGGGTCGAGGCTGGCGGGCAGCGTCTCGGGGAACAGATACCATTCGCGCAGCTGCGCCGCTGCCCAGTCCTGCCGCTCGCGCAGGCTGCACCCCGCGACGGTCGTCGGGGTGGTCGTGCCGGTCGTCGGGGTGGACACCCCGGGCGTACCGCCGGTCGATCCCGACACCGCGCCGGAGTCTCCGCCGCACGCACTCAACATAGCCAGCATCGCCAGGCTGGCGCCGATCCGTCCGTTACGCATACTCATTCCCCCATTTGTCACGATGCTAGCCGGGAAGATCGGGGCTGTCAGCGTAGAATTCCGCCCGTTTCGAGGCTTGTCCGGCGACCGGCGGAACGGCCATTGCGGGGCGGGGCGCGCATGCCTAGATTGTCGTCATGAACACCTTCCTCGTCATCCTCCTGATCGCGGCGATGATCGCGACGCTTGTTGCTCTGGTGCGCGGGGTGGTGACGTTCCTGCAGGACCAGTCGGCGCAGGTGAAGGACGGGGGGCCGAGCGCCGCGTCGCTGAAATCGAACCGGATGATGCAACAGCGCATTTTCTTTCAGGCGATCGCGATCCTGATCGTCGTGCTGATCCTGTTCGCCGCGGGCCGGACCTGAGCCCGAAGGGCGTAACGTCATGGTAAAGCTGAACAAGATCTACACGCGGACCGGCGACGCGGGGACCACCGGGCTGGTCGACGGATCGCGCGTGTCCAAGGCATGCCCGCGGATGCAGGCGATCGGTGATGTCGACGAAGCGAACAGCGCGATCGGCGTGGCCGCGGTGGTGCTGGGCGATCATCCGCTTGGCCGAGCGCTCGAGCGGATCCAGAACGACCTGTTCGATCTCGGCGCGGACATCGCGACGCCGGGCGAGGATTTCGCGCCGTCGGAAATGACGCTGCGGATCATCGGTTCGCAGGTCGAGCGGCTCGAAGGCGAGATCGACGCGATGACCGCGCAGATGGCGCCGCTGACCAGCTTCATCCTGCCGGGCGGATCGCCGGGCGCTGCGGCGCTGCATCTGGCGCGCGCGATCACGCGCCGCGCCGAGCGCGCGGTGGTCGCGGTCGACGACCCGATCAATCCGCTGGCATTAGCGTATGTTAACCGCCTGTCGGATTTCCTGTTCGTCGCCGCGCGTGCGGTGAACCAAAACGGGGCGAGCGACGTTCTTTGGCGACCGGGGGCAACGCGCGGATAGCGCTCCGTATCGCTGCATCCTTTTATAAGGGGCCATGCCGCGTGCATCGCCCGCACGAGGACAGTCGATGCCGAACCCCGTCCCCACCCATGATCCCGTGACCCTGCCTGACACGGACGCGCTCGGTGCCCGTTTCACGGCCGTGCGCGACCTGTCGATCGCGCTGGCCGCGCCGCTGTCGGATGCGGATGCGACGGTGCAGTCGATGCCCGACGCGTCGCCGACCAAATGGCATCTCGCGCATACCAGTTGGTTCTTCGAGACGTTCGTGCTGCGCGATCACGTCGCGGGCTACCGGCTGCACGACGAGCGCTTCCCGTTCCTGTTCAACAGCTATTACGAGGCGGAAGGGCGGCGGCATGCGCGCGACCGGCGCGGGATGATCACGCGGCCGACGCTCGACGAGGTCCGGGCGTACCGCGCGCATGTCGATGCGGCGCTGATCGCGGCGCTGCCCGACCTGCCCGAGGCGGCGCGCGAGCTGGTGGCGCTGGGCTGCCATCACGAGGAGCAGCACCAGGAATTGCTGGTGACCGACATCCTTCACCTGTTTTCGGAAAATCCGCTCGAACCCGCGGTTTGGGCCGCGCCGCGCAAGGTGCCGGTCGAGATGCCGGGCGCGATCGGCTGGATCGAACGCGACGCCGGGATCGCGCGGATGGGGCATGACGGCGACGGCTTCGCGTTCGATTGCGAGACGCCGCGGCACGACACGCTGCTCGCGCGCCACGCGATCGCCGACCGGACGGTGACCAATGGCGAATGGGCGGCGTTCATCGCCGATGGCGGCTATAGCGAGCCGCGTCACTGGCTCGCCGATGGCTGGGCCTGGGTGAAGGCCGAAGGCATCGTCGCGCCGATGTACTGGGAAGAACGCGACGGCGGCTGGACGCGGTTCGGGCTCGACGGGCGGCGCGCGATCGATCCGGCGGCGCCGGTCACGCATGTCAGCTTCTACGAGGCGGACGCCTATGCCAGCTGGGCCGGCGCGCGGCTGCCGACCGAGGCCGAATGGGAGGCCGTTGCGGCGGACTATGCCGGCGATGGCGGCAATCAGATGGATGCGGCGGGCCCGGTCGAGCCGCGGCCGGCACGCGCCGGCGACCCGGCCTTTTTCGGCGACGTCTGGGAATGGACGGGCAGCGCCTATCGCCCCTATCCCGGCTTCCGCGCGGTCGAGGGTGCGGTCGGCGAGTATAACGGCAAGTTCATGAGCGGCCAGTTCGTGCTGCGCGGCGGGAGTTGCGCGACGCCGCGCGGCCATGCGCGCGCGAGCTACCGCAATTTCTTCTACCCGCACCAGCGCTGGCAGTTCACCGGCGTCCGGCTCGCCAAGGATATCTGATGTTGAAGCGTGAAATCGAAGACGGCGAGCAGAGCCTGGCCGACCCCGCCTTCCGGGCGGACGTGCTCGCCGGGCTGGAACGGCGGCCGCGCGCGATCCCGGCGCGCTGGTTCTACGACCGGCGCGGCTCCGAATTGTTCGAGGCGATCACCGACCTGCCCGAATATTATCCGACGCGGACCGAGCGCTCAATCCTCGAGACCGCCTGTCCCGAGGTCGCCGAGATTGCCGGCGCGGGACGTGCGGTGGTCGAATTCGGGTCGGGGTCGTCGACCAAGACGCCGATCCTGCTGAGCGCGGTGGCGCCGTCGGTCTATGTGCCGATCGATATCTCGGGCGATTTCCTGCGGGAATCGTCGCGTGTGCTTGCGGCGCAGTTCCCCGAGCTGCTGGTCCTGCCGTTCGAGGCGGATTTCATGCGGCCGCTCGCATTGCCGAAGACGATCGAGGACACGCCCAAGCTCGGCTTCTTTCCGGGGTCGACGATCGGCAACATGATCCCGCTGATGGCGGTCGACCTGTTGAAGGCGATGCGCGCGTCGCTCGGGATCGGGGCGATGCTGCTGATCGGGATGGACCGGATCAAGGATCCGGCGGTGCTGGTCCCCGCCTATGACGATGCGCAGGGCGTAACCGCGGCGTTCAACATGAACCTGCTCGAGCGGATCAACCGCGAGCTCGACGCCGATGTGCCAATCGAGGCGTTCCGGCACAAGGCGGTGTGGAACGACGACCGCGCGCGGATCGAGATGCATCTCGAGGCGCAGCGCGATGCCGCGTTCACGATCGAGGGGCGGCCGTTCGATATCGCCGCGGGCGAGACGATCCACACCGAGAACAGCCACAAATACGGGTCGCGCGATGCGCGGATCCTGTTGCGGTCGGGCGGGTGGACGCCGATCCGCGAATGGACCGATCCGGCGGGGTTGTTCTCGCTGTACCTGGCGGAAGCACAGGCGGAGCGGCCGGCGCCGTAAGGGCGGGGCGGCTGGGCGAGGGCGGGGCAGGTGCTTCGACTTCGCTCAGCACGAACGGGGGGGCGTAGTTCGCGGCTCCGTTCGCCCTGAGCGCAGTCGAAGGGCGCGCCGGGTGCGCGCCGCTTCGACTTCGGTCTTTTGTAATCAGCGGCCTGCGGCGTCGTCCGCGTTCATGGGCTCGTCGCCCTGCTTCTTGGCCTCTTCGTAGCGCTCGATCGCCTCGATCGTGATGCGCTTGGCTTCCTCGGCATCGCCCCACTTGCCGACGCGGACCCACTTCTTCTTCTCGAGGTCCTTATAGTGGGTGAAGAAATGCTCGATCTGCTCGAACACGATCTCGGGCACGTCGGCACGGCCGCCGACGTTCGAATAATAGGGGAACACGTCGTTGACGGGGACGCAGACGAGCTTCTCGTCGCCGCCGGCCTCGTCCTCGAGGTTGAGCACCGCGATCGGGCGCGCGCGGACGACGCAGCCGGGGATGAACGGCGAGCGCGCGATCACGAGCGCGTCGAGCGGATCGCCATCGGGGCTGAGCGTGTGCGGCACGAAGCCGTAATTGGCGGGGTAGCGCATCGGCGTGTGCAGGATGCGGTCGACGAACAGCGCGCCCGATGCCTTGTCGAACTCGTACTTCACGGGCTCGCCGCCGGTCGGGACTTCGATGATGACGTTCAGGTCTTCGGGCGGGTTCTTGCCCGTCGGGATGAGGTCGATACGCATGGCGGTCCTTTCAGAAATGGCGGTGCCGGCCGCTTCCCCTTGGGGAGGCGGCCGGCACCGGAAAAATATCGGAACTGTCAGCGCGGCATCAGCAACTTGTCCAGTCCGCCGTCACCTGTACCGACCTTCTCGAGCCGCGGATAGCGCGGGCCGTCATGGTAATCGAGCGAGACGTCGCGGAATCGCTCGTTGTTTTTTACAGTCAGACGGATCGGCAGCTTGGTGCCCTGGGCCGCCAGAATTGCCGCTTTCATGCGGTCCGACGAGTAGGACTCGCCGTTGACCGCCTCGATTTCGGTGCCGACGTCGATCCCGGCGCGGAACGCGGGGCTGTCCCAGATCGAGGCAGTCACGACGCCGTCCTTGTTCATCACCAAGCCGAGCGAATAGCTGACATCGGTGCCGCGGCTCTTCTCCGCCTGCTTCAGATACGGGCTCTGCACGGGGCCATAGACCAGCTTGTAGCCGTTCATCGCAAAGCCGTTGATCGGCGCGGGCTTGCCCGTCTCGGTCAGCCGCGTGTTGAGGAAGCCGGCCCAGTCATAGGGCAGGATGCCGTTCAGCGTCTTGGCCACGTCGTCGAACGTGTAGGTGACCTCGCCATAGTCACCGTTGCGGATGCCGAAGAATGCTCGCGCGAAATCGTCGATCGACTTGGTGCCGCCCGATTTCTGGCGGAGCATCGCGTCAACCTCCATCCAGACCATCAGCCCTTCGTTGTAGTAATCCTCCGAGCGCTGCCAGCTGGTCCAGCCCTTGGGACGGCGCGACGAGATGACCGGATCGTTGGTGGTGTCGATCAGCGGGCGCCACTGGCGACCTTGCGCGGTGTCGTAGGTGCCGAGAATCGAGGCATAGCCGTCGAGCGTGTCCTGCTTGCTGACCAGACCCGAGCGCGCCTGGAGCACATAGCCCCAGAACTGCGTCTGGCCCTCATAGACCCAGAGCAGCGAGTTGCGCATCGGCGTGCGGAAATCGGGCGTCCACAGGTCGGCGCCGCGGCGGAACTTGCCGTCCCAGCTGTGCGTGAATTCGTGCGGCAGCAGGTTGCGTGCCGACGCGCCCGTCTCCCATTCGGTGAAATAGCCGGGACGGACGCCGTTTTCCGAGCTGCGATGATGTTCGAGGCCGATCCCGCCGAGCTGGTCGGTGATCGAGAGCAGGAACTCGTAATGATCATAATGCTCGGCGCCGAAGGTGCGCGCGGCCTGGTCGACGAGCCGCTTGTGCGCGTCGATCTGCTCGGGCTTGGCGGCGAGCTGGTCGGGGGTGTCGGCGAAGACGTTGAGGTCGACCTTCGGGCTCAAGGGCCAGACCTTGCCGTATTTGCCCGCGAGGATCGGCGAATCGACGAGGATCTCGTAATTGGTCCGGTCATAGGCATAGGTCGCGCCCGAGACCTTGGCGGGGACCGCACCCGCGGCGGTCCAGCCGGTCGGATAGGTGACGGTCATCTTCACCGGGATCTGACGCGTATAATAGCCGGCGGGGTAGAGGCTGACCGAGTTCGGCTGGAGGCTGATCATCGTCGGGGTCATGACGACACGGCCTTGGTCCGCCTTGGTCGCGGAGATGAACTGGAAGGTCGCGTCGAGCTGTTTGGTGCCCGCGGGGACGTCGATGTGGAAGGCGTAGACGTCGACCGGATCGCGCGTCCAGGGAAGGATCCGGCCGTTCGCGCGGATCACCAGCCCGGCGAGCTTCTCGATCTCGCCGCGTGGCGCATGGTTGCCGGGCAGCCATTTCGGGAAGAGCAGTGCCATCTTGCCCGATTTGGCGACGGGGATCGTCTCCTTCACGCGGAAGATGCCGCGCTCGGTATCGGTCGCGTCGATGTCGAGCAGGATCGTGCCGGGATAGGGCGTGTCCTGTGCGGCGGGGATCGTGTCGACGAACGGCACCGGCTGCGGGGCGGTGTTGCCGGCGGGGACTTGCGCGACCGCGGGAAGTGCAGACGCGAGCAGGGATGCGACGAGAAGCTTGCGGATCAAGGAAAAGGCCTTCCGGCAGAGAGACGATGGTCAAGGTGTAAGCGGCAGAAAGGGCAGTCGTCCAGCCCTTTGCCGGGGTGTATAGTTCACCCGGTCACCATGACCTCTTCCCGTCATCCTGACGAACGTCAGGACCCAGGGTTACGGGCGGTGGCGTGTCTGGCTCTGGGTCCTGACTTTCGTCAGGATGACGGAAGAGGAATGACGGGAGGACCCGCGTCAGCTGCTGCCGAGCACGTTGATCGTGAAGGCGAGCACGCCGATGTTGAAGACGAACGCGGCCATGCACTGGCCCAGCGCGACCTTGCGCACCCGCCGCGACGTGATCTCGACGTCGGAGGTCTGGAAGGTCATGCCGAGCGTGAAGGCGAAATAGGCGAAGTCCCAGTAATCGGGCTCGGCGCAGGACGGGAAATCCAGCCCGCCCGCGTCGCTGCCATCCGCGGCGTCGCTGTAGAACAGGTGCGCATAATGCAGCGTGTAGACCATGTTGGAGAACAGCCAGGCGAGCACCAGGGTCGCGACCGAGATCAAAATCGCGACGAGATCGGTCTTGCCCTGCAATTCCTTCGCCACCGCGACCAGCACGACGATCAGGATCGTCCCGCTGAACGCGAGCAGCACCGCGCGGTTGGCGTCGTTCTCGTCCGCATAGCGCCGCATCCGCTCCGCGGTGGCGTTGCCGAACAGCGTCGCGACGGTGGCGAGGAACAGGACCGCGGCGATATCGAACGCCGCCATCGTGCCGCGGCCCAGCCCCAGTCGGGGGATCAGCGCGACGAGGCCGATCGCGAAGACGCATGCGAACAGCACGAAGCGCGGCGGGGCGATGCGCCGGCCGAGCCCCCAATAGCGGACGTCGTTGCTCATGTGACGGCGCTAGCGCTTCGCGGGCACGTCGCCTAGATACGCGCGCATCATGGCCAGAACAGAAACCCCGCGTCGCATCCGCGGCACTCAGGACATCTTCGGCGACGAGCAGCGCCGTTTCGCGCATGTTCTCAGCACCTTCGAACGCGTGCGTGCGCTGTATTGCTTTCAGCGGATCGACATCCCGGTGTTCGAATCCACTGCGGTGTTCGCGCGCTCGCTCGGCGAGACGACCGACGTCGTGTCGAAGGAGATGTACACATTCGAGGATCGCGGCGGAGATTCGCTGACGCTGCGCCCCGAATTCACCGCCGGCATCGCGCGCGCCTATCTGACCGAGGGCTGGCAGCAGTTCGCGCCGCTGAAAATCACGACGAGCGGCCCGGTGTTCCGCTACGAGCGCCCGCAAAAGGGCCGGTTCCGGCAGTTCCACCAGATCGATGCCGAGGTGATCGGCGCGGCCGAACCCGCGGCGGACGTCGAGCTGCTGGTGCTGGCGGACCAGTTGCTGCGCGAACTCGGCATTGCCGACGGCGTGACGTTGCAGCTCAACACTTTGGGCGATGCCGAGACGCGCGAGGCATGGCGCGCGGCGCTGGTCGCGCATTTCGAGGCGCATCGCGGCGAGCTGTCCGAAGACAGCCTGACGCGGCTTGAGAAGAACCCGATGCGGATCCTCGATTCGAAGGACCCGAAGGACCGCCCGATCGCGGACAGCGCCCCCGACATCGACGCGTATCTGACGCCCGAGGCGCGCGCGTTCTTCGACGCGGTGACCGCCGGGCTCGATGCCGCGGGCGTCGCGTGGGAGCGCAATGCGCGGCTGGTCCGCGGGCTCGATTATTACCGGCACACCGCGTTCGAATTCGTGACCGATCGGCTGGGGTCGCAGGGGACGGTGCTGGCCGGTGGGCGCTATGACGGGTTGATCGGGTCGCTCGGCGGGCCCGAGACGGCGGGTGTCGGCTGGGCGGCGGGGGTCGAGCGGCTGGCGATGCTGCTGGAGGAGCCGGCGGCGGCGGGGATCGATGCGGTGGTCGTGCCGATGGGTGCCGCGGCCGAAGCGCGCGCGACCGGCATCGTCGCGGATCTGCGGCGTGCGGGCGTCGCGGTCGAGATGGCCTATAAGGGCAAGATGAAGGCGCGGATGGCGAAGGCGGATGCGCTCGGCGCGCGGTTTGCGATCATCCTCGGCGATGACGAGCTCGCCAAGGGCGTGGGCGCGGTGAAAGCGCTCGCGACCGGCACGCAGACCGAGGTCGCGTTCGCCGATCTGGCGGAGGCGCTGCGTTGAGCCTCCCCGTCATCCCGGCGCAGGCCGGGATCCAGCGCCATGAAGGCTCCGCCCGGTCACCCTGGATCCCAGCTTTCGCTGGGATGACGCAAGAGGGAGCGTCCGCATGACCCAGATCTCCCCAGACCGCATCCGCGCGATCGAGGCGCGGCGGGACGAGTTGCAGGCGCTGATGTCGACCGGCGACCTGCCGTCGGACCGCTTCGTCGCGGTGTCGAAGGAATATGCCGAGCTCGAACCCGTCGCGCAGGCCGCGACCGAGGTGCGGCGGCTGCGGCAGGAGGCAGAGAGCCTCGCCTTCATGGCCGAGGATGCCGATGACGAGCTGCGCGCGATGGCGTCCGAGGAGCTGCACGAGAATCGCACGCTGCTCGAGACCGCGGACCGCAAGCTCGCGCTCGCCTTGTTGCCGCGCGATTCCGCCGATGAGCGCTCGGCGATGCTCGAGGTGCGCGCCGGGACGGGCGGGGACGAGGCGGCGCTGTTCGCGGGCGATCTGTTCCGGATGTACCAGCGTTATGCCGAATCGCAGGGCTGGCGGGTCGAGATGATCTCGGGATCGTCGTCCGACGCGGGCGGATTCAAGGAAGTCGTCGCCAGCGTCACGGGGCAGGGCGTGTTCGCGAAACTGAAGTTCGAAAGCGGCGTCCACCGCGTCCAGCGCGTGCCCGCGACCGAGGCGGGCGGCCGGATCCACACCTCGGCGGCGACCGTCGCGGTGCTGCCCGAGGCGGAGGAGGTCGACGTCAAGATCGACGACAAGGACCTGCGCATCGACGTCTATCGCTCGTCGGGGCCGGGTGGTCAGTCGGTCAACACGACCGACTCTGCCGTGCGGATCGTCCATATCCCGACCGGGCTGACGGTGATCCAGCAGGACGAGAAGTCGCAGCACAAGAACAAGGCGAAGGCTTTGCGCGTGCTGCGGACGCGGCTCTACGAGGCAGAGCGCGACCGGCTGCATGCCGAGCGCGCGGGTGCGCGCAAGTCGATGGTCGGGTCGGGGGATCGCTCGGAGCGGATCCGGACGTATAATTTCCCGCAAGGCCGCGTGACCGATCACCGGATCAACCTGACGCTGCACCGGCTGCCGGAAATCGTCGCGGGCGATATGGCCGAGCTGATCGGTGCGCTGGTGTCGCAGGACGAGGCGGACCGGCTGGCGCAGCTGGATGGCTGAGGTTGCCTTCTCCCCCCCCTCCCGCAAGCGGGAGGGGGCCGGGGGGTGGGCGCGCGGCCGGTTCCATACGGGCGGGGCACTGGAGTTGTTCGACACATCGCCGACGGTGCGACCGCGGTGAGCGTGAGCCCACCCCCCAGCCCCCTCCCGCAAGCGGGCGGGGGGGTAAGCGCAGCGATCGCCACCGCGGCCGCGCGCTTTGCCTTCTCCACCACCCCCCGCCTCGACGCCGAACTGCTGATGGCGCATGCGCTGGGCGTCGAGCGGAACGCGATCCTGCTCGATCCCGACCGCTACGCCGTCCCCGCCAGCTTCGCGGCGCTGGTCGCGCGTCGTCTCGGGCACGAGCCGATCGCCTATATCACCGGCACGCGCGGCTTCTGGTCGATCGATGTCGCGGTCGGGCCGGGGGCGCTGGTGCCCCGCGCCGACAGCGAGACGCTGCTGATCGCCGCGCAGGCGCATTTTGCCGGCGGTGCGCCTGCGACCATCCTCGATCTCGGCACCGGCCCCGGCACGCTGCTGCTCGCCGCGCTCGACGAATGGCCCGCGCGCGGTCTCGGCATCGATTTTTCGGCGGAGGCGCTCGGCTATGCGCGCGCCAATGCGGCGGCGCTCGGCATGGCGGACCGTGCGCAGTTTTTGCGCGGCAGCTGGGCGGACGCGATCGAGGGGCGGTTCGACCTGATCCTCGCCAACCCGCCCTATATCGGTACCGCCGAGACGCTGCCGCCCGAGGTCCGCGATCACGAACCGCACGCGGCGCTGTTCGCAGGCGCGGACGGGCTCGACGATTACCGGATCCTCGCGGCGCAGCTCCCCGCGCTGATCGCACCCGGCGGCGCGGCGGTGATCGAGATCGGCGCGACGCAGGCGGTGCCGGTCTCGGTGCTGCTCGAGGCAGAGGGGCTGCATGTTGCGCTACATCATGATTATGGCGGAAACCCGCGCGTCCTGCTCGCGCGATGACCGGCGCGACTTGACGATTATGGCCTGCCGCCGCATATTTCGCTTGTGGGAGGCCCTTCCGGGCCGCTATCACGTGGGCAGGGGCACGCAATCTCGACAACTTGGTCGTTTTTGAGCGTTGACCCGCATCCTTCGCCTTAAAGTCGCTGCAGTCCGGCGGCCCTGGCAAGTCCGACGCATCGTTATCGGTGCGCGGCGGGGGGTTTGCACCGCATTTCGGAGCACGACCAGATTTTGGTTCGACGACTGAGGACACAAGCTTGATCAACAACCGGCAAGCCGGCCGCCGTCGCGGTCGTGGCAACAATAATAATGGCGGCGGTGGCGGTCAACGCCAGGGCGGCGGCGGTGGTGGTGGCCAGGGTGGCCGCGACACGGGCAACCGCATCGACAGCCGCGCGCGCGGCAACGCGAGCCAATTGTACGAGAAGTACAAGAATCTGGCGCGCGACGCGCAGATGCAGGGCGACCGCGTCAACATCGAATATTATCTGCAGTTCGCGGATCATTATTTCCGCGTACTGAGCGAGACCCGCGCGCGCTTCGAAGAGAGCCAGCCCCAGGCGCAGCAGCAGCAGCCGCGCCGCCAGCAGCCGTTCGATCTCGACGGCGACGACGATTATGGCGACGAGGGCGAACCGATCCGCTCGGGCGAGCAGCAGGGCAGCCAGCATAACGGGCAGCAGCACGGGCAGCAGAACGGCCAGCAGGGATCCGGCGACCAGGCGGCGATGGCGAATGGCGGCCACTCCAATGGCCAGTATTCGAACGCTCGCGCGCCCCGTGAGAATCAGGGCCGCGAAAACCAGGGCCGTGATGGTCAAGGCCGCGACGACCGCTCGCAGCGCGACGATCGCCCACGCTACGATGCGAACCGCAACGAGGGTCAGCGCAACGAGGGCCAACGTAACGACGGTCAGCGTGGCGAGCCCCGTGGCCCGCGGATGACGCAGTCGCGCGACGAGCAGCCCGGTGACGAGCAGGGCCAGCAGCGCGAGACCCAGCCCCGCGAAAACCAGGGCCGTGACGAGTATCGCGAGGCCCCACGCCGCGACACCATCCGCCGTACGCCACGCGCCGCGCGTCCGGTCCAGGCCGAGTCCGAGCAGCAGGGCGAGCGCGCGGACGACGGCGCTGCGCGCAGCGTTACGCCGGCCACGCCCGACGCAGCCACGTCCGACGACCGGTCGTCCGCGCCCCAGTTCACGGGCGAGCCGGTCGACGTTGCGGCCGTGAGCGCCCCGGCGCCCGCGTCGGACGGTTCGGGCGAGGAGCAGCCCCGCCGTCGTGGTCGCCCGCGTCGCGACCGCAGTCTCGACGCGCCGGTCGCCACGGACGATGCCGCACCCGCGGCGTTCGACGCAGACCGCCTGCCGCCATCGCTCGGCATCTCGGCCTCGGCACCCGCTGCCGACGCTTCGGCGGACGGCGCAGCCGCGGAAAAGCCGCGTCGCCGTCGCGTCCGCGCCGCCACCGACGAGGTCGAGGCCGGCTGATCGTCGCGCCACACAGCAGGATCAAAAAAGGCCGGTACCGCAACGCTGCGGTACCGGCCTTTTTCGTTTCCTCCCTCGGCCGCGCGCATCGCCCGGACGGCTAGTCGATCCGGGTCACGTCCTCGTCATGGCCGCTGCCCGAACTCAGGAAGACGAGCCCCATCAACAGCCCGGCCATGATCACCGATCCGCCGACCCCGCCGAGAATCGCGAGCATCGTCACGAGGTGCAGCGCCCCTTGAAGATGCGCCATCGCGACGATGACGCCCGCGGCGCAGATCGCTGCCGCCAGTATCATCCACGCCATGATCGTCCGGAACCGGCCCCAGGCGAACGCGGCATAATGTGGATCGTCGAGTCCGGTCGGTGTCTCGGCAGAAGGATCGGTCATCGCTTTTCATTGCCGCGCAAACATGGTTTTCTCAAGCCGCGCGCATGGAGACGCGACAAGGAGAGGCGGAGATGACGATCGCGACGATCCTCGAGACCAAGCGGCGGACCGGTGACGGCACGCGGGCGGACATGGTGCTGTCGCTGCACCCCGATGCGAGCGTCGCGGACGCGGTGGCGATGCTCGCGGAACAGCGGATCGGCGCGGCGCCGGTGCTCGACGACGGCCGCGTGGTCGGGATATTTTCCGAACGCGACGTGATCCATTGCCTGCAGGCCAAGGGCGCGGGGGCGCTGACGCAGCGGATCGGCGACGTGATGACGCGCGCGGTCAAATCGGTCGCGCCGACCGAATCGGTGATCGGCGCGCTGTCGCTGATGACTCAGCGGCGGATCCGGCATCTGCCCGTGATCGACCATGATCAGCTCGTCGGCTTCGTCTCGATCGGCGATCTCGTCAAATTCCGGATCGACCGGATCGAGGCGGATGCCGCGGCGATGCGCGCCTATATCCAGTCCGCCTGACCCGCGGACCTGATCAGGCAGCAGGTTCGATCAGGCCGCAACGGGACGTTTGCGCAGCACCGCGACGAGCTCGCCGAGCGCCGCGCGCGCGAAGGCGAGCATCCAGCCTGCATAGACCGTGCCGCCCACCGCGAGCAGCACCGCGAGGCGCCAGACCGGATCGAGCACTGGCAGGCGCTGATCGACCAGCCAGACCGCGACCGCCATCGCGATCGCGGCCAGCGCGGGCGACGCGACCGCGCCGGCGACCGCACGTGCGGGCACGCCGATCACCGGCAGGCTCCGCCACGCACTGATCGCGAAATACAGCGGATAGGCCGCGATCCAGGCGAGGCCGAGCCCGGTCGGCCCCCACTCAACCCCGATCAGGAACGCGGTGCTGAGGATCGCCGCGCCGGTCGCGCCGTTGCGCACGCCGATACCCGGTCGCCCGCGCGCATCGGAGGCGGGGGTCAGCAGCACCTGGAGCGTCATGAACGGCATCGCCAGCGCGAGCAGCCGGACGATCGGTGCGGTCTCGACCCATTTCTCGCCGAGCACGGTCAGCACCAGCGGCTCGGCGGTGACCGCGAGCCCGAGATAGAAGGGCATGGCGACGATCATCACCAGCCGCACGCCCTTCACGAACGCCCGCCCGATCGCGTCGGGATCCGCCTGCATCCGCGCATAGGCGGAAAAGGCGACCTCGTTGAGCGGCGGCACGAACTTGCTGACGAAGATCTGCGTGAGGAACAGGCTGGTCGTGTAGATGCCGAGCACGTGCGGCGAGAACCGGCGCCCGGCGATGAACACATCGGCCTGGCTCTGCAGGAACCAGAAGAGCTGGCTCGCCGCCATCACCCCGCCATAGCGCGCGAGCCGGCCCGCGCCGCGAAAGTCGAAGCTCGGCCAGACCAGCGACCGTGCGCTCCACGTCATCATCGCGCCCCGCACCGCGAACAATACGAGCGGGGCGATGACGAGCGTCCATACCCCAAGGCCATAGAGCGCGCCGCCAAGCGCGGTGCTTGCCGAGGCGATCGAGGCGGTGATGTTCGCCTTGGCCTGATGGCGAAAATCCATCGCGCGTGACAGCAGGGCATAGGGCAAGGCGATGAACGGCGTGGTGAGATAGAGCAGCGCCTGGACGCGCAGCATGTCGGCGACGACCGGCTGGCGGTAATAGGCGGCGGCAAGCGGCGCGAGCACCAGCTGCGCCGCGGCTAGCGTCGCATTGAGCAGGATCAGCATGCCGAAGAGCTGGCGCACCTCGTGGCGGCTGATCGTCGCCTGCTGGATCAGCCCGCTCGCCAGCCCATAGCCGTTGAGCATCGCCATGAAGGTCAGGATCACCTGGCACATCGCGAACAGCCCGTAATCGGCGGGGGCGAGGATGCGGATCACCAGGAAGGTGGCGCTCCACTGGACGAGCTGCGCGACGATCTGGCTTCCCGACCGCCAGATCAGCGCACTGCGGACCTGCCCGCCGAGCGGCGCCGGGGCGGCCAAGCCGTCGATCGGCCCGTCGGGCGGCCGGTCCGCCAGCGGGTCTGCCGCCGGCGGGGCGCTGGGAATCGGCGTGGTCATCGGACCGGCCCTATAATCGCCTGCGCTTCACAAGCACTTAAGAAAGCTACCGAGAGATGCCGCGTCCCGTCCCTTGCTGGCACGCGGGGGCGTTGTCGGCATGCCCTGCACGGCTCACACGGGCTGCCTGGGGGCGTAAGCCGGTCGAAATGAAGAAAATTGCCATAAAAGTGAAATTTGCGTTTGACGGGATTGGGGATGGGCCCTAGAGGGGTGTCACCGCAGCGAACGGCCACACGGTCTGGTTGCTG